>NZ_WVTD01000004.1 GCF_009856825.1 Novosphingobium silvae | reverse complement strand
GACCGAAAACGCGCTGATCTTCGCCCTCGTCGGCCAAGTCGCAGCCGAAGCCGGCGTGCTGCTGATCATCATGTCTGCGGGGCCGGGCTGAGCGCCGTCCCGAAAAATCGACTTCGGCAGCGGGCTGCTAAGCGCCCTCGTTACGAACGTTACGAGTTAGCGGATTCTCCGTGGACAAAAAAGCTTACGCAACGAGACCTTGCGGTTCTGCTCGGTACGACCAAAGACCGACTTGAAGCGCTGGTTCGCGACCATGAAAATTATGTTCACCGCCGTGACGAAAATATCAAGGGAAAGCTTCGCAAACTGGCTATCCCTAGGGGGAAGCTACGCGCCGTTCACGAAAGGTTGAAGGGGCATCTCAACAAGATCAAGCAACCGCCGTACCTATATAGTCCAAGAAAGGGCCGTGGACAGCGCGACAACGCATTTCTTCATGCTTCAAGCGCTCAGGTGCTGAAGGTAGATATTAGCCAGTTCTATCCCCAGACAACTGTAGAGGACATCTGGCGCTGGGCCCATTACACCGTAGGGATGAGAGAGGATGTTGCAGGGCTTTTCGCGAAGCTCGTGGCTATCGACCGCAAAATGCCATTCGGGTCACCAATAAGCCCCGTCCTTACGTCGTTAATCCACCGCCCTATGTTCGACCGCGTGTATCAGCTGGTGAGGGAAGCCGGATTTGAAATGTCACTTTACGTCGACGATCTTACAATATCCGGCCAAGGAATAACTGGCGAGTTTTTAGCCGCTGTTCGTTCTGAAATCCGTTCCGGTGGCTTTAACACCCATAAGATCGAGTTCCTTGAGGCAGCGCGTCCCGTTGTAATCACGGGTGTTCCAATTGCTGGAAAGAGAGTTTTAGCACCTACCGCACTACATCAGCGCCTCCGCCGATCCTACGCTGATCTTAAATCGGCAAGATCGGACAAAGAGCGCGCTGAAGTAATAGATCAAATCTTGATCGCTTTAGGAACCTATCGCCATTTTGTCGGCGCTAGCAGCGATGAAGGTCGAAAGGCCGCCAACCGGATGCATGCGTTGAAGCAAAGACGCCGCAACCTCTCAATTGAACTTGTGACAATGCCAACCGTCGACTTTGTGCCTACCGCGACGCTGTCCCCAGCAGCGCCGGGTGTACCTTGGGCATAATAGGCCAACAAAGCGGCCATGCCTTAGCTGTTCGGCGAACTGAAAATTAGGTCCAGCACAAGCGTCAATTGCTATTCGAAAGGCGAACGGCGGCATGACTCTTATTCCATCCGAGACCTGCCGGTCGGCAAACGGCCACTCCGCGCCTACCGTCCCCGTCAGCCCACAAACCATTTTCCTACACACCCCGAACCTTGATAGGCAGGTCCGCCATGGGAACCGTCCATTCCAACACGGAGTGACCTGCCTTATGTCGCGTTCCGATCGCAGCCTTTCGCCCAGCCACGACATCCTGCCTGCCGAGACCCTGCCTGCGGTGGACCTCTCCGCATCTCCGCGCCTCCGCGTGCCATTTTCCGAAGCAGGCGCCCCTCCCTTCCCCTCCGCTGCAGGCGAGGTGCCCGGACTGGGGTCCGGAGGCGCGATGCAGGGGGCGTGCGGGTGCCGGTCGGTGCGGCCGGGGCGGCGCACGTCGTCCGCCGCCTTCTTCGAGGAGCCGCCGGAGGAGGACGATCCGCTGCTCGGCTTCGCGCCTTATATCCATGCGGCGCCGCGCCGCAATTCGATCACGCCCGAGCGGCAGCGGATGTTCATCGCCGCTCTCGCCGCCAGCGGGATCGTCACACAGGCGGCGCGGGCTATCGGGGCGAGCCTCGAGGCGCTTTACAAACTGCGTCACCGCAAGGGCGCGGAAGGGTTCTCGGCCGCATGGGACATGGCGGTCGACCGGGGCATGATGCGGCTGGAGGACTGTGCCCTCGAACGCGCGATCCAGGGCGAGGAGCGCCCGGTGGTGAGCCTGGGGCAGGTCGTCACCACCTACGTGCGCCACGACACCGCGCTCATGCTGTTCCTGCTGCGCAGCCGCCGCGCCGCGCGCTATTCCCCCGATCCGCGCGACCCGCAGCCGGGATCGGCGCTCTACGAGCGGGTGCTGGCCGACTACCAATCGCGCCAGCCCTCCTCCGAGGTCATCCTCGACCGCATCGACGCCAAGATCGAGAAGATGCGCGAGCGCGACCTCGCCTACCAGGCCGAGCTCGCCGCCGAGCGCGAGGCGTGGGCGGACGAGGAACTGGAAAGCTACGGCGGCGCCTGAGCGCGGCGTTCAGATGTCCAGCCGGGTCGGCGCGCCGCGTCCGCGCATGAACCCGGCAAGGTTGCGGTGCAGGTTGATGACCTTCTGCTCCTGGTGCGGGTTGGGCAGCGGGCCACGAAAGCCGCTGGACTTCATGCCTTTCTGCACGAACTGCATGTTCGAGAAATCCTGCGCGAGCACCGAACCCCACAGCTCGCCGACAGGCTCGGCATAAGTCCATTCGGTCTGCGGCGCCTCCCCTTCCGGGAACCGCTCAAGCGCGTAGCTTTCGAACACGCACTTGTCCGGGTCGTCGCCATAGGGACGCACGCGGTAGCACAGCCCGAAAGTCTCGCCGTGGAGGATGTTCTGGTTCGGGAACAGGCCCCAGGCGAGCCCGCTCTCCTTCTTGATCTCGGGCGGCACGTCCGGCCACACGACGCCACGCGCGGCATCGTCTGCTCTGGCGGACTTGAGCCAGTGGGCGATGCACTCCTGCGGCGTCGCGGTTTCGGGCAGCTCGGTCTGGAGGCGGCTCGCGGCCCTCACCAGTGTTTCGGTGGAGGCGGAGTAGTTCACCGTCTCGTAGTTCTCGCGGATCAGCTCGTAGGTCGAGACACGCGGGTCATCGCCCTTGCCGGCGCGGGTGGTGCCCGCGCTCTCGCTCATCTCGAACTTGGCGTCCCGCGTGTCGTAGCTGGAGACCGAATGCAGTCCGTACTGCCTGGAAAGCGCATAGTAGTCCCCGTAGGCAAGCAGCTGGGTGTGCGTGCCGGCAACGTGGTAGGGTTCGAGGAACGCTTCGATCGCGGTCTTCCAGTTGCAGTCGTAGACGGCCCACTGGCGCCACTTGTAGTGCATCTTCTCCAGCTCGAAGTGCGACAGGACCTCGCCCGCGCGGCCCATCCACTCCTTCAGCGGCGCGGCGTCCGGGTCCATGTTCACGTAGATGAAGCCGCCCCAGGTGTCGACCTGGACCTCCGAGAGGCATGTCATCTCGGGCGTGAGCTTGTTTTGCCAGTCCTGCGGATCGAGGATGTAGGTGTTCTGGCCGTCCAGATCGAAGGTCCAGCCATGGAAACCGCAGATGAAGCTGCGCCGGTTGCTTCCGCGAACGTCGTGGACCTTTCCCGGCAGCATGTTCGGTACCGAGACGAGCTGCCGCCCCCGGTGCGGACAGACATTGTGGAAAGCCCTGAGCGTGCCATCGTCCTTGCGAAGCACGATGATCGATTCGTCCGCGACATCGTAGGTCAGCCAGTCTCCCGGCTCGGGCAGGTCGCTCTCGCGCTCGACCATTTGCCAGACCCTTGGCCAGAGCAGCGTCTTCTCGGCCTGGAGGTAGTCCTTCGAAAGGAACGCTTCGGTCGGGTAAGTGGAAAGGACTTCTGCGTCCATATCGGCCGCAGTGAGGCGATGCGGCTCGAACGCTTCGCGCTGGTCAAACGGCGGCTTGTTCATCTAGCGTCTCCCGCGCGCGGACAGCCGCGCTCCGATAACACGGGAGCATCGCGGCGGCCGCGCAATTATATTCAACACCGATGTCTACTAAAACAAGCGCCATCCCGTTTCCAGAGCCGGCCAAGCGCAACGCCCCGGCGATGAGCCGGGCGCATTCCTCATGAAAAACGAAGGGAGGAAGCGCCCTGCGGCGCTCCCTCCCCTCTGTACCTTGGCAGGTGGTCAGTCGATCAGAGACCGATCACGCCGCCATCGTTCTTGGTGATCGCCACCAGCGCCGAGCGCGGGCGAGTGGTTTCCGCGGGCGTGCTGCCATCCTGCGTGTAGGGCCAGTGGCCACCGGGAGCCGCGATCGTGCCGCTGTCGCCCGGGTGCTGGATGCCGACGAACATCGTGCGGCCATCGGGGGTCGTGTCGATGCCGGTGATTTCGCAGTCCACCGGACCGACCAGGAAGCGGCGCAGGTTGGCTGCGGTCGCCTTCGCGCCAACGATCGAGTTCTGGGTGACGCCGCCGTTGTCGATGGTCACCGCGCCGCCGTCGCCGACGTGGCCCGGAAGCGCCGCCAGCAGCATGCAGTTGGTGCGATCGGTCATCGCGCCGTCGTCGGTCTCGATCCACAGGAGCGGGTTGACCTGGCCGCCGACGTTGCTCGAGCGCGAGAAGAACGCGCCGTCCGGGCTCGAGAAGTCGTTGGCCGGGGTGAGGCCCGAGACGTTGACGTTGGGATTGCTCGGGTAGTCGGTGGAGTCGACGCCGAACATGTAGATGTCCCAGGCGAACGTCTTGGCATCGGTGTTGTCGCCCGTCTCGCGGATACGCACGATGTGGCCGTTGGGGTTGTTGCGGCTGCCGGTACCGGGGTTGTTCTGGTACGCGCGCGGGTTCGCCGCGTTCGTCGTCGCCGGAGTGCGGCCGCTGTTGTTGGTGAGCGTGAGATAGATCTCGCCGGTCATCGGGTTGCCGGTCGTCCACTCCGGACGGTCCATCGGGGTTGCGCCGACCGCGTCCGCCGCGAAGCGGGTGTTGACGCAGATATCGGCCTGGTCGGCGAACACGTAGGGTTCGGGATAATTGGTGCCGCTCGCCGGGCGGGGAGGAACCTGGCCGAACACCAGCGGCAGCCACTGCCCGGTACCGTCCGCATCGAAGCGGGCGACATAGAGGGTGCCGTTGTCCATGTACTTGTCGCCGATGGCCAGGCGGTCGGCGGCGTTGGCGTCCGCTGCGGCCCAGGTGGCGTTGGAGACGAACTTGTAGAGGTACTCGCCGCCCGAATCGTCGCCCATGTAGAAGCCGACCTTCTGGTCGGCGGCGATCCGCACGAAAGCGCCTTCGTGGCCAAAGCGGCCGAGGGCAGTGCGCTTGCGCGGGGTCGATGCGGGATTGTACGGGTCGATCTCGACCACCCAGCCCATCTGGTTCATCTCGTAGCGGTAGTCATCCGCCGAAGTGGCGGTAGCGCTGCTGATGGTGGCGTTCCAGCGGGTGATCGCGGTGTTGGTGGTGGCGGCGCTCGACCACGAGTAGCTGCCCGAGCGGCTGGTGACGCCGTTGCGGCGCAGCGACATCAGTTCGCGCGTGGTGCGCAGCGCATCGTCCGAGGCATCGCGGCGGAAGTAGCCGGCGTAGTTCTCCTCGCAGGTGAGGTAGGTGTTCCAGCCGGTCATGCCGTTGGCGCAGTTGTTGATGGTTCCCCGGCCCTTGGTGCCATCGGGCGAGTACTGGGTGCGCAGCATCGCCGAGCCGGCCGCCGGACCGTGGAACGACATCTCGGTGAACGGGGTGATGCGACGGTTGAAGGTGGAGTCCTGCTTGTAGCTCCACTTACGGCCGCCGGCATCGTTGTATTCGGTGACCGAGACGCCGTGGCAGTTCATCTCCTTGATGACTTCGGCCTCGTTGCGCGCGCCGGTCGAGGGAGCGGCTGCATGCAGGTACTTCTGCGTGATGTTCTCGTGGTTCTGGACCAGGAGACCGCGGGTCGAGTTGGCCGCGTCGACGCCGCCCGATGCCGAGAGACCGAACCAGGAGAGCGCGTCGTGATGATCGCCGATGCGCTTGTCGTAGTCTGTGTCGGTACCGTCGTTCTTGTAAGCGGCGACGCCTGCGGCGAGCGGATCGCCCAGGCGGGTCATGACGGTGACGGAGTAGCCTTCCGGCACCACGACGACGTCGGCAAGGCTGTGCGCCACGGCGCTGAACCCGAGCACTGCGGGCGAGACGCGGATCGTGGTCGTGCCGCTGGCGCTCTCACCATAGGCGGAGACGGCGGTGTAGGTGAAGACCAGGTCGGTGACGGTCGAAACGGCGGGCGCGATGAAGCTCACGGTGTTGCCGGTGCCGGTGAGAGCGACGGCGGGGCCGCCGGTCTGGTTCCAGCTGGGGGCGGTGGTGCCAAGCGTGCCGCTGGCGGAACCGGTCAGCGTGACCACGCGGCCGGTGCTGGTAGCGGCGTTGTCGCCGACCGAGACGGTGACGCCGCCGTAGCCGGGCGCATTGTCGTCATCGTCGCCGCAGGCTGCGAGCAGGCCGGTGCCCATGAATGCCATCGTGGTCGCGCCGGCGCCGCGGAACATCGCCTGGCGGCGCGAATAGCGCTCCGCTGCCATGCTCTCGAGCGTGCGCTGCGTGGAGTCGTTCGTGTTGACGCCGCCGTCCGTATAGGTGGTGGCGGGATTCGTATCGGTCATGGTCGGCCCCCTGTTGATGGTCGCGAGGCGACTGCTAGGGGCGGTTCATGACAACAACACGCAAGTTTGATGGCAGATCGATGGCGTAATAATGACGGCAATTCGACTGCCGTCGAGAACGGCTCGTCCTTCCCGCGCTTTACGTCGCTTCCGAACACGTTTCGCTGGAAAGGCGAACTTCCCTTTACTTGAGCTATAGCGATATTGCAGACATATCGCGTTCAACCCTCGCGCGGATAGACTTCGCCCAGCACGCGGCGGAAGTGGCCTTCCACCTGCTCGTTGCACACGCAGGCCCGATCCTTAAGGCTGCCACGGTCGAGCACCTCGATCCCGCCGCGCCGGGTGCGCACCATCCCCTCACGCTTAAAGCGCTGGAGCACGCGGCTGGCGTAGCTGCGGCCGATGCCCATCATGGAGGCAAGCTGTTCCTGCGTCATCGTCACGTCGTTGCGCCCGATCCGGTCCACGGCGGCGGAGAGCCACTTGGCGGCGCGCTGCTCGATCGTGTGCACCGCGTTGCAGGCGATGGACTGGAACACCTGAGCCATCACGCAATCCGCATAACGCGCGAAGAGGCGCGAGATCGCGGGCGACTGCTCCTTCGCAGCCTCGAGATCGCGGGCGGAGATGCGCAGGAACGTCCCCTCGTGCAGCACGTTGGCGCGCGCATAGGCAGGGAGCGAGCCGTGGCTGACGATACCGCCAAGGGCGCCTTCCCGGCCCACGAGGATCGTCTCGACCGCCATGCCGTCGTCCATCTCGACGAAATAGGAGCTCATGGCTCCCTCGGTGGGGAAGTAGCAGTACTCGACGCTGTCCCCCGGGTTGTAGATGATCTCGCCCGCCTTCAACCTGCATTCGCCGAGCTTGGCCTCCAGCAGCGCGAGGTCGGGCTGCCTGAGTGCGGAAAGCAGGTCGTTGCCGGCGATGGCCGCCGCCGACACCGGGCTGGTTTGCGGGATGGTGCTCATCTATCATCCTTGACGCGCGTGATCCGCCCCCCGGGACCATCCGCAGGAGAACCCCTGGAAGCCGGCGTGGTTCCACCGTCTTGCGGTCATAAGTGAACAGACGCAGCGATTGCGGGATGCTATGCAGGCCGAATTGTGTTACTTAGGAACATTCCTGGAGGGAGCGTGTTCCGCAGGCTGGGCGCCTGATCCGCTCGCTTCCATCCATGAAGAAGGTTTTCAAGCGGATATCCATGCAAGCCGAAGTAGCATCCCCGAAGTCCGACCTGCTCAGCCTTCTGCGGCAGGCGACAGGGCCATCGCACGAGAGCCTCGATGCCTCCTTCGGTTCGCTGGACCTTTCCCGCCGCGCGGATCTTGCCCGCTTCCTGGCCGCCCATGCGATTGGCCTCGCTCCCCTGTTTCCCGCCTTCCGTCGCTTCGTCGAGGAAGACCTCCAGCTCGCCTGCCCCGATTACCCAGCCATGCTGCGAGCCGACCTGGCGGCGCTGGACGTGGACGCCGATGCGCTTCCCGCGCTCGAAACGCCGGCCGCCACCCTGGCTCCTGGTGGTGAGGCGGGCGTCGGCTACGTCGTCTGCGGCTCGCGCCTGGGGCTCGCGATGATCCGCCAGCGCGGCTACTGGGGCGAAGCCGAGGGCTTCCGCTCCGCTTACATGACCGACGGCCGCGGCCACGAGGCATGGAAGGCGCTGGTGCCGCACCTGCGCAGCCAGTCGGCCGATGCCGCCGGGACCGAAGCCACGCGCCGTGCTGCGGTGGCCGCGTTCGACACCTTTGCCGAGGGCTTCGCTCTCAGCGCCGGACATCCCTCGGATGGCTGACGGACATGACACCCCGCGCGTCGATCTGACCACCTGCGACCTTGAGCCTATCCACATCATCGGCCGGATACAGAGCTTCGGCTGGCTCCTTTCGTTTTCGAGCGACTGGATCATCAACCACGCCTCGCTGAACTGCTCGGAGCTGTTCGGCCGGCACGCTCAGGATCTCGTCGGCCTTTCGGCGACCGAGTTCATCACCGGCAGCGCGCTTCACGACATCCGCACCCGCCTGCAGATCCTGGGCAGCGCCAGCACGGTCGAGCGCATCTTCGAGATCGACCTCGTGGGCGACGGCCGTGTCTATGACGTGGCCGTCCACGTTTCCGGGCGCTCGTTCGTGCTCGAGATCGAGCCGCACGAGAGCGGGCGTCGACGGGACTTCGTCACATACGTGCGCCCGATGATCGAACGGCTGCGCCAGTCGCCGACGATCGAGCAGCTGTGCGCCAGCGCGGCGCGGCAACTGCGCGGCCTCACCGGATTCGACCGGGTGATGGTCTACCGCTTCGAGGGCGACGGCGCGGGCGAGGTCATCGCCGAGAGCCTGAACGGCATGGTGGACAGCTTCAAGGGCCAGCATTTCCCCGCCTCCGACATCCCCGCTCAGGCCCGCCGGCTATACACCCGCAACATGCTGCGGATCATCAGCGACGTCGACGATCCGACCGTGCCGATCCATCCGACTGTGGGGCCGAACGGCGACCCGCTCGATCTTTCGATGTCCGGGCTGCGCGCCGTTTCGCCGATCCACATCGAGTACCTGCGCAACATGGGCATCAAAGCCTCCATGTCGGTGTCGATCATGCGCAGGGGCAAGCTGTGGGGCCTGATCGCGTGCCACCACTATTCGCCCCTCGTCCTTTCGTACTCGGTGCGCACCGCGGCCGAACTGTTCGGCGAATTCTTCTCCTACCTGCTCGAGCAGAAGGAAACGGACTTCTCTGTCGCCAAGCGCGCGGAATCGATGCGGCTGCATGACGAGATCATGGCCCGCGTCGCTGCTGGCGGCGCCCTGCTGGAAGCCTTTTCCGAGTTCACCGAGTCGATCGGCCATGTCATCCCCTTCGACGGCGTGGTCGGCTGGGTAGACGGCAGGTTCGTCGCCAATGGGCTGACCCCCGATCGCGCGCAGTTCGCCAGCCTTGCGCGGTTCCTCAACACCGCCGGATCGAGCACGGTGTGGTCCACGGACGCTATCGGCACGGTCTACCCGGCCGCGGCAGAGTGGGCGGACAAGGCGGCAGGGGTCCTTGCCCTGCCCGTCAGCCGGTCTCCGCGCGACTACATCGTCCTTTTCCGTGCCGAGCAGGTGCGGGAGGTCAAGTGGGCCGGCAATCCCGAGAAGCCGGTGGAGCTGGGCCCCAATGGCATCCGCCTCACTCCGCGCAAGAGCTTCGAGATCTGGCGCGAGGAACGGCGGGGCCACTCCCGCCCCTGGACGGACGAGGAAGTCTCGGCGGCCGAATCGCTGCGCGTCACCTTGCTCGAGGTGGTGCTGCGTCTTGCCGATGCGGCGCATTCCGAGCGTGAGCAGGCGAGCCGCCAGCAGGACATGCTGATCGCGGAGCTCAACCACCGCGTCCGCAACATCCTCAACCTGATCCGCGGCCTGGTGGCGCAGAGCAAGGATGGCGCAAGCTCGATCAACGAGTTCGCCGAGATCGTCGGCAGCCGCATCCATGCGCTCGCCCGCGCGCACGATCAGGTGACCCGCACGGACTGGTCGCCCTCCTCACTCTACGAGCTCATCCGGACTGAAACGGCCGCTTACGCCAGCCACAGTATCGACCGCGTGGTGATCGATGGGCCCGATGCCCTCGTGGCGCCGAGCGCCTTCACCACGCTGGCGCTCGTCATCCACGAACTGACGACCAATTCGTGCAAGTATGGCGCGCTTTCGGATATGGCTGGCACCATCCAGATCACGCTCAGCCGGGGCGATGACGGCTCGCTGGAGCTGGATTGGCGAGAGGAAGGCGGTCCCCCGGTCGAAACACCGACCCGGCGTGGCTTCGGCTCGACCATCATCGAGCGCACGATCCCGCACGAACTGAACGGCTCCGCCTCTGTCGTCTACCCGCGAGAGGGCCTGCACGCGCTGTTCCTCATCCCGGCGGACCACGTCTCCAGCTTCGAGGCACCGGGCGTGCCGATGCGCGAAGTGGCAGCAGAGCCTCCCGCAGCGACCGAAGTGGCGGCGCTTCTGGCGGGCGGCACAGCCCTCGTCGTCGAGGACAACGTCATCATCGGCATGGAGGCCGAAGACCTGCTGCGCGGGTTCGGCTTCTCGGATTGCCGCATCGCTGGGTCGGTCAACACCGCCATGGAGATCATCGAGCGCACGCAGGTGAGCTTCGCCATGCTCGACGTCAACCTGGGCAGGGATACCAGCCTGCCCGTCGCCGAAGAGCTTGCAAAGCGCGGCGTGCCTTTCATCTTCGCCAGCGGCTATGGCGAGCGTTCGCTGCAGGCGGGCCAGTTCGCCAACGTGCCCGTCGTCACGAAGCCGTATGGTGAGCGGGACGTGCGGGCGGCGGTCGGACGCGTGCTGAAGACACGCGCCGGATAGCGCCGACGAGGCCGTTCGCCACCCCACGGCCGGCTCAGCTTCGCGGCTGGAGACCGGTGATGAGATCGTAGAAGTACTGAGCGGCGGGCGTCAGCGGCAACGTTGCCCGCCGCACCGTGCACAGATCGACCGCGCCCAGCGGCTCCTCCACCTCGATCTTGGTGAACACGCCGCTGGTGGGTGTCTCGTCCCACCAGGCGCGTGGCACGATGACCAGTGCATCCACCGCCCTAAGGAGCAGCCACACGGTCAGCATGGAACTGGCGATGCCGACAGGGCGCGGCACAGCCAGCCCCAACGCTTCGAAAACCGCGTCGTGGTCCGCCTGTGTCTGCCCGTTGGCGCGGACTGCTATCCACGGCGCCCCGCCCAGGCTGCGAAGGGTGCTTTCCCCCTGCCAGCGGCTGCCGGGACGGGCGAGCACGATCCGCTCGACACCGCAGAGCGGGCCGTGCCGCAAGCGCGGGTCGAGTGGCCGGTGCGGACAGGCTCCTGCGAAGAAATCCAGTCTTCCCTCCACCAACCCTGCCTCGCAGTCCTCCGCCATGGCATCATGGATGGAAAGCGTGACATCGGGCCAGGCCTCGTAGAAGCGGTTCAGGACGCGCGGCAGCAGGAGCATCTGCCCAGTCGGGGACATGCCAACCGTTACCGTGCCGGCCTTTATCCCGGCGTGCTGGCGCGCCTCTTCCATCGCCCGGCGCATCTCCTCCTCGATGGCGCGCGCCCGGGTGACGAAGCGATGACCTGCAGCGGTGAGGAGCGAGCCGTTGCGGCTGCGCTCCACCAGGACCGTACCGAGGCTTGCCTCCAGTTCGGCAAGGCTGCGACTGAGCGCGGACTGGGCAGCTCCGAGGTGAACTGCGGCGCGGTGCAGGCTTCCATGTTCGGCTATGGCCAGGAAATGCCTGACATGGTGCAGCTTCATGCGATCTCCGAAAGGCATCACAGCGATCAAACTGATCTCTTTTATGGAAGAACGCCGATCCTGAAGTGAAGCTCCTGTTCATAAGAAGAGGAGTTGCCGTCATGGCCCGAACCGTCGAATCTTCCGTCGCCCTCGTCACTGGTTCCGCCCGCGGCATCGGCAAGGCAATCGCCGCCCGGCTTGCCGAGGACGGCCACGACCTTGCCCTCAACGACATTCCCGCCAACGCCGACCTCCTCGAAGCCACGGCAGAGGAACTGCGCTCCACCGGCCGCAAGATCACCACGGTCCTGGCCGAGGCGTCCAAGCCGGCGGAGGTCTCCGCGATGGTTGAGAGCACTGTGGCCGAGCACGGCGAGCTCAATGTCATGGTCGCCAACGCGGGGATCGCGCGCGTGACTTCGCTTCTCGAGATGGAAGCGGACGAGTGGGACCAGGTGCTGTCGGTCAATCTTCGCGGCGCGTTCCTGAGCTATCAGGCGGCAGCGAAGCAGATGATCGCGCAGGGCAAGGGTGGCAAGATCCTCGGCGCCGCATCTATCGTGGCATTCCGGCCTTTTGCGCTCCTAGCACACTACTCTGCATCCAAGTGGGGCGTGCGCGGGCTCACGCAGGCAGCGGCGATGGAATGGGCGAAACACGGCATCACCGTGAACGCCTACTGCCCGGGTATCGTCGGCACCGACATGTGGGACCTTATCGACAAGAAGCTGTCCGAAGAAGAAGGTCTCCAGCGCGGGGAGGCACTGAAGAAGTACTCCGAAAGCATCCTCATGGGCCGCGTGTCCGTGCCCGAGGATGTCGCCAAGCTCGTTTCCTTCCTTGCTTCGCCCGATAGCGACTACATGACCGGACAGTCGATCATGGTCGACGGCGGCATTCAGTTCAGCTGATCGCCCAGGTACGCTAGCGGCATGCAGCAAGACGGGCGCGGGCGCGGGAGCCTAACCTGGTTCCCGCGCCCGTCTTGCTGATGGAGGGGCGTTCAGGCGCTCAGGCGCGCAACTTCGCGCTCGGCGTTCCAGGTATCGAGCCAGCCGCGCACGTCGGCATAGGGCATCGGGCGGCAGATGCCGTAGCCCTGCCCGCAGATGCAGCCCATCGCGACCAGCATCGCCTGCGTTTCCGGGTTCTCCACCCCTTCCGCCACGAGCGGGATGCCAAGGCTTTCGCACAGCACCACGAGAGAGTGGACGAGTGACTGATCAAAACGGCTTTCAGTGAAACGGGCGATGAAGGAGCGGTCGATCTTGATCTCGCTCACGGCGAATTCGCGCAGGTAACCGAAGGATGTGAAGCCCGCGCCGAAGTCGTCGATGGCGAGAGATATCCGGTGGTCGTGCAACTGCTCGATCACGCGCCGCGCCTGCGCCGGATTGGCGATGAGCGCCGTCTCCGTCAGTTCAAGCATCACGCGCGAGGGGTCGACCTGGTGGCGGGCCGTACTTTCGACGACGTGGCTCACGAAGCCGGGTCGCTCCAGCATTCGGGCGGAGACGTTGATGCAGATCGACGCCTCTCCCAGCAAGTGCTGCAAGGCCGCGAACTGCTCCAGCACGACGTCGAGGCTGAGGTAGGTGAAGGCTTCCAGCAAGTGCGACTGCTCGATCGTCTCGATCAGCACATCGGCCGGTATCGGGCCATCGCTCGGATGTGTCCAGCGGACCAGCGCCTCGAAACCGAGCACTTTGCCATCACGCATGTCCACCTTGGGTTGCCAGTGCCAGCGGAAGTCCCGATCGGCGATGGCCCGCTCGATGTCGGAGAGCAGCCCGCCATGATCGAACGAACGTGCGGCGGCATTCTCCTCGCCGCGCGCGATCACGGCTTTGCCGGTGCCGCGCTTGGCCTCGTACATCGCCTCGTCGGCGGCGGCTAGTAGTCCTTCAGGCGAGAAGCCGAGCCGCGGGCAAAGCGCCATCCCGATGGACGCGCCGACGTGGAGCATCCGCCCGGAATGAACGATGGGCTGCTCGATCATCTCGGTCAGTTTCTTGGCGACGGCGTTGGCCGAATCGTCGCCGTCGATGTTCTGCAGGAGGATCGCGAACTCGTCCCCGCCGAGCCGCGCGATCGTATCCACCTCGCGCAGGTGTTCGCGCAGGCGCCGACCGATGGTGACAAGCACCGCATCGCCCGCCGCGTGGCCGAAGCTGTCGTTGATCTCCTTGAAGCGATCAAGGTCGATCATGACGACGGCAAACGGGTCGCCGCTGCGCCGCGCCCTTGCACAGGACTGCCCCAGCCGGTCCGAAAAAAGCGTGCGGTTCGGCAGGTCGGTCAGCGGGTCGTGAAGCGACCGGTGGGTCAGTTCCTCTTCCTGCCGGCGCAGCCCCTGCCGGTACTGTCGCCAGGCCATGCCTTCCTCCACCGACGCCGCCACCCGCTCGGGCGAGAGCGAGCGCTTGGTCAGGTACTCGGTCATCCCCGACTTGATCGAATCCGCCGCGATCTGCTCATCGGCATTGCCGGTCACCGCGATGATCGGGCAGTCCGGATCGATTTCGTTGCGGATCGTCGGCAGCAGGTCTCGCCCATCGCCATCGGTCAGGCCAAAGTCGAGGAACACGATGTCGTAGTGCGCCTCGGGCTGGCGGATCATGTCCAGCGCCTCCGCCTGCGATCCCGCCTGCTCCACGCTGATCTCCCGTGGTCCCCTGCGGAGCATCCGCATCAGGCGCTCGCGGTCGACATCGTCATCGTCGACGATGAGAGCGTGGATGTTCTGTGTGCCGTTATGCAGGTGATCCATGAGTGCGAGGGTCCTTGCTGGCGATGGCCCGGTCAGGGTAGCTTCTGAGTGACGGCGTATTTCCCGATGAACTCGGCGAGCCTGGCAAACTGCGGCCCGACGCTCGACTTGACCATGTAGCCCGCGACATGCCCATCGTAGGCGCGGCACCGGTCCTGCTCGCGCGCGGAAGTGGACAGCACGAAGACGACGGTGCGGCGCAACTTCGGATCGGCACGCAGCGCATCCAGGAACTGGAAGCCGTCCATCCCGGGCATGTTAAGGTCCAGCAGGACGATTACAGAAGTGTCGAGCTGCTTGGTCGGATGTTTGCCGCGCAGGATCTCGAGCGCCTCGCCGCCATCGCCGGCGGTCATCGTGCGGCACGGCACTTCGTGCTTGCGAAAGCTGCGCAGCACTCCCTCGATCGCGACATCGTCGTCGTCGACGAGGAGCACCGTGCAATCCAGCACCGAGCCGTCCACCGTATCGCGGCTGCGCCTGGCGGGCGCCATTTCAATCATCGTCACTCTCCCTCAGGAGGATTCGCGGCCAATGCACCTCGAAACTCGCGCCCCCGAGCTCCCCCTGCCCCCTGGCGGTCACCATGCCGCCATGGGCATTGATCATGCGCCTGGTGAAGGCGAGGCCGACACCGTCGCCATCGGTCCCCGGCGATGCGCGGTGGAAGAGCTTGAAGATGCGCTCCTCGTTGCCCGGTGGGATGCCCTGCCCATCATCGTCGACCGAGAAGATCGAGAAGCGCCCCTCCTCTCGCATGGCGATGCGAATGCGGCCGGTCGTACCGCCGTGGTGCTTGACCGCATTGGCGATGAGGTTGCGCAGCGAAGTAGACAAGGGCGCGCGCGGCGCCATCAGGGTTCCGCCCGCGACATCGACATCGACTTCCACCTCGAACCCCTCTGGGATGACCACCATGGCCATGGCTTCCTCCACCAGTTCGCGAGGATCGATGCGGTGCACCTGGGGGTCGCGCACGCCTGCCCGGGCATAGCTGAGCAGGTCGTCGATCATCTGCTCGCACCGCTCGATCCGCTGCGTGATACGATCGAAGTTGTGCCGCACGGCCTGAGGCAAGGCATCCTCGCCATGTTCATCGGCAAGGTCCTCGCGAATCCAGCTGACCAGATCGGCGATCCCCCGCAGCGGCGAGCGCAGGTCGTGGCTGGCGACATAAGTGAACTCTTCCAGCTGCGCGTTGGTCTGCTGCAGCGCGGTTTGCGACTGCTTGCGGAAGGTGATGTCGCTGACGATCGCCATGCACAGCGACTGGCCGGGGTTCTCGAAGCGCGTGAGGCCGATCTCGACGGGGAACTCGCGGCCCGAGCTGTGGAGGCCGGTGATCTCTTCGTTCGGCGCCATCATCCGCGAAGCCGGACTTGCGCTATAGGCGGCCACGTGCCCGGCATGCGCGATCCGGTAGCGCTCGGGCAGAAGGATATCGAGGTTCCGCCCGATCAGATCCTCTACCGGATAGCCGAACTGCGAGGCGAGAGCAGGATTGGCCTGCGCGATACGGCCTCTGCCATCGACGACTACCAGACCGAGCGGCAGCGTATCGAACATCTGGGCGAACCGACGCTCGGCGGTGACTTCGCGGGTGATGTTGCGCAGGTAGACGACCGCACGCTGGGCCCCGTCTCCGTCCTCCAGCCCCGTGACAGGTGCAAGCGTCAGCGCCACATTCGGGCGGGAGCCGTCCGCAGCGTTGAGAACGAACTTGCGCGTCCAAGGATCGCGTTGCGCCACCGGCGCGGCAAAGAAAAGCTCGAACATCTGCCGCAGCGTTTCTGCGTCCTCGTCGCAGAACCACACGAACAGCAGGCCAAGGCGCAGGCTTTCGGGATCGGGCTCGGCGAAAAGGGTGGCGCACACCGAGTTGGCCCAGGTGATGACGCCCGAGTGCTCGACGATCAGCGCCCCGAACGGCGCATGGGTCAGCGGAGCCTGGATTTCCGGCGCGAGTTGCACTCCCAGCGTCACGTTCCCTACCTTTCCGGGAGGGCCGACGTGCGCTGTAAGCACGGAACACGGCACCTGCCCTGCAAAGGCGTACCGGCTTGGGGTTAGCGATCACCCAAGCAGCGTCTAGGGAAGGCCCCCTAGACACCAGCTCCGGCAACCATTGCAGTAGTTAACGAGCGACGAACTTCCCGGCTTCGCGATCCTTGCGAACCTTCAGGCCGTCGAACACCGAACCGCTCATGGTGATCCAGACGCCGGGGCGGGCGGACTGGCAGCAGGCGAATGCCATGCCCAGATTGAACGCGGCGTCGCTCTCGGCGAAGCGGGCGGGCGCCAGCGCTCCGCAGAGCACCACGGTCTTGCCCTCGATATGTTCGATGGCGGCTGCGGTTTCCGTCATCGTGTCGGTTCCATGCGTGATCACGACATGGCTTTCCGGCGCGCCCGCGATGGTCGCTGCGATGAGGGCGCGGTCCTCGTCGGTGAAGTCCAGGCTGTCCTTGCGCAGCAACTCGACGACGCGGAAAGGGTGGGCCACACGCGCCGTCTCGAGAAGCCGGGGGATCACGCTTTCAACGATCTGATACTCGCTCAGCGCGTCGAAATACTGCTTGTCGATGGTGCCACCGGTGGTGATGACGAGGATGGGAGAAAGGCTCATGGTGCCGCTTTAGAGCGAGTGCCCGATCTTTCCAACAGGGCGTTCATGCGGCGGTCCTTCAAGCCTCGAGGAAGTGCAGCAGCCCTCGCTCTTCCCTGCTCATCCAGCGGGTGGCGCGCGGCAGCCGGTCGGGAATGCCGAGCGCGCCGGGATCTCCTTTCGCGGCTGCGATCACCGCTGGGTGGACGTAGGACTTGCGAGCGATCGCGGGCGTATTGCCAAGGCGCTGCGACACTTCCTCCAACAACGTGCGCAGCGACAATCCCGGCTGGGAATGCAGCAGCGAGAAGCCCAGCGTCGTCGCCGTCCATGTGCGGAAGTGCTTGGCCGTGAAGCCCTGCCCCATGGTTTCGGCCAAGTATTCGTTCACGTCATGGCTGTGGACCGGAACTGCATCGCCCTCATCATCGAGGTACTGGAAGAGGTGCTGGCCGGGGAGGTCCTGCATCTTGCGCACGCATCGCACCAGCGCGGGATCGTCGCAGGCGATTTCCTGCTGCTTGCCCGACTTGCCCTTGAAGCGCAGCCTCAGCGTCCCCCGCTCGATCTTGGCATGGCGGTTGCGCAGCGTGGTGGCGCCGAAGCTCTTGTTGGTCTTGGCGTAGCATTCGTTCCCCACGCGGATCGCGCCGGTATCGAGCAGGGCGACGACCGAGGCGATCGCACGATCGCGCACCAGCTTGCGCCCGGCTATGTCGCTGGCCACCCGCTTGCGCAGCGCGGGCAGCGCTTCCCCGAAGCGGGCGCACAGATCGAACTTCATGGCCTCGCGGCTTTCGCGCCAGTTCGGGTGATAGCGGTACTGCTTGCGCCCTCTCGCATCGTATCCCGTTGCGAGGAGGTGGACGTCCGGATCGGGCGAGTACCAGCATTTCTCGTAGGCAGGCGGGAGCGCGATCCGGTTCAACCGGTCGATCTCGTCACGCTCGGTGATCCGCTCGCCACCGACATCGAAGTAGGCCCACTTGTTGCCGCGCACGAGCTTCCGGGTGATGCCCGGAACGGTATCGTCGGCGAATTTGAGTTGCGACATCAGTTTGGGCTTTCCCGTCAGACCCTTGCTTATCCTGAACGCGCAAGGTGGCGGGAAGTTGTCGGATCGCTGCGGAAACCCGATGCTTCGCGGACAGTTCCTGCTGCAAAGAAACGACAGCGCAGGAGTTCACCATGGCAGAAGCACGGATATTCCAGGACCTCAAGGCCGACCACGACAGGCAGCGGGTGATGCTCGAAGAGATCGGCGAAACTTCGGGCGAAGGCGAACAGCGCAGCGCGCTTTTCGACAAGCTGCGCAAGGAGCTGCAGGCCCATGCCGCAGCGGAAGAGGAATCACTCTACGCGACCATGCTCGCCTGCCCCGACCTGCGCGACGAAGCGCGCCACTCGGTCTCCGAGCACAAGGAAGTCGACGACTATCTCGGCGAACTCGTCGAACTGGACATCACCTCGTCGGAGTGGCTCGCGAAGTTCAAGGAAATGCGTCACCGCTACCTCCACCATATCGACGAGGAGGAGGAAGAGATGTTCCCCTCTGCCGCCGAAACCCTTTCGGACGATGCGGAAGCGCGCCTCGCGGAAGTGTTCGAGAGGCGCAAGCCCAGGGAACTGGAGATCGCCGAGAAGCAGCTACCGGGCGACGCGCGAGAATGATCCGGCGCAACGGCCCGGCTCGTCCAAAGCGACGGGCTGGCCGTTGCATGGAACGGTCGCGCAGCAAGGCGCGTTGATCCCCCGAACCTAAACCCAGGAGAAGAGCCATGGACAAGGACATCCGCGAGACTTTCTGGAAAGCTTTCCAGACCAGTCCCTTCATCATGATCAAGCTGGACGGCGCCCCTGGCCACGCCGAGCCGATGACGGCCCAGCTCGACAAGGAGGCCCATCATGCGATCTGGTTCTTCGCCAAGCGCGACAATCGCATCGCGCCAGGCGGCAAGGCCATGGGTCAGGTCATGACCAAGGGACATGACGTATTTGCCTGCATCTCGGGCACGCTGGTGGAGGAAACCGACAGGTCCATCCGCGAGAAGCAGTGGAACAATGCCGTGGAAGCCTGGTTCCCCGGCGGCAAGGACGACCCGTCCGTGCTGATGCTGCGCTTCGATATCGAAGATGGCGAGGTCTGGACGTCCGATCTTGGGCTCAAGGGAGCGTTCAAGCTGCTGACCGGAACGCCGATCGGCGCCGACGAGTCAGGCGAACATGCTCTCGGCCCTGTATAATCCAGCCGGTTGGTAGCAGCCGTGAAGAGGGCGCGCCGGCTTCCACCGGCGCGCCCCTTCGCTATGAGGTGACTTGCTTCCGGTGCTTGGAGAGAAGGTATCGCCACACGCCAACGCAATTGATCACGAAAAGCGCGACGTTCTGCAGGCCGATCCCCTGCGCCTTCTCATCAAGGAAGCCCCACGCCATCAGCGCGATGGAGCTCGTGACGAAAATCACGAAGCCGAAGCCGGTCCAGCGCCGACCAAGGTCCAGTGAAACGATAAGCGCCGCCACGGTTCCCGCAGCGGCGCCATAGTATTGAAGGGATTGCAGGAGCGTTTCGTTCATCTAGCGTCCGTTCCTTGCCAGGCAGTCCGAAGAGCGCCTGGTTCTTTTCAGGGAAGCGCTCTGCTTCGTGCGCCTAGTCGTCGACGCGGGAGGCGACCTGCTGGCGCACCGCTTCCAGTTCCGCCGGCCGCTCGCCGGAAGCACCATCGCAGAGTGCATAGGCAATCGCGGAAAGGATCGTCTGCCGCGTGAACGGCTTCTGGACGATGCCCAAGGCCGTGGCCGCAGGCTCGTCGATCTGCCCGGGGTTCGCCGTCACGTAGATGATGCGGGCCCCGTAACGCTCGGAAAGATCACGCGCGATTGCGGGACCGGTCAACCCGTCGCGGAGGTTCAGATCGACAAGGGCAACGTCCGGCACCTGCACAAGGCTGCCGAGGCTTTGCGCATCAGGTACGATGCCGACAACCTCGTGCCCGCCATCTGCGAGGATGTCTTCGAGTTGTAGCGCCACCAGAAATTCATCCTCGACGATGAGGATCTTCCCGGCGCTCGGCAGCGTCGCACCCAAAGCACGAAATTCCTTTGTACTGGACGTAGATGCGATCAGGCGGCGGCGAGCAGGCGACCCTGGTCGGCATTGGCAACCTTCACCAGTTCGGCGAAGAAAGCATCGATAGCCTCGCCACCGAGAACGAAGTTGTGCCGGAAGTCCGGAAGCTGGCCGGATTCGATGATCTTCGAAAGCATCGCACGGGCCCGGCAGATGCGGCTCTTCACCGTTCCCAGCGCGATCCCGCAGATGTCGGCGATCTCTTCATAGGAGAGATTGCCGGCAGCAACCAGCACCAGCGCTTCGCGATAGCTTTCCGGGATGGCCGTGAGCGCGCGAAGGACGTCGGCGAGTTCAACCGCGCTTTCCTGGCTTGCTTCGGCACGCAGGATCCGCTCGGCCGCAAGCTCGTCATACTCGCCATGAAAGCGAGCGCGGCGGGCTTCGGAATAGAAGTGGTTGCGAAGGATCGTGAACGTCCATGCCTTGAAGTTGGTGCCGGCGGCGTAGCGCTCGCGAGCGGCCCATGCGCGCAGCATGGCTTCCTGGGCAAGATCGTCGGCGCGGTCACGGCAGCCGCAAAGGCCGCGAGCGAAGGCACGCAGATGCGGCGCGACCTCTGAGAGAGCGCGCTTGAAGTCCCGGTCACTCAGCGCGACCTTGGGCTGGTCCAGGACCTCTGTTTTCGCGTCGATGCTAGCTTCGAGCGTCGTCGACATGGCGTTACCCTCCATTGAAACCTGTCAAGAACCCAAACGTCAATGCGCCGAAGAAAGTTCCCGCACCGCGACATTTCGTCCCGGCTACGATCCGGAACATCGCACCAGAATGCCGATGCACGCACCGTTCGGGAACATTCCCGATGCCAAAACTTTGAGGCCTCCGCTCACAAGTTGTGAACAGAGGCCTCGGGATCGGGTCACCACCGGTTTGCGGGGGGGGTGGGGGAGCCAGTGGTGACAATGTGGGAACGTGACGGCCCTTCGTTGGTTCCCCGGATTGCGATCCACCGCAAAAAATTTTCCGGTTGCCCTATCTGCCATGCGGAGTCAGACAAACGACATCGGCCCGCTGGCGCAAGGGCGCCCATCGTCTTGCAATCGGGAATGATATCCCAAAAAGGCCTGAGGAACATGAATGTCCGTCTCTGACCAGATCGCCATCCAGCTGCCCTACCTGCGCCGCTATGCGCGCGCCCTCACGGGTTCGCAGCATTCGGGTGACGCCTATGTCCGCGCCACCCTGGAAGCCGCGCTCGCCGACCGTTCGCTGCGCGAGGCGATCGCACGCAGCCGCGCGGCACTCTACGGTGCCTTCACCCGCATCTGGGCCACCGGCCATGTGGAGGAGGCCAGCGCCCCTTCCACAGGCGGCCACGAACAGGCTGCGCAGGAACGCCTCGCCACGATCGCACCGACGCACCGGCAGGCCTTGCTTCTGACCACCGTCGAGGAGTTCTCACGCGAGGAGACCGCGCAGATTCTTGGCTACACTGTCGAGGAAGTCGATGGGCTGGTTGCGCAGGCTATTGCGGAGATCGAAGGCGAAAGCGCAACCCAGGTCCTCATCATCGAGGATGAGCCGCTGATCTCGATGCAGCTTGAAGGGCTCGTGAGCGACCTTGGCCACACCGTGGTCGGTACCGCCGCCACTCACGCGCAGGCTCTGGATATCTTCGAGAAAAATCCCGCAGGGCTTGTGCTCGCCGACATCCAGCTCGCCGACGGGAGCTCGGGCATCGACGCGGTGGAGGACCTGCAGAAGTTCGGGAGCGTACCGGTGATCTTCATCACCGCCTATCCGGAACGCCTGCTGACCGGCGAGCGCCCGGAGCCGACCTACCTCGTCACCAAGCCCTTCCAGGAAGCCACTGTTCGCGCCGCGATCAGCCAGGCCCTCTTCTTCAACTCGAGCAAGCCGCTCGGCTGAGGCTGGATACGAGCCTAAAGAACGGCGCCGCCACGCAGGTTCGTGGCGGCGCCGTTCGCTTGTGCGGCTCTCACACCGCTGAGAGCTTCGTAGTGCTGGTGGGGGATACAGGGGCCGGGTGCGGTCACGCCCTTTCCACCACGATGGACCGTAAAATCCTCTCGAGACGCCGCCTTCGTCTTCGTGAACGCTA
This sequence comes from Novosphingobium silvae, assembly GCF_009856825.1. Lineage (GTDB taxonomy): Bacteria > Pseudomonadota > Alphaproteobacteria > Sphingomonadales > Sphingomonadaceae > Novosphingobium > Novosphingobium silvae. Next base: position 303,824 of record NZ_WVTD01000004.1, on the reverse strand, counting down.
CCGGCTTTCGTTCCGCAGAACAAATTCCCGAGAGGCGCGCACCGGCACCTTGAGACGGCATTCGACGCCGCCCGGGTTGAACCTGAGGTCGACTTCCGACTTGAGTTCGTGCGCCACGATTTTCTCGATCAGGTCACGTCCGAAGCCGCGCTTGGTGGGCGGGATCACTGGCGGGCCACCCTCCTCGCGCCAGTGGATCTCCGCCAGCTCGGGGGACAGCAACGTCCATTCGACGTAGATGCGCCCCTCGATCGTGCTGAGCGCGCCATACTTCGCCGCGTTCGTCGCCAGTTCGTGGATGGCCAGGCCCAACGACATCGCGTCGTTCGGCGCAAGCTTGATCGAGGGGCCCGACATGGTGACGTGGCTTTCGTGCCCTTCCATGTAGGGCGCCAGTTCGGACTGCACGATGTCTCCGAGCGCTGCATTCCCCCAGTTCGATTGCGAAAGAAGGTCGTGGGTTGCCGAAAGGGCACGGATGCGCGCGGTCAGGCTGTCGGTGAAGTCATCGATGCTCGTCGAGCGGCGACGGGTGAGCGCGGCGATCGACAGGACATTCGCCAAGGTATTCTTCACACGGTGATTGAGCTCGCGCGTCAGTGAATTGCGGATCGACGCCTGGCTGGTGAGCCATTCGAGCACGATGCGGTCTTCAGCCGCCCGCTTGGTGATGAGACGGCCGATGGCCATCACCATGAGCGAGGCAAGAGCCCCGAAGAACAGGGTGATCCGCGAAAGCGGGGAAAGCATGCCGACTTTCCGGTCGCTGACTTCGACCACCCAAACCTGCCCCGCTACGTCGATCTTCCGGGTAAGCGCAGGTCCTGTCAGGCTGTCACCGCGCTGCTCCGCCAGCAGGGTGTCCGGGCCGACGCGTTCGTCATAGATCGCTACGTCGATGCTGTCGTTGCTGTAGAGTTCGCTTGCCGAGGACAGGAATGTCTGGGCGCGGAATGGGCTATAGACGAACCCCTTCACGCCCCGCCCGCGACCACGATCCCCGAACACCGGCATGTAGATCAGGAATCCGGCGGCGGTTGGCGCGTCGTCGTCCTGAACGAGATGCACCATTCCCGTCGCTGCGGGGCCGCGCCTCTTCGCTGCCCGGATCATTGCCTTGCGGCGTGCCGGGTCGGAGAACATGTCGAAACCTATCGCGCGTTGATTGGGGAGCGACTGGGGTTGCAGGAAGACGACAGGCGCCACCTGCTTCTGCCCGGGGCCGGGCCGGGGCATGACATAGAAATAGTAGTCACCCGCCGACTGCTTGGCGAACTCGAACTGGTCGAGCCGCGCCACCGGCAGCAGCGGAGCCCATCCCATGCCCATCGAGCCGTAGAGCGTGCCGTCGCCCTGAAGGTCCTGCGCAAACTCGGTGAACTGCTCGGACGTGACTTCGCCCTGCGTCGAAAACAACGCGCTTCCGGCACGCAGGAGCGCGATGTTCTCGGTGACCCGGCGCTGGAGGGCGGATGATATTTCGGTGAGGTTGCGGTCGAGTTCAACGGCGCGCGTCTGCTTGCCCGCCCGCTCGATCGCCATGACGGACACCGCCGTCGTGACGCTTGCGATGAGGAACAGCAGGAAGGGCCAGCCGCGCGGGTACTTGTGGAACCACGCCTGCTTCTGCACCCTGTCGAGCAGAGCCTGGTCAATCACCCAGCAACTTCCTGTACTCCAGACCCAATTTGGTGCGATCAAGTGCGACGGCACCGATGCATGCTATGCCACAGATCCTGCTGAGGGGAACCATGGTCGGGCTCGATTGTTCCATGAGCAAACGACGTCCCGCTCGGCTTGCAGACAGGACGGAACCCGAGAAGCGCCTGCCCGCAGCAAGCCATGTCGCGGACGAGAAAGCGCACCGGGCTTGACCGTAATCCGGTCTCGAAGCAAGTGTGCAGGGTGAAAGGGAGTTCGTGTTGAGTCAGCCCAATGGACGTGGTGAACCCGGCCGGATGCCGGGCCTTCCGCCGGAAGTCCGCAAGGATGGTGAGCCCGGCTGGGCCGGGGGGTTGAGGAAGCTCTACAACTCCGTAGTGGAAGAACCGCTGCCGGACAGCTTCAAGGATCTCCTGAAGAAGCTGGATGACAGCGACGATGCCTGATCGCGTCAGGCCCTCCCCGGCCGACGAGGGATTTCGCAAGGAACTGCTCTCGGTCCTTCCTCATCTCCGAGCGTTCGCCCGCGGCCTTTCCGGTCGCTCCGATTTTGCGGACGATCTCGTGCAGGAAGCCGCGATCAAGGCCTGGACCGCGCGCGAACGTTACCAGGCGGGAACCAACATGCGGGCGTGGACATTCGCGATCCTGCGCAACCATTACCTGTCGGAACTGCGTCGATCGCGTCGCCAGACCGACCTCGACGAAGGCGCCGCAGAACGCATGCTCGTCATGGAAGCGGACCAGGAAGGGCCGCTTCACCTCGACGACATGGAATCCGCGCTGCAGAAACTGGCACCCGAACGCCGTGAAGCGGTGCTGCTGGTGGGAGCCTCGGGCTTCAGCTACGAGGAAGCGGCGGAGATCGCAGGCTGTCCCATCGGAACCATGAAGAGCCGGGTAGCGCGTGCCCGCGCCGATCTTGCCCGCATCCTCGATGGCGAAGGCTCGGTCGAGGTAAAGGCCCGCAAGGCCGGCTGAGCGCTTCTGTCTTACTTTGCCAAGACAAAGGTAACCGCTTCAAATTAGCGCTCGATATCACGCAAAAATGCAGAAAGCCCCCGCCTCCCCTGTAGGAGAGACGGGGGCTTTCTTGTTTGCCTTGGCAGCGCTCAGGCTCAGCCCGGGTAGACCCAGGCCGTGCCGCGATCGAAGTTGTCCGAAGCAAACTTCCAGTTCAGGATGTTCTCGAGAACCGCCTTCACGTACGCCGGGCGCTTGTTCATCTGGTCGATGTAGTAGGCGTGCTCCCAGACGTCCACGGTCAGCAGAGGCACGACATCGCGCACAAGCGCGCTGTCAGCGTCGTGGGTCGAGATCACCTTGAGCTTGCCGGCTTCGACGACGAGCCACGCCCAGCCGTTCGAGAAGTGGTTGATAGCCTCGTTCGAGAGCGCTTCGAGAAGCGCATCCATCGAACCGAAATCGTTGGTGATGGCGGTCGCCAGGCTCTCGCTGGGCGAGGTCTTCTCCGGCGACAGCGAGTGCCAGTAGAAGCCGTGGTTCCAGGTCTGTGCCGAGTTGTTGAACAACGGGCCGGAGGAGGACTTGGCGATTTCCTCGACGGACTTGCCTTCGTTTTCAGTGCCAGCGATCGCGGCGTTCAGCTTGTCGACGTAGGTCTTGTGGTGAGCGCCGTGATGGATCTCCAGCGTCTTGGCGGAGACATGCGGTTCAAGCGCGTCGTGCGCGTAGGGCAGCGGCATCAGGGCAATGGTCATGGCATGGTTCCTGTTTCAGGTTATCGAAGGCTGAATGATCGAAGCTGTTTGCGGGCAAGCCGGCGCAGGTCCCGCCACCCTTGAGACTTGGGGGCCTATGTCTGTCGAACGGCGAAACAATTCAAGCGTACATGCGCCCCATTTCGCTTTTCGCCAAAATTTCGTGCCTTGTGCACCCGCGTGCACGACTTGCGCACAAACGAAAAAGGATGGCGGGGGTGCCGCCATCCTCTCCCTCGACCGCCGGACACCCTGCAAGGGGAGCGGGCGCCGGTCAGTCAGACCAGTCAGACGCGACCCGAGGGCGCGGCGTCAGTGCTGGTCTTCAACCTCGTCGGCCTTGTTCTCCAGGGAATCGGCCTTGGCCTCGCCAGCCTTTTCGACGGCATCAGCCTGGTTCTCCAGCGCTTCCGACGGAGTACCGCTGGTCATGTCGGCACGCTCTTCGAGCGCATCCGCTGCAGCGTCCGACTGTGCTTCCACCGTATCCGCAGCCTGTTCGGTCGCGTCATCGGCGGGGTCGTTACATGCCGCAAGACCCAGCGAAGCCGCGGCAACGGCGACCATGGCAAGGCGAGGCATCGTGATGGCTTTCATGGCGAGAAGTCCTTTTCCCTGTTGTCGAATGTTCACGCGTGAAGGTCAGGCGGACGCGTAAGCCGCCTCGCGGGGCCCGTTACCGGACCCCGGCCGGGCAGCTTAGCGAACCGAGCCGCGTCGGAAGAGGTTGACGATCGCCAGAAGGACGACCGCGCCGAGGAACGAAGCGAAGAGCGACAGGATGTCGAACGAACCGCTCGTGATGGGCGCCCCGCCGATCAGCGGGGTGATGATGAAGCCTGCGATGAGAGCGCCGACGATGCCGACGACGATGTTCAGGAAGATGCCCTGCTGTGCGTCGGTACGCATGAGGATGGATGCGAGCCAGCCCAGGATGCCGCCGACCAGCAAGATGAGAAGAAGCGTCATTGTACCGTCTCCGTGATGTGCGTGTTGTACGATTAAACGGACATTGTTCGGCAAGGTTCCGCATCATCCAATTCTCCTTTCGCGCGGGCGGACGACGGCGCCTCCAGCCCCTCGCAACTCACGGAAATGTTCGATGAGGAATGCGCCTTATCCCACCCGGACACGCCGCGTGACTGCCGGGCGAACCGGTGCGCGGGCCCCGAGCACGAAACCGGGTATCGCATCGGGAGTTCTCCATGATCGAGGAGACGATAAGAGGTGCACACCCCTGCCCGAACCCGTGCGCTCTCGGCGCTTGCGTCCCTGCTGATCGTGGCAGGCGGGATCGCTGCGCTGGTAGCGGGGCTGGCAGCAAGAATGAGCCCGCAGGAACGCAGGGAAGCCCTCGCGGCGATCGTGCCGCTTCGCGATCCCCCCGAGCAGCTTCCGCAGCGGGAGATACCGGCAAAAGCGGATTCCACCGCTGCAAAAGGGCGCCCCTCTCCTGCCAACCTGCGTAACAAGGCTACGCAAATCGTCGCGCCGCCATCGCGTTTGCCGCCGCTTATCGTTCCCCCTCCGGTCCTCACCGCACCTCGCGCCGGCACCGGCTCCGCCAGCCAGAGCGGCGCGTCAGACCGTCCCGGGACCGGCAATGGCGCTGGCGGCTTTGGTGACGGCGATGGCGGCGGTGGAGATGGCGACGGGGACGGCTATGGCGATGCTGTCACGCGCCCGCGCCAGATCAAGGGCCGCCTGCGCTTCTCGGACCTGCCCCCGGATCTGCGCGAACAAAAGGCAGGCGGCGAGCTCAAGCTGCAGTACCGCATCGGCGTCGATGGCCGGGTGAGCGACTGTCGCATTCTCGTCTCGAGCGGACGGTCGACCCTCGACACAACGACCTGTCGCCTAATCACCGAACGGTTCCGCTTCCGGCCATCGAAGGATGCGCGAGGTAGTCCGGTGCCTTCGATCATGGTCGAGACGCATGGATGGTACTGGCCTCCCGATGAGGCCGAGTAGGGGCCCGGGTAGCACATGCCCTTGTGTCGCTCGTAAAGCGGGGGTGATGCTGCGACGACGGGTTGACGCAAGGCCGCCAACCGGAGCAAGTGGCTCCTGATCTGTCCTTGCGAGAATTGCCGCGAATGCTTTCGCAGAAAACACGATATGCGATTCGGGCCATGCAGCACCTCGCAGACAAGTACGGCCAGGGTCCGATCCCCCTGACGGACATCGCCGAGACGCAGAATATTCCGGCGAAGTTCCTGACCGTCATACTCTCGGAACTCTCCCGCTTCGGCATCGTCGCCTCTCAGCGCGGGAAAGACGGCGGGTATTGGCTTGGCGTGCCCCCGATCGACATCACCTACGGTGATCTCATCCGGGTCATGCGCGGTTCGCTCGCGCTGGTCCCCTGCGCGAGCCGCTTCGCGCACGAGACCTGCAAGAACTGCGTCGAGGAAAAGGACTGCCGCACAAGGGCACTGATGCTACAGGTACGGGACGTGACCGCCGGCCTGCTTGACGGCGTGCGCCTGTCAGACCCGATCGAACTGGTGCCCGCTGCCGAAGGGCTCGAAGCGCCGGACGACGTGCAGGCCTGAGCACCGGCTTTCGAGGGTGAAAGCAAAGCTACACAGCCAGGGCATTGTCAACCTATTCTCTTGAGAATAGAAGGTGCGGGTTATTCCTGCCGGGCACGCGCCCGACCATGCGATAGGAGCAGCGCATGAAGATTTCCCGACCAGCCGATGTACCCACCTCCGAGCATCCGCTGCTGAACGATGGCGTGCAGCACGTCATCGAAGTGCTGCAGCGGCTACGATTCGGTGTGATCCAGTTGACGGTGCACGACGGCAAGCTGATGCAGGTTGATGTCACTGAAAGGCGTCGCTTCGGCAACTGAGTGGGGCATCGCTTGGGCCTTCTCTCCTTTTCAATTTCCTTGCGAGCCAAGCCGATACCCGCCATGCGCTCGTACGTGCGCCGGGATCTGGCACGATCCCCGTCCTGATCCGTTCCAACCCCGCCCCGGGAGGATATTGAATGCTCGATTCGTTGCCGGCCCACATGGCCGACATCGTGCCTTTCATCGCGATCGGCTTCGCCGCACAGATCGTCGACGGCGCACTCGGCATGGCGTTCGGCGTCATCACGCAGACCCTGCTGGTAAGCGTCGTGGGCGTGGCTCCTGCAGCCGCATCGGCAAGCGTCCATCTGGTCGAGCTGTTCACCACCGGTACCTCCGGCCTCAGCCACATCTGGCATCGCAACGTGACCTGGGGCCTGTTCTGGCGGCTGGTGCCGGCCGGGATCATCGGCGGCGTCACCGGCGCCTATGTCCTTTCGAGCATCGACGCCTCGGTCGCCAAGCCGTTCGTCATGCTCTATCTGACCGGCATCGGCATCTATCTGCTCGTTCGCGCGGCCCGGATGGGCAAGCCGAGCTTCCAGGATCCGCGGTACACGGCCCCGCTGGCCCTCGCGGGCGGCTTCCTCGACGCGGCGGGCGGCGGCGGCTGGGGACCTGTCGTGACGTCGAACCTGCTGGTACAGGGCGGCGAGCCGGCCAAGACCATCGGCACCGTCAACACGGCCGAGTTTCTCCTCACCGCATCCATTTCGACCGCTTTCATCGCGACCATCGGCCTTTCCGCGTTCACGCTGGCGACTGTCGGCCTCATTATCGGCGGCGTGGTGGCGGCACCTTTTGGTGCGCTCTTCGCCAAGCGCATCAAGCCGCGCACCCTGCTTGTGGCGGTGTCGATCGTCCTGATCTCGACCAGCCTGTTCAGCGTCTACAAGGCGTGGCCGATCTTCTGAACATGCTTGCCCGGCCGAGACGCGATAGCCTGCGTTTCAGAATGCGAACGTCACTACGATGGAATCGCTGTACGCGCCCGCCCTGGGGAAGCGGCGCGCGGGAATGCGGCCATAGGCCGTCTTGTTGGCGGTAAAGCTCAGCAGGTCTGTGATCGCCATGGTCATCAGCTGGCCACCATTGCTGCCGTTGCCCCATACCGTCGTATGGCTGCTGTCCTGGTAGATGTTGTAATCGAGCCGGGACCCGCCGCTGGCCAGTTGCCGGGCGGCGGCATTCCCCGACGTCCCCGCACTCAGGCTAAGATCGACCGTGGTGTTCATCGCCAGCGTGACCGAAATGCAGTTCGCGGTCACCGTGGCCGTGGCCGTCTTCGCGCTGGAGCTGCCAGGATTGTAGGTCCCGAAGCTGAGCGGAGTGGTGGAGACCGAGCAGATACAGACGGTGCAGCCGGCGGCTGCGGAAGGGCTCGGCGGAAGCAGTCCTCCCGAAAGCGCGAGAAGCGCGGCCGCGCTGCGGATCGTTGCGGCGCGGATCATGGACGAGGCTCCTTACGCGGGATTACGGCATCGGCCAGCTGCGGCTGATGCCGCGCTCCGGCATGGGCGAGAGCCCATTCGCTTTCCGGAATGCAGACGACGGGGGCCGATGCCATCAACCGCGCCTCGCCGGAAAGCTGCGGCACGGCCACGCGGCATGCGCCGTTCGCACCCGTGACCCGCAAGACCATGCCGCCGCCCGCATAGTCCTCGATCCAGACTTCGCCGTCGTAGCCTACGATCCCCGACCCGCCGTTCCACGCGAAGGTCGATCCGGTCTGGACGGGGTTGCCGCGGGGATCGACCAGCCGCAGGCGCGCGCCCAGCCGCTCCGCACTGCCGAAGCCGACGCGCACCGCCTGCCGCCAGCCGGGCGCCACGACTTGGGCCTGCGTGTCGAGCCCCGCCTCGATCGATACCTCGGACGGGTCGATGGCGATGTGGTTCTCGGCGTAAGGCTGCAGGCCGGTGACGATGACCGGCTTGCCCACGCCGGCCTTGCGCGGACGGGGACGGTTCTCGACCATGACCGTGACCGGCGTTTCGCTCGCTACATCGACCAGCGCAAAGCCTTCGTCGATGTGCTGGGTTGCCATGAGTTCGCCATCGATCCGCAGCGCGCCGCCGCGCGCGTTGAACTGTATGCCCTGCCGGCCACGGCGACTTGCCGCATCGACCCGAAGGTCGCCGATCCCGCTGCGATACGCCACTCCGCCTTCGAGCCACGGGGCGCCGTGGTCGATGCCTGCCAGCGCACGCAGCCCAACCCCGGTACCCTCGGGCAGGTTCTGGTCGAAAGTCACTGCCGCGCGGCGCTGCTCGGCGATTGCACTCACATGGCGTCGCGGACCAAGCGGGATCGTCAGCGATCCGAAAAGGCCGAGGCTGCGGCTGTTGCCCCCGTCGAATTCGCCGGCCCTGCGGTCGTGCAGGCGGCGCGTGTACTGGACGCCTGCCGAAAGGTATGCGCCCGCAAGATTGGTCGAATAATAGGCCGAGGCCAGATCGAAACGCGTCGGCGCGTCTCCGCCCACACCCTGGCGCAATCGTGCATAGCTCGCGTTGATGCTGCCCCAGGCGCCCAGCGAAAGCCCGCCGGCGACCACCATCTCGCTGCGTCCACCGCCGTTGAAGCGGCTCTCGCCCACTTGCCGGAACCCTGCGTCGGCACGCTCGTAGCTGGCGCTGATCGTGTAGGCGGGAGTGATCCTCTGCGCGGATGCCCGCACCAGCGTGCCGGTGCCCGCGCGGCCTTGCGAGACAGCGCCCGACACCGACACTTCGCCGAGCGAGGCGAGCACGACGGACCCGCCGAGGCCCGCCATGCGGGTGGCGCCGCTGATCTCCACCCGACCCTCCAGCGTCAGCGAACCGGAGATGCCCCGGCGCAGGCCCGCTGCGGCAAAGACCGGTCCATAGTCGAAACTGTCGTACCCGAAGCCGCGCCGCAGCGCTCCCGCCTCGAACGCGAACTCTGAAAGACCCGGGCGCAGCAGGTTGGGGCTGGCATAGAAGCTGCGCGTCACCTGCCGCACGTTGCCTGCAAGGTCGCGCACGCTCATCGTAACCTGACCGGCGCCGTTCAGGCGCGGCTGCAACGCAAGGTCGAAGGCGCCCGGACCGACGTCCAGCGAGCGGCGGGAGGATTCGGACAGAAGCTCGATCGTAGAAGGCGTGATCGCGCTGCCGGAGATCATCGGCAGTGGATAATTGACGGCTTGGGGATCAAGCGAGAAGTCCGTTCCGAGAAAGAGCCCGCCGTACCGGACCGGCCGGCTCCAGGGAGCCCCGCGACCGACCGCGTCGCCGACGACCAACCGCATCCGGCGCTCCGGAAAGTCGCGGCGCACACTGGTTTCCAGGCGTGATGCGCTCAAGCGCGAGGAACCGCTTCCACCGACAAGGAAGCTGGAAGTCGCCACGCCCCACTCTCCGGAAAAGCCGGTATCCACCAACCCGCTCAACTGCGTGTCGCCGCTCCAGCGTGAAAGCGTCAGATCGTAGGCAAGGAACTGCGCCGGGATTGCAGCAGCGACCGGAACACGCCGGTGGTCAGGTTCCATCGTCAGGCGCGGAAACAGCGACGCATCCGCGGTGACGTGCAAGGTGGCGCCATCATCATCGAGACGGGCGGAAAGCCCCTTCACGTCATCGAGCGGAACATAGCTCTCTCCGTTCAGGACCTGTTCGCCGGGCGCTGCCTGTAGCATCAGGCCCCATGCCTCGAAGTCGCTTCGCCGCACGAACATGCGGCCCTGGCGCAGCACCAGCAGTCCCGGATCGGGCAACATCCGTCCGTTGACGGAGACCCCGACCGGCATTTCATCCACCGCTGCCGCTTCCTGCGCCCTTGCCGGTCCCAGCCCGGGCGCAAGGACGGAAGGGACGGCGAGCACGGCCGCAAGCACGGCCGCCACGCGGGCGTGAGCTAGCGGCATGGAGCGTGCCCATCACCGCACGGAGGCGAGAGGAACGTCGAACTCGCCCTCTTCCGCCCGCACGTGCACGCCCGTGGCGCCTCCGCGCGGCAGCCGCTCGAACGTCACGGACTGCGCGCCTCCTGCCAGAAGGTAGAACGAACGGTCGGTGACGACAGCGTCTCCATCTGCCCCGTGCAGCGTCACGGCAAGAACCTTGACGTGTCGCGTGCCGGAATTGGCGAGCCGCAGCGAGGCCTTGTCGAGCGTGACAAAAAGCCGCGGCGCGGCCTTCTCTCCAGCGCGAAAGACGGGGAGCGAGATACGCAGCAGCGTCTGCACGGTGCCCGGTGCCACGGGGGAGGAATCAGGCAGTTGGTCGATGATGAGGCGCCATTGTTCCTCCGCCTCGTCGACCGCTGTCCGCGCCGGCAGGCTGCAGCGGACCAGCCGCGTGGCACCCGGCGCGATCGTCGCGATCGTGGGGTTGACGATAAAGCGGCCGTCCGGCTCCAGCAGGTCGGCACCGGCATCGTCCTTCTGCCATGCAAAGGCCCGGACTTGCACCGTCACCGGACGCTCCGAGTCGTTCCCCAGAGTGAGCGAGCAGAACCGGCTGGTCGGAGCGACATCGACGCGTACCGGCATGACGCTGAGCGATCCCGCCCAGGCAGGCCCGGCACCGACGAGGCCCACCAATGCCGCCAACGGCAGCAGGAGTGCCCCGATCCGGATCGCGCGTCGCCCCATCATGTCAGTAGGTGACGGTGACCGTAACCGAGTCGGTGTAGGCACCGGCAGCCGTGTTCTGGTTGGCAGGGATGCGCCCATAGACCGTGTACGCCGTGGCAGTCAGTCCAGCCGTACCCGAAACCGTGTCGGTCGATACGGTATTGCCCCAGTTCGTGGTGCGACCCGAGTCCGAATACAGCGCGTAGTTCAGCGTCCGTCCGCTGCTGGTCAGCTTGCGCACGGTCGTCGTCGCGCCCGTGCCGCCCCCTGCGCTCAGGCCCACGTTGTACGCAGTGCCCTGCGTGCAGGTGACGTTGAGCGTCGTCGTCGCATCCAGGTTCGTGCCTGAAACAGGGCTATAGGTGCCGAACGCGAGCGGGCTGGCAGAGACGACGCACGCCGACTGCACGGTAACCGTCACGGCCATCGTGTCGGTCACCGTAGCCGCCGAGGCCGACTGCGAGGCGAGGACGAGACCTGCCGCGAGGGCGAACCCTGCAGCAAGCGGGCGAATGCAGGCGGAAGCCCTGCGGACCTGATGGAGTTTGCTCATGCCCCTTCGTTTACCAAGAGGTGGTTGCCCAGCCCTCCAAGCTCCTCTCCGGTAATCTCCGGGGTGAGCGGCAGGATCGTGTTCAGCAAGGCATCCTGACCACCGCGATCTTCAGCCTCGGCTTCGCCTAGGGCGCGGAGGATGGCGCGGCACTTGCGCCCGGTGATCTACTCGACGGTACTGGGGCTGCTCACCGAAGTCTGCTCGCTTGCGGCCACGTCGGGCGCCGCTCTCCTCAGCGTGACGCTGGCGCGGACCGGAAGCTTCGACATGTTCCTCGTGACAACGGGCACGAGTGTCGTGCCTGGCTCGCTGCTCCTGCTCATGCTGCGAGGGGCGCCGATGCCCGAGGACCTGTCCGGCCAGCCTGCGCCGCTTGACCAGCCCAAAGTGGGATCACGCGGCCGGCAGTGCGTCCGCTTTCTCGTTTTCCGCGCCGAAGCGGCGCGCCAGGACGGCGCAGACCATCAACTGGATCTGGTGGAAGAACATCAGGGGAAGGATGATCGCTCCGACCTGTGCGGCCGGAAACAGCACGCCCGCGAGCGGAACCCCGGTCGCCAAACTCTTCTTCGAGCCGCAGAAAAGCAGCACGATCCTGTCCTGGCGCGAAAAGCCCAGCCCCTTGCCGACGGCAGTCGAGATCGTCATCACTACCGCCAGCAGCACCAGCGAGATCACGGCGATCAGCCCCAACTCGGCCAGAGTCACCTTCTGCCACAGCCCTTCGATGACCGCCGCCCCAAAAGCAGTGTAGACAACCAGCAGGATCGAGCCGCGATCCACGTAGTTCAGCACCTGCTTGTTACGCGTCACGAACCCGCCGATCCATGGCCGCAGGAGGTGGCCGGCCACGAACGGGAGCAGAAGTTGCACCGAGATGGCGATGATCGGATCAGCCGAGAACCCGCCGCTGTCACCGGTAATGAGCAGCGCGGTCAGGACCGGGGTGATGAAAATCCCGGCGAGGTTCGAGAAGGAGGCGCTGCAGACCGCCGCCGCCACGTTGCCCCCCGCGATTGCCGTGAACGCGATGGACGACTGCACGGTGGAGGGCAGCAGCGTCAGAAACAGCACTCCCGTCGCCAGCGAAGGTTCCAGACCGGGGATCGCCCGGATGGCGAGACCCAGGATCGGGAACAGCACGAAGGTCGTGGCCGCGACGGTCAGGTGCAGTTTCCAGGCCCGTGCGCCATCGAGGATCGCCTCGCGGGAGAGTTTGGCACCGTGAAGGAAGAACAGCAGGGCAATGCCCGCATCGGCCACCCCTCCTGCGATGTCCGCCCATATCCCACGCGCCGGAAGCACCGATGCCAGCCCTACCGTTCCAACCAGCAACAGCAGGTATGGATCGATGTTCAGGCGCGCGAGCAGACCCCTCATGCGTGTAACGTCCTCGTCGTCAGAGCCACTTGTGCTCGCGATACCACTGCGCCGTCGCCTTGAGGCCCTGGCGCGTTTCGATGCGCGGGCGCCACAAGGGGGCCGGCACTGCAGCCTCCGGCGACACCACCCAGTCCGGGTGGCTGAAATAGGCGGCACGGTCGAGCGTCATTTTTGCACGAGGACCGCGCAAAAACTTGTCGACGCGCGCGATGCGCTCCAGCATCGCGCGGGACAGGCCGATCACGCGCGGGCGCTTCCCCATGGCCCAACCAATGGCAAGCGCCGTCTCGAAATGTTCCCAGCCCTGCGGCTTGCCGTCATCGGGCTCGAAGATCCGGCCGGTGATGCCACCCGCCACTCTTCCATCCCCGGGCACGAGCGCCACCAGCAGCCGCGCCAGGTCCTCGACATGGATCATCGAGGCGCGGCCCTCGCGCGGCATCGGCATCACGCCCCAGCGCGCGGCGCGGAACAGTTCCAGCATCTCCTTGTCGCGGGGACCGTAGATCGCGGGTGGCCGCACGATCGTCCAGTCGAGCGGGCTTGCCATGACGAACTTTTCCGCCTTGGCTTTCGAAGCGCCGTAAGCGGAAAGCTCCGGTTCGCGCGCTGAGAGCGAAGAAACGTTGACCAGCCGCTGCACGCCGCCCGCCACCATGGCCTCGATCAGGTTGAGCGTGCCGGTGACGTTCCCTTCCTCGAAGCCCGAGGGATCGGGCGCACTGACCACACCGGCGACATGGATTACCGCTTCCGCTCCGCGCGTAAGCTCGGAGAGCGCAGCCTTGTCGGCAAGGTCGCCGCCCACCCAGTCCACGCCCGGACGCTCCGGCTGTGCGCGGCGGGTCAGCGCCCGCACGGCGTATCCGGTGGCCAGGGCCGTGTCGAGAACGGTGCCTCCGACGAAGCCCGTCGCGCCGGTCAGCGCGATGATCGGGCGCTCGACGCTCATCATCGTCGCGCGGTTCACTTCAGCACCATCTGGTCGCGGTGGATCACGGCAGAGCGCGGAGCATAGCCCAGTACCTGCTCCTGCTCGCTCGAATGAAGGCCAAGGATTGCGGCGCACTCGGCGGCATCGTACTCGGAGAGGCCATGCGCCAGTACGCTGCCTCCGGCTTCGACAATGGCGACGGGATCGCCGCGCCCGAAAACGCCGCCCACCGCGGTAACGCCTTTCGCCAGCAGGCTTGAGCCACGACGCAGCGCCTGAGCCGCGCCTTCATCGACAATGATCTCACCCTTGAGCCTGAGACGACCGCCGAGCCAGGCTTTGCGCGCACCTGCCTTGCGGCGAGGCCTGAAGAGCGTTCCCACGCCGTTCGCAATGATGCGTTCAATCGGGCGGTTGTGCTGGCCATTGCCGATGACGAGGCATATCCCCGCCAGCTCGGCGATCTCCGCCGCCTGCAGCTTCGAGACCATGCCGCCCGAGCCCATCCCCGAACTCGATTCGGTGCTCGCCATCGCCTGGACGGCAGGCGTCACGCCCTCCACCACCGCTATCATCCGCGCTCCTTCAAGCTTGGGATGGCGATCGTAGAGGCCGTCGATGTCGGACAGGAGCACGACGGCGCTTGCCTGCGCGGCCTGTGCCACCCGCGCTGCCAGCCTGTCGTTGTCACCGAAACGGATCTCTTCGGTGGCTACCGAGTCGTTCTCGTTGATGACGGGGACGGCTCCTGCATCCAGGAGGCGAGTAAGGGTGGCCGTGACGTTGAGGTAGCGTCGGCGGTCCTCCAAGTCCTCCAGGGTCAGCAGCATCTGCGCGGCAGTGAGGCCATGGTCGCCCAGCAGTGTCGCCCAGAGCCCCGAAAGCGCGATCTGCCCGACCGCTGCGCTCGCCTGCGCGTCTGCAAGGCTGCCGCGCCCACCCTTCTCCAGCCCGAGGGTTGCCGCGCCCAGCGCAATGGCTCCGGAGGACACCACGATAACGTCCTGGCCGCGCGCTCTCGCCTCGGCAATTTCCGCAACGAGCCCTGCCACCCACGCGCCCCGCACGCCCCCGGCTCCCACCAGGAGGGCGGAGCCCACCTTGATGACGAGGCGAGGCGACAGCGTGGCGTCGGCGAGATCGGAGAGTCGGGAAATGGGCATCGGAGCGCCAGCCTCTAGGGTAATCGACTGGGGGAAGAAAGCGCCAGCTTGCGCGAACGGGCGCGGCTGGAGAACGTGTGGGACGTTGCTTACACCCGCCGGGGTAAACGCTTTGTCGATCGGTTCAGAGCGGCGACCACGGCTTGTCGTCGGCTTCCTCGCGCTCACCCTCGGGCCGCTCGGTCACGGTCGCGGCAGGGAGGTAGTCGATGATCGCGTCAAGAAGCTTCGACATGCCCTTGCCGGTCGCACCGGAGATCGGGAATACCTCGTCCGCGCCAGCCTTCAGCAGCAGCCTGGCATAGTCGGCAGCCAGCGCATCGTCGACGAGGTCGATCTTGTTGAGCGCCACGAGGCGGGGCTTGTCCTCGAGCCCGCCGCCATAGGCTTCGAGTTCCTCCTCGACTACCTGCATCGCCTCGACGGGATCGGTGCTGGAAATATCGATGAGGTGCACCAGCACGCGGCAGCGTTCGATGTGCCCCAGGAAACGATCGCCGATCCCTGCGCCGTCCGCCGCACCCGCGATCAGGCCCGGAATGTCGGCGAGCACGAACTCGCGATGCTTGTGCGTGACCACGCCCAGCTGTGGGCGCAGCGTGGTGAAGGCATAGTCGCCCACCTTCGCCTTCGTGTTCGACAGCTTGTTGATGAAGGTCGACTTGCCCGCGTTGGGCATGCCCACGAGGCCCACGTCGGCAAGAAGCTTCAGCCGCAGCCACACCCATTGCTCGATCGCCGGCAGGCCCGGCTGGTGCTGTCGGGGGGCGCGATTGGTGCTCGTCTTGTAGCTGGCATTTCCGCGGCCACCCATGCCCCCCTCGATCAGGGTGACGCGCTGCCCTGCTTCGGTGAGGTCGGCCAGGACGGTCTCGCGGTCCTCGTCGTCGATGATCTGCGTGCCCACCGGAACCTTGATGACAAGGTCCTTGCCGGCAGCGCCATTGCGGTTCTTGCCCATGCCGTGCCCGCCGCGCGGAGCCTTGAAATGCTGGGTGTAGCGAAAGTCGATCAGGGTGTTGAGACCGGCCACCGCTTCGAAGATGACATCGCCGCCCTTGCCGCCGTTCCCCCCGTCGGGACCGCCATACTCCACGTACTTTTCGCGCCGGAAGCTGACCGCTCCGGGACCACCGGCGCCACCGCGGACATAAATCTTGGCTTGGTCGAGAAAATGCATGGGTCCTGATCGCTTCCGGCGCTGCTCCAGCGCTTCTGTTACGACCGGTCTTGGCCGCCTTCGCGCCACCTGTCGCAGATAAACAAAAAACCCGGCCGTGTCTCGGGCCGGGTGATGCCCGGAGCATTCCGGACATGCCTTGGTTGTGGGATACTGGTGGAGCCGAGGGGGATCGAACCCCTGACCTCGTCATTGCGAACGACGCGCTCTCCCAGCTGAGCTACGGCCCCGTTCCAGTATCATTCCCGTGCCGCGCAAAGCGGGCTCGGGTGCGCCCCCTTAGCGAAGTGCGCCTTCGCCGGAAAGGGCAAAAATGCAGGGGACGGACGAATCCGCCCCTTCCCGGGCTACTGGCTGGAGACCTGCGGAAGCGCTGGTGCAGCGGGAGGCTGCGCCATGACCTGCTCCGCGTTTGGCCGCACGGTGATCAACCCGCCCGATCCATAGCGTGCCTGCCACGCAGCCAGATCGGCGCGATACTGTTCGTAGGCGGTGAAGAACTCCTTGAAGGGCGCTTCAAGCTTTGCCAGACCCTGGTAGGACCATGCCTCGAACTGGCTCGGCTCCACCGTCAGAAGGTCTGCGCTAACCTCCAGAGCCGCGCGGCAGAAACCGGCGTCGACGGGGGGAAGCGAAAAGAAGTTGTAGACCTGCGTCTGATACGTCTCGCGCGCCACGATCGCGGCGCGGCCGCTGTGCTGGCTCTGGAAGCTGCGATCGATTTCCTTCGACGCCGCGTCCAGCGACTTGTCATAGGTCACCAGGAAGCGCTTGTAGCCTTCAAGGATCGGGGCGTACTCCGGCTCGATGCAGTTGAGCGCGGCCACGTTGTAGCCCGACCGAAGATTCCACACCGCCTGCGAGGTGGAGATACCGTAATTGACGGTATGCCGCGTGCCATCTGCCGCGACCGGCGGGATGGTCATTTGTGCCGGCGCTCCCATCGGAGGCGAAGGCATGGGCGGGATCACTACAACGGGCGGCGGGGGCGGCGGCGGCGGTGGTGGCGGCTTGGCGCATCCCGCAAGGGCCGCCAGCGTCACAGCGACAAGGGAACCCGCCACGCGGGGCAGGCGGCGGCGCAGGCCATGCTCGCTTGCCTTGGTCTCCATCCCGTAGTTCACCCCAGTCTTCTCCATAGAAACGCGAGAACCTCTAACGCCGCGCATCCATAAAGAAAATGCCCGGTGCGACGAAACGCACCGGGCATAATGGCCACACGAATCTGCACTGTGGATTAATTCACGCGCACCGAACTTTACCTGGGTTCGCGAGCGATCATCCGCTGCACCCGTCAGTCGCGCTGACCCAGGAAGCTCAGCAGGAACTGGAACATGTTGATGAAGTCCAGGTAGAGGCTGAGCGCACCAAGCACCACGGCCTTGCCGACGAAATCGGTGCCGCGAAGCTGGGCGTACTGGTTCTTGAGCATCTGCGTGTCATAGGCGGTGAGGCCCGCGAAGATCAGCACGCCAAGGATCGAGATCGCCAGCTGCAGCATCGTCGAACCGACGAAGATGTTCACCAGCGAGGCGATGAGGATGCCGACAACACCCATGATGAGGAACGTGCCGAAGCCCGACAGGTCCTTCTTCGTGGTGTAGCCGTAGAGGCTGAGACCCGCGAACGCAGCAGCGGTCGCGAAGAACGTGGTTGCGATCGACGAGCTGGTGTAGATCAGGAAAATCGTCGAGAGCGACATGCCCATGACAGCCGCAAACGCCCAGTAAAGCGCCTTCAGCGTAGTCTCGCTGAACCGGGCCGCACCGCCGCTGATCGCGAAGACGAAGCCCAGCGGAGCCAGCATCACCAGCCACTTCACGGGGCTGTTGATCATGGCGGCCGCAAGGCCGTAGTTCGCGAAGACGAACGCGACGATGCCCGAAAGCAGCACGCCGGATGCCATGTAGTTGTAGATCGACAGCATGTGCCGCCGCAGACCCGCATCATAGGTGGTCCGGCCGGCGGTGCGTCCGTCTAGGCTCGGAGACGCACCGAAGCCCGTACGGGGCTGGGGGTCGTTCCAATTCGCCATTTCTAACTCCCTTTCGCGGGCGCCTGCACAATGCGGCCTCCGCACCCATCGAATATCGCCCTACGCCGGCCAACTTTCAAGGAAAACCGGGACCGCCGATTTGTGACAAAATGTGTATGCGTTCGGCAGCGCCTCAGGCCTTGCGGGCTGCGACTGCCATTTCAGCGTTGCGGTCTCGCGATGCGGCCATTGCCCGGGCAACCACGCCGCCAAGGGCATGCCCATCGTCGAGAACGTTCATGCCCGCCCGGGTGGAGCCGCCGGGACTGGCCACCTTGTCAGCCAGTTCGCCCGGAGAAAACTCCGATGCGGCCGCGAGCTGCGCCGCACCTTCGACCATTGCCACTGCGAGACGCCGCGCCTGACCCTCGTCCAGCCCCAGATCCACTGCGCCTGCGGCGAGGGAGTCGATGAATCGGTAGACAAAAGCCGGACCGCAGCCCGTCAGCGCGGTGACGGCATCGAACAGGCCCTCATCCGCCAGCCACTCGGGCGTGCCGAGCGGCTCCATCAAGGCCGTGACGGCAGCCCGGCCGATCTCGTCAAGGCCGCGCGCGTCCAGCGCAACCGGCGACTTGCCGATGGCCACGGCAAGGTTCGGCATGACCCGCACCAGCGCGCCCGCCGAGGGGAATCGGGCCGAAAGAGAGGAAAACTCCACGCCTGCAAGGATCGAAAACAGGACCGAGCGCGGACCAACGAGCGGCGCGAGGACAGCCGCGACTTCGTCCAGCCCCTGCGGCTTCACGCCGAGCAGGACCGCATCGAAGCTGCCATCTGCTGGAAGTTCGCGAAGCAGCTTCACGCCCGCAGGCACAGTCTCGATGCGCGGGTCGACTACGGTGAAGCGCGAGGCGGGAATGCCACCGGCAAGCCAACCCGAGAGCATTGCTCCCGCCATATTGCCGCAGCCGACGAGAAGTATGCTCTGAAACCGGTCCATGTCATGATCCTTGCGCTTGCCGCGCGCGACTTAGGCGACCGGCACGGACCTGCCAAGACCCGCCCGTGAAGCCACCGACCCGCACCTCGCCACCGGGAAGTCGGCCAAGTTGGGCTTGGCGTTGCCGCGCTCGAACCCTTTTGTCCTGCCGAAGTCCCTTAGGCCTCTCCGGCCGCATCGACCATCGCGGCGGTCAGCGCCTCGGCGGGCGTCTTGTCGCCCCACAGGATGAACTGGAACACCGGATAGAAACGATCGCATTCCTCGATCGCGGCTTCCACCACCATCTGCGCCTGGCCCGGCCCCAGCAGGCCATCGGGACCAAGCATAAGCCCGTGCCGATAGAGCACGACACCGCCGTTCGACCAGACGTCGAAATGGCCGAGCCACAGCTGCTCGTTGATCAGCGCCAGGGCCTCGTGCACGGCGGAGCGTTTCGCATCGTTGATGCGGATGTCGGGCAGGCAGAGGAGCTGCAGCACCCGATCCTCGGGTCGCCAGATCGCCTGCAACTGATAGCTTGCCCAGGCGCCCTTCACTTCCGCCGAGATCTCGTCCTCGCCGGAATACTCGAACGGCCAGTCGCGCGCTTCGAAAAGCGAGGCGAGCATCTCGACGGGTGCGGCCTCGTCATCGTCGCGGTCGATATCGTCCTGCACTGTCCTCATAATCTGTGACATCAACCCTCCGCGAATACCTCGCATGGATGCTGCCTGCGGGCGGGATAGCACAATCCGGTGCACTGTGATCGCCTGCGCATAACTGCACAAGGCTGTTTACAGCGTGTGGATAAGAACGAGCACGCGTTAACACAAGGCGCCTGGAGGGGGGCTCACACCTTCACCCAGCCCGCCGCCTCGCTACTTTCCGGAAAGCGCATCCACCACCTGACCAGCAGGGCTCGTCCATGGCAGCGCGTCTCCAAAGCCCTGCTTCTTCGCATCGGCCAAGAACGCGGTCGCGGCCTTTTGCGTCGCGAAGGGGCCCACGAGAACGCGGTTGGTGCGCCCCATCTCGCTGACGAAAGGCTGACGTCCCTTGAACAATGCAGGCGCCTCCCGGTTGTAGCGCCGCCAGTCGAACGCGATGGCATCCTTGTCCCGGCCGACGCCGATCTGCACCCATATGCGACTGGGATGCGCAGGAGGCGTGGGCTTCTTTGCCTTGGCCTTGGCCTTGCCTTCTGCCGCAGCCTTGGCGTCCGCAGCCTTCGTCTTTGCGTCTTTGGCCTTCGTCTCTGCCACGGCCGTCGACTTCCTCGGCTCCGCATCGGCGGCCTTGAGCGGTTCGGCCTTCGTCGCAACGGGTGCGACGGGCGGAGGCGGCGCGGGAGTTATCATGCGGATGTCCACGGCGCCCGACACCGGCGCCGCCTCGACTGCCGGCCTGCCAAGATCGGCAAAGATGTCGGCAAGCGAACGCTGCGCGGGAGCTGCTACCGGCTGCGAAGGCGGCGAGGCAACGGCGGGAGCAGCAGCTCCGGCCGGCGGCTGCGCGGCTACTGCTCCCCCTGTCGCCGGAGCGGCGGAAGGCGGCCCGGCCGTCACCCGTGCAAGGTCGAACCCGGGCGTGGGCGCTTGCACCGCAGCCGGCGACCGCGCAGACACAGACGTCGATGCAGGAGCAGGAGCCGCAGGCGCAGCGCTTGCCGATGATGCAGCAGCCACGGCTGTAGTAGGCGATGCCGTTGCGACATGGGCGGGCTGCGCCACGGAAGGAAGCTCGATCCGCCGGCCGACCGCAGGCAGTTCTCCTCCGTCCCGCTCGATAGCCGGTCGCACTTCAGGCGGGGCGACCCGGTCCGGATCGACCACTGCCAGAGATGGATCGCGTGCCGGTGCGGCGACGGTCGACGACGGCTGCGCACTACCCGCGCGGGTGCGGCTCGCGGCTCCCCTTGCAGCGCGAGCCGGCTTCTTGGGCGGCGCATTGGCCAACTTCGTTCCGCCACCAAGCGGCTCGCCCTTCGGGATGAGCCCGCTTCCAGCCGCACTCGAGCGCGGGGGAGCGTAGGCCGCGATCCGGGCATCGTCGCGCCCGACCTCGGATGCGCGCGGAAAACGACCCAGGTTAGCAGCGGCGGCTTGCTGCGCCTTTGTGAGCCGAGGCATGTAGCGCAGGTACGGTGCGATATTTTCGGCAAGCGGCGCGGGAAGGATCTTCTGGGCGACGTCCACGGCCTCGCCGGTATCGCCGGCAATCGCCAGGGTGAACGCCCGGGTGCGCCATCCCGGCTTGTCCTGCTTGTTGAGCAGCGGCAGCAACGTGGCATAAGCCGCATCGCCCTGCCCGCTGATCGCCTGGCTGACCGCAAGGCGGGTACGCAGCTCGTCTCCTGCCGCGCCGGTCGACGTTGCAAGAGCCAGCGCGTAGTGGCGCTGCGCCGCCGCATTGTCGCCAACCAGGTCGTAGGCAAGCCCCCGGTCAGCCGAGATCAGGGCTGGCGTGGCGCCGGCTTTCTCCGCCGCATCGAACAGGGGAATGGCGCTGACCGGATCGCCGCTGAGCGCAAAGGAACTTCCGAGCCCTGCCTTGACGCGTGCATTGCCCGGGCTGATCTCGTCTGCCCGCCGGTAGAAGCCCGCCGCAGCCTCGAAGTCCTGCATGCCACGCGCGGCATCTCCCGCCTCGATGAGCGCAGCGACGTCGCGCGGATTGCGGCCCAGCGTCGCAAGGGCGGAGGCCAGCCGCTTGCTGTCCGCGCCTGGCAGCTGCTGGACCACCGGGCGCGACACCACAGGCGCTCCCTGCGCAGCCGCCGCCGGTGCCCATGCTAGCCCGCAGCCCAACGCCGCACCAGCCAACAGCCGCGAAACCCGATCCATCACCCAACGTCCTTCGTCAATCCTGGCTACCTGCACCCCGCGTCCATGCCTCAGCGCCGATGAACCCTGCGCGAACGTGCAAAAACGGCGGGCCTGCGCCATCGAAGCGCAGCCCGCCGCATTCCTCCGCGAAGTGGCGGGCTGCTGCCGCCCCTTCCGGAACCGCTTACTGGTTGTTCTGGCGACCCAGGAAGCGCGGGATGCTGATCGATCCCGCATCGCCGTCGTCGTCCTCGCCGGTCGGCTCGGCCGCACCCGGACGGGGGCGCGACAGGCTGGTCATGCGCTCGAACAACGTGCTGCCACCCGCGGCAGGCTTGGGGCGCGGCGAAACGGGAGCCTGGGCGGCAGGCTGCACCGGTTGGGAAGCCGGAACCTGCTGACCTCCGTCGAGCCGCAGCTCGTCCTGCATGCGCGGGCGCTGAGCGGCGGGAGCCGGAGTGGGCGCCGGGACAGGAACAGGCTCGGCCTGCTCGTCGAGCCCGAGTTCCAGCGGCTCGCTGAAACCACCGCGAAGTCCGCCAAAGGCGGCCGGTGCGGGCTCTTCGCGTGCTTCGTCGGCCGCGCCGAGCTCGAGCTCTGTGGTAGGCTCGTAGGGTTCGGCTGCAGCGGCGTAGGGGGCGGGCTGCGACTGCACCGGCGACTGGACGGGTGCTGCGGGCGCGGGCTGGAACGTGTTCGACGCTGGCGCCTGGACAGCCGGGCGCACGGGCCCGCGCGATGCTCCAAGGTTGAGCGGGCGCGATGCGATCTCGGCCATTTCGGTCGTCTGTTCAATGCCCGTGGCGACGACAGAGACGCGGATCTTGCCCTGCAGGTCGGGATTGAAGGCGGAGCCCCAGATGATGTTCGCGTCGGGATCGACCAGCTCGCGGATGTGGTTCGCAGCCTCGTCCACCTCGAGCAGCTTCATGTCGTCGCCGCCGATGATCGAGATGATTACGCCCTTGGCCCCCTGCATCGACACGCCGTCGAGCAGCGGGTTGGCGATCGCCCGTTCGGCCGCCTCGAGCGCACGGTTCGGACCTTCGCCCTCGCCGGTGCCCATCATCGCCTTGCCCATTTCGCCCATGACCGAGCGCACGTCCGCGAAGTCGAGGTTGATGAGGCCCGGCATGATCATGAGGTCGGTGATCGAGCGCACGCCCTGCTGAAGCACTTCGTCGGCGAGCGAGAAGGCTTCCTTGAAGGTGGTGTCGGCCTTGGCAACCAGGAACAGGTTCTGGTTGGGAATGACGATGAGCGTATCGACGTGCTTCTGCAGTTCTTCGATGCCCGCGTCTGCCGCGCGCATGCGGCGGGTGCCCTCGAACATGAAGGGCTTCGAGACGACGCCGACCGTCAGCACGCCCTTGGCGCGCGCGGCTTCCGCGATGATCGGGGCGGCACCCGTGCCGGTGCCACCGCCCATGCCGGCCGCGATGAAGACCATGTGGACGCCTTCCAGAAGGCGCTCCAGATCCTCGATCGTCTCTTCGGCAGCCGCGCGACCCACTTCAGGGCGGGCGCCCGCGCCCAGGCCCTGCGTGATCTCGGGACCGAGCTGGATGCGGGTCTCGGCGATCGAATTGTTCAGCGCCTGCGCATCGGTGTTCGCGACGACGAAGTCCACGCCTTCGATCTGCGCCTGGATCATGTTGGCGATGGCATTGCCACCCGCCCCGCCGACGCCGATGACGACAATCCGCGGGCGCAGTTCTTCGATGGCCGGCGGTCCGATGTTAATGCTCATTTCGCTCTCCTGGCAGGCACGTGCGCGAAGAAAATCTGTTGACACGCCTGATTGCATGCTTCGACTTGTCGAGGCAAAGCATCATATACCTTTGTCCACAGCCAAAGCCGCCAAAACAGCCGCTTTCGACCGCGTCCGTCTAGTCTTCTGCACGGTCTGGCCCGTGAGCGGCGCCATGCTCAGAAGTACTCGCGCAGCGCCTGGTAGACGCGCCCGGCCATTCCCATGCCGCCCAGCCTGACCGTACGCGCGTTGTTGCGGCCGAGCGCCCGGATGTCGACCGGATCGGCGGCGGCGTAGAGCACCAGCCCCGCCAGCGTCGAGAAACCCGGCTTTACGTGCGCCTCGGCCAGCCCGGAAAGTTGCGCCACCCGCCCGATGCGGACCGGCTTGCCGATCGCCGCCTGCGCATAGTCGGCAAGGCCGACCAGTTCAGCACCTCCTCCGGTGAAGACCACCTGCTTGCCCCGCTGGCCGGTGAACCGCATGGTCTTGAGCGCCTTGTTGATCTCTTCCATCAGCGAGCCCAGTTGTCCGGTGATGACACCGATCAGTTCGGCGCGCGGGATGCGGTTCTTGTCGTCGGCATGCCGGGCGATGGGGCCGGTGCCTTCCTCGCCCGGAGCGTTCACCGGGATCATCTCGCGATGGTCGGTGGGATTGGCGATCGCCGAGCCGTTGACGCATTTCAGGCGCTCTGCCTGGAAACGGCGGATACCGAAGGCCGACGCGATCGCATCGGTGATGTCGGCCGAACCCATCGGGATCGCCATCATGTCCTTGAGCATGCCCTGCTCGTAGATCGCGACATTGGTAACTTCGCCGCCGAACTCGACGAGAGCGACGCCAAGGTCGCGCTCCTCGGGCGAGAGGCAGGCGTGACCCGCAGCGATCGGCGAGGCGACCACGGCCTCGACCTCGAGATGAGCGCTCTGCACGGCTTCGGTCAGGTTGCGGATGGGGGCGCCGTCGGCCAGCATGATGTGGATGTCCACGCCCAGGCGCTCGGCATGGAGGCCCTTTGGATTGCCAACGCCATGAGCCCCGTCGAGACGATACTGCGCAGGCTGGGCATGCAGCACCATGCGCCCGTCGGGCTGGATGACGTCGCGCGCGGAGATCAGCAGCTGGTCGATATCCTCCTGCTCGATCCGGCGCCCGCCGATTTCGGCATCAAACTGGTCGATCCGGCTGGCGAGCCCCGCGCCCGAGCAACCGATCCACACCTTCTGGACGGCCGTATCGGCCATCTTCTCGGCCCGGTCGATGGCATCGCGCACGGCATATGTGGCAGCCGCCATGTCGGTGACATATCCTCGCCGGATGCCCTGGCTAGCCCGGTGGCCGGAACCCAGGACCACCATGTCGCCCACTTCGTTGATCCCGGCGACGATGGCCGAAATCCGGAAGGAGCCGATGTTGACCGCGCCGAAGACGCGGGAGATGCGCTGCGTGGGCACTATCCTTGCCTCCTCATCACTGATCGTCCGAACCTGGCGAAGACGCCGCGGAAGCGCCGGTGCTCTCGCCCGCGGTGTGTGGCACCGAACCGGCCTTGAGAGCCAGCTCCTGCCCGTCCTGCTCGGGAACGCGCATGTAGATCCGGTCGCTCGCACGCATGTCGAATGCGGTGACCTTGCCGCCAAGGAGGCGGTTCGTGCCGTCAAGGCGCGCGAAGGTGACAAGCGCACCCGCCGATTGCCGGTCGCCCTCAGGCAGTGCGAGCACCTGGCCGGACTGGAAAGTGAGGTTCCAGCGGCGGTTGCCGATCCATTCGGCCTCCTGGACCCGCGGCTTGAGCGCAGGCGCGGCTTCCAGCAGTCTTCCAAGCTCGATCACTTGCCGGCCGGCGCCGGGGCCCGAGACGATTAGGCGCCCCCCGGCCTGCTTGCGGCTGATGGCTTCCAGTTCGTGCCCGGTCTCGTCGATCAGCACGAACCGGTCTGCCTTGCGCAGCACGGCATGAGGCTCACGCTCGACGATGTCGATCACCAGCGTGTCGGGCAGCTGGCGGGAGACGCGCGCATCCTTGACCCACGAGAGGCCGAGCAGATCCTGGCGCAGCGCGGCGATATCGACGAGCGGCATCGCCCGGTCGCGCTCGCCCAGCGCTTTCTCGTAGACCTTCATCTCGTTGATGTTCTTGACGCCGCGCACCTCTACGCGCTTGACCTCGAAGCCGGCCTGCCCCGCAACGAGGGCCATCTGCTTGCCGGCGAGGCCCGGCAGGCCCGCGAAGACCGCAACGGCACAGACGAGGGCGACCGCGCTGCCCAGGATCACGAACATGAAGAGGCGCTGCAGCTGCGCTTCGCTGAAAGGCAGCCACGCCATCGCCGTGTCGAGCGCAGAGCCGGTGCGCGCCTTGGCTGCGCGGACCTTGCGCTGCGCTCCATGCGCCGCAGCGGCCTTTCGGGCACTGGTGCCCTTGCGGCGGATCGTCTGGCTCATTTGACCCCGGCCTGCCTGTCGGCAAGCGCTTCGGCGATGATCGCCTCGACGAGTTCGGGATATTCCATCCCGCAGGCCCGGGCCTGCTCGGGAACAAGGCTGAGCGGCGTCATGCCGGGCTGGGTGTTGACCTCCAGCAGGAACAGGCCTTCGATCCCCTGCGTATCGTCCCAGCGGAAGTCCGCGCGGCTCGTGCCCCGGCAGCCCAGAAGCTGGTGCGAGCGCAGGGCAAGGTCCTTGCAGGCCTGCGCGATCTCGTCCGGGATCTCCGCCGGACAGACATGCTCGGTCATGCCGTCGGTATACTTCGAATCGAAGTCGTAGAAGCCGGACTTGGGCTTGAGCTCCGTCACCAGCAGGGCGCGCTCTCCTGTCTTCGGGCCGCCGATGACCGCCGTCGTCAATTCGCGGCCGCGGATGTAGGGCTCGGCGAGCAGTTCGTCGAATTCCTGCCAAGGCCCCTTGGCTTGGGGCGAGACGGGATTGCCGTAATTGCCCTCGTCGGTGACGATGGCGACCCCGACAGAGGAACCCTCGTTCACTGGCTTGAGCACATAGGGGCGCGGTAGCGGATCACGTTCGTGGATCTCGGCACACTTGACCACGCGCCCGCCCGGCATCGGGATACCGTGAGGGACCAGCGCCTGCTTGGTCAGTTCCTTGTCGATGGCGATCACCGACGTGGCGAGGCCGGAGTGGGTGTATGTAAGACCCATCAGGTCCATCATGCCCTGGACCGTACCGTCTTCCCCCGGCGCGCCGTGGAGCGCGTTGAAGACGACGTCGGGCTTCGTTTCCGCCAGCCGCAGAGCGACTTCGGGGTCCATGTCGATGCGAGTGACCTTATGACCCTTGCTTTCGAGGGCCTTGGCCACGCCTTCCCCGCTCATCAGCGAGACGGGGCGTTCGCTGGACCAGCCGCCCATCAGGACCGCGACGTGAAGGGTTGGCAGGCTCATGAATTCAGACTCGTTCTATAAAGCGGGGTTTGCAGGTCGCGGACCATCTCGGAGCAACCCTTGTCCCAGGGGAAGAGGCCATCCTCGACCCCGGGCCAGACCAGTTGCATGGCGCGGGTGAGTTCGTGCCCCATCTCCTCCTCCGCGAACCACATGGCGGAATTGAAGTAGTAGGGAACGATGCAATCGCGTTCGACTTCGCGAAGGACGCAGCGATGGCCCTTGAGAAGACCGTCGATCTCCTTCCAGTCCTCGAGCACGAGCCCTTCCCGGCACATGTCGAGGACGCCGTTGATGACGGCCGCCGAAAGTTCGGTCGAAAAGCCGAAAACGATCAGTTCAGGCTGCTTCACCGTCCGGGTGAACCCGACCGAGTAGGCGAAGCGCTCCTTCGAAGGCTCTTCCTCATCCTCGAAGTCTGCACCGAAGCCGTCGTGGTCATCCAGATCGTCGTCGTCGAAATCGTCGTCATCTCCATCCTCTCCGGGAGGGGAGACCACGGTGATGTGGCAGCCGAACTCCTCGACATTGTCGAGGATCTGCTGCTCGTAGCCGGAAACGTCCCAGTCGGCCTCAGTCATGGCGCCGCCGCCTTTTGCCCCACGCGCTGGATTTCCCATTCCAGTTCGACGCCCGACTTTTCCCGGACTCGGCGACGCACTTCATCCCCCAGATCCTCGATCTCGGTGCTTGTAGCGTTACCGGTGTTGAGGAGGAAGTTGGTGTGCTTCTCGCTCACCTGCGCGCCGCCGATGGAGAGGCCCCGGCATCCCGCTTCATCCACGAGCTGCCAGGCCTTGTGGCCGTCCGGGTTCTTGAAGGTGGAGCCGCCGGTTTTCGAACGCAGAGGCTGGCTCACCTCCCGCGCGGCGGAGATGCGGTCCATCTCGGCCTGGATCGCTGCCGGCTGTCCAGCGCGCCCCTTGAAGCGCGCCGACACCACGACGGCATCTGCCGGAAGTTCGGAATGGCGATAGGTATAGCCAAGCTGCGCATTGCCGAGCGTGACCCTTTCGCCGGACCGCAGGACCACGTCGCAGTCCAGCAGAATATCGCTGACTTCGCCGCCATAGGCACCCCCGTTCATGCGAACGAAACCGCCCACCGTGCCCGGGATGGAGCGCAGGAACTCCACTCCGGCAATACCCGCATTGCGAGCGGTGGAGGAGACGAGAATGCCGCTCGCTCCACCGCCGCATTCAAGCGTTACTCCATCGGCCGAGACTGCAGCGAAAGCTTTCCCCAAGCGCACGACGACGCCCGGAACACCGCCGTCGCGCACGATCATGTTGGAGCCAAGCCCCAGCGCCATGACGGGCACGGCCGGATCGAGCCCGCGCAGGAAGTCCTGCAGGTCGGCCAGGTCGCGAGGCTCGAACAGCCACTGCGCGTGCCCCCCTGCCTTGAACCAAACGAGCGGAGCCAGCGGCGCATCGGGTGTCAGCTTGCCGCGAACCTGAGGAAGGCTGGGGGCCTCGCTCACCCTTCCCTCCGCGCTGAAATGGCCTGTGCAAGCCCGGCCGCCCACTTGGTGATGTCACCGGCGCCAAGGCACACGACCATGTCGCCGGGCAGGACCGTGCCTGCCAGCGCATCGGCAAGCGCATCGGGTCCCGCGACGATCTGCGCCGAGCGGTGGCCCCGCGCCTTCATGCCCTCCACCATCGCGGCGCTGTCCACGCCCTTGATCGGCTGCTCGCCCGCCGCATAGACGGGTGCGGCATAGACCACATCGGCGTCGTTGAAGGCCGCCTGGAATTCCTCCATGTGATCGCGCAGGCGCGTATAGCGGTGCGGCTGGACGACGGCGATGACGCGGCCTTTCACACCTTCGCGCGCGGCCGCAAGCACGGCGCGGATCTCGACCGGGTGGTGGCCGTAATCGTCGATCACCGTGACGAGGCCGTCACCTACCGGCAGTTCGCCCACGTTCGTGAAGCGACGCTTGACGCCCCCGAACTTGGAGAAGCCGGTCTGGATGCACGAATCCGAGCAGCCCATCTCCGCCGCGACGCCAACGGCAGCCAAGGCGTTCTGGACGTTGTGGCGGCCCGGCATCGGCAGTTCGATGCCCTCGATCCGGCGGAAGGAGCCGTCCCGCTGGCGTAGCGCCACGTCGAAGCGGTTGCCGCCGGGGATCGGCGTCACGTTCTCGCCGCGAATGTCCGCCTGCGCGGAAAAGCCGTAAGTCACCACGCGGCGATCGCGCACCTTGGGGATGATCGCCTGCACTTCCGGGTGGTCGATGCACAGCAGGGCCGCGCCATAGAAGGGCACGTTCTCGATGAACTCGACGAATGAATCCTTGATGCGATCGAACGAGCCGTAGTGATCGAGGTGCTCGGGATCGATGTTGGTGACGATGGCGATCGTACCGTCGAGCCGCAGGAAGGAGCCGTCGCTCTCGTCCGCTTCCACCACCATCCAGTCCGACGCGCCGAGCCGGGCATTGGAGCCGTAGGAGTTGATGATGCCGCCGTTGATGACCGTTGGGTCCACCCCGCCCGCATCGAGGAGAGCGGCCACCATCGAGGTCGTCGTGGTCTTACCGTGCGTGCCCGCGACCGCCACGGTGTTCTTGAGGCGCATCAATTCCGCCAGCATCTCTGCGCGGCGAACCACCGGAATCCGGTGCTCCAGCGCGTAGACCACTTCCGGGTTGTCGCGCTTCACCGCCGTGGAAGTGACGACTACCGCAGCGCCTTCGACGTTCTGCGCCGCATGGCCGATCATGACCTTGATGCCGCGTGCCCGCAGGCCTTCGACAACGTATCCCTCGGCGATGTCCGAGCCCTGCACAGAGTAGCCCAGGTTGTGCATCACTTCCGCAATGCCGGACATACCGATCCCGCCGATGCCCACAAAGTGGATCGTGCCGATTTCCGTGCCGACGCCCTTCACTTCGCAGGCTCCACTGCCAATGCCTCGCCGCCCTTGGCTGCACCGGCTTTCTCCATGCGGATCACGTCCATGATCGGAGCGGCGCCGAAACTCTCCACCAGATCGGCAAGATCGCGCGCGGCATTGGGATAACCGCAGTTCCACGAAGCATGAGCCGCATTGGCCAGCGTCTCTGGATGCTGGGCGATCGCCTGGATCTGAAGACACAGGTCCTTCGCCATCTTCTGGTGGACCTCGGCCTGTTCGCTGAGCAGCGCATTGCGCCGGTCGCCCTTGTAGGCCTCCGGGTCCTCGGTCGTGATCGCAGGCTGGCGGATCACGCGGGCCCCGCCGCCGGCCACCATCTCGCGCGCGTTCACGCTCTGGTGGTCATCCGTCGCGTAAGGTAGCGGAATCAGGATCGCCGGG
This sequence comes from Novosphingobium silvae, assembly GCF_009856825.1. Classification (GTDB taxonomy): domain Bacteria; phylum Pseudomonadota; class Alphaproteobacteria; order Sphingomonadales; family Sphingomonadaceae; genus Novosphingobium; species Novosphingobium silvae. The sequence goes on along the minus strand of NZ_WVTD01000004.1, from coordinate 273,511 downwards.
CGGCCGACCGCGGTCAGTTCGGCGATCGTCGAGGCGCCCGAGCGACCGATGAAGAGGTGTGCGCCTGCAAGGCGCTCGGCCATGTCTTCGAAGTAGGTTGCAAGCTCTGCCGGGATGCCGTGCTGGGCATAACGCTCGCGAACGCGGTCGATGTCCTCGGGACGCGATTGCTGGATCACCTGCAGTCGCGAGCGCAGCGCAGGCGGCAGCATCGCGAGCCCATCGGGCACCACGTCCGACAGGACGCGCGCGCCCTGGCTGCCTCCGGTGACGAGGATGCGCAGCAGGCTGTCCTCGGTGAATTCGGGGAACGACTGCTCGCGAAGACGCAATACCTCTTCGCGCACGGGGTTGCCGACGAGAGTGACCTTGGACGCGAGCGCGGGATCGAGCTTCTCGGTCTTCTCGGCCGAAGTCGCGATCGCGCTCACCGACTTGGCGAAGTAGCGGTTGACGCGGCCAAGCACCGAATTCTGCTCGTGCAGGATCGTGGGCAACCCGGCGGTGCGGGCGGCAAGCAGTGTCGGCAAAGCCGGATAGCCGCCGAACCCGACCACTGCAGTCGGCCGGAACGTCTCGAAAAGGCGCAGCGCCATGCGCCGACCGTCGAGAACGCCTTTCGCGCCTTTCAGCCATCCTAGCGGGTTCCTGCCTGCGATGCGGCCGGGCGGCAGCACGTGGGCGGGGAGGTAATCAGGCTTGCCGGGAATGGCCGCCCCGCGCTCGTCCGTGACCAGCGCGACATGGTGCCCGCGCGCGTTCAGTTCGGCGGCTAGCGCGAATGCGGGAATGAGGTGTCCGCCGGTCCCGCCCGCGGCAAGGACATAGTGGCGGGAAACCGGGCTCATTGGTGAATGTCTCCGAGAGCGCGCAGGGAAAACTTCTCGCGCTTGATGAAGGGATTACGCCGGGTGACGGCGAGCAGCAGGCCCATGGAAAGGCACATCGCCACCGTGGACGAACCGCCGTAGCTGATCAGCGGCAGGGTCATGCCCTTGGACGGGAACAGCTGCAGGTTGACGAGGATGTTGATGAACGCCTGCCCGCCGAACTGCGCGGCAAAGCCCGAGGCGGCAAGCACCGTGAACAGGTCCTCCTCCTCTACCAGGCGCAGGATCACGCGGGCGAGGATGGCGAGGTACAGCACCACGATGACCATGCAGGCAAAAAGGCCGAATTCCTCCCCGATGACGGAGAAGATGTAGTCGGTATGCGCTTCGGGCAGGGCCATCTTGCGAGTGCCCATCCAGAAACCGAGCCCGGTCCAGCCGCCGTTGAGGATCGTGCGCTGGGCAAGGTCCACCTGGTCGAACGCAGTGCCGCCGAACAAGAAGTTGTCGATGCGGTTCCGTCCGTTGTCATAGGTGAAGTACATCAGGACGAGGCCGAGAAGGCCGGCGCCGAAAAACATGCCGATGCGCTTCAGATCGATGCCCGAGAGCAGGATCAGCACCAGGAACGCGCCGGAAAACAGCATCGTCGAACCGAAGTCCGGCTGGAGCATCAGGAGGGCGCCCAGCACGCCCATGAGCGCGAAGCAGATGCCCACGACCGGCAGCTTCGGATCGCGCGCGCGCCACGAGAGAATCCATGCCAGCAGGATAGGGAACCCACATTTCAGGAATTCCGACGGCTGCAGCGAGATACCGAAGCGCAGCCAGCGCTTGGCGCCGTTCACTTCCGAGCCGACGATAGGCACCAGCACCAGCGCGAACAGCATCGCCCCTGCAAGCAGGATGCCGAAGCGCCGCGCGCTGTCCTTCGTCCGTGTCGAGGCCCAGAACATGGCGACAAGACCGAGAATCTGCCAGCGCATATGCAGGTAGAAGAAGTGCAGTTGCTGCAGCTTCTCCGCCGATGTCGACAGGCGGCGGGCGCTCGCCGGAGAGCCTGCCGCCACCGCGATGGCGCCGATCGCCATGAGCACGAGGACCAGGATCAGCGTCGGTCGATCAATCTCCTGCCACCATATCGCAAGCTGGCCGCGGCGATTGCGGTGGTAGCGCTGGGCCGCCGAGGCGGAGGAGTTTGGAGCTATGGTCGCCATCAGCGCCGCGCCTCTTCTTCATCGGGCGCGAGCAGGGCCTCGACGATCTGGCGGAAGGCTTGGCCGCGCGCCTCGTAGTCGCGGAACTGGTCGAAGCTGGCGCAAGCGGGAGACAGCATGACGACATCCCCCGGCCCGGCGGCAGCCATGGCTTCGCGGATCGCCTCGGCCATCATCTCGGAATTGTGGACCGGCATGTGCGGCGCCAGGATCTCTGCAAAGCGCGGCCCCGCGTCGCCGATCGTGTAGGCGGCAGCGATGTTGCCGAAGTGAGGCGCACACTCATCGAGATTGTCCCCCTTGGGGAGTCCGCCCAGGATCCAGTGGATGCGCGGCTCGGGGTCGGGCGGGAACGCGGCGATGGCCGGGGCGGTGGAAGCCGGATTGGTGGCCTTGCTGTCGTTGATGTAGGTGACGCCGTTCGCTTCCGCCACACGTTCCATGCGGTGGGGCAGGCCACTGAAAGTGCGCAGCGCCTTGCGCCATGCGGCTTTCCGGACCCCCAGCGCCTCGACGATGGCCACGGCCACGGCAGCGTTCTGCAGGTTGTGCGGGCCCTGCAACGATGGCCATTCCTTCTGGATGCCGGCAAGGTCCGCGCCGTCTACCAGGCGGACGAGGCCGGGCGCGCGACGTGCCGCCTCGATATGGCCGATTGCGCGGGTTTCCTTGTCCCCCATTCCAAACACCGCGCTACGCCCGCGCGTCTGCATCTCGAACAGGCGGGCCTTTGAGGCGGCATAGGCCTCGAACCCGTCGTACCTGTCGAGATGGTCCGGAGTGATGTTCAGCAGCGCGGCCACCTCGCAGTCTAGGCTGCGCGTGAGGTCGATCTGGTAGCTGGAGAGTTCGAGCACGTAGACCCCGCCTGCGGGCAGCGGATCCGTCCCAAGCACCGGCACACCGATGTTGCCGCCCACGCGCGATGGCACCTCGGCGCATTCCAGCAAGTGCTGGACCAGCGAGGTCGTGGTGGACTTGCCGTTTGTGCCGGTGATCCCCACCACGCGGTGGGCAGGCAGGTCTGCGCGGGCGAGGGCGAAAAGCTCGATATCACCGATCACCGGAACGGCGGCCCGGGCGGCCGCCTCGGCGATTGGGTGCCGGTTCAGCGGGATCCCCGGCGAGACGACAACGCCGTCGTAGCCCGAAAGGTCGGCAGTCACCGGATCGGCAAGCTCGACCTTGCCGCAGTCCGTCCATTCGCACAGCTGCTGGCGCGCCTCGTCGCGGCTGTCCCACGCCATTACGTGAGCCCCGCTTTCGACCAGCGTGGCGACGGCCGTCAGCCCCGAACGGGCGAGGCCGAGAACCGCATAGCGCTTGCCGGCGAAAACGGGGGAGACGATCATGCGCCCGTTCCCCTCATCGCAGCTTCAGCGTCGAAAGGCCGATCACCGCGAGCACGATCGAGATGATCCAGAAGCGGATCACCACGGTCGATTCGCGCCAGCCCTTCTGCTCGAAGTGATGATGAATCGGTGCCATGCGGAAGACCCGGCGGCCGGTGCGCTTGAACCAGAAGACCTGGATGATGACCGAGGCAGCCTCAAGCACGAAAAGGCCGCCGACGATGGCAAGCACGATCTCGTGATGTGCGGCCACCGCGATGCAGCCGAGCGCTCCGCCGAGTGCCAGACTGCCGGTGTCGCCCATGAACACGGCGGCGGGCGGTGCGTTGAACCACAGGAAAGCGAGGCCCGCCCCCATAATTCCGGCGCAGAAGATCGCCAGCTCACCTGCCCGCGGCACATGCGGGATCCCCAGGTAGTCGGCATAGTCCACGCGCCCTGCAAGGTAGCAGATGATGGCGAAAGTGCCCGCCGCAATGATGACCGGCATCGTCGCAAGGCCGTCCAGCCCGTCCGTCAGGTTCACGGCGTTACCGGCGCCCACGATCACCACCGCCGCGAACACGTAGTAGAACGGCCCCAACGGGATGTAGCGCCCGGACAGGAACGGCACGTAGAGATTGGTGTTGAGCTGGCTGACGATGATGTAGGCGGCGATGCCGGCCACCACGAATTCCAGCGCAAGCCGCAGCTTGCTCGAAAGGCCCGCGTGGTGGCGCTTGGTCACCTTGTCGTAGTCGTCGAGGAAACCGATCGCACCGAAGCCCACGGTCACCGCGATGCACGCCCACACGAACGGGTTCGTCACGTCCATGAACAGCAGCATGGTCAGGACGAGCGACGTGAGGATCATCAGTCCGCCCATCGTGGGCGTGCCGCGCTTGGCCAGGTGGCTCTGCGGACCATCCTCGCGGATGGGTTGCCCCTTGCCCTGCCGGACGCGCAGGATGTTGATGAACTTGGGGCCGATGATGAGGCCGATCACCAGCGCCGTCATCAGCGCCGCGCCCGACCGGAACGTCTGGTAGCGGAAGAGGTTTGCAAGTCCCTCGTATTGGAACCAGTCTGCGATGAGATACAGCATCTTGCGGGCTTTCGCCCCTACCCTTCCTGCTTGCCGAGCGCCGCGACGAGCGCTGCCAGACCTACCGAATTCGAGCCTTTGACGAGGATCGCATCATCCCGCCGGAGCCCGAAGGCGCGCAAGGTTTCGACAGCTTCCCGCACGCTTGGGCAATGCGCGAAGGGCACCTGTTTGCCAAGCTCGGCGCCTTGCGATTTCCCCAATTCCTCGGCGAGTGCCGCCATCTCGTCGCCTACGAGCACCGCATAGTCGACAGGCACGTCGCGGATCGGTGCAGCAAGCGCCGCGTGATAGTCGGGTCCGTGGCTGCCCAGTTCCTTCATAGCGCCCAGAACTGCGATGCGCCGCTGTGCCGGCGTGCGGCCGAGCTGCGCAAGCGTCGCCCGCATCGATGCCGGATTGGCGTTGTAGCTCTCGTCGATGAGCAGCGCCTTGCGGCGACCGAGGTCATCCGGCTCTCCGCCTTCGACGTCGATCTCGATGCGCGCGCCGCGGCCGGCCATTCCGCCCATCTCGGCAAGCGCCACGCCTGCAGCGCCCAGATCGCCGTTAACTGCTCTGACCGCTGCCATCACCGCGAGCGAGTTGACGACCTGATGCTCGCCCGGCGCAGCAACGGTGTAGCACACCCGCCGATCTCCCATGTCGACGGTCACGAGGGAGCCACCGCCGATCGCGGGAACCGTATCGAGCAGGCGCACGTCAGCATCGGCCGCCTTGCCGAACGAGACGACCTGTGCCCCGCACGCCAGCGCCGCTGCATGGAGCACGCCGTAATAGGGGCTGTCTATCGGGATGATCGCCGTTCCGCCTTCCTCGAGGCCCTGGAATATCTCGGCTTTCGCAGCCGCGATCGCCTCTATGGAGCCGAGCATCTCGATGTGCGCGGGTGCTATCGTGGTGATGACGGCCACATGCGGGCGGACCTGGCGGGTCAGCGCGGCGATCTCGCCCGCGTGGTTCATGCCCATCTCGAACACGCCGAAGCGGGCCCGCCCCGGCATGCGCGCAAGGCTTAGCGGTACGCCGACGTGGTTGTTGTAGCTCTTGACCGAGCGATGGGCATCGCCCCTGCTGGCACGGTCGAGCGCCGCGAAGATCATCTCCTTGACGCCGGTCTTGCCGACCGATCCCGTCACGCCGACGACCGGCCCCCGGGCGCGCAGACGAGCGGCGGCACCCAATTTCTCGAGCGCATCCATGGTGTCGGCGACGAGAATGTGTGGCCCGTCCACGGGGCGGTCCACCACGACGGCGGCCGCGCCTTTCGCGAAAGCCATTTCCACGAAACGATGCCCATCCATCGCCTCGCCCTTGAGCGCGAAGAAGAGGTCGCCCGGCTGGACGTCACGGCTGTCGATCTCGACACCGGAGACCGTGAAGTCCTCGCTGGCGACGCCTTTAACGGCACGGGCGATGGAGATCGAATTCCAAAGGACCTGCTGGTTGTCCTCGGCGGGGTCGAGCGGCCAATCGAGGATCCGGGCAACAGCTACCATGCGTCTCTACCTTCCCAGCGTGCCAGCCATTTCCCTGGCCACGGTGACGTCGTCGAATGGCAGGATGCGCACGTTCTCGCCCCTGCCGATGATCTGCCCCTGTTCGTGCCCCTTGCCTGCAATGAGGACTACGTCCCCTTCCGCTGCCGCCGCGATCGCGGCGCCGATCGCCTCCCTGCGATCCCCCACCTCGCGCGCGCCCGGTGCCATGCCCGCCAGGATCATGGCGCGGATGGCGGCCGGATCCTCGCCGCGTGGATTGTCGTCCGTGACGATCGCGAGGTCTGCCCCCTCGCTCGCCACGCGGCCCATCTCGGGCCGCTTGCCCTGGTCCCGGTCGCCGCCCGCACCGAACACCACGATCAGACGGCCCGCCACATGCGGGCGCAGCGCCGCGACTGCGGCCGTCAGAGCATCGGGCGTATGGGCGTAATCGACGTAGATCGGCGCTCCCGACCCGGTGAGCCCTGCCCGCTCGATGCGGCCGCGCACGGTAACAAGGCGCTTCATCGCATCGAACGTCGCGCCCGGGTCACCGCCGGTCGCGAGGACCAGACCCGCCGCGACCAGCGCGTTCGCGGCCTGGTAGGCGCCGATCAGCGGCAGGTCGATCACGCAGGTCCGCCCGGCGTGCTCGATCTCGAGCTTCTGGCCGAGGCTGCCCGGCGTTCGGCTCAGGAGGTGGAGATCGCTCCCCCGCGTTCCCACGGTGAAAGCCTTGAGCCCACGCGCGGATACATGCTCGATGGCCTTATCCGACCAGGCATCGTCCGCCCAGACGACTGCCGTGCCGCCATCGGACACGACTTCGTCGAACAGGCGCATCTTGGCGGCGAAGTACGCGTCCATCGTCTCGTGATAGTCGAGGTGGTCGCGGCTGAGATTGGTGAAGGCTCCAGCGGACACGCGTGGTCCCTCGATCCGGAACTGCGACAGCCCGTGGCTCGACGCCTCATAAGCGACGTGCGTCACGCCTTCGCGGGCCAGCCCGGAGAGATTGGCCAGGAACGTCGCGATGTCCGGCGTCGTGAGGCCGGTTGAGACGGTTTCGTTGCCCGTCGTCACGCCCAGCGTCCCGATGGAGGCTGCCCGCTCTCCGGCCATCCGCCAGAGCTGTCGGGTCAGCTCGACGGTCGATGTCTTGCCGTTGGTTCCGGTGACGGCTACGAGCGTCGGCGGCACAGGCGAGAAGAATGGCGCGGCGAGACGCGCGAACAGGCGGCGCGGCTCCTCGTCGGCGAAGTGGATCGCGCCTTCGACCTTCGCGTCGGGATGAGCGACGACGGCGACCGCTCCGGCCTCCACGGCGGCAGCGATGAAATCCTCGCCATTGAAGCGGGAGCCGCGAAAGGCGCCGAAGACGGTGCCCGGCGCAACCTTGCGGTTGTCGATTGCGAAGCCGGTCACGTTGGCGTCGGAGCCCGGGCCGGGAACGGCCACTCCGGCCGCTGCGCAGATCGAGGAAAGTTTCATTCTTCGGCGCTCCCGGGAACCAGTGGCCTCAGGTCCGTGATGTCGATGTCGCGCGTCTCGTCAGGCATGACGCCAAGCAGCGGCCCGATGCGGGGCACCACCCGTTGGATGACCGGCGCCGCGTTCCAGGCGGCGGTGCGCTGGTACGAGGTGGCGGCAGTGCCCTGCGGCTCGTCCATCATCGAGATCACGACGAACCGCGGCTTGTCCATCGGGAAGGCGGCGGCGAACGTGGCGATAAGCGAGTGCTTGCGGTAACCACCCGCGCCCGGCTTCTCCGCCGAGCCGGTCTTGCCACCCACGCGAAAGCCCGGAGCGTCCGCCTTGCGGCCGGTGCCGTACTGCACGATCATGCGCAGCAGCTGGCGCATGCGCGCGCTGGTCGATGCCTTGAACACGCGGCGTCCGGCAGGAATGTCAGCCGCGCCCAGCTTCCTGAGCGTTGCGGGGCGCCAGATCCCACCGTTCACCAGCGCGGCATAGGCCGAGGCGAGGTGCAGCGGCGTCACCGCGATGCCGTGGCCATAGGCGACCGTCATCGTGCGCAGGCGCGGCCACTCACCGCGCGGCCAGATCGGGAAGCCCTTGGCCGGAAGTTCGACATAAGGACGCTCGTTCATGCCGAGCGCTTCCATCGTCTTCTTCAGGCGCACGCCGCCAAGCTCGTCGGCGATGCGCGCGGTGACGGTGTTGGACGAATGGATCAGCGTTTCCGGCACGTTCAGCGTGGCGCCGTAATTGTGCAGGTCGTGGATCGTGAAGCGGCCGACGTGCAGCGGCGTGGCCGGCCATTGACGGCCCAGGTCCGTGACCACGCCTGCGTCGAGCGCGGAGGCGACCGTCAGCGGCTTGAAGGTGGAGCCGAGCTCGTAGACCTGGTTGGTCACGCGGTTGAAGCCGCGCGGTACATCGCCCTGCGCGGCTTCCTGCGGCGAGATCACCATGTCGGTGGGCTTGACGTGGTTCGGGTCGAACGAAGGCAGCGATGCCAGCGCCAGTATCTCGCCGGTGTCGACGTCCAGCACCACGCCGGCTGCGCCTTTCGCCTGGCTCAGCAGCATGGCATGGGCAAGCTCGTCCTCTAGCGCGCTCTGCACGCGAAAGTCGATCGAGAGGACCGAGGAGCCCGCGCGGCCGTCGGAACTGACGAGTTGGTCGTCGAAGGCCTGCTCCATGCCGACCTTGCCCTTGCCGTAGCTGTCCACGTAGCCGAGCACGTGCGCCGCCATCGACCCCTGTGGATAGAACCGCGTCGCTTCCAGCGGGAACTCGAGCGCCGGTTCGCCAAGCGCGTGGACCTTGTTGGCATCCTCGGGCAGGATCGACTTGCGAAGGTAGCAAGGCCGACCGGCACGCAGGCGGGCAAGGATGTCGTCGCGGTCAAGGTCGGGGAATATCCGCAGCAACCCGGCGGTCACTTCCTCGGGGCTGTGGATCAGCGAGGAGCCGGCCGTCATCGCCTTGGGATTGAACCAGAGCGAGTAGACCCGGAAGTCCCGTGCGAGCGGCACCCCGTTACGGTCGACGATCTCACCGCGTGCCGGGATCAGCAGGTCGCCCAGTTCGCCGTGGCGTGGCGTCACGCCGGTAAAGCCGAGATAGGTGATGCGCAGCAGCGCGCAGACCGTCACCAGCACGAAAACGGCGAGCACCCACATGACGCGGATCTTCGCTTCCAGCAGCGAACGCTGGCGCACATTCACCAGCTTGCGCCGGCCGGTGGAGACCGTCGTCGGGATGGTTCCGAGATAGAAGGACGCCGGAGCGTTCACTGCTGCGCGGCCTCTGCCACTTCGATGCGGGCCAGACGCTTGCCGATGGCGGCGGCATCGCGCGCCATTTCCTCGCGTTCCGGGTCGCGGCCCTTATTGCCGGGTTTGGTCTCGGGCTCGGGCAGAGCCGCTGCGGTCGCGCCGCTTACCGGCGAGACCATCGCCAGGAGCGAGCCCTTGTCGGACCCTTCCGGCACTTCGGCGTTGGCGTAGCGGATAGGCTGCGGTGCACCCGGGCCCGCCGGCATGCCGAGCGCCGCCAGTTGCCGCTCGCCCTCGATGTACTGCGCGGCAGTAGGCGCCTTGTAGCCGAACTCGAGATCGTTCAGCTGCTTGAGCGCCTGCTGGTTCGAACGGGTGGCGAACTCGGTCTCGTAGAAATCGATGTCCTGTTTCACCCACACGATCCGCTTCTCGGTATCGTGCACCTGGCTCTTCACCGCATTGACGCGCAGCGTGAGCGCGATCGTCATTGCGCCGCAGACCACCAGCACGGAAGCCCAGCCGATCGATCGGATACGGTCACTGGTGAAATTCATGCAGCGCTCCTGCGGTTGGGTCGTCCAACAGGTTCGTGGGGAGAGGTGGTACGGGGCGGACTTTCCGTGCGGACGGCGCTGCGCAGCGTGGCCGAACGCGAGCGGGGATTGGCGGCCAGCTCACCGTCGCCGGGCCGAATGCCCTTGCTCACCTGGCCGAACGGCGGCGAGGCTTGCGCGGCCTGCGGCAGGTAGCGGGAGGTGGCGCCGCCGGTGCTGCTGGCATCGCGCAGGAAGCGCTTCACCTTGCGGTCTTCCAGGCTGTGGAATGTCACCACGGCCAGCCGGCCTCCCGGCGCGAGCGCCGTTTCGGCAGCAGCCAGCGCTGCGTCGAGCTCGTCAAGTTCGCCGTTCACGTGGATGCGGATCGCCTGAAACGTGCGGATCGCCGGATCCTTGGGCGCATTGCTGCCCTTGTAGGCCGGGTTGTAGCCAAGCGCCTTGCGAACGGCGCGGGCAAGATCGGCGGTTGTGGCGAGCGGACGGGCCGCGACGATGGCGCGGGCGACCTTGCGAGACTGGCGCTCCTCTCCGTAGAGGAACAGGACGTCCGCGATCTCGGCCTCATCGGCGTCGTTGCAGAAGTCCGCCGCGGACATTCCGTCCTGGCTCATGCGCATGTCGAGCGGACCATCGGCACCGAACGCGAACCCGCGCTCCGCCTGATCCAGCTGCATTGAAGACACGCCGATGTCCATCACAACGCCGTTCACCTTGTCGATCCCCGCATCTCCAAGGCCTGCGAGCATTTCGGAGAAGCGGCGCGGGTGCAACACGAGGCGGGGCGGATCGCTGGCAAGTTCCGGCCATTTCCCCGGATTGTTTTGCACAGCTGCGATCGCGTCGGGATCGCGATCGAATGCATGCACGGTCGCGCCCTCGTCGAGGAGGCGGCGCGTGTAGCCGCCTGCACCCAGGGTGCAGTCCACGATGAGGTCGCCGCCCCGGGGGTTCAGGGCGGCGACCACCTCCTCGAGGAGCACCGGGATGTGGGGCTGGTCAGGACTGCTCATTGTTTCTTCTTCGCCAGTTCGGCGTCCTGCAGCGAACGGCAGGTGGCGATCGCTGCCTCGAATTCGGGATCGTCGGCCAGCTTGTAGAGTTCGTCGGGATTCCAGATCAGGATCGTGCGACCGATGCCCTGGAAGAAGAGCTGATCACCAAGCGCCGCAAGGCTGGCGAACGCATCGGGCATGGTGAAGCGCCCTGAACCGTCGAAGGGGACCTGCTGGAAATTGTAGAGCTGCATCGCGCGCTTGTCGCGATTGAAGGGCCGACCGGCAGTGTCGGCGCGCGCCTGTTCGGCCTCGATCTGCTCCTCGAACTCGTCGACGCGCGAGGTGCCGAAACCGACGAGGCACTTCCACTCGGGATGCTTGGCCAGGCACAGCACGTCCTTGCCGCTCGAATCGCGCACCGTGGAGCGAAGGACGTTGGGCAGCACGAAGCGGTTCTTGTCGCGTAGAAGCGAAAAGCCCTGCCCGCTGTAGATGAACGGCCTGCCCGCCATGTCCGCCTGTTTCGCCCCAGAAGTCGCCGTCTCGGACACAGCCGGGCTCACGCCAAGGCGCGCACGTGCGCGCCCGGGCCCCGTGCCACGTTGCAGCACGGCGAGACTCAGCCATTCCGATTGACTGTCCTTCTACAGAGGGAAATTCGGCGATAAAAGGGAAATTTGGGGATGAATGGTGTTTTATCCGCTGGCGTGAACAGCAGCACTCCATCTGCCCTCCCTATCGGGAGGATCAACGGACATCAGAAGGCACCGAAAGTTCTTGTATTTAGCGACTTTCGGGAACGGTTCGCAGCTATCCCGCTCTGTCCCCGAACGGCACCCGGCCATTCCCGTCATTTCTGCGCAGCGGCTGGAGACGAAAGCCGATCGAGCAAGCGCCCCAGCACCAGCTTGCGACGGGAAATACTTCCCGGCTCCTGCGGATTTTCAAGCAGCGCGGCGTCCGCAATCGCGAAGATTCGCCCTTCCGCGGCTGCACAGTCAGCGATCAGCCCATCAGCCTCGAGCCGGCAAGTGGCCACCCCATCCCCACTCATCCCCGAGCCGCCCCCGGATTTCCCCAACACGCGAAAACGGCCGGGAAGGTTGAGCGGGAGTTCTCCTGCGGGAAGCTGGACGACATGCTCACCGGCAGCCTGCTCTTCGTCGAATTCCTGCGCCAATCCCCAGCGCGCAAGGATGGGGGAAAGCAGGGCGATGTCCTGCGGCCGGCGGGGATCGCCGGGGCTGAAACGCGAATGCGCAGTGAGCATGGGATCTGCAAAAAGCAGCACGCGTCCCCCCCGCTGGACCCATGCATCGAGCGCCACGTTCTCCTGCGGCGTCAGCGGACGCGGCTGGGCGAGCACGAGTATGGAGGCGCCGGTAAGCGGAAGTTCGCCCTCGCCGTCTGCCAGCGTGTCGAGCGGAACCACCCTGCCCCGGGCCCGCAACGCCGTCAAAGCCCAGTGTGGTGGCGTTTCGTCGGCGAGCATGCCGCGAATATCCTCGCTCTCGTTCCAGGCGATGGGGAGGCTGGAGTAGAGCCCGATCGTCTCCGCGCCGTTGCCTGCGCGTGAAGACTGGGCCTGCTCCGCCCCGCAGCCGACAAGCACGGGGACGAGAAGGCCTAAGACGAGAAGCGGAAGTCTGAGGCGTTGCCGGTTAAGGCCTTGCCGGCGCGCCCGTGTCACCCGAGGCCTCCGGAGCAGGCGTCGGCGCGGGAGTGGGACTGGGGTCGGCGGCAGGAACGACGCCAATGTCGGCCAGCGGGTCGCTCGCCGTCCGGGTGGGCTTGGCATCGACAGCCACGACCTGCTGGATCGGGTCCGGCGTCTCCGTCACTCGCAACCGGTCGCGGATGATGTTGGCCAGCCCCACGATAAGCAGCATTGCGCAAAGACCGAAAAGGCCGATTTGCAACCGGTACACCGCCTGGGAGCGCAGCTCCCGCGCAGTGGGCGGGATGAAGTGCCGGGGCGCCTGGAGAGGTTCGATGATGTTTTTCGGTTCGACCATAAAAGGCGGAATGTTTCCTGCCATCGGCAAGTTGTTACATCACTTCGCTAGCCAAGGGAAGACCGGCAGCCCTTTGCCGCGCAGCCAGTCGGCATTGTAGAGCGTCGAAAGATAGCGGAAGCCGGTGTCACACAGGATCGTGGCGACACGGACCTGAGTTTTGCCCTCCGCCACGAGCTGCCTGCCGAGCGCGACCGCTCCCGCGACGTTGATGCCCGACGACAGACCAAGACACAGTCCTTCCTCGGAAAGCAGGCGCGTGACCCACTCCAGCCCCTCCTCGTCCGAGATGCGGAACTGGGTGTCTACCGGCGCACCTTCGAGATTGGCCGTGATGCGCCCCTGCCCGATCCCTTCGGCGACCGAATTGCCTTCCGCCTTCAGCTCGCCGTTGGCGTAGTAGTTGTAGAGCGCGGCACCGTAAGGGTCGGTCAGCGCAATGGTGATCCCCTCGTCGAAGGCCTTGAGGCCCATGCCCGTCCCGGCAATGGTTCCGCCGGTTCCGGCCGCGCAGGTGAAGCCGTCGATCCGGCCACCCATCTGCTCCCAGATCTCGGGCGCGGTCGATTCGATATGGGCCTTGCGATTGGCGATGTTATCGAACTGGTTTGCCCAGATCGCTCCTTCCGTCTCCTCGGCGAGGCGGCGCGAGGTATGGACGAAGTGCCCCGGGTTGGAGAAAGGCGCGGCAGGCACCAGCACCAGTTCGGCGCCGAGAGCGCGCAGCGTGTCCATCTTCTCGCGCGACTGGGTTTCGGGCATGACGATGATCGTCTTGTAGCCCAGCGCATTGGCGACAAGCGCGATGCCGATGCCAGTGTTGCCGGCCGTGCCCTCGACGATGGTGCCGCCGGGCTTCAGCAGGCCCTTCTCCTCGGCGTCGCGCACGATCCACAAGGCCGCGCGGTCCTTCACCGAGGCGCCCGGATTGGCGAACTCGCACTTGCCCCAGATCTCACAGCCGGCAGCTTCGCTCGGGCCTTTGAGGAGGACCAGGGGCGTGTTGCCGATAAGATCGAGAGTGGAGGCCCGGGCGGGGGGAGCGAAAGTCTGGGTGGGGGTCATGGCGCGAGAATTAGGAAGCCGCAGCGCCGCGTGCAATTGATTTGATCGCAAAGTTGCGCAAAGCGCCTCACCCTCGGGCGGCGCGGACCGCAGCTCCGCCGGCGAACGGGGCCAGCGCCATGAGCACGAGGCTGGCGGCAGCGGTCAGGGCAAGGCCGCTTTCGCCGCCCGTCCCCAGGCTGCCTGCCCCGAAAATCAGCACCGGCACGGCCATGGGGATCACCAGAAGCCCGCCCAGCGCCGCCCCGCCGCGCAGCCCTGCCGTAAGCGCCGCCACGGTGACGCCCAGCGCCGCGAGGCCCGGGGTTCCCGCAAGGAGTCCGATCTCGACCACTCGGACGGTCTCGCCCTCCAGGCCCAGCAGCGCGGCGGCAGGAAGCGCCGCCGCCATCAACGGCGGCCCGAAACTCAGCCAGTGCGCCGCCACCCGGACAGCGATCACCAGTTCCTCGGAAATCCCGCGAAGGGCCCACTGGTCGAACATGCCGGCTTCGATGTCGGGTTCCACCAGCCGATCGAGGGGGAGGATGGCCGCCAGCAACGCGGCCACCCAGATCACTCCGCCCCCGGTGCGCGCCAGCAGCGGCGCGTCCGGCCCCACGGCGAAGGGATAAAGCATTGCCACCGCAAGGAAGAAAAGAACGGGCAGCAGAGCCCCGCCGCCACGCCCGCCCAGCAGCAGGCGCGCGAGGTCACGGCGCAGGAGGGAGACGGCGATGCGCGCGCTCATGCGGAGAACTCGGCCAACCGAAGCGAGCGCATAGCTTCCAGGCGGAACGGCTGGTGCGAGGCGATGAAGGCAATTCCGCCGGCGGCGCAGTGCTCGCCCGCGAGCGCCTCGACCAGTTCCACGGCATGCCCGTCCAGCCCGTTCAGCGGCTCGTCCAGCAGCCATACGCCGGCGCGCTGGCCCAGCAGCCGCGCCAGCGCCGCGCGCTTCTTCTGGCCGGTGGAGAGATAGCGTACCGGCACGTCTAAGAGACCGGCAAGCCCCAGCCGCTCCAGATGCGAACGCTCCGGCTTTCCCGGCGGCCCGCTGTCGATGCCGCTCCAGAACTCCAGCGCCCGGCCCAGGGCCAGCGCGGGGTCGAGAGCGCACCGCTCGTCGAGCAGGCCGGCCACCCCGATTACTTTTGCCGAGCCGGCGAACGCGGGAGCGAGCCCGGCGACAATGCGCAGCAGGCTCGACTTGCCGATGCCGTTCTCTCCGACGACCTGCACCGCCTCGCCCGCCGCCACGTCGAGCGAGAGCCCTGCGAACAGGACCCGGTCGCCGCGGCGACACGCCAGGTCGGTCACGATGATCCGCACAGGGTCAGCCTCTTGCATGGCGCGAAGCGATAGGAGAAACCCACGCCGCTGCCAAGGAGACGCGAAGATGCCGATCGCCTGCCTTACCGATGCCCGCCGCGACGAAGCGCTGGGAGAACTGGCGGGATGGGCGCTTTGCAGGGAGGGGCACGGCATCGAACGGGAGTTGAGGTTCGCCGACTTCAACGCGGCGTTCGGCTTCATGACCCGCGTCGCCCTGCATGCCGAGAAGCACGACCATCACCCGGAATGGTTCAACGTCTATAACCGGGTCTGCATCGTTCTCACCACGCACGAGGCCGGCGGTCTCAGCGAAAGGGACGTCGAGATGGCAAGGTTCATCGACGCGATTGCCTGAGCCGCCACCCGGTCTTCCCCGCCGAAGCGGATATCTAGAGCGCCGGGTTGTTGTAGCAGTGCCAGGTGAAGATCGCCGCCGCTCCGCGATGGGGACGCCATGCTTCGGCAAGTTCGCGGGTGCGCTTCTCCGAAGGCCGCTCGACGAGGTCGAGGAGCTTGTGCAGCCCGGCCTGGACTGCCAGATCACCCGCGGGCCAGATATCTGGGCGACCCTCCGCGAAAAGGAGGTAGATCTCCGCTGACCAGCGGCCGATCCCCTTGATGCCGACCAACTGGGCGATGGCTTCCTCGTCATCGGCAGGCAGGTTGTCGAAATCGATGCTGCCGGCAACGACGAGTTCGCACAGCGAGCGGACATAGCCCTGCTTCTGGCGCGAAAGGCCGCAGGCACGCAGCGCGTCGAACTCGGCGGCGAGCAGGGCTTCGGGCGGGATCGTTTCGCCCAGAAGCGTTTCAAGCCGGCTCCATACGGAAGCGGCGGCGGCGACGCTCACCTGCTGACCCACTATAGTGCGCAAAAGCGTGGCGTAGCCGGTCGCGCGGATGCGGGGCTCGGGGTATCCGGCGATCTGGAGCGCGCGGGCGATCTTCGGTTCCCGGTCAGCAATCTCGTCGAGGCCAGAACGAAGTTCGTCTGCGGTCAAACCCATGTTTTCGGCTACCTTGCAAAAGGATGTCGCAGCATCTAGCAGCCTGCAGCAGATGCGCATATAGATACAGATATGATACAGGGTGTATCAAAGGGGAACGACAACCATGCCGCAGATCATCGTCGTCAATCAGTCGGGTGAAGAAACGAACGTCGAGGCTCCGGAGGGGCGCACGCTGATGGAGGTCATCCGCGACGAAGGGTTCGACGAACTGCTGGCCCTTTGTGGCGGCTGCTGCTCCTGCGCGACGTGCCACGTTCACATCGATCCTGCGTACATGGACAAGCTCCCGACGATGACCGAGGACGAGAACGACCTGCTCGACAGTTCGGACCACCGGAACGAGTATTCGCGCCTATCGTGTCAGGTGCCGGTCACGGCGGTCCTGGAAGGCTGCAAGGTCACCATCGCGCAGGAAGACTGACTTTCCTGCACGGGCGCGTTCATCGTCCCGGCGTTTGGTGCGTGATGCTGCCCGGCGCATAGTGCCTCCCAAAGCAAGCGCACCGGCCTCGCCGGGCGGAGAGGCGGCCGGGGATGAAAGACAGCAGGAACCTGATGGCGGCCGCCACGCCGCCACGGGCCTCGACAACCTTGGCGACGACGGCTTTCGCGACCGGCCTGAACGGCTCGTCCCCGCGCTCGACGCAAAGGCCCGGCCGAACGCCCCCAAAGAGGATGTGCTGCGCGAGCGCATCCTCCTTTCATCGACATACACTTCCGCGCCATTCAGGCAAACCCGCTCGGCGAGGTTCGCCCCTGTATGGCTGCCTCAACGAGGAAGTGTATCCTCGCTTCGCCAATGCGATGGCCTCCTCGTGCGCTGGCGATTTCCAGACCGCGTGCATGGGCAAGCCCGATCCCGCCGCTTCCAGGCTCGACCCGCCTGCCGTTCCGCCCCGCCTCGCCGATCGTCCCTGCCGCAGCGACTGCTGGGCCGCCCGAGCCGTGGCGGCATGAGCCCTCGTTTTCACGTCCCTTGCGAAGGAATCAAGAGAATGGCCGAACCCACAACCGGCAGGTACGAGTTCGACGCAGAAGCCCGGATGGGCCAGACGGTGGCCGGGGGCCCGCGCTATTCGCCGCTTGCGCTTGGCGAGGTGAGCCCCGAGGGGCAGGAGCAGGTGGACGCAATCCGGGACGCATTCTCCATCCCCGAAAACCGCCCTTTTCCGGATGTCAGCCTCATAACCTTGCGGCATCCCGGCATGTTCAAGGGACAGATGGTGCTCGGGATCGAGCTTGCCGCCAAGGGGACGATACCGCCTCGTGAGCGCGAGCTGGCAATACTGCGGCTTGCACTCCTCGCTCGGGCACCGTTCGAATGGTGCGAGCACGTCGACATCGGAAAGGCATTCGGGGTGACTCCGGAAGAGATCGAGCGCGTGATCGAAGGATCGCAGGCGCCGGGCTGGACCGAACACGAATCGGCCGTGCTGCGGGGGGTGGAGGAACTAATCGCAGACCACTGCGTCAGCGACTCGACCTGGGCTCTGCTTGCCAGGACATACGACGAGAAGCAGATGCTGGAGTTCCCGATGCTCATCGGCGCATACCTGATGACGGCACTACAGCAGAACTCGCTGAAAATTCAGCCGAAAGGCGGATTCGACTACCGCTGAAAGACCAGAAAGCACCGCCGAAAGCCTGTGCATAACACGGGCAAAAAGCTGTTCGTTCGTCGGCAAAACCGCGCCCCTGAGGTCCAGTCAAATTCCATCAGCGCAGGAGCAGGAACGACGCCGCGAGTCGCATCCGGGCGACGGTCGCGAAGCACTGCTCTGCCGATCGAACAAGCTCTTGATTTCAGAGGCTTGAAGCACCGCCTGCGTAAAAAAAGGCCGGGGCGAGCAAGGCAAGGAGCCGCCCCGGCCAAAGGTCACAGGATGGGAAGAACGCCCCATGACAAGCGTTCCTCCGGGCTTGGTGCAGGCTTGACGAGAGGAGCAAGCCGCGTAACAGTAGCTAATGATAATCATTCGCATGTGCAAGCCCTAAGGAGTCATGGCATGTATCAATACGTCGATCGCCCGCTGAGCACGCTCGACGAGGGCTGCCGTTTCCTCGTATGGTCCATGCGCGCCTGGGTCACCGCGATCGGCCAGAAGCGCTGCCCCGCGCAGCTTCTTGCGCCTGCCTTCGCCCGTTGGCGCATGATTGGCGGCCTCCAGCCGTTCCACCGCGCGATGGTTCTCCTCAACCGCGATGCACTCGACACGCTGGCATTCTGCCCCATGGGCTGCAGCCATGTCTCCGAGCACGAGGCCGTGATCCTCGAGCTGATCACCAGCCTGCGCGATCGGGGGCCACAACCGACTCGCGATACGCTCGAACTCGTCGTGGTGGAGGACAGCGTGGGCGACATGCTGGAGACGCTTTCACGCATCGGCGCCGCGCTGGCCATCGCCGGCATCTTTCCGGGCGAACCCGCAATGCGCAGCGACGAGATACAGCGCCGGAGCAACTGAGGTCGGTTTGCCCGCGCCTTGGCTCCTGCCGCTCGGGTCCTCAGTCCAGAGGCGCCACGTCCACGGACGTGAACATCTTCTGCTCGGAGGAGCCGTGGAAGGTGCCGTCGATGGGGGCGACATCGGCATAGTCGCGGCCCATGCCAAGGAAGATGTGGTCCGTGTCGGTCAGGCAATCGTTGGTGGGATCGAAGCCCACCCAGCCCAGTTCCTCTCCGCACCACAGGTTCACCCAGGCATGCATGGCATCGGCGCCGACGAGGCGCTCCTTGCCTGGGGGCGGCAGCGTGCGCAGGTAGCCGCTGACGTAGGCGGCCGGAACGCCGTGCGCCCGGGCGGCGATGATCATCACATGGCTGAAGTCCTGGCAAACGCCGCGCCGGCGGCTGAAGGCTTCGGCAGGGGCGGTGCCGGTATGCGTCGCCTGCGTATCGTAGGCGAACTCCCGGTGGATGGCCGACATCAAGGCGCGTCCCGCTTCCATCACCGGAGTGCCCTCCTCCATCATGGAAGACGCCCACCGTGCGATCCCGGCGTCTGGCTCGGCAATCGACGAAGCGAAGATGTACGATGCAGGCGCCGTGTTCGACAGGTCGCGCTTCTCCATCGCCCGTCGCCGCAGGTCCGCCACCGGTGGGCCGCTGGCGCTGCCGATGAAGAAGGGCAGCGGATCCACTTCCACGGTAAAGCGGCTTTCGATCTGCAACTGCTCCGTGCCCTCGCGCAGGATGAAGCGCGCTTCGTTCACGTGGTAGCCGCCGCTCCCTTCGATCACTTGCGCGGGCTGGGGATCGAGCGCGAGAGTGAAGTCCGCGACGGTTTGCCCCGGCCAGGCGGCAGGCCGCAGCCGCACGTTGAACTGCCCCATCCGCGCGGCCTGCGCATACCGCATGGTGGTGAGATGGCTTACCGAATACCGCATCACAGCAGCCGCGAGCGCCTTTCCGCCTCTTCGGTGTCGAGCTGCAGGAAATAGCGCGCCGAGATCGCGTCGGACAGGCTGAGCAGCCGCACTTCTATTACGGCCAGCCTCTCGGTCGTCATATCCGCAGCGCTCGCCGCGTGCAGTTCGCCCAGCAGCGCGCGAGCCGCCCGAAGCGGTGCCTCCGGAACATTGTCGTCCCGCAAGCTGGGCAGGGCCGCCAAGTGCTGCACGATCTCGGCGACCTGGAAAGCCAGCGCGCGGGGATTGTCGGGATCGAGCAGCACGAGGTCGCGCACGGGTCCGGTGACGGGCCTTGTCAGATAGCGGCTGCGATAGACGATCTGGCTGTCGCAAAGATCGAGCAGCAACCCCAGCGTGACGGCGGGATCGCCGTCCCCGGTTTGCGGATCCAGCTGACGCGCCATGCGGCAGATCGCCTGTGCCCGTTCGATCCGCTGCCCGAGCTGGAGGAAGTGCCAGGCTGCCGAGCGCACCATGTTTTCCGCGACAAGCCCTGCAAGCGCGCTGAAATGCTCGGTCAGCCACCGCGTACTGCCCAGCATCGACTGCGGCTGATCGACCCTGATCGATGGCATGGGGCGGCTGACGATCCGCCAGAAGTCCCGGGCGAAGCGTTCGCGCAGGGCCATGCCCACCTGCTGGCGACGCCGCATGAGCGTGGCCACGCCTCCGGGGAGCCGCGTCTCGGTGAGCGCGCGTGCGCAGATGCCCGCCACCGGAAGCTGCGCCGTCGCGGGGCTGATCGCACCCCAGTCGCGCAGGAGCGCGGTTAGCCGCGGGAGAGTGCTGGCGCCCGGGCTGACGTTGCCGTCGCTGTCCGCCGGGTTGGCGAGGATGGCCCGTACGATCCGCACGAGGGTTTCGGCCCGTTCGTTGTAACGGCCGAACCAGAACAGGTTGTCGGCGGCCTGGCTGGCGAGGATGCCCCCTCCTCGCGAGACTTGCGGCTCGCCCGCGATCCGGCTGCCGGTGTGGGGCGCCGCCGGCTTCTCGTCGACGATCCAAAGGTCGGCGGAAAGGTCGCCCGCACCCATCAGGGACGTTGGAAGCGCGGTGCTGGAGGAAAGGCGGGCGAAACCACCGGGCATGACCGTCCATTCCCCATCCGGCCCACGGGCAACGAAGGCGCGCACGGTGAACGGGCGCGCAGCGATGCGGCCGTCGATGATCGCGGGCGTGGTCGAAAGCCGCACGATCTCCTGCCCGCAATAGTCCATCGGCCTCCGCCGAAGGGCATCGATCAGAGCCGTGCGGCGGGCGGCATCGATTTGGGCGGCGGCTACGGGTTCGCGGCTGTCCAACCCTTCCGCCGCCTGGCCGAATGCCGGAAGCAGCGCGAGATCGTCGAGCCGGGACAGGACGGTGGAGCGTTCCGCCGATTGCCCGCACCACCAGGTAGCGATGTTGGGCAGGAGCGGCGCCTCACCCAGCAGGACGCGGCACAGGCGGGGCAGAAAAGCGGCGAAGGCAGCGGATTCGAGCACTTCGACGCCCGGCCAGTTGACCATGCCGACGCCGCCTTCGGCCCAGGCCTCGAAGAGGTTGGGAACACCCAGGTGCGACCGGGCGTCGAAGGAGAGCGGGTCGAGCGCCGTGGTGTCGATCCACCGCCACACCGCATCCACGCGCTTTGGGCCGGCGATGGTGCCGACATAGAGGCGCCCGTCAAGCACCGTGAGATCGCGCCCCTCCACCAGGGGCAATCCAAGGTAGCGGGCCAGATGCGCCTGCTCGGCGTAAGTCTGGTTGAAGCGGCCGGGCGTCAGCAGGGCGATGCGCGGGTTCTCCCGCCGGCACGAGGCCGCCATTCCTGCCTGCATCTGCGCAAAGAAGTCGGCAAGCCGGCGGCCATGGGCACCGGCCAGCAGGTCGCCCACCGCGCGTGACATGGCGAGGCGGTTCTCCAGCGCATAGCCGACCCCGCCTGCCACCCGTACCCGGTCCTGCAACACCCGCCACTGCCCGCCGGGCCCGCGCGCAAGATCGGCGGCATAGACGTGGAGGAAGCGCCCGCCCGCAGGCGTGCGGCCCACCATCCGGCGCGCGAAGAAGGGGCTTCCTGCCACCACCGCTGCCGGAAGATGACCTTCCTTCACGAGGCTCTGCGGGCCGTAGATGTCTTGCGCAAGCCGCTCGAGCAGTTCGGCGCGTTGAACCAGCCCCTGCTCCACCCGGCGCCATTCCTGCGCGCCGACGATCAGCGGCATGGCGTTGAGCGGCCAGGGCCGTTCATCCTCGTCGCCGGTCAGGCGGAACGCAAGGCCAAGGTCGGCCGCATGGCGGGCGGTCGCCTCCTGAAGGGCGGCGGGCTCCCCGTCCGCCAGCGCGGCAAGCCCCGCCGCCACCTTGTGCCAGCATCCGGCCACCCCTGCCGGAGCATCGCCGAACAGATCGCCGCCGGACGCACGGTAGCCATCGAGCCACTGCGTCGTGCGGCCCGGGGCGGGTCTCGTGCTCACGATCCTACCCGCAGCGACTTCCAGGAAAGGTGTCCGGCGATCATCGACCTACAGTAGCCGGGCGGGACGCCTGAGGTCGAGAGTATAGGGAAATTCGGTGGCAAGTTCCTCCGTCGGGCGGGGCAGCGGCCCGGGCGAATGGCCATGCTCCTGGAAGCGCGCCTTCCTGCGGGCCTCGGCCTCGTAGCCGTTGACGGGCATGGTGTCGTAGTTGCGCCCGCCCGGATGCGCCACGTGGTAGACGCACCCGCCCAGCGAGCGGCCGTTCCACAGGTCGTAGATGTCGAAGGTGAGCGGCGGGTGTGCCGGCACCAGCGGGTGCAGGCACTCGGCCGGGAACCACGCCTTGTAGCGCACGCCGCCCACAGCCTCGGCCGTCGCGACCGCAGTCAGCGGCACCCGGCGCCCGTTGCAGGTGATGACATGGCGCCCCGCGACGAGGCCGCTTGCCCTCACCTCCAACCGCTCGGTAGAGCTGTCGACATAGCGAACCGTGCCGCCGATCGCACCTGTTTCGCCCAGCACGTTCCACGGCTCCAGCGCGTGGCTGATCTCGAGGCTGACCCCGCCGCCCTCCACTTCGCCGTGGACGGGAAAGCGGAACATGCGCTGCGCCTCGAACCAGGCGGGATCGAAATCGTATCCTGCGCCGCGCAGGTCATCAAGAACGCCGAGGAAGTCCGCCCATACGAAATGACCGAGCATGAAGCGGTCATGGAGCTGCGTGCCCCAGCGCACCAGCGGGCCTTCCACCGGCTCGCGCCAGAACCATGCCGTCAGCGCGCGCAGGAGCAGCTGCTGGGCGCAGGACATGCGCGGCTCGGGCGGCATCTCAAAGCCCCGGAACTCGACCAGGCCCAGTCGGCCGGTAGGCCCATCCGGGCTGAACATCTTGTCGATGCAGATTTCGGTGCGATGCGTGTTGCCGGTCACGTCGACCAGGAGGTTGCGAAACAGCCGGTCCACCACCCAGGGTGCGGGCTGCTGCTCGTGCGGGCCGGGAACCTGCGCAAGCGCGATCTCGAGCTCATAAAGCGAATCGTGCCGCGCCTCGTCGATGCGCGGCGCCTGGCTGGTCGGGCCGATGAACAGTCCGGAGAACAGGTAGCTGAGCGAGGGATGCCGCTGCCAGTACGTGACGAAGCTCTTGAGCAGGTCCGGCCGGCGGATGAACGGGCTGTCGAGCAGGCTGGGGCCGCCCAGCACGATGTGGTTCCCCCCGCCCGTTCCGACCGAACGCCCGTCGATCATGAACTTGTCGGCGGTAAGGCCAACCTCGCGCGCGCAGTCGTAAAGCGTCTCGGTGATCTCCACCGTTTCGCGCCATGACGCGGAAGGGTGGATGTTGACTTCGATGACGCCGGGATCCGGCGTGATCTTGAGCACCGTGAGGCGTGGGTCCGGCGGGGGCGGATAGCCCTCGATCCGCACCGGAAGCTTCAATTCCTCGGCCACCGCCTCGATGGCGGCGACGAGTTCCAGGTAGTCCTCCAAAGCCTCTGTCGGTGGAATGAAGACGGCAAGATAGTCGCCGCGCGGCTCGACCGTGAGGGCAGTGCGCACCGCGCCCTGGATGAGGTCCAACTCCACCGCTGGTTCGGCAAAGGACTTGGGTTCGGGCACCGTTCGGAAGCGCTGCGGGTTGCCATCGTTGGTCTGATGCCCGTTCGTCCGGTGCCCGTTCGTCTGCCCCCGTTCGGCCACCTGCAGCCGGTAGTCCGCGAGCGGCTCGCGCGGCTCGGCGGTGTCGCGCGGGTGGATATAGGGGAAATCGGCCGGGACGACGTAGGGGAGCGAGCCCAGGGGCAAGCGATAACCCAGCGCGGAATCGCCCGGGACGGCCGTCAGCACGCCCTTCCGCACGCGCCAGAACTCCGAGCGCCAGCGCGGACTGGACTGATCTCGCGCATTCCAGCGCTGCACGGGCAGGACAAAGCCCACCGGCTTGTCGAGCCCGCGACGGTATGTGCGGCGAAAGCGCCGAGCCAGTTCCTCGTCCTCGATGCCGGGATCCAGCGGAGTGGCGTTCACGGCCAGTTCGTCCTCCCGCAGCATCCAGACGCCGCGATCTTCGTAGACGGGCTGGACATAGTCCGCATCGAGGCCCAGCCCTTGCGCGGCGCCCGCCAGCAGGTTCGCGGCGGTGAGAACATCGATGGTCGGCACCGGATCTGGATCGCCGCCCTTCTCCAGCGGCTTCTCGCCCGCGATCAGGCCTTCGTCCCGCCACAACGGCACGCCGTCCTTGCGCCAGTAGATCGAGTAGCCCCAGCGCGGCAGGGTTTCGCCCGGGTACCACTTGCCCTGACCGTGATGCAGCAGCGATCCGGGAGCGAAGCGGGCGCGAAGCAGCCGGATAAGCCGGTCGGCGTAAGCTGCCTTGGTGGGGCCCACGGCGCCGCTGTTCCACTCGTCCGCCTCGAAATCGGTCGCGGCGATGAAGGTCGGCTCGCCGCCCATCGTCAGGTTCACGCCGCCCGCTTCGAGTTCCTCGTCCACTCTGTCGCCCAGCGCCAGGAGCTTTTCCCAGCGCTCGTCGGTGAAAGGCTTGGTGATGCGCACGGCCTCGGCGATGCGGCTGACGCTCATCTTGAAGTCGAAGTCGACTTCCGCCGGTTCCGCCATGCCCTCGATCGGCGTTGCGGATCGGTAATGCGGGGTGGCGCAAAGCGGAATGTGCCCCTCGCCCGCGAACATGCCCGAAGTCGCATCGAGCGCAATCCAGCCGGCTCCGGGAACATAGGCCTCGGCCCAGGCATGCAGGTCCGTCACGTCGTCGAGCACGCCTACGGGGCCGTCCTTGGGCAGGACGTCGGCGACGAGCTGGATCGAATAACCCGACACGAACCGCGCCGCGAACCCCAGCCGTCGCAGCAGTTGCACCAGCAGCCAGGCGGAATCGCGGCAGGATCCGATGCCCGCCGCCAGCGTCTCCTCGGGCGTCATCACGCCGGGTTCCATGCGGATGACGTAGTCGATCCGCTGCTGCAGCTTGCTGTTGATGTCGACGAGGAAGTCCACCGTGCCGCCCTGGTAGCCCGCGTGCCGGGCGACCAGCGCCTCGAAGAGCGGCCCGGCCTCCTCCACGTCGAAATAGGCGGAAAGGTCCGCCGCCAGGGTGTCGTCGTAGGTGAAGGGGTACTGCTCCGCGTCGGGCTCGACGAAGAAATCGAAGGGATTGATGACGGCAAGTTCCGCCAGCAGGTCCACCTCGATCGAGAAATGATCGACTGGATCGGGGAACACGACCCGGGCAAGCCAGTTTCCGTGAGGGTCCTGCTGCCAGTTCAGGAAGTGCTCTGGCGGGCTTATCTTCAGCGAGTAGTTCGGCACCGCCGTGCGACTGTGCGGGGCGGGACGAAGCCGGATGACCTGCGGGCCGAGTCGGATGCGCCGCGAATAGCGGTAGCGGGTGAGGTGGTGCAGGGCTGCCTTGATCATCAACGCGGAGTGTGCGCGAAACAATGCTGCACCGCAACGTTGTTCACTTGGCTGCACAGCCAATATCGGCAACACTTCGTCGCTGGTCGCGATTGCCGCATATCTGTCATCATGGCATGCAAGAGGCCCCTGGGTGAAGAAGATCAACATGCTCGAAGTCCGCGAAGAACCCGAAGCCCGCCTCGACGGCGCGGACCCCGACGACATCGGCAACCAGCCTTCGCGTTTCTTCAACCGGGAACTGAGCTGGCTTTCCTTCAACGAACGTGTGCTCGCGGAAGCCTGCAATTCCAATTACCCGCTGATCGAACGGCTGCGCTTCCTCTCCATCTCCGGCAGCAATATCGACGAGTTCCTGATGGTGCGCGTGGCCGGGCTTGCCGGGCAGGTGCGCCGCCAGATCGAGGAGCTCTCGATCGATGGGCTCACGCCTTCCCAGGCCCTCGCCGTCACTCACGAGAAGGTGGTGGAGCTGGAGGAGATCCAGCAGAAGGTCTGGTCCACGCTGAAGGTGGAGCTGGCGGACGCGGGCATCAGGGTCGTGGGCGACGAGAAGCTGGACCGCGCGCGCGAGGAATGGCTGCGGACCTATTTCATCGAGCACGTGATGCCCGTCATCACGCCCCAGGCCATCGATCCGGCGCACCCTTTTCCCTTCGTCGCGAACCAGGGCATCGGCGTGCTCTTCTCGCTCACCCGGACGGCGGACGATGCCTCGGTGATGGAGATGGTGCTGATCCCCGCGCCCCTGCCGCGCTTCGTGCGCATCCCCGGCGAGGATGCGGCGTGGATCTCGATCGAGGACCTGATCTGCCGCAATACCGCCGAACTGTTCCCCGGATTCCGCCTGAACGGCCACGGCGTCTTCCGCATCCTGCGCGACAGCGACATCGAGATCGAGGAGGATGCCGAGGACCTGGTGCGCTACTATCGCACCGCCATCCAGCGCCGCCGTCGCGGCCTCGTCATCGTGCTGCAGTTGCAGGGGAAGTTCGATCCGGCCGCCGAGGAACTGCTGCGCACGCAGCTGGGTCTCGACAAGGCGCTCATCATGAAGACCGAAGGCATCATCGGCTTCTCCGGCCTGTCCGCGATCTGCGACGAGGACCGCCCCGAGCTCAAGTTCGAGCCCTACACCCCGCGCTATCCGGAGCGCATCCTCGAGCATGACGGCGACATCTTCGCCGCCATCCGCGAGAAGGACATCGTCGTCCAGCACCCCTACGAAAGCTTCGAGGTGGTGATCGACTTCCTGCGCCAGGCCGCGCGGGACCCCGACGTCATCGCCATCAAGCAGACGCTCTATCGCGCCGGCAAGCAGTCCGCGATCATCTCCGCGCTGATCCAGGCGGCCGAGCAGGGCAAGTCCGTGACTGCGGTGGTCGAACTCAAGGCCCGCTTCGACGAGGAACAGAACCTGCTTTGGGCCAGCCAGCTCGAGCGTGCAGGCGTCCAGGTCATCTACGGCTTCGTTGACTGGAAGACCCACGCCAAGGTCTCGATGATCGTGCGGCGCGAGGGAGAGGGCTACCGCACCTACTGCCATTTCGGTACCGGCAACTATCACCCGATCACTGCCCGCATCTATACCGACGTGTCGTACTTCACGGCGGATCCGGCGGCGGGCCGCGACGTGGGACGGCTGTTCAACTTCATCACCGGCTACGTCGAACCCAAGGGCACCGAACTGCTCTCGATCTCGCCGATCTCGCTGCGCTCCACCCTCAATGCCTGCATCGATGCCGAGATCGCCAATGCACAGGCGGGCAAGCCGGCGGCGATCTGGGCCAAGCTGAATTCGCTGACCGATCCCGGCATCATCGACCGCCTCTATGCGGCAAGCCGCGCGGGCGTCGACATCGACCTCGTCGTGCGGGGCATCTGCTGCCTTCGCCCCGGCATCGCCGGCCTCTCCGAGAACATCGCGGTCAAGTCGATCATCGGTCGCTTCCTGGAGCATGCGCGCATCTGGGCCTTCGCCAACGGCGCCCACCTTCCCAACCGCCGCGCCAAGGTGTTCATCACCTCGGCCGACGGGATGAGCCGAAATCTCGACCGCCGGGTCGAGGTGCTGCTGCCTATCCGCAACAAGACGGTGCACGACCAGGTGCTCGACCAGGTGATGCTCGCCAACCTGATCGACACCGAGCAGTCCTGGGACCTCTCGCCCGATGGCACCTATGCGCGCGTGGGCGAAGTGCAGAACCCGTTCAACCTCCACCGCTACTTCATGACCAACCCCTCCCTGTCGGGGCGCGGGGCGGCTCTCGACAGCGGGCGCAAGGTTCCAAAGCTGTCGCTGCGGCGCGGTACGATCCAGGACCAGTCGCGTTGAATCTGGCGCTAGCCACACCGGCCGCGAGTCTCAGTTCTCCGCACTTTTCCGTCACGCCGGCGTTTCCACCGCCGGTGAAAATGCTTTAGGGCACCAGCCTCCGGCCGGAACCTTCGGCCTTTGCGGTACGTCTTGACCAGAATGATCGGCATCAGCGAGTCCAGCGAAAAACGCGGCATCATCGACATCGGCTCGAACACGGTGCGCCTCGTCGTCTACAACGGCCCGCCGCGGGCCCCGGTCGTGGTCCTGAACGAGAAGGTCAACGCAAGGCTCGGCAAGGATCTGGGCCGCACGGGCGCGATTTCCGAGAAGTCGATGCGCATGGCACTCTCCGCGCTCTCGCGTTTCGCGGCGCTGCTGCGACTGCTCGACGTGACGAACGTCGAATGCGTCGCAACCGCCGCCGCGCGCGATGCGGCGAACGGGCCCGAGTTCCTCGACGCGGTGCGCAGCTTCGGTCTCTCGCCGCGCCTTCTTTCCGGCGAACAGGAAGCCCGAGCCAGCGCGGCGGGCGTGATCGCAGCGTTTCCCGATGCACGCGGTGTTGCGGCCGACCTTGGCGGCGGCAGCCTCGAGCTGGTCGAGATCGACGCCACGGTGCCGGGCGGCGTCTGTCCCGGCGGCGTCACCCTGCCCTTCGGTACGCTTCGGCTGCCCGACATGCGGGCGCTCGGCGCGCAGAAGTTCAGCGATGCGGTACGATCGGGCCTTGCCGCGCGGGGCTGGGGCGTGGATGGCCATCACGGCGGGCGCGGCCTGCCGCTCTACATCGTGGGCGGTTCATGGCGCGCGCTGGCGCTCCAGGCCATGCGCGTGCTCGACTGGCCGGTCGACGATCCGCACGGCTTCGAACTCTCCGCGTCCGAGGCGCTGCGCCTTGCCCGCATCTTCGAGAAAGGCAAGCTCGAGGATCCAGACCCGCGCATTTCCAGTTCGCGGCTTGCCACGCTGTCCGACGCCGCAGCGCTCATGGCGCATCTGGTGGGCAATCTTCACCCTTCCAAGCTGGTGTTTTCCTCGTGGGGCCTGCGCGAGGGACTGCTGCACATGCAACTGCCCGAGGCGATCCAGCAGGAAAGCCCGATGCTGGCCAGCGTGGCCGCTTTCGCGGAAAGCGCGCGCGTGGATGCGGCCGACGCCGTGCGCATCGCGGAATGGACCGCGCCGGTCTGCCGCGACGCGGATGCCGACGGGGACCTGCGCAAGGCCGCCAGCCTGCTCGCCCTTGCCGCGATGCGGACCGAGCCGAACATGCGCACCGAGGAAGCGCGGACCTGGGCGATGCGCAAGCGCTGGATCGGGCTCGACATGTGCGGGCGTGGCATGATGGCGATGACGGTACACGCCAATTCCGGCCGCACGGAAGCGCCGCCAGAGCTTACCCGACTGACCGCCAAGGCCGACCTAGAGCGCGCTGTGGGCTGGGGCCTCGCCGTGCGCCTGTGCCGCAGGCTGACGGGCGGAACGGCACGTGGCATGGAAGCATCCAGCGTACTGGTGGAGAACGGGGTCCTCGTCCTCACGCTGCAGGACCCGGCCCTGCCCCTCTATGGCCCGAGCAACTGCAAGGACGTCAAGTGCCTGGCCGACTGGCTGGGATTGGCCTGGCGAGTGCAGAAGGCGGACGGAACGCTGATCGAGGACGCCGCACCGCGGACCTGATCCAGCATGGCGTCGCCGGGCTTCGCCCTCAGACCAGCGTTGCGCTTTCCGAAATCGCCGAGATCCCGCGCTTGCCGCCGCTGCGATCGAGCTGGACCACGATGTCGATCACGGATGCCGCATATTCCAGCGTCTCCGCGCGCGTGAGCCCGATCCCGGTCTGCATCGACATGAGCGCGATCTGCTCCAGCGCGCCTCGCGGAGAGTTCGCGTGCACGGTGGAGAACGAGCCGGGGTGCCCGGTATTGATGGCGCGCAGGAAGCTCACTGTCTCGGTGCCGCGCAGCTCTCCCAACACGATCCGGTCTGGCCGCAGGCGCAGCGCGGCCTGAAGCAGGTCGTTTGCCGACACCTTCGCTTCGCCAAGCTCCCCTTTCACCGCGATGAGCCCGACGCCATTGGCCCCCGGCAGTCGCAGCTCCGCAGTATCCTCGACGAGGACCACCCGCTCGTGCTCCGGGATTTCGGACAGCATGGCGTTCAGGAAGGTCGTCTTGCCCGTCGATGTGCCGCCCGAAATCAGGATGGTGCGGCGGCGCCGGATCGCATCGCGCAGGAAGGCGATCGGCTCGGCCATGGGATCGGGCGCAGGCGTTTCCTCGGGCGGGACGATGGGGCCCCTGTCGTAGGCGTCGAGCGGCAGCTCCAGCAAGCGGTGCCGGCGGATCGCCAGTGCCCAGTTGGCGCGTGTCGCGGGGGGGCCCACAAGCTGGATGCGCGCGCCCGACTGCCCGCCATAGGCCGGCAGTGTCGCCGAAAGCAGCGGGTGTTCGCGGTTGATGCCTTGATGGCTGATCCGCGCGACCTGCTCGGCAAGGCGCTGCAGCAGCCGGTTGTCCATCTGCGGCAGGTCCACCCGCTGCATGCCGGAGAGCGCCGCGTCCTCAACCCAGATTTCCCCGGGGCGGTTGACGAGGATCTCGGTCACCGTCTCGCGTTCCAGCCACGGGCGCAGCGGTGCGAGATAGGCATCGAGATAGACGCTGCGCGGTGCGGGTACTTCCACGGGCGCGTCAGCCATGGCGGGTTGCGCCAGATGCGGCTGCAAGGTAAGCACTTCGGCCATGACGCGTCACTGGACCTTGCTGAAGTCCAGGTCCTTGGCGGTGAACACCCGGATCGGCTGCCCCTGCCGCACGCGGATCGTCGGGCCGATCTGCGATCCGCTCTGCACGGCCGCCGAAGCCGCCGAACTGCCGCCGCCGATGACCACGTTCGATCCGCTCGATGCCAGCGTGGTCAGGCCGCCCACGACCGACAGCAGCATGGCCGAGCCGAAGCGCTCGAAGAAGTGGCTATTGACCTTGCCCGGAAGACCGGTTTCGCCGCCGAAGGAGATGGCCGGAGACCCCAGGTTCACCGAAACGCCGTCCGGCCGGATCAGGCGCGACCAGATCACGTAGGCGCGCTTCTGACCTGCCGTCAGGCCGCTCTTGTACTGCCCGATGAGCCGCGACGACCTCGGGACCAGCACGCGCTTGCCGTCGAAGCTGCGCACGTCGGTGGAGACGATGGCGCGCACGTATCCCGGCACGTCGGTATCAATCGCGGTTTCGAGGACTGCGGGGATCAGCGTGCCCTGCGTGACGGTGGTCGCCGGATCGAACGAGTGCGCCGCCGAGGCGGTTCCACCCGTGCCGCCCACGCGCGCCGCGAAATCGTCGTTCGGGTTTCCGCCCTTGGCCGCATCGGCCGCGACGCCGGAGACGGGCACCGCAGCTCCCGTCCCTACATCGAAGACGACGGTGGGGCTTGCATAGCGGTTGGCCTGCGGAGCGAGGCCTGGCGCTGCTGCAGGCGGCGCGGCAAGGACGGGCGCCGGCTGGGGGGCGGGAAGCGGCGCCGGAGCGGCCACTGCCGCAGGCGCAGGCATGGGGGTGGCGACGGCGGCGGGCGCCGGCCCGGCAGGCTGCGGCGTGGGGGCGGGGGTCTGATCGACCGGTCCGTTGCGTGCAGAATCCATCGACCAGAGCGTCAGCCCGCCCAGCGCCGCCACGATCAGGACGCCCGCGGCGAGGCCCAGGCCATCGGCCTTCTTGCGCTGGGATACGCGCGGCAGGACATTGCGGGTCGCAAGGTCGATAACCTGCGCCCCTTCGCCGTCGCGCGGATCGGTCGCGGCGGCGGGAGCGAAGCGTTCGCGCAGCGAGGAGTTGGGCGCCATGTGTCAGTTCCCCGAGAATGTAGCTGCCGCCGTGGAGGCGATCGGAGCGGAAGTCGGCGTGGATGCGGGCGCTGCCGAAGCGACGACCGGCCCGGGCGTGGCCTGAACCACGGCGGCGGGAGCGGTGGGTGCCGGGCGGGACGCCAGAGGCCGGCCATTGATCAGCTCGGCCTTGGCCTTGCCCGAGCGCAGGACGATGCTGTTCGGCACGTCCTCGAGCACGATCGTAGCGCCGCGCACGGCATAGTTCACCGGCCCCTCGTCGCCCTTTTCATTGGTCACGAGAATCGCAGGCACCGAAGCCTTTTCCGGCCAGAGCAGGTAGGTCGAGGTGCCGTCATCGTAGATGCGCGAGGGCATCAGCTTCTCGACGCCGGTGCGCTTCCACGAGAAGTTCAGGGCGGCGGGATCTGCGGGAATGGCTGCGGGATCGCCCGAGGCCAGCGCCATCTCGGAAGGATCGAGCGGCGCTCCGCCTGCAGCAAGGCCGGTGGAGGCGTTCTTAGGCTCGTCCTTGTAGGTGAAGCGCAGCATGTAGAGCGGCTTCGCGGTGGCCGAGGCGACGAGGTCGAAGAAGTAGGTGTGGCGGTTGGTCACGACCGTCATGTTGGTCCGCGCCTTCGCCTCGAGCGGCTTCACGAACAGCAGGTCGGCGCGCTTGTTGGGCGTGATCTGCCAGGCCTGCGAATCGCCGACCGCGACGTTCTCGATCGCCTCGCCGTCACCGAAGGCGATGGTCGCCTGGACGCCCGCCTTGCCGTCGATGCGGACGACTTCGTTGTCGCTGAAGGCATGCTGGATGAGGCGGTCGTCGGCCTGCGCGGGCAGCGCCGCAGCCAGGGCGCACAGGCTTGCCGCAGCAGCGACATGCCGGACAAGGTTGCGCGGAAATGCGCCGATCATCGTGTCTTCTCCTTCGCCGGCAATCTGCCGGGGTCGTTCGAGGCGCGGAAGCGACTGCCGATGCCCTTCGCACGCGGCGCCGAATCACCATGACGAAGAGGTTCGATCCCGCCGCCCACGACTTGTGTTACCACCGTTCTGCGCTCGCTTGAACGGCTTGCGCCACCGCTCGCCTGCGAAGACGCCTCGCTCATTGCGCCCGCGCCTGCAGCCGAGATGACGGAAGCACGTCCCTGGTAGGCCGATGCGCTCGCCGCAGGTGCGCTGCTCGGGGTTGCGGCAGCAGCTGCGCCACCCTGCATCGCCGCGCCGCGCTCCTTGTCGCGTTCGCCGCTCCCGGCAAGACCGAAGACCTGCCAGCCGGCCACCATCGTGCCTGCTACCTTCACGACCATCACCATCAATGCGACATGGACGGAGGCGACGAGGAAGAAGGCCATGGCGCCCCGCCCGTCGATCTCGCCCGCATTGGCGCTTTGCACCAGGCCCGAGATGATCGGCACCAGCAGTTCGAGAGTGATCCCGCCGCCCAGCACCACGAACAAGGGCGTGATCGCCGTCAGCGCAACACCGCGCAGCCAACCCGCCGTGAGACCGCGCGTACCGCCGAACAGGGCCATGACGACGAACACCGGGCCGAGCGCCAGGAGCACGGCAAGCGCGATGCGGGCCGTCAGCAGGACGCCGACGGTGCCGAGCAGCAGCAGCAGCGCGCCCATCCACATCACGCTTTCCGGCGTGAAAAGGCCGCCCGCGCCCTTCGCCGCGATCGCCGCACCGGCCGCTCCGCCCGCAGTACCGCCAGCCGCTCCGCTTTCCTGTGCAGCGGCCGCGCCCTGCTGCGTGGCTTCCGAGATATCGTTGATGGCGCCGAACACGATGTCGATCCGGTCGCCGAAAAGCTGCGTCGCCGAGCCCTTGGCGCCCATGAGCACGCCCGCGATCCAGTCCGGCCCGCCCACCGCAAGGTTCCAGACGACGCCCTGATAGGCGATCCAGCTGGTGGCGAAAGTCAGCACGACGCCCAGACGCAGCATGCGCGGCGTGAGCGCGGAAATGCCGAGGCTCGAGCGACCTGTCAGCAGCGAAAAGGCGAAGAAGGCGATATAGAGCGTGAGGAGGATGGTGAGCACCGGCCCCATCGCGCCCCCGGCCCCGAACAGCCGCCCAAAGGCAGAGGCCGCCATTTCGTTCGCGACGCAGTCCACCGCGCGCAGCGCGGGCGCGACGCCGGCGGAGGCGACTTCGGTCAGTTGTTCGCAGGCGCTCGCCATCGGCCTTACTCTGCCGCCGCCGTCCAGGGCGCGTCTTCGCCCAGTTCACCCCACTCGTCACCGGGCCACTGCATGCCGGTGAGCACCGGATACCATGCCTCCGGCGCGTCGCCGTAGCGTTCACGCAGCTGATCGAGCTTGCGCACCGTGCTCTCCCGGCCGGAAAGCACGGTCAGAACTTCGGGCATGCCGGAGAGATCGAGGCGCACCACGACAGACGCGTCCGACTGCCGGATGAGGAAGCAGCGCGACTGGGCCGGAAGGGTGCGGATCACGTCGAGTTCGTGGTGCGAGAGGCCGAACCCCTCGCAGTAGTCCTCCGGACGCGCACGCGAGTTGGGCATGAACACCATCGTCGCGGTCTGCTCGACCAGTGCGGTTGCGATCTTGCTGTCCAGCGCATCACGCGCGGACTGCGTGGCGAAGCCCACCAGTGCATTGCGCTTGCGCAAGGTCTTGAGCCAGTCGCGGATGCGTGCGGCGAAGACCTCGTCGTCCAGCGCCTTCCAGCCCTCGTCGATCAGGATCATCGTCGGCTCGCCGTCGAGACGCTCGTCGATGCGGTGGAACAGGTACATCATGACCGGCGTGCGCAGACGCGGGTTCTCGAGCAGCGCGGTCATGTCGAAACCGAGCACCCGCTGGGAAAGGTCAAGCCGATCGTGCTGGTTGTCGAACAGCCAGCCATGCTCGCCGCCCTGCAGCCAGGCATCGAGACGCGAGGCGAGGTCACCTGCTTCGGGACGGCGCGCCCCTGCCAGAAGCTCGCGGAAATGCGACAGACGCCGCAGCGAGGGATCGTTGTGGTAGGCCGCGTCCACCGCATTGGCGATCGTGGCGAGTTCCTCAGGCCCCTTGGCCGCCAGCAGCACGCCCAGCCAGTCGCGCAGGAAGGCTCGGTTAGCTGCGGTGTCGGGAAGCGAAAGCGGGTTGAAGCCCGTTGGATGGCCGGCCGCGACACGGCTGTAGGTGCCGCCGATCCCGCGCAGGAACACTTCGGCGCCGCGATCCTTGTCGAACAGGATCGTGCGGGGTGCGAACTTCTGCGCCTGAGCAGCGAGGAAGTTCATGACAACTGTTTTACCCGAACCCGACGGACCGATGACAGTAAAGTTACCGAGGTCGCCCTGGTGGAAGTTGAAGAAGAACGGCGTGGAGCTGGTGGTTGCCAGCAGGGTAACCGCATCACCCCAGTGATTCCCGCTCGCCTGCCCCATCGAGAAGCCGTGAAGCGAGCCGAAGCACGCCATGTTCGCGCTGGAGATCAGCGCGCGGCGCACGATGAAGCTCTCGTTGCCCGGAAGCTGGCCCCAGAATGCAGGCTCGAGGTTGACTTCCTCGCGCACGGCGACTGCGCCCGCATCCGCCAGTGCGGCAGCGCAGGCCGCCGTCACTTCGTCGAGGTGTTCGAGCGTGTCGGACCTGACGAGAACCGAGAGGTGGTGGTCGCCGAAACCGACGGAGCCAGTGCCGAGCGCATCGCGCGCCGTCGTCATTTCGCGGCGTTCGGCAATGGCTTCCTCGTCTGCGCTGCGCAGGCGGCGAATCGAAAGGTCGATCCGCTCGCGCGCGATCTGCCTGTCGGCGGGCGCGTAGCTTTCGGTGAGGACGAGTTCGCAAGGCAGACGCAGCAACGCGTCGGTGAGGCCAGGCGCGGTCGAATCCGGATAGTCCTTCAAGCTCACGATCGAGCAGAACCCGCCGCCGGTCGCCCCGCGCACTTCCATCGCATCCATGCCGAAGCTGACGCGGCGATAGGGAAGCATGTGGCCGATGTCGGTCTCGTCCGAGGGACGGCGCACCGGCCGCATCTCGCCGTTGTAAAGCGCGCTCAGAAGCTCCAGCACTTCCGAACAGCGCCCCGCAGGCGCCTCGTAGTCGCCCAGCAGCCGGGCTCCATAAGCGCCGAGCGAGGCGACCATCGCCGAAGCGGCAGCGCGAAGGGCGCGCACGTCGGCAGGATCGGCCTCGACCGCTTCCGCCCGGGACTTCATCATGCGGCCAAGCCGGTCGGCCCAGCCCGCCTTGCCGCGCGCCGGTCGGCGGACGAGCGTGACGAACTGGTCGTTCACGAACAGCGCCCCCGAGGAGGTGCGCGCCCGCCAGCGGGCATCGATGTGGGCGGCGACGGGATCTTCGAAGCGCCCGTCCATCTCGATCTCCACGCGGCGGCGGATGACGTGATGGTAGAGGACGAACCGGGCATCAAGCGAGGACCGCAGCAGCACTTCGCGGGTCGCGACATGGGCGTTGAGTTCGTCGGTGTCGGCCGTCTCGAACGCGAAGCCCGGCACCATGAGCGAGAGCATGACCGAGCCGTCGCGCAGGCGCACCACGTTCTCGTCCACCAGCGCGGCATAGGGCAGCCGGTCGCCCGCTAGCACTTCCTTGCTGGCGAACCGGGCCATCGGACCCTTCAGCGGCGATTTGAAGCTCTTGGCCATGTCTGTCGTTCCCCCGCGCCTGCTGCTTTTACGGCGCGTAGCTGTTGCAGCCCCAGCGCTGCCAGTTGGCAACGCGCGGGCACTTGCTGACCTTGGCGATCCACAGGTCGAACACCCGCGGTTCGCGCAAGCAGGCGAGATAGCCGGCACCATGGATCGCGAGCGCGGCAGGCAGCGCCCAGAAGCTCTTGGTGATCAGGAATATCTCGGTCGTCACCGCGGCGTTAATGATGAAGAAGCTGTAAGTCACGCCCGCGAACATCTGCGGACGGGTCAGCGCGCGATGGACGGGGAAGCGGGCGAGGCTCATGGCCGCGCTCAGCCTACGGCCGCGGACTGGATGCCGGTGACGATCGCACCGGCGCCGAACAGGATGAACACGCCGATGATCACGGTCGCACCGAAGCGCCAGTTCATACGGCCGGTGAGCATCATGAAGCCGACGGCGGCCACCGCCATGACCGCGACGGCGGTGGCGACGTTGCCGAGGAGCGTGCCCTGCAGCCATCCTAGCGCGGCGACGATCGGGCCCGAACCGGCCGGATCGCTGGCGACGGCCTGCGCCTGCGCCAGTCCCGGCGCCATCAGGGCAGCGAGGCCGCCCAGAAACGTGAGAAAACCGCGGAACTTGCGGGTCTGAAGCTTTGCGTATCGAATCACCATGCCCTCCGTATGAGGGCCCAGTGCGCTCGCCGGATGACAGGTGTGTGACGATGGCGCGGCAGTATCGCCAAGCCGTCCACCGTGTGTGACATTCGCGTTACAGGCTCCTGCATCTGCCATAAGCAGTCATGAAGCAGGAGCCCGAAGCGTTTTCGGCGACAGCCGGCGCGCAGCGACCCGAAGGCTCAATTTCGGAACGCGCCGGCCAGGTGGCGGGTCAACGCGCTGCGATGGCGCTCCTGCCGAGCATGTTGCGCAGCGCCATGCGTGCCGCGGTCCTGGAATCGACCCAGCTGCCATCGGCCAGTTCGAGGTCGTACCGCTCGGGGCTGGCGATCGCGGCCCGGTATGCGGCGAGCGCCTTGTCGGTCATGCCGGCCCTTGCATAGGCAGCGCCAAGGTTGATCAGGACGGCAGGGTCCTGAATGTCCCCGGCACCTGCGCCCTCCAGCTTGCGTACGACTTCATGGGACTGGCCGGCGGCGAGTTCGCGGTATGCGACGTCGGCGCCATCCGCCGGACGGTCGATTGGAAGAGCAAAGGCTGCCTGACCCAGCAGAACGGCAGCAGCGATGGATGAAAGCGGCATGGCAACTCTCCCTTGAGCTTGTTTAACATCGAGGATGATCCACCTGAATGTGCGCCCCTTCAAGAAAATGACGTAACTGTCATAAAACTGCAATCGCAGTATGTATCTCCCGGATCGCTTGAGTCCCGCTGTTGGTTAACCGTTGCATATAAGTCGCTGTCATACCGTTGTCGTATTACTGTAGATTAGTGTCATCATAGCGCCAACAAAGTGTCACCCCCCCGGCCTAGACGCCGGATGGCAACGAGGGCGGAGTCGCCGCCTCGTTCCGACCTGAACACGGGGGACTAACGTGAAGAACATTTCCGGTCTGCTGCTCGTTGGCTGCAGCGCACTCGCTCTCGCCGGCTGCGGCCCCAGCGACATCTCCTCGCCCGGCACCGGCGGCGACGTCATCATCCAGCCGACGCCCGCTCCCACCCCTGCTCCGACCCCAACGCCCGGCACCGGCACGGTCACTCCCGCAGGCGGCTGCCCCACGGTTGCCAATGACGCCGGCACAGTCACCGGCCCGACCGGCACCTGGCGCGTCTGCAACCTCCCGAACGTGATCAGCGCCAGCTCCACGCTGCCGAAGATCCCGGGCCTCATCTATCAGCTTCCCGGCCGTGTCGACGTCGGCTGCGACGGCGGCTTCAGCGCTCCTTCGAGCACGGCGCCGTTCACCACCACGACCGTGGGCTGCCCCACCGCCACTCTGACCGCCGACACCAACGTCACGCTCACCATCGAGCCCGGCGTCATCATCATGGGCGGCACCGGCCAGTCCTGGCTCGCCGTGAACCGCGGCAACAAGATCAACGCGACCGGCACCGCCACCGCGCCGATCATCTTCACCAGCCGCGACAACGTCCTTGGCATCAACAATGCCAACTCGCAGGGCCAGTGGGGCGGGGTCGTGCTGATGGGCCGCGCGCCCGTCACCGACTGCACCGTGGGCACCGTCGCTGCAGGCACCTGTGAGCGTCAGACCGAAGGCGCGCCCAACCCGGCTCGCTTCGGCGGTGCGGACACGGCCTACAACGCCGGCACCATGAAGTACTTCCAGATCCGTTACTCGGGCTTCATCCTGGGCAACAACGTCGAGCTCCAGTCGCTCACCGGCGAAGGCGTCGGCACCGGCACGACCATCGACCACTTCCAGAGCTACAACAGCTCGGACGACGGTTCTGAGTGGTTCGGCGGCAACCCGAACCTGAAGTACTACATCGCGGTTGGTTCGGACGACGACAGCCTCGACGTCGACACCGGTGCCCAGATGAACGTCCAGTACGCCATCATTGCCCAGCGCACCGGCTTCGGCGACGGCATCATGGAGATCGACAGCGACGGCAACGCGACGGACACGCCGCGCACCAAGCTGAACGTCGCCAACTTCACCTTCCTCAAGCCGGCCGGCTCGAGCGGCTCGACCAGCAACGGCGCTTCGCTGTTCTTCCGCGGCAACTCGGACACCACGCTCG
The DNA here is from genome assembly GCF_009856825.1 of Novosphingobium silvae. Taxonomy (GTDB): domain Bacteria; phylum Pseudomonadota; class Alphaproteobacteria; order Sphingomonadales; family Sphingomonadaceae; genus Novosphingobium; species Novosphingobium silvae. Next base: position 234,532 of record NZ_WVTD01000004.1, on the reverse strand, counting down.
TCAACGGCATCCTCGTCGCTGCCGACGAGGAGTGCATCCGCATGAACACCTCGGCTGCCACGCCCGCCACCCTGACGGCCCGTTCGGTCGTCATGCAGTGCAACTCGGCGAAGTACCTCGGCACCACCAACAGCAGCGGCGTGGTCGTCACCACTCCGGCGCAGGTTGCCGCAGCTTTCGGCTCGGGTTCGAACAACAACAACGACGCATTCACCAGCACCCTGACGAACACCTTCGTCAACGGCGCCAATGAAAGCGGCGTCACGGCCACCGACCCGAAGACGATCAACGCCTTCTTCGACACCACCACCTGGGTCGGCGCCGTGCGCAACGCTGAGGACACCTGGTTCGCCGGTTGGACCTGCAACAGCGCGACCGCCAACTTCGGCACCGGCAACTCGGGCGACTGCAGCTCGATACCGACCACCTGAGCCGGGACTGCCTGACTCATGACGCGGGGGCAGTCGTCAAGGCTGCCCCCGTCCTTGCATTTGGAACTAGGGGAATTCCGATGTCTATGACGTCGCGGCTTGTCGGCGGGCTTCTGCTCTCGTCGGCTCTCGTCTCGCCAACGATGGCGTTTGCGCAGAACGTGCCTGCACCTTCCACCTCGCCGTCGGCGAGCACCGCGACCGGCGCCACCACGACCGGACCGGAAGAAGAGGAACAGGTCGACATCTCGGTACCCGGCGGCGGCGAGATCATCGTCACCGGCGCTCGCAACCGCAATATCGCCAAGTCGTCCGACCAGGTTGTCTCGGTCCTGACTTCCGCCGAAATCGCGCGTACGGGCGAAGGCAATATCGCCGGCGCTCTGGGCCGCGTCACCGGCCTGTCGGTGGTGGGCAACGGCTACGTCTATGTCCGCGGCCTTGGCGACCGCTACTCGCTGGCGCTGCTGAACGGCTCCCCGCTGCCCAGCCCCGAACCGCTCAAGCGCGTCGTTCCCCTCGACCTGTTCCCCAGCGGCGTCATCTCCTCTTCGCTGGTGCAGAAGAGCTACTCCGCGAACTTCCCCGGCGAATTCGGCGGCGGCGTCATCAACCTGACGACCAAGGCCGTTCCGACCGAATCCTTCCTGCAGATCGGCGGCGGCTTCTCCGTCGATTCCGAAACGACCGGCGAATTCGGCTATAGCTACTACGGCGCGAAGAGCGACTGGACCGGTTTCGACAACGGCAGCCGCGACGTACCGCCAGCGCTCCAGGCCTTCTTCGACAGCGGCGCCTCGCTGAACTCGGGCGCGGTCGACACGCGCGCGATCGGCTCCGAACTGGTGCGCTTCAGCCGCGCCACGCTGCAGAAAGTGGGCGACCTTCCGGTCAACTACTCGGCGTCGATCACCGGCGGCACCTCTTTCGACCTCGGCGGGTCCAGCCTCGGCGTGATCGCGGCAGCCGGGTTCAGCAACAAGTGGCTTGACCGTCAGGCGCGCCAGCAGACCTCCTTCGCGAACGACCTGTCGACGCTGCAGACCAGCTTCGACCGCGTCACGACCGACAACCGCATCGTCGTGAACGGCCTTCTCGGCCTTGGCCTCGAGTTTGGTGAGAACCAGATCCGCTGGACCAACCTCTACATCCGCGACACTCTCAAGATGGGTCGCCTGGGCGTGGGCGAGCGCGCGCAGAACGGCTTCACCTACATGCAGCAGGACACTGCATGGTACGAACGCCAGCTGATCGACACCCAGATCGTCGGCGAGTTCAAGCCCGCCGATGGCCTGTCAGTCGACGTGCGTGGCGGGTTCGCGAACTCGCAGCGCGAAGCACCCTACGAGACCACGTTCGAGTACGTGCGCACGAACAACCCGGAGGACCCCTTCGGCTCGATGTTCGTGAACCGTCTCAACGGCAACGTCGGCGATGCCAGCGTCACTTTCTCGGACCTCAACGAAGACCTGTGGTCGGCCGGACTTGACGTGACCTACGCGATCACGCCGTCCATTCGCGCGACGATCGGTGGTGCGTTCAGCGACACGGTGCGCGACAGCTCGCGTCGCCAGTTCCTGTTCCGCGCTTCGAGCACTTTCCCGACCGAAGCCGGCGTGCTTCGCCCGGACCTGCTGCTCTCGCCCGGCATCATCAACGGCACCACCAGCGGCGGCACCACCGTGGGCGGCGTCGACCTGATCGAACCGGACGAATCGACGCCCGCGTTCCGCGGCACGCTGCGCAACTGGGCAGGCTACGCCAAGGCGAACGTGCAGTTCACCGACACCGTCAGCCTCGATGCCGGCGTACGCTTCGAAAAGGCGGACCAGGAAGTGACCGCGACGCAGGTATTCACCACCGCGCCGAACTACACGCCCACGCCTGCGCTGAAAAAGGAATACTGGCTGCCGTCGGCCACGCTGACCTGGCAGATCCAGCCCGACCTGCAGGCCCGCCTCAGCGCATCGAAGACGATCGCTCGCCCCCAGTTCCGCGAGCTCATCTACCAACCGTTCTTCGATCCGGACAGCAACCGCCAGTACCTGGGCAACCCGCTGCTGACCGACAGCCAGCTCTACAACGGCGAAGCCCGCCTCGAGTACTACTTCGCGCCCGAGCAGCGCGTGTCGATCGCCGGCTTCTACAAGAAGATCGACAAGCCGATCGAATCGTTCATCACGATCCTGTCGGACAACCTCGTCACGAGCTACGCCAACGCTCCCGAGGCGCAGCTCTACGGTGCCGAAATCGAGGCGACCAAGTACTTCGACATGTCGGGCCTCGGCGGCTGGATGACCGAACGCCGCGCCGTGCTCATCGCGAACTACACCTACAGCAACTCCAAGCTGAAGGTGTCGCCGGGTGACACGACCTCGGTCTATGCGGCATCTTCGGGCCTTGCCACCGACTACTTCCGGGACGGCGCTCCGCTCACCGGCCAGTCGGATCACCTCGTCAACCTGCAGCTCGGCCTCGAGAACACCGAGCGGCTGTCGCAGCAGACGCTGCTGGTGAACTTCGCCAGCAAGCGTGCGGTGAGCCGCGGCCTCAACGGATCGCCGCCGCAGCCCGACGTGATCGAGAAGCCGGGCGTCCAGCTCGACTTCGTGGCGCGCGAAGGCGTCGATTTCCTCGGACAGGACGTCGAGCTGAAGTTCGAGGCCCGCAACCTCCTCGGCACCCGCCACCGCGAGTACCAGAAGAGCGGCGACAACACGATCGAGTTCAACACCTACGATGTCGGCACCGTCATCTCGCTGTCGGCGGCGCTGAACTTCTGACTTTTTCCTGACCGGAAGGTTCCTGCCCTTCCGACGGCAACTTGGTGGCCCGGGGCGCGTATGCGACCGGGCCCTTTTTTTGCTTTTCAGCGCGCGCGCAGCGGCGTAGGGCGCGCGGGTCATCTGGGGAGTAGCCGCCCGCTCGTGCCTCGGCCGAAAGCGGGACCTGCCGTCAACACACTCGGCCGAGAGGCCGTGGCGCGCAGGAGGACGGAACACCGGCGTGTTCCTGTCCGGGCGAGACCAATGGCGTTTGCGGCACGGCTCGGCCGGGCAGGTTGCCGCATGCGTCGTTGTGTCTGCTTTTCGTGCCCGGCCCGGAGTACCCTGTTGGAAGCCCTGTTCACCTCCACGGCCGTGGTCGCCCTTGCCGAGATCGGCGACAAGACCCAGCTTCTCGCCATCGTGCTGGCCGCCCGCTTCAAGCGTCCCTGGCCGATCGTCGCCGGCATCCTCGCCGCAACGCTCGCCAACCACTTCCTCGCGGCGCTGGTGGGCGAACAGGCGGCCGTCTTCCTGGCCGGGCGGTGGTTCCGCTATCTGGTGGCGGCAGGCTTCATCGCGATGGCCGCCTGGACGCTGGTCCCGGACACTTTCGACGAGGAGAAGGAAGCCGCGCCCAGCCGCTTCGGCCCGTTCCTCTCGACGATGATCGCCTTCTTCATCGTCGAGATGGGCGACAAGACCCAGATAGCCACCATTGCGCTTGGCGCCCGTTTCCAGAGCGTCGTTGCCGTGACGATGGGCACGACGCTGGGCATGATGATCGCCAACGTGCCTGCCGTTTTCCTCGGCAATGCTCTCATTAGCCGCGTACCGCTCAAGGTCGTGCGTACCGTGGCGGCGGTGGTGTTCCTGGCGATAGGCCTGGTGCTGCTTGCGCAGACCGCAGGCTGGACGGGCTAAGGACGGCGCCCGCTCACACGGTGTCGAACACGTAGCCCAGCGAGCGCACGGTGCGCAGTGGATTGCCCGCGCCCACGCCCTTGAGCGCGCGGCGCAGGCGGCCGATCCACACGTCTACCGTCCGCTCGTCCACGGCGGGTTCCTGCTTGCCGAGCGCGGCGATCAGCTGCGTGCGACTGAACACCCGGCCCGGGTGCTCGATGAAGTAGCGCAGCAGGCGCAGTTCATTGGGCATGAGCGAGATCGGCTTGCCCTGGAAGCGAGCCTGGAAGGCGGCCACGTCTACCATGAGATCGCCCTGCGTCACCACACGGATGCCCGCGCTATCCTGATCACCAAGGTTCGCGCCGAGCACGCGATCGAGCAGCGCGGTCCGGGTGAGCGGTCCCACGAGGTAGTCGTCCGCCCCCATGCGCAGCGCGCGCTTGCGGTCCTCCTGGTTGTCCTCTTCAAGCACCATCGTGACATGCGCATGCGCCGTCAGGGTATCGGCCCGCAGGCGCCGACACAGTTCCAGGCCAGACATGTCGGCAAGGACCCAGTCGATGAAAATCCAGAGCGCCCCTTCGATCAAGGGCAGTTCGGCGAAGTCGGTCCAGCGATGCAGCGCCACGTCGAACTGATCGTGCCGGAAAGGCGCCAGCCCCCCGGAAAGTTCGCTCGCCAGCAATATGTCGATCCGCCGCATCGCGCCTATGCTGCCCCCTGGCCCGCTTGGTTGCCCCTGATACGCGCGGGCTTTTGCATCCGAGTGTGACGAACGAGTGACATATCGGTGACACGGGAGTGAAAGAACCCCACACTCGGCCTCGCCTCTGCCCCAGGGCTCCTCCTCGGGCGGCACTTGTCATTGAACTGACCCGCAACCGTCACTTGTGCGCAACGCCATCGTGGCAAAGCGGCCCCAGCAAGCAGCCGGGGATTGCCGACTATGCGCGAACATGTGGACACCCTCCTCAAACGTGAAGCCGAACGCATGGGAGGCATCCCTGCGTGGCTGGATATCCCCGATCCCAAGGGATTTCGGCCCAAGCGCAAGTACCGCACTATCTGGATCTCGGACATCCACCTCGGCACGCGCGGCTGCAATGCCGCCATGCTCGTGGATTTCCTGCGCTCGGTCGAATGTGAGACGCTCTACCTCGTCGGCGACATTGTCGACGGATGGCGGCTGCGCAAGGGCTGGTACTGGCCCGACGCGCACAACGAGGTCGTCCGACGCATCCTCAAGATGGCGCATCGCGGCACCCGTGTGATCTTCATCGCCGGAAATCACGACGAGATGCTGCGCGACTATGCGGGCCTCAGCTTCGGCGGCGTCGAGCTGGCGCTGGAAGCGGTGCACGTCACGGTCGATGGACGCCGCCTGCTGGTCACCCACGGGGATGCCTTCGACGGCGTCGTGCTCTACGCCAAGTGGCTCGCGTTCCTTGGCGACAAGGCCTACGGCATGCTGCTGCGCGCAAACATCGCCTTCAATGCGGTGCGCCGCCGCCTGAAGATGCCGTACTGGTCGCTTTCGGCCTACATGAAGAAGAAGGTCAAGAACGCCGTCCAGTTCATCGGCAGCTACGAGGAAGCGGTTGCCAGCGAGGCGATCAGCCGCGGCTTCGATGGCGTGGTCTGCGGCCATATCCACTGCGCGGAGATCCGCCAGTTCAGCGGCATCACTTACTACAACGATGGCGACTGGGTGGAGAGCTGCACCGCACTGGCCGAGGACCTGACCGGGCACATGGCCATCATCGACTGGATCGCGGAAACCGGCGGCCACGCGGTGAAGGCCGCCGACGAGGAGCCCGCATCGATCGGCGCGGGCGCGTTGGAGGCCCTGGCGTGAAGCTTGCCCTGGCAACCGACGCCTGGTTGCCGCAGGTCAACGGCGTGGTCCGCTCGCTGACCTCGACGGTCGAGGAACTGGGCCGTCGCGGGCACGAGGTGGAGACGATCACTCCCGACCGCTTCCTTACCGTCCCCATGCCGGGCTATGCCTCCATCCGCCTAGCCATGGCCCCGCGCTTCGGCCTTCGCCGCATGCTCGACGAGGCGGCGCCCGACATCGTGCACATCGCCACCGAAGGTCCGATCGGGTGGGCCGCCCGGGGCTGGTGCCTGTCGCGCGCAGTGCCTTTCACCTCCGCGTTCCACACCCGCTTCCCTGAGTATGCGGCCGTGCGCACAGGCCTTTCGGCCGAATACTTCTGGCCGATACTCCAGCGTTTCCACGCGCAGAGCTGCGCGGTGATGGTGTCCACCCGCAGTCTCGCCACCGAGCTTGAAGAGCGCGGCATCGGGCCCACGCGGGCCTGGAGCCGGGGCATCGACCATGCGCTGTTCCGGCCGGACGGTCCCCGCCACCCGCAGATGGCATCCCTTCCCGGCCCGGTCCTCCTGAACGTGGGCCGTGTCGCGCCCGAAAAGAACCTCGACGCCTTCCTCGGCCTCGACGTGCCGGGCAGCAAGGTCGTGGTCGGCGATGGTCCCGCGCTCGAAACGCTGCGCCGCCGCTATCCCGATGTCCTGTTCCTCGGCGCGCTTGCCGGAGAAGCCCTTGCGAGCGCCTACCGCGCGGCGGACTGCTTCGTCTTCCCCAGCCTCACCGACACTTTCGGCCTTGTCGTCATCGAGGCGCTGGCCTGCGGCACGCCCGTCGCGGCCTATCCGGTAACGGGCCCGGTCGACATCCTCGGCATCGATGGACGCGGGGTCGATCACCGCGTCGGGTGGCCGGCTGGTGCCGTGGACGCATCGCTTGGCCGTGCAGTCGAAGCCGCACTGCTGGCAGAGCGCACCGATGCCGCCGCGCTCGGCAGCCTCTATTCGTGGGAGCGCGCCACCGACCAGTTCCTCGCCGCGATCGCCAGCGCGCTGAGCGGCACGGCCAGTTCCTTGCGCACTGCGGCCTGAAGCCTCAGCGGAAACCCAGGCATCGCGAGATCACCTCGGCTTCCTCCAGAACGAGGCTCGCCAACTCCCCCAACCGGTCCTGCGCACGGGCGCTGGGCGCCGCAATAACGAGCGCGCCAACGACCCGCCCCGGTGCGTCGCGCACGATCGCCGCCGTCCCGGTTACCCCCTCCGCCGCCTGATCCACGGTCTGCGCATAGCCTTCCAGCCGCGCCTGCTCGATCGCGGCGACCAGAGCAGCGGTATCGACCTCGGTCGTGGCGACCAGCGGCTGCGGTGCGATCCGCCGGAGGTAAGCCTTCACCTCGGCGGGCGGATGAGCGGAAAGAAGCGCCCGTCCGCCGGCTGTCGCGTAGAAGGGCCGCCGGTCACCGATCGAGACCGAATACCGCACGACGTTGCGGCTCTCGACAAGGTCGACATATGTCACCCAGTCGCCCTCGGGATCGCCGATCGCCAGCAGCACCGTCTCGCCGCTGCGTTCGGCCAGGCGCCGCATCCCTTCGCGCACGAGGTCTGAACTGTGCAGGCGACGCCGCGCCTCGCTCAACGCACTGCCAAGGCCGAAAGCGCCCGGCCCCAGACGCCATGCGCCCTCGGCGGCGGTCACGATATGCTCATCGGCCAACCCACGCAAAAGCGCGGCCAAGCTGCTCTTTGGCGTCGCAAGACGGCGACTAAGGTCGGCCAGCGAAACGGGGTCGCTGCTGGCGCACAAGGCTTCGAGAAGACGGATCACGCGTGTGACCGACTGGGGCGACCCACCACGCCGCTCGGCCTCGGCACCGCTGCCGTCCTTCCGCACCTTCGCGCTCAAACGTCCCTCACTGCTCGATCCCTCGCAGAATGCCGGAAACACCTTTCCGGCCAAGCCCTCCGCATATGCGAGGACGCGCTCCGCCGGAAGCCCAGGCCGCATCACCGGAGTGAATTGCTGCACCGGAGCCTGCGAACGAAGGGCGGGGGGGCGCGCAACCGTCACCCCGACGGGTGTTGAAGCGTGCCCCTGGCGGTTACGCGACATCCATCGCATAGCCCGCCGCGCGGACCGTGCGGATGGGATCGGTGTCACCATCGCGGTTGATCGCCTTGCGCAGGCGCCGGATGTGCACGTCGACCGTGCGCTCGTCGATGTCGGAGTCCATGCCCCAGACGCCGTCCAGGATCTGCTGGCGCGAGACGACCCGGTTAGGCCGCTCCATGAAGTAGCGCAGGAGGCGGAACTCGGTGGGCCCGAGGTGCAGCGCCTCGCCCGAACGGCGCACCCGGTGGCTGGTCGCGTCGAGCTCGATATCGCCCCACTGCAGCACGTTGCCGGCGAGCGAAGGGCGCGAGCGGCGAAGCAGCGCCTCGATGCGGGCCATCAGCTCGCGCGGGGAGAAAGGCTTGGTCACATAGTCGTCGGCGCCGGTCTTGAGGCCGCGGATCATGTCCTCCTCCTCGCCGCGCGCCGTCACCATGATGATCGGGATCGAGGCGGTTTCCTTGTCCTTGCGCAGCTGGCGGCAGACTTCGATCCCGGGCACCTGCTCGATCATCCAGTCGAGCACGATGGCATCGGGCATCTGTTCGCGCACCATGACCAGCGCTTCCTCGCCATCGGCGGTGGAGCGCACGTCATAGCCTTCGGCGGAAAGGTTCCAGGTGAGCAGCTCGCACAGCGCCGCGTCGTCTTCGACGACCAGGACCGAGGCCATCATGCGATCGGCCCCGAGATGTCGTCCGTGTGGGAATCGCGCTCGGTACAATACTCGCCCGTCGCGGCGTAGTAGACCATTTCGGCGACGTTTGTCGCATGGTCGCCGATGCGCTCGAGGTTGCGGGCGATGAAAAGCAGCTGGGCGGCGCTGGTGATCGTCGCCGGATTTTCCATCATGTGGGTCAGCAGCGAGCGGAACAGCGTGTTGTAGAACTGGTCCAGCTTCTCGTCGCGGCGGATGACTTCCACTGCCAGCGTCGCATCGCGCGAGCCGTAGGCGTTGAGGACGTCGCGCACCATGCTCTCGGCGATCTCGGCCATGGTGGGCACGAGCGTCACCGGATCGATCTTGGTGCGGCCTTCCAGCGCGTTTACCCGCTTGGCGATGTTCTTGGCATAGTCGCCGATGCGCTCGATCACGCCCGAGATCTTGAGCGCGGCGATCACATCGCGAAGATCGTCCGCCATCGGCGCGCGCAAGGCGATGGTGCGCACGGCGAGCCGGTCCACCTCTGCCTCCAGCGCGTCGAGGCGGGCATCGGCCGCGACGACCTGCGCGGCCAGTTCCTCGTCGTGGTGGACGAGCGCGGTGATGGCATCGCGGATGGCGACTTCGGCCAGCCCGCCCATCTCGGCGACAAGGCCGCGAAGCTGTCCGATCTCGCTGTCGAAGGCCTTGACGGTATGATCGACCATGGCGTTTTCCCTGTCAGAGCATTTTCAAGGCAGGCGCATCGCCTGGCGGCTCGGAAAATGCGAAATAAAGCGACGTCCCGGCTCAGCCGTAGCGGCCGGTGATGTAGTCCTTGGTGCGCGTCTCGCGCGGATTGGTGAAGATCTGGTCGGTCTCGCCATATTCCACCAGGCTGCCGAGGTGGAAGAACGCCGTGCGCTGCGAAACGCGGGCCGCCTGCTGCATCGAGTGCGTGACGATGACGATCGCGAAGCTTTCCTTCAGCTCGTCGATAAGCTCCTCGATGCGCGCGGTGGCGATCGGGTCCAGCGCCGAGCACGGCTCGTCCATGAGGATGACCTCGGGGCTGACGGCGATGGCGCGCGCGATGCACAGGCGCTGCTGCTGGCCGCCCGAAAGCGCGGTGCCGGCATCGGTGAGACGATCCTTGACCTCTTCCCAGAGGCCCGCCTTGGTCAGCGCGCTCTCGACGATCCGGTCCATGTCCGCCTTGGAAGCGGCGAGCCCGTGGATGCGGGGCCCATAGGCGATGTTCTCGTAGATCGACTTGGGGAACGGGTTCGGCTTCTGGAACACCATGCCGACCCGCGCGCGCAGGGCAACCGCATCCATGGAAGCGGCGTAGATGTCCTCCCCGTCGAGCAGGATCTGCCCGTCGACGCGGGCCCCCGCGATCGTGTCGTTCATCCGGTTGAGCGTGCGCAGGAACGTCGACTTTCCGCAGCCCGAAGGGCCGATGAAAGCGGTGACGAGTCCGTTGTCGATATCGATCGAGACGTCGTTGATCGCCTTCTTCTGTCCGTAGAAGACGTCGACGTTGCGGGCTGTGAGCTTGGTTTCTGTCATGTCCCTACCAGCGGACTTCGAATTTGTTGCGAAGGTAGATCGCAATACCATTCATGGCGAGCAGGAAGACCAGCAGCACGATGATGGCGGCGGAAGTGTTCTGAACGAAAGCCTTGTCGATCTCGTCGGACCACAGGAAGATCTGCATCGGCAGCACGCTCGACGGTGCGGTCAGGCTGTCGGGCGGGGTGGCGATGAAGGCGCGCATGCCGATCATCAGGAGCGGCGCGGTTTCACCCAGCGCACGGGCCATGCCGATGATGGTGCCGGTGAGGATGCCCGGCAGCGCGAGCGGCAGGACGTGGTGGAACGTGGTCTGCACCTTGCTTGCCCCGATGCCGTAGGCCGCCTCGCGGATCGAGGGCGGCACAGCCTTGATGGCGTTGCGGCCCGAGATCACGATCACCGGCATCGTCATCAGCGCCAGCGTGAGGCCGCCCACCAGCGGGGAGGAGCGCGGCATGTTCAGCGTGTTGATGAAGACCGCGAGGCCCAGCAGACCGAAGATGATCGAAGGCACGGCAGCGAGGTTGTTGATCGATACTTCCACCCACTCGATCCAGCGCTTCCGCGGCGCGAACTCCTCGAGGTAGATGGCGGCCAGCACGCCCATCGGAAAGCTGATGAGGAGCGTTACGAGCATAGTCAGCAGCGAGCCCTTGGCCGCGCCCCACACGCCCGCCACGCTGGCGTCCGTCGAATCAGAGCCGGACAGGAAGGTCCAGTCGAGCCCGCCCAGCCCGTTGCGCAGCATGATGAACAGCAGCAGGGCCAGGAAAGCGAGGCTCAGCACGATAGCGCCAAGGCCGATCGCCTTGAACCGCCGCTCGGCCGCGTGCCGCTTCGCGAGGCGCTTCACCGCCTCGGGCGAATTCCAGTCGGACTTACTCATAGGCTTCGCGGAACCGCTTCACGACGCGCAGGGCGACGATGTTGAGGATGAGAGTGACGACGAAGAGCACCAGTCCCAACGCGAAGGCCGACAGCGTCTTGGGGCTGTTGAACTCCTGGTCGCCGGTCAGCATCTGGACGATCTGGTAGGTGACCGTGGTCATCGTGTCGAACGGATTGGCCGAGAGGCGCGCGGCAGCGCCTGCGGCCATGACGACGATCATCGTCTCGCCGATGGCGCGGCTGATCGCCAGCATCACGCCCGCGACGATGCCGGGCAGCGCGGCCGGAAGCAGCACCTTCTTGATCGTTTCCGAACGGGTCGATCCGAGCGCGAGCGATCCGTCGCTCATCGCGCGCGGCACCGCGGCAAGCGCATCGTCCGCCATGGAGGAGACGAACGGGATGATCATCACGCCCATGACAAGGCCCGCGGCCAGCGCGCTTTCGGTCGAGGGGTTTTCCATGCCGATGCCGGCGGCGAAATCGCGGATCAGCGGCGCCACCGTCAGCGCGGCGAAGTAGCCGTAAACGACGGTCGGGATGCCCGCGAGGATCTCGAGCATGGGCTTCAGCCACTTGCGGGCGGCGGGCGCGGCGTACTGCGTCAGGTAGATCGCGCTCATAAGGCCGAGCGGGATCGCGACGATCATGGCGATGATCGCGCCGATGTAGATCGTGCCCCAGAACAGCGGCACCGCGCCGAAGTTGTCCGAGATGTCGGTGCCGGACGTGCTCGCCGGCGACCAGTGGGTGCCGGTGAGGAACGCGATGGGAGAGACGTCCTTGAAGAACAGCCCGGCCTCGAACAGGAGCGAGGCGACGATGCCGAATGTCGTGAGGATCGCCATCAGCGAGGCGATCAGCAGCACGGCCAGGACCGCGCGCTCCACTTGCGTGCGGGCGCGGAAATCGGGGCGGATGCGGGTGAAGCCGTAGCCGCCGCCGGCGATGGCGACGACGAGGACCAGCGCGGCGCCGATCAGGCCGAAGCGCGTCTGCGCAGCGCGGATCGGCTCCACCATCGCCTGCGCCTCGGGGTTGAAGGCGGCGGCCGAGGGATCGGCGGCGAGGTTGTAGGCCTCGGACATGACCGCGCCCAGCGTCATCGGGTCGGTCGGAAGAGTGGCCGCGGCGGGATCGGCGAAGACCGCCCCGTTCACCAGCCCGGGCATGATCGCCTGCCACACGCCCCAAGCGAGAAGCGCGGGCACGAGGATCCACAGCGCCATGTGCCAGCCGTGGTACGTGGGCATCGAATGCATCGACCCACGGCCCTTGTACAGCAGCCGGGCCCGGGCGCGGGCCGCGAACCAGCCGACGAGGCCCAGGCCCAGTACGGCCAGGAGAACTCCGGTGAGTATCATGACTGGCCCATCGGCCCTTTCCTTGCGTTTGATGCAGCGCCGCCGGGCCCCTGGCGCTCGTCGCCCCCGCCATTGCGGGAACGCCCTATACCAGCCGGGCCACTGCGGCGAAGCACCGAAATGAGCTTACTTCAGGCCGGCCGGATCGAGAGGGGTCATCTTGGCGACGATGTCCGCGTTCTTCGCGCGCACGTCCTCTGGCGCGATGACCATGCCCTTCTTCTGCAGCAGGCCGTCGGCGCCCCACGACTTCGCCCACTCCGCGACATAGCCCTGCAGGCTCTTGATCGGAGCGAGGTGCTGCTTCTTGACGTAGATGTAGAGCGGACGCGCGCCGGGATAGGTGTAGTCCGAAATGGTCTGGTACGTGGGCTGGATGCCCGACATGGTGATGCCCTTCAGGCTGTCGGGGTTCTCTTCCAGGAACGAGAAGCCGAAGATGCCGATCGCCTTGGGGTTCTGCGAGATCTTCTGGACGATCAGGTTGTCGTTCTCGCCCGCATCGACATAGGGACCATCCTCGCGGATGTTGTGGCAGGTGGCCTCGTACTTGTCCTTGTCGCTGTCCTTGAGCGCGGCGGTCGCGGCGTCGGTCTTGCAGCCGGCCTCCAGGATCAGTTCCTTGAGCGCGTCGCGCGTACCCGAGGTGGAAGGCGGCCCGTAGACCAGGATCGGCTCTGCCGGGAGGGAAGGATTGACGTCCTTCCAGGTCTTGGCGGTGTTGGGCTTGCCGAAGGGATTGGCCGCCAGCGCCTTGTAGACGTCGAGCGGCGTCAGGCCGAAGCCCGGCCCGTTCCTGGCTTCGGCGAAGGCGATGCCGTCGATGCCGACCTGGATCTCGACGATCTCCTTCACGCCGTTCTTCTGGCATTCGTCGTACTCGGACTTCTTCATCCGGCGCGAAGCGTTCTCGATGTCGGGGTGCTGCGCGCCGACACCGGCGCAAAACAGCTTCATGCCCGCGCCGGTTCCGGTCGCCTCGATCACCGGCGACTTCGCGCCGCTCGCCTTGGCATAGGCCTCGGAAACCGCCGTGGCGAATGGATAGACGGTGGAAGAGCCCACACCGCGAACGAAGTCGCGCGCACCGGAACCGGAGCCGCCGCCGGGCCCTCCGCAGGCACCAAGCGCGAGGACGGATGCAGCGGCGAAGATGATGGTCTTGGTCGAACGCATGAAAAACCCCTTTGGGCGTTATCTAGGGTTGCCCCTATTGGCCTTCGGTGACACTTTTGCGTCAGATACGTGACGGACGCGCCCGTGTCGCCGGAAAGCTTGCGGAAATCCTCAGTAATTCCACTGGAGCTGTGCGCGCAGCACATCGCCTTCGGCAATACCGGCGCGGCGCTCGTCGGCCTCGGCGCGCTTCATGCGGGCATAGGCGAACGTGAACTCGAGAGGCTTGACCGGCGTCCACTCGACGCCGAGTTCGATGTCGTTCGTGTCGAGGCGAGGCACGTTGAGCGCACCTTTCCAGCCCCCCTTGTAGCGTTCCCAGCGGACATAGGGAATGACGCGGCCGGCGCCGAAGTCCGGCACGCGGTACATGGCCATCACGTAGCCGCCGGTGGCATCGTCGATCTCGATCGCCTCGATGGCGGTGTCGTAGACGGGAGCCCGTCCGAACGTCCATTCGGTCTGGATACCGAAGGGCTGGGGATAGAGAATCGCGTGGACGACGGCGCGCTTTTCCTTGAAGTTCCCGTCGCTGACGCCGCCGCTGCGGATCTCGGGACGGACCTTGTTGTAGAGCAGGGAGCCGCCGATCTCGAGCACCTGCCCGTCAAGGCCGATCCCGTCGAGCCGCATCGGCCAGGTGCCCATGACAACGGCCATCAGGCTGTCGTTGCGCTCCTGCCGGTTGACGCCCTGCCCGTTGAAGACACCGAACGCGAAGGCGCCATAGTTGCCGAAGAGCTTCTGGTCCTTCTCTTCCAGCTCGTCCCAGATCTCCTGGACCCGGGCAGGCGTGTAGTAGGCGATGATGCCGAGATCGCGCTCGCTGGGCACGGCGCTGTTGATCGCGTCCGTACGGTCCAGCGGCACGCGGTTCGACGAGGACTGCAGGTTCTCCCACCCGAACGGCACCTTGGACTGCCCGAAGCGCAGCTTGAACCGCTCCGCCTTGTCGAGCGCGACATCGACGTAGGCGTCGCGCAGCTGGACGAAGTTGTCGCGCCGCTCACCGGCGGACTGGCTGTTTACCGCGCTGGCGAAGTCCGGCTGCAGGTAGAACGACACGCCGTGGCCGAGGTCGCCCTGCAGGACGATGCGCGCGCGGCGAATGAAGAAGTTGGTGTCCGAGCCGATGCTGCCATCCTGCACCGAGCGCAGGCGGGACTGCCCGTCCGGCGCGGTCTTGTCGCCCGAGACGATTTCGTTGACGCGCAGCTGCGTGTAGCCGCGGATCTTGATCGCGCTGGCCGCCTTGGCGACTTTCGCGCCGACCGATGCGCCGCTTGCGCCAGCGGAAGGCGGAGGCGCCGCTGCCACCGTGGGCCCTGCAGCAGGCCTCTGGCCAGACCCCGAGCCCGGCGCCGCCTGGGATGACTGCGAGGGCTGCGTGGCGGCCAGTTGCGGGCTTGCCGGCTGCCCGCCAGCCTGTCCTTCTTGCGCCTGTCCTTCTTGCGCCCCTCCTTCTTGCGCCTGGGCGAGCTGCGCCTCGAGCGAGGAGATGCGCTTGGCCATGGCTTCCATCTGCGCGCGCATCGCGGCCAGATCGTCCTGCGTCACCGAGGCTCTCGCCGCCTCGGACTGCGCCACCGCCGGAGCGGTCCAGCAAAGCGCGGCGGCGAGCGCCAGAGCCGAGGAGTGGTGTCTACGCATCGATGCCGATTCCTACACGTGCGCGAGGGAGGATTCGCGTCGTTTCGGTGACGCCGATATGACTGCCAGATTACATTTCGATGACACTCATCCCGGATCGGCCTGCTCAGCTCTCCTCGCGCAGGGGCAGCATCAGCGAAGCCGTCGTGCCGACACCCTGGCGGCTGTCGATGTCGAAGCGGCCGCGGTGCCGTTCGACGATGTGCTTGACGATCGACAGCCCGAGGCCAGTGCCGCCCGCCGCCCGGCTGCGACTGGTGTCGGCGCGGTAGAAGCGCTCGGTTACGCGCGGGAGGTGTTCGGGCGGGATGCCGTCCCCCTCGTCCCGCACGGTGACGAGGACCCATCCGGTGCGCGCCGCTTCGACCGAGACCTCCACCGGGCCGTCGGCCTTCGCGTACTTGCGGGAGTTGTCGATGAGGTTGCGCAGGACCTGCGAGAGCTGTCCGCGATCACCGGCCACGACCGCCTCGCCGCAGTTCGCGCGGACGGACACCGGGGTCCCGCCCCGGAACTCGCCGGCGACCTCGTGGGCGAGAGCAACCATGTCGATACTCTCGGACGGAGCCTCGTGCTTCACGGCTTCGATGCGCGAGAGCGACATGAGGTCAGAGATGAGCGCCTGCATGCGCTGCGCCTCGTGGCGGATCGTGCCCAGGAAACGCGTCCGCAGCGCCTCGTCGCCTCCGGCCTTGGGGTTCATCAGCGTCTCGCAATACCCGATGACATTGGCGAGGGGCGTTCGAAGTTCGTGGCTGGCATTGGCGACGAAGTCCGCGTGCGACTTTGCGACGCTCACCCGCTCGGACAGGTCGTAGAGGCTGACGATCCGCTCGTTCGGCCCGGCGACCTTGCAGTCTACTTCCCACATCGACCCCCCGGTCGACAGGCCCTTCACCCGCGCGGAGCCGCCATTCTCGCTCAGGATCGCGGCGACGGCGCGCGGATCGCGGATGGCGATGCGCACGTCCTGCCCGACGACGTGCGCGCCCAGCAGCGCCTTCGCCGCCGAGTTGGCGAACCGGACCTGCCCGCGCGACACCATCATGGCCGGGGTCTGGAGATGTTCGAGGAGGTGGACGCCCTCGATGCTCATGCCTGGTCTTCTCCCATCGCCGCGGCTCCATGCAGCGGATCGACGCCGCGATCCAGCGCGCGTGACATGCTTTGACTACAGTCTTGTTGCAACATTCGTATTCAGAGGCCGTGAAAATGACATTTCCATGGCCGCGGACAGGTCGCCGGCTTTGGAAAACATGCCCGCGGCCCGATTGCCGCCTAGCGCCCCCGGAAAGCCCTTGCTATGCTGCACCTGCGTGGCGATGCGTCGATGAACGGGCGCAGGCCGCGTGGCCCCGGGTGGATCATCCGTCCGGAGCCGCCAGAACATGGTACATCACGTCGGCGAGGAGGAGCGCCGCCGTCCGGTGGAAAGGTATCCGTGACTCAATTCACTTCCGATCGCCTGCTCCTCTTCGGCGCCACAGGCGATCTCTCTCGCAGAATGCTGATCCCCTCGCTTTGCGCGCTCGACGCGGAAGGCCTGCTCGATCCGCGCATCCAGATCATCGGCACCGCCCGTTCGGACATGGACGACCAGGGCTTTCGCAATTTCGCGCGCGAGGCGTTGGAGCAGTTCCTGCCCGCCCCTCGGCGCGGCAGCATGGCCCAGTTCCTCAACCGGCTGAGCTACCAGCCGCTCGACGCCAACGACATCGACAGCTTCCAGGCGCTCGCGGCCAAGGTCGGCACGCCGCAGGAAGGCCTCTCGATCTTCCTCTCGACCGCGCCCAGCCTGTTCGAGGCGACTATCCACGGCCTCGAGAAAAGCGGCCTTGCGGGCCCCAACGTGCGCATCGGCCTGGAAAAGCCGCTCGGCATCGACCTCGCCTCGAGCAAGGTCATCAACGACGCCGTGGCCCACGCCTTCCCGGAAGACCGGATCTACCGGATCGACCATTACCTCGGCAAGGAAACGGTCCAGAACCTGCTGGCGCTGCGCTTCGCCAACCTCATGTTCGAGCCGCTGTGGAACGCGGCGCATATCGATCATGTGCAGATCACCGTGGCCGAGACGGTCGGCCTCGAATCGCGCGTCGCCTACTACGACGATTCGGGCGCGCTGCGGGACATGGTGCAGAACCACATGCTCCAGCTGCTTGCGCTCGTGGCAATGGAGCCGCCGGTCTCCTACGATGCCACCAACGTGCGCGACGAGAAGGTCAAGGTCCTGCGCTCGCTGCGCAAGGTCTCCCCCGCGCAGACCGTCACCGGCCAGTACCGCGCCGGCGCGATCGGCGGCCAGGCCGTGCCGGGCTACGACGAGGAGCTTGGCAAGGACTCCGACACCGAGACCTTCGTCGCCATCAAAGCCCACATCGACAACTGGCGCTGGCAGGGCGTGCCCTTCTACCTGCGCACCGGCAAGCGCCTGCCCAAGCGGACGACCGAGATCGTCGTCCAGTTCCGTAATGTCCCGCATTCGATCTTCCAGGGCCGGGGCGCGAAGACGGTGCCGAACCGGCTCGTCATCGGCATCCAGCCGGAAGAGAACATCACGCTTTCGCTGATGGCCAAGGTGCCCGGGCTCGACCGCAACGGCGTGGGCCTGCGCTCGGTGCCTCTGGCGATCACCATGCCGGACGCCTTTGCCGGTCCGCAGCGGCGCATCGCCTACGAGCGCCTGCTCCTCGATCTCGTCGAGGGAGACCAGACGCTGTTCGTCCGGCGCGACGAAGTGGAAGCGCAGTGGGACTGGATCGATGCGATCCGTGCTGGCTGGGAGGAACAGCAGCAGGAGCCGAAGACTTACACCTCCGGAAGCTGGGGGCCATCGGCCGCCATCGCGCTTGCCGAGCGCGACGGCGTCACTTGGCACGAGTGAGGCTGCCGCGGGCCTTGGCCCGGGAACGGCCGCTCCGGATTTCCGCCGCGAGCCCCGCATACTGCGGGCAATGACCGCGGCGGCGACTTGCGGGCGGCCACGAGAACAGACCAGGAGTTACAACCATGACCAACCTCAACCCCGTGGTCGAGCGCGTGACGCAGCGTGTCGTCGAGCGTTCCCGCCCCAGCCGCCAGCGCTACCTCGACATGGTCGCGCGCGAGGCGGACCGCCATTCCGACCGCAGCTTCCTGTCCTGCTCCAACCTTGCCCACGGTTTCGCGGCCTCGGGCGAGGACAAGCCCGCGATCGCCTCTGGCCGGGCCATCAACCTGGGCATCGTCACGGCCTACAACGACATGCTCAGCGCCCACCAGCCCTATGGCCGCTACCCCGAGCAGATGAAGCTCTTCGCCCGTGAAGTGGGCGCGACGGCGCAAGTCGCGGGCGGCGTGCCGGCGATGTGCGACGGTGTGACGCAGGGCTTCGACGGCATGGAGCTCTCGCTCTTCAGCCGCGACGTGATCGCGCTTTCCACCGCGGTCGCGCTCAGCCACGCGATGTTCGACGGCATGGCCATGCTCGGCATCTGCGACAAGATCGTGCCCGGGCTGTTCATGGGCGCCATGCGCTTCGGGCACCTTCCGGCCGTGTTCGTGCCGGCCGGACCCATGCCGACCGGCATCTCCAACAAGGAGAAGCAGAAGGTCCGCCAGCTCTATGCCGAGGGCAAGGTCGGCCGCGAGGAACTGCTGGCGAGCGAAAGCGCGAGCTATCACGCGCCCGGCACCTGCACCTTCTACGGCACGGCCAATTCCAACCAGATGATGATGGAGATGATGGGCCTGCACGTGCCCAACGCCGCCTTCGTCACCCCGAACACCCCGCTGCGCCAGGCCCTGACCCGCGCCGCGACCCAGCGGCTCGCGGCGATCACGCGCAAGGGCGAGGACTATCGCCCCATGGCGCAGGTCGTGAACGAGAAGGCGATCGTCAACGCCATCGCCGGCCTGCTGGCGACGGGAGGATCGACCAACCATGCCATCCACCTGCCCGCCATGGCGCGCGCGGGCGGCATCATCATCGATTGGGAGGATTTCGACGAACTCTCGTCCGTGGTCCCGCTGATCACCCGCGTCTATCCCAACGGATCAGGCGACGTGAACCACTTCCACGCGGCCGGCGGCATGGCATGGGTGGTACGCGAACTGCTCGGCGCGGGCCTTGCCCATGGCGACATCCTGACGATCGCGGAAGGCGGCATGTCGGCCTATGCCGACGAACCCGTGCTGGTGGACGATGTTCTCGCCTGGACCCCGGTCCCGGCCACCAGCGGCGACGATGCGATGCTGCGCCCCGTCTCCAAGCCCTTCCTTCCCGATGGCGGCATGCGGCTCGTCCAGGGCAATCTCGGGCGAGGCACTTTCAAGACCAGCGCCGTCGACCAGGAGCGCTGGACCATCGAGGCGCCCTGCCGCGTGTTCGATACGCAGGAAGGCGTGGCGCAGGCCTTCAAGGCGGGCGAGCTGGACCGCGACGTCGTGGTCGTAGTGCGCTTCCAGGGCCCGCGGGCCAACGGCATGCCGGAGCTTCACAAGCTGACCCCGCCGCTCGGCGTGCTGCAGGATCGCGGCTACAAGGTGGCGCTGGTCACCGATGGACGCATGTCGGGCGCTTCGGGCAAGGTCCCGGCGGCGATCCACGTCACTCCCGAGGCCCTGGGCGGAGGGCCGCTCGCCTACCTTCGCGATGGCGACGTGGTCCGCCTCTCGGCCGAGGACGGCACCCTTTCCACCACCGCCGACCTGTCGGGGCGCGAACCTGCCCCCACCCCTGCGCCCGCGCAGGGCATGGGCCGCGAGCTTTTCGCGATGTTCCGCCTGAACGCCGGCGGCGCCGAGCAGGGCGGATCCTCGATGCTGGAGGTCGCGGGCCTGTGATCGCAGCCTTCTGCGCGCAGGTCTGCCCGCCCCTGCCCGCCACCCCAACTCTGCGAAGGAGCGCCTGATGGCCACCGACATCGTCGCCGTCGACATCGGCGGCACTCACGCGCGCTTTGCCATTGCCACGATCGGCGCGGATGGCACGATCGTGCTGGGCGAACCCGCGACGCTCCACACCCGGGACCACGGCAGCTTCCAGCTGGCATGGCAGGCCTTTCGCGACATGAACGGCGGCATCCTGCCCGATGCGGTGTCCTTCGCGGTGGCGGGGCCGGTGGGCGGCGAGGTGATCAAGTTCACCAACAACCCCTGGATCCTGCGCCCTGCCCGCATTCAGGAGATGCTGGGCCCAAGCCGCCAGACCATCGTCAACGACTTCGCCGCGGTCGCCCATGCCGTGGCGCGCGCGGACGAGAGCGACTTCCTCCATCTCACCGGCCCGGAAGAGCCGCTGCCCGCCTCGGGAACGCTCAGCGTCCTGGGCCCGGGCACCGGCCTTGGCGTGGCGCATCTTTGGCGCGATCCGGCGCGCGGCTACCACGTGCAGGCGACGGAGGGCGGCCATATAGACTATGCTCCGCTCGACCTCATCGAGGATGCCATCCTCGCCCGCCTGCGCCGCCGCCACAACCGCGTCTCGGTGGAGCGCGTGGTCTCGGGCCCGGGCATCGTCGACATCTACGCGACGCTCGCGGCGATGGAGCACAAGGCCATCCACGAAATGAGCGACGTCGAGATCTGGACGGCAGCCGCGGCCGGGGAGGACAGCCTCGCCGTTGCCGCGGTCGACCGGTTCTGCCTCGCGCTCGGCGCGGCGGCGGGCGACTATGCACTGGCGCACGGCGCGAGCGGCGTCGTGATCGCCGGAGGGCTCGGCTACCGCATCCGCGAGACGATCAAGTCCTCTGGCTTTGCCGAGCGGTTCCGCGCCAAGGGCCGTTTCGCCAACCTGATGGCCGCCATGCCCGTCAAACTCATAATCCATCCGCAGCCCGGCCTGTTCGGAGCCGCGGCGGCATTCGCAAGGGAGCACCTGAATTGAGCACCATCTCTGAAGCCCCCCTCTCCGCCGGAGTGGAAAAGGTCATGTTGCTGGCGCCGGTCATCCCGGTGCTGGTGATCGAGGATATCGAGCATGCGCTCCCCATCGCGGAGGCTCTCGTCGCGGGCGGCCTTCCCGCGCTCGAGGTGACGCTGCGCACGGAATGCGCGATCGAGGCGATCAAGGTGATGAAGCAGGTTCCCGGCGCCGTAGTGGGCGCGGGCACGGTGCTCTCGCCCGACGACCTCAAGCGCTCGATCGATGCGGGCGCCGAGTTCATCGTCTCGCCCGGCCTCACCCCGATGCTGGCCGAGGCCGCCTACAAGGCGCAGGTGCCCTTCCTGCCCGGCACCGCCAATGCCAGCGACGTCATGTTCGCGCTGGAATGCGGGTTCGACCGGCTGAAGTTCTTCCCTGCCATGGCCGCCGGTGGGCCGCCCGCGCTGAAGGCGATCTCGGCCCCGCTTTCGAGGGCCAAGTTCTGCCCAACCGGCGGCGTTACGCCCGGGAACGCTCCGGAGTGGCTGGCCCTCGATGCCGTGCTGTGCGTCGGCGGGAGCTGGATGGTACCTAAGGGCAAGCCCGATGTCGCTGCGATCGAGGCGGCGGCGCGGCTCGCATCGGGCCTCGCCCGCTGATGGGCGCGGGGGGAGAGGCCGCGCTCGGATCGGTGGACGCGCTCGAAGCAAGGCTGCGCGAGCTGCACAAGCTCACCGCCGAGACACCGCTGTTCAACCCCGTCTTCCAGCTCGGACTGGAACTGTCGCGGGCGCTGGAGAACGGCACGATGGGGCTCGACGACATCGAGGCCCTCGTCGCCGAGATGGAGTGCGAAGGGCTGCGCGCCCGTGCCGCCCGGCTCGACCGCATCCTCGGCGCCGTGCCGCTGGCGGATAACGACGCGCTGATCGACGCCGCTGCCCGGGCGACCGTGGCGGACGACGACTTCGGTGCCTTCGCCTCGCGCTGGCAGCGCCCTGCAGCGCATGTGGTCTTCACCGCGCACCCGACCTTCCTGCTCACCGCCGCGCAGAGCGAGGCGGTCACCGTCTCGGCCTCGAACGGCGACTTCAGCGAAGCCTCGGTCTGCGCCGCCTCCCCGGCGCGCGACACCATCACTCTCGACTACGAGCACGAAGCCGCGATGGCCGCCATCGCGCGCGGGCAGCAGGCGCGCGACCGGATCGTCGGTCGCCTGCTCGACCTTGCCGCCGCCCGCTGGCCCAAGCGCTGGAAGGGGCTGAACCCGATGCCCGTGCGCTTCGCGCACTGGGTCGGCTACGACATGGACGGGCGCACGGACATCTCGTGGTCCACCTCGATCCGATACCGCCTGCTGGAAAAGGCCGAGCGGCTGGCGAGCTATGCGGCAAGCCTCGACGGGGTCGCTCCCGAAGTCGCCGCGCAGCTTTCGCGCGCGCAGGCGCATACGGCCGAGGTGGCGAGCGCCTTCAACCAGGATCTCGCCGATCCCGAGGCTCTCTCGGCTGCCGCGAACGGCCTCACCGCCGCGCACCCGGACAAGCTCGTCAGCCTGGAGGGCGTGATCGCCCGGCTGGAAGACGATGCGCGTCATGCCGACCAGGAACAGGCGCGCGCCCTCCTCGTCGTGGCCGCCGCGATGCGGGCGGACGGGCTTGGCATGGGCTGGGTCCATTTCCGCCTCAACGCCTCGCAGCTGCAGAATGCGATCCGCCGCCGCATCGATCCCGACGGCAAGCTCTCCCTCGCCAGCCAGGCGGCGCTGGTGCGCATGCGCGAACTGCTGGCCGAAGTGAAGCCGCTTCGCTCCAACTTCGCGGCGCTGGCAATCGAGAACTCGACGGCGGTGCGCCAGTTCCTCGCCATGGCGCAGATCCTTGGCCACATCGACGCCGACAGCCCGATCCGGATGCTGGTGGCCGAATGCGAGGAGCCGACCACGGTGCTCGCCGCGCTCTATTTCGCGCGGATGTTCGGGATCGACGACAAGGTCGACGTATCGCCCCTGTTCGAGACCGAGACCGCGCTGGAGCACGGCGGCCGCTTCCTCGATGCCGTGCTGGCCGAGCCCGCCTACCGCGACTATGCGCGCCGCCGGGGCCGCGTCTCCATCCAGACCGGCTTCTCGGACGCGGGCCGCTTCGTGGGGCAGGTGTCGGCAGCGCTCGCCATCGAGCGCCTGCAGGGGCGCCTGGCCGAAGCCATGGCCGCCAACGGCCTTGCCGACGTGTCGGCGCTGATCTTCAACACCGGCGGCGAATCAATGGGGCGCGGGTGCCATCCTTCGTCCATCGACGACCGCTTCGACTGGCAGATGTCGCCCTGGGCCCGGCGCCGGTTCCTGCGCGCGGGCATCCGCCTGGAACCCGAAGTGAGCTTCCAGGGCGGCGACGGGTATCTCTGGTTCGGCTCGCCGGAGCTGGCGCTCGCCACGCTCACGCGGATGATGGAACGCCCGCTCTGGCAGGCCGACGTCAATGCGCCGACCGATCCGTTCTACCGGCGCACCGACCTCAGCCTCGACTTCTACCGCGCGATCCGCTCGGTCCAGCACGCGCATCTCGAAAGCTCGACCTACAGCCGGGCGATCACCGCCTTCGGCCTTGGCCTGCTCAACGACACCGGCAGCCGCAAGTCGCGCCGCCAGTCAGACCTCGCCTCCGACCGCACGATGAACCTGAGGCAGATCCGCGCGATCCCGCATAACGCGATCCTGCAGCAGCTGGGATATCCGGTGAACGTGATCGCGGGGATCGGCACGGCGGCGGACGGCAACCGCGAGGAGATCGCCGCCTTGCTGCGCGAAAGTGCGCGCGGGGCGCAGATCGTGCGACTGGCGCGCGCTGCGAATGCGCTGGCCTCGATCAAGACGGTCTCGGCCTATGGCGAGCTGTTCAACTCCGCCTACTGGGCAAGCCGCCCCTATCGCGGCGGGGAGGAGAACATCGCCGATGCCTGCCTCAAGCTGGCCGAGTACCTGACCAAGGACGATCGCACCGGTGTCTACCGGCGGCTTGCCTCGCGCCTCAGGGTGGATGCGCTGAAACTGCACCGCCTGCTCGACCTTATCCCGGACGAGGCGCCGCTGAAGGACCGCGAGCATACCCGCCGCAGCCTCGGTGTGCTGCAGGCGCTGCGCATCGCGCTGTTCCAGCATATGTTCCTGCGCGCCGTGATGACGCCTTCGTTCAGCCGCGCCAACGACATCAGCCGCGACGACGTGCTGGAGATGTTCTTCACGCTTCGGGTGGAGGATGGCCTGGCCCAGCTGCGGCGCGCCTTTCCCATCCACTTCCCCTCGATCGGAGATTTCGCGGTGGACGCGCCGAGCGACTATCCGGACTCAAGCGCGACGGGCTATGCCGGAATCCACAAGGATTTCATCGAGCCGATCGCCCGGTCCTATGGCCTCAGCCTCAGGATCACCACGGCGCTGGCCAACGAGTTCGGCGCACACGGATAAGCGAGGTCGGCCCGCACTCGTAAAAAGAGGGCGGGCCCGCAGGCACGCCTCATCGCCCGCTGGCGAGTGCGGGGTAACCCCGGAGGGGGGAGAAGTTCAGCGGACGGCAAGGCGGTCGGCGCTGGAGGTTCCTTGCGGGCATCACGCAAGGGCTGCCGGTTTCACGCCTTTTGTTGCCGAGGGCCACGGGAGAGGCTATGAAGAACTCCCGATGGCCGAGCCCGTGCGGTGCGCGGGGGTGACGGGCAGGGCTCGCATCCCATGCCGTCTTCCCTAAGGGCATACCCTCATCTTCGTCCACGCATCCTGGTGTGGCTGTTCCGGTGTCCACGACCGAAGCGCCGACCGCGCCGGGAGAGGGAAAGCGTCAGCTACACGCTCCCGGCCCGCCGCTTGTTCGATCGTGATCCAAGGATCGCAATCGATGCTGCGGCGTATAACCTAAATGGTTCGCATAGTCAAGGCTGCGCGGCGCGTGGCGTCTAGCTCTGCCTTCAGCGTCTCGACCAGCACGGCCGCAGGCAGGCTTCGCGCAAGCGGCGCGCCCTGTCCTGCCCATTGTGCGCCGAAGCCATGCTCGCCCCGCGCCTTCGCGGCGGTGTTGAGCGCCTTTCCGGCGTGATAGGCGATGGGATAGTCCGGGGGCCGCCGGTCTCCCTGCTGCGCGGCCAGCGCGGTGAACCGGTTGGCGAGCGCCCGCGCCGGACGTCCCGAGACCAGCGGCGTCAGCACAGTATGCCAGGCGGCAGGGCCTGCCAGCGCCGTCCGGTAAGCCTCGTCGGCATCGGATTCTGGACAGCCGACGAAAGCGGTGCCCATCTGCGCGGCGACGGCGCCAAGATCGAGCGCGGCGGCGATGCCTGCCCCGTCCATGATGCCTCCCGCTGCGATCACGGGCAGCAGGCCGTCGCGCGCCAGCAGCCGGGTCAGCGCCATGGTGGTCAGCGCATCGTCGGGCGCGGCGGGATCGAACGTGCCGCGATGGCCGCCCGCCTCGATCCCCTGCGCCACGACGGCGTCGATCCCGGCGGCGGCCGCCCGCTGCGCTTCCTCGAGGCTGGTGGCCGTGGCAAGCAGCAGCACGCCGCGTTCCTTCAGCGCCGTGATCGCTTCGGCGGGCGGAAGTCCGAAATGGAAGCTGACCACGGGCGGAGCCTGTTCCACCAGCAGCGCCAGCATCTCCTCGTCGTCGACGAAGCTGCGGTAGGGCGACTGCAGCGCCTGCGGCGGCTCTGCCCCGAACTCGACGAAGAGCGAGCGCAGCCAGTCCGTCCATCCCGCCTCGCGTTCCGGATCGGCTACCGGCGCGGCATGGACGAAGAGGTTGACGTTGAACGGCCGGGTGGTTCGGGCGCGAACCTGCGCGATCATCTCGCGCGCGCCGGCGGCGTCGGTCGCGCCTACGGCGATGGATCCGAGCGCGCCAGCGTTGGAGACTTCCGCCGCCATCAGCGACGTACTCGTTCCCGCCATCGGCGCCTGGATAACCGGGACGCCGAGCGCCAGCCGTTCGATCAGGTTCATGGCGCCCGTCCCTTATTCCATCATGTCCAGCAGCGACTGGATCCTGCAGGTGGCGAAACCCACAGTGCTATCGGAGATGCCGTAGGGGATCAGCAGCTGCTCTCCCACCTTGAGCGCGCCGCACGTGTAGATCACGTTGGGGACATAGCCCGAACGGTCCGCGTTCTCGGCCGTGAGCACGGGATCGGTGGTGCGGGCGAGCACTTTGCTCGGATCGTCGCGGTCGAGCAGCGCGCAGCCCAGCGCATACTTGCGCATGGCGCCCACGCCGTGCGTGAACAGAAGCCAGCCCTCGTCGGTGAGGATGGGGCTGCCGCAGTTGCCGATCTGGATGAACTCCCAGGGGAACTTGGGCTCCATCAGCAGCACGCCTTCGTCGTCCCACTGGTCGATCTTGTCGGAGAACAGGAGGAAGAGGTTCTTCCCGTCCTGCCGGCTCACCATGGCGAAGCGGCCGTCGATCTTCTCGGGGAAGAGCGCCATGCCCTTGTTGCGCCCGGCGGCCCCGCGAATCGGCTCGAGGTCGAACTGGCGGAAGTCGCGCGTGCGAAGAAGCTCGGAGCGGATCGAGCTGCCCGAATAGGCGGTGTAGGTGCCGATCCACTCGTAGTCGCCGCCGCCATGGTCGAAGCGGACCAGGCGAAGGTCTTCGAGCCCGCCTCGCTGCTGCTCGGTGATGGGGAAGATGACCGTGTTCGACAGGCTCGATTCGACGTGGCGGTGCACCGAGACGCTGCAGTCCGCGTCGAACTGGTCTTCCTCGTCCAGCTCCACCGAGGTGGCGAAGGCGGCCTGCGGCCAGAGGCAGAACTCCCCGTCGGGCTCGGCGATGCCTTCGCGAAACGCGATGGAGCTGATGTGCCCTTCGCCCACCGCGCGCAGCGACATGATGAAACGCACGCAGCCGTCCTGCATCCCCGACTGGTCGGGCGATGGGACGATCGACGGGTTCATCAGCGCCGCGGCGGCGAAAGTGTACTCGTGGCAGAAGTACGAGCCGATCAGCCGCTGCTTCGTCTCGGAATAGTCCTCGGCCACCAGCGACATGTTCTCGGCCACTTCGGCGAAGCGGTCGGCGAAGATGCGTTCGGTCTGCCAGTGGCGTTCCTTGAAATCACGCAGCACGCGCTCGTACTCGAGCGCCGCGCGCGCTTCGGTGAGCGCGGCGACGTCCTCTACGAGGCGCAGGGCCCGGCCGCCGGGAGCATTCTTCGCCTGCCAGCCCAGGTGGAAGGGCCGCAGCACCACCCGCGACGGGTCGGCGTGCAGGCGGGTATCGAAGATGCGTAGCGGTTCAGACCAGACGTTCTCGGGCCGGTTCAAGCAAGTCTCCTTCCCGGTTCAGGGGTGTGGATGTAGACGGCTCGTGGACCAGCTTCATAAGCGCATAATGCGACAACTGGAAGGCCAGTAAGGATTCGGCCCCGCAGTTTGCATTGGCGCCGCGCGGCGTCACGCCGTCGCGGCAGCGGCCTGTCGCGATGTCCGCGAGCACGGCGCCCCGGTCGTTGTCGCCGAAGAACCAGCGCCAGGCGACAAGGGCATGATCGAACCAGAAGGCCCCGCTCGTGGCGTTCCAGGCGGACAGTGCCGCCTCTATCGCGGCCTGTGCCTCGAGCGGCTGCTGGTCGAAAGGCAGATAGCTGTGCTCGCGGTGGAAGCTTTCCGAGCCGATCGGGCGGAACTGCCCCTTGGCCGAGACCTGCTGCGCGCAGATCCACTGCAGCGTCTCCAAGCCCGCGCCGGTCCATTCCTCGCGGCCGAGCGCCATCCCGGCCTCGACCAGCGCCTGCGATAGGCGGGGATTGTCGTAGCCGAGGACGGCCTCGAACCAGGCCCAGTCCGGGCGGCGTCCTTCGCCGAGCAGGCGCATCAGGAAGTCGCCGCCATGCTCCACGAGCTTGCGCGAGGCCTCGTGCCCCGGATCGCGGCGCAGGACCGCACAGGCGCCCAGCATGGCAAAGCCGATGGCGCGCGGTGAGCTGAGCGGTTCGAGCGCTTTCAGCACTTCGTCGTAGAGATGGAGGCCCCAGGCGGCGAGGCCTTCGTCGGGCGCGCACTCGTAAGTCTGACCCAGTGCCCAGACCGCCCGTCCGTTCGAATCCTCCGATCCCTCGTCCTCGCACCAGCTGCGGTCGAAGCGCATGAAGTTGCGGAAGCGGCGAAGATCGGGGTTCCAGGCCGACTGCACGAAGGAGGCGTAGACGAGGCTCCACTTCATCCGCTCAGCGGCGGGCATTCCCTGCGCCAGGTTCATGAGCATGAGTGCGCGGGCATTGTCGTCCAGGCAGTAGCCGTGGCGGCGATCGGGCACCACGCCGACCGAGTGCTGCAGCATCCCGGTGCCGTCGCTCATCGCCAGCACGGCCGAGAGACCCGGCGTCGCGGTGAGCGGCGGCGCTTCCGCCTTGTCGGGCAGCGCGGCGACGGCAAGGCGGGCAGTCGCATCGGCGAAGCGCGGCCAGATCGTCTCGCGGCCACGCGCATAGGCGCGGCGCTGCATCGCCGCCATCTCGGCCGGATCGTCGAGCAGCGCGTTGACCGCACGGGCGATCGCCTCGCTGGAATGCGGCTCGATCAGGCTGCCCACGCCCTGGCCCAGCAGTTCGCGGGCGTGGACGTAGGGCGTCGACACGACGGCCTTGCCCAGTGCGACCGCATAGCTCAGCGTGCCCGAAGTGGACTGCTGAAGCCCCGGATAGGGCGTGAGATAGATGTCGCAGGCCTCGAGCTGGTCGAGGAGTTCGTCGGTTTCGAGAAACCGGTTGTCCCAGGCGATATGTCGCGCGACGCCCAGTTCCTGCGCCAACGCCGCCAGCGTGTCGCGATAGGCCTCGCCGTCGCGCGCGACGAGATTGGGGTGCGTGGCGCCGACGATCCGGTAGAGCGCCTCGGGGTGCCGCTCGACGATGGCGGGAAGCGCCCGAATGGCATGCTCCAGCCCCTTGCCCGGACCCAGGAGCCCAAACGTCATGAGCACCTTGCGCCCGGTGAGGCCAAGGCGGGCCTTGAACTCGTCCTGCCGGCCGAACGGACGGTCTGGCGCGCCATGGTCGATCACCTCGAGGATGCGCGCGGGCGCGCCGTACTCGTGCTCGAGCAGGTCGCGCGAGTGGCGCGACATGACCATGATGCGCGAGGCGCGCGTCACCAGATGGCGCAGGATCGCGCGCTGCCGCTCCGAAGGTTCGCTCAGGACCGTATGAAGCGTGAGCACCAGCGGCGGGGCGAGCCGATCGACGAAGGACAGCACCATCTCGCCGTCCGCGCCGCCGAAGATGCCGTACTCGTGCTGGAGCCAGACGGCGTCCACACCCGATTCGTTGATGCGGCGGGCCGCGGCGGCGTAGGCTTCCGGATCGTCGCAGGCGATCGTGCCGGCCACGCCTTCATAAGCGAGCGGCGCGCGCGGATCGTCGAGCGCATGGACCTCGACCGCGACTTCGGGATGATGGGCGCGCAGCTTCTCGCAGATGTCGGTGGTGAAAGTGGTGATCCCGCACTTGCGCGGCGCGAAGTTGCCAACCAGCGCAAGACGCATCGGGCGCGCCGTTACCGCCGGCACGACATCGAAGATCGAGCGTACTTCGGCGCCGTCGCGGTCCTGGTGCAAGTCATGCGATTTTGGCGAATAGGCCATGTGCACCCCGTGAACTGCAGATGAATGTATCCACCGCAGAATTCCCCACATGACGTTTCGGTTTCACGTTGCACTGCAAAAAATGGGCCGGATGCTCCGTGGAGCCGATATGGCGTTGCGACCTGGCTTGCCACGCTCACTTGTGATCGCTCCTGTGGAGCCTGTCGTGCCATCCAGCACCCTTGCAGGGGCGGCGCGCGGCGGATCGTTACTGCGATGGACTTCCCTGTCACGCTTTCCTATGTTTCCTGCTCACGCAACAATCATAAACGAGGACGCCATGGCCTCGGCCTCTCGCAGCCCAGCGGAAAGCCTTCGAACCATCCACGAACTGCTCTCGCCGCTCGTCGGGAGGGAGCGTGCCTTGCAAGTGCTCTCCACCCTCTCCATCGCCCCGGAACTTGGCAGGGCGTTCGCAGGAGGCACCGGAAGGGCGAGCCGCGCGCAAGTCGCCATGGCGCTCAATGCGGCGCTGTTCCTCGACCTGCTGGAGCGCGTGCCCACTGCGGCGCGCTATGTGGAGGACATGCGCGGCGGAGCGTTCGGGCCTGCAGGAGAAGCGCCCGAAGGAGCGATCGTCTTCGACCATGGCGCCCTGCGCACCATCGATGGCCCCACCGGCGCCCTGCCGCGCGGGCACGAGGCGTTCCTGCGCTTCCTGGCCCCGCTCGGCTACGAGGTGCGCGGCCTCTACCCACTTCCGGCGCTGACGATGACGGGACGGGCGCTTGTCCAGGCGGACCTGCCCGAGGCGGTGCCGCAGTTCTTCGTCTCCGAACTGCACGTCGACCAGCTAGCCCCGGCTGCGCAGGCAGCGGCGGAGGCGATCTTCGGCTCCTCGACCGATCCGCTTGGCGAGCCCGAGCGCCGCGCGCTGGACGCCATCGCGCGCGAGGGCGACTGCACGGTGGAAGACGGCGTGACGATCCTTCGCGGCGCGCTGCGCGCGTTCGACCGGCAGCACCCCGTCCCCGCCCTCGATGACTACCAGGCCCTCCTCGCCCACAGCAAGGAAGGCGCCTGGATCGCGACCGAGGGCAACGCCTTCAATCACGCCACCACCCGGGTGCCGGACGTCGTCTCCCATGCCGAAGAGCTGAAGGCGGCCGGCTATCCGCTCAAGCCCTCCGTCGAGATTTCGCGCAACGGGCGCGTGCGCCAGACCGCCATCCTCGCCGACAAGGTGGCGCGCCCCTTCCGCCTCGCGGACGGGAGCGAAACCATGCTCGAAGTGCCGGGCTCGTTCTACGAATTTATCAGCCGCGACGTCGATCCGGGGACCGGCACTCTCGACCTCACCTTCGACAGCGGCAACGCCACCGGCATCTTCGCGGTGACGAGAGGGGCATGACGATGCTGCGATCCTTCGATCCCGCCAGCGGCGACCTCGTCTGGGAAGGCGAAAGCGCAGGCGCCGACGCCGTCGCCGCCGCTCTGCTGCGTGCGCGCCACGCCTTCCCGGCATGGCGCGCGCTGCCCGTCGAGACGCGCGTCGCCGTGGCCGGGCGCTACCGCGACGCGCTGGAAGCGCGCAAGGACGAGATCGCCCGCATCATCTCGCGCGAGACCGGCAAGCCCTTGTGGGAGACGCAGTCCGAAGTCGCCTCGATGATCGGCAAGGTGGGCCTTTCCATCGCCGCCCAGGCCGAGCGGGCGGGCGAGAAGCGCAGCGCCATGCCTTTCGGCGAGGCGGTCCTGCGCCACCGGCCGCACGGCGTCATGGCCGTGCTCGGCCCCTTCAACTTCCCCGGCCACCTGCCCAACGGCCACATCGTTCCCGCCCTGATCGCGGGCAACACAGTGGTCTTCAAGCCTTCCGAGATGACGCCGGCGACGGGCGCCGCCATGGCCGAGTGCTGGGCGCAAGCGCTGGCCGACCATCCCTTCGTGTTCCAGTGCATCCAGGGCGGGCGGGAGACCGGCGAGGCTCTGGTCGCGGGGCATATCGACGGCCTGCTCTTCACCGGCTCGGCGGGCGCGGGCGCGCACTTCCGCCGCGTCTTCGCGGACCGTCCGGACGTCATCCTCGCTCTCGAACTGGGCGGCAACAACCCGCTGGTCGTGTGGGACGCCGAGGATGTGGAGGAAGCGGCGGCGGTGGTCGTGCAGTCCGCCTTCATCACCACCGGGCAGCGCTGCTCGTGCGCGCGGCGGCTGATCGTGCCCGACAGCGTCTTCGGCTCCGCGCTGGTGGATGCCGTGGCGGCGCTCGCCCGGCGCATTTCCATCGGCGCCTGGGACGAGAGCCCGGAGCCCTGGATCGGCCCCCTCATCTCCGATGCCGCCGCCCGGTCCGCCCGCGCCCGCGTGGACGACCTTTCCGGCCGGGGCGCGAAAGTGATCCTGCCCTTCACCGGCGTGGAGGGCCGCTCCGACGCGTTCGTGACCCCCGGAATGCTGGACGTGACCGGCACGTTCGTCCCCGACGAGGAGATCTTCGCGCCGGTCCTGCAAGTCAGCCGCGTGGCCGATTTCGATGCCGCGATGGCGGCGGCCAACAACACCCGCTTCGGCCTTTCCGCCGGCTTCGTCAGCGCCGACGACGCGCTGTGGGAGCGGTTCGCGCTCGAATCGCGCGCAGGCGTCGTCAACCGCAACCGGCCGACCACGGGCGCTGCGGGCTCGATGCCCTTCGGCGGCCTGGGCGAAAGCGGGAACCACCGGCCCAGCGCCTACTATGCGGCCGACTACTGCGCCTATCCGGTCGCCAGCTTCGAGGCCGGACACGCGGGCGGCAACATGGGCGCGATCTCGGACAGGCTGCGCGCATGAGCGGCCTCGCCCCTTCCGAGCAGGACCTGCTTGCCCCCATCGAACGCGCGCCCATCCTTTCGCGCACGCTGGAATGGGCCTCGATCAACAGCGGCACCGCCAATCTCGACGGGCTGGCCGCAATGGCGGGCTACCTTGCGGATGCGCTCGCGCAGCTTCCCGGCGAAGTAAGGCTGGTGGAACCCGCCAGGGTGGAGAAGGTCGATGCGGCAGGGCGCCTGCGCGAAGTCGGCCATGGCCGCCACCTCGTCCTGTCCGTCCGCCCCGGTGCCGAGCGCCGCGTGCTCCTGACCGGGCACATGGACACCGTCTACCCGCGCGAACATGCCTTCCAGTCCTGCACCTGGCTGGACGACGACACTCTGAACGGCCCGGGCACGGCGGACATGAAGGGCGGCCTCGCGCTGATGCTGGCAGGGCTCGCCGCCTACGAGAACGCGGCGCCCGCACTCGGCTACGACGTGCTCGTCAACAGCGACGAGGAGACAGGGTCGCTTTCCTCCGCCGCGCTGATCGCCGAGCTTGCGCGCGACAAGATCGCCGCCCTGACCTACGAGCCGGCGCTGCCCGACGGCTCGATGGCGCGCGCCCGGCCGGGCTCGGGCAACTACGCCGCGGTGGTGACAGGCCTCTCCGCCCACGCCGGGCGCAATCCCCAGGACGGCCGCAACGCCGTCGTCGCGGCGAGCGACCTTGCCCTGCGGCTCGCCGCCGCCGTGCGCGAGGGGCTGACCATCAATCCCGCGCGGATCGAGGGCGGCGCGCCCAACAATACCGTGCCCGACCTTGCCGTCCTGCACTTCAACCTGCGGCCGCGCACCCCCGCGCTGGCGCAAGAGGCGCAGGCGTTGATCGATGCCACCGCAGCTGAGGTCGGCGCGGCGCATGGCGTACAGGTCCATGTCCACGGCCAGGTCTCGCGCCCGCCGAAACCGGTTACGCCCGCCACCGAGGCGCTGTTCGGGCTTGCCAGCCGCGCCGCCGCCGACCTCGTCGCGCTTGGAGGCCAGCCGATGCGCTGGCAGGATACCGGCGGCGTGTGCGACGGCAACAACATCGCCGCCTGCGGGGTGCCCGTGCTCGACACGATGGGCGCGCTGGGCGGCTCGATCCATTCGCCACAGGAGTTCATGATCGCCAGTTCCCTGGATGCCCGCGCCCGGCTGACCGCGCTGGTCATGCACCGCCTTGAGCGCGAAGGCCTTGCCGCATGACCTTTCTGCTGAGAACCGCGCGCGAGAAGGACCTCGAGGCGCTCTATCGCATGGCCAAGGGCACCGGCGGCGGCTTCACCAACCTCCCGCCCGACCGGCCGACGCTCCGGGCCAAGCTGGAGCGCGCCGCGAAAAGCTTCGCGCGCGACGACGGCAAGATTGCCGACGATCTCTTCGTCTTCATCCTGGAGGACACATCCGAGGGCAAGGTGCGGGGCACCTGCCAGGCCTTTTCGCAAGTGGGGATGGAGCTGCCGTTCTACTCCTACCGGATCGGGCGGATCACCCAGCATTCGAAGGAACTGGACCGCACGTTTCGCGCCGAGATGCTGACGCTGTGCACCGATCTTGACGGGGCGAGCGAAGTGGGCGGCCTCTACCTCGATGCGGCGGAGCGTTCGGCGGGCATCGGCAAGCTGCTGGCGCGCAGCCGCTACCTGTTCATCGCCATGCACCGCAACCGCTTCGGCGACACGACGCTGGCCGAACTGCGCGGCGCCATCGACGATGCCGGCAACTCGCCGTTCTGGGACGGGCTTGCCGGGCGCTTCTTCGACATGAGCTTTCGCGACGCGGACGAGTTCAACGGCAAGCACGGCAACCAGTTCATCGCCGATCTCATGCCCAAGCACCCCATCTACACCGCCCTTCTGTCCGAAGCGGCGCGGCAGGTGATGGGCCAGCCCCACTACTCCGGTCGCCCGGCGATGCGCATGCTGGAAAGCGAGGGCTTCGCTTTCCAGAACTATGTCGACATCTTCGACGGGGGCCCGACGATGATCGCGCGCACCGACCAGATCCGCACCATCCGCGATGCGCGCATGGTCAGCGTTTCGGCGCTGGCGCCTGCGGTGGGCGAGCCTGCGCACCTGGTCGCGACGGGCCGGCTGGCGGACTTCCGCGTCTGCCTCGGCCAGGTGGGCCAGGACGGCTCGCTCGACGAAGGCGCGGCGGCCCTGCTCGGCGTGAGCGCCGGGGACGCGATCACTTACGCGCCGGCCGTGACGTGAGCGGGGGCATACCGCATGCGTCCGCACGGCGGCGCGCGAAAGCGACTTCCCCCCTCCCCTTCGAAGGATAGGCCCGGCTCCATGCTCACCGAGATCAACTTCGACGGCATCGTCGGCCCCAGCCACAACTACGCCGGGCTGAGCCTCGGCAATCTCGCTTCGGCCAGGAACTTCGGCAGGGTCTCGGCTCCGCGTGCGGCAGCGCTTCAGGGACTGGCGAAGATGCGCGCGAACCTGGAGCGGGGCCTGCCACAGGGTTTCTTCCTGCCCCAGCGCCGCCCGGACGAGGGCTGGCTACGCCGCCTGGGCACGGACATGGAGGCGGCAAGCGCGGTACTGCGCGCAAATGCCATGTCGGCCTCCTCGATGTGGGCGGCCAATGCCGCCACCGTCTCGCCCGCGCCGGACACCGCGGACGGACGCTGCCATCTGACGGCGGCGAACCTCGTCACGATGCCGCACCGCAGTCACGAATGGCGCGAGACGCTGGCGCAGCTGCGGCTCGCCTTCGCCTCGCAAGACCATTTCGTCGTCTACCCGCCCGTCCCGGCTCCTTTCGGGGACGAAGGCGCGGCCAACCACATGCGCCTGTGCGCAGGGCACGGATCGCCCGGGGTCGAGGTCTTCGTCTACGGCGTCGCCGGGGGCGCCTTCCCCGCCCGCCAGCACCGCGAGGCGAGCGAGGCGGTGGCGCGCATCCACGGCTTGGCAGGCGAACGCACCGTGTTCGCGCGCCAGTCGGACGAGGCGATCGCGGCAGGCGCGTTCCACAACGACGTCGTCGCCGTCGCCAACGAGCGGGTGCTGTTCACGCACGAACTCGCCTTCGCCGAGCGCGACAGGTTTTACGCGGAGCTGCGCGAGAAGCTGCCGGAAGTGGAGATCGTCGAGGTTCCCGCTGCCGAGGTAAGCCTGGCCGACGCGATCGCATCGTACCTGTTCAACGCCCAGCTGGTCACGCTGCCCTCGGGCGAGATGGCGCTCGTCCTGCCAAGCGAAGCGCGCGAGACACCGTCGGTCTGGCGCTGGCTGGAGGCCCATGTCGCCGGGAACGGGCCCGTGCGCCACCTCTTCGTCCACGATCTTCGCGAAAGCATGGCCAATGGCGGCGGCCCCGCCTGCCTGCGCCTGCGCGTGGTAGCGGACCCTGCCACCATCGACCCGCGCTTCATGGCGAGCGCGGACAAGCTCGATCTCGTCGAAGCGCTCGTCTCGCGCCTGTGGCCCGAACGCATCGCGGTGGAGGACCTTGCCGACCCGGCGCTCTGGCGCGCCTGCGTGGAAGCGCGCACCGCGCTCTGCATAGAGCTCGGCCTATCCGAGCTGAACCGGGCGGAGTTCTGAGCAAGAGCCGCCGCGATGGCGGCGGCTTTCACCAGCGGAATGCGCGAAAGCGAACCTTCCAATCTGTTTTTGCAATCGTCGATCCACAAACCCACCTCATATGGAAGGCATGGCCACCATCTCCCAATCCGCTCGCACCCCCGCCCTGCCCGATCCGATCCGCGCCGCGATCTTCGACATGGACGGCACCCTGCTGGAAAGCGAAGCGGCGCAGCACCGCGCCTTCGAGGAAACCGGGCACGCGCTGGGCTGGCCGATGGAGCCCGATGTCCTTGCCGCGATGATCGGCATCAACCGTGACGCGAACCGGCGGATGCTGGCCGAGCGGCTCGGCCCGGACTTCCCGCTGGACCGCTTCTACGCCGAATCGGACGCGCTGTTCGAGGCGTCGGTGGAGGCTGGCCTGCCGCTGCGCCCCGGGGCTGAGGTCATCCTCGATCACTTCCGCGACGCTGGCGTGAAGCTGGCGCTCTGCACTTCGACGGAAGGCGGGAAGGCACAGGCCCGGCTTGAGCGGGCGGGGCTGCTGCATTATTTCGACGCCGTGGTTACCCGCAGCGACGTGACGCACCCCAAGCCGCATCCCGAACCCTATCTCCTTGCCGCGAGCCGCCTCGGCGTGGATCCCGCCGACTGCGTGGCGGTGGAGGACAGCTACGCCGGCGTCAGCTCGGCAGTTGCGGCGGGCATCGCCACCGTCATGGTGCCCGACCTGCTCCCCGCGACCGAGGAGCAGACCATGGCCGCCGCCCGGGTCCTGCCCAGCCTCACGGCCCTTCGCGACCTGCTGCTGGCACCTACCGAGAGCTGACGGCTCTTCCCCTCCCCACCCGGGAAGGGGAAGCCCTTTGTCATCGGCCCAGCAGGTTGCGGGCCTGGCTGGCGACCTGCGCCAGCATCGCGGGCGTGATCGCCACCGCATTCTCGGCCCGGTTCACGATCGCGCGGAAAGCGTCGATCGCGCGCTTGTGCTCGCGCTCCCACTCCTGCGTCGCGGCGAGCGGATCGTTGCGGCCGCCCTTGGTGCGGGCGATGGTGCGCAGGAAATCGAGCCGCATCTGCTGGAAATCGCGCGCCAGCCCGGCGACGAGGAGACGCTCCCAGGGATCGGACGGGCTCATCATGGCCGCGCTCGCCTGCGCCCAGTCGAGACCCAGGCCATCGCCGATATGCGTGAAGGCGGCAGTGAGGCGCCGGGGCGCGATGCTTGTCTCGGCGGCCAGCGCAGCCACTCCCACCGCGCCGTCGAGGTCGAACAGCAGCCCCACTTCTGAAACGAGATCGTCCGGCACGCCCGCGTCTGCAAGGCCGCCGCGCAGCTTGCGCGAATGGGCGCGCGTGCGCTCGCGCAGCAGCTCGGCCGTGTCGGTGGCGAGCGCGGAAATGCCTTTCTCCAGCCTCTCGGCCAGTTCGAAGGGCGCCACCCGTCCCGCTCCCGCGCGCAGGAGATCGGCCATGTGGCCCCGCACCGCATTCGCCACCATGTCGAACAGCGTAAGGCGCGCCGTCTCGGCCATGGGCGCGGCTTCCAGTCGCTCCCACATGGCCTCGAGGCCGAACAGCCGGTCGGCCAGCGCGAAGGCGGCGGCGATCTGCGCCAGGTCGACGCCTTCCTCCTCGGCCAGCTCGAAAGGCGTGATGATGCCGAGGCGGTTGACGATGCGGTTGGCAAGCTTGGTCGCGATGATCTCGCCCGCGAGGCGATGGCTCTTGATGTACCTGGCGTACTTCTTCTGCATCGCCTCGGGGAAGGCGCCGAGAAGCACGTCGGTGAGGCTGGGGTCGGTCGCAAGGTCGCTGCGCTCGATCGCGGCCTGCAGGACCAGCTTGCCGCTGGAGAGCAGCACCGCGAGTTCGGGGCGGGTCAGCCCGGCCCCGTCCTGCGCGCGCCGGGCAAGCACGTCGTTGTCGGCAAGGCCCTCGGTCCGGCGGTCGAGATGGCCGCCTTCCTCCAGCGTCTCGATGAGGCGGATCTGCGAGGGCATGACCTGCGCCCCGCCCCGTTGCGCGATCGAGAGGGCGAGCGCCTGGAGGCGGTTGTCCTCGAGCACCAGCGCGGCGACGTCGTCGGTCATCGAGCGCAGCAGTTTCACGCGCGCGCTCTCGGTCAGCTTGCCCGCCCGCCGGGCCGCGGCCAGCGCGATCTTGATGTTGACCTCGTTGTCCGAACAGTCGACCCCGGCGGAGTTGTCGATGAAGTCGGCGTTGATGCGCCCCCCGCGCCCGTCGCTGCCGAGTTGCGCGAACTCGATGCGGCCCGCCTGCGTCACGCCAAGGTTCGCACCCTCGCCGATGACTTTCGCGCGCACTTCGTTGCCGCTGACCCGCAGCGCGTCGTTGGTGGGATCGCCCACCTGGACGTTGTTCTCGGAGGATGCCTTCACGTAAGTGCCGATGCCGCCGAACCAGAGCAGGTCCACCGGCGCCTTCAGGATCGCGGTGATGAGCGCGTCGGGATCCATCTCGCGCGCGTCGATCCCCAGCACCGCGCGAACTTCGTCGCTCAGCGGGATGGACTTCAGCTTGCGCGGGAAGACCCCGCCTCCCTTCGAGATCAACGCCTTGTCATAGTCCTCCCAGCTGGAAACCGGCAGGTCGAACAGGCGGCGGCGTTCCTTCCAGCTGGCGGCCGGGTCGGGATCGGGATCGAGGAAGATGTGGCGGTGGTCGAAGGCGGCCACCAGCTTCAGCGCCTTCGAAAGCAGCATTCCGTTGCCGAACACGTCGCCCGACATGTCGCCGCAGCCCGCCACCTGCACCGGGTCCGCCTGTACGTCGACGCCCATTTCCAGGAAGTGGCGCTGGACGGAGAGCCAGGCGCCCTTGGCGGTAATGCCCATCGCCTTGTGGTCGTAGCCGTTGGAGCCGCCGCTGGCGAAGGCGTCGTCGAGCCAGAACTCGCGCCGCTCGGCAATGCCGTTGGCGACGTCGGAGAATTTCGCCGTGCCCTTGTCGGCCGCGACGACGAAGTAGGGGTCCTCGCCGTCCCGGACGACCACGCCTGCCGGGTGGACGACCTTCTCGTCGGCGATGTTGTCGGTGATCGACAGCAGCGTATCGACGAAGATCTCGTAGCTCGCCTGGCCTTCCGCCGCCCAGGCCGCGCGGTCGCGGGCGGGATCGGGCAGCTGCTTGGGATAGAAGCCGCCTTTCGCCCCGGTGGGCACGATCACCGCGTTCTTGACGCGCTGCGCCTTCATCAGGCCAAGGATCTCGACGCGGAAGTCGTCGCGCCGGTCGGACCAGCGAAGGCCGCCGCGGGCCACGGGGCCGGCGCGCAGGTGAATGCCCTCCACGCGCGGCGAATAGACGAATATCTCGCGCCAAGGCACCGGCTTGGGCAGGCCCGGGACCAGCGCGGAATCGAACTTGAAGGCCAGCGCCACCTGGCCAGCGGGCGCGAAGGCGTTGGTGCGCAGCATGGCTAGGACGATGTCGCGGTAGGCGCGCAGCAGGCGGTCGTCGTTGATCGCGCTGACACCCGCAAGGCCGGTGCGGATCTCCTCTTCCGCCCGCTGGCGCGCCTCGTCCCGGTCGCCTTCGAAGGCGGGATCGTGAAGGGCGCGGAACAGGTCGACGATGGCACGGGTCACCTGCGGCGCGCCCTGCAGCGCATCGACAACCGTCGGGATGCCGAAATGGGTGCCCGCCTGCCGCAAGTACCGGTACCAGGCGCGCAGCCAGTTGACCTCGTTCTGCCCGAGCCCGAGCCCCGGAACGAGGCGGTTGAACGCGTCGTTCTCGCCGGCACCGTTCAAAACCCGGCGCAGCGCATCCTCGATGGGATGGGCCAGCTCGAGCACCTCCTGCACCGGACGCCCGCTGACCGGTTCCAGATAGAAGTCGTGGATCGTGCCAAGGCGCCCTCTCTCGAGCCCGGTCGGCATTTCGGCAAGCACGCGGAAGCCGAAGTTCTCCAGCGCCGGCACCGCGTCGGACAGCGCCAGCGCGCCTTCCGACTGGTAGATCTTGAGCCGCAGGACGTTCTCGGGATCGTCCTCTCGCGTCATGAAGCGCACGTCCCGGTGGGTCTGCGCGCGCTCGGTATCCGACGCTTCGTCCAGCACGATCCGGCGCAGGTACGTGATGTCGAGCGCCGCTTCCGCCGCGCCGTTGTCGCTGCGATAGCCCATCGGGAAAGCGTCGGCGTAGCGGCCCGCGACGGCAGCGGCACGGCCCGGCTCCATCGTGGTCGCAAGCGCCGCTTCCACCGCCTCGGTCCAGCCGCGCAGCATCACCTGCAGCGCATGGTCGAGATCGGCTTCGGACGGTTCGTGCTCCCGCTCGCGCACGTCGAGCGTGTAGCGCAGCATGGCGAGGTTCCCGGCCTCCACATGGAGGCTCCAGTCCAGCGTCTTGGCGTCGGCGGCTTCCTCGATCATCGCCTGGATGCGCCGCTGGACCTGGGTCGAGAGCATGTCGCGCTGGAGCCACACGAAGGCGTAGAGGTGGCGCATCAGCGGCGAGCGGGTGATGACAAGGCGCGGGCGCGGGCGATCGACGAGGCCCGTCATCGTCATCGCAAGCCGCTCGACGTCCGCCTCGCCAAGGCCCATCACCAGATCGTGCGGCAGGCTGGTCAGCGCGTGCGAAAGCGCCTTGCCGGTATGGCCGGTGGGATCAAGCTCGAGCCGCTGCGAGAACGTGGCGAGCTGCCCGCGAAGGCGCGGGACCCGGTCGGGCGCGGCAGCCAGCGCGGCGCTGGTCCACAGACCCGCATGGACCGAAAGCGCGGCGACCTTGCCCTTCTCGATCACGGGAACGAGGAACAGGTCGAGCGGCACGCGGCGGTGAACCGTGGCGATGCGGTTTGCCTTGATGGCGAGCGGGGCCTGCACCGCCCCTTGCGCCAGCTGCTCGTCAAAAGCGCGGAAGGCGCGTTCGTAGCTGGCGTCCGAGAGCAGGTCCTGCTCGTCGTTGCGGCATACGCCAAGAAGGTCGCTCCGGTTGCCGTTGCGTCGGCGGGTGACGTGACCCAGCTGCGTCAGCATGCCGTCTGCGAACCAGCGCAGCAGTTCGGCCCCTTCCTCGTCGTCAATCCGCCCCGCATCGGCGCGCATCGCCTCGACCATGAGCGGCCAGTCGGCGACTGCGGCGCGCACATCGGCGAGCGTCGTCTCGAGCGAGCGCAGCAGCACGCGCCGCTGGCGCGCATCGGCACGGGCGGTCTCGACGTAGATCATCGATTCGCGCACCGTCCCCTCAACGGCATCGTCCGGAAGCCCGGTGAGGCCGCCCTTGGCGTCGCGCTGCACGGAAAGGACCGGGTGCACCAGCCGGTCGATGACGAGGCCGGCGTCAGCCACCGCCGCCGCGACCGAATCGACCAGGAACGGCATGTCGTCGTTCACGATGGCGATGCGAAGGACGCGGCGCTCGCCGCTGACCGAGGCCAGTTCGATCACCGGTTCGCCGGGGACGCGCTGCTGCGCGGCGGCAAGCACGAAAGGCGCGACTTCCTCGATCCAGGCGGACGCGCCGCCCGGGCCATCGGCGATCTCGCCCGGCAGGAGCGCGCCGCACAGATGCTCGACGATCTGCTTGTGAAAAGCGCCGGATGCCTTCGCCCCCCGCTTTTTCGAGGTCCGGGCCTTGCCGGGGACGGTGCGTTCGCCTGCGCTCATTGCTTTCTCCGCGATCTTCGGTGGCTTAGTCGATCCCGCTTCTGCGTCGGGCTTTGCAGCGTCATGACCATATAGCCTGTCACAACGAGACTGCACCCCGCCCGTTCCCCGGCATGGCGAGAGAACGGGCGGGATCGAAGCCGTGCTGCGTCTGCCTGGTGCGACCCGAAGGGCGGCGCGACATGGATTCGCCGCCTTGTAACACGAAGGATGTGGCGAGCAATATTCGTTCAACGACGCGCAAGTAATTTTGCAGCGCTGCGTGACCGAGGCTGAGAAGCCGTTCGGTCAGGCTCCCGCCGCGACCCTTACCGCCGCGATCCGATCGTCCAGCGCGCGGGCGGCGAGCACGAGCGCGCCCATGGGACCTGCATCCTCGCCCAGCAGCGGCGGCACGATCATTCCCGCCAGCCGCTCGCGCGTGCAGTCGCGCAGATAGCCGCCGAGCAGTCCCGGCACGCGGGACACGGCCAGCGGCAGCAGGTGGGGCTGCTTGCCGGTCACGCCGCCGCCCACGACGATCCGCTGCGGCGATACGGTGAGCACCAGCATCGCCAGCAGCTCGGCCAGGTCATGGGCGACGAGTTCCCACACCGGGTCGTCCGCCTCCGCGCGCGAGGGATGCCGGCCCAGCCTTGCCGCCAGCGCCGGGCCGGCGATCAGGCCCTCCACGCAGTCGCCGTGGAAAGCGCAGGTGCCGGCGAAATCATCACCCGGCGCGCGGCGCAGGCGCACATGCCCGATTTCGGGATGGAGCAGCCCGTGCGCAGGCTCCCCGGCGATCAGCACGCCGCCGCCAAGTCCCGTGCCGATGGTGAGGTAGACGAGGCTCTCGCACCCCCGCCCCGCGCCGAAGCGATGCTCGGCCAGCGCCGCGCCGTTCACGTCGGTGTCGATCGCGACCGGGCAGCCGAGCGCGGCGGCAACCGGGCCGGACACCGCCGCCCCGCTCCAGCCGGGCTTGGGCGTGTCCAGCATGAAGCCATGGTCCGCCGCCTCGCGCGAGACGCGCACCGGGCCGAAGCTGGCGATGCCCACGGCATCCACCGGCTTGGCGTCGCGCCAGCCCTGGATGGCGTCGATCGCGCGGTCCAGCGTCTCGGTCGGCGTGGTGGTGGGGAACTCGATCCGCTCGTCGATGCGGCCCTGCGCACCCAGGACGACGACGGTCTTGGTGCCGCCCAGTTCGATCCCCGCCAGCTTGTGCATGTCGATCACCCGTCCTTCAGCGTGGCCCGATGCCCATCCAGACGCAACCGCAGGAACGGGGCGAAGGTTCCGCCAAAGTGCGCGCGCCCGGCCGGCTTGGCGCTCGCCCCGGCGTCGCCGAGCCCCCAGTAATCGACGAAGCTGGCGACGCTGAGATCGGGCAGGACCCACCAGCTGTAGGCCTGGAACGGCTCGCCTGCCGGGTTGGCGAAGACCAGCCCGTGCCCGTTCAGCAGCGCCCAAGGACCTTCGATCCGCTCGGCCACGGCTCCGTAAAGGCCGGTGGGCGCCGTTATTCCCGGAGCGAAGACACGGGCCTGCGTGGACCAGAACAGATAGAGCAGCCCGCCGTGCGCCACCACGTGCGGACGCTCCAGCTCGTTGTTGACGCCTGCCGCGTCGACCAGCGGCGGCAGCTTGGCGAAAGCACCCTGCCCATCTCTGCGCCCATCCCTGCGCGCGCAGCCGATCACGCCGTTGTAACGATCGAGCTGGCGCGCCGAGGACGCGGTGAAGAGGAGATACTCCTCCCCCTCCTGCGTGCGCCAGGTGGCGGGATCGCGGAACGCCTTGATCTCGCCCAGCCGGCCCACGCCTTCGTGCCGGCTCATGTAGATGAGGTCGAGCGGGACGGCGAGCTCGACCGGTTCGGACCAGGCCGTGAATACCGCATCGTCCTGCCCGGCCAGCCGGCTCGTCGCCGAGAACAGGCGCTGCTGGAACGTCGCGGCGCTTTCCCCCCGGCTGCCTGCCGCCGTGAAGAAGAGCGTGACCTCGCCCTCCCGGCAAAGCGCCGAGCCGGACCACTCCCGGCTTCCGGGGGTGAAGCCGTCCGGGAAGGTGGGGCCTAGATGGACGAAGCGCTCACCCGTGCGGTGGAAGTGGTGGATGCGGGCAAGATCGTGGCGTTGTTCCGGATCGTCCAGCGCGGGCGCGGCCAGCGCGAACCAGAGCTCGCCGCCGCGCCAGGGGACCGGCGCGCCCTGCTCGTCCGCCAGCGGCCATGCGTCCCACACGTCGAGGTCGTCGCTGATGCGCCTCACTTCGGCCGGCCCGATCACGGGTGCGCGCGCGAAGCCGCCATCGGCCAGCGCCTGCAGGTCCGAGGCGGACCATCGAAGAGTGGGGGCGGGCCGGGCCGGGGCGGATCTCGAGCTCATCGGCCGTGTCGTACAATCGTTTGAAAAACGATGTAAATGAAAATCATGCAAGCGAGAGGCATTTCGCCAAGTGCCGGCATGGCACGCGGGAATA
The DNA here is from genome assembly GCF_009856825.1 of Novosphingobium silvae. Classification (GTDB taxonomy): domain Bacteria; phylum Pseudomonadota; class Alphaproteobacteria; order Sphingomonadales; family Sphingomonadaceae; genus Novosphingobium; species Novosphingobium silvae. The sequence continues at coordinate 190,277 of NZ_WVTD01000004.1, read as the reverse complement.
TACGCTAAGTCTCTGTACTGAGGAGAACTTCATAAGCGGGCGCGTGCAATCGATTCTTCACGTGCATGGCCTGAAATAGTCGATAGCAAGGCCGAACGGATCCTCGAAAGATGACGATGCCCGACAGCCTTCGACCACGCATTTCGCTGATCCGGATCGTCGAGATGAACATCGGCTTCTTCGGACTGCAGTTCAGCTTCGGACTGCAGCAGGCCAACATGGGGCCGATCTACGCCTATCTAGGCGCGTCCGAAGCGATGATGCCGCTGCTCTGGCTCGCCGGTCCGGTTACGGGCCTCGTGGTCCAGCCGCTGGTGGGCGCGATGAGCGACCGGACGCTGTCGCCGATGGGCCGGCGCACGCCCTACTTCCTCGTCGGCGCGGTGCTGTGTTCGGCGGCGCTGCTGCTCATGCCCGGTTCCAGCGCGCTGTGGATGGCCGCCAGCCTGCTGTGGGTGCTGGACGCGGGCAACAACGTGACGATGGAGCCTTACCGCGCCTATATCGCCGACCGGCTCGCACCCGACCAGCGTGTCACCGGCTACCTCACCCAGAGCGCGTTCACCGGGCTGGCCCATACCGCTTCCTATCTCGCCCCGTCGCTGCTGGCCGGGATCGTGGACAGGCACCTGCTGGGCCCCAGCGGCATTCCGGAGATCGTCCGCTGGGCCTTCATCGTGGGCGCCGTGCTCTCGATCTCGACGATCCTCTATTCCATAACCCGGGTGCCCGAGCTGCCGCTGGACCCGGAGACCCGCGCAGCGATCGCGGGAAGGCCCGCCACGTTCGGCGCGACGCTGCGCGAGGTGGCCGCGGCCATGGCCGAAATGCCGCGCCCCATGCGCCAGCTGGCAGCCGCGATGTTCTTCCAGTGGTACGCCATGATGGCCTATTGGCAGTACATCGCCTTTGCCCTCTCCCGCTCGCTCCACGGGACGACGGACCCCGGGTCCGACGCGTTCCGGGATGCCGCGCTTACTGCGCAGCAGTTGGGCGCGCTCTACAACGCGGTCGCCTTCCTGGCGGCGCTCGCGCTCATCCCGGCAGTGCGGCGCGCAGGCGCAAGGCCGGTGCATGCCGTGTGTCTCGCCGCCTCGGGGCTCGCGATGATCGCCGTCCCCTCCACAACCTCGGGAGGGGTTCTCGCGCTCTTGATGGTGGGGATCGGCCTTGGCTGGGCGGGCATGATGGGCAACACCTACGTCATGCTGGCAGAGGCGATCCCGGCGCCCCGCAACGGGATCTACATGGGCATATTCAACATGTTCATCGTCATCCCCATGCTGGTCGAGAACGTGACGATGCCGCTCATCTACGAGCCGCTCCTTGGCGGTGACGCGCGCGGCGCGCTGATGCTTGCCGGGGCCTTCATGCTCCTGGGCGCGCTTGCCACCCTGCTCGTGGGAAAAGGCGGGGGGGGGCCGGACCGGCGCCGGGCGGGGGGCGGCAACTAACTGAACAAGTTACTTCCGGCAGGGCGATCCGGGTGATAAGGGTCCGGGCCTATGGAGACTGGGGCGGGCGAAGACATCAAGGGAACCGGCGGCACGGACATGTCCGGCCCCGACGTGGAAGTGCGCACGCTCGCCGATCTCGCGCGGGTGGCAGGCGTCTCGGCAGGCACCGTCTCGCGTGCGCTGGCGGGCAAGGAACTGGTCAACACGGAAACGCGCGAGCGTATCCAGGCGCTGGCCCGGCAATACGGCTTCCGGCCCAACCAGATGGCCAGCAAGCTGCGCTCGCGCCGCACCGGCGTCATCGGCGTGGTGATCCCGCTGGGCCACGAAAAGCGGCAGAGCATCTCCGACCCGTTCTTCCTCACCCTGCTGGGCCATCTGGCCGACCAGCTTACAGAGAGCGGCTATGACCTGATGCTGAGCCGCGCCATCCCGGACGGCACGTCCGACTGGCTCGAGCGCATCACCGGATCGGGCATGGTGGACGGCGTGCTGGTGATCGGCCAGTCCGACCAGTCCGACCTGATCGACCGGGTAGCCGCGCATTATCGCCCGCTGGTGGTCTGGGGCAACTACCGCGAAGGGCAGGTCCACTGCGTCGTCGGCACCGACAACGAGATCGGCGGACGGATCGCGGCGGAGCACCTGATCGCGAGCGGAGCGAAGCGCCTCGCCTTCCTGGGCGACACCACCGGCATCGAGATCGCCATGCGCCATCGCGGCGCGGCGGCGGCGGCGAAGGATGCGGGGCTTTCGCTCACGCATATTCCCGTCAACCTCGCCAGCGCCGAGATGGGGCCGCAGATCAAGGCCGCGCTCGGCATGCCCGACGTTGATTGCGACGGCTTCGTCTGCGCCTCCGACCTGATCGCCATGTCGGCGCTGCGCGTGCTTTACGAGACCGGTCGCGCCGTGCCTGACGATGCGCAGATCGTGGGCTTCGACGATCTTCCCATGGCCGCGCAGACGATGCCGCCGCTCACCACCATCCGGCAGGAGATTGCCGAGGGCGCGCGCGTCATGGTGGAGCGGCTGAAGGCGCGGATCGAGGGCGAGAGCACCGAAAGCCTGGCCATGGCGCCAAGCCTCATCGTGCGCCGCACCACCCGCAGGTAAACCTTTCGCGCCGCTCGCTGCGGGAAGGCGCACCCGGGGCTCCGCGCTGCCCGGCACTGGCGCTTTGCGGCATGCTTCCCATATCGGTGCGAACCGCGGGAGAACCTGCATGTCGCGCCGTCTGTTCCTGCCAGCCCTGCCAGCCGCCGCCCTGCCAGCCGCCGCGTGCCTCGCCGCGCTGGCGTTTGCCGCCTGGCCGGAGCGCCCCGCCGCCGCGTTCCCTCCGCCCCCTGCCGAGAAGCCGGTGCGTGGGCAGCAGGTCGCCGTGCTCGCGGGAGGATGCTTCTGGGGCATCGAAGGTCTGTTCGAGCATGTGCGCGGCGTGAAGTCGGTAACGGCGGGCTATGCCGGCGGCGCGCGCAAGGACGCCAACTACCGCGCCGTGGCAAGCGAGAAGACCGGCCATGCCGAAGCGGTGCGCGTGGTCTACGATCCCGCGCAGGTAAGCTATGGAACGCTCCTCAAGGTGTTCTTCTCGGTGGGGCACGATCCCACGCAGGTGAACCGCCAGTTCCCCGATGTCGGCCCCAGCTATCGCTCGGCCATCTTCCCGCAGGACGAAGCGCAGCGGCAGGTCGCGGTCGCCTACATCGCCGCGCTCGGCCGGGCGGGCGTCTACCGCAAGCCTGTCGCCACGCGGATCGAGACCGGCGCCTTCTACCCGGCGGAAAGCTACCACCAGGACTTCCTGCGCCGCAATCCGACCAACAGCTACATCCGGCGCTACGATGCGCCCAAGCTCGCCGCTCTCAGGAAGACCTGGCCGGCGCTCTACCGCAACTAGATCGCCATCCCCGCCGCGCGCGCGCTCGCCCACGCCCACTGGAAATTGTAGCCGCCAAGCCAGCCGGTGACGTCCACGGCCTCGCCCACGGCATAGAGGCCGGGGCACTTGCGCGCTTCCATCGTCTTGGACGACAGTTCGGCAGTGTCGATCCCACCGACCGTGACTTCGGCCTTGGCGAAGCCTTCCGAGCCGTCGGGCACGAATGGCCAGCGGGCAAGCCGCGCCTCGGCAGCGCCGAGCGCCTTGTCGGTGAGCGTTCCGATCTCGCCCTCGAGCCCGAGCCGCGCGCAGAGCGCATCGGCGAGACGCTCGGGCAGGCCCTCGCCCATGGCCTTGCGGAAGGACTGGCGCGGACGTTCGCGCTTGGCGGCCCTGAGCCAGCCTTCCGGGCGGTCGGGCACGAACTGCGCGGTCACGGTGTCGCCGCGTTTCCAGTAGCTCGATATCTGCAGCACGGCAGGGCCCGAAAGGCCGCGGTGAGTGAACAGCGCGGCTTCGCGGAACGCGGCCTTGCTGCCGCTGGCGCGTGCGACGATCTCGGTTGAGACGCCGGAAAGCTCCCGGAACAGCGCCTCCTCGGCCGGCAGCGTCAGCGGGACCAGCGCGGGCCGCGGCTGCACCACCTTGAGGCCGAAGCGGCGCGCCAGTTCATAGGCGAAGCCCGTGGCGCCCATCTTGGGGATCGAGGGACCGCCCGTCGCGATCACCAGCGCCGGGGCGCTCGCCACCTGCCCGCCATGCTCCACGCGGTAGCGGCCATCGGCGTAGTCCACCGCTCCGATCGCTTCCCCGCATCGCAGCGTCACGCCGCCCTTGGCGCACTCCTCCAGCAGCATGGCGACGACCTGCCGGGCCGAGCCGTCGCAGAACAGCTGCCCCAGCGTCTTCTCGTGCCAGGCGATGCCGTAAGCCTCGATCAGGCCCAGGAAGTCCGTGGGCGTGTAGCGGCTGAGCGCGGACTTGGCGAAATGGGGATTGCTCGCAAGATAGCGGTCGGGCGCGGTGTGGATGTTGGTGAAGTTGCACCGCCCCCCGCCCGAGATGACGATCTTGCGGCCCGGTTCCGGCGCATGGTCGAGCAGCAGCACGCGCTTGCCGCGCTGCCCGGCGGTGGCGGCGCACAGCAGCCCGGCGGCCCCGGCGCCAAGGACGATCGCGTCGTATTCGCTCACGCCGGTACGAGGTCCAGCGCCAGCGCCTCCGCCACGCGGATGCCGTCTACCGCCGCGGAGAGGATGCCGCCCGCATAGCCCGCGCCTTCGCCCGCCGGATAGAGGCCGCGCGTGTTGAGGCTCTGGAAGTCGCGGCCTCGGGTGATCCGCAAGGGCGAGGAGGTACGCGTTTCCACGCCGGTCATCACCACGTCGGGATGGTCGTAGCCGGGCACCTGCCGCCCGAACACGGGCAGCGCCTCGCGGATCGCCTCGACCACATAGTCCGGCAGGCAGGCCGAAAGGTCGGTCAGGTGGACGCCGGGCTGATAGCTGGGCACCACCTCGCCAAGCTCCGTGGAGGCGCGGCCCGCAAGGAAATCTCCCAGCTTCTGCCCGGGCGCGCGGTAGTTCGATCCCCCCGCGACAAAGGCCAGCTTCTCGAACCGGCGCTGAAGCTCGATGCCGGCGAGCGGGTGGCCGGGGAAGTCGCGCTCGGGCGTGATGTCGACGACGAGCCCGGAGTTGGCGTTGAACTCGGCCCGCGAATACTGGCTCATGCCGTTGGTGACGACGCCGCCCTCCTCGCTTGCGGCGGCGACCACGCGCCCGCCCGGGCACATGCAGAACGAATAGACGGTGCGGCCGTTCTTGGCCTTGTACGAGGTTGCATAGGACGCCGCGCCGAGGATGGGATTGCCGGCGCAGGGTCCGAAGCGGGCCTTGTCGATCCAGCTCTGCGGATGCTCGATGCGCACCCCGATCGCGAAGGGCTTGGCCTCGATGAAGACCCCCCGGTCGTGAAGGACGTGGAACGTGTCGCGCGCCGAGTGGCCCACGGCCATGATGACATGCTCGGTCGGCAGGAACTCGCCATTGGAAAGGTGCAGGCCGGTCAGGCGCCGCGTTCCATCCTCGTCCTCGCGGATCGCCAGATCGTCCACCCGCGTGTCGAAGCGGTATTCGCCGCCAAGCTGCTCGATCGTCTCGCGCATCGACATCACCATGGTGACGAGGCGGAACGTGCCGATGTGCGGATGCGCCTCGGTGAGGATATCCTCCGGCGCGCCCGCCTTCACGAATTCGGTGAGGACCTTGCGGCCGAGGTGGCGCGGATCCTTGATGCGCGAATAGAGCTTGCCGTCCGAGAACGTGCCCGCCCCGCCCTCGCCGTACTGGACGTTGCTTTCGGGGTTCAGTTCCGAGCGCCGCCAGAGGCCCCAGGTGTCGCGCGTGCGTTCGCGCACGGCCTTGCCGCGCTCGATGATGATCGGCTTCAGTCCCATCTGCGCCAGCACGAGCGCCGCCAGCAAGCCGCACGGACCCGCGCCGATGACGACGGGGCGCGGACCGTCGTACCCATCGGGTGCGCGCGTCACGAAGCGATAGGAGGTGTCCGGCGCGGGGCGGACGTGCGGGTCGCCGGCAAATCGCGCGAGCACCTCGGCCTCGTCGCGGACCGACACGTCGAGCGCGTAGACCAGCTTGATCGCGTTCTTGCGCCGCGCATCGTTGCCGCGCCGGAAAACACTCACCCGCTGCAGGTCGGCGGGCGGGATGGCGAGGCGCTGGGCGACTGCCGCATCGAGGTCGGCGGCGGTGTGGTCGAGAGGCAGTGCAAGATCAGTCAGGCGAAGCATGCCCGCGCCTTTATACGCTCGCAGGCCGCAGCGCCATGGCTGGCGCGCATGTCCGGTGCGCGGAGTGGATCTCGCCCCAGCACGCCAAGGCCGGATTCGGTGTGGGCGTCGGCGGTGCGACGGTTCAGAGCGGGACCGGCGAGGCCAGCCCGATCTCCGAGAAGTAGCGCGCCATGGCGCCGGCGGCCTTGTCGCTCAGCGCGATGAAGGCGCGGCGGCGGTCGGCATTGTCGCTGACCCTTGCGAACAGCCCTGCGTCCACCATCTGCCCGATCCAGCGCAGCGCGGTGGTGGGCGGGACGGCGGCGGCGATGCACAGCGAAGTGACCGACACCTGCTTTTCCTCCACGCGGGCGGCGGCAAGGTCCAGCAGCATGTCCCAGGCTGGATCGGCGAAAAGGTCAGCGTCCAGGAAGCGCGCGCGCAGCTGGCGCTGGCGGATGATGCGGCGGATGAGCTTGGCATCGGGCAGATGGTCGCCCCCGGTCCCGGGAAGCGCCGCCGGGGCGGGATGGGCGCCATGCGCTGCACTGTCGCCGCCTGTGGGCACCTGCGCACCCGAACCGCGCGGATCGAGCCGGTCGATCCGGCCAGCGATCTGGCCCACCTGCTCGGTCAGGCGCAGCAGCATCAGGCGGTCGTCGTCGGAGAGTTCGCGCAGGCGGCCGGAGGGAAAGCCCGCCAGTACCTGACCCAGCGCGATGACCCGCTCCGCCCGGTCGGGATCGACGAGCAGGATGGGAGCGGACTGGTCCATGCACGCGAAAACGTCTTCCAGCGCTTCGGTGCTGGTCGATACGATCAGCCGCGCCTCGCCGCTCCGGGCCCGCATGTCGAGGCGCGAAAGCGCGGCAAGGGCAGCCCCGTCCACTTGCGGGCAGTCCACCATGACGACATCGCCGAGCGAGCGGTGCGCACCTTCGGCAAGATCGGCGAGCGGGCCTGCCGAAGTGACGGTGAGGCCTGCCGCCTGCGCGTCCTCCTTCAGGGTAGCGCGCAAGTGCGCCCGGTCTGAATAGATCGACAGCGCCACCGACATGTCGCCCGACCCGCCGGACGCCTGCCCATAGACGAAGTCGGCTTCAGAATGGAGGTCGCGCATGGGTGTTTTTCCGAATCCGTGTCCGGCATGGAACAGAATTGGAACGGTGACTAACGGGGGTTTACTTAGGCTGCAGGTTAAATTCCGTTAATCGCAGCGCTTGTCAGCCGTGCCACCATCCCGACAGTTCGCGCCGCACCAGCCTTTCGAGCATGGTCATGCCGGGCGCGCGGTCGTTGAGGCAGGCGAGCACGGCCAGCCGCTCGCCCCCGGCACTCTCGAACACCTCGCGCCCGCGTATCGCGAGTTCCTCAAGCGTCTCGACGCAGTCGGCGGAAAAGCCCGGCGCGGCAATGGCAATGCGGCGGGTGCCTGCGCGCGCCTCCTCTTCCAGCACCGTCTCGGTCGCAGGCTCCAGCCACTTCGCCGGGCCGAAGCGCGACTGGAAGCTGGTCTCGATCCGCAGCCCCGGCAGGCGGCTCGCCAGCCGCTGGCCAAGGAGGCGGGCAGTCTCGATGCACTGGGCATGGTAGGGATCGCCAAGGGTGCGCGTGCGCTCGGGCATGCCGTGGAACGAGAGCAGCAGCATTTCCGGCGCGAAGTCGAGCGCGCTGACCTGCGCGGCGATGTCTTCCTCGAGCGCGGAGATATAGGCGTCGTCGGCATAGTAGGGCGGCAGCGTGCGCACCGCCGGCTGCCGGCGCATCGCGCCAAGCGCCTCGCCCAGGCTGTCCATCACCGACGCGGTCGTGGCGGCGCAGTATTGCGGATAGAGGGGGGCGACGAGCACCCGCTCGCACCCTGCATCCTTGAGCGCCTGCAGCCGCGCCGGGATGGACGGATTGCCGTAGCGCATTGCCCAGTCCACCCGCACGCCCGCGCCGAGCAGGGCCTGCAGCCCGCGCGCCTGCGCAGCCGTGATCGCGGCCAGCGGCGAGCCCTGCGGCGTCCAGACCTGTGCATAGGCGTGGGCAGACTTTGCCGGACGGGTGCGCAGGATGACGCCGTGGAGGATCGGCTTCCACGCGATCGCGGGGATCTCCACCACGCGCGGATCGGACAGGAACTGCGCGAGATAGCGCCGCACGGCGCCCGGCGTCGGCGCGTCGGGCGTGCCGAGGTTGACGAGCAGAACGCCTATGTCGGAGGTATTGTCGGGCATCACAGGTCCTCGCCGAAGAAGGGAAGGCGGCGCAGGCGCAGGCCCGTCGCCGAGAAGAGCGCGTTGGCGACCGCCGGAGCGACGGCGGCCACGCCGAGTTCTCCGGGATCGGCCGGATCGGCCTTGCTCTCGATGAACTCGACTTCGATTTCGGGACAATCCGCCAGGGTCGGCAGGCCCATGCCGCCGATGCCTTCGCTATCGGGCCGGCCATCCTCGTAGCGTACCGCGCAGCCAAGCGCGAGGCCAAGGCCGAACACCAGCCCGCCTTCCACCTGCTGGCGCGCGATGTCGAGATTGACGATGCGGCCGATGTCGGCCACCGCGCTCAGCCGGTCCACCCGCACGCCCTCGGCATCCCGCCGCGCGCTGGCGACCACGGCGATGCGTCCCTCTCCCACGACATGGCAGGCGATGCCCTGCCCGCTGGCATCCGCCCCGCCGCCCCACTGCGAAAGCGCCGCCACGCGCTGCAGGCACTCGGCAAGGCGCGGGTCCTTGCCCAGCATCGCCATGCGGTAGGAAAGCGGCTCGCGCCCGCTTCGATGGGCCAGTTCGTCGACGAAGCTCTCGTTGAAGAAAGCGGTCCAGCCATGCGCATTGCCGCGCATGCGGGCGGTGGGCAGGTCGATGCGCACCGGCACGTGGTCGATCGCGAGATGGGGGATCGCGTAAGGCGGCGCCGCACCCTCGAGCGCCATCGCATCGGCCTTGCCAGCGACGGCGGAAATCGCCTCCTGCGGCAAATCATGGTCAAAAAGACGGCGGCCGAACTCGCGGGCGGTCGCCGGGACGGCGATACGGGCGCGCCAGCCCGCGATCCCGCCCTCGGTATCGAGGCGCGCGCCCATCACGGCGACCACCGGCGCGCGCGGCAACCCGGCGCGCAGTTCCTCGCGCCGGGCCCAGGTGAGCTGGACCGGCCTGCCCACGGCTTTGGCGATCACCGCCGCTTCCACCGCCTGCCCGAACTCCAGCCGGCGATCGAAGCTCCCGCCGATGGCCATGGGATAGAGCACCACGTCGCGCACGCCGATGCCCAGTGCGCGCGCCGCCGCCTCGCGCGTGGCTTCGGGAGCCTGCGTGCCGACCCAGAGTTCCAGACGTCCGTCGCGCAGGCGGGCGACGGCGGAGGCGGTTTCGATCGTCGCGTGGACCGCAGGCGCGACCTCGTAGCGCAGCTGGATCGGCATGCCCCCGGTCACGATGGCGCTATCGCCCTCCTGCCGCAGCCGATGCGCATCCAGCGTGCGCAGCCCCTCGTCCATGGCGGCGTCGATGGCGTCGCTGCCTACCCCTGCCGCGACCATGAAGCGCGGGGCGATGCGGGCCAGCGCCTGTTCGGCGGACCAGCTGTCGAGCGCGACTGCTGCGACCCAGTCGTCGCCGGTTACGGTTCGCAGGAAGCCGCGCGTGCCCTTTGCCGCATCCTCCTCCATACCCGCCACCGATGCGCTGAGGCCGATGGGCGCATGGCGGATCGCGGCATAGACCATGCCGGGCAGGCGCACGTCTCCCGCGAATGTCCAGGATCCATCCACCTTGGAAGGCAGGTCGAGGCGGGGATGGCGCAGCGGCGCACCGGGCGGAAACTCACCCGGACGCTCGGCCACGGGGTTCGGGCGAAGCGGCGGTGTCGCGGGCGGCGAAAAGCGCGACGCCTCCTGCGCCAGCTGGCCGAAGGCAAGGCGCCTGCCCTCGTGGAGAATGAAGCCGCCTTGCGCATCGCAAGCCTCCCATGCCGCGCCCCAGCGCGCGGCCGCAGCCTGCGCGAGCATCGCGCGCGCGCAAGCAGCGGCAGCGCGCGCGGGCGCCTCGTAGGCGTCCAGCGAGGTGCCGTCCGCCGTGACGTTGAAGCGCCCATGCTCCGCCCAGCGCCGGGTCAGGAGGTCGTCCGCCTCGTCTGCCAGCGAGGGCGCGAGCGGCATCCACAGCGGCGCCCACTTCGCAGCGAGCGCCAGGTTGGCGTAACGGGCGCTCGGCGGCGCGGGCTCGACGGCGACCTGCCGCCAGTCCGCGCCCAGTTCGTGCGCCACCACCTGCGGGATCAGGGTGGTCACGCCCTGGCCCATCTCGACCTGCGGCACGGCGACCGTCACCACCCCGTCGGTGCCGATGCGCAACCACGCATCGAACGCATACTCTCCCTCGCGCGGGGCGAGCGGCGCGGGATAGCTGCGCGGGCGCAGCGCGAAGCCGAGCACGAGCCCGCCCCCCGCCAGCGCCCCGACCAGCACGCCGCGCCGCGTCAGCGCCATCAGCCGGTCCGATCCAGCCAGTCGCGCACCCGGCGCGCGAGGTCGGCGAAAGCCTCGGCCTGCGGGCCGTTCCCGGCCGCCGTGGGCGTTCCCGCATCGCCCTCCCGGCGGATCGCGATGTCGAGCGGTATGCGGCCGAGGAAGGGAACCTCCATCTCGCGGGCCGCAGCTTCGGCTCCGCCAGCGCCGAACGGATCGCTCACCTCGCCGCAATGGGGGCAGGCATATCCGGCCATGTTCTCCACCACGCCGACGATGGGCACGCCGCCTTTCTCGAACATGTCGACCGCGCGCGCCGCGTCCATGAGCGCCAGGTCCTGCGGGGTGGAGACGATCACCGCGCCTGCCGGCTTGAAGCGCTGCAGCATGGTCAGCTGCACGTCGCCGGTCCCGGGGGGAAGGTCGATCACCAGCAGCTCCGCGCCGTCCCAGTGCGCCTCTACGAGCTGGACCAGAGCGCCCGCGATCTTGGGCCCGCGCCAGGCGATCGCCTGCCCCGGCTTCGAGAGGTGCGCCATGGAAAGGACCGGCACGCCCCATTCGCTCTGGACCGGCACGAGCCTGCCCTCATGCGCGACCGCCCGCCTGTCCTCGGTTCCCAGAAGCCGCGCCTGCGAGGGACCGTAGATATCCGCATCGACCAGCCCGACCTTGCACCCTGCCCGCGCGAGAGCGACGGCAAGGTTGACGGACAGGGTGGACTTGCCGACCCCGCCCTTCCCCGAACCGACGGCAAGGATGCGCGGCGGCCTTGAGCCCGGCGACGCGGGTGCCGACGGTGCGGGCACCGGCGCGGCCTTGTCCGCCATCATCGCGACCCGCACCTCGTCCACCCCCGCCGCGCCGCCAAGCGCTGCGACGACATCGCTCTCGAGCCGATAACGCGCGGGGGCGTCGAGGCCCTCGGCGTCGATCACCAGGACGGCGCGGCCATCCACCACCCGCAGCGACTGCAGGCGCGCCGCAGCCTCGCCGGGCAGAAGCGCCTTCAGTTCCTCGCCCGATCCTGCACCGCTGCTCACCCGAGGTCTCCAGAAACAAAAACAAACGCTCGCCATCCAGGCACGCGAACAGGAAGCGCATGGCAGGCGCCTCGCCTTCGCCGCTCAGGTGGCGTACGCGGGGAAAAAGGGCAAGAGAGGCACTGTTATTTGGCCGAGGGGTTCTTATAGATAGCCTCATGAAAGCTATCGGTGGTGCAGATACGCGCGGCGGCGACCCGGAAGGCCGCATCGGGGGACACAACGCGGCGCAGGACGGCGGCCTTGCCATGGCCGGCGCCAACAGCCCCTGGGGCGGCGGCGGCAACAGTGGCGGCGGCAATGGCGGCGATGGCGACAGGGGAAGCGACAGTCCGGACGGTGGCAGCGCCGGCAGCGAACCCACCTCGGGCGAGAGCCGGGGCGATGCAGGCGCGCCGGACGGCAAGCCGGACGACGGCGAAAAGCGGGGTCCGCGCAATCCCTGGCTGCCCAGCGGCGACACACCGCCGCGCCGCTCTGCCGGGATCGAGGACATCTTCCGCACGCGAGAGGCGCGGCGCACCGGCGGCAGCGGCAACAGCGGCGGTCCGGGGCGGGGCAGTGCCGGCGGCGGCTTCCCGAACATCCCGCGCAGGCCCGATGGCAAGTCCTGGGTTCCTCTTGCGGCCGGGATCGCGGTGGCGGCGCTGGTCCTCGTGTCGAGCTTCCACATGCTCGATCCCAAGGAACAGGGCATCGTAACCACGCTCGGCAAGTATTCCCGCACGATCGATTCCGGCATCAGCCTGACCCTGCCCTGGCCCATCGAACAGGTGCAGGTGGCCGATGTCCGCTCCTTCAGCGTGGACATGATCCCCGACAACGAGAACGAGAAGCTCATGCTGACGAGCGACAAGAGCCTTGTCGACCTCAGTTACCTCGTGCGCTGGAACATCAAGGATCTCAAGAACTACACCTTCCGCCTCACCGATCCGAAGGAGACCGTGCGCGAAGTGGCCGAGGCGGCGATGCGCGCCTCCATCGCGCAGGTCACGCTGGGCGACGCGCTTTCGGGTGCCGGGAGGGCGCGGGTGGAACAGGACGTGCGCAACCGCATGCAGGCCATCCTCGATTTCTACCGCTCGGGCATCTCGATCCAGGGCGTGGAGATCAAGAAGGCCGATCCGCCCAGCAAGACCAAGTCCGCGTTCGACCAGGTCAACGTCGCGCAGCAGGAAGCCGAGCGCGACCGTTCCGAGGCGCGTGCCTGGGCGCAGCAGGTCATTGCCCGCGCCGAGGGCGATGCCACCGCCTTCGACAAGGTCTACGAGCAGTACAAGCTCGCTCCCGAGGTTACCAAGCGTCGCATGTACTATGAAACAATGGAACGCGTGATCCGCGACAACGACACTGTCGTCGCCGAGAAGGGCGTCACCCCTTATCTCCCGCTGTCGGAGATCCGCCGCCGCGCGCAATCGGCTCCCGCCGATCCCGCGCCCGAGGCAGGAGCCACGGTCACGGCGCCCGCGCCGCGGGGAGGCCAGTGATGGGCAATCTCTGGCAGGACTACAAGGCGGCCTGGATCGTGGCGGGCGTGGCCCTGATCGCGCTGATGCTCAGCGTCATCATCGTGCCCGAGGACGAGCAGGTGGTGATCGTGCGCACCGGTAAGCCCGTCAATGTCTACAACCCGTTCATCGAGAATGCCGCCTTCGGCCAGACCGGCGCGGGCGTTCACTTCCGCATACCCATCGCCGAGCAGGCCATCCGCATCGAGAAGCGCCTGCTCTCCGTCGACATGGAGCAGCAGCAGGTCCTCTCGACCGACCAGCAGCGCCTGAACGTCGATGCCTATGCGCGCTTCCGCATCGTCGATCCCATCCGCATGGTGCAGACCGCCGGAACAACCGAGCGCGTGACGCAGCAGCTGCAGCCGATCCTGTCCTCCGCCGTGCGCCAGGAACTGGGCAAGCGCACCTTCCAGTCGCTTCTCACCGCCGAGCGCGGCAAGGCGATGGAGAACATCCGCGACAGCCTCGAGAACGAGGCACGCGAATATGGTGCGCAGATCGTCGATGTACGCATCAAGCGCGCCGACCTGCCCGAGGGTGCGCTTGCCGCCGCCTTCGTACGCATGGAGGCGGGCCGGCAGGAAGAGGCCAAGACGATCGCCGCGCGGGGCCAGCGCGATGCGCAGATCATCCGCGCCGACGCGGAAGGCCGGGCGGCACGGATCTATGCTGACAGCTTCGGCAAGGATGCCGGATTCTACGACTTCTACCGTGCGATGCAGAGCTATTCCGTCTCCTTCGCCAAGGGTGAAGGCGGCAAGACCATCCTGCTTTCGCCAGACAATGCCTATCTGAATCATTTCCGGGAGCCGTAAGAGCTTCCAACAGTTGGTGGTGGGGTTGTAACGGCCGCACGCCGGAGTGTTGGCGGACTGCTGCCGCCATTCAAATCCGGTTAAGCTCGCCGGGCCTCAATCGAGCCGGGACACTCTGGCCGGGGCCCGTCAAGTCGACGCAGCACCGCCGAAACGGAGGAATCAAAGGACGTGAAGCCCGTGCGATACGCTTATGGATTGACCACAGCGCTCCTTCTCGGGGGCGCTACCGCAACCCTCGTCACCGGCTACCCCGCGGGTGCGCAGGTGGCTCAGAACGAATCCAGCGAGATGTCGAAGATGGTCCCGCGCGCCGGCGCGCCCGCCAGCTTCGCGGATCTCACTGCCCAGCTCGCACCTGCCGTCGTCAACATCTCCACTCGCCAGAAGGTGCAGGTGCAGGGCGCGGGCAATCCCTTCGCCGGCACGCCTTTCGAAGGCCTTTTCGGCGGCCAAGGCGGTAGCGGCCCGCAGACGCGCGAAGCGCAGTCGCTCGGGTCCGGCTTCATCATTTCGGCCGATGGTTACGTGGTGACCAACAATCACGTCATCACGGCGGACGGCAAGGGACAGGTGGAATCGATCACCGTCACCATGCCCGACGGCGTGGAATATCCGGCCAAGCTGATCGGCAAGGACGCCGCGTCGGACCTCGCCGTGCTCAAGATCGAGCCCAAGAAGGCGCTTCCCTTCGTGAAGTTCGGCGACAGCTCCCACGCGCGAGTAGGCGACTGGGTGATCGCCATCGGCAATCCCTTCGGCCTTGGCGGAACCGTCACGGCGGGCATCGTCTCGGCCGTTTACCGGAACACGGGTTCTGGCGCGGGCGCCTACGACCGCTACATCCAGACCGATGCCTCGATTAACCGCGGCAACTCGGGCGGTCCCCTGTTCGACATGAACGGCCAGGTCATCGGCATCAACAACGCGATCTTCTCGCCGACCGGCGGCAGCGTGGGCATCGGCTTCGCCATCCCTGCCGAGACCGCCGCTCCGCTGGTGCAGAAGCTGATGAAGGGCCAGGCGATCGAGCGCGGCTACCTTGGCGTGCGCATCCAGGCCCTCAACGAAGACCTTGCGGACTCGCTCGGCATCGAGCGTAACAAGGGCGAGTTCATCCAGGCCGTCGAGCCCGATGGCGCCGCCGCCAAGGCCGGCATGCAGGCCGGCGACGTGGTGGTGAAGGTCGACGGCAAGGAAGTGACGCGCGACCAGAACCTGTCGTTCATCGTCGCCAACACCGCGCCGGGCAGCCGCATCCCGATCGAGGTGATCCGCAACGGCCGCCGCATGACGCTGAACGCCACGGTCGCCCGCCGCCCGAGCGAAGAGGAACTGCAGCAGTCGTTCGATCCCAATGCCGAGCAGGACGGCGATGCCTTCAACAACCCGCCCGAGAAGCAGGGCCAGGGCGTGGTCGAGAAGTCGCTGGGCATGTCGGTGACGCCGCTGACCTCGCAGATCGCCCGCCAGCTTGGCGCAGCCGAAGGCACGCGCGGTGTCGTCATCGTCGCGGTGGACCCGGGTTCGGACGCCGGACAAAAGGGCTTTGCGCGCGGATTCATCATCCTCGAGGCTAACGGGCGGCCGGTCACGAGCCAGGCCGAACTCGCAGCGGCGATCACCGCCGCCAAGGCGGAAGGCCGCTCGGCCATCCTCCTGCGCGTCCAGCCTCGCGGCCAGCCCGCCACCTTCGTGCCGGTCCGCCTTCGCTGACGCGGCCGTCACAGGCATAAGACAAGCAGGACGCCCGCCGGTTCGATCCGGCGGGCGTTCTAGCATGCGCCGCGCGAATGCCCCGTGGCGGCTCGGGGGTGCCGCGCGAGCGAGGCATCCGGCCCATCACGCGGCGCCCCGCTCGGCTTCACGCGACAGCCAAGGTCCGTGGTGGCACCCCTGTGCATAGGCCGCCGCCCCGGCAACTTCCTGCTCCGCCACGCGTCCAGCGTCTTCGCGGGCCCGGATGCAAGCGGTTACCCCCCGACGCATTTTCCCTGCCCTGAACGGCAAAGCGCCCGCCGGAACGATCGGCGGGCGCTTTCCTTTTTGCATCCTTCAGTTCAACCTGCCTCGCGGCCGAGCGGCCGCGATCAGGGTTGCTGCCCCGCCGGTGGCCTCAGCGTCGCGCGCGGGATCGGCGTCACCCGGGGCACCGGGATGACCGCGCCCTGCCCCGGTCTCAGCCCCGGATCGTCCACGCTCCGCCCGGTCGCCCGGTCGAGAAGCTCGCGGTTGGCGGCCGGCGGAGCGGCTCCGGGCGGACCATAATCCGGAGCGATCGGCACGCCGGGAGGAACGCCCCCGGGGCCGGGTCCCGGGCCCACCGAACCATCCTCGTACCGCGGAAGCTCATCCTGACCGGGGACGCCATCCGGGTGCACGAGGTTTCCGTTCTCGTCATAATAGGAATATTCGCCGGGCTCGCCCTGGAGCTGCTCGTCGTCGGGTTCGAGTTGCCAGTCGGGAAGCTTGAGCTCGGTGTCGAACGGCTCGACCGGACGCCGCGCCACAGCAACGCGCATGTACTGGGCGAAAGCCCGCGCCGGTGCATGGCCGCCAGACAGACCGCCCACCGGCCGCGCATCGTCGCGCCCCATCCACACGCCGGTGGTGATGCCGCTGGAGAAGCCGAGGAACCAGCCGTCCTTGTTCGAACTGGTGGTGCCGGTCTTTCCCGCCACCGGCCGCCCGATCTGCGCCGCGCGCCCCGTGCCGGTGGCGACGGCAGTCTGCAGCAGGTCCGTGATCCCCGCCGCCACATAGCGCGGCACAAGCACCTGGCCCTGAGCGGACTTGTGCTCGTAAAGCAGTTCACCCGAAGTCGTCGTCACCTTGAGGATGCCATAGGGCTCCACCGAGGTGCCGCCCGCCGAGACAGCCGCGAAGGCCCGGGTCATGTCGACGAGGCGGACCTCCGAGGTGCCAAGCACCATGGCGGGCTTGGTGTTGATCTGCGTGGTGATCCCGAAGCGGCGCGCCATGGCGGCGACGGTGCCGAAGCCGACTTCGTTGCCGAGCTGCGCGGCGATGGTGTTCTTGGAGTAGGCGAACGCGGTTCGCACATCGATCTCGCCCGCGAAGTTGCGGCCATCGTTCTTGGGGCTCCACCCATCGATCGTCACCGGCTCGTCGACCACGCGGTCGTCCGGCTTGTAGCCCGCCTCGAGCGCAGCGAGGTAGACGAACAGCTTCCATGCCGAGCCGGGCTGGCGCAGCGCGCTCGTCGCACGATTATAATTCGAGTTCACGTAGTCGGTGCCGCCCACCATCGCCAGCACGGCGCCGTCGCGATCGAGGCTGACCAGCGCGCCCTGCGTGCCCTTGGGAGCATTGCCGTCGATAGCCTTGGTGGCCGCGTCCTGCATGCGGCGATCGAGCGTGGTCCAGACCTCGATCGGCTCCTTGTTCTCGGGCAGCAGCATGTCGAGCTGGGGCAGCGCCCAGTCGGTGAAGTAACGCACCGAATCCTGGCCCTTCTCCTTGGCGACGGTCACCTTGGAGAAGTCGATCTCGTCCGCCTCGCTCTGGCTTATCACGTTCTCGCGCACCATCAGGCCGAGCACGACCCGGCCGCGGCCGATCGCCGCCTCCACGTCGGCGGTGGGCGAGTAGTTCGACGGCGCCTTGACCAGGCCGGCGATGATCGCCGCCTCGGCCGTCGACAGCTCCGTTCCCGGATGGCCGAAGAACTTGCGGCTTGCGGCATCGACGCCATAGGCGCCGCCCCCGAAATAGACCTTGTTCAGGTAAAGCTCGAGGATCTGGTCCTTGCCGAACTTGCGTTCGAGCGCGAGAGCCAGCACCGCCTCGCGCGCCTTGCGGGTCCACGAGCGGCTGTTGTTGAGGAAGATGTTGCGCGCCAGCTGCTGGGTGATCGTTGACGTCGCCCGTGCGCGGCGGTCGGTGGTGAGGGAGACGTATACCGCCCGCGCAAGGCCCAGCGCATCGATGCCGGGGTGATCGTAGAAGCGCCGGTCCTCGACCGAGACCAGCGCCTTCGCCATGATCGGGGGAATATCGGCATAGCTCAGCCACTTGCCATAGCTTGGCCCCAGCGACACCAGTTCGCGCCCGTCGCGGTCACGCACGACGATCATCTGCCCCGTCTGGCTTTTCATCAGCGTGGTGTAATCGGGCAGCTCGCGCATCGTGAAGAACACGGCGGTGCCCAGGAAGATCGCTCCCAGCAGGGAAAGGGCTGCGCCCCACACCAGCACGCCGCGCACGATGCGACGCCACAGCGGCTTACGGGCAGGCTCGGTGGATGCGCCGCGACCGGTGCGGCTGCGGCCGGAATTCTTGGCCATTGCTAAGGTGCAAACCCCTATGGAGGACAGATATGTCCGTTCGCTCCTACACCTTGCACGCGCAATTGTAACCCGAGGTGAACACGGATTCCCTGGCGCGGCCGGGGAATCCGCCCGTTCGCTCAGCCGTCCTTGGGCTCGAAGTCGAGTGAGGCGCTGTTGATGCAGTAGCGCAGGCCATCAGGGCCGGGTCCATCGGGGAACACGTGGCCGAGGTGGCCTTCGCATCGCGCGCAGCGGACTTCGGTGCGCACCATGCCATGCGAGAGGTCGCGGTGGGCCTCGATCGCTTCCTGATCGACCGGGGCGGTGTAGCTTGGCCAGCCGCATCCGGAACTATACTTGGCATCCGACGCGAAGAGCGGCTCGCCGCAGCCCGCGCACAGATATGTGCCTTCCTGCTTGTTCTTCTCGTACTTGCCCGTGAAGGCGCGCTCCGTCCCTGCCTCGCGCAGGACGTGGTACTGCTCGGGCGTCAGGCGGTCGCGCCACTCGGCATCGGTCAGGTGGATCTTTTCGGTCATCGCGGAAACTCCTTCGAGCGCGGATATGGGCTGCGATCGGCGCAAGTCCAAGGGGTGCGCGGCCGGTCAGAGCTTCGCGAACAGCGCCAGCATCCGCTGCCAGGCACGGTCGGCCTCGCTAGGATCGTAGGCCGGGGAATCGGGCACGCACCAGCCGTGGTCGGCGGGATAGACCTCTGTCTCCGCCGTGCGGCCCGCCGCATCGGCCGCCGTGCGCAGGGCCGTCTTCTGTTCCGGCTGCCTGGCGTCGTCGTTGCGGGCGATGGCGAACAGATAGCTTGCCCTGGTCCGCGCCAGCAGGCGGTGGGGGCTGTCGGGCTCCTGCGTCACCATCCCCGCTCCGTGGAAAGACGCCGCCGCCCCAACGCGCGCCGGAACGGCGGCGGCGGTGCGCACGGTGAACGGCCCGCCCATGCAATAGCCGCTGCTGCCGATCCCGCGCTTGCGATCGACCGCGTCCTGCCGGTCCAGGAAGGCGACGAAGGCCGCCGCGTCGCGTGCGATGGCGTCCGGCGTGAGGGCCGCGCGCATGGGAGCGATCCGCGCCTGCCCTTCGGGCGTGCGGTATTCGGAGAAGCTGCGCATGATCGGCGCGGGGGCGGCGCGATAGTACTGGTTGACGACAAGCACGGCATAGCCCTGCGCCGCGAGGCTGCGGGCCATGATCTTCTTGACCTCTCGCAGGCCGGCGATGTCGGGCCACATGATGACGCCCGGGTGCGCGCCTTTCCCCGGATGGACGAAGAACGCATCGCACACTCCGTCGCGCGTGGTGATCGACACCATCTGTTCGCTTGTAGCCGCGCCGCCCGTGGCAGCAACGGTCGAAGTGCAGCCTGCGAGCGCGGCGCTGGCGCCCAGCACGGCGAACTCGCGGCGGCTGAGCCCGGGCGAGAGGTCGCGGCAGCGTTCTTCCGGCGTCAGGTCGTCACACATCCGCTTGTCCTTCCAAACATGTCCGTGGCGGCAACCTAGCCAGCTATCGCGGCGGAAGCGAGGGGTTCGCTCCGGTGCGCCTTCCATGCCGCCGCGGATACGGCTTCAGCTGCGGAACACCACCGTGCGCGCGCCGTTCACCAGCACCCGGTCTTCGAGGTGGAGCCGCACGGCTTCGGCAAGGACGCGTCGCTCGATGTCGCGGCCCTTGCGCACCATCTCCTCGGGCGTATCCGCATGCGTCACGGGCTCCACGTCCTGGTGGATGATTGGCCCTTCGTCGAGGTCGGCGGTCACGTAGTGCGCGGTGGCGCCGATCATCTTCACGCCGCGGGCATGGGCCTGGTGGTAGGGCTTCGCGCCCTTGAAACCGGGCAGGAACGAGTGGTGGATGTTGATGCAGCGGCCCGACAGGTACGCCGCCATCTCGTCTGAAAGGATCTGCATGTACCGCGCCAGCACCACCAGCTCCGCGCGCGTTTCTTCTACGAGAGCGCGTATCCGGGCTTCCTGCGCGGCCTTCTCGCCCTTGGCGATCGGAAGATGGTGGAACGGGATGTCTCCCAGCATGAGGGTGTTGATCGCCTCGCGCGGGTGATTGGAGACGACGCCGACGATCTCCATCGCGATCTCGTCGATCCGCTGCCGATAAAGCAGATCGGCCAGGCAGTGGTCGAACTTGCTGACCAGCAGCAGCACCCGGCGCGGCCGGTCCTGCCGGAGCATCGACCAGGCCATGCCGTATTCATGCGCGATCGAGCCGAAGCCCTCGCGGATCTCCTCGCGGTCGGCGGCGCCGGGATCGAAGGCCACGCGCATGAAGAAGCGGCCCTCAGCAAGGTCGTCGAACTGCTGTGCCTCGATGATATTGCAGCCGCACTGCGCCAGATAGCCGGTGACGCGCGCCACGATACCGGGTCGGTCGGCGCAGGACAGCGCCAGGATCATCGGCTCGGCCATGGCGGGCTCCCTCAGGCGGCGACGGCAGGAACGCCGGCGCGGTGGGTGAGAGCGGCTTCGCTTTCGGCCATGAGCGAGGCGACGATGTCGGCCACCGGCTCTTCCCTGCTCACCATGCCGACCGACTGCCCGGCCATGATCGAGCCATTCTCGACATCGCCTTCGATGACGGCGCGGCGCAGCGCCCCGGCCCAGAAGTGCTCGATCCGCAGCTGCGCCTCGCCCATGTCGACTTCGCCCGCATCAAGAAGGCGCGCGACCTCGATCTGCTTGGCGGTAAACTCCTCGGTGCCCTTGTTCTTCAGTGCGCGCACCGGAATGACAGGCAGGCGCGGATCGACCTGGACCGATGCCACCGCCTCGCGCGCGGACGCGCGGAAGAAGGCTTTTTTGAAGTCCGGATGGGCGATCGATTCGCTGGCGCACGCAAAGCGCGTTCCCAGCTGAACGCCGGCCGCGCCCATCTCGAGATAACCGGCGATCGCCTCCCCGCGTCCGATCCCGCCGGCGACGAAGACGAGGTTGTCCGCGGCCAGGCTCGGCAGGATTTCCTGCGCCAGCACGGACGTGGAAACGGGGCCGATGTGACCGCCCGCCTCCGAGCCCTCGATCACCAGCGCGTCGGCGCCCGAGCGCAGCAGCTTCTTGCCCAGCGCCAGGGTGGGCGCGAAGCAGATGACCTTGGCGCCGCTTTCCTTGATGGCCTCGACGCTGCCCTTGGGCGGAATGCCGCCGGCAAGGACGACATGCGTGACCCGGTGCCGGGCACACACCGCGATTAATTCGAACAGGTCCGGGTGCATGGTGATTAGGTTGACGCCGAAGGGCTTGCCCGTAAGGGCCCGCGTCGCCGCGATCTCGGCATCCAGCAGCGCGGGCGTCATGGCACCGCACGCGATAACGCCGAACCCGCCCGCGTTGCTGATCGCCGCCACGAGGTTGCGCTCCGACACCCAGGACATGGCGCCGCACAGGATGGCCGTGTCGCTGCCGAGGAATTCGGATCCGCGCGCCATCAGCGCCGAGGTCTTGGAGTATGCGTTCATCGCGGTTCCCATAGCCGGGTTTTTCTCAAGCGAGCGCCATAGGATGACGAATTGCGCGGCACAAGCGGCGAGCGCGGGAACTTCGACGAGGGTCCGGCGTTGGAATGGCGGAAAATTCGGGGCAAAAACGAGGGGGGCCTTCCCGTATGTTCAAGGACAGCAAGCCGGTGCGCGGTTTCGAGCACGCGCAAGAGACTGTTTCCGTGGCGCGGCCGGATGGGGAATGGGCACAGGCCCGCGCCAACGACGAGCTGTTCGAAGACATCCTCGACATCGAAGGATCGCTGCGGATCGCCGCCTCGGCCGTCTCGGGATTTTCAATGCCGGGCGGGGATGAGCTTGAAAGCGGTCTTCGCCTGCTCGAAGGCCGTATCCCTATGGACGACTATTCGCAGATGCGCGCCGATGCCGACCGCGTCCGCGCGGCGGCGCAGGCAGACGATGCCGAAGGCGTGAAGGCCGCACAAACCGCCATCGTGAACAGGCTCGTTCAGCTGCGCAATGCGATAAGCTGACCAGCTTTCAAGCTGACAAGGCGCCGTACCTCGGCCATTCGGCCGGTTAAATCAGTCAGCGGATAGCCGATGGAGGGGGGCAGGCCGGGCCGCCTCCCCTAGTCATCGATGCCACGCCGCCATCAGGGGCGGCGGGCCAGCAGCGATTATGCTGCTGCGTCGAGGCCGTATGCGGTGTGCAGCACGCGCACGGCAAGTTCGGTCTCGTCGGTGTCGATCAAGACCGACACCTTGATCTCGCTGGTGGAGATGGCGATGATGTTGATGCCGCGATCGGCAAGCGTCTTGAACATCGTGCTCGCGACACCTGCGTGGCTGCGCATGCCGACGCCCACGACACTGATCTTGGCGACGTTGCCGTCCGCGATCAGGCGGTAGTAGCCGATGGCGTCCTTGCGCTCCTCCAGCAACGCCTGCGCGCGGACAAGGTCGGCCTGCGGCACCGTGAAGGTGACGTCGGTCTCGCCTTTGTCCTTGGCGACGTTCTGGATGATCATGTCGACGTTGATGTTCGATTCCGCCAGCGGCGCGAAGATCGAGGCCACCGCGCCCGGGCGGTCGGGAACGCGGGTGAGAGTGACCTTCGCCTCGTTCTTGTCGGCGGCGATGCCGGTGATGAGCTGACGTTCCATGTCGCTTCCTTCAAGGTTCGAGTTGGCGAGTTCTTCGTCGCTGACGATCAGGGTGCCGGGGATGGTGTCGGCCGCAGGCGCATTCTCGTCGATGAACGAGGACAGCACCTGCACGCGCACGTTCTCCTTCATGGCGAGGCTGACCGAGCGGGTCTGCAGCACCTTCGAGCCGACGGAGGCCAGCTCGAGCATTTCCTCGTAAGTCACCAGCGGCAGCTTGCGCGCCTTGGCGACGATGCGCGGGTCGGTGGTGTAGACGCCGTCCACGTCCGTGTAGATGTCGCAGCGGTCCGCCTTGACGGCCGCCGCGACCGCCACTGCCGACGTATCGGAGCCGCCCCGGCCGAGCGTGGTGACGCGACCTTCGGGCGACACGCCCTGGAAGCCGGGGATCACCGCGATCTCGCCGGCCGCCATCGAGGCGACGAGCGAATCGGAATCGATGTCCTCGATCCGGGCCTTGGCGTGGGCGTCGTCGGTCCTGATCGGCACTTGCCAGCCAAGCCAGGAGCGCGCCTTGCAGCCCATTGCCTGCAGCGTAAGCGCGAGAAGGCCCGAGGTGACCTGTTCGCCGCTGGCAACGACGACGTCGTATTCCGCCGGATCGTACAGGGCGTTGGCCTCGCGGCAGAAGTTGACCAGCCGGTCGGTCTCGCCGGCCATGGCGGAGACGACCACCGCAACCTCGTGCCCTGCCTCCTGCTGGCGTTTGACGATGCCCGCCACGCGCCGGATGCGCTCGGTCCCGGCCATCGAAGTGCCGCCGAATTTCATCACGATACGTGCCAAGGCGCCGGTGCCCCCTTCGTCGCTGCCCGGATAAATGGTCCGGGCGGTGTGGATAACAGTCGGGCGCGCTGTTAGGAGGGAGTCATGGACAATGCAACTGCAACGATCACCACTGCCGGCGCAACAATCGATCCCCGGGAAGCTGCGCACTTCGGAAAACTTGCCGCTGAGTGGTGGGACCCCAAGGGCAGCTCGGCCATGCTCCACCGGCTGAACCCGGTGCGGCTCGGCTTCATCCGCGAGGCGATCGATGCGCATTTCAGCCGCGATTCGCGCACTTTGCAGCCGCTGGCGGGCAAGCGCGTCCTCGATGCCGGATGCGGTGCGGGCCTTTTGTGCGAGCCCCTGTCGCGCATGGGAGGAGCCGTGACCGGCGTCGACGCGGCGCCCGAAAACATCGCGGCTGCCCGCGCCCATGCCGAGGCCATGGGGCTTTCGATCGACTACCGCGCGGGTGAACTCGGCTCGCTTGGCCTGCGGCGCTTCGATCTCGTCTGCTCGCTGGAAGTGATCGAGCATGTGACGGACAAGGCCGCGTTCCTTGCCCAGCTTGCCGCCGCGCTCGCCGACGATGGCCTGATGATCCTCTCCTGCCCGAACCGCACCGTCGCTTCGCGCGTCCTGCTTGTCGAAGCGGCGGAGCGCCTCGGCCATGTGCCGCGCGGCACGCACGACTGGAGCCAGTTCCCGACGCCCGAGGAACTGCAGGAACTGGCGACCGCAGCCGGCCTCGTGCTCGGTCAGCCGCGAGGCATCGCATGGTCCCCGACGCGCGGCCTGCATCTGTCGGACGATCTGTCGCTCAACTACATCGTGACCGCGCGCAAGGCCGCCCCGCTGTCCTGACGGCGCCTGCGCCTTTCGCGAGGCAATCCTACCCCGCCAGCAGGCTCTCGATCGCGGCGGCTGCGCGTGCCTCGCGCTCATCCCAGGATCCGGTGATGCGCACGAAGGGAACGCCTGCGCGCAAGAGCATCTCCTCCGACAGGGCAGCAAAGCGGGCGCGGGGCTGATCCTCGCCGAAGAAGCGGGTGCCGTCCTCGCGCCAGGGAACGTCGGGTTCGAACAGGAGGTAGAGGTCTGCCTTGGGATAGGCCAGAAGCCGGGGCGGCACCTCATCAAACAGCATCTGTGCCCAGGCGGCGGTCATCAGCTGGTCGGTGTCGAGCAGCAGCACCGGCGGATCGCCCGCCATCGCGTGGCGGTTGGCGCGCGCCTGCCCTTCGGCGATGACCAGCAGGTCCTCCATGGCAAGATCGGTTCCGTTCTCCTCGCAGTAGAAGCGGCCGTATTCGGGCACGAAGGGCCAGCCCCGCTCCACCAGGAAACGCTCGCACAGTACGGACTTGCCGGTGCTTTCCGCGCCATGGAGGCACACTGTCTTCACGGCTGCCTCCGGTAAGCGGCGATCCATTCGCGCAGGCCCAGCGCCGACATGGCGAGGAACACGAGGTAAAGCCCGGCCGTGGGCCAGAGCCCCTTCACCAGGTAGAGCGCGATCGCGGCGATATCGACGGCGATCCACAGGATCCAGTTCTCGATCCGGCGGAAGGCGAGCAGGATCTGGGCGGCGATGCTGGTCCCCGCGATGGCCGCGTCCGCATAGGGCAGCGACGCATCGGTGAAGCGGTCCATCGCCCAGCCAAGGTTCAGCGCCAGAGCCGCCGCGCCCATGACCCAGAGCACGCGGCTCATGTTGTCGAGCCGGCGGACGGGCACCTGCGTATCGCCGCTGCCCGCGCGCACCCAGAGCAACCATCCCCACGCCTGCGCCGCGAAGAAGAACAGTTGCAGGCCCGCTTCGCCGTAAAGCTTTGCCTCGAAGAAGACCACGGCATAGAGGGCGACCATCGCCATCCCGAATGGATAGTTCCACGCGCTGCGGCGCACCAGCAGCGCGATATTGGCAAGGCCGAGCGCCGCCGCGATCCATTCGATCGGGTTCATGCGCGGCTCACCCCAGGGCCGCTGCCCATTCCGGTTCCTTGAAGCCCACCAGCACGCCGCCGGGATGCTCCACCACCGGGCGCTTGATCATGCTGGGATTGGCCACCATCAGGGCGATCGCCTTGGCGCTGTCGAGATCGGCCTTCTCGGCATCCGGTAACTTGCGAAAGGTCGTCCCCGCGCGGTTCAGCACCCTGTCGAGCCCCGCCCCATCGATCCATGCCGCCAGCCTGTCGGCCGAGGCGCCTTCCTTCTTGTAGTCGTGGAACGTGTAGGCCACGCCCCGGCCATCAAGCCAGCTTCGCGCCTTCTTCACGGTGTCGCAGTTGGGAATGCCGTAAACTTCGATCATCGATCTCTTCCGCCCGAATGTCGGCCTGCCTTTGCAGCCGGACGCTGCCGGTGCACAAGGGGAAACGTGAAGGCGGGCGAGAGGCGCGGCGGGATGGAGCGGTTATCCTGGCGCCCGGGCCGCGATTGCCGTGAGAGCGGCGGCGCTCATTCCGGCGCGCCATCCCTGGAAAAGCGGTGCACTCTGGGTGCGTCGCAGGCGTAGACGGTGTAGCACTCGTAGTATTCCTCCCGCCCGCGCCGCTGGACCAGCATGTGCTCGGCATTGCGTGACCACGCCCTCGCCGCCTTCGCGTCCTGCCATTCCGACATGGACAGCACCTCGCCATCGTCCGCCGTATAGCTGCGGAACGACAGGAAGCCGGGCTGCGTGTGCGCAAGCGCCTCCATGGTGACGGCATCCTCGATGTAGGAATCGACGTCGATGTCGGCGCGCTTGCGGTTGCGGAAGAGGACTAGGAACATGTTTCTCCATTGCCGGCAATATGCGGCCAGACAAGCGTGATTGCGTTCGCTGTGAGCACAACGCATCAGTTCAGGTTATCGATTGCAGCCGGTGCGGAGGCATGCGTCCCGACCCGGGACACAAAGCGCGTGCCGGGCGCTCCACTGGACAAACCGCCTGTTTGCCGACAAGGCAGCGTGCCATGAGCGTGAACAGCTTCGGACGCCTTTTCCGTTTCACCACCTGGGGCGAAAGCCACGGGCCTGCCATCGGCGCGGTCGTCGACGGGTGCCCGCCGGGGCTCGCCATCGACGAGGGCGTGATCCAGCCTTTCCTCGACGCGCGCCGCCCCGGCCAGTCGAAGTACACGACCCAGCGGCAGGAACCCGACCAGGTCCGCATCCTTTCGGGTGTGTTCGAAGGCAGGACCACGGGGACGCCGATCAGCCTCATGATCGAGAACGTCGACCAGCGCTCCAAGGACTACTCTGACGTGGCGCTCGCCTATCGGCCGGGCCATGCCGACTACGCCTACGACGCCAAGTACGGCTTTCGCGACTATCGCGGCGGCGGACGCTCCTCGGCGCGCGAGACGGCCAGTCGCGTAGCGGCGGGTGCGGTGGCGCGGCTCGTCATCGCCGAGGTGAAGATCCTCGCTTACGTGTCGGAGATCGGGGGTGACACGATCGACCCGGGCAAGTTCGACGAGGCGGAGATCGCGAACAATCCCTTCTTCTGCCCCGATGCGGCGGCCGCGAAGCGTTGGGAGACGATCGTCGACGATGCCCGCCGGTCCGGCTCTTCGGTCGGCGCGGTGGTGGAATGCTATGCCAGCGGCGTTCCCGCAGGCTGGGGCGCGCCGCTCTATGGAAAGCTCGACGCCGACCTTGCCGCCGCGATGATGGGCATCAACGCGGTCAAGGGCGTGGAGATCGGCGACGGCTTTGCCGCAGCGCGCCTTTCGGGGGAGAGAAATGCCGACCCGATGCGCCCGTCGGCGAACGGGCCGGACGGCGCGCCGGAGTTCCTCGCCAACCATGCGGGCGGCATCGCCGGCGGCATCTCCACCGGTCAGCCGGTGACCTGCCGTGTCGCGTTCAAGCCCACCAGTTCCATCCTCACTCCGCAGGAAACCATCACGCGCGATGGTCAGGCGACCGAGATGTTCACCAAGGGCCGCCACGATCCCTGCGTCGGCATTCGGGGCGTGCCGGTGGTGGAGGCGATGATGGCGCTCGTCCTTGCCGACCACAAGCTGCTCCACCGCGGGCAATGCGGATGATGGCAGCGATCGTCCCGCCTTCCCCGCAGAGCGCGGGCCGGCGATGACGCGCATACTGATCGATGCCGATGCCTGTCCGGTGAAGGACGAGGTCTACAAGGTTGCCGCCCGGCACAAGGTGCCGGTGGTCGTCGTCAGCAACAGCCCCATCCGCGTTCCGCAAAGCACGCTGATCTCGCGCAAGCTGGTGAGCGACGCCTTCGACGCCGCCGACGACTGGATCGCCGCCAATACCGACGAGGCGACCGTGGTCGTCACGGCGGATATCCTGCTTGCCGATCGCTGCCTCAAGCTGGGCGCGGGCGTCATCGCTCCCAACGGCAAGCCGTTCACCACCGCCTCGATCGGCGGAGCCATCGCCACACGCGCCATCATGGCCGACCTTCGTGCAGGAGGCGACATCGTGGGCGGCCCGCCGCCATTCTCGCGGCAGGATCGCTCACGCTTCCTCTCCACTCTCGACGAGACGCTGGTGCGCATGGCCCGCGCCGGGCGGTGAGGCGAGCCGGAGGGTGATGCGGCCTGACGTCCGGAACGTCGCTCAGAAGGTGGTCGTCATCTGCATATAGCCGTAGACGGGATCGCCCCGGCCGTTTGCGTTTGCCGCCGTGTCCAGGAAGGCCCCGTTGAACAGGACCGCGCCGCCCGCTTCGAGCTGCAGGCGCTTGGGAACCAGCCAGTAGCGGGCCCGCGCTTCCACCTGTTGTCCGGCAAAGGACCCGGCCGCCCCGCTCGCATCGCGAACGCCGGTGCTGGAGAAGCTGTCGGTCCTGCTCTCCAGCCATGCGGCCCGGTACATGGCCATCACGTCCCAGCGCGGCCCGGGAGCAACCTCGAGGCGCACGCCCGGCGAACGGATGTTGGCGCGCCCCAGTGGACCATATAGCGAAGTCGGCCCGAATTCGAACCGCCGCGCGCCGTAAAGGGTGTCGAACCGGTTGTAGGCGCCGCCCTTCCGGTCGCCCGAGGCGACGCTGTATTCGAACGAAAGGCGCGGTTTCACCGGAAGCGCGAACGTGTAGCCCACCGTACCCTGAAGGAAGTAGGCGGACACGTCCTGCCGGGCTGCATCGAGGCTCGTGCCGCTTCGCACGCTGCCGAACTGGTATGCGCCTTCCACCTCGAAGTCGAAGCCTCCTGCCCGGGGCTTGCGCACCACGCGCGCGCCCGGCGTGCGCAGGTGCCGGTTGCGGGTCGCGGTATCGGGCCGGTCCTTCTCGTCGAGGCCGAGGAGGTATGCCTCCACTTTCGTGCCGCCGCCCAGCGGGTGGCTGGCGAACACGCCCCAGAACGTCAGGTCGAAGCTCTGACTGTCGCTTTCCACCTTGTTGTCGACGATCCCGGCCATGTCGTCCGGCAGCCGAACCGTGGGCAAAGTATAGAACGCCGTGACCTCGGTTCCGTCCTTGCCGCCATACTCGGCCCTGAACCCGGTGAAGGCGTTGAGAGTGTTTCGAAAGGCGTTGCGCGCGGACAGGCGGCGGGAGCCCAGGTCCATCGTGAAGCGCCCGGCCTCCAGGCTGGTGGTCGATCCGGCGCCCAGTCCATCGCCAAGGTCGAAGCCGACGTAGGCCTGCACGAACGCCAGCGCGTTCACCTCGTTGTTGCTGATCGAACTGTCCGCTCCCGCGCCGTAGACCCGCGCGTCCATGAGTTCCGCTGCCAGGCGCACCGGTCCGCTGTCGTATTGCGCCGCGATTGAGGTGTTGAGCATCAGCGCGTCCTCGCTCGCGCGGTAGCCCGGCCGGAACTGGTCACCGATGGCTTCGTAGCGCACGCGCAAGGCCCCGGTGACCGTAAGCCCCTCGGGGTCGCCAAGTGCCTCTTGCAGCGTCCAGTCCTTTGCGGGATCCTTCGCTCCGCCCCTGTCCTGTGCCTGTGCCTGGGCCGGCGGACAGTCGGCCGCGATCAGAAGGCCCGGCAGCGCCGCGCCCCAGCACGCGCAGTTCGTTCGTTTCACGCGCTGACTACTCCCGAGATCGCTTCGTAGCGGTAATCGACATGGCAGACGCTGCCCGAACCGGTTGGCCGGACAAAGATCCATGTCCAGACGTATACAGAAGAAGCCCGTGACACAACGGGATCGGCGCCCTCGCATTCCTTTTATCGACAGAGCCGCACAATCCGCCGCCCACTTATCGCTTCACTCGATGAGGCCAATCGGATGAAGACGCTACAAAACGTCATGTCACCGGACTATCTCGGTCTCACAAGTTCAACACCACCCACAGAGGGAGCATACATCCATGGGTATCGTCGGCAGCACCATCAAGCCGTTCCAGAACACCGCCTTCCAGCAGGGCAAGGACTTCTTCGACGTCACCGAGACGGACATCGCCGGCAAGTGGGCCGTTTTCTTCTTCTACCCGGCGGACTTCACCTTCGTGTGCCCCACCGAGCTGGAAGACCTCGGCGAGCAGTACGAGACGCTCCAGGGCATGGGCGTGGAAGTGTTCGGCGTTTCGACCGACACCCACTTCAGCCACAAGGCTTGGCACGACACCTCGGACAAGATCGGCAAGATCCCCTACGCGTTCCTCGGTGACCAGAACCACAAGCTGACCAACAGCTTCGGCGTCCTGCGCGAGGAATCGGGTCTGGCTGACCGCGCAACCTTCGTCGTCGATCCCGACGGCGTGATCCAGCTGGTCGAGATCACCTCGGAAGGCGTCGGCCGCAACGCCAAGGAACTCGTTCGCAAGATCAAGGCCGCACAGTACGTCCGCGCCCACCCCGGCCAGGTTTGCCCGGCCAAGTGGGAAGAAGGCGGCGAGACCCTCGCTCCCTCGCTCGACCTCGTCGGCAAGCTCTAAGACTTACGCGACTATCGGCGCATAGCCGACCGGGTCGCGTGCTGAAGGTGTGCGGCCCGGGGCTTCCCTCCCCCGGAGCCGCACCCTCGTGCGGCTTCCACGGGGAACCCCGCCCCGGGCCGCCCCTTTCATCAACGAAATTCCAAAGGACCTGAGACCCATGCTCGACGCCAACCTGAAGCAACAGCTCTCCCAGTACCTCGGCATGCTGCGCGAGCCGATCGAGCTCGTCGCCTCCCTGGGCGACGATGCGAAGTCCGCCGAAACCCGCGAGCTGCTGACCACCATCGCCTCGCTTTCGGACAAGGTCACCGCCACTTTCGACGGCGACGACGCGCGCCGCCCCAGCTTCATCATCCGCCGCGCCTCGGACGCGGGCGCCTGGGTGCGCTTCGCCGGTCTTCCGCTCGGCCACGAGTTCACCTCGCTGGTGCTCGCCCTCCTGTGGACCGGCGGCCATCCGCCCAAGGTCTCGGACGAGGTGCTGGAGCAGGCCCGCGCCCTCGAAGGCTCGATGCAGTTCGAGATGTACTTCTCGCTCTCGTGCCACAACTGCCCCGACGTGGTGCAGGCGCTGACGCTGATCGCGCTCAATAACCCACACGTCGAGGTCACCCTGATCGAAGGCGGCACTTTCCAGGCCGAAGTCGAGGAGCGCGGCGTGATGGCCGTGCCGGCGGTCTTCCTGAACGGCCAGATGTGGGCGTCGGGCAAGATGAGCGTCGAGGAGATCCTTGGCAAGCTCGACGTCGGAGCAGACGCGAAGGCTGCGGCCAGGCTCGCCGAGAAGAAGCCGTTCGAGGTGCTCGTCGTCGGTGGCGGCCCTGCCGGCGCTGCGGCTGCGGTCTACACCGCGCGCAAGGGCTTCTCGACCGGCATCGCGGCGGAGCGTTTCGGCGGTCAGGTGCAGGACACCATGGGCATCGAGAACTTCATCTCCGTCCCCTACACCGAGGGACCCAAGCTCGCCGCCGCGCTGGAGACGCACGTCGCCGAATACGACATCGACGTGATGAACCTGCAGCGCGCCGAAAAGCTGATCCCGGCGAGCGACGCTGGCGGCTATCACGAGGTCGTCTTCGCCAACGGCGCTTCGCTCAAGGCCCGCAGCCTGATCCTCACCACCGGTGCGCGCTGGAGGAACCTCGGCGTTCCGGGCGAGGCCGAATACAAGAACAAGGGCGTTGCCTACTGCCCGCACTGCGACGGCCCGCTGTTCAAGGGCAAGCGCGTGGCGGTGATCGGCGGCGGCAACTCGGGCGTCGAGGCGGCGATCGACCTTGCCAACATCGTCGGCCACGTCACCCTGATCGAGTTCGACACGAAGCTGCGCGCCGATCAGGTGCTGGTCGACAAGCTGGCCTCGATGAAGAACGTCGACATCTTCACCTCCGCCCAGACCACCGAGGTCGAAGGCGACGGCGAAAAGGTCAACGCGCTGGTCTACAAGGACCGCAACACCGGCGAGGAGCGCAAGATCGAGCTGGAAGGTGTCTTCGTCCAGATCGGCCTGGTGCCCAACAGCGAGTGGCTGAAGGACTCCGGTCTCGAACTCACCGGCCGCGGCGAGATCGTGATCGACGACAAGGCGGCCACCAACCTGCCGGGCGTGTTCGCGGCCGGTGACGTGACCACGGTGCCCTACAAGCAGATCATCATCGCCATGGGCGAAGGTTCGAAGGCGGCGCTCTCCGCGTTCGACTACCTGATCCGCAACGAAGCACCCGAGGACATTGCCCAGGCCGGCCAGGCGGCCGCGCGCGAGGCAGTGCCGGTCGGCTGATCGGGCCCGGTAGCGTCAACGAGAGGCGGGCGGGAGTCGCAAGGCTTCCGCCCGCTTTCGCGTTCACGGGTCAGAAGGTCAGGCAGTCAGCGCTCGCTCGATCGCCACGGAAAACTCCAGCGTCAAATATCGGGTGCCTTCTTCGTCGCAGACCTGCATGGACCACAGTTCGCCCGCCGGAAGTGTCTCCGCCGCGTTCTGGATCAGATAGCCTGCGAAACGCACCGCTTCCCGCCTCGCGGCGTCCAGATCGGGAAGTTCGATCCCGTCGAAGTCCTGCTCTCGCCCGTCCTGCACGTGAAAGTAAAAACGAGGCATGCGGCGTCCCCCCATAGTCGCCTTGCGGCCGGAAGCTCCACCCGCAGATCATCATACCTCGAAGGGTCCTATAATCAAAACCGATGCGAATGTTTTTACCTCGAATGCGGCTGTATTATAGCAGGCGCAGCAAAGTAATTATCGCACCGCAACCATGACTTGAGTTCCGACGCGCACTTTGGAACATTCCGTATCGGAGGTAAGCTGCCGCCCACCTGCGCTTCCCGGCTCTCCACGGCATCCTGCCCGAACCGGAGCGAATCAGCGCCGCTTCTTCAGGACCACGTAGATGGCGCCATGTCCGCCATGGCGGCGGTGCGCGCCGCGCACGGCCACGATGTCGCTGGCGTGCTCGCTGGCGGCAAGCCAGTCCGCCACTTTCGCGCGGATGGCCCCGCGCGCGGTGCCGCGATCGGCCGCGTCGACCGGCCGGGGCTTGCCCGTGACGACGAGCACGACCCGTGCGCCCATGGCCTTCGCCTGCGCAAGGCCATGCATGAGCCGGGAATAGGCCTGGTCGAGCGTGGAGCCATGCAGGTCCAGGCTGAAGTCGGGGGCAAGCGTGCCCTTGGCGATGCGCCTGTCCCACGTTCCGTCAAGGTGGGCAGGCACGTCCGCCCTGGGCTTGGGCGGCGGGACCTTTGGCGGCAGCGGCGCGGGAACCCGCCCCTTCACGCGCCGGGCCGGGGGCGGGACTGGCGGCAATGGGGTATCTGGTACGAGCGCTTTGGCCGCCTGAGGCAACGCTGCAGGCCGGGGAGGCGAAAGCGGCTTCACCGTGCGGGCTACCTGCGCCCACACCTGCGCTTCCTCGGGCGTGAGGTTGCGGCCAGCGCGCCTCATCGCACGCCGAGGCGCGAGAGCGTCCCCCGGGGCAGAAGGACAAGGGCGCTGCCACGTCCGCTCATGCCGCCGGCGATCGTGCGTGCGCGCTGCCCTGCGCCCCAGAACGTGTCGAACCGGTTGGCGCCCTTGATCGCGCCTCCGGTATCCTGCGCGACCCACAGCCCGCTCGCCTCGCGCCGGTCCAGATCGAGCCAGACAGGGGCGCCGAGCGGAACGAAGCGCGGATCGGCGGCGACAGAGCTTCCCGCGCGCACCGGCACGTTGAGCGCGCCCAGCGGGCCATCGCCTTCCAGCACCTTGAAGAAGACCCAGGACCGGTTCTCGTTCATCAGCGCGCGGCCTTCCACCGGATGCTCGCGGATATACTGCATGATGCCCTGCATCGAACCGGAGTACTGCCCCGGCCCCGAGCCCACGAGGCCGCGCTCGCGCATGAGCCCGCCGATGCCGGTATAGGCCTGCCCGTTCTGCCCGGCATAGCCGATGCGCGTGACCGTTCCGTCGGGAGAGACAAGCCGGCCGGAGCCCTGCACCTGCAGGAAGAAGAACTCGACCGGATCGGCGACCCAGGCGATCTCGAGCCCCTGACCCGCAAGCGCGCCGTTGGTGATCTCCTCGCGGTCGAAATAGGCGGTGAACCGGCCGTCCGGGCCATAGCGGCCGAGCGGCATGCGCCCGTCCTTCAGCGGAGCCGCGTCCCCGGGCCGGGCGCGAACGAGGTCGCGAGGAAGCCCGTAGACGGGATAGGAGTACCCCGGCACCGCGTTGCGCGAACCGGCGATTTCAGGCTCGTAGTAGCCCGTGGCATAGGCTCTGCCATCGCCGACGCGCGCGGTTTCGAAGTAGCTTGCGAAGAATGCGCTTGGGGCGCCCTGGCCCCAGTTGGCCGCAGCGGTACAGGCCTGGCGCCAGTCCGCCGGCCGCGTGAGGCCGCTGCCGTCCGCGCGCGTTGTCAGGCGTGCGCAGCTTTCGCGGAACGCGGAAAGCGCGCCGGCGGCATCGTCTCCCGTCATCGGCAGCGAGGTAATCGCGGGGCCCGCCCTGACGCCGAGCAGAAGGGCGTTCTGCGGCTGCGGCAGGGAAGACGAAGGGGCAGGCGTGGGCCGAGGCGGGGGCGATACGGGAGGGCGTTGGCCACTGGGCGAAGGAACGACGCCGCCACAGGCGGCAAGCGCCGCAAACGATGCAGACAACAACGCGGCGCGCGCCGTTCGAACGGCGATGCTCCGCGCCTTCCCCCAAAGCTGCAAGATTGCACTCCCTCCACGCAAAAACCCCGCGCATGGGGCGCGGGGCAATTCAGGCGTTCATCGATAAAGTCTGCCGCGCAGGGATCAACCTTCGTCGGTTTCCTCGAGCAGCCAGTCGGGATCAGGCGAGTTCACCGCACGACCAAAGGTCCACACATCGATCGATTCGATCGCATCGTCGAGCGAGCCGGCGATGACGTTGCCTTCCGCGTCGCGGGTGACGGCGGCGATGTCGCTGCGGAAGCGCAGGGTGATCTTCGCGAAGCTGTTGTCGACGCCGGCGGCGACGAACGCGGTTTCCTCGATGCGGATCAGCCTGTTGTCGAGCGTCTCACCGGCGGCGAGGCGGGCATCGATGGCGGCTTCGAAACCGGCGTAGACCTCGTCGTCGCAAAGCTGGCGCAGGGCCGCCTTGTCGCCCTTCCAGAAGGCCTCGAGGATCATCCGGTAGGCGCCGCGCGCACCTTCCACGAAGGCGGCGGCATCGAAGCGTCGGTCGGCCTGCCCGATCTCGGCAAGGCCGCGCTCGACCGCAGGTGAGGCAAGCGGCACTTCACGCAGGCGCTGAGCCTGCTGAAGGCGGGCACGATCTTCGCCCCGGCTGTCGGGCTTGGCGGGCGCAGCCACGCGCGGAGCGCCCGGCTGGCCCTGACGGCCTTCGAAGCGTCCCTGGATGGGCTCCTCCTCATGCTCGGCGCGGCGACCGAGCACCGAGTAGAGCCGCAGTCCCAGGAAGGCCGCGATCATGGCCAGGATCACTATTTCCGGTGTCACGTCCCTTTATCCATCCCTTCTGTCCGCACGACCATGCCGATGAACATCGCTCGTCGAGGTTCCGGCATGGCGGCGGCCGGCTCCGGCACATGCCGGGGAGCTCCTTCGGAGAGACTCCGGCGCGTCGGCCTTAGCACTCCAACATAGCCCCAGATAGGTAGCCTTTACAAATGAACAACGCGTGAGCAGGCGACCGGGGGCACTTTTTCGCCGGCCCGGGGACAGGATGGGCGTGCCTTGCGGCAGGCCCCCGCGACGCTTGCGCTTCCTGCCGGGACAACATCCCTACAATTTTCCGCAAGCTCGGGTGTTCCCCGGACCGGGAAAATGTTTTAGGCGCGCCGGCACGCAGAGTTTTCTCAGTTTCATTGCGGGACGATCATCAGATGGCCGACGAAGGCAACATCATTTCCGACCTCAACCTCGGCAACGGCGAGGACAACGCGCCCGCTGCCGGGATCATCTCCCAGTACGTCAAGGATCTCTCGGTCGAGAACCCGAACGCGCCGGAGAGCTTCGCCTGGCAGGACCAGCCGCAGATCGACGTGCAGTTCAACATCGGCGCCCGCGCGATCGAGGGCGAGGTCCACGAGGTCGAGCTCAAGATCACCTGCGCCTCGCGCGCCGATGCCGGCGTCGCCTTCGCGGTCGAACTGAGCTACTGCGCGCTCGTGGGCATGCGCAACCTCGAGGAACAGCAGAGCCACGCGTTCCTCTTTGCCGAGTGCCCGCGCATCCTCTTCCCCTTCGCGCGCCGCGTCATCGCCGACGCCACGCGCGATGCAGGCTTCGCGCCGCTCATGCTCGAGCCGATCGATTTCAACGGCCTCTACGTGCAGCAGCTCCAGGCGCAGGCACAGCAGGCCGAGGCCGGCATCGGCGAGCCTGCGGGCCACGCCTGAGGCGATCTTCGGAGCGGGGGGTGAACATCCCCGCTCCCTCGGATGCCTCGCTCGCCGCGATGGCGGCCGCATCGAGCGAGGGCGGGTGACGGGAATGTGGCGCGCATGAACCTCGCGAAAGCCCTCGCCAGCGTCGGCGGCCTGACGCTCGCCAGCCGGATCCTCGGCCTTGTGCGGGACAGCCTTTTCGCGCGCTTCGTGGGCGCCGGCTTCGCCTCGGACGCGTTCCTGATCGCCTTTCGCCTGCCCAACATGTTCCGCGCGCTCTTCGCGGAAGGCGCCTTCGCGTCCGCCTTCATCCCGATGTTCAACCAGAAGGTGGGCGATCCCAAGGGCACCGGGCTGGCTTCGGGCATCACTTTCGCCGAACAGGCGCTTTCGGTGCTGCTTCCAGTGCTCATCGTCATGACGGTGGCCCTCGAAGTGCTCGCCTGGCCGGTGACGCTGCTCCTCTCGGGCGGCTTCAACGACGTGAGCGCGGATCAGTTCGCCTATGCCGTCTCGCTCAGCCGCCTGACAATCCCCTACCTTGCCCTCATCAGCCTCGTCTCGCTGCTGGGCGGTATCCTCAATTCGCTCGGCAAGTTCTGGGTCAACGCGGCCGCGCCGATCCTGCTGAACCTGACACTCATCGTTGCCCTGCTGGGCTTCCACTCGGACGATCCGCTCGTCACCGCACGCAACCAGGCGATCGGCGTCTCGGTGTCGGGCGCGCTGCAGCTGGCTTGGCTGGTCTGGGCCTGCCGCGCCAACGCGGTGTCGATGCGCCTTCGGATGCCGGTCTGGAACGCGGACGTGAAGCAACTGCTGAAGCTGATCCTGCCCGCCGCGGCCGGTGCAGGCGCGGTGCAGATCAACCTCGTCATCTCGACCGCACTGGCAGCCTACCTGCTGGCGCACGGTTCGGTGACCTATATCTACATGGCGGACCGGCTGAACCAGCTCCCGCTCGGCCTGATCGGCATCGGCCTTGGCACCGTGCTTCTCCCCACGATATCGCGCCAGCTCGGCGCCGGGCAGGAAGCCGAGGCGATGGAGACGCAGAACCGAGGGCTGGAACTTGCGCTTCTGCTGACCCTTCCCGCGGCAGTGGCGCTGATCGTGTGCGGCGCGCCGATCGCCGCCGCGCTGTTCGGCTACGGCAAGTTCGACGCCACCGACGTCGCGCGCACGGCGGAGGCGCTCGCCGCATTCTCCATCGGCCTGCCCAGCTACATCCTGGTCAAGGTGCTGACGCCCGGCTTCTACGCCCGGCAGGACACCAGGACGCCCGTGCGCTACGCCATGATCTCGATGGTGGTGAACCTTGCCGGGAACCTCATCCTGATCGTGCCGCTGCAGCACATGGGCCCGCCGCTGGCGACCGCGATCGCCTCCACCGTCAACGTCGCCATGCTCTACCGCACGCTCGTGAAGCGCGGTCACTTCGTGGTCGACGCACGTCTGCGGCGGCGCGCCTGGCGTCTGGCGCTGGCGGCCGCGGCGATGGGTGTCGCGCTGTGGTTCGGACAGGGACTGATGGCGCCTTTCCTCCACGGCACTTGGATCGTGCGCGGACTGACGCTGGCGGTTCTGGTGGGCGCGGGCGGCGCGGTCTACGCTCTGGCCACGGTCGCGACAGGCGCCTTCACCCGCGCCGACCTTGCGCTCCTGCGCCGCCGACGCTGACGCGGAGCTTCGTGATTTCACACTGAGGCGCGAAGAAGAAGGGATGAGGTGCACGCAGAGACGCAGAGGCGCAGAGATGTCCTGCCGCGCCGCAGGCTTCCGCCCCTTTTAGCTTTGCGGCACCCCCCCCTTCCCGGTACAAAGCGGCTGCGCCGCCAGCGCTACTCCTCTGCGTCTCTGCGTCTCTGCGTGACAAATTTCCTTCTCTTTTTCACCCGCTCCGAAAGGCTTCCATCACCGGGCGGCTGTGCTATGAGCCTGCGCCATGCAGGAACTCTTCTCCCAGCGGCGCAGTGCCTGGCGATGGTGGACAAGCGCGCGCACCGCGCGTTGACCCCTGCTCTCCTGCGTTCCGTGGGGACGCCTGTTTCCCGATCTCACAACTGACTTAAGGACGCGGCCATGCGTATCGTCTCCGGCATCCAGCCCACCGGCAACCTGCACCTCGGCAACTACCTGGGCGCGATCCGCAACTGGGTGGCGATGCAGGAGCAGGTCTCGGCCGAGGGGGGCGAGTGCCTCTACTTCCTGGCCGACCTTCATGCGATCTCGATGCCGCACGCGCCTGCCGACCTTGCCGCCAACACGCGCGAGATGGTGGCGGCCCTCGTCGCCTGCGGGATCGATCCGGACCGCTCCATCCTGTTCAACCAGGCGCAGGTGCCCCAGCACTCCGAGATGCAGTGGCTGCTGAACGGCACCGCCCGCATGGGCTGGCTCAACCGCATGACCCAGTGGAAGGACAAGGCGGGCAAGAACCGCGAGGGCGCGAGCGTGGCGCTCTTCACCTACCCTGTCCTGCAGGCAGCCGACGTGCTGCTGTACCAGGCCACGCACGTTCCCGTCGGCGAGGACCAGAAGCAGCACCTGGAGCTTGCCCGCGACATCGCGCAGAAGTTCAACAACGACTTCTGTGCCGAGAATGCGCCGCTCTTCACCCTGCCCGCGCCCTTCATCCCGCCGGAAGCCGCACGCATCATGAGCTTGCGCGACGGCTCGTCCAAGATGAGCAAGTCGGACCCGTCGGACATGAGCCGCATCAACATGACCGACGGCGCCGACACGATCATGCAGAAGGTCAAGAAAGCCAAGACCGACCCCGAGCCGCTGCCGTGCGAGAAGGCGGGTCTCGAGGGCCGGGCCGAGGCGAAGAACCTCGTCGCGATCTACGCGGTCATGGCAGGCACGAGCGTCGATGCCGTGCTTTCAGAATTCGGCGGCGAAGGCTTTGGCAAGTTCAAGCCGGCGCTGGGCGAACTGCTGGTCGAGAAGCTGGGGCCGATCAACGAACGCTTCCTGTCCCTTCGCGAGGACCGCGCCGCGCTGGACGCGATCCTGGCCAAGGGCGCCGAGAAGGCCCGAGCCCGCGCCGTGCCGACGCTGGAGAAGACCTACCAGGCGCTGGGACTGGTTCGCGGCTGATCGCCGGGCCGCGCGCTTAGCCTTCCCGAAAAGGCAAAAGCCGCGCGCGCTTTCCTACACCGCCTGTCGCTGCCACACTCCGGCCGCCTTCCTGCGCCGCCGGGACCTCATCGCGGCCTGCTTTCAGCCAAGCGCAGGCCGCGTGCATGCACTTCATCAACTTGCGCCGGGCAAGCGGCTCAGCCGAGCAGCTTTTCGCGCCGCCGCATCCAGGGCGCGGCAAGTGCGCTCACTTCGCCCAGCGCCTCGAGCGCCGCACGGTCCTGCCGGTGGTCGCCGGCGATGAGAAGGCCGAAAACGCGCGCGACGCTCCAGTCCGGAAACGGGCGATCGACGAGGCCCATGGTGTCTCCCGCTTTGGCATCCCCTTCCTCGACCACGCGGTAGTACCAGCCGGGGCAGCGGGCGCGGATCATGGCCGCGTTAACCTTCGCTCCGTCGAAGCGGTGGTCCAGCTTCCAGCAGGGCTGGCGTCCCTGGCTCACCTCGACCAGAGCCGTTCCCAGCCGCCATCGATCCCCGATGCAGACGCCATCCTCGGTAAGGCCCGAGGTGGAGATGTTCTCTCCGAAGGCGCCAAAGCCGTCGAGCAGCCGGTGCGGTCCGATGGAGCCGCGCCAGAAGGCATAATGGTCGTGCGGGTAATGATGAACCGCCTTGTCGGGTCCGCCATGCACCGTGAGGTCTGCCTGCGCGTCTCCTTCCAGGCCGAGGCGACGGATGCGCACGCGCCCTTCCACAGGCGTCTTGGCAATGGCGCTGGGCTCATCGGGGCCGCGGAAGACGGCGATTCCGCCGCGCTGGAGGGAGAGGATGGGGAGCGGGCTGTTCATGCGGTGCCACCCTTCCTACATGGGGAACGAGCGATCAAGTCGTCCGTTAACTTGGCAGCAGGTGAACGGCGGCGTCGGCCCGTCGTACGCCAGGATCATTCAAGCGCTATTCAGGGCATTGAATCTACGACAAGATAATAGAGGAAACGAAGGCCACGCCGGGGATGGGCGTCAGAGGCTCTTCGGGCACGTGGAGCGAAAAAACGATGTCAGACCATTCCATATCCCATTTCGGCAGGCTTCGGCTTGCCGCAGCCGCCGTGCTGCTCATGGCCGTGGCCGCCTGTACGACGCCCTTCAAGGCCGATGTCTCGCGCTTCCAGTCGCAGCTTCCGGTTCCGTCCGGTCAGACTTTCGCGGTCGTGGCGGACGATCCCAAGCTCGCCGGCGGACTCGAGTTCGCCCAGTACGCCTCGATCGTCAGCGAGCGCATGGCCAAGGTCGGCTACACGCCCGTGCAGGATCCCTCGCGTGCCGAACTCATCGTCCGCTTCGACTACGGCGTCGATTCGGGCCGTGAGCGGGTCCGCTCCACGCCGATGGCCGGCTCCTACTGGGGTCCGTGGGGCGGATATGGCGGCTTCTACGGTCGTAGCCGCTGGGGCTGGGGCGGTGGCTGGGGCAGCCCGTGGCGCTACGGCTTCTACGACCCCTTCTTCGACAACGGCATCCAGTCCTACACCGTCTTCACCAGCGGCGTCGGCCTGAAGATCGATCGCGCCGCCGATGGCCAGCGCCTGTTCGAAGGCAAGGCCGAGGCCGTTTCGTCCTCGAACCGGCTCCAGTACCTGGTGCCGAACCTCGTCGAGGCGCTGTTCACCAATTTCCCGGGGAACTCGGGAGAGACCGTGCGCATTACTGTCGCGCCAGAGAAGAAGTGAACTCTTCCAAGGAGTTCGACGACTGACCGGCTCCCCCCTGCGAAGAGTGGGAGACACCGAGGGGCGGGTCCGCATGAAACATGCGGGCCCGTCCTTTTTTGCCGGGAGGACGGGAGCGCTGCTACCAGCGGCAGCCGGGAACAACGCCGATGCACAACTTCATGGCCATCCTCTCGCAGCTGTTCTGGGGCGTCACCATCGGCGCGCTCAGCACCGCGTTCATGACGCTGGCCAAGGGCGCCGTGCTGATCGGAGGACTTGGCGGCGTGGGCTGGTGCGGTCTAAGATGGCGCAAGTCCCGCATCGGGCGCGGTAAGAAAGAACCCGGCGAGCAAAGGCCCGACAAGGACGCCGAGTAGGCGCCGCTGCCCTGCCTCAGTTCCCCAGCGCGACGACGCCGCCGGTCGAACCGAAGCCGCCCTCGCCCCGCTCGGTCGCCTCCAGTTCATCCACCGTCAGCCAGGAGGCGCGGGTCACCGGCGCCAGCACCAGCTGCGCGACGCGATCTCCCCGGCGGATCGCGAAAGGCTCCTCGCCGTGGTTGATGAGGATCACCTTGAGCTCGCCCCGATAGTCCGAATCGATGGTTCCCGGCGCATTGGGCACGCTGATCCCGTGCTTGAGGGCGAGCCCCGAGCGCGGGCGCACCTGTATCTCGAAACCGGCGGGGATCGCCAGCGACAGACCTGTCGCCACCGCGTGGCGGGCACCCCGAGCAAGGGTGACGTCCTCGGCCGACACCACGTCCATCCCCGCAGCCCCGGCGGTGGCGTAAGCGGGCAGATCCAGCCCTTCGCCGTGGGGCAGGACCTTGACCATGACGGGAACTTCAGCGGGGGAGTGCATCTGCGAACCTTTCGACGAGGATGCGCGCGACATCCTCCTTGGGCATTTCGGGAAGGGAAGTGACCTCTTCGGCCGTGACGATATGGACGGCATTCGCATCGCCGCCCATCACGTCGCCAGAGACGTCGTTGGCGACGATCCAGTCCGCACCCTTGCGCGCCCGCTTCTCCCGGGCATAGCGGATCACGTCCTGCGTCTCCGCGGCGAACCCGATGACGAGGGCCGGACGCTTGTCCCCTTTGGCAAGAGTGGCGAGGATGTCGGGGTTCTCCGTAAGCTCCAGCGCGGGCGGCCCATCGCCCGGCGCCTTCTTGAGCTTCTGCCCGGCCGAACGCCCGACCCGCCAGTCGGCGACGGCCGCCACCATCACCGCAACATCTGCGGGAAGCGCTGCGTCCACTGCTGCGGCCATCTCCAGAGCCGTTTCCACGTCGACGCGGTCGACGCCCGGCGGTGTCGGCAGGTGCACCGGTCCTGCCACCAACGTCACCCGTGCACCGGCCTCGGCGGCAGCTGCGGCGATCGCGAAGCCCTGCTTGCCCGAGGAGCGATTGGCGATGTAGCGGACCGGATCGATGGGCTCGTGGGTAGGACCGGCGGTCACGAGGACGTGACGGCCAAGGAGCGGGCGATGCTGCGTCCCTCGATCGAAATCGGGCTGGCCGACGAGTGGATCGGCCGCCTGCGAACGCGAAAACGCGGCCGGGTCCGTGGAAGGGGCGGGCCGTGCACCGCCTTTCGCGGCAAGCGGGGAGCCCTCAGGCACAGCACCTGCCAGCGAACGTTCAATCCGCTGCCAGATTGCCGCGATCTCGGGCAGGCGGCCGGGGCCGTACTCGCCGCAGGCCATCGCGCCTTCGTCGGGCTCCATCACGTCGACACCCATGTCGCGAAGCGTGGCAACGTTGCGGACGGTGGCGGCGTGCTGCCACATGCGCACGTTCATCGCGGGCACGGCAAGGACCGGCTTGTCGGTGGCCAGAAGCAGCGTGGTCGCAAGATCGTCGGCAAGGCCGGCGGCCATCCGGGCGAGAAGGTCAGCGGTAGCCGGGCACACGACCACGAGGTCGGCCTGTCGGCTCAGCTGGATATGGCCCATCTCCGCCTCGTTCTTGAGGTCCCACAAAGTGGTATGGACGGGCTGCTCGGACAATGCGGCAAGCGTCATGGGAGTCACGAACCTGGCGCCGCCATCGGTCAGCACGCAGGTGACGATGCCCCCTGCCTTGCGGATCGTGCGGACAAGTTCACACGACTTGTAGGCAGCAATGCCGCCGCCCACGACGAGCAGGATCCGGGGTCCGTTCATGCGAGGTCCGTTCATGCGGGGGCTTGTGCAACAGCGCGCAAGGGCGTGCAATCAGTTTACGGCGGGCTTTCTGGTCGTTTCGATCCCTGCCGCCGCGAGCAGTTGCGCCAGCGCGCGGGGGGCAAAGACGATGCCGGCGAACATGGACGGGGCGATCATCGCGCCCCAGTAGAAGTTGTCCCACCTGCCCGCGACCATGAAGGCGATGCCATAGCCCGCGCAAAGCAGGAAGCCGAACAGCCCCGACCGGCTCCGCCAGCCCAGCCATCCGAACGCCATCAGGATGACGGCGGGGCCGGCGAGGAAATGGGGCAGCCAGCGCAGGTTGCTCGACTGGACGACATTAGCGAGCCACCCCGTCATGCCCCGCAGGACCAGCCAGGGCGGCCCATGGCGATCGCTCGGCAGTACGTCCTGCGCCACGATGGAAAGGTGCCACCAGAGCCCGGCGCCGAATACCGCCACCAGCAGCAGCCACGCCGCGCCTTCGCGCCAGTTTCGCTGCCACAGGGCGAAAGCGGCCATGAGCAGGACATAGGGCAGCGTATGTTCGCGGATCGCCAGGGCCAGCGCGGCGACGAGCCACGCCGCCAGCCAGCGGCCGCCCTTCCCCTCGCGACCGATCCGGTGCAGCCCGAACGAGAGTGCCACCAGCCCGCCAGCCCAGAGTTCGTGCAGCGCGAAGTAGTGCCGGTTGAGGCCAAGAGACGCGCCCACGAAGACGAGGGCGGTCCCCAGACGGCGTATGCGGCCCCTGTCCTCCGGCTCTTCGCCAAGGCGTCGCCACCAGACGGCGATGATCGCCAGCATCAGCGCGATCGCGGCCACGAGTTGCCCCGTCCTGCCGAGCCAGGCGTCGATGTAGGCCAGCGTCGGCAGGCGCACGGCAATCCCCGGGTTCACCGGATAGTCACGCGCGCGCTGCTCGGCCACGATGAAGTCGTAGTAATGCTCGCCCCTTGCGATCCGCTCTATCGCGACTTCGTAGAGGGCGATGTCTT
Source organism: Novosphingobium silvae (assembly GCF_009856825.1). Taxonomy (GTDB): domain Bacteria; phylum Pseudomonadota; class Alphaproteobacteria; order Sphingomonadales; family Sphingomonadaceae; genus Novosphingobium; species Novosphingobium silvae. The sequence goes on along the minus strand of NZ_WVTD01000004.1, from coordinate 145,936 downwards.
CGTCGTAGGGTTGCCCGGGCGTGTCGATCGCCTTGCCGCTCGCGTCCACGGGGCCCTCCACCGGGCCCAGCCAGGGCGAGCGGTTGCCCGGCTTGTTGGTCGGCACGATCATCGAGGCCACGACCACCGCAAGGAGCAGGCCGAGCACCAGGCGCGCAGCAACCGGCGACAGGCGCGTCAGCCAGCCCCCTGAGCTGGCTTCGCCCGCAGACGGGTTCAGGCCAGCAGTGTCCAGTACGTCGTTGCCCAAGCCGCAGCGCCCCCGAGAATTGCGGCCATAGCATAGCCGCCCCAGTGGTTACTTTCGGGTTTACGGTCGCGTCGGCGAGCCCAGATGATCTCCACCTCGGGCAAGGGCGCCTGCTCGGGCGCGCCGCCTTTCGGGGGAAAGCGCTCCTCGATCCGGCGCACCAGCGCAGGGAGGCGCAGCAGCGTGTCCACGTCCTCGCGCAGCCGATCGACGATGACCGCCTCGGGGCCAAGCTCGTCGCGGATCCAGCCCTTCACGAAGGGTCCGGAGACGTCCCACATGTTGATGTCCGGGTCGAGCGCGGTGGCCAGCCCTTCCACCATGACCATCGTCTTCTGCAGCAGTAGCAGGTGCGGCTGCACCGCCATGTCGAAGTCGCGGGTGATTGCGAACAGGCCGTCTAGCATCTGCCCCACTGAAAGCTCGGACACCGGCTTGCCGCGCATCGGTTCGCCCACGGCGCGCAGCGCGGTCGCGAACTCCTCGACCGTGTGATAGCTGGGCACGTACTGCGCCTCGAAGTGGATCTCGGCGACGCGGCGGTAGTTGCCGGTGGTGAGCCCATAGAGGATCTCCGCCAGCCAGAGCCGGGCCTGCCGGTTGATCCGGCCCATGATGCCGAAGTCGATCGCGACGATGGTCGGGTGGCTAGGCCCGCCGCGCACGAACAGGTTGCCCTGGTGCATGTCGGCGTGGAAGAAGCCGAACGAGATCGCCTGCGTCAGGAACGTCAGCACCAGCCTGCGGGCCAGCGCCGGCAGGTCGTAACCGGCCTCGCGCAGGGCGGGCAGGTTGCTCATCTTGATGCCGTCGATCCATTCGACCGTGAGCACGGAGCCGTTGGTGCGATCCCAGTCGATGGCCGGGACGTTGTAGTCCTCGATACCCCTCATCGCGTCGGCGAGTTCGGAGGCGGAGGCTGCTTCGCGGCGCAAGTCGAATTCGCGCAGGGTCCAGCGCTTGAGGTTGGCGATGACCGCGCGGGGCCGCAGACGCGCCGCCTCTCCGCCCAACGCCTCGAGATGGGCCGCGGCCCACTCGTACGTCTCGACGTCACGGCTGAACTGCTCGCGAATGCCGGGGCGCAGCACCTTGACGGCGACGGTGCGCCCGTCGGGAGTGACCGCGCGGTGGACCTGCGCGATCGACGCCGCCCCGACCGGCGCCTCCTCGATGCTGGCGAAGATCGCATCGAGCGGCCGGCCGAACGTCGTCTCGATCTGGGCCCGGATCGCCTCGAAGGGAACCGGCGGCAGACTGTCCTGCAGCGTCAGCAGGTTCCGCGCCGGAATCTCGCCCACAAGGTCCGGGCGCGTTGCCAGCGCCTGGCCCAGCTTGATCGCGGCCGGCCCGATTTCCTGGAATGCGCCCGCATAGTCGGGTTCGGGCGACTGGCGGGCACCGAACCGCGCGACGCGGCAGATGCGCTTGACCGGCGCAGGGGCGTTGCGATCGTTCTCGATCCCGCGCAGCGCCCCGTGGCGCGCCAGGACGCGGCCCCACTTGAGCAGGCGCGCGATGTGGACGGCAGTGCTGGTCACGCCCGGCTCAGACCTTCCAGCCCGAATGGATCGCCACGAGGCCGCCCATGATCGGCTCGACCTTGGTGTGCCTGAAGCCTGCGTCGCGGATCATCCGTTCGAACTCGGGCATGGGCGGGAAGCGGCGGATCGATTCGATGAGGTAGCGGTACGATTCGGCATCGCCTGCGATCATCTGCCCGATCCTGGGCACCAGCTTGTGCGAATAGGTATCGTAGACTTCCTTGAAGCCCGGCCATTCGGTGGTGGAGAATTCAAGGCAGAAGAAGCGCCCCCCGAACTTGAGCACGCGGTGCGCCTCGGCCAGGGCCTTGTCGATGTGAGTCACGTTCCGGATGCCGAATGCGATCGTGTAGGCATCGAAGAAGCGGTCGGGGAAGCTCAGCTCCTCCGCGTTCTGGCGAGACCAGACGAGCCCGTCGATGCCCTGCTCCATCGCCCGCTCGATGCCCACGTCGAGCATGTCCTGGTTGATGTCGGAGACGGTGATGCGCGCGCCCGCCTGCTCCATGCGGAAGGCGATGTCGCCGGTGCCGCCCGCCATGTCGAGGATCTGCTCATGCGCGCGCGGCTTCACGCGGCGCACGAACTTGTCCTTCCAGAGCCGGTGCATGCCTGCCGACATGGCATCGTTCATGACGTCGTACTTACGGGCCACGCTGGAGAAGACGGCGCCGACGCGCGCCTCCTTCTCGTGGCTTGCCACATCTTCGTAGCCGAAGGAGACGGTATCGCTGGTTTCGCTCATGGCCCAAGTCTCTAGCCATCCGCACCTTCCGGCGCCACCTTAGTTTTGAACCGAACGCGTCAGTTTCGAGCCGGAGGCGGGGCTCGGACCTTGCCGGCCTGGCGAGCGCCGAAACCACGATGCCGGCAAGGATCAGCGCCATGCCTGCGAAGTGGCAGCGCTCAAGCCGCTCGCCCAGCAGGAGCGCGGAGAGCAGTGGTATCCCGTTGGGATTGGCTGAAGGCGCAGTCATTCCTATCTGCACGAGACCATGCCTGAACTTCCAGAAGTCGAAACCACGGTACGCGGCCTTGCGCGGTTCCTCGAAGGCGAGAGGATCGCGCGCGTCCAGCTCAACCGGGCGGATCTGCGCCGGCCGTTTCCGCCCGACCTCGTCCAGTCGCTCACCGGCGCGAAAGTGACGGGCATGGGCCGCCGTGCAAAGTACGGCCTCGTCCATACCGACCGCGAGCAGACGATGGTCTTCCATCTCGGCATGTCCGGACGCTGGCGAATCGAGCCCGAGACGCCCGACAGGCACGACCATCTAGTGCTGGAGACCGGGAGCGGCCATGTGCTCGCGCTCAACGATGCGCGCCGCTTCGGCTCGGTCGATCTGGTGCCCACCTCGGACCTCGCGTCCTGGGGCCCCTTTGCCTCGCTCGGCCCCGAGCCGCTGGGAGAGGAACTGACGCCCCGGCACCTTCATGCCGCCTTCGCGGGACGCACTGCCCCCGTGAAGCAGATGCTGCTCGACCAGACCGTCGTCGCGGGGCTGGGCAACATCTATGTGTGCGAGGCCCTGTTCCGCGCCGGGATACGCCCCGACAAGGCGGCCGCAGGCCTTTCCCTGCCGGCGCTGAAGCGGCTCGTCCCCGCCATCCAAGAGGTGCTCGGCGAATCGATCGCGGCGGGAGGCTCCACCATCCGCGACTATGCGCAGCCGAACGGCGAGCTGGGCTACTTCGCGGCATCGTGGAACGTCTATGGGCGCGAGGGCAAGCCTTGCGCCTGCGGCGCCCCGGTGCTGCGTTTCGTGCAGGGCGGGAGAAGCACCTTCTGGTGCCGCAAGTGCCAGAAATAGGCGCTTTGCGAGCCCCCTCCGGGTTGACGAAAGTCACCCCCGCCGCTAAGGGGCGCGCTTTCCGGCGAGTCCGCTCGCCAAGAGCAGATTCGTTAGGCATCGGCGGCGCAACACGGGTTGGACCGCCAGACAGAGGAAATTCGATGGCCAATACGCCGCAAGCCCGCAAGCGCATCCGTCGCAACGAGCGCCGCGCCGAGATCAATACCAACCGCGTCAGCCGCATCCGCACCTTCATCAAGAAGGTCGAACTGGCTCTCGACGGCGGTGACAAGACCGCTGCAGCGGACGCCCTCAAGGCTGCCCAGCCCGAACTGGCCCGCGGCGTTGCACGCGGCGTGCTTCACAAGAACACGGCTGCGCGCAAGCTGTCGCGCCTGACCAAGCGCGTCTCCGCGCTCTGAGTCGCACGCCGATTCGGAACTGAGGCAGGTGCCTTGCACCTGCCGCGAGCACGAAACAGGAACGGAGTCGGGGTGATGCATCCCGGCTCCGTTTTTGTTTTTGCGCTGCAGTGCAGCATGCTCGGCGACAAACGCGCGGAAAACCTGCGATTCGGCGCGTTGCAGCGCGGAACATCCTGAATTTTAAGCAGATTACACTTAGGCGACGGAAATGCGCCGGTCCCGCCTGAGTCAACCGCGATAATTTTATTTATTTGGGGAGGCCCGTCTTGCCTGCGAGGCAAACGCCTTCCTAAAAGAGGCCTCGGCCGTTGCGGAACGGGCCGGGGAAACATCGATAGCGTCTGAAACAACGGTCGCAAACCTGCGTTTGCGGTTGGGGTGGGTTTTACCCATCGCCGTCATGGACGCTGCCGATGTCGAGCCGTTCCGCAACCAGGGTGTCATGCGGACAGGGGAGTTCGACCGGTGTCAAATACGTCAGCAAGCCACCCTGCGGTGGCGCCCTCGGCGAACCCGATTTCGGCGGATCCGAACTCGGCAGGCCCGACGGTCGAACAAGGTGCAAATGGCGTGAACAGGAAGTCCAAGGCGGTGCGAGTGGCGATGGAAGAAGATCAGGAAGCCGTAAATCTGGCGGCGGACTGGGCAGACATCAGCCAGGGCCTGCGCAAGGACCTTGGCCAGCAGGCGCACAGCCAGTGGATCAAGCCGATCCAGCCCGGCAACTACTGCAAGGAAACCGGCACTCTCGATCTTTACCTGCCGACCGAATTTTCGGCGAACTGGGTGACGGATCGATTCGCTGACCGCCTTTCGCTGGCATGGAAGATCGCCCGCCCCGACGTGCGCCACGTGCGCATCCTCGTACACCCGGGCCGCCGCCAGCTGCCCGAGCTGCGCCTTGGCAACGGCGGCCGTCCCTCCAGCGCGCCTGCCAACGATTCGGCGCAAGGCTCGGTTGATTCGCTTTCGGTCGCCCTCGCCGGCGAATCGTTCGCGGCTCTCGGCCAGGGCCCTGCGGGGATCGACGCCTCGCAGACCTTCAACAGCTTCGTCACCGGCGCGTCGAACGTGCTCGCCTGCAATGCCGCGCAGCGCATGGCCGCCACGGAAACGCCGCAGTTCTCGCCCCTCTACCTCAAGGCCGCCACCGGCCAGGGCAAGACCCATCTGCTTCACGCGATCGGCCACGCCTATCTTGCGGCGCACCCCCATGCCCGCATCTTCTACTGCTCGGCCGAGCGTTTCATGGTCGAGTTCGTCCAGGCGCTGCGCCAGAACCAGATGATCGAGTTCAAGTCCCGCCTGCGCGGTTTCGACCTGCTGCTGGTGGACGATATCCAGTTCATCATCGGCAAGGCATCGGCGCAGGAAGAACTGCTCTACACGATCGACGCACTGCTCGCCGAGGGCAAGCGCCTAGTATTCGCCGCCGACCGTGCCCCCCAGGCGCTCGACGGCGTGGAGCCTCGCCTGCTCTCGCGCCTGTCGATGGGCCTCGTCGCCGACATCCAGCCCGCCGACATCGAGCTGCGCCGGTCGATCCTCGAAAGCCGCCTCCAGCGCTTCGCCTCGATCGTGGTGCCCGCCGACGTGATCGAGTTTCTTGCCCGCACCATCAACCGCAATGTCCGCGAGTTGGTGGGCGGCCTCAACAAGCTGATCGCCTATGCCCAGCTGACGGGCCAGGCGGTGTCGCTGCAGCTGGCGGAAGAACAGCTGACCGACATTCTCTCGGCCAATCGCCGCCGGATCACCATCGACGAGATCCAGCGCACGGTGTGCCAGTTCTATCGCATCGACCGGACGGAAATGAGCTCCAAGCGCCGCGCCCGCGCCGTGGTGCGTCCGCGGCAGGTGGCGATGTACCTCGCCAAGGTGCTTACCCCTCGCTCCTACCCCGAGATCGGGCGCAAGTTCGGTGGCCGGGACCACTCCACCGTGATCCACGCCGTCCGGCTGATCGAGGAACTGCGCACCCGCGATGCCGACATGGACGGCGACGTGCGTTCCCTCCTGCGCCAACTCGAAAGCTGAGGACCGCCGCCGCGATCGTTTTGCCGCAGCGCACTTTCGACCCGCCGCCGAAGTTAACAGTTCGATAAGGCGCATTCCTTAGCCTGCCGCGCGGCGCTTGCGGGCGTCGGCACTCCGGCAAGAAGGCTATCGGATTCATGCGCTTCTACAGGGCCACGGCTTTCCTCTTCCCTCGCAGCTATGAGCGGCGAGTCATGTTCTTCTGCTTCGCTGCCGTGCATGTGCCGTTGGTCGCGTGCATCGCCTTCCAGGCATTCACCGGAGAGTGGCAGGTAACGACGCTGCTGACGCTGCTTCTCGCCACGCTCGTCGGCACGGGCCTCGGGCTCGCCGCCATACATGCCCTGCTCGCCCCCATTGGCGAAGCGACCGCCATGCTCTCGGCGATCCAGAACGGCGAGCGGATCGTCACGGTGCCGCAAGGCGGCGACGATCTGGTCGGACGACTGCTTCGGGGCGTCACCACCACCGCGAACGAGACCGCAGCGCGCATGGAGCAGCTCGTTGACGCTGCCGAACGCGATCTGCTGACGGGCATTCGCAACCGCCGCGGGTTCCTCGATTCGGCGGAACAGGTGCTGCGCAGCCGCAGCAACGCCGTTCTCGGCATCATCGACATCGACCACTTCAAGCTCATCAACGATGAATTCGGCCATGACGCAGGAGACGCCATACTCCAGGCGCTGGCTCAGAAGATCGAGAACCACCTGCGCCGCAGCGACATCGCCGCGCGCTGGGGCGGAGAAGAATTCGCGGTGCTGCTGCCGCGCACGACGCTGGAGGAGGCGCGCCTCGTCATGGAGCGCCTGCGCGCGGCGGTGGCGCTTGATACCCGGCTCGGCATCGCCGGTCGCGCCGTCACGTTTTCCTGCGGGCTGGCGCCGGTACGGACCTTCGCGCAGCTCGGCGACGCGACCAGGCAGGCGGATGCCGCGCTCTATTCCGCCAAGAACGCCGGGCGCAATCGGGTGCATGTTCGGGGTCTTTGACACGGGGTTTCCGGTGCGACAGCCGCGAGGCCCCGGGGTGGCAGGCGGCCCGCCTTCAATGGCTTCACCCCTTGCCCGTCATGCTGTAGGCGCAGGGGCATGATTCCCGCCACTTTCGCACAGGCCGTCTGGCGCGGCATTCGCAGCCGCTGCCCGCGTTGCGAGCAGGGCAGCCTTTTCGCCCGGTGGCTGAAGCCGCGCGAGCGGTGCTCAGTCTGCTCGCTCGACCTGACGCCCCAGCGAGCCGACGACTTCCCGGCCTATATTGCCATGATCGTGACCGGTCATCTGATGGCGCCGCTGATCATCGCGCTCTCGCTGGACTTTGCGCTGGGCCCGGTTGCGATGATGGCGATCCTGGTTCCCCTGGCACTCGTGATGATGCTCGGGATGCTCCAGCCCGCCAAGGGCGGCGTGATCGCGGTGCAGTGGTGGAACGGCATGCACGGCTTCGTCAAGGAACGGCTTCCCACACCGGAACCGACGGAGCGGGAACGGCCATGACCTTGACCGCAGATCGCCTCGGCCGCTTCGCCCGGCACATCGTGCTGCCCGAGGTCGGCGGTGTCGGACAGGTGGCGCTGGACAAGTCGCATGTCGTGCTTGTCGGCTGCGGCGGGATAGGCAGTCCTTCCCTGCAGTACCTCGCCGCAGCCGGCATAGGCCGTCTCACCCTGGTGGACGATGACGTGGTCGACGTCAGCAACCTACAGCGCCAGACGATTTATACGCCGTCGGATGTCGGCAGGCCCAAGGCGGAAGCGGCAGCCGATTGGGTGCGGCGTTTTGATCTTGGCCTGGAGGTTGACCCCGTGATGGCGCGGGTGGGGGATGGCAACGCGCCCGACGTCCTTTCCGGCGCCGATCTGGTACTTGACGGCTGTGACAACTTCGCGACTCGGCTGCTGGTGTCAGATACCTGCGTCGCGCTGGGCATCCCGCTCACCAGCGCGGCGATAGGGCGCTTCCAGGGGCAAGTGGCGAATTTCGCCGGGCACCTGCCGGACCATGCCTGCTACCGCTGCTTCGTGGGCGACGCCTTCGACGCGGTGGACTGCGACACTTGCGCTGCCGACGGCGTGCTCGGCGCCATGGTGGGCATGGTGGGCACGTTCGCAGCGATGCATGCCATGCGCGTGCTTCTGTCTGGCCATGCGGCGCTGGGCGAGCCGCAGTTCGGGACGCTCCACCTCATCGACGGCCTTGCGCCTTCGATGCGCCCCCTGCGGATCGCCAAGGACCCGGCGTGCCGGGGCTGCGGCCCGGAACGCCACTCCGCGAACGCGGCCTGACGCCGCCGCCCCAGGCTACCCTTTCAGCATCTGCTCCACCCACTCAGGCACGATCCGCGTCGCCGGGCCATGCCGGGCCTCGTCGAACCAGGCGGTGCCTTGGCTGGGCTCGAGGTTGAGCTCCAGCGTCGCCGCGCCGAGATCACGGGCGTTGCGCACGAACCCGGCCGCTGGATAGACCGCGCCCGACGTGCCGATCGAGACGAACAGGTCCGCCTTGCGCAGGGCCGCGAATATGTCCTCCATCCCGTAAGGCATCTCCCCGAACCAGACGACGTCGGGCCTCAGCGCGCGGGCGCCGCAGCGCGGACAGGGCGGGCGTTCGATCAGCGGCCCGATCCACCGCGAGCGTACGTCGCACTCGGTGCACCAAGCGTTGAGATGCTCTCCGTGCATGTGGAGGACGCGGCGCGCGCCTGCGCGTTCGTGCAGGTCATCGACGTTCTGGGTGACGATCAGCAGTTCGCCCGCCCATTCGGCGTCGAGCCGCGCCAGTGCGCGATGCGCGGCGTTGGGCTCCTTGGTCTGGATCGCCGCGCGGCGCATGTCGTAGAAGCGCAGGACAAGCTCGGGGTCGCGGGCGAAAGCCTCGGGCGTGGCGACATCCTCCACCCGGTGCTGCTCCCAGAGGCCGCCTTCGGAGCGGAAGGTATCGATGCCGCTTTCCGCCGATACGCCGGCACCGGTGAGGATCACGATATTGCGGATTGCGTCCAAGATCGGGTTCCCTGTGTTCACCCGCCGCTCCTCCGCCTTGGGAGAGGCTTGTTTCGGGGTTCATTGTGCGCCATTCGCAGCCACCAGACTGGGGCATGATGCGTGCCGGGACAAGTTCGGCATGGCGGCCGGTTGGAGATAGCGAAGTGGCACGAATCGGAATCATCGGCAGCCAGGGGCGCATGGGGCAGGCGATCGCGGCTGCCATCGCGGATGCCGGAGAGGATCTTGCCGGCGGTGTCGACAAGGGCGGCGAGGTGGCCTCTGTCGCAGCGCTTGCCGATGTGCTGATAGACTTCTCCAGCCCGGCCGCGCTCGAGGACAACCTCGATGCCGCCATCGCAGCCGGCGTGCCGATCGTCGTTGGCACCACCGGCCTCGAGGAGCGCCACCACTGGCTGATCGATGCGGCGGCACAGACCATCCCCGTGCTCCAGACCGGGAACACCTCGCTCGGCGTCACTCTCCTGGCCCATCTCGCGCGCGAGGCGTCCGCGCGCCTGGGCGAGGACTGGGACATCGAGATCGTCGAGACGCATCATCGCATGAAGGTGGACGCTCCGTCCGGCACCGCGCTGCTGCTCGGCGAAGCAGCAGCCAAGGGCCGCGAGGTGGGCCTTGCAGACGTTGCCGTGCGCGGCCGCGACGGCATCACCGGCAAGCGCGAGGCAGGCGCGATCGGCTTCGCGGCGCTGCGCGGCGGAAGCGTAGCGGGCGATCACACCGTCCACTTCCTCGCCGACAACGAGCGCCTCTCGCTCTCGCACCTGGCCGAGAACCGGGGCATCTTCGCCAAAGGCGCCGTCCGCGCCGCGCAGTGGCTCCTTGGCAGGAGCCCGGGACGCTACGCCATGCCCGAGGTGCTCGGTCTTTGAAGAGGGACCACGTCTTCGAGTTCTTCCGCCGCCTTGCAGAAGCCAATCCCTCGCCCGAGACGGAGCTGGAATACGGCAACACCTACCAGCTTCTGGTCGCCGTCACGCTTTCGGCGCAATCGACCGACGTGGGCGTCAACAAGGCGACCCGGGCGCTGTTCGCGAAAGTGAAGACGCCCGCCCAGATGGTCGAACTGGGCGAAGAGGGGCTGAAAGAGCACATCAAGACCATCGGTCTGTTCAACTCCAAGGCCAAGAACGTCATCGCCCTTTCGCAGATCCTTGTCGACCGGCACGGCGGCGAAGTCCCGGCGGACAGGGACGCGCTGGTGGAATTGCCGGGCGTCGGGCGCAAGACCGCCAACGTCGTCATGAACTGCGCTTTCGGCGCGGAGACATTCGCGGTCGACACCCACATCTTCCGGGTCGGCAACCGCACCGGCCTTGCAAAGGGCAAGACCCCGCTTGCAGTGGAAATCCAGCTGGAAAGGAAAGTGCCCCAGCCCTTCCGCGTGGGTGCGCATCACTGGCTGATCCTCCATGGCCGTTACATCTGCAAGGCCCGCACGCCCGAGTGCTGGCGCTGCCCGGTCGTCGATCTTTGCGCCTACAAACCCAAGGTCTTGGACAAGGCGGCGAAGTCGCCGGCGAAAGTGGGCGCCAAAAAGGCCGCTGCCTGACGTCTCCGTCTTGATGGCGGACGGATTTGGTCGGACACTCCCCGCACCGATCCGTCGGCAACGAGAGGATGATCCATGACCAGAGGCCCCGCTGCAACGCTGCTCCTGCTGCTGCCCCTTGCCGCCTGCGCGCAGGGCGAGGCGCGCGACACGCCGCCGCCATCCCCGGCCGCAGAAGTGGTCGGCAAGCCACAGGACTGCCTGCCGCTCAGCCAGTTCTCTAACACCCGGGTGCGCGACGACCGAACGATCGATTTCATCGGCTCCGGCCGGCGCGTCTGGCGGGTCACGCTGCCAAACCGCTGCAGCGGCCTCAAAGCCGCCGACAGCATCACCTACGAAACATCGCTTTCGCAGCTCTGCCGGCAGGACATCGTCTATCCGCTCAACCGGTTCGGCAACGATTTCCAGCGAGGCGCCGGCTGCGGCCTTGGTCCCTTCGTCCCGGTGAAGCTCTCCCGGTGAGGCCTTCTTCCGGCCAGGCGCCGGGAGAGCTTATGTCCGGACGGCCGGCTCATCCTGTTCCGAGCCGCCGCTGACCGCCGAGATCACCGTCGCGCACACAAGATCGCCGATGACGTTGAGGGTCGTTCGGCACATGTCGAGGAAGCGGTCGACGCCGATGATGAGGCCGATGCCTTCGGGCGGCACTCCCACGCTGCCCAGGATCAGGGCGACGACCGGAAGCGAGCCCGCCGGAACTCCCGCCGTGCCGATCCCGGCAAGGATGCAGATCACCATCACGTAGAGCTGCTGGCCAAGGCTGAGCTCCACGCCGAAGAACTGCGCGAGGAAGATCACGGTCACGCCTTCGAACATGGCAGTGCCGTTCTGGTTGGCCGTGGCGCCGATCGTGAGCACGAAGCGGGCGACCCGGTTGGGCAGCTTCAGTTCCTCGTCCGCCACCCGCAGCGAGGTCGGCAGCGTGGCGTTGGAACTGGCGGTGGAGAAGGCGAGGACGCTCACCTCGCGCGTCTGGCGGAAGAAGGCCACTGGGCTCTTGCGCGCGACGAAAGCGAGCAGCGCCGGATAGACGCCGAACATCTGCAAGCCCAGCGCCAGCAGCACCACGCCCACGAATGCGGCGAGCTTGCCCAGCAGGTCCCATCCGAACTGCGCGGAAAGGTTGAACATGAAGCAGAAGATCGCGAAGGGCGCCAACTGGATCACCAGACCGATCAGCTTCATCGCGACTTCGAAGATCCCTTCGATCGCGCCTTTCAGCGTCTGTGTGCTGGGCGTCTTCACCAGCAGAAGGCCGATACCGAAGAACAGCGCAAAGAACATCACCGCAAGAATGTCGTTGTTGCTCATCGCGGTCACGACGTTCGACGGCACCAGCGCCAGCACCGCATCGACGCCCGACGCGGCCTTGGTGGACGACTGAAGGATGCTGCCGGCGGAATCGGCGCCCTTGGCCAGAAGGTCCTGCGCGGCCTGCCGGTCAACACCGTCGCCGGGCCGGATCGTGTTCACCACCAGCAGGCTGATGGCGACCGCGATGCCCGAGACGACGAAAGTGTAGACCAGCGTCGCTGCTCCTACCCGCCGCAGCGCGCTGATCTCGCCCATCTCGGCGATGCCGATGACGAGCGCGGAGAACAGGAGCGGCAGCACCAGCATGAACAGCAGCCGCAGGAAGATCTGCCCCACCGGCATCGTCACATAGGCGATGAGCCCTGCCACCCACTGCGCATCGCGCGCGAAGGTGTAGGTCAGCAGCCCAAGGGTCAGCCCCGCCACGAAGCCGATCAGGATGCGCCACTGCAGGCGGCTGTGCCCCTTCTCCGGCTCGGAGGCCCGGTGTTCGGTTGTCTGCGACATGTGGGATCGGTTCTCCAGAGCCGGCTGCGTGCCGGCGCTATCGTTTGTGTTACTGTGCGCCCTGCAGCGCCGCCTCGGCCACGCGGCGATAGATGCGGACAAGCGCTTCCAGGTCGGCGATCGCGACTGCCTCGTCGCGCTTGTGCATCGTCGCGTTGCAAAGGCCGAACTCGATCACCGGCGACAGGTCCTTGAGGAAGCGCGCGTCCGAGGTGCCGCCGCTGGTGGAAAGCTCCGGCTCGATCCCGGTCTCGGCACGGATTGCGGCCGCCAGCATGTCCGAGAAGCCGCCCGGCTGCGTCAGGAAGGCCTCTCCCGAGATCACCGCCCGTGCGCTGCCGCCATGTCGCCCGGCGATCTCCTCAACGCGGCGGGAGAGTTCCTCGCCGGTGTGAAGGTCGTTGAAGCGGATGGAGATGCGTGCCGATGCCTTTGCCGGGATGACGTTGGTTGCCGGATTGCCGCACGATATGTCGGTCACTTCCAGATTGGAGGCCTGGAACCAGTCGGTTCCGTCATCCAGTGCCAGCGCGTTGAGTTCCGCCAGCATGGCGACCAGCTTCGAGATCGGGTTGTCGGCAAGGTGGGGATAGGCAACGTGGCCCTGCACGCCTTCCACCTCGAGCCAGATGTTGACCGAACCGCGCCGCCCGACCTTCATCATGTCGCCCAGGCGGTGGACCGAGGTCGGCTCGCCCACGAGGCAGAGGTCGGGTATCTCGCCTTTCTCGCGCATGATGCCGATCAGGGCCAGCGTACCGAAGCGGGCCGGGCCTTCCTCGTCGCCGGTGATGACGAAGCTGACGGTGCCCGCCTCGGCCGGAAGATCGGCCACCGCCGCGACCATCGCCGCGATCGAGCCTTTCATGTCCACCGCTCCGCGCCCGTAGAGCAGCTCGCCCCGCCGCTCGGGCTCGAAAGCGCCGCTCGTCCATCCCTCGCCCGGTGGCACGACGTCGAGATGGCCGGCGAAGGCGAAATGGCGTGAACCCGCCCGGCCGCGCCTTACCGCGAACAGGTTCTCGACCGGGCCGTCCGGCGCCTCGCCCGCAACGAAGCGCGTGATCTCGAAGCCGAGAGGCGCAAGCTGGCGCTCCAGACAATCGAACACCGCGCCTGTCGCGGGGGTCACGCTGGGGCAGGCGATCAGCGCTTCGGCAAGCTCGACGACGCCTGCGGTGGAGGAAAGGCTATGGGACATAGGCTTGTGCCATCGCACAGGAGTGTCGCCATGGCCATAGGAAGGGAGCGGACATGCCCAGCCTGAACCTGCAGCGATGTGCCTTCCGACGCGTTGCGGCGCCTTTTGCCGGTTCAGCCCAGCGCCTCGTCCAGCATCCGGGCAAGCCGAAGGCCCGCACGCTCGATCCGCTCGTCGATCACCGGGATCGCCTTTTCGATCGCCTTGTTGCTCCAGACGACCTTCTGCGCTTCTTTCGCCTCTCCCTTAAGGTCGCAGGGGAGCTTGCCCCCGAACGCCAGCGGGTAAAGGAAGTCGCGGCTCACCTGCCAGCTCTCGCGCTCCCAGTCCTCCAGCGTGCCGGTCGCGAGACGCGCCTTCTCCTGCGCGGAGTAGCGACGCACCAGGTCAGGCGCGGAGGTGATGGCGCGCTCCGCAAGTACGCCGTCCCAGATCGAGTGCAGGTTGCGGCCCGGCGCCATGCCATAGTCCGCCTTCACGGCATTGCCGCCCATATCCTCGTTCTCGCCCACGTGGAGGGGCTGGTGGATGTCGCCCACGAAGTGGACGAGGAAGGACAGCGCCTCGAGCCTGAGCACCGGCGCCAGCTTGCGGTCGGCCAGCATCCGGGCGCTGCGTTCGATCTGGGCAGTGGCGCAGTTGCCGTCACGGCAATGCGCCTTGAGGTCGAAATCGCCGCAGATGGGTTGGTCGTGGTAGTGCCACGAATTGGTGAAGGCCCAGCGCCAACGCTCGCCCTTGATGCAGTCGGGCCAGGTGGAGGCATCTTCGATCGTGCCCAGCCGGCATTGCGGCGTGCCGATCTCGCTTTCGTGGGCCAAGATCCGGCGGATCGCGGCTCGGGTGGAGGGCGTGACGTTGGCCATGGCGATGGCGGCGACGGTGCGGTGGCCCATGCTGCCCCAGGCCATCGCCGGGCCCGAGATCAGCGCGGAAACGGCCGCCAGAACAAGGAAAATCCTGCGCATCATGTCAGGTGACCGTGGTCTCGTACTGTTCGATGACCCAGTCCTCCGCCTCGGCGGCGTTGATCCAGGCCTGCATCCATTCATGTTCCCAGACCGCTTCCATGTAGGCCTGCGCAAACCCGGGCACTCCGATACCGTAGGTGAGGAAGCGGCTGACGACGGGGGCATAGAACACGTCCGCCGCGCTGAAGGTGCCGAAAAGGAACGGCCCGCCCTTCCCGAACCGCGCCCGCGCTTCCGCCCAGAGAGTGAGGATGCGCACGATGTCGCCCTTCGTCTCCTCGTCGAGCGCGACGCCTTCCACCCGCGTGCGGATGTTCATCGGGCAGTTGCGGCGCAGCGACAGGTAGCTCGAATGCATTTCCGCCACCATCGAGCGCGCCATCGCCCGCGCATCGTCGGCCTTGGGCCAGAAGCGGTCGCGGCCGACCTTGTCGGCGAGATAGTCGACGATGGCGAGACTGTCCCAAACCACCGCATCGCCATCCCACAGGATCGGCACTTTGCCGTGGCTGGGCGCCAGACCGTCGGAATTGCGCTTGAGCGCCTCCCAGTCCTCGCCGAAGAGCGGGACGGTGATCTCGTCGAACTGCAGACCCGATTGCCGGCAGGCCAGCCAGCCGCGCAGCGACCAGCTGGAATAGTTCTTGTTGCCGATGATGAGCTTCACGGGGCGGTGTTCCTCGGGATTGGCTGAACTTCGGGCCTAGGGGCTGCAGCGCTGCATGTCGAGGCTGGGCGCGGCCGCGAATGACGGGAATTTAATCGCACGCCGCCCCCGCCGGTTCCGCCGGGCGGGGTTTCGTTGATGAAGTGCATACGCGCGGGGCACCTTTCTTGAAGCGGAAAGGCGGGGCCGGACGACGATGTGAAAGAACCTGCGCGAATGTAGCGCCGGCTCCGGATGTAGGAAACCGAGCGGCGCCCGCCTGCCCCGACCCGTGCCCTTAGCCCGTGCGGGCCTTAGAACACCCGCGTCAACAGGTAGAACGCCGCGCCGACGGCGGCGCTGGCCGGGATCGTGATGAACCAGGCAACGATCACCCGGCTCGCCACCGACCAGCGCACCGCGCTGGACCGGCGCGCGGCGCCCGTGCCCACGATCGAACCGGTGATCGCATGCGTCGTGGAGACCGGAATGCCCAGCGCGCTCGCCCCGAAGACGACGACCGAGCCTGCGGTCGAGGCGCAAAATCCCGAGTGATGGTTCAGCTTGGTGAGCTTGGAGCCCATCGTCTTGATGATCTTCCATCCGCCCGAAAGCGTGCCGAGCGAAATCGCCACGTAGCACGAGAGGACGACCCAGTGCGGCACGTGGAAGCCGCCCGACATATGCCCGGTGGAATAGAGCAGCACCGCGATGATGCCCATGGTCTTCTGCGCGTCGTTGCCGCCGTGGCTGATCGAATAGGCGGCGCTGGAGAAGAGGTGCAGCGTCTTGAACACGGTATTCGAACGGCGCGGGCTGAAACCCCGGAACAGCCAGCTCGTCGCCAGCATCAGCAGCATGGCCAGCGCGAAACCCAGGAGGGGCGAGACGAAGATGGCGGCGATGGTCTTGAGCGTGCCCGAACTTTCGACGACGCCGACGCCGCCGTGCGCGATCCCGGCGCCCAGCAGCCCGCCGATCAGCGCGTGGCTGGAACTGGAGGGGATGCCTTTCAGCCAGGTCAGCACGTTCCAGAACATCGCGCCCACCAGCGCGCCGAACACCACCGCCGGCGTCACGGCATCGACCTGGATGATGCCCTTGCCCACCGTCTCGGCGACATGGAGGCCGACGAAGAAGTACGCCGCGAAGTTGCCGGCGGCCGCGAACAGCACTGCCGCCACCGGGGAGAGCAGCCGCGTCGCCACCACCGTCGCGATCGCGTTGGCAGCGTCGTGAAGGCCGTTCAGGAAGTCGAACGCCAGCGCCAGCGCGACGAGGCCGAACAGCAGCGGCAGGGCAAGACTGTGGTCCATGGCCGTTTACGAGTGGTCGATGACCAGGCCGTCGATCTCGTTGGCGAGATCCTCGAAGCGGTCCACCACGCGTTCGAGCCGCTTGAACATCTCCTGCCGCACGAAGAAGTGCATCGGATCGCCGCGCTCGCCGTTCGAATCGGCCTTGAACAGGCGCTTGAGCCCGGCGGCGTGGATTTCGTCCGCATGGCCTTCCATGCGCACGAGGCGCTCCGTCAACTCATGCAGGCGATGGCCGTTGTCGCCGATCCGGCGCAGCAGCGGGATCGCCTCGGCGGTCAGCCGCGCGGCATCGACGATGATCGCCGCCATGTCGACCATCTCGGGCTCGAACTCTACAACCTCGTAGAGGTCCGAGGCGTTGGCCGTCTGCTGCATCTCGTCGATGGCATCGTCCATCGTGTTGATGAGGCTGGTGATCGCCGAGCGGTCGAAGGGCGTCAGGAAGCTGCGGCGCACCGTCTGGAGCACTTCGCGGGTGATGTCGTCGGCGTCGTGCTCGCGCTCGGCGATCTCGCGGATGTGCTGGGCACGGCCCGGTCCGCCCTGCGCCAACCGCGCAAGCGCGTCCGCACCGGCGACCAGCGTGGCGGCCTGCTTCTCGAAGAGGTCGAAGAAATTGCCCTGCTCGGGCAGCAGCTTCTGGAACCAGGCGAACATGGCATTGACCCCTGTCTTGTCGGCCACGGTATCGGCCATAGCGCCGAACAGGCGCGCGGGACTGGCGGCGGCGCGGAACTCGCGCGCGCCGAAGGAACGGATGAGCGCACGCAAGTCTTCCTCGTCCACCGCGTCGGCTGCTTCGGCCAGCGGGAACCAGCGGCGCTCGCGCTGGTGCTGCTCATCCCACGTGACCAGTTCGTCGGTCACCGCGAAGGGATAGACATCGACGTCCGCCCACACCCAGGCTCCCGAGTTCCGCTGCTTGCGATAGCGGTAGGAGCCCAGCGGCACCGGGCATGTCGCGCCCAGCACGCCGGCCTCTTCCTCGGCCTCGACCGAGGCGGCGGCGTGCGGCGGCATGCCCTTCATCAGCCCGCCCTTGGGGATGACCCAGCGGCGCGAGTTGCGCGATGTGATGAGCAGGATCTGGATCGGCGCATCGACGGCGCTGCCCAGCGTGCGGTAGGGAAGAACGGCAATCTGGCGCATCGGCGAGACTCCTCTTCATCCCTTGGCGCTTGCGAAGCGCGGCCCATACGGGAGCGGGCGCCGTCACGCAATCGTCACAAAAGCAATCGGTGGATTCGAGTGTCTACGCATGGAGTGACCGTTTGGTTGCAGCGGTCTCGCCCGTTCCGGAGCAACGGCGTTGCGGCCGCCGGGCGCAGCCGCGTGTCCGGCCGAGGCCGGGCGCGCGATCGCCTTTATCAGAGCTCGGAATCGCCCAGCACGGCGGCACGCAGTTCCTCGATGCCGAGGCCTTTTTCCGAGCTGGTGACATGGACCACCGGGAACGCCGCAGGGTGCTTTCGCGCCTCGGCGATGGTTGCGGCGTGGACCGCATCCAGTTCGCTCGCCTTGATCTTGTCCGCCTTGGTCAGGACCAGGCGATAGCCTACGGCCGCCTCGTCGAGCATCTTCATCATTTCGGCATCCACCGGCTTCACGCCGTGGCGCGAATCGATCAGCACCAGCGTGCGCTTCAGTTCCACCCGGCCGCGCAGGTAATCGCGCACCAGGCGGCGCCACTGCTCCACCACGGCGGGCGGCGCCTTGGCGAAGCCGTAGCCCGGCATGTCGACGAGGCGAAAGCGCAGCGGCTCGCCCACGTCGAAGAAGTTCAGCTCCTGCGTGCGGCCCGGCGTCACCGAGGTGCGCGCGATCGCCTTGCGCCCGACCAGCGCGTTCAGCAGCGAGGACTTGCCCACG
The DNA here is from genome assembly GCF_009856825.1 of Novosphingobium silvae. Lineage (GTDB taxonomy): Bacteria > Pseudomonadota > Alphaproteobacteria > Sphingomonadales > Sphingomonadaceae > Novosphingobium > Novosphingobium silvae. The sequence continues at coordinate 127,507 of NZ_WVTD01000004.1, read as the reverse complement.
TTCGAGCGGCCTGCGAACGCGATCTCGGGAACGTCGGGGTCGGGCAGGAACTTGAGCGCAGGCGCGCTCTTCAGGAACGTGACCGGTCCCGAAAAGAGCTTGCGCGCGCGTTCCGCGAGGTCGGCCTGTGCGTCATCGTCCATGGATCAGGCCTTCGCGCCCTTGCCGGTACCGCGCGCCTTGTCGGCCGCGTCCTTCTCCGCCTGCGCCTTGAGCTGCGGATGGCGGCTGTAGAGGTACTTCTGCTGCGCGATGGTCAGCAGGTTCGAGGTGATCCAGTAGACCAGCAGGCCGGATGCGAAGGGCGCCATCACGAACATCATGAACCAGGGCATGATCATGAAGACCTGCTGCTGCGCCGGGTCCATCTGCGCGGGGTTGAGCTTGAACTGCAGGAACATGGTGATGCCCAGCAGCAGCGCCAGCAGGCCGATCGCCAGGAACGCGGGCGGCTCGAACGGCAGCAGCCCGAACAGGTTGAGGATATGCAGCGGATCGGGCGAGGAAAGGTCCTTGATCCACAGCACGAAAGGCTGGTGGCGCATCTCGATCGCAAGGATCAGCACCTTGTAGAGCGCGAAGAACACCGGGATCTGCAGGAACATCGGCAAACACCCGGCCATCGGGTTCACGCCTTCGCTCTTGTAGAGGGCCATGATCTCCTGCTGCTGGCGCGGCTTGTCGTCCTTGTAGCGCTCCTGGATCGCCTTCATCTTGGGCTGGATGGCGCGCATGGCCGCCATCGAGGCGAAGCCGCGCTGGGCGATCGGGAACATGATGCCGCGCACGATCGCGGTCAGCAGGATGATGGCGACGCCGAAGTTGCTGGTCAGGCTGAACAGCTTCACCAGCAACCAGAAGATCGGCTTCTCGAACCAGCGGAACCAGCCCCAGTCGATCGCGAGGCCAAAGTTGGCGATGCCCTGCGCCTCATAGGCGTCGAGGACGGCGTGCTCCTTGGCGCCGGCGAACAGCTTGGTCGTCACCGTCATGCGCTGGCGGGGCTGGAGGACCTTCTGGTCGTAGACCAGGTCCGCACGGAAGACCGAGTTGCCGAGCGAGCGAAACGTGCCTTCGGCGCTGGCGCCTACCGGGGCGAGCGCCGACATCCAGTAGACGTCTGTGAAGCCGATCCAGTCGGTGCGCCCGGCATTGGCCACGGTCTTCGCCTCGGCGACGTCCTCGTAGTTGGTCGCGAAGCTGACCGAGCCGTCATAGGCGCCGATCGGGCCCGAGTGGACGTTCCACGTGTCGAGGCTGGCGGTCTTGTCGGTGCGGTTGACGAGCGCGAAGGGCCTGACCGTCACCGGCGCACCGCCCGCGTTCTCGACCGTCTGCGCGGCCGAGATCATGTAGTCCTTGTCGATTGTGTAAGTAATCGCGAAGCGCTGGCCGGTGGGGTTGGACCAGGTCAGCGTCAGCGGGGTCTGCGGGGTCAGCCTTGCGCCGGCAGGCGCGGTCCAGACAGTCTGCGCGGTCGGCGTGGCGACGCCCTCGCCCACCCAGCCCACCTGCGCGAACTGCTGCGCCGGGGTGCCCGCCGGGGAGAACAGGCGCACAGGGCCCGACTTCTTCTCCACCGTCTCGCGGTGGCGATTGAGCACGAGGTCGTCGACGATGGCGCCCGTCAGGTTGATCGAGCCCGAGAGGCCCGGCGCGGCGATGGCGACACGGCCGCCCGATGCCAGCGCGCTCTTGAGGTCCTTCGTCTCCAGCGCCACGTCGGCCGCATCGCGCAGGCCGCCCTCGCGGGTCGGCTTGGTCGGGCTGGTCGCCTTTTCGGCACCTCCCGCCGCGACGGTCTGCGTCGGCGTCTTGGCTTGCGGGTAGAAGTAGCCGACACCGGCTTCCCACCCGAACAGGACGAGCGCGGTCAGCAGGACCGCTAGGATGATGTTGCGCTGGTTTTCCACGAAGGCTTGTTCCTGCTCGTATTCCGGTCGCGGCGGCGCGGCGCGCCACCGGCTTCTTCAAGGTCTCGTCAGTCCGGGACCGGATCGTGACCGTGCCCGCCCCAAGGGTTGCAGCGCAATAGACGCCAGAACGCCAGCAATCCACCCTTGATCGCACCATGCCTGCGCACCGCCTCGATGGCGTATTGCGAACACGAGGGGCTGTACCGGCAGGTGGGCGGCATGATGGCCGAAGGGCCGATCTGCCACAGCCGCGCAAGGCCGATCATCAGCAGGCCCGGAAGGGAGACGAGGAAGGCCAGCGCCTTTTTCACTTGCGCGGGCCCCGCCGGCGGTTCTGCGGCCGGGGCGCATCGCCCTTGCCCGCGCCGGCACGGCCGAGTGCGGCCACGAGTTCGCTGCGCAGGACGGCGAAATCGCGTTCGATCCCCCCTTCGCGGCCGATCAGGACATGATCGGTATCCGCCAGGCCATGCTCCGGCAGGAGTTCGCGCAGGAGCGCCCGGAAGCGCCGCTTCATGCGATTGCGCACGACGGCGTTGCCGATCTTCTTCGTCACCGTGATACCGGCCCGCCGCCCCTGTCCGTCGTTGCGGTTGGCAAGCAGCACGAAACCCGGCCGCGCGACTCGAAGACCGCGATTCGCGGCAAGGAAATCCGCCCGGCGGGTCAGGATGGTATAGGCGTCGGCCATCGGCTCGGATGCTTACCCGCGATTCGCGCCAAAGCAAAACGGCGCCAGCCCATGCCCCCGCACGATGGCGAGAGCATGGGCTGGCGCCGCCCGCTGACTGGCCTGCAAGGGCGCGAGCCCCTGCCGCCAGCGGCGAATCAGGCCGAGAGCTTCTTGCGGCCGCGAGCGCGGCGAGCGCGAAGCACCTTGCGGCCGCCGACGGTCGCCGTGCGGGCGCGGAAGCCGTGACGGCGGGCGCGAACAAGGCGGCTGGGCTGGAAAGTGCGCTTCATGTCGGTCCTCGAAATTCCAACTGGCCCCGAAGGACCTGAACAAAAAGGGCCGCCCTTACAGGACGACCGCTAAACTCCTGCGCGCCGATACTGGAGGGGTTCACCCGAGTCAAGGCCGAGTACTCGCTCCAGACCCGGCCGGGCCCTGATTCCAGCGGGGCAATGCGCGTGCGTCCTCATTTCGCAGAGTTGCGCCGTGCCGCGCAATCGGGAATCACCCTTTTTCGACCTCGTGCGTGTGGATGGGTGAATGCAGGACGAAAGCGGCGCACGCGCCGGCGTACTCGTGGGCTGGCAGGCAAAGGACCTGGGCGAGCGCCTGGCGCTCACGCTCCAGACCTACGACCGGCCGACATGGCAGGAGGGCGAGCCTCCACAGCAGACCTCGGTGCTGATGACGAAGAGCCAGGCGGCAGTGCTGGCGAATTACCTGCTGCGCGAATCGGGTGCACCGCCCGTCCGGCGGCCGCGCGGCTGGCTCGCCTCGCTGTTCGGCTGAGCGCTCAGGCGCCTGCCGGCTCCAGGCGCACCCACAGGCTCATCTCGCCCGACCCGAACCAGCGCGCGGAGGAGAAGGGGACCGAATTGGTCATGGCATAGAAAGCCTCCGCCTCGATCGGACTGAAGCCCATCTGCTTGTAATAGTCGAGGTAGCGAAGGTTCTCGGGCGCCGCGGCTCCATAGTCCGACGGCTCCATACCGGTATCGTCCTGCCATGAATGGACCGCGAACTCGGCGCCCGGATCGGCCATGCGGCGCGCGCCGGCAAGGAACAGCTCGACCCCTCCGGACCGCACGGAGCCGCCTGCCGGCACGTGGGTGGCGATGCCGCGCTGACGGATGAGGCGGCCAAGCCTCAGGTTGGCAAGGTCGTCCTCGGTCCCGGGGCAGTCCACCATCTCGATCGTGGCGATGCCCGGGTGCTCGCGCAGCATGGCCTCGAACTGGGCCGGGCTGCGCTCATCCGTCACGTCGACCAGCGCGGCTCGCCCGCCGTCGAGCACGCGGAACGGGCCATAGGCTGCGGCGCCGAGCGGGATCGTCGGCGCGGAATGAACGGGCGCATCCGTCGAAGGGGGGGCGAGGTAGGATGCGCCCGGAACCGGGTCGGCTGCCGGAGCCGCTCCGGTTCCCTGAAGGAAGAGGCTGCGCTCGCCACCACCGGCGGCGTGGTAGGCATCCACTTCGACCGCCTCGTACTCGATCACCTGCGCCGACAGGGGGGATACGGCGACAAGGCAGGCAAGGCCGAGGCATGCAGTGAGCGAGCGCATGCGCGAAGGATGCGCCAGGCGCCCTTACCCTGCTCCTCACAAGTCCGGTTAAAACGCTGTAAGGCATGATTTACGCACTGGCACGGATAAGCCGCGCTGTTACTACGCGCTCTTCCGTTCTCGCCCGGCTCGCCGGGCTCCCAGGGGGATTTTTCGTGGTCGCACTGGTATCCACGGTCGCGTATCTCGGGCTCGAGGCGCGCGCGGTGGAAGTGCAGTGCCAGATCGCCCCCGGACTCCCGGGCTTCACTCTCGTCGGCCTGCCGGACAAGGCGGTCGGGGAAAGCCGCCAGCGGGTCAGCGCCGCGCTCACCGCAATGGGACTGGCGCTGCCGCCCAAGCGGATCACCATCAACCTTTCGCCCGCCGACCTGCCCAAGGAAGGCTCGCACTACGATCTCCCGGTCGCGCTGGCGCTCCTCGCCGCGATGGGCGTCATCGATGCGGAAATGCTGGCGGACTTCGTGGCCGTGGGCGAACTCGCGCTTGATGGCCGGGTGATCCCGTCGCCCGGCGTGCTGCTTGCCGCGCTCCACGCGCATGAGGGGGGGCGCGGCCTGATCTGCCCCGCCGCGCAAGGACCCGAGGCGCGATGGGCCAGCGGCGTGCCGGTGGTCGCCGCGCCCGATCTCGTCAGCCTGCTCAATCACCTGCGCGGCATCCAGGTCCTGCCGATCCCGCAGCCCGGCACCGTCGAGGCGCCCGCACGCAGCCGGGACATGCGGCAGGTGAAGGGACAGGAAACCGCACGCCGGGCGCTGGAGATCGCGGCTGCCGGTTCGCACAACCTCCTGATGGTCGGGCCGCCCGGCGCGGGCAAGTCGCTGCTCGCCTCGTGCCTGCCGGGCATTCTTCCGGACCTGACCCCGGCGGAGGCGCTGGAGGTCTCGATGGTGGCCTCGGTCGCGGGAACGCTGGAAGGAGGGCGCATCAGCCGCGCCCGCCCCTATCGCGCACCCCATCACTCCGCCTCGATAGCGGCATTGACGGGCGGCGGCCTCAAGGTGCGACCCGGGGAAGTGTCGATGGCGCACCTCGGCGTCCTGTTCCTCGACGAACTGCCCGAGTTCCAGCGCCAGGCGCTCGATTCGCTGCGGCAGCCGCTGGAAACGGGAGAAGTCACCGTCGCGCGCGCCAATGCGCACCTGACGTACCCTGCCCGCGTCCAGCTCATCGCGGCGATGAACCCCTGCCGCTGCGGCCACCTTGGCGATCCGGCGCTCGCCTGCAGCCGGGCGCCCAAGTGCGCGGCAGACTATCAGAGCAAGGTATCGGGCCCGCTGCTCGACCGTATCGACCTGCACGTGGAAGTCGATCCGGTGCGCGCCGTCGATCTCGCTCTTCCGCCCGCCAAGGAAGGGAGCGACGAGGTGGCCACGCGTGTCGCGCGGGCGCGGGCCATCCAGACCCGGCGGCTGGAGGGCGCATCGGCCCGCACCAACGCCGAACTCGATGGAGACCTCCTCGAGGCGCACGCGACGCCGGACGATGCCGGCCGCAAGCTGCTGCTGCAGGCGGCCGAGGCAATGCGCCTTTCGGCCCGCGGCTACGTGCGGATCCTGAGAGTGGCGCGCACGATCGCCGATCTGGCAGGCGCGGAGCAGGTGGGCCGCGTCCATATCGCCGAAGCGCTGAGCTACCGGCGGCGCGCGCCTGTGAACTGAGCGGGCGTCAACAGCCTCGCCCGCGGCCCGCGCGGACGGTTCGCACGACCTATTCCTTCACGTCGAGTTGCCGGAGCACTTCTGCCACGACCTTGGGAGAACTCGAGAAATCGAGGTGGCTGCAGCGGATGGGGATGGCACGGTCACGCTCGTGCGGCCATCCGGCTGCGGCGCGCGGCTGGACGATGCCGTCGCGCGGGCTCCACAGCGCGATCGTCGGCACTCCCGGCTTGACCGAGAAGTCGCACTCTATCGGCGGCGCGTCGACCGAATGGCCCGTTACCATCTGGTAGGCCTTCCACGCATTGTTCGCGCGCGGATCGCCCGAAAAGGGCGTGCCCATAGTGATGACCTTGGCCACCATCTCGGGCTGGCGCCGCGCGATCTCGCGCGCGAAGAGGCCGCCAAGGCTCCAGCCCACGAGAGCGACCGGGGACCAGCTTTCCCGTGCGATCACGGCGACCCGGCGCATCAGGTACGAGAAGTTGCGCTCCGTCGGCCCGAAGTTGAAGCCCAGGCCCCAGCCATGGACATGATGCCCGGCTGCCGCCAGCGCTTCGGCCATCGGCTGCATGCGCTTGGGGTGGGAACCGAAGCCGGGCAGCAGCATCACCGGCATCGGCCGCGCGGCGGGGCGGACGATCTGCCCGCGGTGGCCGCCGCGATAGAGCGAGCGCAGTTCCGCCCACATCAACTCCAGCGGCGGCTTGCGCACGCCCACCGGGTGCGGTTCGCGCGCGAAGGCGGCCCGCCGCGCGATGGCGTCGCGCAGCGATCCGGGAAACCGTTCCTGATCGTTCTTCAGAGGTTCCATCGGCCTTCGCGCATCGCTTTCGATCAGGTGCCCTTGCAATCGCCGAGGCGGGTGGTGGTGAGCTGCATCGTCATCTTCATCGTCGTTATCGGCGGCGGGCCTCCGGTGGTATCCATGACGACCGTGACATTCGAGCCGTCCTTCGCCACGGTGCCCTTCACCTTCATGACCGCCTTGCCCTGCTGCTGGGACTGACACTCCATCTGGGCATCGAGCTGGCCGCCATCAACGTCGAACTTCGAATGGCTGCAATGGTTTCCCTTGCCGATGCCGTTGAACATGTCTTCGTATCCACGCTCGGCATCGGCCTTGGTGAGGCAGAACGTCCCGTCCTGCGTGGCTTTCATCGCCGATTTCATCTGCTCTGCAGCGTCTGCGGGCATGCCGGGCACTTCCAGGCTCGTGATCTCCACCTGCTGCCGGTATTCGCCGGGTTCGGGACGTTCGAGCTTGCCGGCTTCCTCGCGGACCTGCGCGACCGACTTGGGACCGCCCCGGGCCGCATCCTCTTCCTTCGAGCCGCAGCCCGCCAGCGCCAGCACACCCAGCGCCGCCGTCGCCATGATCCCGAACCTGACCGTCATTCGCGCTACCTTCCTGTTCATCATGGCCGGTGGGCTGGCAGCCCCTGATCGCCGGGTCAACGCATTACCGCCCCGGGTGTTGCCCGCCTGTCGGAGCGCTTCCGTCCGACCCGGTTGCCGACGCCCGATGCATACCCCATATGTTCCTCCATGGCAGAGCTCATCATCCGTCGCGGCCTCGAGGAACCCGATACCACGGGCGCCTTCGTCCCCCACAAGCCGCAGCGTCCCGACAAGTCGATGCCGGGCAGGCCTTTCCGGATCGTCTCCGAGTACCAGCCCGCCGGCGACCAGCCCACGGCCATCGCCGAACTGGTGGGCTCCGCCCTCGACGGCGAGAAGACGCAGGTGCTGCTGGGCGTCACCGGCTCGGGCAAGACCTTCACCATGGCCAAGGTGATCGAGGAACTGCAGCGCCCCGCGCTGATCCTTGCGCCCAACAAGATCCTGGCCGCCCAGCTCTATGCCGAGATGAAGGACTTCTTCCCCGAGAACGCGGTGGAGTACTTCGTCTCCTACTACGACTACTACCAGCCCGAGGCCTACGTGCCGCGCTCCGACACCTACATCGAGAAGGAAAGCTCGGTGAACGAGGCGATCGACCGGATGCGCCACTCGGCCACCCGCGCCCTGCTGGAGCGAGACGACGTCATCATCGTCGCCTCGGTCTCATGCCTCTACGGCATCGGCTCGGTCGAGACGTACTCGGCCATGATCTTCGACCTTGAGGTGGGCAAGGCGCAGGACCAGACCGAGATCATCCGCAAGCTCGTCGCGCTCCAGTACAAGCGCAACGACGTGGCCTTTGCGCGCGGGAACTTCCGCGTGCGCGGTGACAGCCTGGAACTGTTCCCCTCGCACCTCGAGGACGTGGCTTGGCGCATCAGCTTCTTCGGCGACGAAATCGAGGAGATCTCCGAGTTCGATCCGCTCACCGGCAAGAAGGGCGCGAGCCTCGACAAGATCCGCGTCTACGCGAACTCCCACTACGTCACCCCCGGCCCGACCATGCGGCAGGCGAGCGAGGCGATCCGCTTCGAGCTGACGGAGCGGCTGAAGGAACTGGAGACCGAAGGGCGCCTGCTGGAAGCCCAGCGGCTCGAACAGCGCACCAACTTCGACCTCGAGATGATCGCCGCCACCGGATCGTGCAACGGCATCGAGAACTACAGCCGCTTCCTGACCGGCCGCCTGCCCGGCGAGCCGCCGCCCACCCTGTTCGAGTACCTGCCCGACAACGCGCTGCTGTTCGTCGACGAAAGCCACCAGACGGTGCCGCAGATCGGCGCGATGGCGCGGGGCGACCACCGCCGCAAGATCACGCTGGCGGAATACGGCTTTCGCCTGCCCAGCTGCATCGACAACCGTCCCCTGCGCTTCAACGAGTGGGACGCGATGCGCCCGCAGACCTTCGCGGTTTCCGCCACGCCCGGCAGCTGGGAAATGGAACAGACCGGCGGCGTCTTCGCCGAGCAGGTCATCCGCCCCACCGGCCTGATCGACCCGCCCGTGACGATCCGGCCGGTCGAGGACCAGGTGCAGGACTGCATCAACGAGTGCAAGGAGACGGCGGCCAAGGGCTACCGCACGCTTGTCACCACGCTCACCAAGCGCATGGCCGAGGACCTGACCGAGTTCATGCACGAAGCCGGCGTGCGCGTGCGGTACATGCACTCGGACGTCGAGACGCTGGAGCGCATCGAGCTCATCCGCGACCTGCGCATGGGGGTCTACGACGTGCTGGTTGGCATCAACCTGCTGCGCGAGGGCCTGGACATTCCCGAATGCGGGCTGGTGTGCATTCTCGATGCCGACAAGGAGGGCTTCCTGCGCTCGGAGACATCGCTGATCCAGACCATCGGCCGCGCGGCGCGCAACGTCGACGGGCGCGTGATCCTCTACGCCGACCGGATGACGGGCTCCATGGAGCGCGCCATCGCCGAGACCGACCGCCGCCGCACCCGGCAGGAGGAGTACAACCGCGAGCACGGCATCACTCCGCAGACCATCAAGCGCCGCATCGCCGACATCGTTGCCGACACCGCGAGCCGCGATGGCGTGGTGGTCGATCTGGAAGACGATGGCCGCAACAATCTCGTGGGCCACAACCTGCGCGCCTATATCGAAGACCTCGAAAAGCGCATGCGCACCGCTGCCGCCGACCTCGAATTCGAGGAAGCGGGCCGCCTTCGCGACGAAATTAGGCGGTTGGAACAGAGCGAGCTTGGGCTCCCCGAGGCCGAGCACAAGGCGCCGCGCGTCGGTCGCTCGAACGAGGGCAAGCCCGGCACGCGCAAGATGCGGTACGGCAAGACGCAAAGGAAGTTCGGAAAGTAGCGCCGGCCGTACGACCGCCCGGAACCGGGGAGTAGCCTTGCCTGGGGCGGGAAAAATGCCCGGACGCCGGATCTCCAGCACCCGGGCAAGGTCTCCAGATGGCGTTTCGCCGTCCTTCGGGTCGCACCTTCGTCATGCGCGATTCCGGTTCCACGCGCATACCACGATCGTGGTATGTCCCGGATAAACACGCCAATTTTGGTGGCCTTGCGTTAACCTGATGCAGTGTTCAGATTGGCCCGAGGCGCAGTCGGGGGGCAGGCCATGCGAATCGATGATCTCGGGGCGATGTTCGCCCGGGCCCCGTTCCAGGAGGCGGGCTGGGACAAGGCCCTGAAGGCGCTGGCAGGCTCCACCGGCTCATCGCGCGCGCAGCTCATTGCCATCGGAGAACGGCACGCGCTGTTCAACTGGGTCACCGACATCGAGGAAGGCTACGTCGAGGATTTCGCCGCAATCGATGGGCATCGCCCCGATGTGAACTATCGCGTCGGCGCCTCGCGCGGGCCGTACGAGCTGGTCTGGGAACACCACTACGATGCCGTGCGCGCCGCTGCCCCGAACGACGCCTATATGCAGCATGTCCGCCGCTGGGACGCGGAGCATGGAGCGCAACTGGTGCTGGCGGATCAGCCGGGCGCCTTCTTCGGGCTTGCCGCGCTGCATTCGGCAAGCGACGGGCGCACCACCGAGGCACAGCGCCAGGCGCTGCTGGACGCCGCGCCGCACGTCATGGCGGCAATCCGTCTGCAACGCGCGGTGGAGCACCGGGGCGCCGCGCTGCTGCGGGGATCGCTAGACGCCCTGCGCGCCGCAGCCATTCTCCTCGATGCGACCGGGCGCGTCTGCGCGGTGACGGACCGGGCGCGGGCGCTGCTCGGCCCGGGCACCCTGCAGGTGCGCGGCGGCAGGCTGCAGGCGGCTCGCCCGGAGCGGGACGGCGCGCTGCAGCTGCGCCTCGCCGCCGCGCTGGCCAGTCCCTCGGCCATGCCAGACGAGATATGGCTGCAAGGTCCGGCGGGGCCGCTCCTGGTCGAGATTTGCGCACTGCCCCGGCAGGACTGGAACTTCGGCTTCGCGCCGGGCGTGATCGTAACGCTCAAGGCGCCCACGCCGCCCCCGGAAGACCAGGGCGCCCGGCTGTCGATGGCGCTCGGCCTCACCCCGGCCGAGGGAGAGATCGTCTCGCTTCTGGCGCAGGGGCGTTCCCGCCGCGACGTTGCCGCGATACGCGGGGTGAGCGTCCAGACCGTCGCCACCCAGCTGCGCACGATCTTCCACAAGGCAGGCGTGAACCGAGAGGCCGAACTGGTTGCGGTCGCGCGGGCAGTGGTGGAGCTGGCGAGCCGCTAGGACAAGCTGCCACCCGCGTCCACGGCTCAGAGCTTGCCGAATTTCGCCTCGTATGCGCCCGTATCCCCGCTGGAGAGCAGGCGCGCCTGCTCCACCCAGTTGTCGCGGCGCGGACGACCGGCGAAGGCTCCGAGTCGTGTATCGAGCTGGTCGAGATCGGCATCGTTCCACGCCGCGATCTGGGCATAGGTGGTGATCCCGAGCGAATGCAGCACGGTCGCCATCTTCGGACCCAAGCCCTTGATCCTGCGCAGGTCGTCCGCGACGGCTTCGTCGCCATTGCCTTCGACCATCGGCGCTGCGGGCGCTGCGGGCGTAGGATCGGGCTCTGCCGCGATCGTCTGCGGCGGCTGCGGCGTGTCTCCGCCTTGAGTCCCTTCATAATCCGCCAGCGTCCGGGCGGCCTCTTCGCTCCGGCGCGAGCGGGCATCGTCCGCCTCTTCCTGCGCGGCCACGGCGATGACTTCGCCGATGCCTGCCATCACGCCTGCCATGGGCGGAGGATCGAGGTGGACCGGCGTCTCGAACTGGGCGGCAGGCGGCGCGTCGATCAAGGCCTGGTTGCGCTGCGCGGGAGCAGCGCCTTCGTCCAGCACGTCGGGACGATGCTCGCGCCGGGCGGGTTTCGAGCCGCGCACGAAGACCCAGTACGCGACCACGACGCCGATCAGCAGCGCGGCGATGAAGATCAGCCAGTTGGCCTCGATCATTTGCAGCACGAATTCACCCCTTCCGGTTCCAAAGCAACGCCCCGATGCCAAAGCCGATCCCGTAGGTCAGCAGCACCGAAACGGCCAGTTCAAGCCATAGCGGCAAGGCAGGCTCCTTTCCTAGTCCCCGCGCCCGCGTTCATTCAGGCCCGGGCGTGTCTATCGGAGTGGGCTTCACCGGCGCGGAGAAGATCACCGAGAATTCGATGCGTCTGTTGGCAGGATCGGCCGGGTCCAGACCCTCGACAGGACGCGCGGAACCCAGGCCTGCCGCGCGCAGTCCATCGGCGGGAATGCCCCGCGCCACCAGTGCGGAGCGCACCGCCTCCGCCCGGGCGAGCGAAAGCGCCACGTTGACCTTGGGATTGCCGCCCGCGTCGGTGTGCCCGGTGACGGCGATGAGGCTGCCGACGCAGGGCCGCAGCGCGCGCGCGACTTCGTCCAGCAGGCGCTCGCTGGCGGGGTCAAGGCGAGTGCTCGCCTCGCCGAAGCGGATCGTGCGGGTTTCGAGGATGCGCTCCACATCGTCCTGGCAGTGGGCCGAGGAGGTTCGCGCATCCCCTTCGCTGGCCCAGCTTACGCCGCCGATGCCCGGCACCTTCGTGATCGCGGCGGCCACGCGGGTGCGGGTGCGCGCATCCAGGCCCTTTCCACCCGACAGCACGGGATGGCGCGTCAGCCAGCCATAGCTGTCGCTGAAGGCGAGCGTGATGCCCTGCCCTCCGGCAGCGTCGCGCGCTGCAATGGCGCTGCTGCGCAGGTCTGCGATGAACACGCCCCCCTGCACGCGCGTGTAAGCGAAGGACAGGGCGACGCACAGTGCCGCTCCGGCGAGGATGATGGAAGCGCGGCGGGGGTTCATGGGTTCTGCCTAAAGCCTCGTCGCCGGGCTGTCAGCCCGCTTCTCAGGCAGGCTTCGCCTTCTGGAACAGCTTGCGGTCCTCGGGGCCGAACGCCTTCTTCCAGATCACCCAGAAGTAGGAGAGCAGGATCGCCGGAATGCCGAGCGACATCGCCGCCCACTCGGGCAGCAGCCACTTCGTGATGTAGCCGATGATGACCGCCGGAGCCGCCGCCCAGACGAGCGCCCAGCGCCAGTTGTTGATCGGCTGCCCCAGGATGCGCGACAGCATGATCGACTTCACCACCGATGCCATGCCGAGCGAAAGCATCAGCGCCACGGCAGCCGCCGCAGCCTGGTAGAGCGAATCATAGCCGAGCCGCTGCATGAGGAGGATGCCGCCCAGCGTCAGACCCGCCTGCAGCACGATCGTCGCCACCGATACGACGAGATTGCGTACGCGCGCCACGTAGACGAGTGCCGCCTCGCTGACCACCGCGGTGGCCGCCACGACTTCGGCTGCGAGGAGGAAGGCGAGCGCGCCCGTGCCCGCCACGAACTCGCGCCCGACGAGGCCCATGACGCCTTCGCCCGGAAGGCCGAGCGCAAGCGCTATGCCGGCCTGCGATGCGGTGATCCAGAAGCCCACCTGGCACACCTGCCGGGCGATGGCCCCGTAGTCGCGCTCCTTGAGGTTGCGGGTGATGACGGGGCCCAGCACCGGCTCGAAGCTGGTCTTGAGCTTCTGGGGCAGGCTCGCCACCTGCTGCGCGGCGTAGTAGATACCGACCGCAGCGGGCGGAGCGAGGAAGCCGAGCAGGAAGATGTCCACGCGCCGCGTGCCCCATTCGATGGCGTCCGCCAGCGCGATGGGCAGCGAGTGCCAGGCAAGCTTGCGCATGCCTCCAAGCTTCGGCCGCCAGCCACGCGGCACCCCGTATTCGCGGAAGAAGGGGATGAACGCGGTGAGCGCGGCGGCGTAGATCGAGGCGATGTAGGCGATCGAGAGGCCGCTTTCGGGCGCCACCCAGATCATCAGGCCGGCCATGATCGAGATCGTCCACGGCTCCACGATCGCGCGCGACCACACCGTGGGCGTGACGCGCAGGCGATAGGCGAGCGCGGCCAGCCAGATCTCGGTCATCGTCATCGCCGGAAGGGCGATCACCATGAGCCGGTCGATCCAGGTGTAGTGGCCGCCGGGGAACAGCAGCGCCGGCACGAACCAGAAGAAAGCCGCCGCCGAGAAGCTGGTGATGACCGCCAGCACCATGCCGTCGGCAATCACGTTGGCGGGGTGGACCTTGCCCTCGCTTTCGGACAGGCGTTGGGCAAGCCCGCGCTTCTCGCCCATGGTGCAGAGCATCGAGGTGAGTTCGATCAGCACCAGCGCCGAGGCGAAACGACCCAGCGCGGCCGGACCATAGGCAGCGGCGCGGCCCGCGATGAAAAGAAAGGGAATGCGCGCGGCGAGGCGCAGGAAGAAGCCGAACAGGTTCGTGCGCCCGCCCTTGGCAAGCGCCGCGATGTCGTCCTGCTGGCGTTCCTCGCGCGTGGCTTCGCTTCGCGGAACCGGTATCTCGCTCAAGCGGCGGGCTCCTGTTCGGCGCGCAGCGGGCGCGCGAGCAGGTCGCTGACCACGGTTGCGGCCGGAGCCTCGCCTCGCAGCAGCCGGGCGACGGCCTCGACAATCGGCATCTGCACGCCTTCACGGCGGGCAAGTTCGGCCAGCACCGGCGCCGTCGCCGCTCCTTCCGCCACGCTCGACTTGCCCGAAAGCGCCTCTGCCGCGCTCAACCCTTTGCCGAGGGCGAGGCCAAGCGAGAAGTTGCGGCTGGAAGTGGAAGAGCACGTCAGCACCAGATCGCCCAGGCCGCAGAGGCCCGAAAGCGTCTCCGCCCTCGCGCCGCGCGCAAGCCCGAAGCGCAGCATCTCCGCATAGCCGCGAGCGATGAGCGCCGCGCGCGCGTTCTGGCCCAGGTTCAGGCCCTCGACCACTCCGCAGGCGATGGCGAGCACGTTCTTCACGGCGCCTCCGATCTCGGCTCCGGTCACATCGTCGGAATAATAGGGCCTGAGCGCCGGACGGGCGAGCAGCGGCGAAAGACGCGCCCACTGCTCGGGCCCGCCTCCGCAGGCGAGAGTGACGGCCGTGGGCAGGCCTGCGGCGACTTCGTGGGCGAAGGTGGGGCCGGAAAGCACCGCAAGCCGCTCCGCCTGCGCAACGCCTGTCGCGACATCGGCCATCAGCCGCCCCGTCCCGGCCTCGATACCTTTCGCGCAGAGGACGAGGTCGCGCGAACCCGCGGGAAGCCGGGCGATCACCGAGGCGAGGAACTGCGCCGGGACGACCACCAGCAGCACCGGCAGCGCGGCGAGTTCGGCAAGCTCGCTCGTGGCACGAATGGCGGGCGAAAGCGCTGCGTCGGGCAGGTAGAGGCTGTTGCGATGTTCGCGGTTGATCTGCGCGGCAAGCGCCTCTTCCCGCGCCCAGAGCAGCACTTCGGTGCCTTCGTCCCCGTCGCGCGGACCGGCCAGCGCCTGCGCGAGAGCGGTGCCCCAGGCGCCGGCGCCGATCACTCCGACCTGCGGCGTGCTCATGCCTTCACTCCCGCACCGCGAACGGCTTGCGCCTCCGGGTCCAGAGGCCAGCGCGGGCGGGCGGCCACATCGAGCGGGTCCGACTGTCCGCGCTCGAGCCGCTCCATCCCGGCCCATGCGATCATCGCCGCATTGTCGGTGCAAAGACCAAGGGGCGGCGCGATGAAGGGCAGGTCGTGCCCGGCCGCAAGTTCCTCCAGCGCTCCGCGAATCGCCTTGTTCGCCGCAACCCCTCCGGCGACGACGAGCGCGTTCACCTTGCCCGCCTTCGCCAGCGCGCCGCGAAGCCGGTCTACCAGGCAATCGATCGCCGCCTGCTGGAACGATGCGGCGATGTCGGCATCGGAGTATTCGCCCGACTGCTTGGCGCGCAGCACCGCGCTCTTGAGCCCGGCGAAGGAGAAGTGCGGCTCGGCCGAACCTTTGAGTGGGCGCGGCAGCGGCACCTTCTTCGCATCGCCCTGAAGGGCAAGCTGCTCCAGCGCGGGACCGCCGGGATAGCCAAGGCCCAGCACCTTGGCGGACTTGTCGAACGCCTCGCCCAGCGCGTCGTCGATGGTGGTGGCGAACCGGCGGAAGCTGCCGACGCCTTCCACCAGCAGGATCTGGCAGTGTCCGCCCGAGACGAGCAGCAGGAGGTACGGATATTCGAGAGCCGCATCCGCAAGGCGCGGCGAGAGCGCATGCCCTTCGAGGTGGTTCACCGCGATAAGCGGCTTGTCGCTCGCCATCGCGAGCGCCTTCGCGGTGACGAGGCCAACCATCACTCCGCCGATTAGGCCAGGCCCTGCGGTCGCGGCGATGGCGTCCACCTGGTCCAGCGTCATGCCGGCATCGCCAAGCGTCGCCTCGATGAGCGGGGTCAGGCGTTCGGCATGGGCGCGCGCGGCGATCTCGGGCACGACGCCGCCGTAGGGACGGTGCGCCTCGTCCTGCGAGGCGATGCGCTGGGCCAGGATCACCCGTTCGTCGGTGACCAGCGCGGCGGCCGTTTCGTCGCAGGAAGATTCGATGCCGAGTACAATCCTCATCCGACCTTCCCCTGAACGACATTGGCGAGTAGCACAACCCGCCGATGACCCACGATAGACACCACAAAGACCGCTTCAAGCTGGGCACCCGCCGCTCGCCCCTCGCGATGGCACAGGCACACGAAGCCCAGCGCCGCCTTGCCGAGGCGCATGGAATCGATCTCGCGCATATAGAGATCGTTGCGGTGACCGCCAGCGGCGATCGCATTCAGGACCGGGCCCTGGCGGAGATCGGCGGCAAGGCCCTGTGGACGCGGGAACTCGACGCGTGGCTCGCTTCGGGTGACATCGACTTCGCCGTCCATTCCGCCAAGGACGTCGAGACGATTCGCCCCGAAGCCTTCGAGATCGGCGCCATTCTCCCCCGGGAAGACGTGCGCGACGTTCTGGTTGGTGCCGCCTCCATCGCCGCGCTGCCCCAGGGCGCCGTCGTGGGCACCAGCGCTCCGCGCCGCGCCGCGCAACTGCTGCACGCGCGCCCCGACTGCCGGGTCGTGACGTTCCGCGGCAATGTCGCCACCCGCCTCGCCAAGCTCGCCGCCGGAGAGGCGGATGCGACATTCCTTGCGCTTGCCGGGCTCAACCGCCTTGGCGAAAGCGGCACCGGCCACCCGCTCGACGCCGAGGACTGGCTTCCCGCGCCCGCCCAGGCCGCCATCATGATCGAGTGCCGCGCCAACGACCACGAGACGCGCGCCTTCCTCTCCCGCATCGACCATGCCGAAAGCCGTGCACAGGTCATGGCCGAGCGGGCGCTGCTCGCGGGTCTCGGCGGCAACTGCCACAGCCCCATCGCCGTACTGACCCGCAGCGAAGAGGGCATGCTGGTGATGCAGGCCGCGCTCTACAGCCCGGACGGGGCCGAGCACGTCAGGGGCGAAGCGCGGTTCACGGCGGGCGACATGCAGGGGCCGCTGGATCTCGCCGCGGACCTGCTCGCCCGCGCGGTTCCGACGATCACAGTGCATTTCGCCGGTGCCGGCTGAGCCCATGCGGCGAAGGTCCGCCCTCGTATGAGCCTTCCTGTCCTGATCCTGCGACCGGAGCCGGGCGCATCGGCTACGCTAGAGGCGGCGCGCCAGATGGGGCTTGATGCCCGGGCCTGCCCGCTGTTCGCAGTGGGCCCGCTTGCCTGGGAGCCGGTGCCGCGCGCCCATGTCGATGCGGTTCTGCTCGGCAGCACCAATGCGCTGCGCCATGGCGGCCCGGCGCTCGCCCGGTATCGCGGGGTTCCGGCCTATGCGGTGGGAGCCACGACGGCCGGGGCCGCTCGCGCGGCGGGCCTCGACGTGGTGGCGAGCGGAAAGGGCGGGCTTCAGGCCATGTTGGGCGCGCTTGCTCCCGGTCACCGCCGCCTCCTGCGCCTTGCCGGACGAGAGCGGGTGGAGCTGGCACTGCCCCCCGGGGTGGAAGTCGTCCTGCGCGAAGTCTACTCCAGCGAGCCGCTTCCCCTCCCTCCCGAAATCGCTGCGCTCCTGTCGCGGCCGGCGCTTGCGCTGCTGCATTCGGGCAGCGCGGCAGCCCACTTCGCCCACCTTTGCGACGTGCACGGGATCGACCGCAGCCGGCTCCTGCTTGCGGCCATCGGTCCACGGGTCGCGGCGCAGGCGGGTGCGGGCTGGCGGGACCTGCGCTCCGCGTCCCTGCCCGACGATGCGGCGCTGCTGGCCTTGGCCTCGCGGATGTGCCAAGAAGCCGGTCCGGGACTTTAGTTGCCACCAAAAGGGCTTGATGCAGGACATTTCGGCACCCCCCACCCGCGTCTCCGGCCGGAGCCGTTCATGGGGTCCCACGCTGTTCATCGCGCTGGTCGCTTTCCTTCTTGGCGCGGCCCTTGTCGCCTGGTTCGCCGCAAGGGGCTACCTTTCGGTGCTGCTGCCCCAGCCCGCCGAGACGCCGCAAGTCGCCGTCAGCGCGCCGCCTCCACCATCGCCTGCCGCGCAGATGTCGGCGATCGGCACGGTTGAGGGGCGCGTGGCCCTGCTCGAGGACCGCATCTCCCGCATAGACTTCGAGACGAACGCCGCCGCAGGGAACGCCGGGCGGGCCGAGGGCCTGCTGATCGCCTTCGCCGCGCGGCGCATGGTAGATCGCGGCGAGCCGCTCGGCCATGTCGCCGATCAGCTGCGCCTGCGCTTCATGAACGCCCAGCCGCGCGCGGTGCAGACGGTGATCGACTTCGCCGCCAACCCCGTCACTATCGACGGGCTCGCCGCGCGGCTCGAGGCGCTTTCCCCGGAACTGACCGTCACGCAGACCGACCAGACCCTGTGGGACCGCGTCCGCCACGAGGCGACTTCGCTGTTCACGGTGCGCCGCGACTCCGGCACGCTGGCCACCCCGGCCGCGCGGATCGACCGTGCGCGCCTCATGCTCACCGCACGCCGCATCGACAATGCAATCGGCGAAGTGGAACGCCTGCCCGGGGCGGAGGCGGCCGACACCTGGATTGCCGACGCCCGTCGCTTCGAAGCGGCACAGAAGGCGCTCGACCTCCTCGAGACGACGGCGATGCTGGAGCCTGCGAGGCTGCAGGATTCGGCCGGACAGGCGGTCGATCAGCCCAGTCCGCTGGCGCCGGTCGCTCCGGAAGGGGAACCTACCGAAGGCGCGGTGGCGGAGTAGGAACAAAGCAGCAGGCGTGGTGCGGCCAGAAGGGCGGGATGCGCCCCCTTCGCCCGAGGTCAGGCCTGCAGCAACTGCGGTAACTGTCCCGACATGCCGCGCGCTTCGTCCATGAAGAAGCGCTTGAGAGCCGGCAGGCGCTGCACGGCGCCCATTCCCAGACGGCGCGCGGCGCTGGGAAGGCGCCCGGGAATGCCGAACAGGCGGGTCAGACCGTCGGTGACCGACATGACCATGAAGCTGTCGAGGCTGCGCCACTTCTCGTAGCGAGCCAGTAGCTGCGCATCGCCGGGCTCCAGCCCAAGCCGCATGCCTTCGCTCAGCACTTCGACCAGGGCGCCGACATCGCGCAGGCCCAGGTTCAGGCCCTGCCCTGCAATAGGATGCATGCCATGCGCGGCATCGCCGATCACCGCCAGCCGCTCGTCCACCACGCGGCCTGCGTGGTGGAACCGCAGGGGGTAGCTCATACGCGGGGCGGCAAGGCCGATCGCGCCGAGGACGCCATGCATCCGGCTCTCGACCTCGTTCACGAACATCGCATCGGGCATGGCGGCAACGCCTGCGGCATCCTTCTCCGCCACGGTCCAGACGAGCGCGCTGCGGTGGCGCCCCTCCTTGTCGTCGAGCAGCGGCAGCAGCGCGAACGGCCCGGCCGGGTAGAAGATTTCCCAGGCGGTGTTGCCGTGCGGTTTCTCGTGGAACAGGCCCGTCACGAAGGCGCGGTGGTCGTATTCCCACTTGGCGAGCGCAAAGCCGGCCTCGTCGCGGGTGGGAGACTGGCGGCCTTCCGCAGCCACCAGCAGCGAGCCTGACAAAACGCGGCCGTCCGAAAGCTCGACCTCTACCCCGTGGGGACCGCGCTCCTTGCGCACTGCTTCGGTGCGCACGTGCCAGGCGATGCCCGGCTCTTCGCGGGCCGCATCGAACAGGGCGATGCGCAAGTCGCGGTTGGCGAACATGCGGCCGAGGCTGCCTTCCTCCGCCTTCGGCGTGAAGTCGATCCGTCCGGGCTTCATCCCGTCGGTGACGGCGATGGAATCGATCGGACAGCCCAGCGAGGCCAGGCTGGGAGCGAGCCCTATGTTGTTGAACAGGTTCCAGCTCGCGGTCGAGATCGCAGACGCCCTGCCGTCCGCGCCCTCGGCCACGAGATCGGCCGGGTCGGCACGGTCGATCACGTGGGCGGTGATCCCCGAGCGGGCAGCCGCGAGCGCCAGCGTCATGCCGACAAGGCCGCCGCCCAGGATGATCAGGTCACGGCGATCCTTCCCGGCAGGGACGGCGGCCGCAGTCGAAGCAGTCGTATTCGAATCGCTCATCGCGAGCAGCTATCGGCCTCCCCGGCGTAGATGTCGAGGCACCTTCCATCCCAGGTCCCGGCGGGCTCCGACAGGTCGATCAGGCCCGCAAGGGTCGGCGCGATGTCTACCGTCTCCACGGGCTGGGCCTGCTCCATGCGGACCATGCCCTTGCGCCAGAACAGCATGGGCACGCGCCGGTCGTAGTCCCAGGGGCTGCCGTGGGTGGCGGTGTAGCCAGGCCGCGGCCGGGTGCCCGGAACCACGGCACGTTTCGTCATCATCAGCACCTCGCCCGAACGCTCGGGATCGAAGGACGCGGCGACACGCTCGATCTCGGTCCAGTCCTGCGGGTGACCCGAGGGGACCTTGACCTTCCTGAGTTCATCCGCCGTGTAGACGCCGGAGATCTGCGGATTGGCCTTCAACTGCGAGACCAGTTCGGCGACGACGGCCTTGTGATCGCGGGCTGAAAGGCCGGCGTTGACCCAGACGTCACCGGATCCGCCCGCGCCGTAGAACAGCGGGCCCTGCCGGGGAACGACGCCGGTGGCCCGCGACACGGAGGCCGACAATCCCTCGTCGGTAAGCGCTTCGTCCAGGCGCGCGGCCTCGGGCACGCCCTGCAGCCTCATGCGCTCGGGGGCATCGGCACCGCCATGATCGGCGCTGAGCACCACGACATAGTCCAGCCCGCGCGAATCGAGCGCATCGAGCAGAGTGCCGATGGTCTGATCCAGCACGTTCATCTGGATGCACATTTCCACGCCCTCGTTGCCGTAGGCGTGGCCGACCTTGTCCGTCGCGGAGTAGCTGACCGAAAGCACGTCGGGCACGGCGTCCTTGCCCAGCGGCATCTCGTCCAGCATGCGCACGGCAAGCTCGGTAGTGGCCACGTCCATGCGCGGGCTGTTCGAAAAGCCCTTCATGTCGCCTGCCTTGAGCGGAAAGCGATAAGTGCCGATGGTGAAGCCGCCCATATCGGTCGGCCGATCCACCGCGCCGCACCAGCCCGGCACCGGCAGGTCGCCCGCGCCAGCCGCAACGGTTCGGGCCATGGCTTCGTTCTGCGCCAGCGCGGCGGGAGAAAGCTTGCGCCCCTCGAAGCTGGTGAAACCCTTGCCCTTCAGCCAGTAGGCGGCATCGGCGGTGTGGCCGCTCATCATCACGACGGCGCGGTCCTTGGCCGAGACAGCGACATTGAGGCTGGCGGGGTTCTTTTTCTTGAGCAGGTCGCCCAGCGTCGGCGCCTTGAGATGGTCCGGGCTGATGACCGAATCCTCGGAATTGCTCTTCGGATTGGTCTCGTCCTCCGAGCAGTAAACCTGCTTGTCGGCGCGCGCGATGCCCGGGACAAACCAGTTGTTGGCGACGATGCCGGTCCGGTTGGGGTGGACGCCGGTCAAAAGCGTGGAGTGGCCGGGGCAGGTCTCGGTCGCCGCGTGCGACTGGAAGCCCGAGGGGAACACCGCACCCTGAAGCAGGCGCGACAGGCCCTTCGTGTAACGCTCGCGGTACTGCTGGAACAGGTCGGCGGAGTACTGGTCCACCGCGATCGCGACGATCAGCTTGGGCGGGGTCGCAGGAGCCTGCTCCGCGGTGGCGGCGGTAATGGTGGCCGCGGTGGTGGCGGTGGCCGGCTCGTCTTCGTGCGCGAAAGCAGGCGCGGTGCAGCCCAGCGAAAGGGCCACCGCGAGCGAGGAGAACGCCAGGGAAAGGCTGGGCGACAAGCTGAAGGGGCGCATCGGGGGAGTTCCTTGAAATGTCCGCGCGTTGGGGGCAGATGCTTCGATGACCGGATTGCCGCCCGAGCGCAAGGGTGGTGCAGCCTGTCGGCCAACGCACGGGAGCATCATGGAATCGCGCCGCTACTCCGTCCTTGTGACGGTTCTGTGTCACCTTCTGGGCGTGCTGGGCGTCTTTCTTGCAACCGCCGTTCCCGCTCTTGCAGCTCCCACGCACATAGCCGCCGAACTGGTGGCCGGTCCCTCGTCGCCGACCGAGGCGACGCTGGCGATACGCATGACGCCCGAGCCGAGCTGGCACGGGTACTGGGCCAATCCCGGCGATGCGGGGCTTGGGATGCAGCTGGACTGGGAACTGCCGCAAGGCGCCTCCGTCGGGGAACCGCGCTATCCGGTACCTCGCACCCTCGTCGTGCAGGGGCTGATGAACCACGTGTACGAAAGCGAATATGCGGTGCTGGTGCCGCTTTCGCTTCCCCCCGGCGTGAGCCCGGGAACGCGCCTTCCCGTGCGGGTACGAGCGCAGTGGCTCGCCTGCACCGAGCAGATCTGCGTGCCCGAGCGCGCCGAACTCGCGGCCGAAGTGACTGTGGGCGCCAGGGCTGAGGCCGAAGTCGCGCGGCGTTTCGACGGATGGACCCAGCGCCTTCCCGCACCGCTCGGCACGCCCGCCACCTTCGCTGTTGGCGACAAAGACCTGCGCCTCGCAATCCCCCTGCCCGCGTCGGTCGTACTGGACGCGCCGCACCTCTTCGTGGTGCAGGACAAGCTCGTCGACTATGCCGCCCCGCAGCTTTTCAGCCGCAAGGGCGACCTGCTGCTGGTGACGATCCCCCGGGCCGCCGTTGCGCCACGCGGCGCCGAGACGGTGGAAGCGGTGTTGCGGCTCGACAGTGCCGGGAACGGCATCGCCCTTTCCGCGAAGGCAGGACAGGTTCCAACGGGCGGCGTGCCGGTGGCGACCGGCGCGGCCAACGAAGGCACGCCCGAACTGCCGGCGCTGCCCTGGCTCCTGCTGGCGGCGCTGGCGGGCGGGCTGCTGCTCAACGTCATGCCCTGCGTCTTCCCGATCCTCTCGCTCAAGGCGCTGAGCCTTGCCCGTGCGGGCGAAAGCGAGGCGCATGCGCGCATCGAAGGGCTGGCCTATGCGGCGGGCGTGATCGTCGCCTGCCTTGGCCTTGGCGCGCTGCTGCTGGTGCTGCGCGCCGGCGGCGAGCAGGTGGGGTGGGCCTTCCAGTTGCAGGAGGCGTGGGTGGTCGTTCTCCTCTTCGCGCTGGCCCTGTCGATCACCGCCAACCTCCTCGGCATCTTCGAATTCGCCGTCCCCGGCTTTGCGAGCGAGGGTTCGCCGCAAGGCGCCTTCGCGACCGGTCTGCTGGCGGCCTTCGTCGCCACGCCGTGCACCGGGCCGTTCATGGCGAGCGCCATGGGCGCGGCGCTGCTGCTGCCTGTCGCCCCGGCGCTGGCCCTGTTCGCAGCGCTTGGCCTTGGCATCGCCCTGCCCTTCCTCGCCGTGGCTTTCGTTCCCGCGCTGCGTGCCCGCCTGCCGCGCCCCGGCAAGTGGATGGTCACGTTCCGGCGGATCATGGCAGTGCCGATGGCGCTTACCGCTGCAGCGCTCTGCTGGCTGGTCTGGCGGCTCGGCGGTGCCTCGTCGCTGGCCTACGTCGTAGCGCTGGGAGCGCTGCTACTGGCGCTCCTGGCGCTGCTGGGACGCGAGCAGAGGCGCGGCAAGCGGGCGATCATGCCTGCATTTGCAGCGCTGGCCGTGCTCACCATCGGCGTTACCACCATGCCCGAGCCGCGCGCTCCTGCGCAGGACGCCTCATCGCTCATCGACGCCGCGCCTTTTTCGGCCGAGGCGCTGACGAAGGCGCGGCGCAGCGGCCGTCCGGTCTTCGTATGGATGACCGCCGACTGGTGCCTCACCTGCAAGGTCAACGAGCAAGTCGCCATCGAGCGCGAAGATACGCGCCGCGCCTTCGAGAAGGCCGGCGTCACTGTCCTTCGCGGCGACTGGACACGGCGCGACCCGGAGATCACCCGCTATCTCACCGCAAGGCACGCGGCCGGGGTCCCGCTCTATGTCTGGTACGGCCGCGACGGTGCGCCCGAGATCCTGCCGCAGGTCCTGACGCCCGCGTTGCTGGCGCAGATGGCCGCGCGATAGCGCGCGGGCCATCGCCCGCTCGGTGGAGGAAAGGCGGACCATGTTCCCGCCGATGGCAGCGCCCGGGGCGAGGAGCTAGGCAGCAAGGGACCAGGCAACTCGACGGGAACGATCCGATGCGTGCGACACCGGCTGGGCAGAAGCTGCTGGACCGTTTCGAGCGGATCCGCGTCATCAATCTCGCCACCCGGCGCGACCGCCTTCGCGATGTGACCGCCCAGCTTGCCCGGCTCGGGCTGGCGCCGGGAGACGGCAGGGTGGAACGCTTCGACGCCTGCCGCTTCGACGAGCCGGGCGCGTTCCCCACGCGGGGCACGCGCGGGTGCTTCCACAGCCATCTCGAGGTCGTTCGCGAGGCTGCGCGGGACGGGGTCGCCTCGCTGCTTATCGTCGAGGACGATCTCGACTTCGCGGCCGATATCGAGGTGCGCCTTGCACAGGCACTGCAGGCGCTGGAAGGCTCTGACTGGTCGTTCTTCTACGGCGCGGTGCTGAACGACAGTCCATGCGCCGACGAGCAGCGCCCGCTCAGCCGCGCGGCGCCGACGGAAGCGATGCTCGGCGCGCACTTTCTGGGCATCGCGGGCCACGTGCTCGCACCGCTGGAGCGCTACCTCACTGCCATGGCCGAGCGTCCGGCGGGTTCGCCGCAAGGCGGCCCCATGCATGTGGACGGCGCCTACAGCTGGTTCCGCCGCGATCACCCGGCGCTTCAGACCTTTGTCGCCTGTCCGGTCCTCGGCACCCAGCGATCCTCACGCACGGACGTGCACGCACTGTCGTGGAAAGACACCGTTCCCTTTGTCCGCGACACGACCGCCATCGGCCGCCGCCTCGCCCGCTCGGCCCGAAGCGCCTTCCAGCGATAGGCCTTCCGGCCCCCGGCGACGCGCCTCAGAGCACGTCCGCCACGCCCTGGAGGCTGGCGCGCAGCTTGTCGATCGCCTGCGCCTTCAGCTGGTGGATGCGCGGGACCGAAACCTGCAGCACCTCGGCGATCTCGGCAAGGTTCAGCTCCTCGACGAAGTAGAGCTGGACGATCAGCTTGAGCCGGTCGGGAAGCTGGGTGATCGCCGCGATGACCGCACCGCGCGTCTCCTCGTCGGCCAGCAGGGCGAAACTGTCCGGGGTTTCGGCCGCGAAAGCCATGTTCTGGTCGGAATAGGCATCGTCGAGCGAGTCGAAGCGAAGAGGCTCGCTAGCGTCGCGCAGAGCGGCGAGTTCGGCTTCGTCGATGCCGAGCGCCTGCGCCAGTTCGCGCGGCTTGGGCTCGCGGCCAAGGGCATTGCGCAGCGCGGCTTCCTTCTCCGCCAGCTGGCGGCGGCGTCCGCTCACCCCGCGCGACAGCGGGACGGCGCGGCGGATCAGGTCCACCATGGCCCCGCGCACGCGCATCTTGGCGTAGGCGGCAAAGCCGTCCTCCGTAGGCCCCGAGTGCTTCTGCGCGCATTCGGTGAGCGCCACGAGGCCCGCCTGCACGAGGTCTTCCACCTCGATGCCGGGTCGTCCGCTGCCGTGGACGTGCCACGCCTGGCGGCGGACCATCGGCAGGAAGCGACGGACGCGGTCGGCCACATCGCCGCGATAGGCCCGCATGGCGGCGCCCCCGGCGGCGGGGTGGTGGGCAGTGGTTGGCGTGGGAACGGGCATCTGGTTCATGCAGCCATGCTTTCGGCGCTGTCGGGCGAGGGAAGCCCGCGCGGTTCCTGGGGCGGCGCGGCGGCGCCGATGACGTCGATCACTTCGATGGGCTGGGTTGCGGGTAGCTCGGAGATCGAGAGGACGAGGCAGGCGGGCGCCCGCAGCCGGAGCAGCGCGGCAAGGGCGCGCCGGGCCCGGGGCTGGACCACCAGCGTCAGGCGGATGGCGTGGGGCCCTCGCGCCTCGCCCAGAGCGACGATGCGCTCGCCGATCATACGGGCAAGATCGGGTTCGATCACCGGCTGCCCGGTCGCGGGATCGACCATGCCCTGTACGATCGCGCCTTCCAGCCCGGCATCGAGCGTCACCACAGGCAGGCGCTGCGTGGGCGAGCAGATCCGCCCCACGATGAGGGCGCCAAGGTCCGCGCGCACCAGCTCGATCAGCCGGTCGTGGTCCACCGTCTGCTGCACCGCGCGCGAAAGGCTGGCGAAGATCGGGACGAGATGTGCGATGGGGATGTGATCCTCCAGCAGCGCCCGCAGGAGGCGGGTGATCGCAGCGAGGCTGAGCGGGGCGGGGTGAACGGTTTCCACCAGCCCCGCCGAATGCTCCTTCAGCGCCTCGGTCAGGGCGCGCACCTGATCGGGGCCGAGCAGGTCCTGCGGGCGGGCGGAAAGCAGCTGGTTGAGGTGCGTGGCGATCACGGTGCCGGGATCGACGGTGAGGAAGCCTTCGGCCGTCGCATGGTCGCGCGCGGCGGGATCGATCCACAGCGCCGGACAGCCGAAGCTGGGGTCGAAGCAGGCCTCGCCGCGCAAGGCATGGTTGAGGTTCGCTTCCCCGGCATCGATCGCCAGCACCTTGTCCGCCCGCACTTCCGCGCCGCCAAGGTTCACCCCTCCCAGGACGATGCGATATTCGTGCGGAGGCATGTCCAGCGCGTCGCGCATGCGGAACTGCGGCACGATGAAGCCGAACGACTGGCTCAGCTGCTTGCGAACGCCGGTCACGCGCGTGACCAGCGGCGAGCCGCGCCGCTCGTCCACCAGCTGGACGAGGCCGTAGCCAAGCTCGATCGTGACGAGGGTATGGTCGGAGACATCCTCCAGCTCGATCCGCGACGGGTCGGCAAGGACGGCGGGTTCCTCCACCACCACCGGAGCGATGAGCGCACGCTCCGCCCGCTTGCGCAGGGAATGCCAGATCCATCCCGCCATGGCAGCGGCAGGCAGGAAGATCGACTGGGGCATCGCCGGGATCATGCCGATGGCGCCCAGCACCACGGCCACCGGCAACCACGTGCCGGGTGCGGCAAACTGGCTGCCGATCTGCCCGGCAAGGTCGCGGCTGTCCGACACGCGGGTGACGATCACGGCGGCGGCGATCGAGAGCAGCAGCGAAGGCACCTGCGCCACCAGCGCATCGCCGATGGCAAGCGTGATGTAGGCCTGCGCGGCCTCGCCGGCGGAAAGCCCGTGGCTGATCATGCCAAGACAGAAGCCCGCGACGATGTTGACCGCCAGGATCAGCAGAGCGGCGATGGCATCGCCCTTCACGAACTTGGAGGAGCCATCCATCGAGCCGTAGAAATCGGCCTCCGTCGCCACCTCGCGGCGGCGGGCCTTGGCCTCGTCCGCAGTCATGAGCCCGGCGGCGAGGTCGGCGTCGATCGCCATCTGCTTGCCCGGCAGCGCGTCGAGAGTGAAGCGCGCTGAGACTTCGGACACGCGGCCCGCGCCCTTGGTGACGACCACCATGTTGATGATGACGAGGATCAGGAACACGAAGATCCCGACGGCGAAGTTCCCGCCGATGAGGAATGCGCCGAAAGCCTCGATCACCTTGCCGGCTGCCGCCTCGCCCTCGTGGCCATGGACCAGCACGACGCGGGTTGAGGCGACGTTGAGCGAAAGGCGCAGCAGGGTCGCGAAGAGCAGGACCGAGGGAAAGGAGGAGAAGTCCAGCGGCTTCTCCGCGTTCATCGCCGCCATCAGCACCGCCACCGACAGCGCGATGTTGAGCACGAAGGCCACGTCGAGCACGATGGCGGGCACCGGCACGATCATCAGCACGATCAGCACGAGGATGCCCGCCGGAAGGGCTATGGCTCCGGCATTGCGGACGCGCGAGAACAGGCTCACAGGCCCAGCCTCGCCAGCTTGGAGTAAGCTTCGCGCACGTGGCCCGAGGCGGCGCTGTCGGAAGCACCGAACGCGGCCTGCAGGGTTTCGGCCATGGAGCGCGTGGCCGGTTGGGCCCCGCCCGCCGGGGCAGCAGGCCGCCCGGCGTGGAACTCGCGCGCGATAGGGCCGCTCGGCCGGTAGCCCGCCGTCTCGAAGCCGGTGTCGTAGGGAATGGCGGGATCGACGCCCGCCCACTCGGCAGTGCCGGGGGAGAAGCCGCCCTCCATCGCGCCTGCGACCTTGCTGCGCATCAGGTCCATGACCTGCCCGACCGAACGCGGCGCACCGCCCGAGAAGAAAATCGAGCGATTGGCGGCAGCGGCCTTGGGAAGAATGGCCGCGGCGCTCTGCCCGGGGTTGTCGGCCAGGGCGGCAAGGAACTTGCCAGCTCCCGCCGAGCCCAGGAAGTGCGCAAGGTAGAGTTCCGCCGGGTCCGGCTCGCGGCCGAGGCGCGCGGTGAGGTCGGCGCGGTTGTCGGCGGCAAGCTCGCCCGCCATGAGCGCGGACACCTGCGGATCATAGCGCAGGCCCATGATCTGCGCACGGGTGGCGGGATCGGCGACGGAGCCGCCCTGGATCGCATCGCTCACCCATGCCATACCGTGTTCCGCGCCGTGGCGGTCCAGCGTGCTGAGCCAGGTGCCGGAAGTGAACTGGTAGAGCCCCGCCGCGCTCGACGTAGCGGCGCGGGCGGTGGGATCGAGGCTCGATTCCAGCTTCGCCTGCGCCATGAGGTACTGGAAGTCGACGCCGGTGGCCTCGGCCGCCCGGGCGATTGCGGCGCGCACTTGCGCACCTCCCGCCGTGCCCCGCGTCCCCACACCCCCGAAGATCTGTCCGTCGCTCAAGCCGAAACTCCCGGCAATCCATTTGCCGCGAGTGTTTGAGCAAGAGCCATGCCAATTTGGGGAGTGTGGTTAACGCCGCCAGCCTCAGGCTGCCGATGCCGGCGAAGGTTCCGCATTCGCGGGGAGGATGGGCGCCTTCAGGAGAGGGACGCGCTTCTCCGCCCGCCCAGTCTCAAGCGCCGCTTCAGCGGCCTGCGGCCATCGCGTAGCCGGGCGGGATGCGGTAGAGCTGCGGGCTGCCGGTCAGCGCGTTCAGGCGGCGCGAGACGTTGGCGGCGATGATGTTGCGCACCTGGCGGTTCACCTCGTTCAGGCGCCGCGCCGCGTCGAGCATGCCGCGGCATTCCTCGTCGATGGTATCTGCGCCCAGGTGCTCGCCCAGCACGTCGATCGTGCCGCACAGGCGGTTCTTGTCCTGCGTCGTCCCGACGATCGCGTCGAGGTCGAGACCGGCAAGGGCCTGCCGCTCCTCCTCGAGAACGGCAAGCATCTGCCGCAGGGCTTCGCGAAGGTCGGTCTGTGACATCAGTGTGCGCTCCTCAGCAGCATGCCGGCCGCGATCATGGCGTCGGCGATCTTCGCGGGGACCACGGGATAAGTGCCCGATTCCACCGCCTTGCGGATCAGCGCGACCCGGTCGGTGTCGATCGGGGCGGCGCCGGGGTCCAGGGCATTGATGGTCTCCACGGCGGGCGCCGCCGAGACCGGGTTGGTGGCCTGCGCCTTTGCGGTTGCGCTGACCGTGTTGGTGTCGGCCACGCGGGGCAGCCGGGTATCGATGGCGCCGATGCGCGGGGCAGACCCCACTTCGATAGGTGGCATAGTGCCGCTCCTTGAAAAGTCCTGAGATGCAGAACGACAGGGGAGCGGCGGAATTAATGGCGCAGGCGGCAAATTCTTGCCTGCGGGAAATTGCCGGCAACGCCCGCCTCAGGGCAGCGGCACCGAAACCAGACCGGGCCGCTCGATCCGCGCGCGCATCACGTCGGTGCGCGCGGTCTTACCCGCCGCACGCACGCGGATCCAGCCACCCACGGGCCCGGACTCCATCGCCTCGCCCGGCTGCGACACCGTGAACCCCTCTCCCGAGACGGCGATCGCCACGGCATCGCCGCGCGCCACGGCGACCGGGCCATCCTGACCCGCCCCGCCAGCGCCTGCTCCGGCTGCGCCCGACCTGATGGGCACGAAGAGCCGCCACCCGGAGGGATCGCCGCACTGGACCACGACACTGTCGCGCGCGGACGTTCGCCACGATAGCGCCAGCCCGCTGCGGCAGGGCTGCAGCCGCAGTCGCCGGTCGACCGGAGTGGCCGCCCCGCCCAGCTCGCCTGCGGGCGCCCCGGTAAAGGCGGCCACCTGCCGGTCGATGGCATCGAGGTCCGCGAACGGGCTGGCCGCGGCGACCAGGAGAAGAAGACTTGCAGGCATTCAGGAACTCTCTGCACAAGGGACGCGCCGTCGCGTCCATCCATCGCCGAAGCAGCAAGTCCCGTGCCACTTGCGCGCGGGACCAGGCATGCCTCAGGCGGGCCTGTCATAGGCAAGCACGACGCGGACAGGGCCGCTGCCCGGCTCCACCACCAGCCGCGCGGAAGCCCCTGCGACGCCCGCCTCGCCCAGCAGGCGCACGGCCGATCCAAGGGCCGCATCCCGGCTTCCCGGCGCGGGGCCATAGCGCGCGATTATCGTGAGCTGCTGGCGCGGGTCGATCGCCTGCTGTTCCAGCCAGACGTCCAGCGGCGGCGCTCCGGCCGTTGCCTCGTAGACCGCCAGCGGCTCCGAGCGGGGGGCGGGCCGAGCCGGCGGGGATGCGGCCGGGTGCACGCTCGTTCGAGGCTGCGGGCGTTCGATCCGCTGTTCCTGCGGGCGTGCAGGAGGCTGGCGGTGCAACGCCGCCGCGCTCAGCATGAAGAGGATGAGCGAGAGGTCGGCGAGCGAAGTCTGCCAGCCGAACGCGGAGGTGCCTTTCACCGCGACTTGCCCGGGCCAGGCGCGCCGCCTGCCCCCGCCTGCCCG
Source organism: Novosphingobium silvae (assembly GCF_009856825.1). Classification (GTDB taxonomy): domain Bacteria; phylum Pseudomonadota; class Alphaproteobacteria; order Sphingomonadales; family Sphingomonadaceae; genus Novosphingobium; species Novosphingobium silvae. The sequence continues at coordinate 96,884 of NZ_WVTD01000004.1, read as the reverse complement.
CCCGCTTGCCCGGCCCCGTGGCCCGCGGAGTACGCGGAGGACTGGTGCGGCAGCGCGGGCGCCACCTGCGTCTCCAGCCAGTCGAGCACGCGCTGGCGCTCGTGCTCCTCCTGCGCGGCGCGGCGGGCGATCAGCCTCGCCAGGGGAGCGAAGAGCAGGTTGCCCAGCAGCAGGCCGTAAAGTGTCGTGAGCACCGCCATCGAGATCGCCGCGTTGAAGTCTCCCGCCGCGCCCGGATCGACGGGCAGCCGCGTGAGCGAGACCAGCGTGCCGGCCAGGCCGAAGACCGGCGAAAGCTCGGCCGCCTGCTCGAAAGTGCGCGCGGCGCTGCGGCTGCGGACCATGCGGCGGCGCTTGTGGACGCGGTGCGCGGCCTGCAGCGCGGAAAGCGACCGGGTGCCGATCAGGGCATCGGTCACGTCGTCGAACTCGGGATCGCCGAAGTGATGGGGCTCTGCGCGGATGACCCCGTCCTGCCGCATTTCCTGGACCGGTCCCGCCAGCTCCGCCCGGGCCCGGGCCGCATCGAAGCGCGGGCGCGCCAGCCGCCCGGCACTGGCAAGCGCCTCTCGCGTGTCCGCAAGGCCGCAGCGCAGGACCGTGGCAAGGCAGGTGCCGCCCACGACGATCACGGCGCCGAGAGGTTCGAACAGGGTGTGGGCAATCATCGGCGGTTCTCCATTCAGCACGGGAGAACGGCGGCAAACATCAAGTTTCAGGCGGAGGCCTACATTTGCCGGTGTCCGGCAAAGGCTTGCCGCCCTGCCTCGCAAGGTTCGCGCATCACACGAAAAAGCGCCGCCGCGAAAGGCTGGAGAGGCGGCATTGCAACCGATTGGCACACCTCTTGCGAAACACCCGGCACGCAGTCGGGGACACCTTCCCGCAAGGACATTTTGACCAGATGACGCAGGACCTGTTCGGAATACACGGCAAGGCGCTCCAGCTGCGATCGCAGCGGATGGGCGTGCTCGCCTCCAACATCGCCAATGCGGGAACCCCCGGCTACAAGGCGCGCGACATCGATTTCGGTGCCGCGATCAAGGCGGCCGACGCGGGCGCCAGCACAGACCGGGCCGCGCACGCCGCCACGCTCTACCGCGTGCCGGTGATGCCCTCGCTCGACGGCAACACGGTGGAGCTGCAGAACGAACAGCTCGCCTTCTCCGAGAACGCGGTCGGCTATTCCACCACGCTCGAATTCATCCGCTCGCGGGTCGACACCGTGAAGCGCGCGCTGCGGGGCGACTGACCATGGCCAACTCGCTCAACCTCTTCGGCGTCGCCCAGCGCGGCATGTCCGCGCAGCTCGTGCGGATGAACGCGGCGGCCTCGAACCTTGCCAACGCAGGCTCGGTCTCGGCCACCGAGGACGGCGCCTACAAGCCGATCCGCGCGGTCTTCTCCGAAGACCTCGACCGCGCCAGCGGCCTCTCCACCGTCGCTGTCTCGGGCGTCATGCGCGAAAAGGCGGCGGCGGTCCGCCAGCACAATCCCGACCACCCCCTGGCAGACGCCAACGGCGACGTGTGGTCCGCTCCCGTCGATGAGAACGCGGAGATGGTCGAGATGCTCGAAGCCTCGCGCCAGTACCAGAACATGGTCGAGGCCCTTTCCACAGCCAAGCAGCTCATGCTCGAAACCATGAGGATGAAATGACCGTCACCGCCTTGAACAACGCCTCGTCCGCCAGCGCCGCGCAGAGCGTGCAGAATGCCAGGAGCAAGGGCTCGCTCTCGTCACTCGACCAGGGTGACTTCCTGAAGCTGATGACCGCGCAGATGCAGCAGCAGGACCCCTTCGATCCGGTCGACCAGAAGGAGATGCTGGCGCAGATGGCCCAGTTCTCCGCTCTCGCGGGCACGACCGAGATGGGAGACACGCTCAAGACCATCTCCGGCCAGCTGGAGACGCTGGCGGAGATGCAGAAGTCCACCGCCGATGCGGTGACCGCGCTCGCAGCAGCTCAGACCGCCCGGGACGCCGCTTCCGTGAACACCGACAAGACCACCTGATCCTTATCCTTCGGAGTACGCACAGATGTCCTATTACACCTCGCTCACCGGTCTCAAGAACGCGCAGACCGAACTTAATGTCATCGCGCACAACATCGCCAATGCCGAAACCACCGGTTTCAAGAAAAGCGATACCGCCTTTGCCGACATCGTCTCTTCCTCTGTCATCACCGACCCTGCGCTGACCGTGGGCATCGGCTCGCGCGTCAGCAAGATCAACCAGGAGTTCTCGCTCGGCCCGATCGAGCAGACCGGCTCGGCGCTCGACCTCGCGCTTGATGGCGAAGGCTTCTTCACCGTACGCAACCCGCAGTCCGGCCAGACCGAATACACCCGCGCCGGCGGCTTCACCGTGGATGGCCAGGGCTTCCTCAAGAACGCGCAGAACGCGCGCCTTCAGGTCTTCCCGGTGAACAACGGCGTGGTCGACACCGCCTCGCTGCAGAGCGTGCAGATCCCTGCGACCAATGCCGCGGGCTCGGCCTATGCCAGCGTGGTCGTCAACTCCGACGGCCATGTGGTCGCGACCTACGACGATGGCTCCAATGCCGAACTTGGCGTGGTTGCCGTGGCGAACTTCATCGCGCCCGATGGTCTCAAGCAGATGGGCAGCGCCACGTGGCAGTCCACCGGCAAGTCGGGCATGGCCACGTATGGCCAGCCGGGTACGGGCGTGCTGGGCGGCCTGATGTCGGGCTCGCTGGAGCGCTCCAACGTCGACATCGCCGAGGAACTGGTCGAGCTGATCAGCGCCCAGCGGTACTTCCAGGCCAATGCCAAGGCCATCGATACCGCCACGCAGATCTCGCAGACCGTCATCAACCTGCGCAACTGATGAAGGCGGCGGAAGCGGGCGCGCGCCCGCTTCCGCCTGACCTTCTCCGCAAGGAACCCGAATGGACCGCCTGATCTACACCGCCGTCTCCGGCATGAACGCCTCGCTCAACCGCGAGCGGGTGATCGCCAGCAACATGGCGAACGCGCAGACCATCGGCTTCAAGGCCGAGATCCTGCAGGCGACGCCGATGACGCTCGAAGGGCCACAGCTGGAGACGCGCAGCCTCTCCAGCACCGAAGTGACCGGCGCCTCGATGAAGGCGGGCGGGCTCAACCGCACGAACTACCCGCTCGACGTCGCCATGCAGGGCGATGCGATGCTGGCGGTGCAGGCGATGGACGGCGGCGAGAGCTATACCCGGCGCGGCGACCTGTCGGTCACGGTGACGGGCGTCCTTCAGAACGGCGATGGCCTCCCCGTCATCGGGCAGGGCGGGCCGATCACGGTGCCGCCGGGCTTCAAGGTCACCATCGGCCCGGACGGCAGCGTGCTTGCAGCCGATCCCGAGACGCCCGACGCGGCTCCGCAAGTGCTCGACAGGCTCAAGCTCGTCAGCACCACGGGGACGCGGATCGCCAAGGACGTGGCCGGCCAGTTCCGCGTGCCCGACGGCGGAATCCTCCCCGTGGACGAGAACGCTCAGGTTATTCCCGGAGCGCTCGAACAGTCCAACGTCAACCCTTCCGAGGTATTGGTGGAGATGGTCGCGGCGCAGCGGCTTTTCGACATGCGAACCAAGCTTGTCCAGACCGCCGGCACACTCGACGAAGCCGGTGCGCGCCTGATGCGCCTGGATTGATCCAGAGCCCCCGAGAGGAACTTTAGATGCCCAGTTCAGCACTGCAGGTCGCCCGCACCGGGCTCGAGGCGCAGGACACGCGCATGCGCGTCATCGCCAACAACCTCGCCAACGTCTCCACCACCGCGTTCAAGCGCGACCGCGCCAACTTCGCCACGCTCGCGTACCAGGACGCGCGGGTCGCGGGCGCGCAGTCGTCGACCGAAACGGCCTATGCCACCGGTCTCAACCTCGGCATCGGCGTCGCCGTCCAGTCGACCACGCGCATGGAGACGCAGGGCTCGCTGCAGACCACGGGCAACTCGCTCGACGTCGCGCTCGACGGGGATGGATACTTCCAGGTCTCGCTTCCCGGCGGCCAGCTCGCCTATACCCGCGCGGGCAACTTCTCGCGCTCGGCGGAAGGCCAGCTCGTGACCTCGCAGGGCTACCCCGTGCAGCCCGCGATCACCATTCCCGAAGGCGCGACAGCGATCACCATCTCGGACGACGGCACCGTCTCGGCGCAGGTCGCCGGGCAGTCGGAGCCGAACGAGCTGGGCCAGATCACCGTCGCCAGCTTCACCAACCCGGTCGCGCTGCAGGCGGCGGGCGATAACTTCATGCTGGAGACCGCAGGCAGCGGCCCGGCGCAGGTCGGCGTCGCCGGCGAACAGGGCCGCGGCCATGTGCGCCAGGGCATGCTGGAAGCCTCCAACGTCAACATCGTCGAGGAGCTGGTCGACATGATCGAGACCCAGCGCGCCTACGAGATCAACTCCAAGATGATCTCCGCGGTCGACGAGATGCTGCGCAACGCCAACCAGACGCTGTGATGACCGCGAGCCGCATCCTCCTTGTCGGCGCATCGTTCGCCGCGCTCGCCTGCTCCGCCGGCCCCGTGCTGGCGAAGAAGGCGCCGAGGCCGTCGGGCTTCGAGCCGACGCTGCCGGTCGCGCCCTCACCTGTCGCCGTGCCCGCGACGGGCGGCATCTTCAACGTGGCGGCAGGCTACGCGCCGCTCTATGCCGGCACGCGCGCTGCGCGGGTGGGCGATCCGCTGACGATCCTGCTGGTCGAGAGCACGACCGCCTCCAAGGCGGTTAGCTCCAAGAGCGGCAAGAACGGCTCGCTCTCGGTAACGCCGCCCACCAAGGGGCTGATCTCCAAACTGCTCGACGCCGATGCGCTGAAAGCCGGCTCGAATTCCGCGTTCAACGGACAGGGCAGCGCGGCGCAGACTTCCTCGCTCGATGCCACGATCTCGGTCACCATCGCCGAGGTCCGCTCCAACGGCACGGCACTGGTGCGCGGCGAGAAGAAGATGCTCATCAGCCAGGGCGACGAGTGGATCCGCTTCTCGGGCATCGTGCGCCTCGCCGACATCGACGCGGAAAACCAGATCCTCTCCAGCCGCGTGGCCGATGCGCGCATGGAATACACCGGCAAGGGCGCGCTGCAGCAGGCCAGCAAGCAGGGCTGGCTCGGGCGCTTCTTCAACAAGATCTCGCCTTTCTGAGGATGACGATGAACCTTCGCGCAGTCCTGTCCCGGAAGCACTTCTCTCTCCTGTGCCGCATGGCGGTGGCACTTGCGGGCATGCTTGCCATCCTTGCCGCGCCTGCCCATGCCGAGCGTGTGCGCGACCTTGGCCAGTTCCAGGGCGTGCGCACCAACCAGCTGACCGGCTACGGCGTCGTCGTGGGGCTTCCCGGCACGGGCGACGACAATCTCGAATACCTGACGCAGGCGATGAAGGGCGTCTCGGGCCGCATGGGCCTGACGCTGCCGCCGGGCATTTCCCCCGGCCTCAAGAACGCCGCCGCCGTCGTCATCACCGCCGACCTTCCCGCCTTCGCGAAGCCCGGGCAGCGCATCGACGTGACCGTCTCGACCATCGGCAAGGCCAAGTCGCTGCGCGGCGGCGCTCTGATCCTGACCCCGCTCTACGGCGCGGACGGGCAGGTCTATGCGATGGCGCAGGGCAATCTTGCAGTCGGCGGGCTCGATGCCTCGGGCAAGGATGGCTCCAAGGTCACCGTCAACATCCCGACCGTCGGCCGCATCGCCGAGGGCGCGAGCGTGGAACGCGCGGTCGCCACCGGCTTCGATGCCGGCGAGATGCTGCGCTGGAACCTGTTCGAGGCCGACTTCCTCACCGCCGCCCGCGTGCGCGATGCCATCAACGCCAAGGTCCCGGGCATCGCCTCGGTCGAGGACGGCGTGACGCTCGCCCTGCGCCTGCCCGGCGATGCGGACAGCCGCGCCAGCATGATGGCCGCGATCGAGATGATCGACGTCTCGCCTGCGGAAACCGCCGCGCGCGTCATCGTCAACAGCCGCACCGGCACCGTCGTCATCAATTCGGCCGTGCGCCTCTCCCCCGCCGCGATCAGCCACGGCAAGCTGACCGTGCGCGTCGAGGAGAACGACCGCGTCGTCCAGCCCGGGCCGTTCAGCAACGGCCGTACCGCGACGGAGAACCGCTCCAACGTCTCGGTGGAGGAGGAGAACCGCTCGGTCGCGCTGTTCAAGGGCGGCGCATCGCTGTCCAAGGTGGTGGACGCGCTCAACATGCTGGGCGTCACGCCTTCCGACCTCGTCGCCATCCTTGAGGCGCTGAAGCAGGCGGGTGCGCTGAAGGCCGAGATGGTGGTCATATGAGCACGATCCTTCCTCCCGTCGCGGGCATGGCGGCCAAGGCCGATGCCACCGACCGCGAGAAGCTGCACGTCGTCGCCAAGCAGTTCGAGGCCCTGTTCGTACGCGAGATGCTCGCCGCCGCACGCAAGACCAGCTTCGGCGGCGAAGGCGGTGCGGGCGACATCGAGGGCGGGCAGGGTCTGGAAACCTTCCGCCAGCTCCAGGACGAGCGCTTCGCCGACGTGACCGTGCAGAGCGGCGTGCTCGGCCTCGCCAAGATGCTGGAAGAGCAGATGGCCCGCTTCGTCCCGGACAGCCCGGGCAGCGGGGCCGACGAGGCTGCCGCCGCGCCGAAGCCTGGCTCGTGAGCAACACGGGCAGGCGCGAAGACGGGCAGAAGATTTGTTTCACGCAGAGACGCAGAGATGTCGTGCTCGCGGCAAAGCCGCCTTCCTCCGCAAGGTCGCCAAGTTTCAAGTCGCCTCCGCCTCCTCTCCGGCTCCGGCTTGCGTGAAATCGAGCCGTGCAGCCCTTCAACCATCCGCCGCCCTGCCGTTCTAACCCAACGACACCCGCACAAACGCAACGGACCACGCTGACACATGGGCGCTGACCTTCTCTCGATTGCACGATCCGGCGCCCGCGTGGCGCGCAGCGCGCTCGATGTGACGGCGAACAACATCGCCAATGCCTCTTCCGAAGGTTACGTGCGCCGCAGCGTGGCGGTGGCGGAAGTTTCGGGCGGCACCAGCCTTGCCGCTCCCACCGCGATCAACCTTGCAGGCGCGCGCATTACCGGCATCGTGCGCAATGCCGATGCGTTCCGCCAATCGGAGGTGCGCCGCACCGGTTCGGATGCCGCGCGCGCCGCGGCCGAAGTGCAGGGACTGGAAAACGTCCAGTCCGCGCTCGAACAGACCGGCGTCTTCGAATCCGTCGTCGCCTTCGAGGGTAGCCTCAAGCAGCTGCTGTCCGATCCCACCGACGGGTCGCTGCGCGCCAAAGTGGTGGAGGACGGGCGCACCATGGCGCAGACCTTCAACACGGCCTCGCAAAGCCTCGACGCGGCCGCAAGGGGCCTGCAGTTCGAAGCGCAGGACGGCGTGACCCAGGTCAACCGCATCGCGCAGGAACTGGGCCGGGTGAACCTTCGCCTGATGCGCGCTTCGGAAACCTCCAGCGACCAGAGCGCCCTCCTCGACCAGCGGGACAGTCTGCTCCAGCAGCTGAGCGACCACGCCGACATCACCACCACCATCAACCCGGACAAGTCCGTCAAGGTGATGCTGGGCGGGCCGACCGGCACTGCGCTCGTCTCGGGCGCGACGGCGAACACGCTGGCGATGGGCACGGCGGCGAACGGCACGCTCTCCTTCACGGTGAACAGCCAGCCGACCACGCTGAGCTCTGGCGCGATCGCGGGCAAGGCGCAGGCGCTGGTCGAACTGCACGGCGCGCGCACGCATCTCGACACCATCGCGGCGGGCATCGTCACCACCATCAACACGGCGCAGGCCACGGGCGTGGACCTTGCGGGCAACGCGGGCCAGCCGCTGTTCGCAGGCACCGACGCAGCGAGCATGAAGATGGTCGCGAGCAGCGGCGCCGCCGTCGCCACCGCGCCCGCCGGCTCGCCCGCAGGCAGCCGCGACGTGGGCAACCTCGGCGCGATACGCACCGCTCTGGCGGCCGCCGATCCGGCCGGTGCGGCGGACGCGCTGCTGTTCTCCGTGTCGAGCGCGGTCGCAGGGCGCACCGTCACGCGCGATGCGCTCGACTCCATCGCGGGATCGGCGCGCGTGGCGCTGCAGGCGCAGGCCGGCGTCAACCTTGATGACGAGGCGGTGAACCTGGTGCGCTTCCAGCAGGCCTACCAGGCTTCCGCCCGGGTGATGCAGATCGCATCCGACATCTTCGATTCCATCCTGACCATCCGCTGAGGCCGCCATGACGACGATCAGTTCCAGCAGCACGGGCGCTTTCTTCGAAAGGGCGCGCCTCGATATCAAGGACCTGCGCTCGAAGGCGGAGGACCTGCAGTCGCAGCTCGGCAGCGGCAGCAAGCTGACCCGCTCGTCGGACAATCCGGTCGCCGCCTCACGCCTGCGCTCGCTCTCCCGCCTCGAGACGCTCTCGCAGATCGACACCGCCAATGCCAGCCGCGCCAACGCCGACCTGACGCTGGCGGACACCGCCATGTCCGACATGGCCGACGCGATCATCCGCGCACGGGAACTTGCGACGCAGGCCGCATCCTCCACCGTCACCGGCGACCAGCGCAAGGCTATCGCCGCCGAACTCGACCAGATCGGCGCGAACCTGCTGATGCTTTCCAACGCGCGCGATTCGAACGGCCACGCGCTGTTCGGCGGCGAAAGCACGGGCGATGCCTATAAGCTCGACGCTTCCGGCAAGGCGACATACGTCGGCACCGGACGTTCGGAAGAGCTGCCGCTGGGCGAAGGGCAGAGCGTCACCCGATCGCTCACGGGGCCGCAGTTCCTGAACTTCACCGGCAAGGACGGCACCGCCACCGACGTCATGGCGACGGTGAAGGCCCTGTCCGACGTCTTGAAGACTGGGGCCGCCGGGGTCACCACCGCAGCATCCGACGCGCTGGCCGATCTGCAGACCGGGCTCGACACGCTTTCGACCGGCCAGACCGTGGTGGGCACCCGCCTCGCCTGGATCGAACTGACGGGCGAGCGCCGGATCGACCTGTCGGAACTGCGCTCGGCCGAGGAGGCGGAGATCGGCGCGCCCGACATCGCCTCCACCATGATGCGCCTGCAGGAAACGCTGACGGTGCTGGACGCCAGCCAGGCCAGCTTTTCAAGGCTCGCCAACCTCAACCTCTTCGACCAGCTGCGCTGACCCGCAGGCTTCTCGCCTCTCCGCCTCACACACGCCGCGCGCCGGATCGGCGGAGAGTCGCGGCGCCCGTCCCGCGCGCGACCCGGCACCCCGGGGCCACCGCTCCACCGCCCACGCATTTGTGCCTAAGGCGCGGAAAAAGCGGAACTAACCAACTGCGCGGTAGAGCGCTGGTCGAACACAAGCGCGAATCCCGCGCCGGCCCGCAAGGCCGGGCGATCCCGCGCGCTCTTCCACACGAAGGACCCTGCCTCATGTTCGCAATCATCGGCGTCGTCATCCTGCTGGTGATGGTCTTCGGCGGCTTCGCCCTCACCGGCGGCGCGCTGGGCCCGGTGATGCACGCGATCCCGCACGAGATGCTCATCATCGGCGGCGCGGCGCTGGGCGCGATCGTCACCGGCAACTCGATGCACGAGCTGAAGGGTCTGGGCGGCGGGCTGGTAAAGGTCTTCAAGGGCCCCAAGCACAACAAGCAGGACCACATCGACGTCATCATCCTGACCACCCGGCTGATGAAGATCCTGCGCTCGGATGGCCCGGTCGCGCTGGAAAGCCACGTTTCCGATCCCAAATCCTCCGCGATCTTCGCCGAATTCCCGCGCCTGCTCAAGAACGACGCGCTGGTCCACCTCATCGCCGACACCCTGACGCTGATCGTCGTCTCCTCGGGCACGCTGGAAGTCCACGCGGTCGAGGACGTGATGGACAACGCCATGAAGACCCACTTCCACGAGGAGCACGAGGCCCAGCACGCGCTGCAGGGCCTGGCCGACGCACTGCCCGCGCTTGGCATCGTCGCCGCCGTGCTGGGCGTGGTGAAGACGATGGGCTCGATCGACAAGCCGCCCTCGATCCTTGGCGGCATGATCGGCTCGGCGCTGGTCGGCACGTTCATGGGCGTCATGCTCGCCTACGGGATCGTCGCGCCCATGGCCGGCCGCCTCAAGCAGGTGCTGGAGCAGGACGAGCAGATCTTCCACGCCGTGAAGCAGGTGGTGATCGCGAGCCTGCATGGCTGGCCGCAGCCACTGGTGGTCGAATCGGCGCGCTCGGGCCTCGGCCATGCGTTCCGCCCCACCCTCTCCGACCTCCTCGACGCGATGCGCGGCAAGTAAGGGAGGGCGGAGAACGTGGCCAAGAAGCCCGACGAGCCGGTCCGGCCGATCATCGTCAAGAAGATCACCGTCGTCGCCGGCGGTCACCACGGCGGCGCGTGGAAGGTCGCCTACGCGGACTTCGTGACCGCCATGATGGCCTTCTTCCTGCTGCTGTGGATCCTTGGCGCCACCACCGAGAAGCAGCGCAAGGGCATCGCCGACTATTTCTCGCCCACTCTCGTCAAGAACCGCAAGTCCGGCTCGGGCTCGGGCACCGGCCTGCTGGGCGGCACCTCCCTCACTGCCAAGGACAAGCTGCCCCACCCGGGAGGCAGCGGCAACAAGGCGATCACCGTGCCCAAGGACGCGTCCGGCGGGCCCAAGGAAGGCGCCAAGCGCTCGCAGCGCGCCAAGCAGCAGGTGGAGGCGAAGCTGCGCTCCACCCAGCGCCTGCGCCGCCTTGCCCGGCAGGTGCGGCTCGTCGACACGACCGAGGGCGTGCGCATCGACCTGGTGGACGACGCCGACTTTTCGATGTTCCGCATGGGCACCACCGTGCTGACGCCCGAGGCTTCCGAGCTGGTCGACGCGCTTGGCCAGGCGCTGTCGGGCGATGGCGGCGGCCTGACCGTGCGCGGTCACACCGACGCCCTGCCCTACAAGTCCGGTACGGTGGGCAACAACTGGTCGCTCTCGGCAGGCCGGGCCGAGGCCACGCGCCAGGCGCTCCTGCGCGACGGCGTGGGCGAAGACCGCTTCCGCCGCATCGAGGGCGTGGCCGATAAGGAGCTCCTCATCCCCGCCGATCCGCACGACCCACGCAACCGTCGCATCTCGATCACGGTGATGGACTAAACGCTCGCCGCGCCCGTCCCTCCCCTGCGGAGGGACGGGCGGTGGATGCCAAAGCGCAGGCGCCTGCAAAACAGCGCGAGGTTTTCCCCCGTCATCGCAATACTTGCGCAACACTTCCCTCTTGCTGCGCTGCCGAACCGCTGGTCTAAGAAGGACTTCGGCGGGGGCCGAATCCATCAAGTCCCGGGGGGGATTACATAAATGAAACGTCTGACCGGCAGCGCCATGCTGCTTCTCGCTCTTGCCTGCGCCGCGCCTGCACGGGCCGGGGACACCGACATCTTCGCGGGCTGCGACGGGAACGGAAAGCCGGGCAAGTCCGCCGACGGGCTGAGTTCGCCGCAGAACACGATCCGCTATGGTGACTACGCCTCGGGATCCTCGTCCTCGGTGATCGCCGCGTGCACCGCTGCGCTGTCGCACCCAAAGCTTCTGCCCACACAGAACCTGCGCCGCGCGCGCCTGCTACGCGCCCGTGCCTCCGCCCAGCTGGCGGCCGACAAGCTGCCCGAAGCGCTGGCCGACCTCGACCTTGCCGGCGCGGTGACCATGGGTTCGTCGGGAGACCCGCTCTACCGGCGCAGCATGGCGGTGTCGCTGAACCTGCTGCGCGCGCTCGTGTACGACCAGATGGGCAACCGCGACGAGGCGCTGCGCCTGGCGCGGGAGAGCGCGGCCGCGCGCCCTTATGCGATGGAAGTGCAGCATGTGGCCGCCCACCTGCTGCTCACCCATGGCCAGGACGATGAAGGCGCGCGCGCCACTTTTGCCGCTGCGGATCGCCTCGATCCCGAATTCGCGCAGTACCGGATGACGGTGCTGGGCTTCACCGGCGATTTCAAATCGATGGCCCGGCTGTCGCTGCCCGCGCCTGCACCCGTCACCCCTGCTGGAACTTCGGAAGGGTCCGCTCCGCAGGGCGGGCGGCTCCAGGACCTGCTCGCCGCGCGTTCGCAGATCACCAACGGCATGATGCTGGGCTATGCCCGCGCGGCGACCGGCGACGCGGCGGGTGCAAGGCGGCAGATCGCCGAGACAAAGGCCCGCCTGGCGCAGCTTTCGGCAAGCACCGAAAACCTCGTGAGCGCGGAGGCGCGGACGTCGATGTTCAAGCCGTTCGAGGAGATCGTCGCCTCGTACGAAGTGCGCACGGAAGCGCGCATCGCATTGCTCGAGGGGCGCAGGGACGATGCGTTCGCCCGGCTTCAGGGCGCCAGGCTGCCGATGGATCCGGTGACTTCCGATCTCGTCAAGGCCCTGCGCGCCGCCCAGGGCCTTCCTGCCGCTCCCCAGCCGGGGGAGACCGACATGTCGGCTGACCGCCAGACCGCCGCGCGAAAGGCGCTGTTCGACCACATGGTCGACCACGCCATGATCGAGCCCGAGACCCGGGGCACGAACTCTGTCTACAAGCGGTCGCGGCCGGACGTGCTCGGCGCGCTGGTCGGCGCGGCGTTTTCGATGGGAACCACCCTGCTGGCCGATGGCGTGCGCAACACCGATGGCTTCACCGCCAAGCCGGGCGAGGACGGATCGGTCCAGGTCTCCCTCACCGGTAACACCACGGCCCCTGCCGTCGTGCGCGAGATGACCCTGCTGCGCGCCGCCGAGATGGCGATCGAAGCCGGCAAGCCCGCCTTCGTCATCGTCTCGCGCCACGATTATGCGCGCACGATGACAAGCACGCAGTACGGCACCACCATCAGCTCCGTCCCCACCGGCTACAAGACCGACCTGGTGGTCCGCTTTCTCCCGGAAGCCGGAGGGGACACCCGCGCGCTCGACGCAAAGGCGGTGGTGGAGGGACTGGGGTCGTTCTACTACAAGGAGGCCTGAGGCATGGGGTTCAGGGCCATCGAGCACCAAGCCGATGTCCCGGCCGCCCGGTACGCGGTCGAACAGAGGGGAGGCTGGACGGCTGACCGGCCCGTGGCTCTGGAGCAGGCACGACCTGCATAACTGATCGAACTGGGCCATCTCGACGCGGGTGCAAACGCTCCGTCGATTTTCCAGGCCGCGGCTTCCTGATAGCCTCGCGCCGCCCTTCACCTGGTGGCGAAATGCCGGGGCGAGGGCTCTAAGGAAGCGCTCCGCCGCCCATTCACTTCATCAACTTGCGTCGTGCCCTGCGGAAACCGAAACGCCCGGCGGTCAGGGGCTGACCGCCGGGCTGGCCCTCCGGGGGGACGGGAGGCCTCATCGGTTCGCCGCGAGAAGGAGGGCGCGGCGACGCGAAGTCGGGTGCTTAGCGCAGCAGCGACAGGACGTTCTGCTGGCTCTGGTTGGCCTGCGCGAGCATGGCGGTCGAGGCCTGGCTCAGGATCTGCGCCTTGGCCATCTGCGTGGTCTCGGCCGAATAGTCAGCGTCCTCGATGCGGCTGCGTGCGTCCGACAGGTTGGTGACGTTGTTGGTCAGGTTGTTGATCGCCGATTCGAGGCGGTTCTGGCCGGCGCCGAGCGAGGCGCGGGTGGCGTTCACGTCCTTGAGCGCGGCGTCGACCTTGGTCAGCGTGGTGGCGGCCTTGGTGGCGTCGGTCACGTCAAGCGCCGAGGCGTTGAGGTTGGCGCCATCGATCGCCTTGGACGTAAGCGTGACCTTCTCGCCCGAGTTCGCGCCGGTCTGGATATTGAACGTAAGATCCGAACCCGAAGTGGTTGAGAGCAGGGTGTTGCCGTTGAATTTGGTCTGGGTCAGCGAGTCGCTGATCTGCGAGGTGAGCGCGGTCACTTCCTGCTGCATCGCGGCGCGGTCGGACGACTGGTAGGTGCCGGACGCCGACTGGATCGCCAGTTCGCGGACGCGCTGGAGCATGTTGCTGACTTCCGAGAGCGAGCCCTCGGCGGTCTGGGCAAGCGAGATGCCGTCGTTGGCGTTGCGGATGCCCTGGCTCATGCCGCGGATCTGCGAGGTCATAGAGGTGGAGATGGCGAGGCCCGCGGCATCGTCCTTGGCCGAGTTGATGCGCTTGCCGGTCGACAGGCGCTCCATCGCGGTGCCGAGCATCTTGTTGGCCGAGTTCGAAGCGTTGGAGGCGCGAATCGCGCTGATGTTGGTGTTGATGACAGACATGAAAGTTTTCCCGTGTAGTCCCGAAAGTTGTCCCGAAGGTGCGGGCCGATGAAGCCATCCAGTCCGCTGCCAGCCACTAGACCGGCAAGTCGCCGGGAACTTTAAGCCCTCTGTCGAAACCATCTGAAAAATGAGCGCGCGGCGACCGGGCACTGCTCGTGAAAACGGCTCTGAGCGTCCCGTCCGGATCGACCGTCCGCAGCCCTGCAGAAACTTGCCGAATAGGGGCATCTACGCGGCCTTAAATTACCGCTCTTTTTGTCGTTAACCACGCATAAGCGACCTCAAGGAACTGGTTAATTCCAAGGGAATTGAGCGTCATGGCCGCACTGGAAATCACTGCCGAAACAGCTCGCCTCCACGGCCCGCTGCTTCAGCGCGCCGCCGCGATCTCGGCTTCTCTTTTTGACGCCGCTGCAATCGATTTTCGGGACGTGGCTGACCGCTCGGCCCCGCGCCCCCGCACCCGCACCGTGCGCCTTTCGCGCGGGACGGCGCCCGCGCTGGCGCGCGAAGGTGCCTCGCAGGCGACGATGACCTACGCCGATCCGGTCGGCGAAACCGCGCTTGCCATGCTGCTCGCGGCGATGGCCGGTCCCGAGGACCCGATCGCCGTCGACCCGGAGAGCCTTTCGGTTTTCGCGTTGGCGGAGCGCCTTGCCGCCAGCGACATCCCCGTGCTCATCAACGGTCCGACCGGCACCGGCAAGGAAGTGCTCAGCCGCTTCATCCACACCCGTTCGGCCCGCCGCGACGGTCCGTTCATCGCCGTCAACTGCGCCGCCATGCCCGAGACCATGCTGGAGGCCATGCTGTTCGGCCACCAGAAGGGCGCGTTCACCGGCGCGACGGCGGCGAGCGAAGGCTTCATGCGCGCCGCTGACGGCGGCACCCTGCTGCTCGACGAGATCGCCGAACTGCCGCTTTCGCTCCAGGCCAAGCTGCTGCGCGCGCTTCAGGAGCAGGAAGTGGTGCCGATCGGCTCCACCCGCGCGATCAAGGTGGACGTGCGCGTGATCGCCTGCGCCAACCGCGACCTGCCGACCGAAGTCGCCCAGGGCCGCTTCCGCGCCGACCTGTACTACCGCCTCAACGTCTTCCCCCTCGAGCTTCGCCCCCTGCGCGAACGGGCCGACGACATCGCACCGCTCGCCTTCGCCATGGCCCTGCGTCACGCCGGGCACATGGGCGCGGCCAGCGGCGTGGTGCCCTGCTTCACCGAAGGCGCGCTCGCCATGCTGCGGCTTCATTCGTGGCCGGGCAACGTGCGCGAGCTGGAGAACGTCGTGCGGCGCGCCCTGCTCCTCTCGCACGGGGCGCGGCAGATCGCGCCCGAACACATCGTGTTCGACAGCCCTGCCCGCCTTGTCACCGCGCCGGCGATCGGCGGCCTCGAACTCGCCTCGCCGGCCCGGGTGGAAGCGATCGACAGCGACCGCAAGCTCTCGAGCATCGTCCAGAACTCGGAAGCGCGCGCCATCATGGAGACGCTGGAGGCATGCGGCGGCAACCGCCTGCGCGCTGCCCGCGAACTCGGCATCTCGGAGCGCACGCTGCGCTACAGGCTCGCCTCCATGCGCGAGGCCGGCATCGAGATCGGCCGCACCGCTCCCGGCTTCTCCGCAACCGGAGGCGGCCGATGAGCAGCCTTCCCTCGATCGGCGGCATGGGCGCTGGCGGCGGCATCCAGCAGATCCTGCAGCTGCGCCAGCAGATCATCTCGCGCAACGACCTCCTGCGCGAGATCCACACCGCACAGGCCGCTTCGCAGAACGGCGGGGTGACCGCCAACCACGCGCCCGCCGATGGCTTCACTTCGGCGCTGCAGAACGCGCTCGACGGAGTGAACGCGGTGCAGAAGCGGTCGGAGGATCTCTCGGTCGCCTACGAGAAGGGCGAAGTCACCGACGTCGCCAAGGTGATGCTGGCCCGCCAGGAAGCGGGCGTCGCCTTCGAAGCCACCCTGCAGGTGCGCAACAAGCTGTTGTCCGCCTACCAGGACATCATGCGGATGGGAGTCTGATCTAGATGGCCGACCTCGTTCCCGCGGCCGCCGCCACGCCTGCGCCCGCCTCCCTCTTCTCAGGCCTTGCCGACCCTTCCGGCGGCAGCGTGCTGACGCGCCTTTCCGCCTTCACGGCGCAGCCCGCCGTGAAGCGGATGCTGCCGATCTTCATCGGCCTGTCCGCCATCGGCGGCGCCGCGCTGACATGGAGCCTGATGGCGCCTTCGCCCCAGCGCGTGCTCTACGCGCAGCTCGACGACAGCGAGCGCGCCAGCGTCGTGGAAGCGCTGGACGGCGCCCAGATCGACTATGCGATCGACAACCAGACCGGCGCACTGACCGTTGCCGAGGGCGATTTCTACAAGGCGCGCATGCTCGTCGCCGCGGACGGCGCGCTGGCCTCGCCCGAGACCGGCGACCAGATGCTGGACAAGCTGCCGATGGGCGCGAGCCGCACGCTGGAAGGCGAACGCATGCGCTCGGCGCGCGAGCACGACCTGCAGATGACGATCGGCCAGATCGACGGCGTCGAATCCGTGCGCGTCCACCTTGCAGAGGGCGAAAAGTCCGTCTTCGTGCGTGACAACGTGGCGCCCACCGCCTCGGTCATGGTGCGCCTCAAGTCGGGTCGCCAGCTGAGCGACGGGCAGGTCTCCGCGATCCTCAACCTCGTCGCCGCTTCGGTGCCCGGCCTCTCTCCCGACGCGGTGCGCGTGGTCGACCAGCACGGCCGCCTCCTGTCCGAAGGCCAGGACGCCGAAAGCGACCGGCTCGACATGCAGTCCCGTCTGGAGACGAAGCTGCGCGAGCAGGTCTCGCAGCTCCTTACCCCCATGCTGGGCGACGGCAACTTCACCACCGAGACGCAGGTCCAGCTCGACATGGACCAGGTGACTTCCGCGCGCGAAAGCTACGACAAGGACGGCGTGGTGCGCGCCGAGACCCTGCAGCAGTCGCAGACCACCGGTCCCGGCCAGGCGGGCGGCGTTCCGGGCGTGCTTTCCAACACGCCGCCTCCCGCGACACAAGCCACTGCCGGTCCGCCGCAGGGCACGGCCGCTGCTGCGCCCGGCGCTGCGCCCGCGCCGACCAATGGCGAAAGCTCGACCAGCAAGACATACGAACTGGGCCGCCAGGTGTCCGTATCGGAGACGGGCCCGGGCGGGATCAAGCGGCTGACCGTGGCGGTCGCCATCAGCAAGGAGGCGATGAAGGGCGCCAAGGCCAAGGATCTTGCGGACCTCGAGGCGCTTGTCAGCGCCGCCGTGGGGGCCAACCCGCAACGCGGCGACGTGGTGAAGATCGTCGCCCGCAGCTTCGAGCCCGTCGCGGTCGAGGAGACGCCGTTCTACGAGACCCCGTGGTTCGCGATGGTCGTGCGCAACGGCGCGGCCGTGCTGGCGGTGCTGCTCGTCCTGCTGCTGGGCGTGCGCCCGGTGCTGAAGGCGATGCGCGGCGACAAAGCGCCGCGCAAGGGCAAGAAGGGCTCCGCACTCGAGGCGGAGGGCGAGGATGAAGATATCGCAGCGCTGCCTGCCCGGGCGAACCTCACCGCGCTTCCGGCGACGGAAGGCGTAGCGGTGGAAGTGAGCCGCGCGGACCTGCTGGCCCGCCAGCTCGGCCTCGCGCAGCGCCTCGTCGCCGAGCGGCCCGAGAATGCCGTCCACGTCCTTCGCCAGATGCTCGCCGATCCTGCGCCCGAAGCTCCTTCCAAGGCCGCCTGATTCATGTCCGAGCTAGCTCCCCTGCAGCCTGCCGACAGCGCCGCCGTCATGATGATGCTTCTCGACGACGAACAGACCGCCGAGATCCTCGGCGCGCTCGATCCGCAGGAGCTGCGTATCCTCGGCGAGAAAATGGTGGCGCTGGGCGAGATCGGGCCCGACGTGATCGCGCAGGCCATCGCCGGCTTCGTGGCCAAGACCGAGCGGATTGGCCTTGTCGCGCCGGCAGGCCCCGGCGGCGGGCGGGTCGCGCAGGTCCACGCGATGATGAGCCGCGCGGTGGGCGAGGTGAAGGCCGACAGCCTGATGCGGCGGATCACCCCTGCCGCCACGCAGACCTCGCCGCTGGAACTGGCACGCTGGCTGACGCCCGACGCGCTCGCCCCGCTGCTCAAGGGAGAGCATCCGCAGGCGATCGCCGTGCTGCTGATCCAGCTCGATCCCGAAGTCGCCGCCGCCGTGCTCCACGCCCTGCCCCCGCAGGTCCAGCCCGAGGTCGTGCACAGGATCGCCACGCTGGGGCCGGTGTCTCCGCAGGCGATCGAGATGCTGGAAGAGCTGCTTTCGCGCCGCATAACCGAAACCCATGGCCAGCGCCCGCTGCAAATGGGCGGCGCGCGCGAGGCGGCGGAAATCATCAACAGCGTCGGCAAGGTCGTCGAGAAGCACGTCATGGGCGCTCTCACCCGGCGCGACAAGCTGCTCGCCCGCCGCATCGAGGAGGAGATGTTCAAGTTCGAGCACCTCTTCGTGCTGGACCCGCAGTCGATGGGCGCATTGCTGCGCGATGTCGCCAACGAGACGCTGATCGATGCCCTGAAGGGCATTTCCGAGGAAGAGCGGGAGGTCTTCTTCCGCGCCATGTCGAGCCGTGCCGCCGACGGCGTGCGCGACGAGATCGCCGCACGCGGCCGGGTCAAGCTGGCCGACGTGGTCAACGCCCAGAAGGAAGTTGTCGCGGTGGCCCGCAAGCTCGCCGCCGACGGAACCATCGCGTTCGGCGCGGGAGACGACGATTATGTCTGACCTTGGCTTCGCCTTCACCCAGCCTCCCCAGTCCGGCGCGAGCACGGTGCGTTCGCGCGTATCGCTGGTCGAGGCGCTGGGGCAGCCGGGCGGCTTTCGCCCCAGCGCACGCTTCGGCGGGCCAGGCGGCATGGTCGCGGCGCACCATGAACTCGCGATCGTCGAGACCCACGCGCCCGATCCCGCCGCCGACGCTTATGCCCGCGGATTTGCCGAGGGCCATGCACAGGCGCTGGAGGAAGCCGAAGCGCGCGCCGCCGCCACAGAAGCGGCGCGCGGGGCGCTCGCGCTGTCGTTCGCCCGACTCGACGCGGTGATGGAAGAGGACCTGCGCCTGCGGCTGCGCGATACCGTGGCGGCGCTCTGCGAGGCGGCGCTGGCACCCCTCGCGCTTGACGCGGCGGCGCTCGCCGTCCGTATCGAACGGGCGGCAGCGATGCTCGCGCGGGCCGAGGACGAGCGGGTGCTGCGCCTTCATCCCGAGGATCTCGGCCTCGTCTCCGAGCGTCTGCTGGCCGAATGGAAAGTGGTGCCCGACGCTTCGCTGGAGCGCGGCACGGTGCGGGCCGAGAGCGCGATGGGCGGAGTGGAGGACGGCCCTGCAAGCTGGCGCCTCGCCATCGCCGAGGCCCTTCACGAAAGCTGAGGGCACGACCTGAGGGCAGGACGGGAGAACCGCGAAGGATGAGCCACGCCAGACCCTACGCCGCGATCCTCGCCGATTTGGGGGCCGAGCCGGTGGACCTTTCGCCGCGCCGTTTCGGCACCGTGACCGCATGCGATGGCGGGCTGCTGGAAGTCAGCGGCCTTTCCGTGCCGGTGGGCGCCATGTGCCGTGTGGCGAACGGGCGCGACAGGACGTTCCCCGCCGAAGTGATCGGCTTTCGCAACGGCCGCACGATGATGATGCTCCTTGGCGATACCATCCTCCTGCGCCCCGGAGCCCGCGTCGTGCCCGAGGGCAGGCCGGGGATGCTGCCGGTGGGCGAGGCGTTCCTCGGCCGCGCCGTGGACGGCGAAGGATTGCCGATCGACGGCGGGCTCCCGATCCACACGCGTCAGGAGTGGCCGGCAGGAGGCGTGCGCACTTCCGCCCTTGATCGCAGCCCGGTGCGCCTGCCTTTCGACACCGGCGTGCGCGCGCTCAACGCGATGACGACGTTCGGCATCGGCCAGCGGATCGGCGTGATGGCAGGCTCGGGCGTCGGCAAGTCGGTCCTCATCGACATGATCGCCCGCGGCGCCAGTGCGGACGTGGTGGTGGTGGGACTGATCGGCGAACGCGCGCGCGAGGTGTCCGACTTCGTCAAGCGGCACATGCACGATGCGAAAAAGGACAAGACCGTCGTCGTCGCGGTGCCTGCCGACCATGCGCCCAACCTGCGCCTGCGCGGTGCGATGCTGGCCACATCAATGGCCGAGCACTTCCGCTCGGCCGGCAAGCGCGTGCTCCTGATCCTCGACAGTCTCACCCGCGTGGCCCATGCCGGGCGCGAGATCGGCCTGCTGCTGGGCGAGCCCGGCGCCGCGCGCGGCTATCCGCCTTCGGCGCTCGCCACGATCACCAAGCTGGTGGAGCGCGCGGGCAACTCGGCCGCGAGCGGCGGTTCGATCACCGGGCTCTACACCGTGCTGGCGGACGGCGACAACCAGGACGATCCGGTGGTGGATACCGCCCGCTCCATCCTCGATGGACACATCGTCCTCTCGCGCGAACTGGCACAGCGCGGCCAGTATCCGGCGATCGACATCGCCGCCTCGCTCAGCCGCGTGATGAACGACATCGTCAGCCCCGCCCACCAGCAGCTCGCCCGCACCTTCCGCGCGCTGACCGCCAGCTACGAGGCCAACCGCGACCTCGTGCTGATGGGCGCCTATCGATCGGGAGCGGACCCGCAGCTCGACCGCGCCATCGCCATGCACGGCGCGCTCACCGGCTTCCTCAGCCAGCCGCAGGGGGAGGTGGTGAGCCTCGATTCCAGCGCCGCCCAGCTTGCCGCGCTGCTGGGATGAGGGAGACGATGCCGTGAGCGCCGACAGGAAGAAGCTGGCTCGCCTGAACCGCCTCGAGAAGCTGCGCGCCATCGCCAAGCAGACCGCCGCGACCGAGGCCGCGCAGGCGGAGAGCACTCTGGCGCAGCTTCGCTCGCTGTCCGACCGCACGCGCAATCTCGCCGCCGGCTATGCTGCCCGGCGCGACGCCGCGGACGGGGCCGCGCTGCACCACAATAGCCGCTTCGTGGGCGGGCTGCAGTCCCTCAGCCGGACCACGGACGGCGATGCGCTGCGCGCGCAGGCCATCGCCGACGCCAAGCAGCAGGCCCTGGTCGAAGCCGAACGCCGCCGCGCCGCGATCGAGGAGCGGGCCGATGTTCAGGCCCGGCGCATCGCCGCCAAGTCGCAGCCGCCCGCGCTGACCGGCCGCAGAACGAGTGGCACGGAACTTGAATAGAACCGGACACACGCCAACAGGACAGGCTCCCGCATGATCCAGACCACTGCCCCGACGCTCAACGCCGGCGTTTCTCCCGTTGCCGGGAGCGCCGCGTCCATGGCCGTGCCTGGCCCTGCCGGAACCGACTTCGCCGCGATCCTTGGTATGCCCCAACCCGCACCCGCAAGGCCGGACCTCTTCGCGCAGGCAGGAGCGATGCCTCTTGCGACGAACGTCGCCGCTGCATCGCTGCCGGACGCGGTCAGGGGCGCGCAGGACGGGCTGGCGGCGCTGGTCCTTCAGGCCGGCGCGGCGGCAAGCCCCTTGCCCGAAGCAGCGGCAGGAGCCCGTCTTGACGGGGCTGCGAAGGTCCGGGCGATAACGGTGGCTGAGGCCCGTCCCGTCGGACCCGCAGCGATCCCGCCGGTGCCCGGCTCCTCCACCCTTGTCACGGCCCCCGCTGCGATGGCGGCGGTTCCGATGGCCCCTGCTCCGATGGCGCCCGCTCCTGCCCCGCTTGCGAGCGCGCCGCAACCGGAAGGCAAGGACCTCTCCAGATCGCCTGCCGCCCCCGTCGAGGCCATACCCTCGCCTGGCAAGAGCGGCAAAGGAGGCGGCAACATCTTGCCGTCTCCTGCCGCCCCGGAAGAAGCTGAGGGCGACAGCCCCATCCGTTCCCGCCCGGCCGCCGAAACTCCGTCCAGCGACGCTTCCGCCGTGATCCCTGCCCCTGTCCAATTGCCTGCCAGCGACGATGCCCCGGTCGCGGCGATGCAGGCGGCGGCGATCACCCGGCCTGTGTTCGTTCCTTCGGCGATCCTTTCGAACGACGCGCCGCCGCCTGCCGCCCCGGAACGCTCCGGTTCTTCGGGCCGACCGGCCGTTCCCGTGCCGCCGCGCGAGGCGGGATCGCCCGTCGTCGGCCCTGCGACCAGGCAGGTTTCACAGGCTCCCGCCGCGCCCGGAGCCATCCCAGGTTCAGCGCCGGTCCGTCCGGCCCCTGCGGCGAGCGTCAGCGCCGTCCGCTTCGAGCCTATCGAGGTCGTGGCGATGCCTGTCGCCTCGGCGCCTGCAATGCCCTTGGCGATGACGGCTCCGGCAAACACCGCCTTCGTCGCGAAGGCAGCGGCACCGATGAAGCAGGCGTCACCGGAAAACGCCGCAACGGTGGTGCCGCAGGTCATGACCGCCGTGGCCGCCGTGCCGCACGTTGCTGAGTCTCCCGCGCCCATCGTGCCATTCACCGCGAAAGCCGCTCCCGTACCTGCCGAAGCTGCCCTGCCAGCCTTTGTCGACGCTCCGGCCGAAGCCGCTGTGGCAGTTCACCCGCGCCCGGCAGCGCCCTCGTCGCACGCGCCGCTGCCAGTGACCCCGGACGCCGTGCCCTCCGCGGCGCAGAGCGCGGCCCCCGCCTCGCCCAGCCGTGATGCGCGAAACACCCCCGGTCCTGCCGCGATACCGCAGGGCACCGCCGCTGCTGCCGCGCCTTTCGTGAAGGCGCCCGAGATGGCTGCCGCATCACTCCCCAGCGAACCCCGTTCCGAAGATTCGCCGGTTAGGGCCGTGCCGTCGGCGCCTGCCGTGTCGGTGGAGCCGCGCTCCAGGGACGCGCGGGAGGGCTCGCAAGCTCCTGCCGCCCACTTCGCAGGCCAACCAGGCATCGCCCCGGTGCCGCAGCCGGTGGTGTCTGCCGAAGGTATCGTCCCCGCCCCTGCGGCACCTGAGGCGGCGAGCACGCTTGCCAGCTCTCCGACCGAGACCCCGCAGGATTTCGACACGCTTGTCTCCCGTCTGGCCGAGGCACGCGAAGCAGCATCGCCGCACATCGTGCGCACCGCGATGAACCATGCCGAGTTCGGGCGTGTCTCGATGCAGTTCGATCAGACGGACATGGGCCTGTCGGTGACCATGGCCAGTCCCGATCCCGAGTTCACCGGCGCAGTGCAGGCCGCTGCGGCGACGATGGCCGGAAACGGTGCGAACGGCAACGACCAGCCCCGGCAGGACGGACAATCTTCGCAGCAGAACGGCGCCGGGCAGAACCCGGCTTCCGCGCAGGGCAATGGCGGGGCGGCAAGCTTTGCGAGCGGCGGCCAGGCCCAGCAGCAGGCCCGCGCCGACGCCTCGGGTCAGCAGTCGCGGCGCGAGGGCGGCGGCTTTGCCGGTCGGCATGACCAGCAGCAGCAGTCCGGCACTTCGTCGCGCGGCCGCGACGGGCAGCGCCAGGGCAGCGGCGTCTACGCCTGATGACCCCATGCGAGCGAGGGCGCGCACCCGTGCCCGATGAACAGGGAAATTGCCCGGATGAGTGAAAAACCTGCCGTCCCCGGCGACGACAAGCCGAAGAAGAAGGGCAAGATGGGGCTGGTCCTCGTCGCGGTGGCGATGCTCGTGGTCGGCGGAGGCGCGGCTTTCGGGCTCATGGCCAGCGGCGTCATCGGCGGCCATTCGGACGAGAAGGAGAAAAAGGAGGAAGGCCCGCAGCTCGTCCGCAAGGGCGAGGAGGACCCCTACGCTCCCCCGGCCAAGGAAGGCGAGGGCGAAAGCCACGGCGAAGAAGTGGAGGGCGAGGGCGGGGACGAGTACCGCACCGCCTACTTCACCTTCACCGAGGATTTCACGTCCAACCTCAAGGATACCGACGCCATGGTCCAGGCGAGCATCGCCTGCTCCACCCGGCGCGACGGCCGCGTGCTGCAATGGCTCGCCAAGCACGAGCTGGCGATCCGCTCGCGCCTGCTGGAGATCCTCGCCGACACACCCGAGGAGGACGTCACTTCGCTGGAAGGCAAGGAGCGCCTCAACAAGCGCATGACCGCGGCGATCAACCAGGTCCTCGTCAGGAAGGAAGGGTTCGGCGGCGTCGATGCCGTCTACTTCCGCAACTTCATCATCCAATGATGGCCGAAGGTCCCACTTCCAAGGCCCGGCACTGTGCCGAACTGCTGGGCGCCGGTCCATCGATCGGGGACATGGTGCGCCCGCTCGCCAAGCTGGGCGAGAAGCTGGCGCGCACGCTGCCCGGCGGCCTTGCGCGCCTGACCGGCGGCGATCCACCCGTGGTGCGCACCGGGTTGCCGGTGCAGGGCACGCTGGAAAGCATCGCCGTGGAAGGCGCGGGCCTCGCCGCCCATGCCCTGCTCGGCCTTGGTCCCCGGCACCTGCCGCTTCTCGCCTCGTTCGGGGCGGAACCGGTGTTCAGCCTGCTCGACCGCACGTTCGGCGGACGGGGCGCGGTGCCGGAGCCGCTGCCCGCCACTTTCCCGCTTTCCGCCGAGTTGCTGCTGGCGCGGATGGAGGATGCCGTCGCGGCCGCGCTCAGCGCCGTGCTTGGCGGCGACGAGACGCATCATGTCCGCCCCTTGCGGCGCGACACCAGCCTGTCCCAGCTCGCCCCCTTCCCCGCCGCCGAGCCGCTGCTGCAGATCGCCCTCGAAGTGGAGGAGCCGGGAGCGCTGCCATGGTCGCTTGCCCTGGCCTTTCCGCTTTCCACGCTCGCGGCGGCGCTCGTCGTTCCCCGGCGCCAGCGCCGCGCGGCGCGTCCTGCCGTTCCGCCGGGGCCCCAGGACGAGCCCTTCGCGTCGCTGCCGCTCGAGGTGACGGCGGTGCTGGTGGACATGAGCCTGCCGTTCTCCCGCCTCTCGGCCTTGCGCCCGGGCGACGTGCTGCCGGTCACGGTGGCGCGGTCGGTTCCGCTGAAGGTCGACGGGCGCACCATAGCCACCGGCACGGTGGGCGAAGTCGAGGATCGTGTCGCGGTCCAGCTCCAGCATGCCTTCTGATTACGGAAAGACCGACAATATGAGCATCCACTCCCGCGGCCTCGACTTCCTTCGTGATGTGGACGTGCGCCTCTCCGTCGAGCTTGGCCGCACGCAGATGAAGCTGAAGGATGTCCTCGCGCTCGGGCCGGAAAGCCTGGTGATGCTCGATCGCATGAACGACGAGCTGCTCGACGTGCTGGTCAACGGCAAGCCCATCGCCAAGGGCGAGGTCGTCTCGCACAACGGGCGCTTCGGGCTGCGCATCGTCGAGATGCTGGGGATCGAGGAAGCCGCCGCACCGGGCGACGCGCTGGGCCTGCCCGACGCCGGCCTCGGCGGGCAGGAGTGAGGCGCCATGGTATGGTACGTGCTCAAGCTGCTGGTGCTGCTTCCCCTCATCGCGCTGATGATCTGGGGCTCTCTCAGGCTGGCCCGCGCCGTGCAGGCACGCGCGGGGATTGGCACGGGCACGAAGTCCATCCGGATCGTCGAGACGACCATGCTCTCGCCCACGCTGAAGCTGGCGGTGATCGAGTTCCACGGGCGCGAGATCCTCGTCTCGGTGTCCCGGCAGGGACTGGCGCGACTGGCCGAGGCACCGGCAAGGCTGCGATTGCCGGAAGAGGACGCATGACGCGGCGTCCGGCATTGTCCCCCCGCCCGCAGGACGCCGGGTTCGAGGGCGGTGACCACGCCCCGCACCCGGCGCGGCGGCGTCTGGGCGCCTGCGCCCTTGCTCTCGTCGTCGCCGTCCCCATCGCTCTTTGCGGCGCTGCTGCACGCGCGCAGGGCGCCGCCTCCCCGCCCTCGCCCACTGCCATCCCCGGCGCTCTCGACCGGGCCTTCGGCTCGCTTGGAGGCACCGACGGGCCGGGCATGAACATGTCGCTCCAGCTCCTTCTCATCATGGGGCTGCTGACGATCCTGCCCAGCCTCATCCTGATGATGACGAGCTTCACGCGCATCCTGGTGGTGCTGTCCATCCTGCGGCAGGCGATCGGGCTGCAGCAGTCGCCGCCCAACCAGGTGCTGATCGGGCTGTCGATGTTCCTCTCGCTCTTCGTCATGGCGCCCACGCTCGAGCGGGTGAACCAGAACGCCATCGCGCCCTACTCCGCGGGCACGCTCAACGCCGAGGCCGCCATCCAGAATGCGGGGCGCGAGTTCCACGCCTTCATGATCCGCCAGACGCGCGAGCGCGATCTGATGATGTTCGCCGAGATGGCCCGCGCTCCGCGGTTTGCCAGCGCCGCCGACGTGCCGTTCTCGATCCTGCTGCCCGCCTTCGTCACCAGCGAGCTCAAGACCGCGTTCCAGATCGGCTTCATGCTGTTCCTGCCGTTTCTCGTCATCGACCTTGTCGTCTCCTCGGTGCTGATGAGCCTGGGCATGATGATGATGAGCCCGATGGTCGTCTCGCTGCCTTTCAAGCTGCTGCTGTTCGTGATGGTGGATGGATGGGCCCTGCTGATGGGTTCGCTCGCGGCAAGCTTCGGGTAGCCGCGCCATGGATGACATCAGCGCCCTGCTCGCCCTTGCCGACCGGATGCTGTGGGTGACCGCGCTGGTGGCGGCGCCGGTGCTGCTGGCCTCGCTGGCGGTGGGCCTCGTCATCGGCGTGATCCAGGCCGCGACCTCGGTTAACGAGCAGACGCTGACCTTCGTGCCCAAGCTGGCGGTGATCGCGCTGGTGCTCGTGCTGCTGGGCTCCTCGATGATGACCCTCATCGCGGACTACACGCAGGAGATCTTCGCCCAGATCGCCCGTACCGGGCAGGCTGAGCAGGTAGCCCGGTGATCGCTCCGGCAATCGCCAGATGATCGGCATAGACTTCGGCTACGGCGCACTCGAGGCCGAGTTCTGGAGGCTTGTCTTCGTCATGACCCGCATCGGCGCGGTGCTGGTGGCCGCTCCGCTGTTCGGCGCCGTCACGGTCCCCGCGCAGGCACGGGTCATGGTGGCGGGCGCGGTGGCAGTCATGATCTGTGCATGGACGCCGGTTGCGGCGCCCGCCGCCCTGCTTTCCGCGCCGGGCATCATGGCCGTGCTGGGCGAAGTGCTGGTCGGCCTGACCCTGGGTTTCGTGCTGCAACTCTCCTTCGCCGCGCCCGTGATCGCGGCCGAAGTGATCGGCGGCGGCATGGGCATGAACATGGCGGTCGCCGTCGATCCCGTGGCGGGCGCGCAGTCTCCCGCGCTCGGACAGTACTTCATGGTCGTGCTGACCATCGTGTTCCTGGCGCTTGGCGCGCACCTGCAATGGTTCGCCCTGCTGACGCGCAGCTACGAGGTGTTCCCGCCCGGGCAGACGTGGCTGGGGCCGGAGCGTTTCGCGCTCGTCGCCTCCTTCGCCTCGCGGATGCTGCTGACGGCGGTGGGCATCGCGCTTCCGGTCACGCTGGTCCTTTTGGTGGTGCAGCTGGTGACCGGGGTGCTCAGCCGCTCGGCGCCCGCGCTTAACCTCTTCTCGCTGGGCATGCCGGCAGGCGTGCTCGGCGGGATCGCCGCGCTGATGATCGCCGCGCCCGTGCTGACGGACATGGTCTCGCGCCTCTCAGCCGAGGCGCTCGAGCAGGTCGCCGAGGTGCTAGGGCTATGAGCGAGCAGGAAGGCGAGAAAAGCTTTGCCCCCTCCGAGAAGCGCAAGCGCGAGGCGGCCAAGCGCGGCGACGTCATCCGCCCGCGCGAGCTTGCGATCGCCACGTCCGTTGCGATCGGGGCTGCGTGGTTCATGCTGGCGGGGCCCTGGCTGCTGGACCTGTCGCAGCGCACCTTGCGCAAGGGCCTGACCTTCGACCGCGCCTCGCTCGACGCCTTCGATCCCGCGCGGATGCTGATGGACGCCACTCTCGCCGCGCTGCCGCCCATCGCCATGCTGGGGCTGGCGGTGATCGCGGTGTCGCTCGTCGCGCAGCTCGGCTTCGGCGACGGGCGCTGGGTGGGCGGCAACATCGCGCCCAAGGCCTCGCGCATCAACCCGGTGTCGGGCCTCAAGCGCGTGTTCGGGCCCTCGGGCTGGATCGAGATGGTCAAGGGCCTCGCCAAGGTCGCCCTCCTGGGCGTGATCGCCTGGTCGTGGGCGGACGGGCGGATCGATGCCTTTGCGCGGCTTGGCCGGGGCGATGTCATGGGCCAGCTTGCATGGGCGTGGGACACCATCGTCCTTCTCATGTTCTGGTTGGCCGGCGGCCTGATGCTGATCGCCCTGTTCGACCTTCCGATCCAGATCGTGCGCCGCATGATGCGCCTGCGCATGACGCTTCAGGACGTGCGCGACGAAGCGAAGGAAAGCGAAGGCGCGCCCGAGAAGAAGGCGATGATCAAGGACCGCCAGCGCAAGATCGCCATGGGCGGGCTCGTTCCCGCAATGAAGGACGCGCAGTTCGTCGTGACCAACCCGATGCACTTCGCCATCGCTCTCGCCTACGATCCGGCGAAGGCAAGCGCGCCCATCGTCGTCGCGCGCGGACGGGGCGAAAAGGCGCTGGCGATGCGCGAACTCGCGGCGGAAAACCGCTTGCCGGTGCTGCAGTATCCGGCGCTCGCCCGCTCGGTGTTCTTCACCACCCGCGAACGGCAGATGATACGGGAGGAACACTATGTGGCCGTCGCCGCCCTGCTCGCTTTCGTCCTGGCCCTGAAGCGCGGGGAAAAGCGCAGCCCGCCGCAGGTCTCCGTGCCGGTGACGGTGCGCTTCGACGCTGACGGACGGCTCGATCCCGGCTCCGTGTCCTGAACCCCTTTCCCGGCCTTAAACCTCCTCGCCCACCGCCGTTCTGGATACCATGGTAAGCAGCACTTCATCCGCCACCACCTCGTCCTCGCTGGTGACCGCGCTTGGCGGAGGAAGCGGGATCGACATGACCGCGCTCGCCAACAATCTGGCGACCGCGCAGTTCGCCTCGCGCAACGACAGGCTCGCCGCCAAGTCCGAGAAGCTGGACGCGCAGATCTCCGTGGCCTCCAACATCAAGTCGCTGATGCTGGGGCTGAGCAGTTCGCTCGGCACGCTGGTGCGATCGGGCAGCCTGGCGCGCACGCCGGTGATCGGCAACGCGGGCGTCGCCGCTCCCACGCTCTCGGGCAGCAGCCAGCCCAGCGGCAGCTACTCCCTGGAAGTCACGAAGCTGGCGGGCGGCCAGCAGCTTGCCAGCAGGCCCTTCCCGGCAACCACCAGCGCGGTCGGCTCGGGCACGCTCACGCTGAAGTTCGGCACTGTCTCTGCGAGCGGTTTCGCGCAGGACAACGCCCATGCCGCCGTCGACATCGCGATCCCGCAAGGCGCCACGCTGGCGGAAGTCGCCACGGCGATCAACGGCGCCAACGCGGGCGTCAGCGCTTATGTCACCACCACCGTCGATGGCGCGCAGCTGGTGCTGAAAGGCGCGGAGGGCGCCGCCAACGGCTTCGTGCTGGAGGCACAGGACCCCGGCCTTTCCGCGCTCGCCTGGTCGCCGGGAAGCTCGGGCGGCCAGCTTCTGGCCACTGCGAGCGACGCGGCCTTCAAGGTCGACGGGCTTTCGATGACGGCGACGTCGAACACGGTGACGGACGCCATCCCCGGCGTGAAGCTGCAGCTTTCAGGCACCAACACCGGCGCACCCACCACTCTCTCGTTCTCCGATCCGACCAGCGCCATCTCGGGCTCGATGCAGGACTTCGTCGATGCCCTCAACGAAGTGGTGGGCGCGCTCAACGGAGCCACCGGGATCGGCGGCGACCTTGCCAACGACGCAGGCGCGCGTGCGCTCAAGCGCTCGCTCTCCTCGCTCGGCTCCACCACGATCATGCCCGGCGCCACCGGCGCTGCAAGGACGCTGGCCGACCTTGGCGTCAAGACCCTTCGCGACGGCACCTTCGCGCTCGACACCGATCGCCTCTCGGCCACGATGGCCACCGATCCCAAGGGGGTGGCGGCGATGTTCACCAACGGCGTCAACGGTGTGTACGGCACGATCGACCGCATCTACCGCGCCGCGACGTCGACGGGCGATGCCTACTCGCTCGGCAGCTCGATCGCGGGCTATACCAAGTCGAGGACCGGCATCACCGGCGAGAAGGCGACCCTGGCCGAGCAGCAGGAGAAGGCGCGCATCCGCCTCGTGGCGCAGTTCACCGCGTCGGAAACGCGGATCGGCACGTCCAAGTCGACGCTTTCGATGCTGCAGAACCAGATCGCGCAGTGGAACAAGAGCAGCTGACATGATGCTTCTCACCTCTCCCCAGGAAGCCTATCGCCGCGTGGACTTCGACGCGCGCGTCAGCGGCGCGGGGCCGGCAGAGCTCGTGCACTTGTGCTACGAGCATCTGGTCAGCGCGCTGGGCACCGCCGTCCATGCCGACCGGCGGGGCGACAACTGCCTGAAGAGCCGCTCGATGACCCGCGCCCTGACCGCGATCACCGCCCTGCAGATGGGCCTTGCCGGCGGCGGCGATGGCGACACCGGCGGCGTGGCGGGTGCGCTCAACCAGATCTACGAGGCCGCCCGGCGCACCGTGCTGGACAGCGCGCTGCACTTCGATTCCGAGCGCATCTGCGTGCTGCGCGAGGACTTCCTGGAGATCGGGCGGGCCCTGCGGGGTACATAAAAGCCCGTTTCGGTGAATGCGTAGCGCGGAAACGGGCCGGTTGAACCTGCCGCAAGCCGGGGTTGGCTCGGTTTCGGAGCAGGTCCGGCGCGCCGTGACAATGCGATGCGAATATCTCCCTAGGCACTAATCCAAAGAGGGAGATCAGCCGTGGACGTCATCTCGAACCTGATCCTGATCGACAGCGACATGCGCCGCCGTGCGGCGATCAGCCATGTGCTTTCGTCCAGCAACATCCATGTCGAACCGTTCGAGCATGTCGCCGAACTCGCCTCGTCGTGGCCGCGTTCGGGCGTGGTGCTCATCCACGATGAACCCGGCGCGATCGAGGAACTGATCGAAAGCATGGCCCGGCAGGGAGAGTGGTTTCCGATCATCGCCTTCAGCGAGCAGCCGGCCGCGCAGCGCATCGTCCAGGCGGTGCTCGATGGCGCGATCGACTATATCGCATGGCCCATCAGCCCCGAGGAACTGACCGACAATCTGTCGCGCGCCATCACCCGCGCAGAAAGCCTGGGCAATGCCAAGCTGCGCGAGGTCATGGCGCGCGCACGGGTGGATCGCCTTACCCGCCGCGAACGTGAAGTGCTTGGCGGCGTGGCCAGCGGCCTGTCCAACCGCCTCATCGGGGAAAAGCTCTCGATCAGCCCGCGCACGGTCGAAATCCACCGCGCCAACATGCTCAACAAGCTGGGCGCCAATCACACCTCGGACGCCATCCGCATCGCGATAGAAGCATCGCTGGTGAATTGAAGCCGCAGGCTAAGCAGATCGCCCGGGGCCGCCATAAACGCCTCCTTAGCCATCTGCGTCCAGATTGAGCCTGTCCGAGCCGCATGGTCCGACACCTCATACGTGCAGTCTCCTGAACGCAGGCCCGGTCGTCCTCCCCTCCCGGCCGGGCCTGCAGCGCTGCCACAAGGCACAAAGCCTGCCGGGCAAAGGGCTCCCGGCCAGGAGGTAAGCCGTGTACCGGCCGTGATCCAGATCCGCGTACTTGCGCTCGCGGCGCTCAGTGGAGGCGCAGGGAAGTGCCGGACGAGTGAGCCTCGGTTAGCTGCGTACCTCGTTCGATCCGGGCGAGGACGGCGGCCACGTGCGCGCCCAGTAGCGCAAGCGCAAGGGTCGGTCCCTCGGCGAGCGATTCCTCGGTGCCCTCGTTCGTCAACACGCTTGCGAGACAGGAATCGTGGGCCCCGCGCGACAGCATGAAGCGGATGTCACTGCCCATGAGCTCCAGGACCGCGCTCATCGCCGCGCCGCTGTCCAGCATGGCATGGACGGCGTCTACGTCGAGGAAGCTCTTCCCGGTCACGTCCAAGGCGAGTTCTTGGACAGCCTCGCGCACCCGGCCGATCTCCTCGGCGGCGCCGCTTCCGGCGCAATCGTTGAGGAAGGTTCGCAGGCGCCGCGCGCGCGCGCGCTCGCCGATGTGTGTGTCCGGGGTACTGGTCATCTCTTGATTATTCTCGCGTCCGAAGGGAAACCCAAAGTCCCAAAGTGCCACCCCGCGTCAATACGCATATCCCACTTGCGGAACGGTCCCGTTCCACATTGCTACAGTGTACCCGCTCTTTGTGAAAGCTGGGTATATGCCCCACTCCGCATGCCGGAGCGAAGCCGCAGGAGGGGCTATGCTCCGGCAGGCGCGGCGATGCTCGCCTGTTCCGCGAACCAGGGGACCATGCGTTCGATGGCATCCTCGATCTCGGGCGTGGAAACGGCGAAACTGAAGCGGATGAAACGATGGCCTTCCACGGGGTCGAAATCGATGCCCGGCGCCGTGGCGACTCCGGTATCCTCCAGCAGCCGGCGGCAGAACGCGAGACTGTCGTCGGTGAGGTGCGCGATGTCCGCCCAGATATAGAAGGCGCCGTCGGGCGGAGCGATATGCGACAGGCCAAGTCGCGGAAGGGCTGCGAGAAGAAGCGCGCGATTTCGGGCGTAGCTGGCGTGATGCCCTTCCAGTTCCTCGCGGCAGTCGAAAGCGACCAGCCCCGCGTGCTGGGCCACCACCGGCGGGGTCAGGAACAGGTTGGCGATGCGCGCCCGCGCGGGATCAATCAGGTGCGGCGGCACCACCAGCCATCCCAGTCGCCAGCCCACCATGCTGTACCACTTGGAAAAGCTGTTCACCACGAGCGCCTCCGGCACGTGGCGGAGCATCGTGTCGGCGACGGGGCCGTAAGTCAGGCCATGGTATATCTCGTCCGAGATCACCTTGATGCCCTTGCGCGCGCAGACCTCGGCTATGGCGGCCAGTTCCTCGGGCGGAATGACGGTGCCGGTGGGGTTGGCGGGGCTTGCCACGATGAGCCCGGCGGGCGCAGGATCCAGCGCATCGAGCGCAGCGGCGGTGACCTGGTAGCGCTCCGCCTCGCCGCAGGGCAGTTCCACCGGCTCGATGTAGAGCGCGCGCATCGCGTTGCGGTAGGCGACGTAGCCGGGGCGGGCCAGCGCCACCCGTTCGCCCGGACGGAAGCAGCACGAAAGCGCCAGCACGAACGCGGGCGAGGCGCCGCAGGTCAGGTACACCTGTTCGGACGAGACGTTTACGCCGTAGTCCTCGGCATAGTGGCGCGCGATCCGTTCGCGCAGGGCCGGGCTCTCCCAGTAGCCGCCGGGTTCGCTGTCGAGCACGGCATGCGCTGCCGCGATCGCCGCCGCCGGTGCCCCGGTCGAGGGCTGGCCGTATTCCATATGGATCACGTCGCGCCCGCTGGCGGCGAGTTCATAGGCGATGCGGCCGATCGTGGTCGCATGAAAGGGTTCGACTTGGGCGATCATGCCACCTGCTACGATGCGCCCGGAGAGGATGCAATCGGCGAGGGCATCAGACACGGACGCGCGTCCATGCTCCGGCTTGCGCGCGGGTTCAGCCGTCTTGCGCGGTCTCGCTTGCGATCCCGGGTCTCTCGGCCCCCATGCCGGAAAAGCCGATCGAGTACCCCCCATCCACCGGCAGGACCATGCCGGTGATGTAGGCCGCCTCGTCACTCGCGAGGAACAGGGCGGCATTGGCGACATCCTCTGCATGGCCCCAGCGCCCCATCGGGATGCCGGCCAGCGTGGGAAAATCCTTCGGCGGAACGTCGAACGTCCGGGAGGCTTCCACAAGCCCGGTCCAAACAGTGCCCGGCGCCACCGCGTTCACGCGGATGTTGCGGTCGGAATAGTCGAGCGCTGCGACCCTGGTAAGCTGGTGCACGCCCGCCTTGGCCGAACTGTAGACGCCGTGGTGCTTCCATCCCACGGCAGCCGAGGCCGATCCGGTGTTGACGATGGCGCCTCCGCCGGTCCGCAGCATGGAGGCGATGCCATACTTCATGCATAGGAACACGCCCCGGATGTTCGTGGCGTGGACCTTGTCCCACAGTTCGGCGGACTGGGTGTGCAGCGCCGCCATGCCCCCGCCGAAACCGGCGTTGTTGCACTGGACGTCAAGGCGGCCGAACTCGCTTTCGGCGCGGGCGACAAGCGCTGCGACCTGCTCCTCGTCGGAGACGTCGCAGCGCATGGCCACTGCCCTGTCGCCCAGCGCGACGGCAACTTCCTCCTCTTTGCCCGAAATGTCGGCCAGTACGAGCCGGGCACCCTGCGCGTGGAACAGCTGCGCCATCGCCTTGCCCATGCCCGAGCCGGCTCCGGTGATGATGCAGACCTTGTCCTGAAGCCTTTTCGCCATCGTCCCTCTCCCGTCCTGGATTTCGTGCCCCGCCGTCACGCCGATGTGTCGATCGTGGGGCGGATGGATATCTCGGAGATGTTGGTCCGGCGCGGCATAGATAGGATGAAGACGATGGCTTCGCCGATGTCGCGCGGCTTGACCGCGCCATCCTTGGCGACATGCGCCTTGATCGCGGTGCGCCACCCGGGATCGACGATGTTGTCGGCCACTTCGGTCTCGGTGGCGCCGGGCATCAGCGTGGTGACGCGGATGTTCTTGCCGCCAACCTCCTGCCGCAGCCCGTCCGTGAAGGCGTTCACGGCATGCTTGCTGGCGGAATAGGCATTCGTCATCGCGCCGCCTTTCCGCGCTGCCAGCGAGGAGATGGTGATGATGTCGCCCCCGCCGTTCGCGACCATGTGCGGCACGGCCGCCGCGCAGGTGTAAACGGTTCCCATCAGGTTGATGTCGACGACACGTCGATAGAGATCCGTGTCGCAGCCTTCGATGCCGCCGACCTGCATCACGCCTGCCGAGTTTATCAGCACGTCGATCGCCCCCAGGCTCGCCACGGTCTCTTCGACGGCGCGCCGTGCGTCCTCCTCCACCATCATGTCGCCCGCGATCGCGAGAGCCCGGCCACCTGCCGCCTCGATCCGGCCGACGAGGTCGGCAAGCCGCTCCGCCCGGCGCGCGGCGACGGCGACGCTTGCTCCCGCTTCGGCAAGGCACAGCGCGGCCGCCTCGCCGATGCCGGAAGATGCCCCAGTGACGAGCGCGACTTTTCCTTCGAGAGGCATGGACATCGGCGGCATTCTCCCGGTTCTTTTCGGCTCAGGGCCGCTGGAATGGCCCTGTCGTTCGCACTGGCTGGCGGCGGGCGCCCGCTCAGTCAACCGAAAATGCTGAACACCTGTTATAATCGCTCGGGCGAGAGCGGTGAAAGGATCGCGTCAGGCAATCACGAGATGGCCCACGATCGCGGGTGCGGTGCGTCCCCCAGCCGCCGCCGACAGGGGCCTAAGTGACGATCCGTAGCCCTCCGGTCACCCGCCCTCCACCACGTCCGCCTAAGGCTGGCGCTTCCTTCCAAGCGCGAAAGCAGGCCGATGAGCGGACTGGAGAGCCTCCTGATCAAGGCCCGGAGCGCCGCCCGGCGCGGTGATGCGGAAAGCGCGCGCGTGCTCTACCGGCAGGTGCTTGACCGCCATCCCCGCAACGCCCGCGCGAAGGCCGGGCTCGAGGCACTGGACGAACCTGCCGACACGCCCGCACAGGTGGCCTTCGACAACATGGTCGCGGCCTTCCGGGCCGGGCGGATGGAGGAAGCCGCGCGGCTTGGCGCCCGCCTTTCGGCCAGCCACCCGCAAGCTCACGGCGTCCACAACCTGCTGGGCGCCGCGCTGCTCGAACTGGGCAGGGACACCGAGGCGGAGAGCGCCTTTCGCCGCGCCACCGCCGCCGACCCTGATGGCCCGGCCGCCTACAACAACCTCGCCATCGCGCTTCGCCGGCAGGGACGCACGGAGGACGCGGAAGCGATCTGGCGCGATGTGATCTCCCGCGCGCCCGGCTATGGGGACGCGTGCTACAACCTGGCGGGACTCCTCGAACAGGGCGGCAGGCTCGACGAGGCGGCGCAGTGGCTGGAGAGGGCCATCGCCATCGAGCCCGGCCATGCGGATGCGCACTATAACCTTGGCAACCTGCACGCCAGCCGGGGCAATCGCCCTGCCGCGATCGCCTGCTTCGAAGCCGCCGCGAGGCTGGAGCCTGGCCATGGCGATGCCCACAACAACATGGGCGCGCAGTTCCTGGCCGATCACCGCGCCGACGAAGCGCTCGCCGCGTTCGACCGGGCGCTGGCCGCCGACCCGGCAAACACCGGGGCGATGGTGAACCGAGGCAAGGCGCTCGTGTTGAAGGGCGACCGGCCGGGCGCGATCGAGGCGTTTCGGGCAGCCTTCGCCCGCAATCCCTGCGATACCGGCGCGCTGCTGCAGGCGCTGTTCGAAGAAGCTCACCTTTGCGACTGGCACGCCCGGGGGGAATATGTCCTCACCACCGGTCCCGAAGCGGCAGCGGTGCAGCCCTTCGCTTCGCTCCCTTTCGTGGACGATCCCGCCCATCAGTACCAGCGCTCGGTGGCCTGCGCGGCAAGGATGTACCCGGATGCACCGCCCGACATGCCTGCGCCCGCGCCGTCTTCGGATGGACGCATCCGCGTGGGCTATTTCTCCGGCGATTTCCACGATCACGCGACGATGCACCTCATGTCCGGCTTCTTTCGCGAGCACGATCGCAGCCGCTTCGACGTGCGGCTCTACAGCTACGGCCCCATGCGCGAGCAGGATGCCCTGCGCGCCGCGCTGCGCTCCTGCGTGGACGGCTTCACCGAGATCGGCGCAATGCGCGACGAAGACGTGGTGGCGCTCGCCCGGGCGGACGGGCTGGACCTTGCGGTGGATCTGAAAGGCTTCACGCTGGGCACCCGCACCCGGCTGTTCGGCCACCGCCTCGCCCCCGTGCAGGTGAGCTGGATGGGCTATCCGGGCACCCTTGGCCACGCGTGCATGGACTATTTCATCGCCGATCACGTGACCATGCCCCCGGGCGCGGAGGCGTTCTTCACCGAGAAGATCGTCCGCCTGGCCAACTGCTACCAGGCCAACGACGACGCGCGCCCGATCACCACGGACCTGCGCGGGCGAAAGGGCTGGAACCTGCCGGAGGATGGCTTCGTCTTCGCCAGCTTCAACCAGAGCTACAAGATTTCCCCTGCCGAATGGGACATCTGGATGGGCCTGCTGCGCGAAGTGGAGGGAAGCGTGCTGTGGCTGCTGGACACCGGCCCGCACGTGCAGGCGAACCTTAGCCGGGAAGCGCGCGCACGCGGCGTGGAGGCAGAGCGCCTCGTCTTCGCCCCGCCCATCCCCCACGCCGCGCATCTGGGCCGCCTGGCCCACGCCGACCTGTTCCTCGACACCTTTGCCGTCAATGCCCACACCACCGCCAGCGACGCGCTATGGGCGGGACTGCCCGTGCTGACCTTTGCAGGAAACCAGTTCGCCGCGCGGGTCGCCGCAAGCCTCGTCCATGCCGCCGGGCTGCCGGAACTCGCGATGGGAAGCGCAGCAGACTATGCCCGGCTCGCACTGGAACTCGCCCGCGACCGGCCGCGCCTCGCCACCCTGCGCGCAAGGCTGGCGGAACGGCGGGCGACCTGCCCCCTGTTCGATACCGCGGCATATACCCGCAGGATCGAAAGCGCCTTCACGCGGATGCACCATCGCCGCGGCTGCGGACTGGCGCCCGATCACTTCGACGTGGACTGACGGCCCCCTCAGAGCGGAAGCAGCGGATGCCCTTCCAGCCTCAGCAGCCATGTCTTCGCCGCCAGTCCCCCGGCGAACCCGGTAAGCCCGCCGCCGCTGCCGATCACCCGATGGCACGGCGCGACGATCGAGATCGGATTGCGGCCGTTCGCCGCTCCCACTGCGCGGCTCGCTCCGGGGCGGCCGAGCGCCCGCGCGATCTCGCCGTAGCTGCGCGTCTCGCCGTAGGGGATGTCTAGCAGGGCCCGCCAGACCGCGCGCTGGAAATCCGTTCCGCGAAAGTCCAGCGGAAGGTCGAACCGGCGCAGGCGGCCCTCGAAATAGGCGTTCAGCTGGTCCTGCGCCGCATCGAGCATAGGATGGCCGCCCGGCTCAGCAGGTCCCGCCACGACCCGGCCGGGCCGTTCGTCCTGCCACAACACGGCTGCCAGACCGTCATCCCCCGCCAGCAGGGTCAGCTCCCCGACGGGCGAGGCCATCTTGCGCAGGCGCAGAGGGCGCGGTGTCTCGGGCAGCATCCGCGCCAGCCTAGACCATCGCTGGCCTCCGCGACAATACGGCACCGGCGATGCCGGAGGGGAACGAAAAAGAGCGGCTCGTTGAAGCCGCCGTTCGAGAGCCAAAAACCGAAAGGGCGGCTCGTTGAAGCCGCCATCCAAAGGTCAAAAACGAAAAAGGGCGGCTCGTAAAAGCCGCCCTTGACCGGGACACGCATCTATAACTCAGCTTCCGCCATCTGGTTCCCGCCTGCTGAGCAGGGCGAGAAGGGAGATGCGGTTGAAGAACCACATGCGCTGCATTTCGAGCCGGGTGTACTTCGCCAGGGTGTTGGCGAAAGTATAGGGCGTGTACCAGTGGTTGTGATCGGGATGCACCGCCTCGAAGAATGTCTCGGTCTGCTCGACGTAGTCGAAATGGCGGGCGCGGCACTGGAAGGCGTCCGGAACGGAGATCAGGAACAGCGGCGCGTCGATGGCCTCGACCTGCGCCAGGAACCCTGCGACATCGGCCACATGCTCCAGGACTTCGGGCACGAGCACCAGGTCGTAGCCTTGCGAGACTTGCGCGAAGTCGGTGAAGAGTTCCCCGGACACGTGCGGGCGCAGCGCATCCAGCGCTTCGGCATGCGGATCGAGGCCGTCCAGCCGGGCGCAGTGCGGCTCCAGCGCGACGTGGAGCGAGGTGCGCGGATCGGTGATCGGCCAGTCCGCGCAGCCGACATGCAGCACCCGCTGGCCGGCGCAGAGGCCGCGCAGCACTTGGATGCGGTCCAGATCGGCAAGCTCGGAGCTGACCGGCACGCGCTGGAGGAAGTAAGGCGCGTGCAGCCGTTCGAGCGGCGAGGATGCCGCCGTCTGCGCCGGTGCCGGGTCAGCCGCCTGAGCGACCACGCCGGACACATCGGCCTCGTGCAGGTGATCGTAGGTTCCCAGCGTCGAGCCCCATAGCTGGTGGGCATAGATCCGGTCGGGCCCCTCGTACGTCACGCCCGTGAAATGCCGCGGGATGAAGTAGTGGCTGGGATAGATCCGCAGCGGCGTATAGCGGTGCTCGCGGTAGGCATCCGTCAGGCGCTGCGGTCCGACGGTCTGCCATGCCATGGCATCGACCACGCTCGGCATCGCGGAGATGTCCTCGATGATCTGGTGCACGAAGGGGTTGCCCGGCATGCAGCCGAAGTACCCCGCCGCGATGAGGCCGGGCCGCGCGATCTCGTTTTCCCAGCAGGCGAAGGCCTCGCAGCGCAGGAGCCAGTCGTCCAGCGGCGCCACGCAGATGGAATCGGCGTCGAACACCAGGCCGCCATGTTCGTGCAGGATCTCCCATCGCATCATGTCGGCCACGCCATTGAGCTCGCGTTCGCGCATCGCGGCCATGTGCCCGGCATTGATCCAGCCCCGCCCGTCGAGCTCGGCATTGCCCCATAGGTGGAACGCCCAGCCCGGGTGCGCATCGCGCCAGGTCTGGATGCAGTTGTCCGGTCGCCGGCTCTCGTCGCCCACCCAGATGAAGTGGAAGGTCTTGGGTATCATGCCGGGGCCTCCGCTGGCGCTTTCGCTGCCGGAGGCTAGGACGACATGGTGAACGGCGCGCAAAGCGCTTCTAGGTGAAAACCGAAGCCGTGCTTCCGCCCGGCTCGGCGTTCACCGGATCGCGGCCAGCGACTTCTGGCGCCGGCGCTGCACCGAGCTGCCGAGGCCGATCGCCTCGCGGTACTTGGCGACGGTGCGGCGGGCGAGCTCGAAGCCCCTGGCCTTCAGCAGCTCCACCAGCGCATCGTCCGACAGGATCGCCTTGGGATCCTCGGCATCGACCAACTGGCGGATGGCTGCCTTCACCGCCTCGGCCGAGGCTCCGCCCTCCCCGTCGGCCGAGCCCACCCCGGAGGTGAAGAAATACTTCAGCTCATAGGTACCGCGCGGGCAGTTCAGGAACTTGTTCGAGGTCACGCGGCTGACGGTGGATTCGTGCATGCCGATCGCATCGGCCACGGCCCGCAGCGTCAGCGGGCGAAGGTGCGCGACGCCGTGCCGGAAGAAGCCGTCCTGCTGCTTGACCAGCTCGGCGGCCACCTTGAGGATCGTCTTCTGCCGCTGGTCCAGCGCCTTGATAAGCCAGTTCGCGTCGGCGAGCTTTTCCGAAAGCCAGGCGCGCGAGGCCTTGTCGGTGCAGTCGCCCTTCAGCTCCACATAGTAGCCCCGGTTGACGACGAGGCGCGGCAGCGTGGCCTGGTTGAGCGCGATGTCCCAGCCTCCGTCGGCCCGCGGCGTGACCAGCACGTCGGGCGTCACGGCTCCCCCCGGCTCGCCGCCATAGCGCAGCCCGGGCTTGGGATCGTAGCCGCGCAGTTCGCCCAGCATGTCGGCGAAGTCCTCGTCGTCCACGCCGCACATGCGCTTGAGCCGCGCCAGTTCGCCGCGCGCCAGAAGATCGAGATTGTCGATCAGGCGCGCCATGATCGGATCGTGGCGATCCGCCTCGCGCGCCTGCAGGGCGATGCACTCCGACAGGCTGCGCGCGCCGACGCCCGTAGGTTCCAGCGTCTGGACAAGGGCGAGCCCGGCCTCGGCCTCGGCAGGAGCGATCCCGAGGTCCGCCGCGATTTCCGACAGGGGCAGCGCCAGATACCCCGCCTCGTCCAGCTGGCCGATGATGTAGTGGGCAATCCCCGCGATGAAGGGATCGCGCGCGGCGGCAAAGACCTGCGCCTCCAGATGCTCCGCCAGCGTTCCCTGCAGCGCCGCGCGCTCGTCGATCCCCGGCCCATCCTCGGCGGCGCCGCTGCGCATTTCCGCGCCCCAGCCCGCATCGTCGCGCAAGTTGCCGTCGCCGGTGTCGCGATCACGGTCGAGGGCGCCTGCGTCGATGTCGAGCGGTCTGTCGGCCGCCGCATGGCCCTCACCGATCAGCCGGTCGACCGAGGAGGCCTCCAGCGTCGTGCGCCGCTCCTCCCCCATCTGCTCGCCCGCCACCTGCTCGCCCGCCATCTGCTCGCCCGGCAACTCCACGCCCTCGCCGGCGCCGGTCTGGCCCACGTCCAGCAGAGGGTTGGCGTCGAGCGCTTCCCCGATGAAGGTTTCCACCTCGAGGTTCGACAGCGCCAGCAGCTTGATCGCCTGCTGGAGCTGCGGCGTCATGACCAGCGACTGGCTTTGCCTGAGGTCCAGGCGTGGCCCCAGAGCCATGGCTCAGCGGTCCGTGCGGACGCGGTCCCCCGGCACTTCGATGCGCGGGGCGCGCGTCAAAGCGTGAAACCTTCGCCAAGGTACAGGCGGCGCACGTTCTCGTCGGCGACAAGGGCTTCGGGGCTGCCGGCGAACAGCACCTGGCCGCCATAGATGATGCAGGCCCGGTCGACGATGTCGAGCGTCTCGCGCACGTTGTGGTCGGTGATGAGCACGCCGATGCCGCGCGTCTTCAGGTCGCGCACGAGATCGCGGATGTCCGAGATCGAAAGCGGATCGATGCCTGCGAACGGTTCGTCCAGAAGCATGATCGAGGGCTTGGCGGCCAGTGCGCGCGCGATTTCGCACCGGCGACGCTCGCCGCCGGAAAGCGCCATGGCCGGGCTGCCGCGCAGGCGGGTGAGGCCGAATTCGTCGAGAAGGCGGTCAAGCTCGCCCTGCCGCACGTCGCGGTCCGGTTCGTTGAGTTCGAGCACGGCGGCGATGTTCTGCTCGACCGTGAGGCCGCGGAAGATCGAGGTTTCCTGCGGCAGGTAACCGAGCCCCAGGATGGCGCGGCGGTACATCGGCAGCCGGGTCACGTCGACGCCGTCCATCAGGATGCGGCCCGAGTCCGGGCGCACCAGCCCCATGATCGAATAGAAGCAGGTCGTCTTGCCGGCGCCGTTCGGCCCCAGCAGGCCCAGCACCTCGCCCTTGGCGACGGACAGCGAGATGTCCGTCAGGACCGCCCGCTTGTCGTAGCTCTTGGCGATCGAAATGACCTCGAGGCCGCCGTTCTCCCTCAGGAGTTCGGCGTCGATGGCGCCCCCTTCGACAGCGTGCGTTTCCGCCGCTGCGCTGCCGGGG
Organism: Novosphingobium silvae; assembly: GCF_009856825.1. Lineage (GTDB taxonomy): Bacteria > Pseudomonadota > Alphaproteobacteria > Sphingomonadales > Sphingomonadaceae > Novosphingobium > Novosphingobium silvae. The sequence continues at coordinate 54,632 of NZ_WVTD01000004.1, read as the reverse complement.
TTCTGCGTGAGATCGGTGCTTGCAGTCATCGCGCAGGACTTAACGCAGCGCAGGGCGCCACGGCAAGACGGCATTTCCGCTTAGTGCGACCACTTGGCAGGTTTCGTGCATACCTGCCGCCGAAGCGGCACGCACTGCCGTTCGCGCTTGCCCGAAAGGGAACCGAGCTTGATCTGACCGACATTCGATGATGTACTCTGAAAAAAGATGGGGAGTTGCCCTGGATGGACAGGATTTCCGATCATGCAGCGCATCAGCCGGCGCTGGGTTCCACGAACGCCGCGCCGCTGGGCACGCCTGCGGCCCCGGCTTCGCTGGACCGGGGCAGCGATGACGCTCGCGCATCGGTGATCGACTGGCGCCGCAAGATGAGCGACCACATCGCCTACGCCCTGCTGGTCTACACTGCGCTGCAGATCTTCGTGACCGTGGGCGCTCTCAAGGCCGGCCACGGCTCGTTGCTGCCTTACTTCGCGCTCGTCATGCTGGTGGTCGCGATCATCCCTGCCTGTCGCCGCTTCGAGGCGCGGTGGAACCGGCTCGACGACGAGCAGGCCCATGATCCCGCCCTCGCCCGCTATTACCGGCGCGATCGCCTGGCCCTCTGGGCGCTGGCGATCGGCCTTCCGTTCGCGCTGACCGGCCTGTTCAAGGCCCTGGCTCTCGCCTTCGAGTAGCCGCCACGCCTTTTTCCCGGCAGCAAGTCCCGTTTGCCCTGCGCCCTCGCGGCGACTAGGGCGGGCCGACGCAATTTCGCCGCTCGGGAGTTATAAGGCACGATGCTCACACCGGATCAGGCCAGGGACCGCGCGCTCGACCTCGTGGAGCGCGCCCGGCGCGCCGGAGCGGACGCGGCAGACGCTGTCTACGGCGCCAGTTCCTCCGAAGGCATCCAGGTCCGCCTCGGCAAGCTCGAGGATGTGGAGCGATCCGAGGGCGAGCACATCGCCCTGCGCGTCTTCGCGGGCACCCGTTCCGCCAGCATCGGCTCGTCCGACCTCTCTCCCGCTGCTCTGGACGAATTGGCAGAGCGTGCCATCGCGATGGCCCGGCTCGCGCCCGAGGACGCCTATGCCGGCCTCGCGCCGCAGGACATGCTGGCACGCGGCCCCTGGCCCGAGCTGGACCTGGTGGATCCTGCCGAGCCCAGCCCTTCGGCCCTGCGCGCCATGGCAGAGGAAGCCGAGGACGCGGCGCGTTCGGTGCCGGGCGTCACCAATTCCGACGGCGCGACCGCCAGTGCGGGCGTTGGTGTGTTCGCTTTGGCGACCAGCCATGGCTTTTCGGGGGCTTACGGTTCGACCAACCATTCGGTCAGCGCCTCGGTCGTTGGCGGAGACGGAGCGGGCAAGCAGCGCGACAATGCCTGGCGCACCGCTCACCACGGCGAGGACCTGCCCTCTCCCGCCGAGATCGGCCGCCTTGCCGGCACGCGCACAGTCGCCAAGCTCGATTCGGGCCGGATGAAGAGCGGGCCGATGCCGGTCGTCTTCGATCCGCGCGTGTCCAGCTCGCTCGTCGGCCACTTGCTCGGCGCGATCTCGGGCAGCGCCATCGCGCGGCGCTCCAGCTTCCTGCTCGACAGGCTGGGAGAGCAGATCTTCGCTCCCGGCACGCTGATCGTCGACAATCCGCACGCGCCGCGCGGCCTGCGCGCCCGCCCGTTTGACGGCGAGGGGCTGGCGACCACGCCGCGCAACCTCGTCGAGGACGGGCGCCTCACCGGATGGCTGCTCGATTCGGCGTCCGCACGCCAGTTGGGCCTTGCCCCTACCGGCCATGCGACCCGCAACGGCGGCGGCGCCCCGGGCGTCTCGGTGGGCAACGTCCACCTTGCACCGGGCGCGCTTTCCCCGGCGCAGCTGATCGCCGACATTGCCCACGGCGTCTACGTCACCGAACTCATCGGCCAGGGCGTGAACGGCGTCACCGGCGATTACAGCCGGGGCGCGGCGGGCTTCCGCATCGTCGGCGGCGAACTGGCCGGTCCCGTCGCTGAGTTCACCATCGCCGGCAACCTGCTGGCGATGTTCGCGCGCATGACCGCGGCCGACGATCTGGAATGGTACCGCGCGATCAACGTGCCCACGGTGCGCGTGGATGGCATGACGGTGGCGGGAGACTGAAAGGCGGCGTGCAGCGCCCGAGGCTAACCGCCCCCGTGCTGCCAGGCCGTCCGGGGCGCAGCTGCGGGCGCATCCAGACGCTTCATGCGCGATATGGAGGGAGGATCGCTGGAGCGGGCGAAGGGATTCGAACCCTCGACCCCAACCTTGGCAAGGTTGTGCTCTACCACTGAGCTACGCCCGCTCTGGCGTTGAACCGGAGTGACGCGAATGGCGTCTCCGTCCGGGTGGAGGGGCCACTAGCAGCGCTTTGGAGGGACCGCAAGAGGGAGAAACGCAATCTCCCGCGCGCGCTTCCCGTGGCCCTTCCCGCGCCTGTCACCCGGCCCTGCGGCGCATGCCGAAAGCAAGCCGCACGAGCGCAAGCACGAGCAGGATCGCGAGGCTGTCGGCCACCAGGTCCGACACTTGCGCGTCGCGGTGGAGCATGGGCACCATCTGCACCACCTCGATCCCGGCGCCCACCAGCACGAGGCCGAGGCCGATCTTCAGCTTCGGGACGCGCGGGTATCCGAGCGCGGCCAGCACTGCGAGCGTGGCGAAGGCGAGGATGTGCTGCACCTTGTCGCCCGGCGCGCCGGGAAGCTGCGGGGGATGAGGCAGCACCGCCATGACGACAGCGAAAGCGAGCGCGAGCCAGAAGCCGATTCGGAAGAGGTTCTGCATGGCCGCACTATCATGCCGCAGTGCAGCAGACACAACGGTGCGCTTGCGCAGCAAGCCATTGCGATCGACGATGGAGGAGGGAAACTGGAGCGGGCGAAGGGATTCGAACCCTCGACCCCAACCTTGGCAAGGTTGTGCTCTACCACTGAGCTACGCCCGCTCTGGCGCTTCAGACCGGGTGGCAACTAGGCCGTTCCGGTGTGGAGGCGCGCCACTAGCAGCGGTTGGCAGGGCCCGCAAGAGGGAACTGAAAGAAATCTTTCACGCACGCCTGCGAACGGCCGCAAGAGACCGAAACGGCGCATTCGCCCTTCACAAATCGGCGTGGAGGGCCGATCTATGGCCGATCCGCCCCGCGCAAGGCGCGGCGCAACAGCTTATGGGAGCACGTACCTTGGCCAGCATGGGTCTCAACCTCGACGAGCAGAAGGCAGTGGATCGGTTCCGCAAGGCAGTGGCCGAGCCTTCGATGACCCAGCTGGTGATCCTCGATTTCTGGGCCGAATGGTGCGGCCCCTGCAAGGCGCTGACGCCGGTGCTGGAAAAGGTTGCCGCCGAATACGCGGACAAGGGCGTGGTCCTTGCCAAGGTCAACGTGGACGAAGAGCAGTTCATCGCCTCCCAGTTCCAGGTCCGCTCCATCCCGACCGTCTACGCGATCTTCCAGGGCCAGCCCGTTGCCGACCTTACCAGCGCCCGCAGCGAATCGCAGATCAAGGGTATGCTCGACCAGCTGCTGGCGAAGCTTCCCGTGCAGCCGGGCGGCGCCGAGCCGGAAGTGGACCTCGCTCCGCTGATCGCCATGGGAGAGGAAGCGCTGGCCGCAGGGGATGGCGAGCGCGCCGCCAGCATCTTCATGCAGATCCTCGAGATCGCGCCTGACAACGGCGAGGTCATCGCCGGTCTCGTGCGCGCCTTCATCGCCGCCGGTCGGCTCGAGGAAGCGGCGCAGGTGCTCGATTCGCTGGGCGAGCCGCTCAGCACCGATCCGCAGGTCGAGCGGGCGCGCAATGCCCTCTCGCTTGCGCAGGACCGGCCCGAGGACAGCGAACTCGCCGCCCTTCGCGCCGCCGCTGCCGAGCGCCCGGCCGACATGGACGCGCAGTTCGCGTTCGCCGGCGCCGCCTTCGCCGCCGGTGAGCGCGATGCCGCCGCCGACACGCTGCTGCGCATGGTCGCCTCCGACCGCGAGTGGAACGAGGGCGCCGCCCGCGCCAAGCTGCTGCAGATCTTCGAGGCCGTGGGACTGGAAGATCCCTGGGTTTCGGCCACCCGCCGCAAGCTTTCGACGATCCTGTTCGGCTGACGTCTTGACGCGGATCACCATCTTCCCGCTGACGGGCGCGGTTCTGTATCCCGGGCTGCAGCTTCCGCTGCACATCTTCGAGCCGCGCTACCGGGCGATGGTGAGCGATGCACTGGCCCGGGACCGGCGGATCGGCATGATCCAGCCCCAGCGCCCGGCCGAGGGCGCGCCGCTCTACAGCGTGGGCTGCGTCGGGCGCATCGGCGATGTCGAGGCGCTCGAGGACGGGCGCTTCAACATCGTCCTTTCGGGCCTGTCACGCTTTCGAACCTTGCGCGAACTCGATGTGACGACGCCGTTCCGCCAGGTCGAGGCCGAACTCCTTCCCGAGGACGAGAGCGCCGTGCTCGCCCCGATCGAACGCGCCAGCTTCGAGCGCGAAGCGCGGCGCTTCGCCGAGGCGCAAGGCCATGTGGTGGACTGGGATCAGGTGGGGCGGCTCGACGATGTTTCGCTCATCAACGGCGTTTCGCAGATCGCGCCGTTCGATCCCGCAGCCAAGCAGGCCCTGCTCGAAGCGCCGGGCCTGGTCGCGCGGTGCGAGCTGCTCGTCCAGCTCATGCAGTTCTTCGGGCGCACCCGCGACGACGACGACGAGGGCGCCACCCTGCAGTAAGGGCGCGTCGCTCCACCCCGTCGAGAACGGCGGGCGGCGTCAGGAGCGGTGCGGCGCCAGCAGGATCACGCCCGCTCCCGCAAGGCACAGCGCAGCGCCGAGCAGGTCCCAGCGGTCCGGCCGCACGCCTTCGGCCAGCCACAGCCACGCCAACGCCGCGGTGATGTAGATGCCGCCGTAAGCCGCGTAGGCGCGGCCCGCCTGAGAGGTATCCACCAGCGTCAGCAGCCATGCGAAAAGCACCAGCGAGGCGCAGCCCGGGACCAGCCACCACCCGCTCTTCGACAGCCGCAGCCAGGCCCAGAAGGCGAAGCAGCCGCCGATCTCCGCCAGCGCCGCCGCGAGGTAGACCGCGCCGGTCGCCATGACCTGCGGCCCGGCGATCACGACAGCAGCGAGGCCTTGATCCCGTCGATGACGTACTGCGCCGCCAGGGCCGCCAGCAGGACGCCGAGAAGGCGCGTGATCACCGCCTCCACCTTGTCGCCCAGCACGCGCATCAGCGGCCCGGCGGCAGCGAGCGCGGCGAAGCTCAGCGCCATCACCGCCAGCATCGCGCCCAGGATCACGGCGGTCTGCACATCGCCCCGCGCGCGCGAGGTCAGCAGCATCATCGTCGCGATGGAGCCGGGGCCCGCCAGCATCGGCATCGCCATCGGGAAGACGGAGACGTCCTCCACCTCGTGCGTGTCGGCGTTGTGAGCCTTGACCTTCTCGGCCCGCTCCTCGCGGCGCTGGGTGCGCTTCTCGAACACCATGTCGACCGCGATCATGAAGAGCATGATGCCGCCCGCGATGCGGAAGGCGTCGAGTTCGATATGAAGCGCGCCGAGCAGGCGTTCGCCGAACAGGCCGAAGACGACGAGGATGAGAGTGGCGATGATGCAGGCGCGCGCCGCCATCGAGACCGCCTGCCTGCGGCTCGCCCCGGCCGAGAGCCCGGCATAGATGGGCGCGCAGCCGGGCGGATCGATCACCACGAAAAGCGTGATGAAGGCGCTGATGAAAAGTTCGTACATTCTATTGCCCCCCGGCCCCGCCGTCGCCCGCCCGGGGCGCCGCAACGGGTGCCGCCACGCTAAGCGCCAGCACTTCGCGCATCCCGCCGTCCTTGCGCATCGACACCGAGATCGTGCGCGAGCGGTCCGGCGCGACGGCGTATTTCCACGTCAGCGTACCGTCCGCCGAACGGCCCGAGCCCTTCGCGCGCGAGGCGGACTGCTCCTCCACCACGATCGTGCCGTCCGGCTCCACGCCGCGCACGCCGCGCTGGCAGTCGGCCACGGAGGCCGAGAGCATGTCCGGCTCGGCAAGCGGCTGCGCGAGGGTGTCTCCCTGGTCGAGCACCCAGCGGAAATCGCCTTTCTTCTGGCGCTTCCAGATGGTGGTGAAATAGCCGGTGGAGCCATCCGGGCGCTGCCACGCGCCCCTGGTGACGCCCAGCGTGCCGTCGCAGCTCATCCAGACCTGGTGCGCCTGCCACTGCACGGGCGCGGGCGGATCGTCGCGCCCCTTGAGCCAGTCCCGGGCGCGCACGGCCTCGGGCACGAACATCGTCGCATCCTCGTCCGCATACTCGCGAAAGGCGCTCCACTGCCCCTTTTCGCGCGCCATGCGGGCGAAGGCGATCTCGGCGGCGACAAGCGCGCTGGGATTGGCGGTGCCATGCCCGGGCGGTCCGCGATAGCCGCGCGGACGCGCATCGCCGTGCCCGGCCATCGCCACCGCGCCAAGGCCCAGCACCGCTGCGAATACGAACGCGCGCGCCCGGCCCGGCGCGGCCGGCCTCACAGGAGGGTCTCGTCGAGCGCGAGCCCCATGTTGCGATGCGCAGCGACGATCGTGTTGCGCAGGAGCACCGCGATGGTCATCGGCCCCACGCCGCCCGGCACCGGCGTGATCGCGCCCGCGACCGCGCTGGCCGAAGCGAAATCGACATCGCCCACCAGCCTGCTCTTGCCGTCCTCGGCCGCGGGGACGCGGTTGATGCCCACGTCGATCACCGTGGCGCCGGGCTTCAGCCAGTCACCCCTGACCATTTCCGGGCGGCCGACCGCGGCGACGACGATGTCGGCGCGGCGCACCACATCGGCAAGGTCGCGGGTGCGGCTGTGCGCCACGGTCACCGTGCAGCTTTCCGCCAGCAGCAGCTGCGCCATGGGCTTTCCGACGATGTTCGATCGCCCGATCACCACCGCATCGAGGCCCGAGAGCGAGCCCAGCTGATCCTTCAGCAGCATCACGCAGCCCAGCGGCGTGCAGGGCACGAACCCCGGCGCGCCGGTGGCAAGACGGCCGACGTTCACCACGTGGAAGCCGTCGACGTCCTTGTCGGGGTTGAGCGCGGCGATGACCTTCGCCTCGTCCATGTGGCGGGGCAGCGGCAGCTGGACGAGGATGCCGTCGACCGCCGGATCGCCGTTCAGCTGCTCCACCAGGGCCAGCAGGTCGGCCTCGGGCGCATCGGCGGGCAGCTTGTGCTCGAAGCTTTCCATGCCGCAGGCCAGCGTCTGGCGGCCCTTGTTGCGCACGTAGACCTGGCTCGCCGGGTCTTCCCCGACGAGGACCACCGCGAGACCCGCGTTGCGTCCGGCCTGCTGCGCAAAGCTGGCGGCGGCATCGGCGACACGGGCGCGCAGCGTTTCTGCGAAGGCCTTGCCGTCGATGATCGAGGCGGTGGTCATCAGGCGTAGGCCCTTGCAAGGTTGGCCAGGATGATCTGCAGGATGGTGAGCCCGATGATCAGCACCATCGGCGAGAAGTCGATCGCGCCGGTGTTGGGCATGATGCGCCGGATCGGCCGCAGCATCGGCTCCAAGATCGCGTTCAGCGCCGTGTAGACCGCCGAGACGAACTGGTTGTGCATGTTGACCACGTTGAACGCGATCAGCAGCCCCAGCACGAACTGCACGATCACCACGAAGACGATGATGTTGATGAGGTAATCGACGATCTGATAAAGGGTCAAGAACAGCAACGCCGGCTCCTTTGGATGCGCGGGGGACGCGCGCCTTACCGCTCGCTGATAGCCGAGCAGACCGCGCCGGGGCAAGGGCGCGTCCACCGGCAATTGATCGGAACCGGCGATGCATTGGGAGCCGCGACGATCCCCGGCGGATCGCTTACGCTAGCCGATCACTGCGTCAGCGTGGAGGTCCGCTCGATCCGCCAGTTAAGCTGCTCCTCGCTGGCTCCGGGCACATCGTTGACGCGGCGAAGCACGATGGTGCCGCGCTTCGAGGGCTGGCCGCCGCCGAAATCGACCACCAGCGGCGCCTCGTAGTAGAGCGAGCCCGCCGCGCCTTCGACGTCGCCCTTGCCGACGGCAAGCTTCGCGCCCGCATCGCCGCCCAGCGAGGCCTCGAGCTTGGCGGGCGTCATCTGCGCGTCGAGGCTCCACGCCCGGGCGGCGCTGGCCCAGTCCTTCACTCGCACCGCGCTGACATAGTAGCGCACCAGCCGCTCGGGATCGCGGCGCTCGGCCAGGGCGCCCATGTCGAGCGTGCTGGCGACGGCGCCATCGACCGAAGGCGCTCCGTCGGTGGCGGCGACATCGGCGACATCGTCTACCACCGCGCCGCTGGCATCGGAAGCGGCGTCCATGCTGGCACTTGCGGCAGCGGAGGGCGCGTCCGCCGCCTTGTCGCAGGCGGCGAGCAGCAACAGCGCCGGGCCCGAGAGCAGGGTTGCGAGTGCTGTGGTGATGCGCATTGCCTTCAAGTGCCTTTCGGTTCGCAGGACTTCCCCCTCCCGAGGAACGCCTGGCCGTGGAGGAAGTCTCAACCCGCCCGGATCAGCGTGCCGGCACCTTCCTGCGTGAAAATTTCCAGCAACATGGCATGCGATACCCGCCCGTCAAGCACGACCGCCGCTTCGCAGCCTGCTTCCACCGCATGGATGCAGGTTTCCAGCTTGGGGATCATCCCGCCCGAGATCGTGCCGTCTTCCTTCAGCCCCTCGATCGCCGAAGGAGTCAGGTCGGTGAGCAGCTGGCCCTGCTTGTCGAGCACACCGGCGACGTCGGTCAGCAGGAACAGGCGCGAGGCGCCGAGCGCGGCGGCGATGGCGCCGGCCATCGTATCGGCGTTGACGTTGTAGGTCTCGCCGTCGGCCCCGGCCGCGATCGGAGCGATGACCGGGATCATTCCCGCGCCCGAGATCGTCTCGATGACGCTGGTGTCGATCGTCTCGGGCTCGCCCACGAAGCCGAGGTCGACGACCTGCTCGATCAGGCTGTCCGGGTCCTTGCGGGTGCGTTCCACCTTGCGGGCGGTGACCATGCCGCCGTCCTTGCCGGAGACTCCCATCGCCTTGCCGCCGGCCTTGGCGATCCAGCTCACGATCTCCTTGTTGATCGCACCGCACAGGACCATCTCGGCCACTTGCGCGGTAGCCTTGTCGGTCACGCGCAGGCCATCGACGAACCGGCTCTCGACCCCGACCTTCTTGAGCATCGCGCCGATCTGCGGGCCGCCGCCGTGAACGACCACCACGTTGATGCCCACCGCTTTCAGCAGCACCACGTCCTCGGCGAAGTCTACCGCCTTTTCGGGATTGCCCATGGCGTGGCCGCCGTACTTCACGACGAAGGTCCGCCCGGCATATCGCTGCATGTAGGGCAGCGCATCGACGAGGGTTTCGGCCTTGGCCAGCAGCGAGGGGTGGTGGGGATTCGACATGCAACGCGCTTTACGCGCGTGCACGCATTTTTGAACCCGTTTTCGGACGATTTTGCGCGCGGCCGCTTCGCCCCGCCCGTCTACCCGTCAGCCTGTGAGCCGCTAAGGCCGTCAGCCGCTCAGGCGTCGAGCTTGCGGCCCAGCTTCACCACCAGCCAGATCACCACCGGCACCACGAAGGCGGAAAGGACGACCTTGGCCAGCGCCTGTCCCAGAAGGATCGTGCCGATCTCCCGCTCGCCATAGAACGAGATGGTGATGAAGATCGCGGTATCGACCACCTGCGAAAGGGCGGCGGCGATGAAGCCGCGCAGCCCGGCGAAGCGCCCCGTCGCGCGGGCGAGGCGCGAGAAGATCCAGATGTTGAGCGTGAGCGACACCGCATAGGCGCAGATCCCCGCCGCCATCATCCGCCCCGACTGCGACAGCACGATCGGGAAGGCGTCCTTGGCCGGTTCGTACATGCCCGGATCGGTGGGCAGGCGAAGCACGAAGAAAGTGAGGCCGATCGCCATCGCCAGCGGTATCAGTCCGAAGCGCGCCAGGCGGTTGGCGGTATCCTTGCCATAGAGTTCGGCGATGCCGCTCGATATCGCCACCAGCGTCAGGAATGGGAAGATGCCCGCTTCCACCGCGAGCGGCCCCAGCGCCACCTGCTTGGTCCCCAGCACGCCTCCCAGCGTGACCATTCCGCCGTAGATCAGTGAAAACAGGAAGAGCGCGGAAGGGATGGAGCGATTCTGGGGCTGCATCCAAGCCCTCTAGCGGCGAACGCACGATTGCACTAGTCGTCCCGCGCCTGCGCCGGTAGGGTCGGGGGCTGTTCTCAACGTTTTCCTTCCGGAGCCCCGCGCCTCGATGCATGTCGCCTATAGCCTGATCGGCATCGTTCTCATCATGGCGGCAGCCTTCCTGCTTTCCACCGACCGCAAGGCCATTCGCCTGCGCGTGGTGGGCGCGGCCTTCGCCCTGCAGGCCGGTCTCGCCGCGCTGGTGCTCTACGTGCCGGTGGGCAACCGCATACTGCGCGGCGCGGCTTCGGGCGTGGAGAGCCTGCTGGGCTATGCCCATGCCGGGGTGGACTTCCTGTTCGGCCCGCTCGCCTCGCCCGAGATCGGCGGCACCAGCTTCGCGATCGCGGCGCTGCCCGTGATCATCTTCTTCGCCTCGCTGATCTCGATCCTGTACTACCTGCGCATCATGCCGCTGGTCGTGCGCTGGCTGGGCGGCGCGCTGGAGAAGGTGACCGGCATCTCCAAGGTGGAAAGCCTGTGCGCGGCCTCGAACATCTTCGTGGGGCAGAGCGAGGCGCCGCTGGTGATCCGCCCCTACCTCGCCTCGCTCAACCCCTCGCAGCTGTTCTGCGTGATGACGGTGGGCCTTGCGGGCGTCGCGGGGACGATCCTGGCCGCCTATGCCTCGATGGGTATCCGCATCGACTATCTCGTCGCCGCCGCGTTCATGTCGGCGCCGGGGGGTATCTTCATGGCCAAGATGATCATGCCCGACCCGCGCCCGGGCGCGGCCTCGGCCGATCTCGACGTGCACGAAAGCGCCCTGCCCCCCGCCGGCCTCGCTGCCGCCGCGCTCAACCGGGCGGACGTGACTCACCAGCCCGGCGTCCACGTCGACGAGCCCGAGGCGGTGGAGCATGACGAGGAAAAGCCCGCCAACATCATCATGGCCGCCTCGCAGGGCGCGCAGACGGGCGTGAAGCTTGCCGTCGCGGTGGGTGCGATGGTGCTGGCCTTCGTCGCCCTGATCGCGCTGGCGAACGGCTTCGTCGGCTGGGCGGCAGGCCTTTTCGGCTTTGGCGGTGTCACTTTCCAGTCGCTGCTCGGCTACGTTTTCGCGCCGATCTTCTATCTTCTCGCCACGCCCGACTGGACCGAGGCGATGCACGCGGGTGGGCTGTTCGGCACCAAGATCGTGCTGAACGAGTTCGTCTCGTTCATCGAACTGGGCAAGGATGCCGGCCTGTCGCCGCGCACGGTGGCGGTGGTGACCTTCGCGCTCTGCGGCTTCGCCAACTTTTCCTCGATCGCGATCCAGATGGCGGTGACTGGTGGCCTTGCCCCCAACCAGCGCCCGATCATCGCCCGGCTGGGCATTCGCGCGCTGGCGGCCGGAAGCCTTTCCAACCTGATGAGCGCCGCGCTTGCGGGCCTGTTCCTGACGGCGGCCTGAGGCACCGCTCCAAAACCGCGCGACGGTCCGCAATGACGGCAAACGTCATGAACAAGTCGCCGCGATTGAGGCATTCTCCCTGCTTGCGATGAGCAACCCGCCGGCCGAGTCCGGCGCATGGGGGATACCGCCATGGTTCAGACACCTGCCACGGGAGTGCGTCTTGTCGGTGTGATCGAAGTGGAGGCGGCGCCCGCTGCCCTGCGACGATCGAGAGCCGGGGGCGGGGCTGGCGGCGAGGCGGAGGCCGTCCTTGACGGTGCTCTTGCCCAGGCCGGGATGGACGTCGTGGCCGACCTCGTCGTGGCCCCGCCCGCCGTTCCCGCGCCGCCTGCGCCCGCCAGCCGGCACGAGCGCCGCGCGCCTTCGCCGCAGGTGGAGAGCCCCCGCGTCGAGGTGGACGTCGCCCCGGGCGAATCGGCACTCGTCCTGGTCGAGGGCGAGGACGGCGTCTTCCACTGGGTTTTCCCGGACGAGCTTCATTCCGCCACTCCCGAGATTGCGGCCTCGGACGCGCTGCGGCGGACCCGCGGCGGCGCCGGGCAGGAGACGCTCACGTTCACCCTCGCGCCCCCCGGCGAAAGCCCCGCCGCCTCCGAAAGGCGCGGGCTGGGCAGCGCCATCGTCGACCGGCTGATCGAACCGGTGCGCATCCGCGTCGCCCGCTTCGTCGCCGCGCAGGCGATCGACCTTGCCGTCGCACGGATCGAAGGCGACCTCGTCGAAGGGCTGGTGGCGATGGACGGCCCTGCGGTTGGCTGGGTGGCAGGCGCCGCGCCTGCTCCGGCCCCGGCCCGCGCGCGGATCGAAGGGTTGGACCGGCCTGCCCGCGTCCTGCTGTTCGTCCACGGCACGTTCTCCAGCGTGCGCGGCAGCTTCGGCGCGCTGGAAGCGACGCCTGCCGGGCGCAGCTTCCTCGAACAGGCGCGCCTTCGCTACGATCTCGTGCTGGGGGTGGACCACCGCACCCTTGCCGTCGATCCGGAAGCCAACGCCGCCCTGTTCGAACAGGCGCTGGCCTTCCTCCCGGACGGGACTGAGGTGGATGCGGTCGCCTTCAGCCGGGGCGGGCTTGTCCTGCGCAGCACCGTCGCGCGGCTGGGGGAGCGGCTGCGTTTCGGCAAGCTCGTCTTCGTGGGCTGCACCAATGCCGGCACGCACCTTGCCGAGCCTGCGAACTGGCGCACCCTGGTGGACCTCTACACCAGCATCCTGATGGCCGGCACCACGCTGCTGGGCGCCGCGACCGCGCCGCTCGTGGGCATGGTGACGCAGCAGGCGATCAAGTTCGTGGCAGGCTTCGTCAAGGCGATGCCTCTCGTCGGCGTCGAGGAAGGGCGCGTCCCCGGCCTTGCCGCGATGCGGCCCGGCAGCGAGACGATCCGCCGGCTCGCCCGCGCCGACGCGCTGGGGACCGCCGGGCCGGTGCACGTGGTCGCGTCCAACTTCGAGCCCGCACGCGGGGCTGCCACCGGGATCGCGGGCAAGCTCGCCCTATTCGTGGGCGACCGGGTCGTCGACCGCTTCTTTCGCGACGAGGCCAACGACCTTGTCGTCGACACCGCTTCCATGACCGATTTCGGCGACGCTGCCGAGGCGCCTTCCTTCCCGCTGCTGCGCGAGATGCCGCTGGAAGACGCGGTCTACCACGTGATCTACTTCGCGGTGCCTTCCGTCGCCGAGGCCCTGCACGACTGGCTGCTCGGGGACGAACGCCGGGCCGCCGCTCTGCCCGGGCCGCCGCCTCCCGGGGAACCGGCGATAGCGCCCGGCGCCGCGATGCTCCCGGCAGCGGTGGCACCACCATCCCCCGCGCCGTCCAAGCCCTCGCCTCCAAAGGCCTCGCCGGGCGAGCGGAGGCGCAGCCGCTCGGCTCCCCCCGAGCCGTTTCCCGCCGTGCCTTCGGACGGGGGCATGATGTTCCGGGCGTTTCCCGATTTGCCGGGCGCCGACATGCTGGGCGACGGCATCGAGACCGCCGCCGCCGCCGTCGAAAGCGTCACGCCGCCGCATGCGACCGCATCGCCACACGCCACGCTTCCGCCGGCCCTGCCGGTTCCCGCCGCCGCCTGCTTCTTCGCGGCCGAGATGGACTCGGCTCCCGTCGTCGCAAGGCCCGTTCCGCTGTTCGTCACCGTCTCGCGCGAGAGGATCGTCGCCGAGGGGCCGCACGCCGGCGCGACGATGTCGCCCATCGCCGTCTCCCCCTCGCAGCCGATCGCCGTCACAGTGACGGGGCTCGCCAACTGCGCAGTAGTGGGCGCGGCGGTAAAGCACGTCTCCGTGCCCGACGACGCTGCCGGTCTGCGCTTCCAGGTCGAGGGCTTCGCGCCGGGGCTTGCGCGGGTGCAGGTGGAGATCCAGCAGGACGGACTGCCGCTGGCCTCGCTGCTGCTCGAACCGGTGTTCCTGGCCGGAAGCGGCGACAAGGTCTGCGCGCGGGTCGCCGCCGTGCCCGACCGCGCCGCCGCCGGCAATGCCGCCACCTTGCGGATCTACGAGCTGCGCCAGCAGGACGGCTCGCTGCTGATCCGCTACGACCTTTCGGGGCGTGGCCTGGCGGAGACCTGGGACAAGGTGCTGCCCGCCAGCTTCAGCATGGAAAGCTTCGTCGGCCAGTTCCTCGGCAAGCTCGACGCCGCCTACCGCCAAAGCCGCACCGAGTACCGCCTGTTCCTCGCGCGCATCACCGAGTTCGCCATCGACGCGACCAACCAGCTGGTGCCGCAGGACGTGCGCCACGCCTTGTGGGAGCACCGCGACCGGATCGATGCCATCCAGGTCATCGCCGACAGTCCGTACATGCCCTGGGAGCTGCTCTATATCGACGATCCGGCGGGCGGCGGACGGGAGAACCGCGGTTTCCTCGCCGAATGGGGCCTGGTGCGCTGGATGTACAACGCGGTGTGGCCCGCCGATACCCTGCACTTGCGGCCCGACCGGGTGCGCTACGTCATCCCGGACTATCTCAACGTTGAGGACAGGCTGCCCCAGGCCACGCAGGAGCGCGACATGCTGGCCCAGCTGTTCGAAGGCAAGGCTGCGGCGGTGGAACGCTTCGAAGGCGAGGGGCAGAGCGAAAGCGTGGGCCGCTTCCTTGCGCGCAACGCGGCCGAGTGCGACCTGCTCCACTTCGCCTGCCACGGCGAGGCGCAGCAGATGGCGGTGCTGAACTCGGACCTCGTGCTCTCGGGCGAAGTGACGGACAAGGGCACCATCGCCGAGGACCTGCTCTCCTCCAGCGCGGTGAAGCGGCGCGCGCTGTTCCACGAGCGGGGGAGCGAACCGAGCGGCATGGTCTTCGTCAACGCCTGCCAGACCGGGCGCGCGGGCGAGGGAATTTCGGGAGTATCAGGCTTTGCCGACGCTTTCCTAAGGCCGGTGACGGAAGGCGGCGCGGCGGTCTTCGTGGGCGCGCTGTGGTCGGTGGGCGATACGCTGGCGCGCACGTTCGCCGAGACGTTCTATACGCGGCTGCTGGCGGGGGACCGGCTGGTGGACGCGGTGAAGGCCGGGCGGGTCGCATGCCAGGGCGAAAGCGATTTCACCTGGCTCGCCTACACCGTCTACGGCAATCCCTTCGCAAGGGCCCGGTGAGCACCATGGCACAGATGCCGCTCCCTCCCTTCCAGTTCAGCCTCGCGCCCGAGAAGCTGTGGCAGGCGATCAACGCCTGGACCTGGACGTTCGAAGGCTCGCAGCTTGGCCTCGTCAACGTCAACATCGGCGAGACCCGCCACCCCGAGATCGAGCGCGCGATCCTCGACGAGGTGGGAAGCTATGGCAGGCAGCTGGGCCGGATCGGCGACGCGCTGGAAGTGCTGATGCGCCACTTCGACCGGGAGGGGCTGAGCGAACGGGAGCGCGACGCGCTTGCCGTGCTCGAAGGCGACCTTGCGCAGATCCGCGGCATCAAGGCCCGCGAACGCGCCGCGCCTGCTCCGCGTGACGGGGGCGGGAGCGAGGTCGGCTGAGCCCTCCGGCGGGAAGCCGTCGCTAGCGCAGCAGCAGCCACGCGGCGACCGCAAGGGCCGTCAACTGCAGCACGGCGATGGCGTGGAGGCGGCCGACGAAGGGCTGCTTGCGCGTCTTGTGACGGAAGCTGCGCCGCCCGGCATAGGCGCCGGGAGTGCCGCCCGCCAGCGCCAGCCACAGCAGCGTCGCCTCAGCGATCCGCCGGCCGCGCCGCCGTGCCCGGGCCTTGTCGAGAGCGAAGGCCAGGAATGTCGCGAGGTTGAGCAGCACCAGCAGCGCCAGCCCCGCCTGCGCCACTTGCAGCGTCATCATACCCGGGAGAGGATCGCCAGCCCGACGTTGATCCACAGGGCAAGCATGAACAGCATGCTGAGGACGAAGGCCCCGCCGCGATGGGCGGGGTTGTTGTAGGTGACGTGGATGAGGCTCTGCACCACCCGCGCGGCGACATAGGCCCAGGCGAAGATGAGCGTCCACCGCGTGACAGTGGCCACCACGAAGGCGGTCAGGCAGGCCGCGTAGAACAGCGTCGGCAGTTCGAACAGGTTGCCGTAGTGGCGCACCGCCGTTCGGGCGACCTCGGGCTCCGGCTCTCCGATGTGAGCGCGGTAGTAGCCCGGCTCCATCGTCTTGATGACGCCCGAGCGCGCTGCCGCCATGCGCACGAACGCGACGAAAGTCAGCGCGACGACGACGAGCATCGGCAGGAAAATGAGCGTGGGGTTCGTGGGCATCGCGGCGTCTCCCTGTTGTGGCGCGCGCGACGATGCCCGGATGGCGCGGCGGGAGCAAGGGCGGCGAGCGTAGCCGCGCGCAACTGCGCACAGGCGCGAGGCACGCCTCATCACCCGCTGGCGAATGCGGGATAACGCCGGGGGAGAAGTTCAGCGGACGGCAAGGCGGTCGGCGCGGGGGTTCCTTGCGGGCATCACGCAAGGGTTGCCGGTTTCAAACCTTTTGTCGCCGAGGGCCACGGGAGAGGCTATGAGAAACTCCCGAAGGCCGAGCCCGTGTGGTGCGTGGGGCCGGTGGGCAGGGCTCGCATCCCATGCCACCTTACCTGAGGGCATACCCTCATCTTCATCCACGCATCCCTTTGTGGCTGTTCCGGTGTCCACGACCGAAGCGCCGACCGCGCCGGGAGAGGGAAAGCGTCAGCTACACGCTCCCGGCCCGCCGCTTTGTTCGATCGTGATCCCAAGGATCGCAATCGATGCTGCGGCGTATAACCTAAATGGTTATCAAAGTCAAGCAAGCGTCTCCGCGCCGACTGCAAGCCGCAGCCCGCTCCACCTTGGTCACTGGGCGCCGTTGACGGCAACGGCAGGCCCTGCCTCGGCCCTCAGGGCCGAGCGCGGAGTGCGGCTCGCATAGCGGTCCACGCCGTCCTGCTGATAAGCGAAGATCTGCGTGATCGGCACGCGGTATTCCACTTCGCGCCCCTTGCTCGCGGCGCTGAGGATGACGTCGTTGCCCGCCAGCCTAGCCACGGTGCCAAGGGTTTCCCCGCCTTCCTCGACGATGGCGAGACCCGGCGTCAGTTCGCTGCGCGTCACGTTGCGCACGGTGATCACGTCGGGATCGGCCATGGCTTTCGCGGCTGCGGGCGTATCGGCGATGACGGGGGTCTGCTGTGCCGCGGCGATCTGCGGAAGGGCGGCAAAGGCGGCAACAAGAAGGAAGGCGCGGTTCATTGCCTGTCTCCGGTGGAATTCGGCTATCCACGCAGAAATGCGGAAGGCGAACCGGAAGTTGCCGCGAAGGGGTCGACGACGGCACGGAGTCGACGAACGGGGCGAAAGCGGCGACGGGCAGCACGAAGCCGCGCCGTCGCCGCCTGCCGGATCACTCCGCCGCGACTTCGCCGAACAGGCCGGGCTCGCTGGCGGCATAGTCCACGCTGCCCTCGTCGTTGGCCTTCACCTTGCGGCGGGAATCGAAGTTCGCCCAGACCGTGTTCCAGTCGCCACGGGTCGCGCCCTTGGAGTATTCGGTCGCGCGGGTCTCGAAGAAGTTCGCATGCTCCACGCCGTTCAGCAGCGGCTGCAGCCAGGGCAGCGGATGCTCGTCGATCAGGTAGATGGGCTTCAGGCCCAGCTGGCCCAGGCGCCAGTCGGCGATGTAGCGGATGTACTTCTTGATGTCCTTGGGCGTCATGCCCGGCACCGGACCCAGCTCGAAGGCGAGGTCGATGAAGTTGTCCTCCAGCCGGATCGTGGTCTGGCACTGGTCGGCGATGTCGTCCTTCACCGCCTTGGTCAGGCAGCCGCGTTCCTGCACGAACGTGTGGAACAGCTTGATGATGCCTTCGCAGTGCAGCGATTCGTCGCGCACCGACCACGAGACGATCTGGCCCATGCCCTTCATCTTGTTGAAGCGCGGGAAGTTCATCAGCATCGCGAAGCTGGCGAAGAGCTGCACGCCCTCGGTGAAGCCGCCGAACATGGCGAGCGTGCGCGCGATGTCCTCGTCGTTGTCGACGCCGAACTTCTGCAGGTAGTCGTGCTTGTCCTTGAGTTCGGCATATTCGAGGAAGGCGCCATATTCGCTCTCGGGCATGCCGATGGTGTCGAGCAGGTGCGAATAGGCGGCGATGTGCACCGTCTCCATGTTGGAGAAGGCGGTGAGCATCATCTTGATCTCGGTCGGCTTGAAGACGCGGGCATACTTCTCGTGGTAGCAGTCCTGCACCTCGACGTCGGCCTGCGTGAAGAAGCGGAAGATCTGCGTGAGCAGGTTGCGCTCATGCTCCGAGATGTTCTGCACCCAGTCGCGGCAGTCCTCGCCCAGCGGCACTTCCTCGGGCAGCCAGTGGACCTGCTGCTGGATCTTCCAGTAGTCGTAGGCCCAGGGATATTCGAAGGGCTTGTAGGTCTTGCGGGCTTCGAGAAGGGACATGGACGACTGGCTCCGGTGATTCGGTCTGCGGCACTGCCGGCGAGCGGCCGGCGACGGCGCTTTCCAGCGGAAATCGGGTATCGCCCCGCGTGCGCCGTGGCTCGTCGCACGTTCGGGCTCAGGCACCAGAGATAGTCGAGATCGGGCCAAATGGGAGGGGGAGAATCACTATTTGCACAACTGAATGCGCGCACATCTGGTGGCGGGGGAAAACGCCTGCCCCCAAGACCTTGTGCCGGTCCCGCTATGTTCCCACGCAGCCGCCGAATCGCGCCTGACTGCCGCATAGCGCCTTGCGATCCGCCGTCCCGCGCCAAGGAACCGCCCGTTCCTGCGGGGCATTCTCGCTGCATGGAACACACGCGTTCATGCGTGTCCCTTTCGGATGAGGAGTATTCCCGTGACCACCCCTTCCCCCCAATCGCCCAACGAAGACACCGACCAGCGGAGCAGCTGGGCCACCAGCGTCGGCACCATCCGCCGGGGCATGAAGGTGATCGGCCCCGATGGCGATCCGATCGGCACCGTCTCGCGCGTCGAGGGCGAGCGCGTGATCCTGGCCGAACATGCCGCCGGAGAAGACGGGCCCTTCATCGCCGTCACCCAGATCGACGGGGTGAGCGAGGACGCGGTGCTGCTGCAGGGCCGGGGCGATGCGACCTTCGGCCTCGCGGCGGAGGATTGAGGCCATAACCGCGAAGCGTGGCCATGGCGCGACGAATGCCGGAACGATGCGCCCTTCCCGCCCGTTGACCCTGCATATCCCCGACGAACTGATTTTTGGAGAATGCACCATGTTCGAGAAGCTGCGCATCCGTGAGCACATGGAAGTCACCACCAGCACCGGACAGCACGTCGGCACGGTCGATGACGTGAAGGACGACCAGATCAAGCTGACCCGTACCGACAGCACCGACGGCGCGCATCACTACGTCGCGTTCGATAACGTCGACCGGATCGAGGACAACCGCGTGTACCTGAAGGAAGGCACGCCTGTCCCGATGGGCGTCGGCACCGTCTGACCCAACGAAATCGGAGCGCTCCTTCGGGAGCGCCACCCGAGACCCCGGCCCTCTTTGCGGGAGGCCGGGGTTTTTCGTGCCTGCGGGGTTTTCGATGCACTACCCCGCGGCACCGGGGGAGCTTCCGTCATGGACATGCCGCGTCCGCAAGGCCATGAGGCTCACAACGCCTTTTCTCGCACCGCCAATCGGGACCGTCCTTCGTGAAACAGCTGGCCCGCCTCCTGCCCCGCCGTTTCCGCATCTTCATCCGCCGTCACGGGCCGGAGGCGCTGATCTGGCGGCGGCGCGTGGCGATCCTGGGCGGCGCGGTGCTTGTGGGACTGGTGGCGCTGCTCTTCGCCGATGTGGCAGACCGGGCGACCATGCTGTTCCACGCGATGGCCGCGCAGGTCTGGTGGGCGCCGCTCATCGTGACGCCCTGCGGCTTCGCGGCGATCGCGTGGCTGACGGTCCGGCTGGCGCCCCTCGCCAGGGGGTCGGGGATCCCGCAGGTCATGGCGGCCACGAAGAACCCGGAAGCCGCCATGTCGACCCTGGTGTCGGCGCGCGCGGCCGTGGCCAAGCTCCTGCTGACGAGCGGAGGCCTGCTGGTGGGCGCATCGGTGGGCCGCGAGGGGCCGACGGTGCAGGTTGCGGCAGCGATCATGGGGCGCATGCACCGCATCCTGCGCATCCCGATCCGCTCGTCGGTCTATATCGCGGGCGGCGCGGCGGGCGTGGCGGCGGCTTTCAACACGCCGCTGGCAGGCGTCGCCTTCGCGATAGAGGAGCTGGCCGCCGCCTACGAACAGCGCATGGCGCTGCTGGTCATGGCGGCCGTGCTCATCGCCGGGATGGTCAGCATGGGCCTTGCGGGAGACTACATCTACTTCGGCGCCATGCGCCAGACGCTGCACGTCACGCAGGCGCTGGTGGCCGCTCCGGTCGCGGGACTGTTCGGCGGCATCGCAGGCGGCCTGTTCTCCCGCCTGATGCTTGCGAGCGGGACCTCCTCGCTCGCCCCCCTGCCCTGGCTCCGCGCGCGCCCGGTCGTGCTTGCCTTCGGCTGCGGGGCCATCGTCGCCGTAATCGGCACCGCGACCGGCCTCACCTGGGGGACCGGCTACGAGACCGCGCACGGGATCATCGAAGGCGCGGACGTGCCCGCATGGTTCGGCATCGCCAAGTTCGCGGCCACGCTGGCCACGGCCGTCTCGGGCCTGCCCGGCGGCATCTTCGCGCCCTCGCTGTCGATCGGCGCGGGGATCGGCGACATCCTGCGTACCGCCTTCCCCGGCTATCCGCCGGGCGCCATCGTCCTGCTCGGCATGGTCGCCTATTTCACGGGCGTGGTGAGAGCACCGCTCACCGCCGTGATCATCATCTCGGAGACGACCGCCAGCCGGGGGCTGATGATGCCGCTGGTGGCAGCGGCGCTGGTGGGCGATTTCACCGCGCAGTTCGTCTGCAAGGACAAGCTCTATCACGCACTGATGCAGCGTTTCCTCGCTCCCCCGGCTCCGGACGGCTCCCGGTAGCCCCGGTTCCCGGACGGGAGAGCCGCACCTCATGCCCCGGGAGCACCTGCGCGGCGGCTTGTGCATCTACTCACCTGAACCACGGCACGTCCGGCCCGAAACGGATTGTCCCGCCTGCAACGCTGGGCTTGTTCGCTCGTGGTCCATTGACCCACCAGGAGAAAACAATGTCGCACGCACTGACGAAACTCGCTCCCGCAGCCATCGTCCTTATCGGTTCCATCGGACTTGGCGGATGCGCCACCAAGGGCTTCGTTCGCGAGGAGATCGCCACTGTGAACCAGAGGATCGACGCTCTCGACACCAAGCTGCAGACCACCGATGGAACCGCGCGCCAGGCACTGGCCGAGGCGCAGGCCGCATCGGGCCAGTCGCAGACCAACACCCAGCGCCTCGACCAGCTCAACGCCCGCGTCGACGGCGTCGAGCAGCAGATGGCGGAAAGCCGTCGCAAGCGCGCGCGCAACTGAGCCGCCGCTGAACCCGACTGAAAGAGAAGGGCCGGCCGCCAGCCCCTACCCGGCGCCCGGCCCGAAATCTGGTCAATCGCTGCAGCGTCGGTGCCGCCACCGCACCGACGCTTTCGCTTCCATCCTTCGAGTACCTCCACCACGATGAAGACCGCCCCGTCGGCGCCCCGCCGGCCTGCCCGCCGTTTCCCCGCCTCTCTCGCGCCCGCCTCGCTGGCACTGGCCTTTTCCGCAATGGCCCTGATCACAGCGCCCGGCCCGGCGCTCGCGGCGAAGAAGGCGCGCACCAAGGCAGCACCGGCGGCCGTGGAGGAAAAGCCGGTCGCGCCGCCCTCACCGCAGGCCGCCCTCGTCGCGGACTGGATCGCGGCCTCGGGCGACAACCAGTCGCTCCCCTATATCGTGATCGACAAGCAGGCCGCGCGGCTCCACGTCTTCGATGCCAAGGGCAAGGCCGTGGCCGAAGGGCCGGTGCTCCTGGGCATCGCCAGCGGAGACGAGGCGAGCCCCGGCATCGGCTCCAAGAACCTGTCCGAGATCGGCCCGGCGGAGAAGACGACGCCTGCGGGGCGCTTCCTGGCGAAGTTCGGCGTCGCGGCAGGCAACCAGCGCGTCCTGTGGGTGGACTACGCCACCTCGGTTGCCATCCACACGATCCCTTCGGGCAATCCCAAGGAGCGCCGGCGCGAGCGGATGCTCTCGCCCGCGATCGACGACAACCGCATCACTTTCGGCTGCATCAACGTCCCCAAGGCGATCTACGGGCGGCAGATCACTCCCCTGTTCCGCCGCAAGGGCGGCTACGTCTACGTGATGCCCGACGAGAAGCCGCTGGAAGAAGTCTTCCCCCGCATCCGCGTGCACATGGTGCAGCCCGCGTCCTGAAGGCCGTGCTGGCGGGATCCCGACGCGCTAGCGCTTCTTCGCCGCCTTGGGACAGGGCCACTGCTTGCGCGTGGCGGCAAAGACCAGGTCCGAGGCGGGCTCGCTGCGCAGCTTCGGGTTCTCTTCCAGGAAGGCCATCGTCGCGCCGCGCAGACGGCTGATCGTCACTCCCTCGGGGATGCAGCTCCTGACCTTGGTCACCCGCCGCGCGGTGCTGAACGCATCGACCGCGCCGGTGATATACGCGATGCATTCGTAGGTCTGCTCGATATAGGCCTTGTCGCCCTTGGCCGCGGTGCAGACGCGGTAGAGTTCGTCGCCGGTGTAGAAGGCGGCTCCGGCGGTGGCGGGGGCGAGGCCCGCAAGGGCGGCGGCGAGCGCAAGCCCTGCCCGCTTCGCGCATGTCATCTGCAACGTCATGTCCTCAACAAAGCGAAAACGGCCTCCCGGTTGCCCGGAAGGCCGCTCTCGGTGGAACCATATGGCAGGCTTACTGGCAGGCGAGGCACTCGTCGTAGTCGGTGGTGCTGGCGGCCAGTTCGAACTTGGCGAGTTCGCTGGTGTTGTCCGCTTCCACCCCGCCCGCGAAGCCTGCGCGCTGCACCGACTTCGAGCGCAGGTAGTAGAGCGACTTGATGCCGCGCTCCCACGCCTGGAAGTGGAGCATCATGAGGTCCCACTTGTCGACGTCGGCCGGGATGAACAGGTTCAGCGACTGCGCCTGGTCGATGTAGGGCGTGCGGTCGGCCGCGAATTCCAGCAGCCAGCGCTGGTCGATCTCGAAGCTGGTCTTGTAGACCGCCTTCTCCTCGGCCGAGAGGAAGTCCAGCTGCTGGACCGAACCGCCATGCTCGAGGATCGAGTTCCACACGTTGGTGGAATCCTTCGACTTCGCGGCCAGCAGCTTCTGCAGGTACGGGTTCTTCACCACGAAGCTGCCCGAAAGCGTCTTGTGGGTATAGATGTTGGCCGGGATCGGCTCGATGCAGGCCGACGTGCCGCCGCAGATGATCGAGATCGACGCGGTGGGCGCGATCGCCATCTTGCAGCTGAAACGCTCCATCACGCCCTGGTCGGCAGCGTCGGGGCAGGGCCCGCGCTCCTTGGCCAGCAGCATCGAGGCCTCGTTCGCCTTCTGGTTGATGTACTGGAACATCTGGAGGTTGAGCGCCTTGGCCATCGCGCTCTCGAAGCCGATGCCGCGCTTCTGCAGGTACGAGTGGAAGCCCATGACGCCCATGCCGACCGAACGCTCGCGCGCGGCGGAATACTTGGCGCGGGCCATCTCGTCGGGCGCGCGGTCGATGTAGTCCTGCAGGACGTTGTCGAGGAAGCGCAGCACGTCTTCCACGAAGCGCTTCTCGCCCTTCCACTCTTCCCAGGTCTCCAGGTTGAGCGAGGAGAGGCAGCACACCGCCGTGCGGTCGTTGCCCAGGTGGTCGCGGCCCGTGGGCAGCGTGATTTCCGAGCACAGGTTCGAGGTCGAGACCTTGAGCCCCAGATCGCGGTGATGCTTGGGCATCATGCGGTTCACGGTGTCGGAGAAGACGATGTAGGGCTCGCCCGTGGCAAGGCGGACCTCGACGAGCTTCTGGAACAGCGAGCGCGCATCGACCGTGTTGCGCACCGATCCGTCCTTGGGGCTGCGCAGCTGGAACTGCGCGCCGTCGCGCACGGCTTCCATGAACTCGTCGGTCAGCAGCACGCCGTGGTGCAGGTTCAGCGCCTTGCGGTTGAAGTCACCGCTCGGCTTGCGGATCTCGAGGAACTCCTCGATCTCGGGGTGCGAGATGTCGAGGTAGCAGGCCGCCGAACCGCGGCGCAGCGAACCCTGGCTGATCGCCAGGGTCAGCGAATCCATCACGCGCACGAAGGGGATGATGCCGCTGGTCTTGCCGTTGAGGCCCACCGGCTCGCCGATGCCGCGCACCGCGCCCCAGTAAGTGCCGATGCCGCCGCCCCGGCTGGCGAGCCAGACGTTCTCGTTCCAGGTGGCGACGATGCCTTCCAGGCTGTCGTCCACCGAGTTCAGGTAGCACGAGATCGGCAGGCCGCGCCCGGTGCCGCCGTTCGACAGCACGGGCGTCGCGGGCATGAACCACAGCTTCGAGATATAGTCGTAGAGGCGCTGCGCGTGCTCTTCGTCGTCCGCATAGGCATCGGCCACGCGCGCGAAGAGATCCTGGTACTTCTCGCCGGGGAGGAGATAGCGGTCGTCCAGCGTCTCCTTGCCGAAATCGGTCAGCAGCGCATCGCGCGTATCGTCGGTGACGATCGCGAAGCGGCGCGCGTTGATCGTCTTGGAATCGCGGTCGACAAGGCGCGCCTGCTTCTTCGCGGGTGCGGCTGCCACCGGTGCCGGCGTGTCCGCCACAGGCGCGGCCGCGTCCGAGCCCGCGTCCTTCGCGGACGACGCGCGCGGGGCGTAGAGCCCTTCCATTTCAACCTGCGTGGAACCGGTCATGTCCACATCCACATCTGCATCAGACACCTGGCCATCGCTTGCGTTCCTGAAATCCATCGGTGCCCCCGTAACTCGTAATGTCATCGAACCGCCAAGAGGGCGATCCAAGCTGTCTCCAGCGGTCGGCCGTCTGGAAGCGAGTCGGGAAGCTTTCGGAGCTTCGCCTACCATTTCCAGAACAAGATGAGAACAGAACTTCCCTGCCAGACCGTCTGCGCACCATGGCGACGAAGGACCACAACCTTCCGGGCGCTGCGCCGCCGCCGCGAGGGCGAATGGCGGGACTTCCTAGGTGTTGATGCCTCGTGACCGGTACGACACAACCTATAGTGCCCTTTCCGCCGTCAGGTTCAAGAGGGGGGCGCAGATTGCCGTGACGGGACCAACCGGCCGCCCAGCCGCGAACGAGCAAGCGCGACGCGTGGAAAGTCCTCAATCCTTCCGGTGCGCAAGTGCCAATTTCGCGCCCGGGCGGATAAAATTTTTCCACATAAATCACCGATGGAACGAATCCGGCTTGCGACGAGCCGAATCGCCGATCAGCGCCATTTCGGCTGCATTGCCCGCCCAGTAACGCTGGCTCCGGCCCTGGCCCCGCTACAGACACCCTCAAGGTCCGGCGCAATCCTCGACCGAAACGGTGCAACTCCTTCGTCATTCATCGCTTGTAGCGAGCGGCGGCGGGCGCAGCGGCGCTCGTCTGAACAGGGGAGTTCCCAAAGCTCATGCTGAACATCATCGGCGCCATCATCAGCGGCCTCGTCATCGGCGTCCTGGCGCGCTTCTTCTATCCCGGCTCGGTGGACATGAACTGGATCGCGACGATCCTGCTCGGCATCGGCGGCTCGCTGCTCGCCGGTCTCATCACCAGCCGCGGCAGCCGCGACTTCAGCCGCGCGGGCTGTCTCGCCTCGGTGATCGGCGCGATCGCGCTGATCTTCATCGGACGCCTGCTCAACATCGGCTGAGCCTCACCCGCAATCAAGGGATCGCGCGCGCCCCGCAGCATGGCAGGCGCGCGCGTCTTTCCGCGCGCACCAGCTCCGTGCATTCAGGGCACCAGCACGGTGTCCATCGGCTCCGCGTCGATGCCCGGATAGTCCAGCGTATAGTGCAGCCCCCGGCTCTCGTGGCGGCGCAGCGCGCTGCTGACGATCAGTTCCGCGCTCTGGAGAAGGTTGCGCAGCTCGATCAGGTCGGTCGAGACGCGGAAATGGCGATAATATTCCTCGATCTCGCCGTTCAGCATCTGGATACGGTGGTGCGCGCGTTCCAGCCGCTTGGTGGTGCGCACGATGCCGACATAGTTCCACATGAACCGGCGGATCTCGGTCCAGTTCTGCTTGATGACGACTTCCTCGTCCGAATCGGTGACGCGGCTCTCGTCCCACGAGCGCACCGGCGGGGGCGGCGTGAAGCTGTCCCAGTTGGCGAGGATGTCGGCAGCGGCCGCCTCGCCGAAGACGAAGCATTCGAGGAGCGAGTTGGACGCGAGGCGGTTGGCGCCGTGGAGGCCGCTTTCGGTGCATTCCCCCGCCGCATAGAGGCCGGGCAGGTCGGTCCGCCCGGCAAGGTCGATCAGCACGCCGCCGCAGGTATAGTGCTGCGCGGGCACGACCGGGATCGGCTCGCGCGTCATGTCGATGCCAAGGCCCATCAGCTTCTCGTGAATGTTCGGGAAGTGCTCCTTCACGAACTCGGCGGGCTGGTGGCTGATGTCGAGGTGCACATAGTCGAGGCCGAAGCGCTTGATCTCGGAATCGATCGCGCGAGCCACCACGTCGCGCGGCGCGAGTTCCAGGCGCTCGGGATCGTAGAAAGTCATGAACCGCTTGCCGGTGCGCGGATTGATGAGGTGCCCGCCCTCTCCTCGCACGGCCTCGGTGATGAGGAAGTTCTTGACCTCCAGGTTGTAGAGGCAGGTCGGGTGGAACTGCATCATCTCCATGTTGGAGACGCGCGCGCCCGCGCGCCAGGCCATGGCGATGCCATCGCCGGTGGCCCCGCGCGGCGCGGTGCTGAACTGGTAGACGCGGCCCGCCCCGCCAGTCGCCAGCACGGTGGCGCGGGCGGTGAAGGCCTCCACATGGCCGCTCTCCTCGTCCAGCGCATAGACGCCCCACACGCGGCCCGAGCCTGAATAGCGCATCTCGTGCCGGCCGGTGATGAGGTCGATGCACGAGCGGCCGGGCAGCAGGGTGATGTTCGGGTGGGCCTCGGCCGCCTTGAGCAGGGCCTGCTGCACCGCCCAGCCGGTGGCGTCCGCCACGTGGACGATGCGCCGGTGAGAATGCCCGCCCTCGCGCGTCAGGTGCAGCGCGCCGGTGCCTTCCGGCCCATCGGTGTTGAAAGGCACGCCCAGTTCGATCAACCGGTCGATGGCGTGGGGAGCACGCTCGATCACGAACTCCACCGTCTCGCGCCGGTTGAGGCCGGCGCCCGCCACCATCGTATCATGGACATGCTGCTCGAACGTGTCGCCCGCGTCGAGGACCGCAGCGATCCCGCCTTGCGCCCAGGCGGTGGAACCTGTGGCCAGCCCGCCTTTCGCCAGCACTCCCACCTTCACCTTGTCCGCAAGGGCAAGCGCGGCGGTGAGGCCGGCAGCGCCCGAACCGATAACAAGCACGTCGAAGGCGGGCGTCGCAGGAGGGGCGGCGCGAGATGGCGTTTCCATGACGCTTCCCTAGCCAGTCCCGCCTCAGGACCGCAACACTTTCAGAAACACCCGTGGCCATGTTGCGGCGCAATGCAATTCTTGAATATTTGAATTGTCCTGATTACGAACACTGTGATCTATGCTAAATTATGACCTTGCCACCGACTTTGGTTAGGATACCCAGCTTTCGCGGCTCAACGGAGGGGCAATTTCCGTGGGATTATCGATTGCACTATGCTTTGCGAATAGACACGAACCCAACCGAAAGGAAGTCAAATGGGACGGCCTTAGCTATGTTGGCGTGTGTAGACATTGCGGTAAAACTATTAAACGCAAGAAACACAAGGTATGGAAACTTGCCGATGACAATGCTGATGACGAATAGAAAATAATAAGTAGGACTACTTATAACGGTGGGTTGAACCGCAATTCGCCTCAAAACGCACCCTCGCGGGCGTTCTGCTTCGCAGCGCAGCATTTCACACGAAGCGGCAAAGTCATGCCCGCTCCTGCCGCCCACATGAAATCCTGACCGGAAACCAGCCTGGGGAGAAATCGGGATTGCCACGGCAGCCGCAGGCGATTCGCCCCCGGGCTGCTCCCGCTTCCAGGGCCGGGCAAGAATGCGTGCCTGGCGGGAGCCAGGTCAGGCCGCGCGGGCCTCGCTCGTCAATGTCACGAAAACATCTTCCAGGTCGGCTTCGCGCGTGGTCACGTCGATGATCGCGAAGCCCTGCGCCTGCAGCGCCGACATGATCTCGCCCGCATTGCTGCGATCCTTGTCATAGGTGATCTCAAGCGAGCGTTCGCCGGACTTCACGCATTTGACGAAGCCCGGATGGCTGGGCATCTCTTCCACTTCGCGGTCGAGCGTGAGGACGATGATCTTCTCGCGCGCCATGCCCACCAGCTCGCGGGTGGGCTTGTTGGCGATCAGTTCGCCATGGTTGATGATGGCGATGCGGTCGCACAGTTCCTCGGCTTCCTCGAGATAGTGCGTGGTCAGCACGATCGTCGCGCCTTCCTTGTTGAGCTCGGTGACGAGTTCCCACAGCTGGCGGCGCAGCTCCACATCAACGCCCGCGGTCGGCTCGTCGAGCACGAGCACCGGCGGGCGATGGACCAGCGCCTTGGCGATCAGCAGCCGCCGCTTCATGCCGCCCGAAAGCGTGCGGGCATAGGCGTTGCGCTTGTCGGCCAGGTGAACTGCGCGCAGCAGCTCTTCCGACCGCCTCAGGGTCTTGGCGATGCCGTAGAGCCCGGCCTGGATCTCCAGCACCTCGAAGGGGGTGAAGAAGGGATCGAAAACGATCTCCTGCGGCACGATGCCGATCGAGCGCTTGGCGTTGCGCGCGTCGCGATCGATGTCGAAACCCCAGATCTCGGCCGATCCCGAGGTCTTCATGACCATCCCGGCCAGGATGTTGATCAGCGTCGACTTGCCTGCCCCGTTCGGGCCGAGCAGGCCGAAGATGCCGCCTTCCGGCACGTCGAAGGACACGCCCTTCAGCGCCAGCTTGCCTTCGCCCGGGCCGGCCGGGGCGTAGCGCTTGACGAGGTCACGGATGGCGATTGCGGGGGATGTCGTGCTCATGGCGGTGCATGTGCGCCACGATCACGCCGCCGTAAAGAGCGCAAGCTCCACCCGGGAGATTGACCTCGGCAAGCGGCGAGCATATGATCCACACTATATCATTATCGCGAGCCGAAGAGGCCGCACTCGGGAGAAGCACCATGGCCACTGCCGCGACCGTTGCCGAAAAGGACTATTTCACCGACCACTCGGTCCTGCTCGACCCCTACGACTACTTCGAGAGCATCCGCGCGAACGGCCCGGTATACCAGATGACGAGCCGCGACGTTATGGTCGTGACGGGCTTCGCCGAAGCGGTGGAAGTGCTGCTCAACACGCGCGACTTCTCCTCGTGGCTGAACCCCGATCCGCTCGTGCGCCTGCCCTTCGAAATCGAGGGCGACGACATCTCCGAACTGCTCGATAGCCATCCCGGAAGCGAGATAGAGCTGATGGTCTCCTACGACGGCGAAAGGCATGCGGCCGCAAGGTCACTGCTGAACCCACTGTTCACGCCCTCGCGGCTCAAGGCCAACGAGGCCTTCATGCGTCGCTATGCCGACGAGATGGTGCGCGGCGTGGTGGAGGCGGGCGGCTGCGAACTGGTGAACCAGGTGGCCACGCCCTTCGTCACCATGGTCATCGCCGACCTGCTGGGCGTTCCCGCCGACGACCGCGAGGCGTTCCGCCAGCTCATCGACTCTGCGCCGCCTCCCGGCAACATGGACACGCCCGAGGGGCAGAGCATCCATCCCCTGATGGTCATGGGCGGTTACTTCGTGCGCTACATCACCGAACGCCGCGCCATGCCGCAGGACGATGTCATGACCGAGATGGCGCAGGCCAGATATCCCGATGGTTCGACGCCCGACGCGATGGAAGTGGTGAAATCCGCCATGTTCCTCTTCGCCGCCGGGCAGGACACCTCGGCCAAGCTCATCGGCAACGCCCTTCGCCGGCTGTGCGAGGACCAGGCCATGCAGCAGCAGCTTCGCGACGACCGCAAGCTCGTGGGCCCTTTCCTGGAGGAAGTGCTGCGCATCGAGGGTTCCACCAAGGCCACCTTCCGCATCGCCCGGCGCGCGACCCGCATCGGCGACGTGGACATCCCTGCGGGCAAGCGCGTCGTCGTCTCCCTCTCGGCGGCAAACCGCGATCCGCGCCGATGGGAGGACCCTGCCGAGTTCCGCATTGGTCGCCCGCGTATCCGCGAACATGTCGCTTTCGGACGGGGTGCCCACACTTGCGCCGGGGCCCCCTTGGCCCGCGCCGAAGTGGCGGTGATCCTCGATCGTTTCCTGGAACACACCAGCGCGATCACGCTCGACGAGGCACACCACGGCCCGGCGGGCGCGCGACGCATTTCGTATGAGCCGAGCTATATCATCCGTGGGCTGGCGGCGCTCCACCTGAATTTCGCGCCCGCCTGAGACGGCTGCGATGAAACATGGGCGCGCACCCGTGGCTCATGGCCCCGACCGGAGAGGCCATGGACCGGCGCCTCACTCATGCGCGCCATCGTAGACGCTGCGGCTCGCCTCTATCGCATCGCGCGATGCGAGCGCCCATGCGCTGAGCGCCTTCACCGGCCCGGAGAGCGAGCGACCAAGGTCGCTGAGCGCGTACTCCACCCGGACCGGGACCCCGGAATGGACGGTGCGGGTCACCAGGCCGTCGCGATCCAGCGCCCGCAGCGTGCGCGAGAGCATCTGCTGCGACACGCCCTGGATGGCCCGCTTCAACTCGTTGAAGTGCAGCGGCTGCTCCAGCAGCGTCATGATCACCAGCATCGACCACTTGTCCCCCACCCGGCTGAGGATGTCTCCGACAAGCCGGCAATCCTTGCTGGAGGGGTCGTGAACGGTGAGCGCGGCCGATGCCTCGCCCTCGTCGAAGGTGGTCAACTTCATGGTACCAGGTCCCGAAAATATGCGCACTTGGCGCGCCTGCTCCGGCAACATAGCTAGACCTGGTCATTTTTCCAGACCGAGGACCGCACCATGAAGCTTCTCCACATCGATTCCAGCATCACCGGCGAGAACTCGGCCAGCCGCGCCATCTCCGCCGCCATCGTCTCGGCTCTCACCACCGCCGATCCCGCGATCGAGGTCACCCGCCGCGACCTTGCGGCCGATGCCCTGCCCCACCTGACGCTCGACGTGCTCGGCGCGCCCGAAGGCACGCCCGAACTCGCCGAGTTCCTCGCCTCGGACGTGATCGTGATCGGCGCGGGCATGTACAACTTCACCATCCCCAGCCAGCTCAAGGCATGGCTCGACCGCGTGCTGATCGCCGGGCAGACCTTCCGGTACACCGAGACGGGCCCCGTCGGCCTCGTCGGCGACAAGAAGGTGATCGTCGCCCTGGCGCGCGGCGGGCTCTACAGCGAAGGCAATCCGAGCGCCGCGGTCGAGCACGCAGAGAAGTACCTGCGCGCCGTCCTCGGCTTCATCGGCATCGACAACCCCACTTTCGTCGTCGCGGAAGGCCTCGCCTCCGGCCCTGAAGCGCGCGAGAAGGCCGTGGCGCAGGCCCTTGCGGACGCCGGCACGATGGCGATCCCGGCGTAACCCGTCCGACCGGCGCATCCTGTCATCCCTGTAGAGCGGGATGACAGGATGCAGGCTCGCGAAAGGCGAAGGTTCTTGCGCAAGGGCCTGCCCCCGCTGCCCTTTTCGCGGCCCGCAAATCCCGTCTGGAATTTTCGCGCAGGCCTTGGTAATTCGCCTCCACCATGACCAACCCGCCCGAAACCGTCTTCACCGATTCCCACCGCGTCTCGTGCGACGGTGCCACCGACATCCGCGCCGGGGCTGCTCTTGGCCATCCGCGCGTGTGGCTCGAAATCGACGAGAAGGGCTATGTCGAGTGCGGCTACTGCGATCGCCGCTTCGTGCTGAAGGGCGGACCGGCGGACCAGCAGGCGGCCTGAAGCCGCCCTTTCCCGCGCGCATCGCCTTTGCCCGGCGGCGCCCTTCCCTGAACGCGTGATGGCGTCTATATCGGCGCCATGACCATCACCGACCCGCGCTCGCTCCTCTACAGCCAGATCTCGCCTGAAGAGGCGCAGGCACTCGCCGCCGAGACACTCGGCGCGTGCGAGGACGGCGAACTGTTCATGCAGTTCATCGCCAGCGAGGCCTTCGGCTTCGACGACGGCCGACTCAAGACCGCGGACTATTCGCGCGATGCGGGCTTCGGGCTGCGCGGCGTCTCGGGCGAGATGACGGGCTTTGCCCACGCCAACGAGATTTCCGCCGCCGCCATTCGCCGCGCGGGCGAGACGCTGCAGCTGCTCGATCCGGCGCGTGGGCTCCGTGCCGCGGCGCCCGTGCGCACCAACGCGAAACTCTATACAGACGCCTCGCCGCTCGACCTTGTCGGCTTCGGCGAGAAAGTGCGGCTGCTGGAACAGATCGACGCCGCCGCCCGCGCCCGCGACCCGCGCGTCTCGCAGGTCAGCGCCAGCCTTGCGGGATCGTGGTCCGTGGTTGAGATCGTGCGCCCTGACGGCTACATCGCCACCGACATCCGGCCGCTGGTGCGGCTGAACGTCTCGATCGTGGCGGAAAGCAACGGCCGGCGGGAAAGCGGCTCGTTCGGGATGGGCGGGCGCTATCTCTATGACGACCTGTTCGATCCCGCGAACTGGAACGAGGCCATCGACACCGCCCTTGCGCAGGCGCTCGTCAACCTGGAGAGCATCGACGCGCCCGCGGGCGAGTTTCCGGTCCTGTGCGGCGCGGGCTGGCCCGGCGTCCTGCTGCACGAGGCGATCGGGCACGGGCTGGAGGGCGATTTCAACCGCAAGGGCACGTCGGCCTTCTCGGGCCGCATCGGCGAGCGGGTGGCGGCGCCGGGCGTCACCATCGTCGACGACGGCTCGCTTCCGGGGCGTCGCGGATCGCTCACCATCGACGACGAGGGAACCCCCACGCGCGAGACGGTGCTGATCGAGGACGGCATCCTCAAGGGCTACATGCAGGACCGCCTGAACGCCCGTTTGATGGGCGTGGAGCCGACCGGCAACGGGCGGCGCGAAAACTATGCCCACGCCCCGCAGGTGCGCATGACAAACACCTTCATGAAGGGCGGCGAGGCCGATCCGGCCGAAATGCTGGCCGGCATGAAGAAGGGCATCTACGCCAAGAGCTTTGGCGGTGGGCAGGTGGACATCGTTTCCGGCAAGTTCGTGTTCTCGTGCACCGAGGCCTACCTCGTCGAGAACGGAAAGCTGGGCGCGCCGATCAAGGGGGCGACGCTGATCGGCGATGGCCCTTCGGTCCTCACCCGCGTGAAGGCGATCGGCAACGACATGGCGCTCGACCGGGGCGTGGGCATGTGCGGCAAGGGCGGGCAGAGCGTGCCGGCCGGTGTCGGCCAGCCCTCGCTGCTGATCGATGGGCTGACGGTGGGCGGCACCGCCTGAGGCACCATGCCGGCCTCGGGACGTTATCCTTGCCCGGCCCCCGCTCAGTTCTCATTCAGGCGGAACGTGGCATACGAAGGGCAAGGGGTGCGTTGAAGAGGAAATATCCATGAAGAAGATTGCCATCGCGGCGGCTCTCGCCGTGGGTACCGGCATGCTTGCAATGCCCGCCGCAGAAGCACGTCCCAAGCAGACCGGCGAGGAGCGCCTTGCCAAGATGCTTGAAGGACGCGAGGCCGGAAAGCCGGTTAGTTGCATCCCCTACACGCGGACCCAGGACGCGACCGTGATCGACAAGACCGCGATCGTCTACCGCGTCGGCTCCACGCTCTATGTCAACCGGCCCGACAACGTGGACCGGCTGACCCGCGACGACATCATGGTGACGAAGCTCTACGGCTCGCAGCTGTGCAACAACGACACCATCCAGCTGCGCGACCGCACGGCGCTCGGCATGTGGAACGGCTTTCTCGGCCTCAACGAGTTCGTACCCTACAAGAAGGTCAAGACCGCGGCCAGGTAAGCCCGTCGCGGGCCTTCCCTCGGCCGAGCGCACCAGGGCGGTCGGAAGCTTCGGCTTCCGGCCGCCTTTCCGTTGGAGCTGGCGCTGGTTAAGACGGGGGGCGTCGGGCCCCCGCTTCCTCAGATGTCGAGATTGGCGACGTTGAGGGCATTTTCCTGGATGAAGTCGCGGCGCGGCTCGACGATGTCGCCCATCAAACGCGTGAAGATCTCGTCGGTCACGTCGGCGTCCTCGACCTTGACCTGCAGCAGGATGCGGTTGTCGGGGTCGAGCGTGGTTTCCCAGAGCTGCTCGGCGTTCATCTCGCCAAGGCCCTTGTAGCGCGAGATCGCAAGGCCCTTGCGCCCGGCGGCGAGCACCAGGTCGAGCAGCTGGCTGGGCCGGGTGATCGCCTCGTCGCCCTTGGTGAGGCGGATGGGTGCGGCTTCCGCCGTTTCCTCGTCGCCGCGCTCCGCCGGGTCCGGCTCGCTCGTCTCGGCGGCGGCGCTGGCGCGCACGAAGCGCGCGCTGCCGGAATAGACCTCGGCGTTCTCGGCCGCGAGCTTCGCCAGCTTCCGCGCCTCGGCACTGGAGACGAAGCTGGCCTCGATCTTGTGATGGTCGGTGACGCCGCGCCACAGGCGTTCGATCTCGACGTTGCCATCCTCGGTGAGAGCCGCGCTCCAGCGGGCCTCGGTGTCGCCGCGCTGCAGCCAGGCGGCCGCTTCCTCGAGAGCGGCGCGGCGGGCCTCGGTTGCGATCCCGGGCTCCAGCGCCCCGGACAGCGCCAGCGCCTCGATCAGCACCGGATCGTAGCGGCGCGGCACGAAGGCCATGAGGTTGCGCATGCGGATCGCATGTTCGACCAGCCCCTCAAGGTCCGCGCCGAAACGCGCGCCCCCGGCGGTTTCGAGCACGCGGCCGTTGAGCCCGGCTTCCACCAGATAGCGGTCGAGCGCGGCGTTGTCCTTGAGGTAGACTTCCGAGCGGCCCTTGCTGACCTTGTAGAGCGGCGGCTGGGCGATGAAGAGGTGACCGGCGCGGATGATTTCGGGCATCTGGCGGTGGAAGAAGGTCAGCAGCAGGGTGCGGATGTGCGCACCATCGACGTCTGCGTCGGTCATGATGACGATCTTGTGGTAGCGCAGCTTGCCAAGGTTGAAGTCGTCGCGGATCCCGGTGCCCATGGCCTGGATCAGCGTGCCCACTTCCTTGGACGAGATGATGCGGTCGAAGCGCGCGCGCTCGACGTTGAGGATCTTGCCCTTGAGCGGCAGGATCGCCTGCGTCTTGCGGTCGCGGCCCTGCTTGGCGGAGCCGCCTGCGGAATCGCCCTCGACCAGGAACAGTTCGCACTTGGAGGGATCGCGCTCCTGGCAATCCGCCAGCTTGCCCGGCAGCGAGGCGATGTCCATCGCGCCCTTGCGGCGGGTGAGTTCGCGCGCCCGCTTGGCCGCCTCGCGCGCGGCGGCGGCGTCGATGATCTTCTGGACGATGGCCTTGGCGTGGGCGGGGTTCTCCTCCAGCCACTCGGTCATGCGGTCGGCCATGAGGCTTTCCAGCGGCTGGCGCACTTCGGAGGAGACCAGCTTGTCCTTGGTCTGCGACGAGAACTTGGGATCGGGCAGCTTGACCGAGACGATCGCGGTCAGCCCCTCGCGCATGTCGTCGCCGGTGAGCGTCACCTTCTCCTTCCTGAGGAGGCCCGACTTGTCGGCATAGCCGTTGAGCGTGCGGGTCAGCGCCGCGCGGAACGCCGCGAGGTGGGTGCCGCCGTCACGCTGCGGGATGTTGTTGGTGAAGCACAGCACGTTCTCGTAGTAGGAATCGTTCCATTCCAGCGCCACGTCGATGCCCACGCCGTCGCGCTCGGACGAGATCGCGATCGGCTCCTCCAGCAGGGCGTTCTTGTTGCGGTCGAGGTACTTCACGAAGGCCGCGATGCCGCCTTCGTAGAACAGGTCGTGCTCCTTGGTTTCCTCGTGGCGCTTGTCGCGCAGCAGGATGCGCACGCCCGAGTTCAGGAACGCGAGTTCGCGGTAGCGGTGCTCCAGCTTGTCGAAGTCGAACTCGGTCACGTTCTTGAACGTGTCGGTGGAAGCCAGGAAGGTCACGCGCGTGCCCTTCTTGAAGCCGTCGGCATCCGGGTTCTGCTCTGCCCTGGGCGCCGGGCCCTTGACCTCGAGAGGCGCCACGGCGTCGCCGTGGGCGAACTTCATCCAGTGCTCCTTGCCCTCGCGCCAGATGGTCAACTCCAGCCACTCGGACAGGGCGTTCACGACCGAGACGCCGACGCCGTGCAGGCCGCCAGAGACCTTGTAGGCGTTGTCGTCCGAGGTGTTCTCGAACTTGCCGCCCGCGTGGAGCTGGGTCATGATGACCTCGGCGGCAGAGACGCCTTCCTCGGCGTGAATGCCGGTCGGGATGCCGCGGCCGTTATCCTCCACCGAGACCGAGCCATCGGGGTTGAGCTCGATCAGCACGAGGTCGCAGTGGCCTGCCAGCGCTTCGTCAATGGCGTTGTCCGATACCTCGAAAACCATATGGTGCAGGCCCGAACCATCGTCCGTATCGCCGATGTACATGCCGGGGCGTTTGCGCACTGCGTCGAGGCCCTTCAGGACCTTGATGGAATCGGCGCCGTAGGCGTTCTGGTTCTTGGCGTTCTGGGTATCGCTGGACATGGCGAGCATATAGGGTTTGCGCGCCTGTAACCCAAGCGAAACCGGCGTATGCACGGGGGTTTTCCACAAGGTCCGCGTGCCCACCGGTCGCTCACCCAATACCCTGCGCCAGCACACCGCCGCATCGTGGCCGCCATTGCTGCAGCGCAGTGCGGATTAGGTTCGTAACGGATCAATCCGCCGCGATGAACATGCTTTTCATCCCAAACGGAGGTGATCCCCCGGCACCAGCCAAGCGCTCCTGCATTGGCCCTCCGTTCTTCGAAAATTAACGCGAGATTCAGCAAAGTGTCAGTTCATCAAGCCCACCTGTGGGGCGTCAAGGCCGCACAGGCAGGCATTCCGATTTCGTGCAATCCCTATCGAAACCCGCAAGCCCGCGCCGCCTGGGAGGCAGGCCACCGCAAGGACGTTTTCGCCGGACGCATGCAGCAGCCGTCCATTTCGCTGGACTGACGCGAGACGCAGGCATCTTGCAGCAAACGCAAAAGGGCGGCCGATGGGCCGCCCTTCTCGTGAGTTTCGGTGCGCCGCTGGCGTCAGGCCAGGGTGAGCGCGAAGGCCAGCGCGCTGGCGCCCAGCGCGGCAGCGAAACCGAACGTCCGATGGACGATGGTCATGGGAGTGCTCCTGCATTCATGTGGTTGTGAGCGGTAGCCATGCGCCGTGTCGGCTCATGCACCCCGCAGAAGCGAAATGGTGCTTCGCGTAACATCTGCAAATTCCAAAGCAACAATCTTGCTTGCATTTCTCGCAACCACTTAGTGCCTCAAGTTGCCTCCGCACGGCTGAAAATACCGCAAGCCCGGCCCCTTGCGGGCTGGACAGAAATCGCGTCTGATACTAGTGGCCCGCCATGAATATCCAGTCCTCCGAATCCGTCCTGATCGTCGACTTCGGCAGCCAGGTGACCCAGCTGATCGCCCGCCGCGTGCGGGAGGCCGGCGTCTACTCCGAAATCGCACCCTTCAACGCCGCGGAAGAAGCCTTCAAGCGGATGAACCCGGTGGGCGTAATCCTCTCGGGATCCCCGGCCTCGGTGCTCGACGAGAACGGCCCACGCATTCCCGATTCCATCCTCGAGAGCGGCCGCCCGCTGCTTGGCATCTGCTACGGCCAGCAGTCGCTGATGCACCAGCTCGGCGGCGCGGTGAGCGGCGGCGACGGTGGCGAATTCGGCCGCGCCTTCATCGAGATCGAGGATGAATGCGCGCTGTTCGACGGCCTGTGGGAAGTGGGCGAGAAGCACCAGGTCTGGATGAGCCACGGCGACAAGGTGACCAGCCTCGCGCCCGGTTTCCGTCCCGTCGCGTCCAGCCCCGGCGCCCCATACGCGGTCATCGCGAACGACGACAAGCGCATCTACGCCATGCAGTTCCACCCCGAGGTGGTGCACACGCCCGACGGCGCCAAGCTGCTCAAGAACTTCGTGCGCCACGTCTGCGGCCTTGCCGGCGACTGGACCATGGCCGAGTTCCGCAAGACCAAGATCGAGGAGATCCGCGCGCAGGTCGGCGACCAGCGGGTGATCTGCGGCCTTTCGGGCGGCGTCGATTCGGCCGTGGCCGCCGTCCTCATCCACGAGGCGATCGGCGATCAGCTCACCTGCGTCTTCGTCGACCATGGCCTGATGCGCATGGGCGAGGCCGAGCAGGTCGTCAGCCTGTTCCGCGGCCACTACCACATCCCGCTCGTCCACGTGGACGCCTCGACCCTGTTCCTCAAGGGACTGGAAGGCGTCACCGATCCCGAGGCCAAGCGCAAGTTCATCGGCAAGACCTTCATCGACGTGTTCGAGGACGAGGCGAAGAAGATCGGCGGCGCGCAGTTCCTGGCACAGGGCACGCTCTACCCGGACGTGATCGAATCGGTCAGCTTCACCGGCGGCCCCTCGGTCACGATCAAGAGCCACCACAACGTGGGCGGCCTGCCCGAGCGCATGGACATGAAGCTCGTCGAACCCTTGCGCGAACTGTTCAAGGACGAAGTGCGCGAACTGGGCCGCGAGCTTGGCCTGCCCGACGTGTTCGTCGGCCGCCACCCCTTCCCCGGGCCGGGTCTCGCGATCCGCATCCCCGGCGAAGTCACGCGCGAGCGCTGCGACATCCTGCGCAAGGCCGATGCAATCTACCTCGAGGAAATCCGCAACGCGGGCCTCTACGATGCGATCTGGCAGGCCTTTGCCGTGCTGCTCCCGGTCAAGACCGTGGGCGTCATGGGCGACAGCCGCACTTACGACAGCGTCTGCGGCCTGCGCGCCGTCACCTCGACCGACGGCATGACGGCCGACATCTACCCCTTCGACGCCGCCTTCCTCAGCCGTGTCGCCACCCGGATCATCAACGAGGTGAAGGGCATCAACCGCGTGGTCTACGACTACACCAGCAAGCCGCCCGGCACGATCGAGTGGGAATAATTTTTGCCCATCCGGGCGTATCCAAACTCACGCTGCAATACGACATAAGACAATGAAAATGCTGAAAAAATCTCTCTGAGACTTACGGCGTCTATCGCCGGGTTAGCCTCCCGTTTGACGGTATGGCTGGCGGTATGGCGCGTCTTGTCTCAACCGAAAAACGCATATACCGTCAGGGGCAAGAGAGCTTCTGACGGTATATTTTTTGGCATAAATACTTGTAAATTCTGAATAAAAGCTATGTCAGGCGGCCCAGTTTTGGCCTGACGGTATAATTGGGTGCTCTCCTGCATTTTTTGACCGATCTGGAGGGTGCAGATGCTGACCGACACCGCCATCAAGGCACTGAAACCAAAAGATAAATTATACAAGATTGTGGATCGTGACGGTATGTACGTCGTGGTCCAACCTTCGGGTTCAATCGTGTTCCGCTTGGACTACCGGCTCAACGGCCGTCGGGAGACCTTGACGTTGGGTCGTTATGGCCCGGCGGGTCTGTCTCTGGCCCGGGCGCGTGAGAAGCTGATTGATGCCAAGCGCGCGATTTCCGAGGGTCGCTCGCCGGCGCAGGAAAAGCAGCGCGAGAAGCGGAGGATCAAGGAAGCCAAGAGCTTCGGCCAGTTCGGTGAGCGCTGGCTTCAGGAAGCGAGGATGGCGGACAGTACACGCGCGATGCGGCGGTCGATCTTCGAGCGCGACATCCTCCCGGCGTTTCGCAATCGACTGCTAACCGAGATCCTGCCGGAGGATCTGCGCGGGTTGTGCGCGAAGGTAAAGGAACGCGGGGCGCCGGCAACAGCGGTCCACGTCAGAGACATTGTGAAGTTGGTTTTCGCCTTCGCCATCCTGCACGGGGAGAAGGTCGCCAACCCGGCCGACGAGGTTGGCCCATCGTCGATCGCGACCTTCGTGCCGAAGGACAGGTCGCTATCTCCCGCGGAGATCCGCATCATGCTCGGACAGCTTGAGCATGTCCCGACGCTGCCGACGATCCGTCTCGGGATAAAGCTGATTCTGCTCTCGATGGTGCGAAAGAGCGAATTGCAGGATGCAGTCTGGGACGAGGTCGATTTTGAGAACGCCGTCTGGTCGATTCCCAAGGAGCGAATGAAGCGCTCGAAAGCGCACAACGTCTATCTATCGCAGCAAATGCTCGACATCTTCATCGCTCTCAAGACCTGCGCCGGTAACTCGAAATACGTCCTGCCGTCGCGCTACGACGCTGACGCGCCGATGTCGCGGGCCACGTTCAATCGGGTCACGACGGCGGTGGTGGTGCGGGCCAAGAAGGAAGGAATGCCGCTGGAGTCCTTTACGGTTCACGATCTCCGGCGCACCGGCTCGACTCTGCTGAACGAACTGGGCTTCAACAGCGACTGGATCGAGAAGTGCTTGGCGCACGAGGATGGCCGATCCTCACGGGGCATCTACAACAAGGCGGAATATGAGCATCAGCGCCGGCACATGATCCAGGAATGGTCCAACATCGTGGACGCTTGGGTCGTGGGGGAGAAATACACGCCGACCCTTTATCCGCCGACAATGGACCTGCTTACGCCCGAGCCGGATGTTTGATGGGGCGGGTCTTGCGAAGCTGGACATCGGGCATGGGTGCGCGTTTCACGGTTTTCGCGCGCGAGGCGCGGCGGCGCTCCTCGAGCCAGGCTTCGACTTCGGCGAGGTCCCAGACCACGCAGCGAGACGTAAGATAGAAGCGCTGCGGAAATTCACCGCGCTGCTCCATGTCGTAGATGGTCGTGTCGGCCAACGGGACGATTTGCCGAAGCTCATGGCGCCGGATGGTCCGTGTCACGGCGGGAGGTTCGTGTGATTTCATCAGAGGACTCCGTCAGCCATTGGGTTCAACGGATAGAAGTCGATAGACGACGTTGAAAGAAAGCCCGGATTGAGGGGCGTAGAACGGTATCGCGCTCTGGCGTGCATATCGGATAAGGCGCGGCCCTCGCCGCGCCCAGCCAGACCTCCAATCGGTTCATTTGGCTGATCGTCGATACCGGCCCTTCCGGCGTGAGCCGACGTAGCATATGAGACCAGCCACCTTGAGCGCGGCGATGTCCCGACGCGCGGTTTTCAGACTAACCGCCCACATTGCCACAATATCCCGTGCGTCACTTCGACCTGCCGCGACTCGGTCGAGAAACCAGTGCTGCCGCTCGTTGAGTTCGGCCCGATCAGGGACATTTATAGGGTCG
This sequence comes from Novosphingobium silvae, assembly GCF_009856825.1. GTDB lineage: Bacteria > Pseudomonadota > Alphaproteobacteria > Sphingomonadales > Sphingomonadaceae > Novosphingobium > Novosphingobium silvae. The sequence continues at coordinate 13,342 of NZ_WVTD01000004.1, read as the reverse complement.
CGTTCAGGGACACGTTCAGGGACATTTTTCCGCGCGCCCGTTGCCGATCGTCCCCCTGCGGCTTCCCCGGCAGCATAGGCTTCGCGCGCTCTGACCAGGGAAATGCGATCCACTGGCCCGGTCAGCGGGATGGCTGCCGGCCCATCAATCAGGCCGAGAACGAAGGCCCTGATGACTGGGGACGAGACCACCAGCCGCAGGAAATAGACGCTGTCTGGCCCGTGCTGGCCTGAGAGCCAGTGCTTGACGGTTCGCTCGCTTGCGTCCGTCTGGCGCATGAGCTGCTTAATCGCGCGGCGACTGTCGCCATGCTCTTTGCGTAGCAGCTCAGCGATGGTCCGCGCATAGACTTCGCGTCCGCCAAGAACACCTGTCCATAGGGGTAATTTCCTGCCCGTTTTCGGCAACATCTTCCGTTTTCTCCGCAGCTAAACTGTTCCCGTGCGGAGTGACGGCAGAGGCCCGTCATGCGCTGCGGCGGTAGGTCGCCCGGGCCGCCGCAGGCAAGTTCGTGAGGCGTAATGTGATGAGCCGGAGAGACTACGATAATGATCGGTCAGAGCAGCCCGAACGTCCTCTTCGGGCTGCCGAATACGTCCGCATGTCGACAGATCATCAGAAGTATTCGACGGAAAACCAAGCCGACGCGATCAAGCACTATGCCGAGGCGCGCGGAATCGAGATCGTCTGTACCTACGCCGACGAAGGAAAGAGCGGGCTCAGCGTCGATGGTCGTGATGCGTTCAAGCGGCTGATCGCGGACATCGTGGAAGGCCGCGCCGACTTTGAGATGATCCTCGTCTACGACGTGAGCCGCTGGGGGCGCTTCCAGGACACCGACGAAAGCGCCTACTACGAATATATCTGCAAGCGCGCCGGCGTTCGTGTCCAATACTGCGCCGAACAGTTCGAGAATGACGGAAGCCCGATCGCGGCCATCATCAAGGGCGTGAAGAGCGCCATGGCCGGGGAATATAGCCGTGAGCTTTCCGTCAAGGTTTTCGCCGGCCAGGGGCGCCTGATCGAGAAAGGGTATCGTCAGGGAGGCCCGGCGGGTTTTGGACTACGGCGAACGCTCATCGATGAGCACGGCGCTATCAAGGGGTGTCTTGAACGCGGCGAGCAGAAGAGTCTCCAGACTGACCGCGTGATTCTGACACTCGGCCCGGCCGAGGAAGTCGATCTGGTTCGCGAAATCTACCGGGCGTTCGTCCATCAAGGGTATAGCGAGAGCGAGATCGCGGCCGATCTCAACAGGCGGGGTATTTCCACCGACCTTGGGCGACCCTGGACCAGGGGAACCGTCCACCAGATTCTCATCAACGAGAAATATGTCGGCGACAACGTATGGAACCGCCGCTCTTTCAAGCTGAAGAAGAAGCGCGTCCGGAACGATCCCGGTATGTGGATCAGGGCGCAGGATGCGTTTGCGGCCGTCATCGAACGCGAACTGTTCGAGGCGGCCAGGACCATCATCGGTGTGCGCTCCTTCCGGCTGAGCGACGAAGAGATGCTGCAATCTCTGAGGGCGCTTTATCAGCAAAAAGGTTTGCTCTCCGGCATCGTCATCGACGAATCCGATGGGATGCCGTCCAGCAGCGCCTACAGCTCCCGCTTTGGCAGCCTGCTTCGCGCCTACGGTCTCGTGGGCTTCACGCCGGATCGCGATTACCGCTACGTTGAAATCAACCGCGAACTGCGAAAGCTCCATCCCGGTATTCTTCGTGAGGTGCTCGATGGATTGCGGGCAACGGGCAGCGATGCCTGGCAGGATCTCGAGGCCGACCGGATAGTCGTCAACGGTGAGTTCAGCGTCTCGTTGGTGATCGCGCGGTGCATCGAGACGCCGACCGGGCTCCTTCGGTGGAACCTGCACTTCGATACCTCGCTCGCGCCCGACATCACGATTGTCGCGCGGATGGATAGAGCCAATCGCGCGCCGTTCGACTTCTATCTGTTCCCCCGCATTGACATGCTCTCCGAAAAGCTGCGGCTAGGAGAGGAGAATGCGCTCGCGCTCGATGCCTACCGCTTCGACGACCTTGAGCTTCTCTATGACATCGCCGCGCCTGTTCCTCTTGGGGAGGCCGCCTGATGCCTGCTGTTCGACCGAACAAGATCGAAATGATCCCTATCTCCCGGATCACGGTTCTGAACCCTCGCGCACGCAACAAGCGCCAGCATCGGGAGATCGTGAACAACATCGAAGCCATCGGCTTGAAGAGGCCGATCACGGTGAGCCGCCGCGATGGCGCAGGCGGGCCGAGATATGATCTCGTCTGTGGTGAGGGCCGGTTGGAAGCCTTCCAGATGCTTGGTCAGACCGAGATTCCGGCCGTGGTGATCGAGGCCAGCGAAAGCGAGTGCCTCGTCATGAGCCTGGTCGAGAATATCGCCCGGCGCACGCCGCGGCCCATCGATCTCATGAAGGAGATCGGCGCGCTACGATCTCGCGGTTACAACGACGCTGCCATCGCGGAGAAGATCGGTGTCGGGGCATCCTGGGTGAACATGATCGCGTCGCTACTCGAGCGTGGCGAGGAACGGCTGGTGTCCGCCGTAGAGACCGGGCTCATTCCGATCACCTTGGCAATGGAGATTTCCAAAGCCGAAACGGAAGAGGCGCAGAACCTGCTCCTCGACGCTTACGAGACCGGCAAGCTTCGGGGCAAGAAACTCGCCGCGGTTCGACGTCTGCTGGAAATGCGGATGCGCAGCCAGCGCAAGGGTGGATTGCCTGTCGGGCGGTTGGGCCGAAAAGGCACCGGCGTCCGTCGGATGACGGCCGCCGATCTCATGCAGGTCTATCAGCGGGAGGCGGAAAAGCAGCGTCTGCTGGTCAAGAAGTCGGACTTCACGCAAACCCGGCTGCTGTTCGTCGTCGAGGCGCTGAAGGATCTGCTCGGCAATGACGGTTTCATCAATCTGTTGAGGGCGGAGGGGCTGGCGACCATGCCACGCGCGCTCAAGGTCCGTGTGTCGGGAGACGATCATGACTGAAGAACCGAAGGATCGGGATGACGGCCGTATCCATTTGGGCTTCGATCGCGATTTTCTGACGATCCCCGTAGCGGCGATCGTTCCGCTGAAGACGTTGCCGCCCGGCGCCAGGGAGAGCCGATCCTATTCGCAGGTGCTGAGTTCGATCAAAGCGATCGGCCTGATCGAAGCGCCCGTCGTCATGGCAGACGAAAAGAATGCCGGAACCTGGTTTCTCCTCGATGGTCATCTGCGGCTTGAGGCGCTCAAGGAACTCGAGATCTCTGAGGTCGAGTGCCTGCTTGCAGCTGACGACGACACCTACACCTACAACAAGCGCGTCAATCGCATCCCGCCGATCCAGGAGCATCGGATGATCGTGCGGGCAATGGACCGGGGCGTGTCATCGACCGACATTGCCACCGCATTGAACCTTCAGGTTGAGTCCGTGCTGCGGCGTTTCCGGCTCCTGGAAGGGATCAGCCCCGAGGCGGCCGAGATGCTGAAGGATACGCCCTGTTCGATGAAGGTGTTCGACATCCTGCGCCAGATGACATCGGTCAGGCAGATCGAAGCCGCAGATCTGATGATCGGCCAGAACAATTTCACGGTCATGTTTGCGCGTGCGCTGCGTGCGGCGACGTCCGAGAACCAACTCGCCGCCACCCGCAAAGGAAAAGGGGGAGGCAAGCCAACGCCCTCGGGCCAGCAGATCGCCCGCATGGAACGCGAGTTGGCGGCGCTCCAGACCCAGGTGAAGTCGGTCGAGGAAACCTACGGCATCGACAATCTGCATCTGACCGTCGCCCGCGGCTATGTCGCCAAGCTGCTGGCGAACAACCGGGTGGTTCGCTGGCTGGCGACCCATCAACAGGACTATCTCAGCGAGTTTCAGAAGATCGCCGAGATCGACAGGCTCGGTCCGATCGCGGAAACGCCGGGCGCCTGAGTCAGATATGGGGACCCGGACCCGATAAGCGCGGGGACCATGGGAGAAGCCGCACCGTGGGGCGGATCAAGCATGGTGGTGGGAATGGCGGCGAACCCGCATGAAGCCCACCAGGCTGGCCGACATATAGCCAGCCGCATGAGGCCTGCTTGGCTCTCATGAACAAGACGGGCGGGCGTGTCGGCGGGCAGGCCGACACGCCCGCCATTTGTGGCAAGCAGTCACGCCTGCGGCGATTCAGGCTGGGTGGATGATCTTCGTTTCGATCAAGGCATGCAGGTGGTCCCGCAAGCGAGACGGGATATGGCCGCCAACGACGAGGACGCCCGCTTCCATATTCTTTTCAAGCGCATGGCCGGTCAGATTCGCGCTCGTCACGAAGGCCGTTACGTCGTCGGCAACGGCGACCTTCGCGTGAACCCGGCCGTTCGTGAAGGGATCCGGGCGATCTGTCCAAGCATACAATTTTGCTGCTGGAACGGCGCTTCTCATCGTCGCGACCGGATTGATGAGCAGGCTACCGCCCTGGGTCACGGCAGCCTCAACGAGAATCCTTACCTCCACCCCTCGAAGGGTCGCTGCGTTGACCGCAGCTATGACCGAGGGGATGTCATAGGCAACGAAGCTCACGATGAAGAGTTCTTTCGTGGCCTGCTGGATGACGTCCAGAAGTACCTGTTCTGTACGGCGCGGCGCAACGAATGGTGTCGTCGGCCCGGTCCAGACCAATTCGACGGCGCAGTCTCGTTGCGTGCGTTCCCGCGCATAGGCCGCGCCCATCAGCATCCCGGCGACGAGTTCCCCTGATGACTTCGTTGTCCGCCAAGCGTCGGTAAGGGAGGCCATAGCTGCCCGTGCCGCCGGCGTGCCGACGACTTGCTGAAGGTCTTGCTCTCGCCCCGGTGGCAGACCGTCGCGTAGCCGCGACGCTATCGCTTCGATTTTCGACGGCGGCAGCAAAGTCACGAGTTCGGTCACGGCATCCAGGAGCGCTTCCATCAGCTCCCCCGGAAGAACGCAGCGTTTGAATTCTCGAGTGTCGGAACCACCAACGCACGGTCCAAATGCCGATTGCCCCGTTCGCATGAGGTTTCCGACACGAAGGAGCAAGCATGGCAAGCCGCTCCATGCAGCGATTGATCTTTACTGGGGTCGTGTTCGGAGCACAGGGGGTCGGAGGCGCAGACATGCGCTCGATCCAACGCCTGACGAAGCAGCCTTCCGAGATTTTCGGGCTTGCCCAATTCGACCAGTCCCCCGAGCGTTCCATCGGAATCGGCGGCTGCCGTGTAGATCAGGAAGCCAGCCTGGTCCTTCGCGCCATCCACCTCCGCGTATATGCGTTCCCGGATGCTGGCGGCATTGTATCCACATTCGAGGGCCAACTCCCTGACCAGCATGTGCGCCAGGGTATGGAGCATGACGTAGCGCGCTCCGGGATAACCCTCTCGCGGATCGAGATTCCGCTTTTGGCGCCATCCGTGATGGCCGACACGCAAACGTGCATCGACCTCTTTGACTGCATCCTCATCGGCCCAGGCTTTCAGAGCTTCGGTGTCGAAGCGGATGAAGATGCCTTCGCCGTGAACCTGCGTCGCCGGGACCCAATCGGAAGCCGAACGCCCCAACGGAGCGCGAGGTGCCGCATCGTCACCCGATCCCTCATCTGGGGACTCGACGCGGGTGAAACCGAGCAATGCGTTTACCTCGCGCAGCCGCTCCAGCAGCAGGACGCGCGTGATCGCGGCTTCGAAGCCTTTCGGAATCCCGACCTTTTTGCTCATGAAGTGCGGGTAGTCGGTCGGCGGATCGTCGGCCGTCAGGACTTGCCATTCCGGCTCCTTGAGGTCGCTCGGGCCGATGTCCGCGCCTCCGTTCCGGTGGGCTTCGACGGCGGCCCAAATTTGTTCGCTGGTGAACTGCTCGATGCCGGGGAGCTGAGCCGTTTTCTTCAGCGTCTTGACTACGAAGCCAACTTCATCAGCCGAGGAAACATCCTCGAAGAAGGTCCAACCATCGCCGACGAGCTGCACCAAGGGGCTGCCCGTTTGAGGTATGGCGAGGACCGACAACGTGACCGGGAACCAGCCGTTGGTCGCGCCGAGCAGGATCGCCCGCGGATCTTCGGAGCAGTCGTCATCAAAACGGTCGATATGGGGATGCCGTCCACGACATGCAGGCAGGTTGTCTCTGCCGGCCTGACCGAAGGCTTGGGCCATGTTCTTCGAGGCGCCGCAAGCATCGCATTTGACCCAGAGATTCTCGGTTTGCAGCGATGCGCCGCTCTCGAAGAATCTCAGCGTCCCACGGCAATCGGATGGGCCGCCATGGACGAACCAATGCCACGAGAAATCATCGAGGTGCCCAGCACGGCAGGCCATCAGGAAGCGAGCCGGCACGGCGTCGGCGTCTCGGGCTTTCTGATCGTTGTTCGATCCGCGACATCCCTCATGGACGAAGCGCGTCAATTCCGGTCGGTAGCGGTTTTCTTTCAGCTTGAACAAGCCGGCGTCGAATGGCGACAACAGCCCACATTTCACGCAACGCAGCCATCGGGGAAACGGCTTCACCGGAACGCCGATCAGCGCCGCGGGTGAGAACGGATCGACGACATCGCGGTCGCCGAGCGGTGGCATACGCAGCGATTCCACTTGGGGACCGAGAACGCTTCGGACGTTCGCCAGCAGCCGGGCCTCCTGGATGGGCTGGCATCTGTCCCTTTCCCAACGGTCGATCCCCATGGTGACTACCGAGAGATTGGGCAGGTCGATCAGAGCGCCGGGGCCGTAAGTCCACAGAAGCTGGCTCGGACGGATTTCACCAACGGGCGTCTTGCTCATGCGTCGCCCCCATCGGCCGGAGCGACGCGGGCTCGCCAGGTCGGATCACTCGTCGAGCGCGAGTCTTCCATCACCAGCCTCACGCCGGGCTCTACCTCTCGCATCGACATCGGGACGGTCCAATCCGTCCAGGGCTTCACGCCCGGAGTTTCCAGAAGAGGGTATGCCGTCGGGCCGGCCCCATATTTCTGATAGACGAGTGTGCGACCTCCGAGGCTCGCCTCCTTCGCCCAATCGTCGGCGCGATGCTTCAGTTCCTGTTCGGTCAGCGCCTTCTTTGCTGAGTCTTCCGTGACCTCCCAGGTTCGTTCCGACACGACGCGGATCGTCGCCGTCATCTCTGGTCGGCTCGGACTGTTCATCGCACCCGCACCCATATTCGGTGCGAAAGGATCGTAGCTGTTCCGCATGATCGACAGCATCGCGCCCGTGAGGCCGCGATCCAGCGCCCGCGGGGAGAACGGCGTCACGGATTGAGCCTCGACATGCTGATAGAAGGTCGCGTGGTAGTGCTCGAACGTCTCGTAGTGGGAAAGGTCGCGCGGCCGCGCCCAGGTGAGCACAGTGGCGACCAGGCCAGGCGGCGAGCGGCCGACGCGGCTGGTCGCCTGGATATACTCCGCCGTTCCTTTCGGCTGGCCATTGACGACCATCACACCGAGACGGTTCACGTCCACACCGACCGACAGCATGTTGGTGGCCAGAACGACGTCGATCGGACGCGGATCGCCGGGAGCCCGGTTCTCGGCCCATTCGCCCGTCTTGGGATCAAGCGCCCCATTGAACGGTATTTCGAGTTGATCGAGATAGCGCGGGATGTCCTGGCTGGAGACGCGGGAGGTAAGTTCCCGAACGTCATCGACGCGACGTTGTGACAGCCCCGGACGATCGACCAAGCTCATGTTCACACGGAAGGAACGCGTCTGCACGTCGTCCTCGGCGAGACGCTTCATCCCGCCCAACTCGCGCAGCGAATTGAAATAGCCGACGAGCGTCATGTAGGGATCGGCGACCGGGCCGAAGCGATCGAAGAGGGCTTGTGCGGCGGTGAGGAAGGCCGTGTAGGTTCGGATCAGAACGGCGGGCCGGGAACTGCCGGGCGCGCAGATGCCCATGTAGCGGCGTCCGGGCTTCTCGCCGATGGGGCGCTGAACCGAAAAGAAATTGTCCTCCACGTCGAGGCCGGTGGGTGGAAAGACCGAGATCCGCCGCATGAATACGTTGCGCACTTGATCTTCGGCACGCCGAACGGTAGCGGTCGAAGCCACGACTTTCGGCCGGACCTTCGTGTCGCCGAGAGGCCAGGAACTCAGCTCGTCGACTGCGCTTTCATAGAGACCGACCATCGTGCCGAGCGGCCCGCTGATGAGGTGAAACTCGTCCTGGATGATGAGATCGGGAGGCCGGACAGCGGCGCGCATAGGCTTCACTCTCGCGGCGGGATGAGCACCCCGCGCGCGATGCCCAGTGCCGCAGTCGTGCCCCGGCCATAGCAAGCCGTGACGCTCGCATTCTTCATCGACCCGGCCGAAAAGGGTTCGCACCTCCGGCCGCCAGGCCATCATGGCGAATTTGTCGACGGTGGCGATCATCATGGTCGGCGGACGATGATAGATTTCCTCGTCGACCACTTTTACGGGCAGGCCGCGATGCGGGCGGCCGCTGGAGCCGGCCCGAGAAAATTCGCAGGCGCCGAGTTTGTCGCTGCAATGGATGAGGGTTCGGCCGGCTATCCGGTCGACCTCGATGTCGCGGCCCGCAGCGATTTCGGAACCGCACCAGGGGCAGCTCGTCAATTGCGCCGGCGAAGCGATACCAGACTTGTTGCGGTCGCCGTTGCGCAGCGCTTCAATCGCCTGGTGGGCGTCATCGGTTCGCCCCGGCGTCACCTGATTACCGACCCATAGCCCTAGAGAGAACGGTTCCTTGCCCCACAGCTTCTCGTCGGCGAGGCGGATCACCTCCATCGCGCACAAGAGAGCTGTAGCGCGCTGGAACTGTTGCAGGGTCAGCAGGCGCAGCGTGTATCGCATGATGACGGCCAGGCCGCGAGACGCATCAAGGCCGCCAAGATCAACTTTCAAGCGGCGCATCGCCATGGCGAAGGCGGCCACGCCCAGATAGGCTTCGGTCTTGCCGCCGCCGGTCGGGAACCAGAGGAGATCGGCGAAGGCTTCCGCAGGCTTCGTCCGGTCGGGGTGCGCCGGATCGGCGAGGGACGGCACCGACAGCAGGAGGAAGGCCAACTGGAACGGACGCCAGGACCGATTCTTCGGGATGTCGAGTTGCACGAGGTCGGCCGTCTCACCGCGCCTGCGTTTGAGAGCATAGAGGCTCCGCACACGCTGGAGCGCCATCGACTTGTTGGCGAAGCGGAACGCCGATAGCGCCGCAGGGTCGGAAAAGAGCGTGTCCATACCCTCGCGCAGGCGGCGCAGGGTCTCTTCGCAGCGGGCGATCACGTCCTTCCCTGGTTCGTCGAAGCCCGTGATCTCGGCTGTCAGCCGCGTCCTCTGTTCTCCGATCCACACTGCATAGTCATCGACCAGACACGACAAGGCCTCACGCAGTTGATGCGGCTCCATCTCTGCGAGGCGGCCCATGTCGAGCCATCCCTCATCAACCATCCGGCGCATGGCCGGGCGGTCGTCCGGGTCGAGGCCCGGCGTTTCTGTGACGCCGACCTCATAGCTTGGGATGATTTCCGTGCGCAGGTGCGAAGCCTTCGCGGCGTCGCCCGGCGTCGTATCGGCATGGACGGAGACACCGTGGCCCACGGCAAACTCCAGCCGGTTACGATAGATCAGGGCGAGGCGATCGCGTTCCGGGTCATCGACGATGATTTCGTTGGAGGGCCGCCGCCTGAAGATCGATGGATCTGCGGCGCTTTCCGGCGCGACCACCGAGATTTCCGGCTGGAACAGCCACGCGCGGTCCTTGTTATCGTCGGGCTCCAGTTGGCCGTTCACGAGGAACAGGGTGACGAGGCGCTCCCCTTGGGCGTTCGTGCGGATCGTCCCTTGGAGCCGGACTTCGGGCTGGTCACGGTCCGGCGTCGCCGGCCGCATCGGCCCATCTTTCAACGGCAGGGGAACCACACCGCCGCAGGGGATCCGTCGCCACACCCTGACCTTCGTTTCCTCTTCCCGGCCGGTCGCCCGGTTTCGACGGGTCTTGACGACGTCGTGCTCGTCGCCCGGGACGCGCTCATAGCGGCCCCACCGGACCTCAGCGTCCAGCGCTTCCACGCCCGGCGCGACGCAGAAGGTGAGTCCCATGCTCGACGGCACGAGCGACTGATTGTTCGTGGTGTCGATTTCGTCGAGGGCGTCGTCCTCCGGCTCCACGCGACCGGAGACGCTGGCGAACTCGGCGCCGGGTTCGTGGATGGGCGCCGCCCGTTCGTCCTCGACGTCGCGGATTTCGTCGGCACCGGCCGCCGGCTCGACGGCGACGGTATCGGTGTCGTTCGGCCGTCGAGGCGCGAGCTTGCCGACCAGATAGCGGTCACGGACGCTCATGTCCTTGATGAGTTCGTGCGGCCCGCCGGCCGGGCCGAGAAGGTCGTCGCGGACGGCTATTTCGAGAAGATCGCGCACATAGGCGACGTTCTGGATCAGCGGAACATCGGCGATCGAAATCCCGTCGCTACCGAAAATGCTTATCAGGTCTTCCGGCCGGAGGCGTGCGATCGGGCCGGTAGGCAACGTCAACGCCAGGCCGGACACCGTTCCCGACGTGCGGAACCTATGCACATAGTCGAAATAGATCGTCGTGCTGTCTAGGTCGCCGCGGATGCGCAAAACCCGCCCGGCCCGTGTCAACGTGCCATCGGCTTCGGCCGCGACGATCCAATGCCCTTCATCGACCGCCGAATAAGCCGAACGCTCGCCGCTCAATCGAGCTATGCACGGGCCGAGCCAAATCGGTTCCTTGGCAAGCCAACTCTGCACGTCTGGATCAGTAGTCAAGGTCATGCGTCGCCCCCAAATAAATCTCTACAGCTCGACGCGCGAGAAGTGCGGATAGATGCGATAGAATTTCCTGAAGACCGTGACGGGATCTTCGCCCATGTCGGATTTTGGTAGTTTGAAGGCCATCTTCGCCGCAACTTCGTCAGTCGACTCCATCGTCAATCGCTCCAGCGTCGAAAGGGCGGGCATATCAAGGCGGTGGGGGGCATCCGGCGTGCAATTGAATTCCCACCCCTTCACGAGGTCTGCAACAGCGGCATCATCAGCAGCGCAAACTACGAGCGCCGCCGTCACCATTGCCTGACCGTCTTTATAGTGCGTGGCCAGTGCCCACACGATATGCCGATCGAGGAAGTTGAGCGCCTCTTTTTCGACCGCCAATTTGAGAACGCGGAGCACGCTAAAGCCGAAGTGCTTCTGCGTCATACCCTCAGCGGACAAACCGCTCGGGAAGAGCTGCCCAACCCGCTCCTTGAAACGAGCAAGTCGCCATTCCTGTACGGTTGGCTTTTCTTTGCGATCGCCCGAGGCCGCACCGTCGATCTCGACAGAGACTTCATTGGCATCCGGCTTCCCGAGGGACTCCGGGTTCGCGTTGAGCGTCACCCGAAGTACGCTCCCGATGGGAACACTGCCGATCGTCCGCGCGAAGCGTTCGATCTGCGTGGTGATACCCTTCGGCTCGGTATAATCGAACCATATGATCGCCGGCGTCTCGAAATCGATTCCGTCCAAGTAATCTTCAAGTGTCTCATGGACGCATTCGATCGACGCGACTGGACGATTGAAGAGCTGACGCTTGTGGACTTCCTCCTCGGTCTCCACGCAGGTCATCCGCGCGAGGCCGAGCCGAGCATGGACCAGCCTGAAATCTTCGAGAAATGGGCCGCCAAGGCCGACATAATGGTATTTCTCCAGCGCCAATGCGGGAGCCAACCGCATCAGCAGCGAGAGGAATAATTCCCGGTCGACGGCCTTGTTGGGCCTCAGCCGGTAGGGAAGCGAAGATCCGGCGCTCATATCTCAGCCGTCCTGCTTCTTGGCCCTGGCGAGCGTCAGCTCGAAGCATTTCTCGCCGACAATCCCCGGCTTCTCGTCGTCGGTGTCGTACAGCATCTTCGAGACTAGCCGGATTTCCTCGATCGGTCGCGAGAACACGATCTTCCGCGACGAGGGGGTCTTGCCCGGAGGTTCGGGCAGAACCTTTGCCTTTTGCGGATTGAACTCGATCTGGCTGTCGCTCTTTTTTATGTCACTTCGCAGAGCAACGGCCGCAATGGTCTTACCCAACGACAAGGGTTTTGCATCTTCCCAGTAGTCCGACTGGTCAGCGCGCGGATGGTTCTTCCACTGGTTGGTGTAGGAAATCCAGACCCGCATACCCTCCTTCATCTTCACCAGAGACTCGAGCCAGACGTTCGACGACGTGTCGAGCGCGCGTTTGGTCGTCGTCACCGGCAACTTGTCCGCGCGCTTGGAGCGGAACTCGATGATGCCGGTGATGATTGCGAACTGCGGGTGGTAGAGGGGAATGCCGTCACCCCAGCCGGTGAGGCGGCTCTTGTCGCCGACGATTACCGCGCGATCGTTGCAAAGGACCGTCCAGCCAGCGGTCGCTGACGAGCGATCACGCTCGAAGCCGGAATCGTCCTCATCGTCGTTGCCGAGAGTGCGCCCAGTGTTCAAGCCGACCGTGATCGAGACCAGCACGTCGTCGATGGTCTTCTGAAAAACGAACGGCGCTGGACCATCGGCGCGATCCGAAACGAGCACTTCGACGAGTACCGGCTCAACGGGCTTGCCGTTGAGTTCGACCTTCAGGCCCCACTGAAGGAACATCGTAAAATGTTCAGCGATGGCCGTACGGACTTCGTTCTCGAATGCCTCGTTGGCGAAGTGCCGGGAGACGCCTTCGTATAATTCGTCGACGCGGATCACCGTGCCGGGCTCTGCGAGTTTCTCGTTCGCTTCCGTCGGCTCGTTGATCGGTAGTGGGTCCCATCCCTTGGCTTCAAGCCAGGCAGAGGTGATGGGCACCTCGAAGGTGTCGTTGCCATAGCGGGTGCGCACCAGCGCTTCGCGTCCCATCTTGAAGATGGCGCGCTTCATGCCGACGCCATACATGCCGATCGTCTCGGTGTCGGAGTCACGGTCGTCGTCGGGCTCGCGGCCCATCTTGAAGGCGTAGTTCTTGGCGACCTCGCGTGGGATGCCGCCGCAATTGTCTTCGATCGAGAAGTGATCGGCGGCGAGTTCGATCTTCACGAAATGCTGCGCGTAGTCGACGTTGTCGCCGTCCGCGAGCCGGAGCGCACCATCGAGACAGTTGTCGAGGAGGTCGAGGATTGCGTCGGCGAGATTGATGTCGCGCGTCAGCATCGACACGAAGAACCGTTTGGTCGGGCTGGCCTGCGCTTGATCGTTGGTGGGTTTCGTCATCGGCTGGCCTCAATATGTTACTGGTTCAGAGGGACTGACGTGACCCCCGTTTCTCATCCAGCGATAACGAGAGTCCTTTGGTGATCTGAACTGGTGTTGGTGGGGTTGGCAATAGGCCGGTCTGAGCAGCCATCAACCAGCGCAGCAGACCGGCCGCTGTG
>NZ_WVTD01000048.1 GCF_009856825.1 Novosphingobium silvae | reverse complement strand
AAACGCGCTGATCTTCGCCCTCGTCGGCCAAGTCGCAGCCGAAGCCGGCGTGCTGCTGATCATCATGTCTGCGGGGCCGGGCTGAGCGCCGTCCCGAAAAATCGACTTCGGCAGCGGGCTGTTATCGCCAATCGAGGGGGGAAACCAGATTTCGAGATAGGCAACGGGACCTTCTTCAAGCGAACCCACCGTGCGCAGCAAAACGGCGTGCTCGCCATGCTCCAAGCCAAGGCGATTGCGAACCTGGATTGGTGGATCGGCCCGCCCCAACGAGAGGCAGCGGGTATTCAGCGACCCCGCCATGGCAAGGAATTCGTTGAGCGAACCGGTCAAATGGCTGTTGATACCCTTGAGCTTCTCGGCAACGAACGAGCCGACGCCGCGTCGTCGATCGATCAGACCTTGCTGCGCAAGCGCAGCAAGCGCGCGACGGACCGTGATGCGGCTGACGCTGTACTCAGCGCAAATCTGGTCTTCGGTCGGAAGAGCAGTGCCCGGCAGGAACTCGTTCGAAGTAATGCGGGCTCGCAGGCGCTGTTCGAGTTGATAGTAGAGGGGAACCGGTCCCTGTTCGAGCCGTTCACCTGCCAGAGTCGCTGCGCCGTTGCTCAAGCTTGCCAATGTGTCGACTTTCACTTGTCTCTGCCGTTTCGCCGCAGCCCGCTGTGCAAAATAGCGAACCATTGATCCATCAAAAGTGTTCCGGCGTGTTCTGCGCACTGCCGAGACCGAACAGCATAGCGCAATTCCAGGTTAGTCCGCGAGACACCCTTCCAACCATCGCCAACATGATCATCCGTCAGTCAGCAATGACCCGCTGGTACGCCGAGAGTAGCGTGAGCAGGAGCCCGGGACAACCCGCGGCCCATGACAGGAGAGGAACGCGGCCATGCGACACGTGGATCCGGAATCGGACAGCGCGCTGCGACATCACGAGGATTTCCACAAGCGTCTGCGTGAAGAAGGCCAGGTCGCCCACGTCGAGCAGCAGGACTATTATTTGGTCGGCGGCTACGAGGCAGTGAAGGACGTTATGGTCGACCATGACCGCTTCACTAAGTCCTACGGCAACCAATTGGCCCCAATGGAGCCCCGCTACGCCCTCAACCAGGATCCTCCGCATTTCTCGGCATTCCGCTCGCTCTATACGCGTTACATGTCGCCCGTGGGCGTGAAGCGCTGGACCAACGACTGTCAGGAAATTGCCGACCGCCTGATCGACGGTTTCGAGGATTTGGGGTCGGGTGACTTGCAGCCGCTTTTTGCAAAGCCGCTTCCGGCGGAAGTGACGGCAATTGCGCTGGGCCTTCCGCGCGGGCAGGTAGAGCGCTATCGCACATGGACCGACGCCTTCCTTTCGAACATGATTGCCGACCCGGCCAAGCAGGCACGCATTATCGGCGAGCTCTACAACTTTTTCGACGAGCAGTTCGAAACGCGGCGCCGCGTCCTTGCTGCCGCGGGTATCGACGTGCCGAAGCCCGAACATGTCGGCACCGTCCTCAGCGACGACCTCATCTCGGTCCTGATGGCGACGCCCTACCAGGGCCGCTACCTTACGAATGACGAACTGCGGCGCACCGTGCGGGGCTTCTTTATCGGCGGGGTAGACACGACCGGCGCGCTCATCCTCAATGTTCTTGCTCGCCTGCTCGAAGTTCAGGATCGCTGGGAGCAGGTACGCGCCGATCAGTCGCTCATCGAAAAGGCGATCGACGAAACCCTGCGCATCGATCCGCCGACGATCGGCATGTTCCGCGGTACGACCTGTCCGGTCGTAATGGGATCGGAGACAATCCCGGAAGGCTCGCGCGTACTCTATTCGATCCTGAGCGCCAATCGCGACCCAGCACATTTCGCCGATCCTGACACCTTCCGGATGGACCGCAAGGATCGAAGCCCGGCCCTCTCCTTCGGCTCGGGCGCTCACTTTTGCCCGGGCGCATGGACCGCCCGACTTGAAGCAAAGGTCGCTTTGCAGCGTTTGATGAACCGCCTGCCGCGCCTGCGCCGCACTGGCGAGCTCAAGTACTTCAAGACATCGAATTTCCGCATCGTCAGCAGCTTTCCGGCGGCTTGGAACTGAGAAGCCGAGACGCGGGCCCCGTCGCGGGCAGCCATTCCAAAGGCTTGAAACGCGTCAGCCGGTCAGAGGCACAGCTTGGGGGCAAAACGGCCGAAGTGCCGGGTCGGGTCTGGCGCCCCAGCATGGGCTTGCGGCAAGTCAATCCTGCGCCAAAGCCACGGGAGGTATCGCATGGAACATCTTCTCGATAAACGTGCCGGTCTCGAAGGCCGGATCGCCGCTGTCATTGGCGGTGGAGGGGGGATCGGCGCTGCCGTCTCACTGGCGCTGGCGCGCTGCGGCGTCGATCTGGCCCTGATGGACCGGGACACATCCGCGCTTGAGGATACCGCGGCACAGGCGCGCGCACTGGGGCGCAAGGTCGAGGTACTTGCAGGCGATGCCGCGGATCCGGCCACGCTCGATCTCTTCTATGACGGAGTCCACCGCGCCTTCGCGCGCCTCGACATCGCGGTGAATATCGCCGGCGGGACGAAGCGCCGCGCGTTTGCGGACGCCCGGCGCGAGGACTTCGCGCGCGATATCCAGGCGAACTATGGCTACGTCGTCCAGTCCTGCCAGCATGCGGTCCCGCTGCTGCGCGCTTCGGATCGCGGCGGCAGCATCATCAACTTCACTTCCATCGAGGCCCATCGCGGCGCCGCAAGCTTTGCCGTCTACGCGGGGGCCAAGGCTGCTACCACCAACTTTTCGCGCGCGCTCGCCGTCGAACTCGGCGACGAGAACATTCGGGTGAACTGCATTGCGCCCGATACGACGCCAAGCAAAGGCAATGCCGATGCCATGCCGCCAGAGGTCGCGGCAGGCTATGCCTCGATGGCGCCAGGGACGATTGCGAAGGGTCTCGGTATGTACGTCCCCCTCAAGTCTGCCCCGCCTGCAGACGCGCTCGCTGATGCGGTTCTATTCTTGGCCGGGGACCTCTCCGCATTTGTTACGGGCACGACAATCCATGTCGACGGCGGCACGATGGCGGCTGCCGGTTTTCTCGACTGGCCTCACGGCGACGGCTTCGTTCCCGTACCGCTCTCGGGCAGTCTTGCGAAGCTATTCGGCGAAGGAGACCCGGCCTGACTGATACTCCCCTCAGGGCCGAGATAAAGATCGAGCGGCACACTGCCCCAGATCGCCGACCTTTTGAGTTACACGGCCGCAGCAGGGTAGGAATCGCGGTTCTCCCCTGCCTCCGAGGACACAATATCCTAGGCGATTACGCCCTGCTTGCGGGCTGTCTTCTCGACCGCGCCGAACTCATCGTAGACGGTCATCGGCTCGCTGAAATCGCCGAGTTCCTCGATCTGCCCGAAATGATCTGCGATATCCTCGATTGACGGCGGCTGGCTTCCGGCAGGCGCGACCCAACCTTCGGCCGCGCAGATGCGAACGCGGGCATAGCGCCCCGCATTGCAAGAGTAGATCCCGTGAGTCGCGCTGCACTCCTCGCTCACCAGATAGAGAGCGAGCGGGGTGTTGAAGCCGAGCTCGACCCGGCCTTCGTGCACAGCATGGTTCACGCGCTAGACGGCCTCTGCAAATTTTGGGATTTCCATGAAGCCGGTGGTCATCTCATCTCCAAGCCGCGACAAGGCGGTCGGCAGCAGGACGTTCGACTGAATGCCGCATGCCGAACCTTCGATCGCAACGACGTGCGACAGGCCCATAAGACCGCCCTTCCCAGCTGCATAGTTGGCCTGCCATGCGTGGCCGAACATGGCCGATGCCGATCCGGTGAAGAGAATGCGTCCGTAGCCGTTTGCCCGCATGGCGCGATAGGCGGGCTGTCCGACGTAGAAAGCCCCCTTCAGATGAACGTCGAGGACCGGATCGATCTGGTCGTCCGAAAGATCCTCGAAGCGGTTGTTGCGAAGAAAGCCCGCGTTCGAGATCAGAATGTCGACCTTGCCCCACTCGTCAAGCGCAGCCTGAACGATGGCCGCCCCGCTTTCGCGGCTTGCCACGCTCTCATGGCTGGCAATAGCCTGGCCGCCGGCCGCGCGGATTTCCTCGACGACGGAATCGGCGGCCGTTTTCGAAGCGCCTACACCGGCTCCCGAACCGCCAAGGTCGTTTACGACCACGCGTGCGCCGCGCCGCGCTAGTTCCAAGGCATATGTGCGGCCCAGTCCGCCGCCTGCCCCCGTGACGATCGCGACGCGATCGTCGAACCTGATCTTGTCCATCAGCTTTCCTTTCCTTCTTTGTCCTGAATTATCCCACCAGGAGCGGGTTGAGCGCTTCGCGCTGCTCTG
Source organism: Novosphingobium silvae (assembly GCF_009856825.1). Classification (GTDB taxonomy): domain Bacteria; phylum Pseudomonadota; class Alphaproteobacteria; order Sphingomonadales; family Sphingomonadaceae; genus Novosphingobium; species Novosphingobium silvae. The sequence continues at coordinate 2,206 of NZ_WVTD01000048.1, read as the reverse complement.
CCGTCAGGCTGACCGGCTCGCGGGTATGACGGTCCACATAGACATGGACGAAGTGCCCGGTTGCGGCAGGCTCCTCGATACTATCCTTGAACAGGGCGATCTCGTAACGCACGCTCTTGTCGCCGATCCGGGCGATACGAAGACGGGCATCGACAATCTCAGGAAATTCCAGGCTCTGATGAAACTCGCAGGCACTCGAAACACAAAGGCCGATCGAGCGTGACGTCTCCATCGCAATGACCCCGACGCTCAGAATATACCTCGTCACCACCTGGTCCATCATCGCATAGTAGATGGCGTTGTTGACGTGGCCGTAGGCATCGCAGTCGGACCAGCGAGTGGCAACCGGCAGCGCATAGCGATAGTCGGCGCGAGTAGTGGACTTGTCCTGGGGCAAGAAGGCAGCCTTTTGAAACGTGACAGCGAGACGTCAAGGGCCGCATGCGGATGCAGACCGCGCGCAGTTTGATCGAGGTGGAATTGGTCTTGGTCATGTTTGCTTTGCGTTCGCTGAGCGCGCAATTGCTGCCTTTGGGCCATCACAAATGCGATGATTGATCATCTCCGGGCCAGGACGGCAGCGTCCGCCAGTCCTTCAGAAACCTCTTCAAACTCGATTCTTCAACCGCGTCTTCGATCGTCCAGGCCCTAAACACCGATCAGTCAATCAGCGGCGATCCTATTCGCCTGTCGTGCGTCCCTCCCTCGCCATGCGCGCGGACTGAACCCGGTTCGTTGCCTGAAAGCTTCGCGGTGGGCGCTGGGATCGCCATAACCGACAAGCGGTGCAATGCGCTCCATTGAAAACGGTGCGTGCTCCAGCATGCGCTTGGGACGCCTCGATGCGCACCGACTGGAGATATCCGCTCGGAGCGGCTCCGGTTTCGGCAAGGAAGGGCCGGTGCAATGTGCGCCTGCTGATGCCCATAGGCTCGGCAAGTGCGGCAATGTCGATGTTCTATAACGTTCCGCGATCCAGTCCCGCGCACGCGCAATGGGCGTATTGGCCCTCGGCTCCTGCCCCGAACTTTCGGCAACGTCCATGTGGTCGGCGAGCCAGCGCGCGATGTCGGGATAAGCGATGCCCTCGACAAGGCGCACCGAAAGGCCGATGTCCGCCGCGCCGCCTGCGCCCCCGCCAGGATAGTGCCGTCCTCTGCGAGAGCGGTATCCCTGTCGAAACGCACGCGCGGCCACGACCGGGCGAAGCGATCGGAAAGCCAGCTTGGCACGGCGGCATTATGGTCAGTGTGGAAATCAGCTGAAAGGAGCAAGTCGTCTTCTGCCCGAGAGGCGTCAAACCCGGGAGGCATCACATATGCGGTGCTTGGCGAGGCGGAGCCGTCCTTCCGGGATGCTTGTGCTAGCCTGATATGAAATCGAGAAGTAGGAGAAGGAATTGAGCCAGAGCGATGGCATCTCGCTGCCTGCCGCCGATCTGTCCCAGCAGGGCCCAAGCCAATTCGACACGATCATGGCCGAATGGAGCGCCAACTGGCGCACAGGCCTCGCCGCCTTCATCGGCATGGGCCTTGGCACTTCGATCACCCCGACGGTGTTCAGCATCTTCGTAATGCCGCTTCAGGCCGCCTTCGGATGGTCGCGAGGCGAGATCGCCCTTGCCAACCTCGCCTCAATCCTGTCGGGCATCGCGGCTCCGTTCGCCGGGCGTCTGATCGATCGGACGGGCACCCGCAGACCGCTTCTGGCCTCGATCGTCATCGTTGTCCTTGGCTGGGCAATGCTGGGATCCATGACGGGCGGCATCTGGCAGTTCTACCTGTTCTATGCGGCGCTTTCGGTCGGAGGTCTGGTGACGACCGGTCTGGGCTATTCACGAGTGATCTGCGCAACGTTCACAAAGTCGAGGGGTTTCTCGCTCGCAATCGGTAGAGGCGGCCTCAGCATGATGTCGGCGGTACTGCCGATCGCACTCTATGCGATCATCTCGGCCTACGGATGGCGCTGGGCATACCTATCGCTTGCCGCCCTCACCCTATTCATCTCGCTTCCGATCGCCTGGCTCTGGATAGAAAGCAAGCCTCGGCGGACATTCTCGCGGATCGGCGCAAGCAAAACCGTAAGCGGTAAAAATCCCCCACGTGGCCTTGAGAACGGGGCTGTAATTTGGACGATCAGGCGGCGCTTGCGATGCTGCTCAGTTCGAACGAGGTTTGCGCGGCGTTGGCATCGGTCCAGCAATAGG
>NZ_WVTD01000047.1 GCF_009856825.1 Novosphingobium silvae | reverse complement strand
AAAATATGAAGTCAAGTTGTCTATGATGGCGTTTGCTGCCGTGGATATCAGGGGCTTATTCTCAATTTACCTGCCCGCGGTGTTCATGAACAATCTGAACGATCGGTAGAGTTGCAAAGCGCTACTGCACTTTGCAACTCTACCGATCGTAACCGCTAAAGGCGGCATGCTGACCATTGATCTGTGCAGATCATTGAAGGGATACCCGCATCTGATGTCATTGCTGCTTTTTCAAATAAAGATCAAACCAGGCGATTAGCTCATCGTAGAGATTGCGTACATTTGCAGGGGAAAGCGCAATAGAATGGTTCTCTCCGTGATAGCGCAGCAGGCGCGCCGGCTTTCCTTGCTGATCAAGCAATGTAAACATCTCCTCGGCTTCGGCAACGCTTCCCCGTATGTCGAATGTGCCGTGCGCCATGAGCAGCGGGGTATGGATCGTTGAAGTGTACATGATGGGCGAATTGGCCGCGTAAATCCCTGGATCACGATAGGCCTGTGCTGGCATGCGCATGGCAGTCGTCACGATCGTGGGATTAACTCCCTTGTCCTGAGCAATGCCTGGCCAACCGTCGCCGCTGCGATCAAACGCTCCGTACGTCGTGTGCATGTCCGCGATCCCATCGATAGCGGCGGCTGCCGCGAAGCGGCCGGTTTGCGTAACAAGGGAGTAGGTAGCGTAGCCGCCGAAACTCTGCCCAAAGAGCCCGACACGTCTCGGGTCGCTCCCTTCCAGTTCGATGAGTTTGTCCACAGCCGGCAGCACCCCTTCTTTCATATGGAGGTAGGGGCCACCGGATAGCTCCTGTGCGCGCGGCATGGATGGGACGAGGACCGTATATCCTTTCGCTGCATAAAGTTGAAGGTTGTAGATTCCGGGCAGAAGGCGGTCATCCCAATAGTCTTGCTTGCCCCGGATCATGGTGCCCGGATAAACCCAGACCAAGACTGGGTGGCTTTGCCCTCGACGGTGTCCGGGCGGATGGATCACCAGGGCCTTCAGCGGTGCTCCGCCTTCACTGACATAATCGATCGTGGAAATTGCCCCCCAGTCGATGGAGGCCAGATGGTGGTTGACCCGGAAAAGCTCCAGCGTCCGATCGGTGCCGGCCGGCCTTCCTTGTAGCACCACCCCCCGATCAGTCAGTTCCCGCCATATCGAACCGTACCTGTCCTGAGCGAGAAGCTGTGCGCCTGAGGGTAAATCAAGACGCTTCGACTTGGTCGGGGGAGAGGCTGGACGCGGTTTGCTCCTTTCCGACAGATACCACCAAGTTTCGGTTCCCTCGCTGGCTGAAATCTGCCGGCCGCGTATGAGCAGGGAGCTGTTTTTGAGCCATCGGGCAGAGAGCTCGTGGTCAACCGGACCGGCGTCCCAAGTCCGATCGACAAAGTTTGGGGCGACGGAAGAGACTTTCCCGGAACTTGCATCGAGACGAAACACACGCACGTCGCGGGTACTGCCGGACGCCCGCGCGCGCAAAAGCAATGCGGTACTGTCAGGAGACCAGTCAAGCAGGTCCAGTGGATAGCGTGCCTCTTCCGGCACCGTGACCCGGCGCGGGGGAGACTTGGCGGTAAGGTCGATGAGGATGAGCCGCTTATCCGATGCGGTTTCATCGTTGTTAAGAGGTTTCGGCCCGACTTCCTGCGGCGGGATCACGCCAGCAGGGGCCAGGACAGCCGCTGTTTTGCGGTCCGGGGACACCACTAGGGAGAGCATTCCGCGAAAAGGAAAGGCTGGGACGCTAGCCAGAAGCTGCCGTTCGCCACTCGCTGCATCAATCAGCGAGATTTCCACCTGATACTGTTCTCGTGTGCCAGAGAGATTTTCTCTGCCGCTGTCGGCGACGTCGACGGTGCTTGTCGTTCCATCCCGCAGCGTTTGGGCGACCTCACCGGCAAATTCCAGTGCGCGCGTGTTCTGGGTGAGCAGTGAAGAATTCTGCCCGGCGGGCATCTGCAGGACGAGCAACCTGTGTTCGTCGAGCCAGAGAAATGGTGCGCGTTCGCCTGCCCCCTCCGAGGGTGTACATCCCAGCGACTGGCGCTTCGCGTCTGCTCCTCCACGCAAGTCCAGCGCATTAAGCGGAGAGCCGTAACGCGTCATGGTCATCATGGGCTGCTGCGAAATGCGCCGGATCCCGTCTGTAGCGCGGGTCCACATGTATAGGCGAACGGCATCCCCGCCATGTGGCTCGGCTCCTTCGGGGCGGGTCGATAGAAAGGCGATCCTTTTACTGTCTGGACTCCACTGCGCGCACCAGTTTCCTGCCGCTGCCGCATGCCCATCAGTGAGGTTCCGACGGTCAGACCCATCTCGCCGAACAAGCCAGACATCGGCGCGGGACGGATCCACTTCATAAAAGGTGCGACCGGCCACTTCCCCCTCTCCGGCTGGCCGTTGCACAACGACAGCAAGGTCCTCTCCATCGGGAGAGGCGGCGACCTGCTCCATAGCTACCGTGCGAAGGACATCGTCTATCGTCAGGGGGGCCGCATTTGCCGTTCCGGAGACCAAAGTGATGGCCATAAAGGCCAGTGAGACGTAAAATGATCTGCGCATGCCCCAACTTTGATCCCAGCAGTGAATATGGCCTATCAATAGAGGCGCCTATCTTTTTAAAGGCAAGATTTTCGGCTTGTTGCCACCGAGCCGGATGTCACCACTACAGATCGCAACGGTCACTGTGCCGGCGGTGATTTCAACATAACGATATTTGCGTCACTGCCCCTTTTCGAAGAAAGCCGTTCATAAGCTTGGCGCCAACGCGCCGCGTCGCGCTCGGCATTCACGCGAGCATGAAAGTGCCCGGCAGCTTCGGCCAACGCCATCTTGAGTTGCTTCCGGGTCTCGGAAAGTTCGGCTCGTAAATCGATGATGGTAGTTGCTGTCCCACGCGAAGCATGAGGTTTTGCCAGCTCCATCAGGCGGTGCTTGACGGTTGGATAGGTGGTATCTCTCGTTGCGATCAATGTCCGAGACCGGCCAGCCTCGAGCGCCACATTCGAAATGTTGATCGCAAGCCTGCCAGTCTCCTCTTTCCTTTTCTTAAGCGCCGGATGGGTCGGTCTGCCGCTCACCAAGCGTTCGATTGCCATCAAGAAATCGGTTTCGATCTCTGCTCGTCTCCTATTCTCTGCCATCCACCGCCTCCATATCGACGCGTGCTTCCAGCGCACCGATGTCAGCGCCAATCGCAACAAGTAGCGCACGGGCTTGGGCAGCTCGATCGCCGATGACCCGGAACGTGTCGCCGTTACCTGCGCGTACCGCGGCTCGGAAAGCCGTCATGTTGGCGAGGAAGCGATCCTCCCAGAAAGTACGGTGTTTTGAATCTATTACGAAGGATGGGCAGCCGGCGCACACGCCGGGCTCCCGTGTCTCATAGTTCGGCTCTTTATTCAGCCAGGAAGATGTGCCGGCGAGTTGGTGGCATCTCATCGCCTGCGGAACAAGGGGGAGGCATTTGCCATGGGGTGCGAACCACAGCCTGATATCATATTCGAACACGAGAGAGATTGCATTGCGCCACCCTTCGCCTCCGCCTCGGACGCCTATTTTGGTGCGCAATTCTTCAATCGAGGCCTGAAGTTGGTCGCCCATGCGCCCGGATACCAGCGTTTTGCCGGTGGCAAGTTCGTACAGGAGAAGCGCGGTATGTTGGCGCTGCGTCGTGGACAGCGGCTCAATCTGCAGAAGATTGGTGCCCCAGTAATGCCCTTCGGTCATCGCCTGGCTGATATGGTGAAAATGCATTTGCACTGCCGGAAGGAGGCGAGGATCAACACTCAGGGCGAAGTTTGCATAGAATTTTCTGAATTGGTGGCTGCGAATGCAGCGGCCGTTGGTGTTCTTGTACGGGACAAGGTCATTATCTTCGGCCGGATGCTCCGATTGGTTGGGGAGTGAAGTGAAATCTACCCACTCTTCGACAAAATCACGCATACCTTTCAGAAGGGACATGGATCGAATTTGGGCTACAGATGCCGACCTGACCGGCAACCCTCTGAGGTTCGTGAATTGTACCAGGAGGCGATCGGACCGAAGCATCTGCCGGTAGCGTGCAAGTAACTGATCCAAAATGATGATTGCCCGGACCGGCAGCGGCAAATCGGACGCCCCCTTCGGTCGCATTCCAGCAAGCCAGTCGACTTCTCTAGGGGTGTCCTCCATCTTCGAGATAACAGTCCGGATCAGGAAAATCTCGTTCAACCCAGTGAAGCTGGGTACGACGCGCACGCAACGCGGCAAGCCAGATTGGTCATCCATTCCAGCAGGAAGCCCACAAATCTCAGATATCCGCATGCCGGTGCCTGCTTGAATGGTGATCGCTGCCGCATTGCGTACGGCCAAGAGCAATTGCCTGAAGCGTTGTGCCGGGTAGATGAGTTCTCCGCGTTCGTTCGTGATGATCTCCAATCGATCGTGCCAAGGCTCTCCTGTTTGGGGATTCCTGCTGAATATGAAGGCCTTCAAGGCTTCGCCTCGAAGTTCCTTTTTATACACCTCGGACGTTCCGGGACCGGTGTGATGATCGGTCGGTTCGCGATCATTGATGGCATCGCATTGAGCCTGCAGTCTCAGGACGTCATCTGTGGGTTGGCCCAGGAAATCAGCGGCCCTGTTGAGAACAGGAATGGCAATCTCGTCAGGCAGCGGCATCGTGTATCCGTCCGCCCTCGCAGTAACCTCCCTAGCCATCTCGATGGCGCCTCGCCCTCCCCATGGAATCTGCGGCATCGGAGCGATGCCTGCCGCGGAAAGTTCCCCACGCTGCTGCCACAATGCGATTATGGGCCGAAGACGAAGGTTAGCCTGGGCTTGACTTAGGTCATCGCCGTCGGAGTCTTCGGCAAGGGAGTAAGCGAGGTCGTCACGATATGATGCGAGCGCTGCAGGATCGAGCTGATCCGGTTTGTCATAGCTGTTTTGAACCAACCAGGATGCCAAGTAACGTAGCCCGGTTGAGGTGGTCGACGCAGAACCCGGTGAGAGAGGTTGAGCATTGTTACCGGGCGAAGCAAAGAGCGACCATGCGAGACGACGCAGCCAGTCGAGCAGGTTGTTATGATGTTCGTCCAGCAGATTGCGACCATCAGGGAGGATCAGATCCCAAGAGAGCATGCTTGCCGACGAAGGGGCGCCAGGCACCGGATTGTCGAAGAACCAGCGAGCATCACCCCATTTGCTCGACGGGGATACTGGCGCATCGCGAAGATCTGCATCATGGCGCAGGTGGAGCCTGGAGTTGCTCGACAGGGTCGCGAAGGCCGTCATCCGACGGTGGGTAGCTTGACGTTCAGCCGCGAGGCTGTCGCGGCGATCACAGGGTCGACAAATTGCAGCAGAGCGTCGACATCTAGGAGGATCGGCGCCCAACGGGCGACCCAGGCCTTTGGTCCAACACTTGGCTGGGCCGCATATATCGCCTGACGCAGCCCCTGGTACAGCGCCACATTGGCAGCCTTCCCAATTTCTGCCGCAGCTAATGGGCAGCTGGGGCAATGGCCATAAGCATTACACAATCGCCCACGGCGCTGCCCAGGCAGTGGGCTGTCCATAGGGTCAAGGCAGATGAAGCCGGGCGTTGCCGCGCCGCGATCCATCGCGGGTGCAAGCAATCTTGAGCGCGGGTCGATAACACCATGAGTCTCACGCCATCGTTCACGTGCAAGGAAAACTTCTCCAAGTCGCTCATTATACCGCTGGATTGTACCGTTAGAGGTATAGTGGCGCCAGAGGGTCTGCGGATCTTGCTGTTGACCAACCGCGCGTGCAGCGAGGATATCACCGGTTGTCACCTGTATCTCATCGAGAATGGTCGGGCGAATTTGGGCCAGATAGAACGGTTCCAACCCATGGTCCTTGATAAAACTGCGCAAGGCGAGGCGCCATTTTGAATCCTGGGTATCGCGGTCGTCGCGACCGAAGGAGGTTACGCGCTTGTCGCCGCGCTCTGGTACGAACAGAAAGACATGATCCTCATCGCGTGGGTCAGTAATGTGTGGACGCAGACGTTCGGTCAGACGTCTCAGGAGGTCGAAAAGCTGGGCGGCATTAGTACCGTCTCCGGCAGTCGCATCCAATGTTGCGACCGGATCAGTGGCAGCCCTGGGTTTGCTCCCGACAATCCGAACGAACTGCTGCCCAAACCGATTCCCGAATGCAATATTGGACCATTCGAGGCTTAAGATCGTGTCGCTGTTGAACGCGGTCGCGACAGACAGGAGCAGAACGAAAGGAACGAGGTCGCGGCCGCTGGCGTAGAAATAGCCTGCGGTCTCTTCGCGGCCAAGAATCCGAGCAGCGTTCCCAATAGCTGTGTCATGTCGACGGATAACTTGAAAGTTCGGTATAACTCCCGGGTACATGCACTCCAATGCGGCGAGGCACAGGCCCTGGTCTTTCCGGTATGAGCCGCCGAGACAAAGAGCTTCTCTTCCCTTGGCGAGGAGATGTTCTCCTCGCTGCAGCCGCCCTGCAATCGCAAATACCTCCCCTTCGGCAGCCGAAATGATCCGAGCGAGATGATCCTTGGAAAGCCGGGGCCTCGGGCTGGTCTTGCGCGTTCGACCGACCCACAGGTTTCTCGGCACGTCGGCGATCACCCCTTGCGCATGCAAACCCCAGCCCGGATCATCCCGTAAGGCTTCCACGATTGCGATCAATGCGTAGAAACGAGCGGATCTCACTGAAGGTTGGAGGAGATTCCCGTGCCGGCTAGCTTCGTCGCTGTTCAGCCATGAGATAAAGGTCAGCATCAGGGATTTATCGAAATCAGCCAGTGTAAGATCGGCCCGTCCCGTTTGCTGGAGGAATCCGAACCACCCCACGGCTAAGTCGCGCTTTCGATGAATCTTCGTTTTATCAGCGTGTGAAGCACCCCAAAGGCGGAACCCGTGAGTGATGGGTTCGATCAATCGGGGATGATTGTTGAGAAAATCTAGTTCAATGGAAAGCGGAGGCAATCCGGCGCGCGGAAAGGTGACGATGGTCTTAGCCGATGAAGGTGCCGGAAGATTGCGCCGCCCTTCGAATGGAACGAGGCTGCCGGGGGCTTCTGCCTGCTTGCGCAACAACGCTGCAATCGATGGAGTGCGAGGGCTTCTCAAGGTTCGATCCCCAGCAATCGCCGAGCGTCGAAAAAATGTCCGTGCTGGCCAAATATCTCGACAAATGAGAGATAGGTGTTGATCGTCGTTGTCAGCTGCGCGTGACCAAGTTGGGCTTGAATCTTCTTCCACGGTTCAGGATTACCGTTCCGCTTCTCGAACCAATAGGTGAGCACAGCATAGGTATGTCGAAGATCGTGGACACAGTGACTGGCCCTCTCGCGTACGAATATCTGGCCCGTTCCTGGATCGGTGACGTTCTCCTTTAGTATCAGGTTGGTACGAAGGCATGCCTCCTCGATCACCTGCTGGAAACGCCGGTGAGATATCGGGCGACCTGGCGCATTGGCTTCCAGCCCAGACAGGAAAAGATTTGGAGGTTCGGCAGCGCAGTTTTCTCGGGCAAGAAGAGCAGCAGCGCGCTCTGTCGTAATGTACGTCAAAGCATCGAGGACGAGCCAGTTCGGAACGGCCACCATCCGCCTCTTGCGCCCTTTACCGATGATGGACAGAGGCTGCTCAGCGGCGGGTGCCGCTCTATCCGGTCGCATGCTTTCAATCTGATAATGGGTGAGTTGATGGATCTCGTCGTTACGAAGGCCAACAAACAGGCCGAAATCGCCAATCAGTCTGTCACGACATGGACGTGGATCAGATACTTGCTCCGTTGCCCGCGGCCCCAGAGCCTGCAGAAATGCGGGAATCTCCGCCGCCATGAAAGGGCGTATCGTCGATTTGTGGGGGCGCCGCTTCGGTGCGAGATCAGTCCAGTACCGGGGTCGATCAACTCGACCGAGATGCGACAATGCCGAACGATCCAGTGGCGGCCGGAAAGGTGACCATGTCGAGAGCTGGCGTATGGAGGCGTCGCTGTGCCACCCCCATTCAAATGACCGCTCATAGAATGCCGCGATCACAGACATACGGTTCGCAATGGTTCCAGCTGCATATGGACGCTTGGTCAAGGGCGAGACACCGGTCTCATACATCTCGCGATAGGCAACGAGTTCCGGGCGGCCAGCAATGTGCAGATCCGGAATGCCGAGATCAGCAAGGAACTCGATCCAGCTCGCCATAGCGAATGCAGCATCACGCCAAGTATGTGGTGACGCTCTACGCCCACTCTCAACATAGTGACGGCGGATGAAGAAGGTCGGGAACTCGAGCAGGCGTAAGGTCTGGGCGTCAAATAGGGCCGGTTCTCCCTTCTTGAGGCCGTATGCCGCCGGCCCGTTCAGAAAAACGAGCACATCCTTCGGCAAAGACGCAAGGCTGAGACGGCTCTCCAAGTGGCACCCCCTTCGCGTGTAGCCAGATTACCCGGATACCTCGTCCGGCGAAATGCGCTTGCTGTCAGCCGGTCTCAGGCCGCCGCGAAACGCACACCAGAGGGATCACTTCATATTTT
>NZ_WVTD01000046.1 GCF_009856825.1 Novosphingobium silvae | reverse complement strand
GGGGTGACGGGCAGGGCTCGCATCCCATGCCGTCTTCCCTGAGGGCATACCCTCATCTTCGTCCGCGCATCCTGATGTGGCTGTTCCGGTGTCCACGACCGAAACGCCGACCGCGCCGGGAGAGAAGGAAGCGTCAGCTACACGCTCCCGGCCCGCCGCTTGCTCGATCGTGACCCCAAGGATCGTAATCGATGCTGCGGCGTATAACCTAAATGGTTCGCATAGTCAAGGCGTCTGGCGCTCGGCGTCGGCGCGGGCCAGCACCAGCGAGAAATCGCCCGCCGGGTCGGTCCAGTGCTGCAGTTCGCCCCAGCCCGCGGCAGCAAGGAGCAGGCGCATTTCCCGGGGCCGGTACTTGTGGCAGTTCTCGGTGTGGATGGTTTCGCCGCCATCCATGTGGAACGCCTGCCCCGCGACTTCGAAGCGGACCGTGCGGCGTGCTTCCAGATGCATCTCGATGCGGCTGGCGTGCTCGTTCCACCGGGCGACGTGGCGGAACTCGGAAACCGGGATGGTGCCGCCCAGCTCGCGGTTGATGCGCTGCAGGAGATTGAGGTTGAACAGCGCGGTCACCCCTTGCGCGTCGTCGTAGGCGGCGACGAGGCGCGCGGGGTCCTTGACCCGGTCGATGCCGATGAGCAGGTAGGCATGGCCTCCACCCGCCGCGCCCAGCGTATCGCGCATCGAGCGCAGCAGGTCGACCGAGGCGGCGGCGGTCATGTTGCCGATGGTGGAGCCGGGGAAGAAGCCGAGCACCGTTTCTCCCGCCCCGGCGGAACCACGCTGCAGCGGAAGGTTGACGGGCTCGAGGAAGTTCGCCTCCACCGGCACGATGCGCAAGTGGGGGAACTGCGCCTGTAGGCTCTCGCACGCCTCCTCCAGGAACTCGCCGCAGATGTCGATCGGCACGTAAGTGGCGCGCGGCATGGCCTTGAGGAGGATGCGCGTCTTGATCGAGCTGCCCGAGCCGAACTCCACCACCGTGGCATCGGTGCCCACGCGCTCCGCCACTTCCGCGCAGTGCGCCTCAAGCAGCGCCGTTTCGGTGCGGGTGGGGTAGTATTCGGGGACCTGCGTGATCGCTTCGAACAGCTGCGAGCCGCGCATGTCGTAGAACCAGCGCGCGGGGATCGCCTTCTCCGCCTGCGACAGGCCGCGCAGCACGTCGGCGAGGAACGCGGGGTCGCTTCCCGCAGGTGCGGCGGCGGCGTTGGCCTGGAGCTGGGCCTCGGACTGGGCGGGCGTATCCTGGCGGCGGCTCGGCGTGAGGAGCATGTCTTTACAGAGTCCTTGCTAGCCGCACGCCGGTGAACTGCCAGCGCTGGTGCGGGTGGAAGAAGTTGCGGTACGAAGCGCGGGCATGGCCGCGCGGGGTCGCGCACGAGCCACCCCTCAGGACGAACTGGCCGGACATGAACTTGCCGTTGTATTCGCCCACCGCGCCTGCCGCCGTGCGGTATCCCGGCCAGGGGCGATAGGCCGATCCCGTCCACTCCCAGACGTTGCCGAACAACGAGGCGAAGCCCCCGTCGTCGACTCCGCCCCCGTCCTCGGCGCGCGGAGCCACGGGAGCGGCATGGTCGAGCTGGTTCCCGCCGAGCGGATCGCGCCCCTGCGCGGCGGCTTCCCATTCCTGCTCGGTCGGAAGGCGCGCTCCCGCCCAGCTGGCGAAGGCGTCGGCCTCGTAGAACGAGACGTGGGTGACAGGAGCGAGCGGGTCCACCTTCTGCCAGCCGGAAAGGGTGAACTGCTCCCACCCGCTGGCGGGGCCGCCGCGCCAGTAGAGCGGGGCGCCCACGCCCTCGCGCCGCACCCAGTCCCACCCGTCAGACAGCCACAGGGCGGCGCCCGCATAGCCCCCGTCGGCGATGAACTCGATCCATTCGGCGTTCGTCACCGGCCGGTTGGCCAGCGCATGGGGAGTGAGCCAGGAGGGGTGGCGGGGCAGCTCGTTGTCGAAAGCAAAGCCTTGCCCGTCGCTGCCGATGGCGGCGAGGCCTTCCGCCCCGGCGATCCAGCGCAGCGGCAGGTCGCGGGCCGGCTGCGCGTGCGTGATCGTGGCATGGACGGGGGCATAGGCGGGGCCCAGCGGATTGCGCGAGAACAGGTGCTTCAGGTCGGTCAGCAGCAGTTCCTGATGCTGCTGCTCGTGCTGCACGCCCAGTTCCACAAGCTCGCCATGGCGCTCCATGAGCAGCGGCAGGGCATCGACCATCGCCTCGTCCACATGGTCGCGATAGGCAAGGACTTCGGCCACGGTCGGCCGGGTCAGCAGCCCACGGTCCGGCCGGGAGAGGCGCTCGCCTTCCGCCTCGTAGTAGCTGTTGAACAGGAACGGCCAGCGCTCGTCGAAGAGGCGGTAGCCGGGCACGTGATCGCGCAGCAGGAAAGTCTCGAAGAACCAGGTGGTATGCGCCAGATGCCATTTGACCGGCGAGGCATCGGGCATCGACTGCACGGTCATGTCCGCTTCGTTCAGGCCCTTGGCCAGGTCGCGGCTGAGGTTGCGGGTGCGGCGGAACCTCTCCAGCAGCGAATCCGGCGCCCATGCAGCGGCTGCGGGCTGGCGCTGGTTCCTCATGCTTGCTCCCTCCCGCTGCCCGCGTGGGCCCTGCGTGCCCGTGCTCGCTGGCCGAGACTATCGCGGTTCGGCTGACGGGCAAAGGAAATCGATGTCCAGTTGTCTCTATTGCATGGGTGGCCGCAAGGTTCCGGCCAGACGGCAAATTGTGCCCGCGCCGCTGGATGCACCGGCCTGCAATTTCCCCGAGTTGTTAACCATTTGTAGCGACTGTTCGCCTAGGTATGTCCCCGGGGTGTGGGGGCACGAATGCCGATACGATCAGTCCTGTTCTTTCTGGCGCTGCTGGCAGCGTGGCTGTCATGGCCGTCGGACGCGCGCGCCGATATCGTGCGCCTGCGCTCCGACATGTGCGCCGCGGCCGCTCCGGCGGACCTGCCGGTCGAGGCCGCCGCCGTCACCGCGCTTCCTTTCAACTGCGCCGCGCCTCCCGCTTACGCGGCCTATCGCCACGGCTGGGTCTGGCTGAAGCTGCGCGATCCCGCAGCGCTTGCGCAGCTGCCCCGCGACTGGCGCCTGCTGATCGACCAGACGCGCTTTCGCGGCATGGCCGCGCTCGTGGTGGCAGAGGACGGCGCCGTCCAGCGCATCGCCGTCACGCCTTCCACCATCGGCGACAACTGGGCGCCGGGTGCCATGCTGCGCTTCCGGATCGAGCGTCCGGGCGCCGAAGTGCGCGGTCTCTACCTCGGTTTTCGCCAGCTCGACCATCTCTCCCTCATGCGCAAGGTCTCCGCCGCCGACCCGCAGGACGCGATCCGGCTCGACGGGCGCTGGCTGGGGCTGATGGGCGTGTTCGCGGGCGCGCTCCTGTCCGCCTTCGCGTACAACCTGCTCATCTACACCGGCCAGCGGCTGGTGTTCCAGCGCTGGTACCTCGTCTGGTCGACGCTGGCGCTGGCCTATGGCTTCACCTGGACCAACACGGCGACGTTCCTGCTGCCGGGCCTTGTCGGACCGGCGGCCGTTTCGCTGGACTACCTGCTCGTCTCCGCGCTGATCGCGGCGGGCAACATGTTCTTCGTCTCGGTCATCGAGGAAGGCGTGCTGCCGCGCTGGGTGACGTGGGTCGGGGCCTTCAGCGCGGTGGTCAACCTCAGCGTCGGCCTCGCGGCGTGGAGCGGGTGGTTCGCCAGCCCCGTCGCCGTGGACCGCATGCTCAACCTTGTGTTCATCCTGGGGGCGCTTTGCCTGAGTGCCGGCGTGATCGTCGCCATTCGCAGGCGCAGCCGGGTAGTGTGGTTCTACCTAGCGGGCTGGACCCCGGTCCTGACGATCTTCGCGCTGCGGGTCGGGCGCAACTTCGGGCTGCTGGTGCAGGACGATACGGTGGACATGGGCACTTTCGCGGCGCTCGCGTTCGAATCCGTGGCGCTCTCGCTCGCCATCGCCGACCGCTTCCGCCTCCTGCGGGCCGAGCGCGACGCCGCCGAGCAGGCGCGCAAGGTCATCAAGGTGGAGAGCGAGACGTTCCGCCGCGCCGCGCAGACCGATTTCCTTACCAAGCTGGGCAACCGCGCCGCTTTCCAGGTGGCGCTGCGTTCCATGTGCGAGGCGCCCGGCGCGCCCCCCTTCATGCTCCTGCTCGTCGATGTCGACCACCTGAAGGACATCAACGACCGCCTTGGCCACGATGGCGGCGACATGCTGCTCGAAAGTGTCGGCAAGGGCCTTCGCGATGCGGCGCGCGGGCGCGGTCACGTCTCGCGCATCGGCGGCGACGAGTTCGCCATCCTGCTGCCCGGCGGCGAGCACGAGCAGCAGTGCATCCAGCGCGCGCTGGAGGCGCTGCAGGGCACCACGCTCAGCCATGCGGGGCGCTCCTGGGCGCTGTCGCTGAGCATCGGCTCGGCCCGCTTCCCCGAGGATGCGACCGCGCCCGAGGTGCTGGTGAAGAACGCTGACCTCGCGCTCTACCAGGCCAAGCACACCGGCCGTCGCCGCCTGCACCAGTACGACGTGCCGCTGCGCGCCGGGCTCGACCGGCGGCAGGCCTTCGCGCGCGAGGCCGAGGCGGGGGTCGAGCGGGGCGAGTTCTCGCTCCACTACCAGCCCATCGTCGACTTGCGCACCGGGCAGGCCACGTCCTGCGAGGCGCTGCTGCGCTGGCGCCATCCCGATCACGGCGTGCTCACGCCCGCCACTTTCGGCGACCTCTTGAGCGAGGGGAAAGTGGGCCTGGCGGTGCAGCAGCATGTCTTCGACCAGGCGCTGTCGGCGCTGCGCGATCATCCGGGCGCCCTGCCGCGCCTCTCCTTCAACCTCACCGCCGCGCAGATCGACGGCCCGCTCGCCGCCGCGCGCCTGCTTGCGCGGATCGCCGACCATGGCCTCGAGCCCGGGCGGCTGTGCGTGGAAGTGACCGAGGATCACGTGCTGGACCGCAGGATGGACGAGACGGCGCAGGCGCTGGGCCTGCTCCACGATGCCGGCGTTTCGGTGGCGCTCGACGATTTCGGCACCGGCTATGCCTCGCTGATCCACCTCAAGCACCTGCCGTTCGACATCCTCAAGATCGATCGCTCGTTCACGCTGGGCCTGTTCGAGGACGACGGCCAGAGCGAGGAGATCATCCGCGCGATCATCGGCTTGGGCCAAGGCCTGCGCAAGAAGGTCGTCGCCGAAGGAGTGGAGACCCAGCGCCAGCGCCAGCGCCTGGCCGAGATGGGCTGCGACCTTGGGCAGGGCTACCTCTTCGCCCGCCCCGCCCCGCTGGAGGCCCTGACGCACGCGCAAAGCCGCACCGTCCCCCGCCCTTTCGCCGCCTGAAAAAAACTGCACGAAAGGCGATTGCGTCCCCGCCCTTCGCCATGTAAACGGCCCGCCTGCCCGCAAGGCATGCCGCTTTAGCTCAGTTGGTAGAGCACATCATTCGTAATGATGGGGTCACGTGTTCGAGTCACGTAAGCGGCACCACCTACCTTAAGGTGCTTTCACAAGGACATCGGCGGTTTCCCAGCCAAAGCGGCTTTCCCCTTGGGGGGCGCTTGGGTCAAGGCTGGGGCGTCTTTGGGTCGATTGAGGTCGGCGCCCACGCTATACCCGGTTGAAAACTGTTTCGTCCGCAGTCAAAGGGCGAAAATCATTTTAGCAAAATCGGGACGAGAAATGCCGACTATCAAGCGCAGCGAGTGGCTGAAACTCTCTCCAAAAGACAAGCTGCTGCACCGCGCACAGAGGCTAATTGACGGCCTTCAGAAGGCACAGAACGATTATCGGCATGATCAATTGACCGCAAAGGTCGCGACTCAGAGACCGTCTAGCGAATTATCCAGTCAATTTCTGTATCAAAGCGCGACATTTGTTCACGGCGAGAAGATTTACCCATATCAATGACCGATATCAATAAAGTAGAATCTATTTTTGAATTTGTCCCAAGCTAGCTCTTTGACATCGCCGCATGAAAAACATCCAAGAATATTCACTATGCCGTCATCCCGCTTAAATAAGCGCGAAAAATTCCATGTCATGGGGTCGAATAAACGAACTTCCCCAAAACTATCAGTTACGACAACGCCCATGAACGTGACAGCCGTTCCATTGTCCGATGGATCGCAAAGTTGAAAGGCGCCCACCCTAACGAGAAATGTTGTCGTCGCGTCAGGGGAAAATGTCTGCGAAAATGAGTTTTTATACTCATTCAAATCTGCATTGATGTCTTTTTGAGTTTTTACATCGAAGCTATAAATCTCATCGTTCTGCACGAAATCCATGAAGCAAATCTTGGATACTTGTTTCATGCCAGCGTGTTCAGCAATCCAAGTATTTATGCGAGCGACAGACACGCCTTGATCACTCGTTTTTCTAGGTGCGAACTTTAAGTCCCGCACTTCCCAGGCGAAGCCTTCGTCTGCCGGGACAAGAACTGTCGCTTGGCTTAAAGCAGGGGACGAAAGAAGGAGTGGTGCTAGGCGAGCTAGCGTCTTAAAAATTCCTAGTCTTATCATATCGAATCCCGCCGCACTAAATGTGATTCAACTCGCTTGGCATCGTGTCGGAGCTGCATATCAGCCTGCTCGGCAATCGCTTCTGGGCAAAACTTATGGCGTCGTGGCCTATCGGAACTATGTGGAAGCGAGGGCAGCTGACGCAGCGCCGGTGCGTAGAGAGCAGTTGGATTACACAAGGCATCTAGACCGCGATGGTGATGGGGTAGGTTGCGAATAGTGGTCACCTGGGCTGGCTAAAAATAGGCAGGATTTGCTTTTTGAGCCGCGCCCCCCGTTACGTGAGGGGCGCCTTAAGATCAGTGGCTTGCCCGATAAGCTTTAACAGCGGCAGCGCTCACATCCTTGGGGAAGCACATTGGTGCATATCCGCCGCCCCTGTTCCAAGCGCTTCGTCCGCCGCAACGTGAACCATTGCTGGCAGAATTGTACGGGCAGGCGCAGTTGCCTGGATAGGAGGCAATAGATTGTTTGATAATCCTTTGCTTGATTTCAGCATCGGATTGTGGAGCGCGAGCAACTGCAGGCGCGGTAAAGGCTATAGTTGCTGCAGCGAAAGCAGCGAAAACGGTCAGCCCCCGCATCAGAACCCGCCGGACGAAGTCGAGGTCGACCTTGTAGAACGCTTGTAAGTCGAGGTCGATGGAGCCTTGTAGGGGTCTACCGTTCCTTCTTTGCCCGTGTAGGGGTTCACGTTCCCCTTTGTGGACCAATTGTTCATACGGGTATTATCGGGGTTAGTGGCCCTATGCGGAGCTACATAGGTGCCGTCCTTCCGGGTATACCCGCGTACAGCATGCGAGCTTTGAGCCATAGCAGGGACGACTACGCTGGCAGCAACAACGGCCACCGTCAAAAACTTCCACTTCATGAAAAACCCCGGTTGCAGCAACAACAGTGATGTTGCGTTACCTTCATCTCGCGCAATGATGAAGAAATCAATAATATTTGGGTGAAGGCTGATGCATTGAATTACTTTTGAGGCGTCCAGTTAAATATCTGCAAGGTGCTTTATATGGAACAAAACGCGCACAGCAGGGTATCATATATGAATAGGCCAGCGATCCCTTGCGAACGCCTTGAGAACACGCCAAAAGCGTTCCGCCTTCCGTGAAAGCCGGAGGGTGGGGCGTGGGAACCCCTTTTGAAGCAGCTCGGTCACCAGATTTGGAGGCCGGGTGGCATGCGCGCATGTCCAGTCGGTTCTGCCGATAAAGGCGCATGCGCTCGTTGCTTCAGCGGGTTTCCAACATCCGGCTTTGGCCGTCGCTCCCGAGAGGTACATAGGGGCGGCAGAGGGTCAAGCCGACACTGCTCCGGCAAATGCGGGGGCATGAGCGTGCATCAACAGCAAGATTTCTAGCGGTCTGTTCCGTCGTGCCCATCGGCGCGGTCGTCACCCCACGATATAAGGACAGCCAAATGATTGATGAAGAAGCTCTTCGGAGCATCGAGAAGCTCCACCAGATGAAGCAGGAAGGCATCATCTCGGAATCGGATTTTGATGCCGCAAAGCAAGACATTCTCAAAGGTCGGACCAGACCTAAACCGAGAAGTCCGAAGCCCAATGCCTACACCCATCCGGTAGCGGAAAATGATTATTCCCTGCCGAATGATGGCGATTTCATTGAGTGGATCATGCTTCCGCTCAAAAAGTATGCCGACTTCACAGGGCGATCGGGGCGGCGAGAATTCTGGATGTTCCAGATTCTGGTCACTGCGGTTAGCTTTGTGTTCTTCATTTCGATACCCGAACTCTACAAGACAACAAACCTTCTGTTTGCCGCTGTATCGGGCATGGCGTTGTTGGGCCTTGCCGTGCCTCAGATCGCGTTGCAGGTTCGGCGCTTCCACGACCAAGACAAATCGGGATGGTTCGCTCTGTTCAACCTCTTTCCCTACATCGGCCCGGTGATCGTTCTGATCTTCATGCTGATCGGCGGAACCCGCTGGGAAAACAGGTACGGCCCCGATCCGTACGAACGTTAATCAAATCCCCCAGAACCCTGAACGCCCTCGGATAGCCTCCGGGGGCTTTTTCATGCCCGAAAGGATTGCGCCATGATCGCCAAAATCATCGCGACTCTCATCATGGCGGGCGGCTGCATCCTTGGCCTCGCCTACATTGGCAGAGCGCTTTTCATGCTCCCGCTGCTGTTCCTCTAACAGCATCACCATTCCCCCTCCCCAACAGCGCGTTGACGAAGTCGGTGTGATCTGATTCAGCCTGGATACGGAAAGAAGGCGGTCAGCGACGATGGCGATGCGACGTGATGGTGATGTGCAGGCGGATCTGATCGTGTCGTGGTCAGATA
>NZ_WVTD01000045.1 GCF_009856825.1 Novosphingobium silvae | reverse complement strand
TATCTGACCACGACACGATCAGATCCGCCTGCACATCACCATCACGTCGCATCGCCATCGTCGCTGACCGCCTTCTTTCCGTATCCAGGCTGAATCAGATCACACCGACTTCGTCAACGCGCTGTTACACCATGCTGGCAGAGCCAAAGATTGCATGCTGGGCAGTACCAGCCTTCGCCTGGAAGCGAATTGCCAAGGAATGCGGGCTTGAGAGCAGTTGGGCTCATGATGAACGAAGGCAAGAGGTTCAGACTTGGACCTATGACCCGCAGCTTCTCGGCGAGAACGGGATGGCTGACCGAATCTCGCTCTATCTGAGCACCCGATATGAACCCGATGAAAGAGTCGCGCAGGCGGCCGAGCAACTTCTGGAGTCCTTTGGATGGTAACTGGCGTCGATCGCTTCCGTGCCCATTTTTCGGAGCATGAACATCAATATGTCCTGATCGGCGGTGCTGCGTGCGAACTGATCATGGACGAGGCCGGCCTCGATTTTCGCGCGACCAAAGATCTGGACATTGTCCTGATCGTCGAGGCACTCGACCATGCTTTTTCTGAGGCTTTCATGGCCTTTGTCGAGGCTGGAGGATATGAAATCCAGCAGCGGAGTGAAGGTGAGCGGATCTTGTTTCGTTTCGCCAAACCAGCCGTCGAACAGTGTCCCGCGATGCTGGAGCTGTTTTCCAACGCCCCGGATGGCTTTGATATAGCGCCCGGCGCCCATCTCACGCCGATTCCCATTGCGGAGGAAGCCGCCAGCTTGTCCGCCATCCTTCTGGACGCGGATTACTACAAATTCCTCAAAATGATGGCGCGGCCCCTGGATGGCATCCCGGTTCTGGACGAGGCCGGTATCATTCCCTTCAAAGCTCGTGCCTGGCTAGACCTCAGCCGCCGACAGCTTGAAGGCGAGAAAATTGATAGCCGCGATGTAAAGAAGCACCGCAACGACATCGCGCGCATGTTGCAGCTACTGAGCCCAGAGGCCAGCTATGACCTCCCGGATGCGATCAAGGCCGACATGCGGACCTTTGTCGAAGGGCTGGTCTTACAGGATGATTTTGTACCCCAGCAATTTGGTGTCGCGATGACAAAGGATGTCGTGATCGATCGCTTGCGCAGCGTCTACAGGCTCTGAAATCGAAACCCATAGCCACCGCGATGTCGCGCGAACCTAAATAAAAACGAAGAGGGTATCATATGATCGTTCTCAGTTTGGCCGGGCTGACACTTGACCTGGCCGGCGTCATGTTACTGGGTTTCGATCTTGTCAGGATACAGCGCAATCTCAGGCGACATGCAGAAGATCGGCTGTCTTCACTGCATGATGTTGCGGAAGCGGCCGGTGGGGTAGACGCATTCTTGAGAAGCGTTTCGGGCGATTTTCGGGAATATTATCGCGATGAAGGGCGCTACCTGCCGTCCGATGGCACGTTTGACCATCAATCAGCCGAGCAGAGCTTCGATGAGGTCAAAGGTAGCATCGCGGATTTGGCAGGACATCTTGGAACCATGGCCGGAATGCTTGTCGCCTCCCTAGAAAGCGATCGCGAGACAGCCGGGATGTCTCTTCGATATACTTATATCGGGATAATACTCATCGTAGCCGGTTTTGTCCTGCAAATAGTAGGATATTTCTGACCCACCCTTTATGGACCACGAGATTATGGCGACGATCGAAACATTTGCCCGCCCAACATGGCTGTATCGGTATCGTTCTATCGGTTCTGGGCTATTGAACGGCACCCCTGCCGGAGAGAAGAAATTCACCGAAGAGATGGATGCGATCCTGAACGGCTACGTCTGGTGCGCGCGTTACAAGAGCATGAATGATCCGATGGAGGGCCTCTATAAGGCCAGCAGCAAGGTGAAAAAGCACGCGCAGTATAATGATTTCATTAAAAGTCTGCGTAATGAAAAACTGACCTTGGGGATCGCCTCGTTTTCTGAAACATGGAACAATGAATTGATGTGGGCGCACTACGCCGATGCGTTCCAGGGCATGTGCATCTGCTATTCGATGCCAGCATTACTCAGTGGGATGCCCGAGGAAAATTCTTTCGCGCGCATTGCCTATGGCAACAAGCCTTATTATCTCGCGCTTACTGGCATGAAGAATGATTTTGAACGTAGCCGGGCCGTACTTTCAACCAAGCATTTGAGTTGGGCCTATGAGCGGGAATGGCGGCTGTTCTCGCCAACGGTGGGTAAAGCTCCCCATGCCCCAAACGCCATCAAATCTATCTATCTGGGCGCCCGCGTCAGCAAGAAACTCCGCGACACGTTGCTTGAGATGGTCAAGCCATTCGATTTGCGGGTGCATACAACAGAGGCCGATGGCTACAATATCGTCAAGAAGCGGACCTATGAAGCATGACCTCTGATGAAAATGGCGGCGCTCGCAACCATCATTTTGTGCCACAATTCTATCTGAAGGGTTTTGCCCGGCCACGTTCGAAAGATGGTAGGCTGACAGTGTTCGATCTCAAAACTCGCAAGAGTTTTGCGACACGTCCGCGCAATGTCGCCGCGCGGCGTGACTATAACCGCATTGAGATCGAAGGGCAGGATCCCAATGCCATCGAGAGCCAGCTAGCTTTGATTGAGGCTGATGCCGACCAAGCGTTTCGCCGGATCATAGGGGCTCAATCGATCGACGATGCCGATGACTTCTCGTTCGTACTTATGCTTATCGCGAGAATAGCTTTGTCGAATCCATCGTTTCGCGAACAACGCGATAAGATGATCGGTCAGATCGGATCGATGATGATGCGAAACATAGTCGCCACGCCTGAACGCTGGGCTGCGGTGACACAGCAGGCTGGAGAGGAACTTCCTGGCGAGGTGATCCCGTACGAAAAGATGCGCGCAATAGTAGAAGGTGGAGGGCTGACCGTCGGTGCTGCGCAAGAGGCGCTGATCGAACAGGAGGTTGCCTTGTGGCCCGCGATCATGCCGCTGCTAGAGCAGCGGAAATGGACACTGCTAATCGCCCCTCCCAAATCCACCGGATTCATCACATGCGATCGCCCATTTTCGCTTCAGGAGAATATTCCGAGCCCGAGTCGCAGCCCTTACGGCGTCGGGCTCGGTTGCGCCGATACGACCATCATATTTTCCATTAGCCACGATTTAGCCGTGGTAGGGACTTTCGAACATGGTGGGACGACAAGCGTCGTCACCGAGCAGATTGTCGCCGCCGTGAACTTCCAGATGCTCCAGGCAGCCATGCGGCAGATATACGCACCCGCCGATTTTTCGATCAACGATATTGGACCCAAGGTCAGTCTATTCTCGCAAAGCGAACTGTGGCGACGAATACGTGAACGCTCGGTTGAGGAAGGATCGCAACCTGACCGCTGACCTTTCCCCCTCAGAGGCTCGCGGTCTTTTCGGGGTCGTAGTGGCGCACTCAACCCTTTGATCTTGCCATTCTCCGCCGCGCTATCTCCTCACACCAAGCAGGAATCGTATCGTAGGTCGGCATTGGATCGTCCGCAATGACAGCTGGCGTATGTCCATAACCCACACCTGTCTTCTTCACGGCCGATCTTGAGTGGCTTGATTGTGAAACCTGCCAGTCGGCTTCTGGGAAGTATAAATTGCGGGCTGAACGGCCGAAAAGGGTCGGCTGCGATGGGCAGGGCTTGGGACTAAGCCGCCGTCCGCAATGGCTTAGACGAATGGCGGCTCCGACCGGAAGCCGCCATTCTGTACAAGGTCTCGTCAGTATCGCGCCCGTACAACAGCGAAGAAGCTGCGCCCAGCCTCAGGGAAACCGTCCGTCAGCGTGTAATACTCGTCAAACAGGTTGCGCGCGCCGATGCCCATGGACAATTGCTCGGTGAGCGCGAAGTCAGCACGAACGTCGGTGCGGACATAGCTGCCCGTGCGGTAATAGACCGGGGGCGACGCCGTGGTGACAGTGGTGCGGTTGGAGGCGAACTCGACACTGGGCGTCAGCTCCAATCGCGGAATCGGACGCCAGCTCGCGTAGACGAACCCCTTGTCCGACGGCACGTCGGTCAGCGCGAATGCGGGGATGACGACACCGGTCTGGGGGCTGATCGCGAAGTCTCGCTTGATGTGTGTATAGTTCGCGCCAACGTCGAGCGTCGGGCCGACCCGTGCGACGATCCCGATTTCGGCCCCATAATAATCGGCCGAACCCAGGTTACGACGCTGGGCCGTGTTTGCCGGGAAACCTGCTGGGCGCACCGCCACAATCGCGTTGTCGATGTCGCTGTAGAACAGCGCGGCGGTTACGGTCAGCGCGCCGATTGAGTGGCTGCCACCAAGCTCGTAATTGGTCGCACGCTCGGCTTTGAGGCCGGGGTTCGATGCGGCGGTTCCGAACTGCGTCGAGAAGCGCTCGAACAGCGTCGGGAAGCGGGCGCGCGATGAGATGCTGCCATAGACCCGGCTGCTCTCAACCGGCTTCCACTCAATGCGCCCCTGCGCGTTCCAGGCATCGGCATTGCGCAGCGGATAGCTGAAGATGCGCGCCGCGCCGCCCGTAGGCGGGGTGCCATATTCCTTGGCACGCGAGAGGTTTCGCCAATCATAGCTCGCACCCAGCGTCAGGGCGACGGTCGGGGTCAGGTCACGGGCATATTCACCGGCGATGCTGTACGTGTCCTCGACGCTACGTTGGCGGGGTTCGGTGAAGCCGGTCGGGAAGCTTTGCTGAAACTCGTAATGCTGATCGCGGCGATAGTGGAAGGCGACCGACAGTCTGTCCGCATCGGTCGGACGAAGCGCAACCTCGGCCGAACCGCCCCACGATTCATCCTCATAGTAGCTGTTGAACGCGCGGGCGCGGGTCTGTGTGGTCTGCGTGCGATCGTCGAACGCGCTGAGCAGGTTATTGAAGGTGTTACGATAAACGCGTGTGCGGAGCGTCGCGCGGTCTCCCAGCGCGGTCGTCGAGAGGAAGTAGATGCTTTCGATGTTCCAGTAGGGCCAGCTCCAGTTGCGCTGGGTGCTGATCGGATCGGTAGTGTGGAGGGGGGCGTTCTTCTCGCCTTCCTGGCGGGTGTAGCTCAGCGAATACTCGTCGGTAGCGTTCGGAGTGAAACCGACTTTGGCGTTCACGCGCCAGTCGCGCGTCGCCGAGAAGTCACGTGCGCCGCCGTTCTCGTTTGCGGTCGGCGTGAAGCTGCCCGGCAAATCCCAATGGTCGGTATCGTTGATCGTGTAGCTCGCCTGCGCGTACCAGCGATCCTGCCGCGTACCGATGAGGCCGAAGGCATTGTAGCCGCCATAGTCCACTCCGCGATCGAGATTGAGCTGAGCGCGGCCTTCGATCTCTAATGCCTTGGTCGGCTTGCGGGTGACGAGGTTGACGGCGCCACCCATCGCACCGGGGCCATCCAGCACCGACGCATAGCCCTTGGCCACCTGAAGCTGCGCCACGTCAGGCGTCAGGAAGCGGCCATAGTCGAGCCGGTTGTCGGCGGGCAGATAGACGCGGATGCCGTCGATCGACACTGGCACCTGGAACCGATCGAAGCCACGCACAAACAGCAGCCGCTCGTTGCGCGACCCACCGCTGTTACCGGCGGTGACGCCCGGGATCAGGCTCGCAGCCTCATCAAGGGACTGACGATCGAACTTGTAGATCGCCTCTTGGCCTACTGCCTCGCTGCCGATCTCGACACCTTGCGGAAGCACGCCGTTGACGACGATCTCACCCAGCCGGAAACTGTTGTCTTGCTGGTCATTCGGCGCATGCGGCGTATCCTGAGCAAACGCGGGCATAGCAGACGAAGCAAGCAACATGACTGCGGTCAGCGCATAACGCATCATTATCCCCCTGTGAGATTGATCCGCCTGTTCCCTCAGGCGAACAATCTATATACGATCAAATATAGAGCCTGGGCCTTTGGAGGAAATGCAGCAGATGTTCAATGCCTTGATTGCTGCCATATTGATGCAAGCGCCCGCCGCCACGAACGACGCCTGCCCCGCTGTCGTCGCTCCGCCTGCTGAGCTATCAGGCTGGGCTTCGCCACGCCCGCTCGATGCAGGACGCGACGAGACGCACGCGGCGATGCTGACGCCGGGTGTCGCTGTTGCGGCGCGGCTGCCGTCCACACGAAACGTGCGCTACGTTATGCGACCGGAAAAGCCGGGCGGTTCGGTCAGCTATGGAGGTGTGTTCGCCTTCACCGTCGCCACTCCGGGGCGCTATCGTATTGCGCTGGGCTCGGCCGCATGGATCGATGTCTTGGCGCAGCGCAAGCCCGCAGCGTCTGTCGCGCATGGTCATGGCCCTGCCTGCACCGGTATCCGCAAGATGGTCGATTTTGACTTGGCCGCAGGACGTTATGTGCTTCAGATTGCGGGTAACGGCTCCGCTAATTTACCGCTGATGGTGACTAAGCTACCAGCGTGATCCGATGGACGGCGCTGGCGCTCTCGGCACTAACCCTGACTGCCGCAGCCGCCGTTTCTTGGCAGTGGGCATTGCCGGCGGGGGTCGCCGCGCCGATCGTTCCCACTAACAATCCGATGTCGGCTGCCAAAGTCTCGCTCGGCCGGCGACTTTTCTATGACGCGGACCTGTCGATCGACGGAACCATGTCGTGCGCGAGTTGCCATGAGCAGAAGCACGCCTTTGCGGACGGCAACGCAACCCGGCCCGGCGTCCACGGCGATGCAGGACGCCGCAACGTGCCGGGCCTAGCCAACGTTGCATGGTTGTCGAGCCTGACCTCGGCCGACCCTCGCGTCACGACGCTGGAAGCACAGGCTGCGATCCCGATATTCGGACTGACGCCGGTCGAAATGGGAATGCATGGCCGAGAGCGGGAAATCCCCCGCCGCCTGTCACGCGATGCCTGCTACCGCCAGCAGTTTCGCGCCGCCTTCCCGGATCGTAACGGACAGATAGACATGACCAGCGTTGCAATGGCGCTGGCGAGCTTCGAGCGCAGCATGGTGTCATTCGACACCCCCGCCGATCGCGGCTCGATGCTACCAGACGCTACGACGGGCAAGGTTGTATTTGCGCGCGCTTGCGCCTCTTGTCATTCAGGCCCCCATTTCACCGATAGTCGGTTCTATGCGATCCTGCCCGTCAATCCGGCGGATCGCGGTCTGGCCGAGGCAACGGGGCGACCGGCTGACGAGGGGCACTTCCGCACGCCGCCGCTACGCAACGTCGCTGTGACTGGGCCGTGGTTCCACGATGGGTCCGCTCGGACGCTCCGCGAAGCGATTGATCGCCATCGGGCCGCTCTGGATTCCGACGAAACAACGCAAGTTCTGGCATTTCTAGAGGCGCTGACCGATCGCAATTTCATCGAGAACCGAAACTTCGCCTATCCCGACAATCCTTGCGGCAAAAAATGAGATTCCTTAATCTCAACGATCATCGAGATTTAGCGTCAGCTATATGGGTAATCAGGCTCCGAACCGGACGGTCGCCTATCGGCCATTCAAGGCTTTCTGAATGGGAAAAGCTGCCGGTCCGCACTTGGGAGCGCAAAACCGACGGCTGAATGACCGACAAGGGTCGGAGAAGTTGGAGGCGGGCCTTCAGATCGAACTGAGGTGGGGAGTGAGGACCGAAGCTGTTTCGAGCAGGCCGTTGGCTTCTAGCGCCCGTAGAAGATCTTCAGGGGACATTTAAGGTCGCTTCAGGCGCTCCCGCATTTTCCGGATGGCGGCGATCACCCCTCCCTCTTCCAAGGCAATGGTGTCGGCAATGAAGCCGTCAGGGCTTCGTGCCTCGATGTTGAGGTGGCCGCAGATGGCAGCTGAATCTTTCAGGTTCTCGGTGACGAGAGCTTGGGCTTGCGTTTTGAGGGCAGCCGCGATGACGTGTTCGTCGCCAGGGTCGGGCAAGCCAAACTGAGCGCCACCAGTCAGCTTGAAGTCTTCAACCATGGCCTCCGGGAACGTCGTCTGCATGGCCTTTACCGCTTGCACCCCTCGCGCCTCAGGATCATCGAGATCGCGCTCTCGCGCCATCTTAATTATGGCTGCTTTGGTCTCGTTCAAAATGGGTCTGACCAGCGGATGCGAAAAAAATCGGCTTCAGCGCGCGACAGCAGCAAATTGCGTCGCCAGACACTGACGGGCGTACAGGCATCAATGGAGGGCTGTGTAACGGTTGGCAAACACGGTTCAGACCAAGTCCGCATCACCGCTGATGAGTTCGTCAAGGGTCCGCGAACGCTCACCATCGCGCTGCGCCTGGTAGCGGAACACGTCATCGGCCTGGATACGGCAATGTCGTCCTATCGGAGTGTGAGGCATTGCCTCCTGCTTGAGCAGCTTGATTAGGTATGGACGTGACACATTGAGGAGGTCGGCGGCTTGCTGCGTCGTCAGCATTTCCTGGATCGGTACGAGTGTCACCGCGCTGCCGCTGCCGATATGGCGCAGCAATTCAAGAAACAGGTCAGACATGGCGGGAGTGAGAGTAGTTTCGACCGGCTTCTTCGATTCCGTCTCCTGGATACGCAAGGTTGCTCCTCCCGACTTTCGGGCAGCAAGCATGCGGCGAAGCTGGTTCGCAATCTGACGGTCATCAGCCGACGGCATATGGCCGCCGAACGGCTCTGAATGCGCAGGCAAGGTCATTTGACCTCTCCGTGGTAAAGCAGTTCAGTAGCGTATATTCGAAATAAACGCACCGAAAATTGGTTCCCTTGGGGTGGGGTGAACCTTCCCATCTGCGGTCGAATCCGCTGGTGCCGGTCATCGGGCCCTCTTAGCAGCCCGCTGCCGAAGTCGATTTTTCGGGACGGCGCTCAGCCCGGCCCCGCAGACATGATGATCAGCAGCACGCCGGCTTCGGCTGCGACTTGGCCGACGAGGGCGAAGATCAGCGCGTTT
>NZ_WVTD01000044.1 GCF_009856825.1 Novosphingobium silvae | reverse complement strand
ATATCTGACCACGACACGATCAGATCCGCCTGCACATCACCATCACGTCGCATCGCCATCGTCGCTGACCGCCTTCTTTCCGTATCCAGGCTGAATCAGATCACACCGACTTCGTCAACGCGCTGATGAGCACGCTGAGAATGCAGGCCTCGCCGATCCATGCGGCGACAAGCGCCCAGTAGCCCCAGCCCGAGTAGGCGAGGGTGACGCCGATGACGAGGTAACTGAAAGCGCGCGCGGCAAGCTCGCAGGTGGCCGCCAGCGGGCTTTTCAGCCGTCGTTGCAGCAGCGCCTGGCCGATCAGCGAGAATGCCTGGATGGGGAAGATCAGCGAAAGCACCCGGAGCACGTCGCCAAGCTGCGGTATGCGGATGAAACCGGCATACCACGGCGCCGCGATCTGGATGACGACGAACAGCAGGATCGACCAGCCCATGGCCAGCGTGAAGCCGGCCTGGATCAGCCTGGGTTCAAGGGTCTTGAACTGGATCAGCGCGGAGCCGATCCCGCCTTCCCTCAGCAGGTTGCACACGGCCAGCAGGAACATCGCGGCCGCAAGGACGCCGAACTCGCTGGGCGGTATCAGCCGCGAGATGATCGCCATGATCACCAGGTCGACGATCACCGACAATCCCGTCAGGCCCGTCGACATGAAGATGCTGGAGAGCACCTTGTCGGATCGACCGGGCTTAGCCGCCATGGTTCGCCAGATTGTAGCCGCAGGACCTCAGCAGCGTCTCGACATAGTCGCGCTCGTCGCAAAGATAGCTGAGGTGACGCCGGGATGAGGCACCCATTTCGCTCAGTTGATCGCTGAGGCACAGGTCCACGAGAGCACGTGCGATCGCGGGCGGATCGATCTCAACCAGCGTGCCGTTCGGATCGGCGCAATCGATGAAGCGGTGGGAATCGCCGCGATCGCTGAGGAGCAGGGCGTTGCCCGCCCCCATAGCCTCGATGACGCTTTGCGAAGGATAGTTGTCCTTCTCGATCATCGAGACGAAGACCTGTGAGCTGCGCAGCTCGACCGAGAGATTGGGGACGTAGCCCACCTCCACGGTTCCTGCGGCGATGTGCTCGGCAAGAGTAGCGCGAATCTGTTCCTCGAACGGACCGTTGCCGCAGATCTTCACCGACCATCCCGACAGCTGCGGAAGCGCGGTGACAAGAGCTTGTGCGAAGACATGCACGTTCTTGCGCTCGGCGAAGCGGCTGCCGATCACGATGACCTTGCTCTTCGGATCGTCCTGGAAGACTTCCGGATCGAGGTAGGGCGAGGGGTAGGACGAGATCTTGGCGCTGGCGTCGATCCCCTTCGAAGCGAAGAAGTCCTGCAGCTTCTTGGCGACGGACGGGCTGACGCAGAGGAAGGACTTGGCGGCGCGGGGGAGCCAGGTCCGGTTGCGGCGCGCGATCCTGTCCACGACGGCGGGGCTGGTCACTTCGTAGGTGAAGGGGATCCCCAGGAAGCGCAAGGCGATCAGGAAGCGGTCGGTGCCGTAGCTGGAGAAGATCGGGCTGCCTGCCCGGATCTGGGCCGCGAGCAGGCCGAGGCGCCTTCCCCGGCGGAACGGGCGCACGCCGGGGAGCACGACGAGGCAGTCACGGCTCTCGAAACTCGAGACCAGTTTGCCGATCACCGGGTTGGAACGCGCCGTCGCATAAAGCTGCGCCGAGAGCACGAGGATGATCCGGTAGTGCGGCGCGAGGCGTGCCACGGTGGCGGCGAGGCGAATGACTCGCCGCTCGGCGCCGAACAGGTTCTCGCCGCCGATGGCGATGAGCAGCGATCCTTGCGGTGCCTTCGTCATGAGACGCTGAATTCCGCCGCCTCGTGCGCGGGCATCACGGCTCCTTCGGGAGAGACGTAACGGACTTCGCAGTCCATCCAGTACCCGGTGTTGTCGTGCACGCGGGTGCGCGCAAGGCCGATCAGCGCCAGCACGTCGCGGCTGGACGCATCGCCGCAGTTGACGATGAAGTTACAGTGCAGGTCTGCGATGCGGGCGCCGCCTACCTGTGTACCCCGCAAACCCACCTGCTCGATCGCCCTGCCGGGCGGGCCCACGCTGGCGTACATGGCGGGATCGCTGACGAAGACCGAACCGCAATTAGGCTTCTTCAGAGGAAACTTGCGCCGACGTTCCCCCATGATCGCGAGCATCGCGCGCCGGATCTCCGACTGGTCACCCACCTCGAAAGCGAAGGTGATCGAGGTGACGATCGCGTTGTTCTCCTGGAGGGAGGATCTGCGATAGGCGAAGCGGCAGTCTTCCTGGGAGAAGACCTGCAGGTCGCCGTCCTGCGTCAGGCAGCGCACTTCCTCGATCGAGGAACCGATGCCCTTGCGCTGGCTGCCGCCGTTCATGACCGCAAGACCGCCGAGCGTGCCCGGGATGCCGACGATGTGTTCCGCCCCGGTCAGCCCGGCCCTTGCGAGTTCGAGAGCGAACCTTGGAACCCACAGGCCGCCCTGCGCGACGACCCGGCTTCCCGAGATGTGCATGTCCGACATGGCGCGGCCGATGCGTACGACCACGCCGTGGAAGCCTGCATCGTCGAACAGGAGGTTGGAGCCATCGCCGATGACGAGGCGCGGCAATCCCGATGCCTGGATGGCGCGCAGGCCTTTCGCCAGGCCTTCCTCGGTCGAGGGAGTGAGGACCACGGCCGCGTCTCCGCCGATCTTCCACCGGCCGAGCGTGCTCAGCGGCACGTCGAACTCGGCCTTGATCCCCTCGATCGAACGGAAAAGGGACCGGATTTCGTCAGGAATTCGCTGCATGTCTACGCTCCAGCGCGCTCAGGGGATGCCTCGGAGCCAGGACCCGGGGGCGATGCGCAGCCTTCGCCCGGCTACGAGAGGAATCCGCCGGCGCGCTCAGTCCTCGTCGATGCGGATGTTCATTCCCAGGGTCTTCAGCTTGTGGGCAAGGTCGTTGTAGCCGCGCAGCGCCATGTGGGCGTCATGGATCACCGAACTGCCCTCAGCCGCGAGCGCCGCCATGATGAGCGCCATGCTGCCGCGAAGGTCGGTCGACTGCGCTTCGGCCGCGTGGAACTTCACCGGTCCCTTGACGGTGATCTTGCCGAATTCCGCGTGAAGGCTCCCCGGCGGGCAGAACTTGGCCAGCTCCTGCACATAGCCGATGCGCTCGGGATAGCGGTAGTCGAAGATCCTCGAGGTTCCCGATGCCGCCAGAGCCAGGAAGACGAAGAACGGCTGCATGTCCGAGATCACGCCGGGGTGTGTTCCGCAAGGCACCTCGAACGGCTGCACGCCTTCGGGCATCACGTCCGAATGGACGTACGCGGAGTTCCGGTTCGTCAGCAGGTCTATGCCGGAAGCCTGCAGGTAGAGCATCGAGGATTCGAGGTCCTTGAAAGAGACCCCCTCGACCAGGATCTTGCCGCGAAGGACGATCGCCAGCACGATCCAGGTCAGCGCTTCGATGCGGTCCGGCATGACGTTCATCCGCGCGCCTGAAAGGGCGGACTTGCCGTTCACGATGATGTGGCTGTTGCCGATGACCTCGA
This sequence comes from Novosphingobium silvae, assembly GCF_009856825.1. GTDB lineage: Bacteria > Pseudomonadota > Alphaproteobacteria > Sphingomonadales > Sphingomonadaceae > Novosphingobium > Novosphingobium silvae. Next base: position 5,909 of record NZ_WVTD01000044.1, on the reverse strand, counting down.
TGCTGGCGCCCATCTGGCGAAGCAGCTTGATGAGGTCGTAGACTTCGGGCGTGATGTAGGCGTTGAAGATCTCGGTCGTGCCCTCGGCGACCGCGCTGCAGATGAGGGCGTTTTCGGTTCCGCCCACGGTGGAGATCGGGAAGTCGATCCGGGCTCCGACGAACTTGCGCGCCTTGACCGAGATATAGTCCGGCAGTTCCTCGACTTCGCAGCCCAGCGTCTTCCAGACCATGATGTGCATGTCGTAGCCGCGCGCGCCGATCTTGCAGCCGCCGGGATACGGGACCTTCGCATGGCCGGTGCGAAGAAGCTGGCCCGCTACCAGAAGGTAGGTCGTCCGGATCGGGACGTCGTAGTCGTCGGTGGAGCGTGCGCCATAACCGCCCGCGGAAATCTTGATGCTGTCGCCAAGGTCGTCGACGTCGATATCCGCGCCAATCGACCGGATGAAATCGATCTTGTGCCCTACATCGACCAGCTTGGTCGGAAAGTTGCCGAGCTGCACTATGTCGTCTGTCAACAATGCTGCGGACAGCAGTCGAGTGGCGGAGTTTTTCGCACCACTTACGCGAATCGAGCCGTGAGGGGGCACCCCGCCTTCAATGTATGCTCACATGATGAGTGAGCAAACAACGGGCATTATCAAACGGCATTTTTCGTCTCCCAACTCAAGATCCAGGCTTGAGCCCAATTGCATGACGCGGCTTCGATAGATCGAACCCGGTCCAGCTCACATGCGGTCGCCGTTCTAGACGGCTGCACCATTATCCCGTTTGCGTCGGGCGCGGGCTCAGGAGGCGATACCAGTCTTTCACTCGGCGTTTGAAGCCAACATACACTTTGCGGTTCGCTTCCTGGATCCACGAAGCTGATCAAGCTTCGGGGAATAGTGAAATCAAACTTGTGTCAGGCGGTTTTCATTACAGCGCCATCGATTATGACTCCCGCAGTGACGTACTTCCACAATGCGATGAGTAGCTTACGAGCAAGAGCTACGATCATAGGTTTACGCAGGCGCCCCCCATTACGTTCAACGCGCTGGTGAAACCATCGAGTTAGTGCTGATTCTGGCTGATTGCGTAACCAGAGCCACGCTAATTCAACCATTGTTGTTCGCAGACGAATGTTGCCGGCTTTTGAAACGCCCTGTTCATAGGTGATTGCACCACTCTGCCACGGGGTCGGCGCAAGCCCCGCATAGGCGGCCACCTGACGCCTGTTGTCAAAATTTCGAAACAACCCTTCACCAAACAGGATGGTGGCAAACTCCGGACCAATTCCTTTGATGCCTATGAGCATTGCCACCGGAGTATCAGCATTTTGTGCTTCGATGAGTTTTCTTCGTTCCACTTCAACTGCTTTGATCTGTTCCAACAACAACTCAAAGCGATCAAGTTCTCGGTCAATCTGAGCCTTCAAATGCGGTGATATCGACCGCCCGTCCCCTGTCCTCAATTCATCCAAACGTTCACGGCGGTCCCGCCGTAATGGTTCGTAGTTCGTGATACCTTGGCCGAACAGCAAACCTTTGATGCGGTTGACGTGGCAAATACGCTCGGCAATCAACACCTTCCGCTCACGGTTTATACGGCGCCGATCCTCTGCTTCCACGCTCGGCACCCTAACCATTGCACAAACCCGCGGCTCACCTCGCTTGTACGCGAGCAACGCCCGCACCAGCGCTTCGCCATCGATCTTGTCCGTTTTAGCACGTCGCCGCCGACGTGAAGTCGCAATGGAAGCGGGGTCGACGACGTGACTCTCGATTCCCTCTTGCTGCAGGACTCGATGGATCCAGAAGCCGTCGAGGCCCGCCTCCTGAATGACGACGATGCCGAACTCGCGCCCGGTACGCGCTTGAGCTTTGTTGCGCAGCTCGGCAAACCGACTAAGCAGCCGTCCCACTTCGCCGGCAGGCACGGTGTGCTTGGACATTCGCTCACCAGCACCTGGCGACAACGATGTCACGAGCCACGTTGATCTACTCAACTCCAGCGATACAAAAATAGCACCGAGGTCCGTACGGATAGCGGAATACGTCGCGGATTGATCAGCTACAAGCATGGTTGCCTCCACAGAGTTCTGGATTGCAAACCCACTCTGACAGAGCGACGGCTGCTATCCACCCCCCATGGCATCTTTCACCGGTGCATGACCCTCAACATAGCGTAGTTTCCCGTAGCGATTACTGCAGTGCAGCATGGGTCGCAATAGCAAATCGCCGCTCGCGGGCAGGCCGAGCCGGGCGTCACCGTAGGGCGTCGGAAGAGCGCCAGGGAGGCTTGCTGGCGGCGGTGGCCATCCGGATGAGCGGCTTCAATCGCCGGCGCGACACCCGTGCCTCGCCTGTCCCCGAACCTGATTCAACCTTTGGGCGGCAGGACAGGTCCCAGGTCCGGGGCGCTGTCCATCGCTGCCGGCCGGCTGGAGTTCACAACCGGTGCGGGGCGGTGTTGCGCTCCAGCGTAAAGCTTATCGGCGAGCAGGCGGAAAGCCACTCCCACCCCGGCGAGGCTCAGGTGGCGAGGGTTGAAGTAGAGGACGCCGCTTGCGCGCGAATAGGCGTGGCACACCGCCTTGTCGCACAGGGCTGGCTTGGGGTCGTAGACGGCGACGCCCGGCTGGCGGCCCAATCCGCTGACGAACCGGTCATAGGCCCGCGCTTCGGCATAGGCGTGGCTGCTGCTTTCGCCGAGACCGTTTGCATCGAGGCCATAGCGGGTCATCAGCGCGGCCTTGGAGGCTACATCGAAGGCCATGAGCGGGGTCTGCATGACGACGATCACGGATTTGCCCGCGGCGAGCAGGCCCTCGACCGACTTTTGCATACCCCGTTCGAGTTGCTCCCGGTTCTTGTAGATCTGTCCGTTCGCGACGAGAATAACGGTCCTGATCTGCGCGTCCGCGGCAAGGCTGGTCAGGGCCATCTCGTTGAACTCACCGCAATGGGTATGTTCCGGGGAGGCAAACCCTTGCGCGGGGGGACAAGCGGATGAAGTCAGTTCCCGAACCGAACGTCGCATCGAACCGGCGCGCTCGCCCAGGTACGGCGCAAGCTCGGCGCCGTGGCTGTCGCCCCATACGGCGACGTCGGGCGCGCGGTCTTCGCTCCCGAAAGCGCAGGTCCGGCCATAGGGGGGCGGAGGCGCTTCGCCGCCGTAGTGGCAGGTGTCGCGACGTGGATTGATGTCCTCGCTCCCGGCGATCAGTTTGCGCGCCTCGGGGGAATAGCGGCCCGGGATGCCCTGGGCGATCATCACGAAGCCGCACAGCGCCGTCACAAGAGCGATCTGGGCACCGCCGATCCAGAGGAAACGAAAGCGGTCCGCCCTTCTGGAAAGGACCGGTCGCTCCACGAGGTGATAGGTCAGGCTGGCGAGAGCGAGCGCTGCGAGGATGGCGGCTCCGGCCCAGGCGATCGGCAGGTCCGCGTCGAGCGCCGTGCGCAAGTACACCAGGATCGGCCAGTGCCACAGGTACAGCGAGTACGAGATCGCACCGATATAGGTCAGCGGCGTCAGCGAGAGCAGCCGTCCGCCCCAGGTCTCTGCGCCGCCCGTCCCGGCATGGATGAGCAGTCCGGCGCCAAGGCAGGGGAGAAGGGAGCGAACGCCGGGGAAGGGCGTGGTTGGGCTGAAAACGGTGATCGAGGCGATCATCATCGCCAGGCCTAGGACCGAGGTCCAGTCCCGCAGCGCCTGTGACTTCAGGGGCGGGATGCCCCCGATGCCGATCAGCACTCCGATCAGAAGCTCCACCGCTCGCGGCGGCAGCATGTAGTATGCGGCGCTCGGAGCCTTGAGGAGGAGAAGCTCGGCTACGAGCAGCGACGCCATGCCCGCCGCGACAAGCAGCATGACCGATTTGGCGCGGGATATCCTTCGCCAGAAGAGCATGAGGAACGGGGGGAAGAATATGTAGAACTGCTCTTCCACCGCGAGCGACCAGAGGTGAAGCAGGGGCTTGAACTCTGCCGCTCCGTCGAAATAGCCCGTCAGGCTGTAGAAAGCGAAGTTGGAAACGAAAAAGCTGGCCGCCATCGCCGTCATGGCCAGTTCGCGGTACGCGGCCGGCGTCAGCATGAAGTATCCGGCTGCCAGCGTGGCCAGCAGGACGACTAGGAGCGCGGGGAAGATGCGCCGCACGCGCTTGCGATAGAAGTCGACGATCGAGAAGCGCTCGTTCTCGATGTCGGCTGCGATGATCCTCGAGATCAGGAAGCCCGATATCACGAAGAATACGTCGACACCGACGTATCCACCGGGTGCCGCCTGGGGCAAGGCGTGGTTCAGCACGACGGCGCCAACGGCAAGCGCTCGCAATCCCTGGATGTCGTTACGGAACCGTGATGCTGACATGCGTACCCCCCCAACCAAGGCTCGTGCCGCATGTGGCAGAGATTGCCCGCATGAACCAGAGGGTGGAAAGGAGAATAGGCGGCCGCACGCGGGACCTTCAATGCATCCTTGGTGTGTCCTGGCGGGAACGGCACGGCAGCAGCGCCGGCGTCGTTCTGCTCGTTTGACATCGCCTCCGACACTCAGTACTTTTTCTTAGAACTGCGGGCCAGTCGCGCTTGGCAAAAGCCTATGCATCGCACCGGAAGTCGCTGTTCGTGCGCAGTCGTAGATGCTCATGTTTTCAGGCGTCCGCTCTCCATTGTGCAGCGCCGTGACTTTCCGAACGGGCATGTGGTCAGCCCGTAGAGCTAGCCGCCTTTGATGACCGAGCGAACCCTGCTTTACCGGGATGATGATTCTTGAAGCACGTTGCCGTGATGACCGCCTACAAGGACTTCCCGATGCTCGAGCAATCTTTGCTGAGATTGCGGGAGTTCGGCGTCGATGTGTTTCTTCACATCGACCGGAAATCGACATTCAGCGCTTCGGAGATGAATGCGATCTCGCAACTTTGCGTGAAGGTGAGAAGCGACTACAGTGTTCCCTGGGGCGGCTATGAGCACCTGGAGGCGATCGTCAAGCTCATGCAGGACATCGTCCGGACTGGGCGGCACTATGACTATGTGCATACCATTTCCGGCCAGGACGTAATCGTTCACTCACTCGATACTCGGCCCGAGTACTGGGACGGCACGATCTACATGAAATCCATCCCGCGGGAGGAATTTCCCGATAATGTCGAGGTGCGGATCCGCCGGCGCAACCTGCTGCGCCGCTTTCAGAAGTGGAAGAAGCCCTGGCAGTTCGCGGATTTCCTACTCGGGAAGGTGCAGGATCTGTCCGGGCTAGGGCGCAAGGGACTTCCCAGCGGAACGCCGCTGCACAAGGGCGAAGTCTGGCTATCGCTTCCTTACAAGGTCTGTGCCGAGATCGTCAGCCAGCCCAGGTACCTCGGCATCCTGGCCGAACTGAAATCGACCTACATCGCCGAGGAGTTCTTCTTCCAGACGGCAATCATGAATTCCCCGCACGCCAGTCGGGTGAACACCCGCAACCTCCGCTACACGGACTGGCACTCCGGACGAGGACGACCTGCCTTCCTGGATGAAACCGACCTGTCACCCATCCTTAAGTCAGGCAACATCTTCGCTCGCAAATTCAGCACGGAGAAATCGACAGCTCTGCTCGACATGCTCAAGCATGCGCCTTCGCGGGAGGTCGGTGGAAGCGGGTAATCCTGCTGCCAGGTGAGCGCATCTTCGCGATCGCAGCATTCCGGACCCGACATTTTCCTGCTACGTAGATGAACGAGTGTGGCCCGATGTTCCGGGGCGAGGGGGTGTTTGGACCGCCCACGTTCCTGTCGGCCCGCATGGCAATCGCCTAACAGCCCGCTGCCGAAGTCGATTTTTCGGGACGGCGCTCAGCCCGGCCCCGCAGACATGATGATCAGCAGCACGCCGGCTTCGGCTGCGACTTGGCCGACGAGGGCGAAGATCAGCGCGTTTT
>NZ_WVTD01000043.1 GCF_009856825.1 Novosphingobium silvae | reverse complement strand
GACCGAAAACGCGCTGATCTTCGCCCTCGTCGGCCAAGTCGCAGCCGAAGCCGGCGTGCTGCTGATCATCATGTCTGCGGGGCCGGGCTGAGCGCCGTCCCGAAAAATCGACTTCGGCAGCGGGCTGATAACATGGAGAGATGGCTGTGGGCGGACGCTTCGAAGGTAGAGTTGCGCTGATTACCGGTGGCGCCTCAGGTATGGGGGCGGCGTTCGCACAGACCTTCGTCGATGAAGGTGGTCGTGTTGTTATCGCCGATCTGAACGATGAGCTCGGCGCGCAATTCGCTGAGGGCCTCGGTTCCAATGCCGTGTACCGGCGTACAGATGTATCGGTCGAGGAAGACGTCGCAGCGACCGTGGATGCTGCAATGTGCAGATTCGGTCGGATCGATGTCCTGTTCAACAACGCCGGCATCGGTGGGATGGGCTCGACCAGCGACACCTCAGCCGATCTCTGGCGCAAGGTCCTGGAAGTCGACCTGTTCTCGGTGTTTTACTGCTCTAAGGCAGTGATCCCGCACATGAAGGCCATTGGTGGCGGGTCGATCATCAACAATGCGTCGATTTCGGGCCTTTCCGGTGATTTCGGGATGGCATCCTATAATGCGGCCAAGGGCGGCATCGTCAATTACACCAAGAACCTCGCACTCGATCTGGCCGGGCAGGGCATCCGTGTGAATGCGATATGCCCCGGGGCCATCGACACGGCTCTGTTCTCGGGCGTTGCACAGGTTCCCGGTCTTCTGGACGCGTTCATCAATGCCATTCCGCTTGGCAGGCTTGGGGCTGCCAAAGAGGTGGCAGAGGTCGTGGCGTTCTTGGCCTCCGATGCGGCGTCTTATGTCACCGGAGCAGCTATCCCGGTCGATGGCGGCGTGGTGGCGGCTACGGGGCTGCCAAATCTGAACCGCTTCATGGAAGGGCTCAAGGCGAAGTACGCCTGATCAAGCACGCAAAAGTATAACACAAAGGGGAGAGTGAAATGACGATCGAGTCTTACTCGTCGAGGATGAAGTGTGCCCGCTTGACGGCGGTCCTTCTCGCATCGACCGCACCAGCCACGGCCTTCGCGCAAGCCGCCGGAGAAGCCCAAGATCGGCCGGCTCCGCCCGCTTCAGCAACTCGCAGCGAAAATTACGGTATCGCCGAGATTGTCGTCACCGCCCAGAAGCGTGAGCAGAAGCTCAACGATGTCGGCATCTCGATTTCGGTGCTGGGCGGAGACCAGCTCGACAAAATGTCGATCAAGGATTCCACCGCAGTCGTGAACGCGGTTCCCAATGTCGAGAACACCTCGATCTATGGCCCAGGGACGAACACCAATTTCTCGGTGCGCGGCGTCGCCCAAAACGATTCCAACGACGGCACCGAGGCTCCGATCGCTACGTACGTCGACGACGTGTACCTCGTGACGACCGGCGCCGGTGCATTCCCTCTCTATGACATGCAGCGCGTGGAAGTTTTGCGCGGGCCGCAGGGAACCCTCTTTGGCCGCAACAGCACCGGCGGTCTGATCCACTACATTTCGAGCAAGCCGGTCGACAAGTTCGAGGCCTCGATCAGCGGTTCCTACGGATCGTACGATGACCGGACTGTGACGGCCATGGTCAATGCCCCTGTCGCGCCCGGCATCCTCGCCGTGCGCGTGGCGGGACAATACCACGACAACGATGGCTGGCTCGACAATCGCACGGGCAACCAGCCCGACGGCGGCCAGGTTAAGTCGAAATCGATCCGTGGATCGGTTCTTTTTACGCCGACCGACACGCTCACCAACGTGCTGCGCGTCTCGTACGACAAGGCAAGTGGCTACACGAGCGGGATCTGGCGCGACGCCATCGCTCAGGATCCGTCGACTGGCTATCAGTACACGCTGCCCAAGGGTTCGCCTGACGCAGTGGGTGTCGGGCCCGTCAGCGGCGAGTCCGACAATGGTTAGTTGCGCAAGCTGCTGGGAGCCAAATCGTTCCTCGCGATCAATAAGCTGGACTGGAAGATCGGCGATGTGACCGTGACCTCAGTCACGGGCTACAACCACTATCGTCGCAACACGGTGGAGGATTGCGACGGCACTCAGGTCGCCATCTGCGCGACGCACTACAACAACCCAAGCCATCAGTTCTCGCAGGAACTGCGCGCTTACATCGATGCCGGTTCCAGCCGCTTCACTGTCGGGGCGTACTACCTCAATCAGGTGCAGGAGCAGAACATTCTGGCTCCGCTTGCGCAGTTTGCCGGTCCTGGGTCGGTCGCGCTGAAAGCCAATGTCTACCAGCGCTCGAAAGGCTATGCCGTTTTCGGAAATGCCGAGTTCGACCTCGCGTCGAACCTGACGCTCATCGCGGGCCTGCGCGGCTCACGCGATGAGAAGACGATCCAGCAGGTGAACGGCATCTATCAGCCTACTGATCCGACCAATCCGTTTGTCGGATACGAAAAGGATGCCAACCTCCCAGTCGGCGCGGCCGTCGGCGAGAATGTGTTCACGGATGCGACCGCGGGCGGTCTCAACCACATCAAGGAGAACCTGTGGTCGGCAAAGGTCGAGCTAGATTACAAGCCGTCGCCCGACACGCTTCTCTATGCCTCATTCAGTCGCGGCGTGAAGGCGCCTGGCTTCAACAACGGTCTGGTTTCCGTCGGCCTGCCGTTCCAGCAGTTCCGTTATGCGCAGGAAACCCTTCTGGCCTACGAGGTGGGCGTCAAGGCGAGCTTCTGGGATCGCCGCGGCAACATCAGCGCCTCGACGTTCTATTACGACTACAGCGACTATCAGGCCATCTCCTTCGTCGGGGTCGGCTCGTTCATCACGAACAACGATGCAAAGCTCTATGGCATGGAGGCGGATCTCACTCTTAAGCCTTTCCCGCGTGTCACATTCCAGGCCAATGGCGGCCTTCTTCACTCCAAGCTCAACGATGTGTCGAATGCCGGCCTGTTCGTGAACGACGCCAAGATGCCGATCGCACCGTCGTGGACGGCTTCGGCGCTGCTGCGATATGACCTGCCGATCGACGGTGGGAACAAGACCATCGGCTTCCAGATCGATGGCCGGGCCCGGTCGCACTTCTACAACGATCCAGCGAATGACCCGGCTGCGCGCGTTCCATCCTATGGTGTCGTGAACGGGCAGGTCGATATCGCCGACATCGACGACAAGTACAGGCTCTCTGTTTCCGTCAAGAATATCTTCGACAAGCGCTACAAGACGTCGATCTTCCTGCTGAACGGCGTGGCCGGATATCGCTACGGCTTCTACGGTCCGCCCCGCTGGGTTTCGGCCGACCTCACGATCAAGTTCCACTAAGACATGAAAACCGGCAGCATCGTGGCCCTTCGCGCTTTCGCATTGTTCCTCCTGGTAGCTGGAGGGTTGATTGCTGCCGGTGGCGGGTGGCTCACTGCTTTGGGTGGGAGCATCTACTACCTGCTAGGCGGGACGGCTGTGATGCTTGCCGGCATTCTCCTATGGATCAGGCGCTCATCAGGCGCTTGGCTCTATGCCGGGTTTCTCGCACTGACTGCGATCTGGTCGTTGTGGGAGGCGGGGCTCAATGGCTGGGGTCTTGCACCCCGACTGATCGGTCCGGGGCTCATTGGAATGCTCTTCGCTCTGCCGTTCGTGCGACGGGGTTTGGGCGAGGGGGATCCCTCCGACGCGCGGGCTGGATATACCGCAGGAGCATTGGGATGCGGCACTCTCGCAATTGTTCTGGTCGCAGCGCTTATGCCGTCAGGCAATCCCGCCCTATCGGCCTCACCTCCAGTACGATCGCTTACGAACCCTGGCGGGCAACCCGATGGGCAATGGCAGGCCTATGGCCGAGATAATGCCGGAACACGATTCTCGCCGCTGACCCAGATCAACACGACCAATGTGGCCAAGCTTCAGCCGGCGTGGTCCTATCGCACGGGCATCGTTCAAAAAGGCACGCAGAGCCCTCTTGAGGCGACGCCCATCCTGGTGGGGGATACGCTTTACCTGTGCTCGCAGACAAACGTCGTGATCGCTCTGGATCCCGAAACCGGCAAAGAGAAGTGGCGTTTCGATCCGAAGGTTGATTGTAGCGCGACAAACAGGATGAGGATTCGTATTGCCTCACTGAGAGATGTTCCCGACCGATGGTTCGGTTGCCTCAGCGGAATGTTCCCTTAGCAGATTTGTATTCTGCAAGCCAGTTCAAGGACATGTGGGGCGAGAGCCGGCGAAGCGTAACGCAGCCGGCTCTCGCCCCACATGTGCAAAAATTTCGCCAGCCTCGGTCCGGGGGCCGAAGACCAGGCGCTGTGCTTCTTCGGCTCGCCATATCTTGAGCCGGCGCTGAATGGTCCGCAAAAGCTTGTCTGGATATTGACCAGGGTGCTCCCGCTGCAAGCGTTCCATAAGTTCGCGCCCTGTCCGCCATGGCTCGGCCCGATACCAGGCGTGGAGCTGATCTGTGACGGCCACCACCGGGTCCGGCCGGCGTCGGCCGCGCTTGGTCTGCGATTTTGCTCGAGCCGTTGGTCTTGCTTCCCCGAGCTGCCAGGCAGTCCGCAAACCCACAAAGAACTGATCGAGCGTTGTGTCATTCGCCACGACGGCCTCACCGGGCTTGTCGGCCAGCACGACAAGCCGCTCCTGACAGTCTCGGATTTGGCGCAGCAACTTCACGGGATCGAGGCGTTCCAGTGTCTCGGCGAGCTGGGAACGAACCGCATCGGTCGTCCTGGGATCATCGATCAGGCGTTGGGCCGGCGTCGCCGGTTTGTGATATCGTTTCGTCACCTTAGCGCCGTCGCGGTGCTTTTCCGCGAGCTTGAAGGATGGCTGGAAGAAGTTCCCGTAGAACCGTTGCAAAGCATAGAGTTCGGCCAGCACGCTGGTCGCCGCGATACCCTCGAAGCGGCGATAACCGACTATGCGGCGCACAATGGCCCCATTTTTCTGTTCGACCCAAGCCTGGTCATTCTTGCGGTAGGGTCGGCAACGGGTGAAGGTGATCGAGTTCGCCACGCACCAGTCGCGCACCGTCGGGTTGAGGAAGACGCTGTCATTGTCGGTGTCGAAGCCAAGCACCGCCATCGGCAGCTGTCCGCGCAATTCGTTGAGCACCGCCACCAGTAAATTCTGCTCACGGAACAACAGTGGCGCGCATTCGGTCCAGCCCGTGGCGATATCCGTCAAAACCAGCGTTTGTGCAAAGCTCCCTTTCGCCACTGGCCCGCTGTGCGAGACCAGATCTGCCTCAAAATGGCCGGGCGCCGGATCATCCCAGTCGTCGAATGTCCGGATCGGGATACTACGCCGTAGGGCGGATTGCCTGGCAGTCCGGCGCCGCGGGGCGCCTGTCGCCGTCGCGCGGATTTCCTTCAAGGCGCGGTCGATCGTCGCCGGGCTCATCTGCAGCAGTCGCTCTTTTACTTCACCGTCGAGCTCGAGATGGCCGCTGCGTTCCATCGCGCGCACCAAAATCGGAATCATCACCTTCAATCGTTTCGAACAGATGCGGTCGGAGGCCTCCCACAGTACCGTCAGCGCCTCGCGGACCGCATCATTGTAAAGGCGTCGACCAAGACGAGAGCTTTGGGGCGTGGCCCGTTCTGATCGCATCAGGCGCATCCCATGCTTGCGGCAATAGCCTGTGATCCGGACAAATTCATCGAGGATGCGGCTCTTTTCCCTGCGCCCCGCTGACCGATATCGATCTCGGACCGCCGAGATCAACCCCTCCCGTGTTGCCATGCTCACCTTCCTCATTCTGATTCTCCCGACGCCGCTGGCTCGGGAACATTTCTGATGAGGCAACACTCAATTCAAAGGAGCATTTCTGGCGAGGCAATGCGAGATCGTGGCGTGATGCACGAGCCTGTCGACCGCAGCGAGCGTCATTGCCGGGTCCGGGAAGACGCGGTTCCATTCACCGAAGGGCTGGTTGGCGGTGATGAGCAGGGATCTGCGCTCGTATCGGGCACTGATCAGTTCGAAGAGGACGGAGGTCTCCGCCTGATCGCGTGAGACGTAGGCAAAGTCGTCGAGAATGAGCAGATGATATTTGTCGAGCTTGGCGATTGCGGATTCCAGCGTCAGTTCGCGGCGAGCGACCTGCAGACGCTGGACGAGGTCAGAGGTGCGGGTGAACAGCGCTCGCCAGCCATTTTCCACCAATGCCAAGCCAATCGCCGCCGCCAGATGGCTTTTGCCTCCGCCTGGCGGGCCGAACAGGATGAGATTGGAACCCTGGTCGAGCCAACCATCGCCGGCGCACAGGGCCATGACCTGTGCCTTGGAGATCATCGGCACGGCCTCGAAGGCGAAGCAGTCCAACGTCTTGCCCGCCGGCAGGTGGGCTTCAGCCAGATGACGCCCGATCCGGCGACGATCGCGTTCGGCGAGTTCGTGTTCGGCGAGAGCTGCAAGGAACCGGCTCGCGGGCCATCCTTCCTTGTCCGCCTGGGCTGCAAAATCTCCCCAGATATGCTTGATGGTTGGCAAGCGCAGTTCATTGAGCATCAGGCCCAGGCGCTGTGCGTCGATCATCGGAGCCGTGCTCATGCCGCTTCTCCCTGTTCGATCAGCCCGTCGTAGATCGAGAGCGAGACCATCTCGACCACGACTTCGGGCAGAGTGGCGGGATCGGGGCTGAAGCGGGCCCGAAGTGCCGACAGGCATGGGATCCTGCGGATTGCCAGGTCCTCCTCCAGGATATGGGCGAGCTCCGCCTCGCAGGCGCGCTCGTGGGCCATGGCCAGAAGCTCGACCATGATCCGGCAGGCTTCTTTCTCGCCCACAGCTTCCAGCAAGTGCTCGAACATGAGGCGGTAGGGCGCGCGGGGGAACAGGCTATCACGATAGACCAATCCCCGCAGCGCCATCGGCTTGCGGCGCAGGGAATGAATGACATGGCGATAATCGACAACGTGGCCGTGCTTACCGTTCACACCGGCGCGGCCGCGCTGCAGGGTCATGAGCCTTGTGCCGCCGATGAAGACATCGAGACGGTCGTCGTAAAGGCGCACGCGCAGGCGATGTCCGATCAGGCGCGAGGGGACCGTGTAGAACACCTTGCGCAGGGTGAAGCCGCCCGAGGACGTCACTGTCACGAGGACTTCCTCGTAATCGGTAGTCCGTGCGTTCGGGAGGGATTGCAGCGCCTTGCGCTCAGCATCGATGCCGGGACCGTGACGCCGGTTCCTTGCGGTCACGACTTCGTCGATGAAGCGGCGATAAGCGGCAAGGTCGGTGAAGTCCGTGGTCCCGCGCAATAACAGCGCGTCCTTCACTGCAGCCTTGATATGGCCGTGGGCGCTCTCGATCGCACCGTTCTCGTGGGCAATGCCTGTGTTGTTGCGCGTCGGCTCCATTCCATAATGGGCGCATAGGGCGTCATAGCGCTTGGTCAGGTCGGCCTTCGCATCTGCGTCCAGGTTGCGGAAGGCGGCCGACAAGCTGTCGGTACGGTGGAGCCTGGGCGCTCCGCCGGCAGACCAGAGCGCATTCTGCAGCCCTTCGGCCAGGGCGACGAAACTCTCGCCACCCAGGATGACGTGCCCATGTTCAAACCCGCCGCAAGGCAGGCGGAAGTGATAGAGCAAGTGGTCCAAAGGCGCCCCGGCGATGGCGACTTCCAGATCGTTCATGCACGTAAAATCGGACATGCCGAGCCGCCCCGGCTCATGAACCTGCCTGAAGATGACTTCCCGATCCTGGCCGTTCAGAGCGCGCCAGTCGCGAATACGCCTCTCCAGGGTCCGTCGTGAGCCGAACTCGGTATCCGGGTACCGACGGCGCAGTTCCTCGAAGATCGCGACAGGACGAAGACCGGGGGCGGCCTCCAGCATCGGCACGACAACCTCCTCGAAAATGCCCGATAGCGGATCAGGGCGCCGTCGGCCGCGCGGGGCCTGTCGCTGGGAAGGCAGGCGCGCATCCTGCAGCACCCGATAGCCGGTCGCCGGGCTGAAACCGGCCCTCGCCGCTGCCAGGGCGACGGGATCGTTACGTCTGTGGGTCATGAAAAGTCTCACCTGATGATCGTTGATGTGTCGGCCCGCCACACGCCAGGTCCTCCTTCCCAGGAAAAACCAATGCATAGCGGCCGCCGCGACCATCAAAGGCACCCTTCAAAAGGCGCCTCCTGCGTTCCGGCATCGGCTACGGGCTACGCCCTTCGCCAATCCCGGAACGCAGGATTCTCATCTTGTTTGTCGCGCTTTCTCACCCTGAATGTCGCGCGACAGGTTGATCCTACCGGGGCGTCGCTGGTCACAGCATGTCGCGGGGTAGCCTACGCACACGTTCCCAATGCGAGCGATTGTGCGGACAGGATCGTGTCGGCAACGTTTGATGCACGGCTGATTGCTCTGGATGCGCGCAGCGGGCGGCCCTGTCGTTCGTTCGGCCGAAACGGTATGGTGAACCTCAAGGAAGGCATGGGGCAGGTCGATCCCGGCTTCTATTATGTGAGCTCGGCGCCGACGATTGTACGAGGCAAAGTCATCCTCGGCGGATGGATCGCCGACAATGTAAAGGTCGGCGAGCCATCCGGTGTCATCCGAGCCTTCGATGTGGCGACGGGTGAATTCGCATGGGCGTGGGATCTTGGACGTCCCGGCTTCCACGGGAGACCGGGGCCTGGTGAAACCTATACTCTCGGTACTCCTAACAGCTGGGGGCCGATGAGCGGCGATGACAAGCTCGGGCTTGTTTATGTCCCGACTGGCAATGCGACACCGGACCATTGGGGTGGGAGCCGAACAGCGCTTTCCGACCAGTACAGCAGTTCGGTCGTGGCGCTCGACGTTCAAACCGGCGAACGACGCTGGTCGTTCCAGACCGTCCATCATGACGTGTGGGATTACGATGTTGGCTCTCAGCCAACGCTCGTGGACTTGCAGATCGGTGGTAAGCAGGTTCCGGCGCTGGTCCAGCCGACCAAGACCGGCCAGGTCTACGTCCTCGACCGACGTACCGGTCACCCTTTGGCGCCTGTGGTCGAACGACCCGTGACTGTGGATCCCGCACCCGGTGACCGTGCTTCGCCAACCCAACCCTTCTCTGTTGGTATGCCCTCGTTCGCTGGGAATACCCTCAAAGAGAGCGATATGTGGGGGGCCACTCCTTTCGACCAGCTCTGGTGCCGGATCCGCTTCCGCTCGATGCGCTACGATGGGCCTTTCACGCCGATCGGCACAAAGGAGGCTCTCGTCTCTCCAGGCATTGGTGGCGGCATGAACTGGGGCAGCGTATCGGTCGACCCCGAACGGAGCATACTCTTCGTCAATTCGATGCAGGTGCCTTCGACCGTCCGTCTGATTCCCCGTGCCACGGCAGACGCGATGGCAAAGAAGCAAAAGGGCATCAGGTTCCATGATCTGAGCCTTCCTTTGCCGCAGGGTGGAACACCGTTTGCGGTATCGGTGAACACCTTCGTGTCGCCACTTGGAGCTCCGTGCAATGCACCGCCTTACGGTCTCATGAGCGCTGTCGATCTGAACACAGGCAAGCTGCTTTGGCAAAAGCCCCTCGGCACCACGCAGGATAGTGGTCCGATGGGCATTCCACTTGGCCTCCCGATCACAATGGGCCTGCCGATGATGGGCGGCTCGATCGTCACACGCGGCGGTATCGTGTTCATTGCCGCCGCGCAGGAGCGCAGCATCCGTGCCCTGGACGCGGCTACGGGGCGTGAACTGTGGAAGGGCAGACTTCCGACGGGCGGACAGGCAACTCCGATGACCTACATATCGCCGAAGAGCGGCCGCCAGTTCGTGGTGATCGTCTCCGGGGGCAGCGTGCTTATTCAGTCGCCGCTCATGGACCGCGTCGAAGCATTTGCATTGCCGTCTCCGCGGTCCCGTTGAGGTGAACTAGAGGTGATCTGTCTAGCACAATGTGGTGGTACAGTCGGGCTGCTTACCATCAGCTGTCGGCATCGGCATCGGCATCGAGCAAACGGTCGAAGGGGCGCTGAGTACTTCGCACTTCGTAGGTCGGCGAAGGTTAGTCTGCGCTGGTGGCTTGCTTAGGGGTTACAATCGGTAGTCGGTAGAACGTCCATGTCGGGGTCGGTTGACCGGCACCGATCCCCTAACATGTGTCGACGTCTTAATCTTCGCTAACCGTGCCATTGCCTTGGCGGTAGCCCGAAGTTGCAGCGTCGAGCGCGGATGATCGGTCAGGGTGCATACGAACAGGACCACGGGAAGGGTTACCTTGGCACATTTTGAACGGGAAGAAGTTCAGCGCTGCAGTTCAGAAATGTCAGCTGACCCTTATCGGCGTGTTGACGAAGCAGACGCGCACCTGCTGACTTTCGAGCACGAACGGCTCGGTCACGTCGGTAGCGCCCATCACATCCCTGTAGAACGCGATGGAAGCGTCGAGATTGGGCGTGGCGACGCCG
>NZ_WVTD01000042.1 GCF_009856825.1 Novosphingobium silvae | reverse complement strand
AACGCCTCGGCCATGGCGTCCTGTAAGCTCATGCCGTTCTTGCGAGCGGTCATGTGCATGGCGAACGACATTTCGGGACTGAAATAGCCCGTCATGGCTTTCTTGCCCTGGCGGCTCGGCGCGGTCGTGGTGCTCGGGCTGGTGCTGTTGGCGGCTGCGGGGATGGTTGCCGCCTTGCCTGGTGCTTCGGGTTTTGGGGCTTGCGCGGGTTCGCGGTCGCGAAGCGCTAGCAATGATCCTTTGCGGCTCATGCGGCGGTCCTCCGTTTCTTAGATGCTTGCATGTTTACATGTTCACATGCCCACTTGTAAAGCTGCCGAACTTCCTCGGCGGCTTTGCCATTGGGTTCGATTTCCATGGCTGTCTTGCCCTCTGCCGCTGCGTGGCGGAACGCGGCGCGGTCGGGGATGATGTGCGGGCACGATTCCAAACCGTAGCCCTGCACCACCTGGGCAGCTTCGTCATACATGCGCGGCGCGGTCGGGCTGCCTGCGGTGAAGATCACAAAGGCGGGCTTGCCGCGCATCTTCACAAGACTGGCCGTTGTTTGCACGGCGGCAAGATCAAAGGCGCTCGGTCGGCATGGGATCAGTACCAGGTCGGCGGCTTCAACGGCGGCACTGGCCGCGCTGTCGGCATGGGGTGGGGTGTCGATCACAATGAAGTCCGCGCCCTGGCTCGTGGCCTGCTCGATCTTGGCGGCAAGGCGAGGGGGGGCGCTGTCGATCACCAAGGGCGGGGCGTCCTTGCGCCATGCTGCCCATTGGCTGGCCGTCGCCTGCGGGTCTAGGTCGATCACAAGGGCGGTATGGCCCGCATCCTCGGCGGCGGCTGCCAGGTGCAAGGCGAGGGTAGTTTTCCCTGCGCCGCCCTTCTGGCTGATTATCGCGATTGTTGGCATGGCCGCCACCTCACATGTGAGCATGTTTGCATGCCCACATGTGACCTTGATTCGGGCTTGCCGTCAAGGGGGGATTGCCAACACCGGGGTTAACATATATTATTTTATTACAATGATTTACGCTTCTCGCTGCGGCGAACGCGGCAATGTGCTTTTTTTGATTTTGATTGCGGTGGCCCTGTTCGCAGCCCTTGCTTATGCAATCACCTCATCTTCTCGCAGTAGTACTAGTAGCGTGACAGCCGAGAGTGCAAAAGCAACCGCTTCTGAAATACTGAGCTATGCCAATTCACTGCGAAATGCAGTGATGCGGTTAGAAATTTCTAACGGATGTGAAATCAAAGAGATTAATTTTCAAAACACTGTAGATACTGGCTACACCGCGCTTTATCCACGTTCTGATAAGTCATGTGACATGTTTAGTTCTACAGGTGGAAATCTAAGCTGGGTTAAAGCCAACCCTAATTGGTTCATTCCACAGGCGGAAGCCTCCTCAGGAGCTTATGCATCGTATGAATCAGGTGCCTATGGCCGATTTTACTTTTCAAATTCAGTGTGTGTAACAAACGTCGGCACTGGAGACTGTCCAACCGGAGGGGCGGGAAACGAATTAGTTTTTGGGCTGCACTTTCTCAAGCGAGAAATATGCCAAGCGTTCAATGAGTTAGGCAATCAGATTATGGCCGATACCGGAGTCTCTATTCTAGGTAAGCCGGATGGCGGAAACAGGTATAGAGGAAACTTTAATGCTTCCAGCATTTACATCAATAATTCAGGAGAAATGATGGGCTGTGGGAAAACCACAAAAACTGGTTATACTTTTTACTATGTGTTGAAAGCTAGATAAGAAATCTATTTAGACCTATCGCTTCCTCTTTGAACACCTTGTGAGAAACGTGCGGCCACCTGCTGGCGAAGCTCACGCGACGCGTTGATTTTCGACCAAGATTCCCCGCGTTCCTGATTCCGGTCGCGCCATTCGCTCCTTAGCGATTGCCGCTCCTGATCCTGCGAGCTGGTGAGGGCCTTCCGCTCCTGGTCGAGCTGCTTCACGTTATCGCGTAGCTGGGCCTGCTGCTCTGTGCGGATAGCTGCGGCCTTGGTCTTGATCTCGCGGCGCTGCGCCGTGGCATAAGTGCGCTTCTCAACTTCCTGTCGCTGCGTGAGCGCCATTTCCCGCTTTGCGGTCGATGTGAGGAAGTTGAAGGCATTGCCCAAAAATCCCTGGGCGCTGCTGTCGCCGCGAACGGCTCCCATGGATTTGATCGCCGCAATGGCATTTTGAATTTTGCCCGTGACGCGCTGCTCGCGGGTCTTGAAAAGCCGCTGCTCGGCAAAGTGCCGTTTGTGCATGGCTCGCCAGATGGGAAGGGCGGTCGCCCGCATGTCTGCGCGGGCTTTCGCAATAGCGGTCTTGGTCTGGGCGATGATCGCGGCGCGGCGGTCGCGGTGATCGGTTCGGAGCTTGTCCCATTGGTCGCGGTGGCGCTTGTTCATTTCGCGGGCCTTGGCTGCGAGAGCGGAATCCTTCCCGCGTTCGCGTTCTTTCACGCGCTGCGCCTGCGGTGATTTATCCAAGCCCTTTTCGCGTTCGTGTAGGTGGCGCGGCCTGTCTTTCGCGGCGCGGGTGAACTCGCCTAACATCTGGCGGGCCTCGTTGTTGGCGACACGACCCTCGCAATAGATTTTGCCGCGTCCGCGTTCGTAGGCTTCCGCCCATCGCGAGAGGTTCAGCTTTTCATTGCTGCTCGACAACATGCGCCCATCCTCGGGCGACACACGATTGAGGATCACATGCACATGCGGATGCGCTTCGTCGTGGTGGGCAACGATGATCGCTTGTCGATCATCGGCCCCAAGGGCTTTGATGCTGGCATGGGCCGCGAGCAACATTTCCTCGCGGGTTAATCCCTCCTTCTCGTCGGGATGCCAGGCCAGGGAGTAGGCGAGCACCACGTCCGCCGATTTGCGGCCTGTGTTGCGGATTCCTGCCTGCTCCTTCAAGCGGGCCTGATCCTTGGCCGTTGCGGCCATGATCCGCCACGCTATTTCGGGATTGTCGGTCGACATGTTCGCGGTCGATGTCCACGAAACGCGCTCGCTGGTCGATGCGCCCTTGTCGTGCAGATAGTAGGCGGCAGCGCCTTTGAAGCTGGTGCCTTTGGCGGCGAGTTTAGGAACCATCGCCGCTGCCTATCTGCTCGATGATGCCGCGCACCTGGGCGAGTAACACCACCGCCTCGGCCTGCACGTCTGCGCCGCTGTTGTTGGCGCGGGTGAGCTGGTTGAGATTGACGCCGATCCGGTTGAGGTCGCTCAACAAGGTGGCGTCGATCTGCGAGCGGGCAGGGGGGACGCGATGACCCAACACACGCCGCCGCGCATAGTCATGTGCGCCGATGCCCGCGTGTGCCGCCTGCGCCTGGACGTGCGCCAGCTCGGCAAGCGTCAATCGCAGATTGAAACGCTCCGAGCGCTTGGCGGTGTCGTCCTTGGTCGGGCGGGCCATACTTCCTCCTAACGGCCTTCCAGGGGGCTGCCCTGGTCGTGATCGAGCGCCGAAACGCTCGGCCCTGGGTTCAGTGCAGATGGGGGCGGGATTGCCCCCAAGGTCTGCCCGATGGGGTTCTAAGGGGAGCTGCGGCACGCTCCCTTTAGTCGTGGTTCCAAGGGGCGAAACCCTTGGCCAGATGCGCTCTAGCGCCGTTTTTGGGCACCAAAAACACATCTGGCTATCCCTCTATTGTCATAATACCATCCGGCCCGCCCTACAGGCAAGAATCGCGCTGACATTGGGCAAGCTGCAAATTCCAACGGGTGAGGTAGTTTCGGTCTATGGCTTTCGACCAATTCCCCGCCCGCGCTGATTCTCTCGGAACTGCTGATTGGGAAACCGTCGCCCCGCTCTGGCAACCTGGCTCAATATGGCTCGGTCGCAATGCTCGTGATGATGCTGTCGGCTGCCTCGATGATCGCCACATGGTGACAGTGGCGGGCAGTCGTGCAGGCAAAGGCCGCTCGGCTATCGTCCCCAATTTGGCGCTATGGCCTGGAAGCTGTGTCGTCCTCGATCCCAAGGGAGAGAACGCGACGAAAACGGCACGATGGCGGATGCAGCTTCCCAATCATCGTGTGGTGGTCGTCGATCCGTTTGGGGTGGCCGATGTGCCCGACGAGCTGCGCGGGACATTCAACCCGCTCGATCTGATTGACGAGCACGACGAGGCAGCGGTCGATATTGCCGCTGCCATCGGTGATGCCCTGGTCGTCCCTGGCGATAGCCGCGACTCCCATTGGGACGAGAGCGCCCGCCAATTGCTGGAAGCTCTGATTTTGCATGTCGCGACGGTCGCGCAACCTGAACGGCGCAACCTGGCACACGTCCGGCGGCTGCTGACTGAAGGCGATCAGGAAGCCATGGCGCGGGACAATCTCAAATCGCCCTTCGATGCGCTGTGGGCCGATATGGTCGCCCCTGAAGTCGAGCGCCTAGACGCGCTCGCGGGCGTGATCCGTGGCGGCGCTGAGTCCCTAATGTCGATGGGAGACAACGAACGCGGGAGCGTTCTTTCGACCACTCGCCGCAATACCAAATTTCTCGACTCCCCCGCGATCGGTCGGGCGATCGCCGAAAGCACGGTCGATCTCGATGATTTGAAAAAACTCGCGGGTGGAATGTCGCTCTATGTTTGTCTGCCGGCGCGGTTCCTGGCGACACATGCTCGCTTTCTGCGAATGGTCATCAACCTGGTGCTGTTTCGTATGGAAGCGATGGGCCTAAATGCTCCTGCGTGCGGGTCGCCCGTGCTGTTCGTGATGGATGAATTTGCGAGCCTGGGCCGATTGGAAGCCATAGAAAAAGCGGCGGGCCTCATGGCAGGCTATGGCGTGAAGCTCTGGCCGATCCTGCAAGACCTGACCCAGCTCAAGCGCCATTACAAAGAAAGCTGGGAAACCTTTCTCGGCAATGCGGGCCTGCTGCAATTTTTCGGCAACACCGACCTGACGACACTCGAATGGCTCGAAAAGCGCATGGGCCAAACGCAAATCACAATCACGACTGAGGGAAGCTCGGTCGCGGAGGCTGACGGAAAATCGGAGGGCGTCACCCATGCCGAAACCAAGGGCACGCAAAAGTCGGCGGGAAAAACAGAAGGCCATAACCAGATGGCCCCGCTATCGTCGCTGACAGCCCGCCAAGGCGGCGAGAGCATCATTGATAGCCTTACGCGGTCGGGCGCGTCTGACGTGTCAGTAAGCGGCGGCACGACCACATCGGAAGCCCTGTCAGCCTCCAATAGCGAAAGCAAGCAAACCGGATCGTCAAAATCGACCACGGAAACGCGGTCGCTGAATCAGTCGGCGCAAGTGCGCCCGCTATGTCGCGTCGATGAAATCGCGCGATATTTTGATCGTGATAAGGGGCTGCAAGTCGTCTTTGTCAGCGGTGGGCATCCGCTCGTGCTTAAGCGAACGCCCTATGACACTGACCCGCAATTCACTGCACTGGCTGCGATTGAGCGACCTGATCCTGCGTGACCCTGCCCACGGCAGGATCGGGAAGCCCGCCGAAAATTTCCTGTTCGAGCTGTTCGCGGGAAATCATCGCGCTTGAAATGTCGCTAACCTGGCCTTGGCGGACACGATCATTTGACGCGCACCATCCATCTTTGTCGCCGTCGTCGCTGGCACGGCTCAAGGAACACATGAAGCTCGTCCCCATATTGACGTAGGCTGCGCCCAGGTTGCCCGTGCTGACGGCCTGGGCGCGGTATTGCTGGGCCTGCTGCTGCATCTGCATGTAACCCCCGACAAGCGCTTCACTGCGGCGATATAATGACCCGTAGGCTTCCTTGGTGGTGTCGAGCTGGTTTTGCACACGGGCTACTTGCTCCTGTGCCGCTGCCTGCGCCTTGGCCTGTTCCTGGGCCCGCACCTCGGCGAGCTGCTGCTCAAGTTTAACGGTTGACGGGCCGCTTGCCTCTGTCTGGGCGCGGGCGACATTACCCATGAACGCGCCCCACACCTGGGACGGCTTTAATGACGGCATGAGCACCAAGTCGGCCAGGATAAGGATGATGACAAAAAAGAACCCTCCGCCCGTAAAGGTGCCGATGGTCCGCATAAGATTCCGCTGGGGTGTATGGGCAACCTGTCCCTGCTGGGGATAGCCTCCAATCTGCGCGGGCAAGGTCGCCGTCTGCGGCTGCACCGAATCCAGATTGGGGAAATCGACCATAGGGCTGCCCTCCTCGCCGCTAAGTAACTATGACGATAATCTGCGATCCGCATGATTTTTCAAGCAAAGGCTGAAAGATTTACTTGCGACCGTTTGACAGAGAACCCCCGGCGAAGCGTATACGCTTCGTTCCCGTGCCTGACGGCTATCAAAGGGCGCGGTGCTGTCGCTCAAATTCGCTGTGCGTCTAACCCTGCCGCTCGCAGACGGTCAGAAATCTTACGCATTTTGGCAAATTCGGTGCCGAATGAGGCTCCGATGCCCATC
Source organism: Novosphingobium silvae (assembly GCF_009856825.1). Lineage (GTDB taxonomy): Bacteria > Pseudomonadota > Alphaproteobacteria > Sphingomonadales > Sphingomonadaceae > Novosphingobium > Novosphingobium silvae. The sequence continues at coordinate 4,746 of NZ_WVTD01000042.1, read as the reverse complement.
GCCTGGCAAAACTCTTTGCCTGTCATACCTTCAAGCTCATCTGCGTATTTGATGACCTGGAGATGCAGCTCGGCCACATACCCATTTCGGGGCGATGCTTCGATTGCAGCTTTAATATTTTGAATAGCGTCTGCGGCGGTCATAAATTCTCCTTTTCTATATGACGATAGTATTTTAGCATTTAGCTAAATGCAATATGATTTTTGCATTTAGCACAATTGCACCAAAAACGGACGATTTAGGTGCACAACCTCTCGCTCTGCAATTCCAAGGTGTTGCTTGCACCAAAAGTCTGCATCAAAATAAACCCATGAAAATGATCGGATATGCGCGGGTATCGACCCGCGATCAGAATGTGGCCGCCCAGCGTGAGGCGTTGGTCGCGGCGGGTTGTGATCCTATCTTTGACGATACGATTTCGGGGAGCACGAAAAGCCGTTCCGGCCTCGACAAAGCTATGGCGGCGCTCGGGCCTGGTGATGTCCTGGTCGTGTGGAAGCTCGACCGCCTCGGGCGCTCGATGCAACATGTCGTCAACACCGTGCTCGATCTCGACCGTCGCGGAATCGGATTTCGATCCCTGACGGAAGCAATCGACCTTTCCAGCTCGTCGGGCAAGCTGCTCCTGTCGATCTTCGGGTGGCTCGCAGAAGTCGAACGCGATTTGACAACTGAACGAACAAAGGCGGGTTTGGCGGCTGCCAAGCGGCGCGGGGTGACGCTTGGCCGCAAGCGGAAGCTGACGAGCAATGACGTAGCGCATGCTCGGCGTATGATCGGAAGCGGGGAGGAATCCGTCGCGGGCATGGCTCGGATTTTGAAAGTGAGCCGCAACACCCTTGGGCGGGCGCTGCGGCGTGATCTATCCTAGTGAGTAATTAGCAGGCGGTCGCTCACGACTTCTGCCTCAAGCGTTTCTCCTGCCATTTGAAAACGGCGCAGCATCGAACGGCCAACGTTGACAGCCTCCTCACGAGCGAAAAGCTTTTTGGGCCATTCAATTGGACAAGCTTGATCGCCGGACTTTTTTGATCCGTCGATGCTCAAGGCAACAAATACGCCCCGTCGCTTTGCCTGCTCAATCGACCTGAAAAGGTCATCCAGGCTGAAAGCCTGCGCCCCATATAGAATGGCTTGGCTGTGCGAATATGGCGGATCGCAATAGACGACATCACCACTTTGAGCGCGTTCGAGCGATTCCTCATATCCGCGATGGAAAAACTCCGTCCCTGCCACACGGGTGCGCCATTCAGCTACACGGCGGGCAAATGCTCCTGGATGGATTGGCGCATGAACACCGCACGGGGTGGACATATAGCCATCACGCATCCGAAATCGAACAACGCCCCCATAACAGGATCTGCATAGGAACAACAAATCGGCGCCGTTGGCGCCAGCATTATAGCTCGCCTTGATAGCCTCGTAGGCGGCGACCTTTTCCCCAATCTGCATTTGCTCCCAACGGGTGCGGTACCAGTCAATGACGAGTTCGGGATTGTCCCTTATGCCCTGCCAAATTTCGATCAATGGCGCGAAACAGTCGGATGCTTCGGCCCTTTTTGGGGAAAGAACGCCTAGTACCGCCGCCGATCCTAAGAACGGCTCATGGTAGGTTCCAAATGTCTTAGGGAAGAATGAGATAATCTCATGCGCAAATCTTTGCTTATTTCCTATCCATTTCAAAAGCTGGCTCTTGAATGGTCTAACTCCTACTGTTGAATTTACGAACTGTTGTTCGTCATATGGTTCTTTTTCAATAGCAAGAGCGAGCTGCATTCAATTCTCCAAGGCTTGATCATTGATCAAAATATATCACCTTTTGGGATATCCCACAATCGGATTTACGATGCCCGCATGGCGGGCGGGAAATCCAAAGACGCAAATAACCAGAAGATAGTCGAATCTCTTTTGAAAGAGCTTCGAGTCAACGCTGGCTTGCGCCAAATCGACGTTGCCTCGGCCTTGGGCATTCAGCAGTCAATGGTAAGCAAATACGAAGTCGGAGAACGCCGACTAGATATTTTAGAGATTAGAGAACTCTGCGCGTTATTTGGATTAAATCTCTCAAGCTTCATCGAATTATTAGAAAAACGTCTTGAGGGTAACAATGAAGCCAATTGATAAGTATCTGCGCAAACCGAAATCGTTTTGGGCTTCTGTCCGCTCTCTCAGCCAGAAAGTTGGCTATAGCAAGGGCGACAAGATCATTATCCCGTCGGTCAAGCAAATGGCGGACGCATTTGACAACCTCGGTCTAGATTCTTCGAAGATTTTTACGGGTGGGCATGCCACCCCGCTTGCTCAAGAATTACACGAGTATTTCTCTGCTCGTGCGGATGCCTTGATGAAAATAGCCGAACCAAACCTCATGTCTGCGGAGCAGGCAAAGGCCGAATTTGATAAGCATTTTGCGCTGTTGCAGCCCAAATGCCCGATCCCTCTCAACAAGCAAAAGGGCGAAAAGAAAGCCCATGCGTTTCTAACAGCTTTGGTCAATATGATGATCGAAGCACATTCCCAGGGAATGGATTGTAATTTCGATCCGCGAGAGTTGACGACCCTCACCAGGGATGGCGAGCCTCTGCGGACGTTGGCACGTCGTGTCGATGGCGCGTTCCCTACTGCGGTCAATCCAATCGCTGTTTGGGAAATCAAAGAGTATTATTACACGACAACATTCGGCAGCCGAGTAGCTGACGGCGTTTATGAAACCCTGCTTGATGGAATGGAGCTCGAAGAGCTGCGGGAACATGAAAATATCGACGTGAAACATTATTTGATGGTGGATGCGCACTATACTTGGTGGAAATGCGGAAAAGCATATCTGTGCCGCATGTTTGATATGCTGCACATGGGATACGTTGACGAAATCCTATTTGGCCGTGAGGTCGTTTCCGAGATGCCTCGAATTGTTGGCGAGTGGGTGGAGTTGACGAATAAGCGGGGTCAAGCTGGATTGCCGGAAACCGTCGAATAGTTCCTAGTTCGACCTGCCAGCGGCAGGGCGAAAAAAAAGACGTTCCTCGTCCCGACACTTTCAGTGCACCGCCACGCGCAGAATGAGTCAAAGGATCGCGCAGCGACCGCGAAGCGGCGCGGAGCCACGCACAGCCCGAAGGGCGAGCATGGCGAGCGTCCTTGACCATTCGAGCATGGTGGTATGCTTCCTGGTCGGGTGAGAAAATCAATCGACTCCGACCGCTTGCGGTCGTCCATTTTGGCGCGGCGAAGTCGCGCTTTTCTGCCTATGTGTTATTATGTGTTAGATTCAGTGTTACGCTCGGAAAAAGCAGCGATTCATCAAGCTTTATCAGGCAGATAGAAAGTGGCTCGGTGGGTGATAACACGATAAATGGTGTGTGAAAGCACGAATCTTGGTGGGTGATAACACAATCAAAAATCGGGCCTTATGCACAGGTCGGGGTGGGTGAAAACACGATACCCGTTGCCCTGGTGGGTGAAAACACGATAGCTTCTATTGGTGGGTGAAAACACGAATCAAGATGACCGCTCCCCCCTCCTGCCGGACCGCTATCCGCAGCAGGACTTTTTCGTGTGCGACATCTTCGACGCTGCGCCCAAGGGCGATATGGCCTCGATGGAGCACCCGATTTTCAGCGTATCCACAAAGCCCGATTTCACCAAGCGGGCCTATGAGCACGGCAACGCAATCCTCCGCGTGTCCCCTTCCCCCAACGGCCTAGCGACCGTCCATGATCGTGATGTGCTGATCTACTGCATCAGCCAAATTATGGCCGCGCTGAACAAGGATCAGAAAGTTAGCCAGGTCGTCCGCTTCAAGGCTTACGATCTGCTAGTGGCAACCAATCGCGGCACGGACGGGCGCGGTTATGAGCAGCTCAAGGCCGCGTTCAAGCGGCTGCAAGGCACACAGATAGAAACGAACATCATCACGGGCGGGCAAGCCCAATGGGACGTTTTCAGCTTAGTGGATCGGGCGTCGATCATCCGAGAAAGCTTCGACGGTCGTATGATCGACGTGGAAGTTAAGCTGTCCGATTGGGTCTTTAATGCCATTCGGGCCAAGGAAGTGCTCACCCTCAACCGTCGCTATTTCCGCCTGCGGAAGCCCCTAGAACGCCGCCTGTATGAAATCGCCCGAAAGCATTGTGGCTTCCGGCCTGGGAAGCCCGTCAAATTTGGCCTCGATACGATCCAAAAGAAATGCGGTTCACAATCGACCTCCAAAGAGTTCAAGCGGCTGCTGAAAACCATTGTCGAGCAAGATGAACTGCACGACCATTTCCCTGATTATACGATCCGCCTCGATGACGCTGGTGAGATGGTTACGTTTACCCCACGGGCAGACAAGACTGCCCTACCCCAATCGACCCTATTCCCTATGATCTCTGAAAACGCTCTGCAAAAGGCACGAGCGATTGCGCCTGGGTATGACGTTTACGCCCTCAAGTCCGACTATCTGGCATTTTGGGACGACAAGGGGCGGCAAGAGCTGAAAAACCCTGATGCCGCCTTTCTAGGTTGGTGCAAGAAACGGAATGAACGGCAACCGCTACGCTAGCCCTGCCCACATGCGTACATGTTTGCATGCTCACTTGCCTACAGGGCTTTCCCCCATCTTACGCAGCCAGTCGTTGAACGCCTCGGCCATGGCGTCCTGTAAGCTCATGCCGTTCTTGCGAGCGGTCATGTGCATGGCGAACGACATTTCGGGACTGAAATAGCCCGTCATGGCTTTCTTGCCCTGGCGGCTCGGCGCGGTCG
>NZ_WVTD01000041.1 GCF_009856825.1 Novosphingobium silvae | reverse complement strand
TACCAGCGCACCGCCCATAGGATGACCTCGCCGGTAAAATGCCGTCCTTTGAAATCGTTCATCGCAACTGACCTTGACAGTACATGAGCCCAATCTTGGAAACCGTGTCAGAGTTTGCAACAGAGCCGCCTTGCGGATGCTCTCCTCGTCGTCGACCAGATGGATGACGCGTCTATCCCCCATGTTCCTCCTCCGCCCGCGCATGGATCAAGGTAAAATGAAAGCGCGCGCCGCCGCGGTCGGGGCGCTCCATCCAGATACGGCCCCCATGCGCTTCGATGATGGTCCGGCAGATCGAAAGGCCGAGGCCCATGCCGTCGGCCTTTGTCGACTTGAACGCCGTGAAGAGCTGCTCCCGGACCTCGTCGGCGATGCCGGGGCCGGTATCCGCCACGGTCACCTCGATCAGCCCGTCAGGGCGCAACCTGGTCGCCACCTTGAGGTCGCGAACCGGACACTCCGCCATCGCCTCGATGGCATTGCGCATCAGGTTGACCAGCACCTGCTGGATCTGCACCCTGTCGACGAGGACCGGCGTCGCGGCGGGATCGACTGCAAAGAAGCTGCGGATGCCGCGCTCGCGGGCGTCGACCAGCGCGAGCTGGCTCGCCTCGGCGATGACCCGCGGCAGCTCGTGGAGGCTCTTGTCGACCTCGCCGCGGGCGACGAAATCGCGCAGGCGCCGGACGATATGGCCGGCCCGCAGCGTTTCCTGTGCCGCATCATCCATCAACGACCGTAGCGACACGAAGGGTTCGTCGTCCCGCTCGTCGAGCATGTCGCGGATCGTCTCGAGATAGAGCGCGACCGCGGCAAGCGGCTGGTTGAGCTCATGCGCGAGGGTCGAGGCCATCGTGCCCATCGCGCTCAGCCGGGAGACATGGACCAGCTCTGCCTGCAGTTCCTTGAGCCTGAGCTCATCCTGCTCCTTGGCGGTGAGATCCCGGATGAAGCCGGTGAACAACCGCTGCCCGTCTTCACCGGCCTCGCCAACCGACAGCTGCATCGGGAAGGTCGAGCCGTCGCGGCGCTGGCCGACCACGACGCGGCCGAGGCCGATGATCCGGCGCTCGCCGGTCTGGAGATAATGCGCGATATATTCGTCGTGCCGGTCGCGATCGGGCTGGGGCATCAGGCAGGAGACGTTGCGGCCGACGAGCTCGGTTTCCGAATAGCCGAACAGGCGTTGGGCGGCCGCGCTGAACGACGTGATGGCGCCGGTCTCGTCGATGATGATCATCGCATCGGGGACGGTCGCCAGGATCGACTGGAGATGCTGCTCGCGGGTCTCGATTGACGCCCGGACCGCCGCCTCGTCGGTGACATCGCGACTGATGCAGGCAAAGCCTCGATGTGCGTCGCCTTCGAACAGGGCGCTGATCGTCAGGCGCGCGAGATATTCCGCGCCGTTCTCGCAGACCCGCCACGCTTCGCGCTCCAGCGTGCCTTCGTGAAGGGCGGCCGCCAGGTCTGCGCACGGGCGGCCGGCCGCAATCTCGTCGGGCGGGTAGAACAGGTCATGGGGCTGTCCCAAGACGCGATCGAGGGGCCAGCATTCGGCACGCTCGCCTTCTTCATTATAGCTCAGCACGATCCCGGCAGGATCGAGCAGCGTCAGGACGTGGCCGCCAGCCTGTCGCAGGAACAGCGGCGCAAGCCGCGCTACGTCGCTGGCAATCTCGTCCGGCCCGCGCCTCGTGTCGACCATCGTCCCGGCTCACATGCCTGGCCGGGCGCACGGATCCGGGCGTAGCCCGACCGTGCCACTCAGCGCCGCGCGAGTATGGCCTTCATCTCGTCGATTTCCTGCCGCTGCGAGCGCTTGATCGCTTCGCAAAGCCGGATGACTTCCGGATCGCTGAGCTTTGCTTCCTGGCACATCAGGATCGCCCCGGAATGATGCGGGATCATCGAGCGCAGAAAGGCCGTGTCGCCGATCGTGGTCTGGGTGCGGATGAGCGCAAAGCTGCCGAAGAAGGCGACCAGCGACGCGGCGATCAGCGCGATGTTGGCGGCTTTCGACGCGAACATGTGCCGCATGGCGACGATCATCAGCACCACCATCGGCGCGACCATCATCAGCGTCATGTAGAGCATGTTGAGGTTGTTGTAGAAGCTGTCGAGCCCGTCGATCATGACGAACATCACCAGATACATGATGACGCCGCTGATGACGGTCTGAACGGCAAGGCTCCAATAGGCGCCCATCTTCCGGGTGTTCATGTGGGACGAATGGTCCATGGCGTATCTCCTTCGCTCGGCGCCGGCCGACCTTGGTATGAGTGTAACGCCCCGCTCTCCTGTTCGCCCCCGCCATCAGCCGTCCTGATGCTAAAACCAGAAGCGAACGCCGGCGACGAAGCTGGTCGCATGGACGTCCTCGCCGGCAAGCCTCGACAGCCGCGCCGTGTCGCCGGCTTTGCGCAGATAAGAGACGCCGATATAGGGTGCGAACTGGCGGCTGAACTCATAGCGCAGGCGCGCGCCGAGCTCTATGTTGACCAGCCCCGAACCGATGTCGTTCTCCGGAATATCCTGCGCGGCGAAATTGACCTCGGCGCGCGGCTGCAAGATCAGGCGCTGGGTAATGCGCTGGTCGTAATAGCCCTCGACCCGGCCCAGAACATCGCCCTTGGTCGAGAGGAACAGCGCGCCTTCGACTTCGAACATGCCGGGAGCCAGGCCCTCGACGCCGACCGTCGCGTAAGTGCGGTCGGGCCCGCGGCCGAAGTCCTGGCGGATACCGCCCTGAAGATTGAAATAGGGGTCGATGGCCCGGCTATAGAGCACCTGCACCTCCGCGCTGTCGATGCCGCGGCCGAACTCGCCTTCGCCCTCGCTCTTGAGCCAGAGCCGGTTGATATCGCCGCCGTAAAAGCCTTCGCCATCCCAGCGATAGCCATCGCGACCGCTATGCGCTTGATACTCGAACAGGTTGAGCAGCACCTGCCCGAAATTGTTGCCGCCGCTGTCCTTCATCATGATGTCGCGTGAGCGCGCCATCTCGGCGCCGGGAAAATCACGATCGGCGAAGTGGTCGCTGGGGGGAGGCGGCGGGGGCGCATTGCCGGCCGGAAGCGCCGTGCCGGTCATTTGCATGCCGGGCATGGCGGTCTGGCCATGCTGCGAATGGTCCATCCCGGGCATGTCCGGCATCGCGCCGTCCTGATGCTGGGAGTGGTCCATGCCCGGCATGTCCGGCATCGCGGGAGACGCGGGTTGCGGCTGACCGGCCGCATCTCCCTGCGGCGCAGGACTGGCCTGGTGCTGCGAATGGTCCATCGCCGAGGTGGCGTCTGGCGCTGGTGTCTGAGCGCGCGGCCTGGCGGCGGCCTTGTCCTTCTTCTTCTCCTGCGCCGGCGGCACCTCGCCCGGCGGCGCCATGCCGGGCATGCCGTGCATTGAATGATCCTGGGCAAAGGCGGGCGCGGCAGCGAAAAGGGCGATCGCGCTCACCAGCGGCGTGAGGATGCGGGTCATTACGCGTCTCCCTTCGGACGGACGCTCACGACCCGCATCATCCCGGCATGCATGTGGTAGAGGAGATGACAGTGGAAGGCCCAGTCGCCGACCGCGTCGGCGGTGAAGTCCCAGGTCACCTTGCCGCCGGGCTGGACGATTACCGTATGCTTGCGTGGCGCATGATCGCCATGCCCCGTCACCAGCTCGAAAAAATGCCCGTGAATATGGATCGGATGCCCCATCATCGTGTCGTTGATGAGATTGACGCGCACCCGCTCGCCTTCGATGAAGGGGATCGGCTCGTGATGGTCCGACATTTTTTCGCCGTCGAACGACCACATGAACCGCTCCATGTTGCCGGTGAGGTGAATGTCGATGCTGCGGCTCGGCGCGCGCACGTCCGGATTGCGATCGAGCGCCATCAGGTCCCTGTAGACAAGCACCTTGTGGCCGACGTCGGCGAGGCCCTGGCCGGGCTCGCCGGTGCGGTCGACGGGCATCGGCGAGATGGTCTGGACGCTCGGGTCGCGCTTCACCTGCGGCGCGTTCGAGAAGTCTCGCATCTTCATCGACCCCATCGCGTGCCCGCCATGGTCCATGCCCGCCATCTGGCCATCGGCGCCCATCGCGCCGTGGTCCATCCCGCTCATCGCGGAATGATCCATCCCCGAATGATCCATGCCTGCCATGGCGCTATTGTCCATGGTCGCCATCGCTGCCGCCGCGCCGGTCGCGAGGCGCGCGGACGCGTTCTTCTCGGCCGTCGGATCGACGCCCCGCATAGCGCCGCCCGACATGTCCATGCCTTCCATGCCCGGCATCGAGGACATGTCCATGCCCATGTCCTTCATGTCGGCGAGCGGCCGTTTGCGTAAGGGGGGAACCTCGCCGGCCATGCCGGCGCGCGGCGCGAGCGTGGCACGCGCCATGCCCGAGCGGTCGATCGCCTCGCCGACAAGGGTGTAGGCCTTGTCATCGCCTGGGCTGACAACGACGTCGTAGGTCTCGGCAACACCAATCTGGAACTCGTCGACGGTGACCGGCACCACATTCTGCCCGTCGGCCTGGACGATGGTCAGCGGCAGGCCGGGGATGCGGACGTTGAAGGTGGTCATCGCCGACGCATTGATGACCCGCAGCCGCACCCGTTCGCCCGGGGTGAAGAGCGCGGTCCAGTTGTCCATCGGACCATGGCCGTTGACGAGATAGGTGTAGGTGGATCCGGTCACATCGGAGATGTCGGCCGGGTCCATCCGCATCTGGCCCCAGTCGAGCCGGTCCTTGAGCGGCTGATCCTTGCCCGACAGGAGCCCGGCCAGGGTCTGGCGCTGGAAATTGAAATGGCCGGGGTTGACCTTGAGGCGCCGGAAGATCGCCTGCGGCGAGAGCGCGCTGTGATCGGCGAGCACGATGACATGCTCGCGGTCATAGGCGACCGGATCGGCACCGGCGGGATCGATGATGATCGGGCCGTAATGGCCTTCCTGTTCCTGCAGGCCTGAATGGCTGTGGTACCAGTAGGTGCCGCTTTGCACGACGGAGAACTGGTAGAGGTAGTTCGAGCCCGGCTTGATGCCCGGAAAAGACACGCCCGGCACACCGTCCATATTGGCCGGCAGGATCAGCCCGTGCCAGTGGATCGAGCTGTCCTCCTCCAGCTGATTGATGACGTTGAGCCGCACGCGCTGGCCCTCGCGCAGCCGGATCAGCGGGGCGGGGACCGTGCCGTTGAGGCCGATTGCCCGGAACTTGCGCCCGTCGATGGTCATCGACTGCCGGGCGATGGTGAGCGTAATGTCTTCGCCCGACACGGTCGGCAGCGTCGGTCGCATCCCCGGCGAGATCGTCTGCGCCCAGGCCGGCAGCCAGGCTGACAATGCTGCGCCGCCGCCGGCGAGGGCCGCGCCGCGGAGGAACTGGCGGCGGTCGAGAGCAGAAATCATTCGGTTGTCTCAGCTTTAAGAAAGAGGGCGTACCTATTGGGAATACGCAGCATGGCCTCATCCCCCTCAAACTTTCTTTAATATTTCCGAAAGGCGTGCCCTAGCTCGATAGAGGCGCGTTTCGACCGCCTTCTGGCTGATCCCGAGAATTTCGGCGGTTTCAGCTTCCGATTTCTCGTCGATCGTACGCAAAATAAGCGTGTCCTTGAGGGAAGACGGCAGGGCAGCAATCGCTTTCATTGCTTGCGCGAGCTGCTGTTCGGCCCCGATCGCCTGATCGGGCAGCGGTGCGTCGTCGGCGACGCCGTCCGCCTCGCCGAGCGGTAGGGCTAGGGCAAAGAAATTTCGAACCGCTCGCCGACGCCGCCAGTCATGGCATTTGTTGATGACAATCCGGGACATCCAGACCTGGAAGGGTCGGGTTACGTCATAGCGGTTGAGTGCGGCAAAGGCCGCGACGAAGCTCGCCTGGGTGACATCCAATGCCTCATCCATAGATCCGACATGGCTGCGCACGAGCCGGTGAACCCAACCTTGATGCCGGCGGACCAGCTCGCCATAGGCCGCTTGCCGGCCTCCAAGCGCCAGAGCCGCGAGCTCCCCGTCCGAGCAGTCGGGGAGGCACGCGGTCATTCGGATTTGGCCGTCAGCGCTTTCACCACGGCGTCGTCGAATTTGTCCGTCTGATCCGGGCGCAGCACGGCCCGCATCGCGAAGATATGCTCAAGTGTTTCTTTCTGCAGCGCGCCCATGGCCTGGTGCGAGCGATCCACCGCAGTTGCGACTTGCGGGCCATAGCCATGCTCCGCTTCGATCGCTTCCGCGAGACGCGCATTGTCGGCGCGCAATTCGGCCTCCAGCGCTTGACGCCGGATCGCGTAGTTCTTCTCGATTGTCTCGAGTCGGCTGTGTTGCGCTGAATTCAGCTTCAGATCGCGATGGAGCAGCTCGTGCAGCTCATTTTCGACCGGGCGCACTGGAACCACATAGACGCGGCCAATGACAACGCCAGCGATCGCCGCGGCGAAGGTCACCAGGACGAGGAGCAGGAGCCGGCGGCGGTCGCGCATCACTGCGAGCTCAGCAGCGTCGAGGGCGCAAGCGCGAGCCGAGCATCGAAGGGCGATAGCGGTTTGGCATCAGCAGACCGTGTCGGAACTGCCGAGCCGGCAATTCCGATGAACAGCGCGGTTGCGGCCGCGATGCCGAACGTCATAGCGCCAAGGCTTGGTATGGCCCGGATGCGCGCTATTTCCGCCATGACCCTGCTTTCCAGGCCGCCGAGCCTGGGATCGAGAGGCGCATCGCGCAACCGCGAGAGCAGGTGGTCAAGTTCATCCATGGTGCTTCTCCGTCTTCATCCTTCAATACGCACGATGGTCCAGGAACCCTTGCTGTAGATTGAAAAGAATAATTGCGAGGGGTGGGGGCTCGGGCTGCGTATTGTCTCATGGGATCTACAGGAGAATGTTCCAATGCGTTTCTTTTCGCCTCTCGCAGTTATCGCCGCCGTCGGCCTGAGTGTTTCTGCTCCGGCCTACGCGCATCCCAAGCTTGTGTCCTCGACGCCCGCCGCGAACGCCAGCGTCTCGGCGCCTTCGCGTATCACGCTCACCTTCAGTGAAGGTCTGATGCCGAAGCTGTCGGGCGCCGAGATCGTGATGACCGGCATGCCCGGCATGCCCAACCACCGCATGGCGGTAACCGGCTTCAAGACGTCCGTCGAAGGCGACAAGACGCTCGTGCTGACGCTCGCCAAGCCGCTCATGGCGGGCAGCTATCAGGTCGCCTGGCACGTCGTCTCGACCGACACGCACCGCATCCAGGGCAATCTCGCCTTTACCGTCAAGTGACGCCATGAACGACGTGGCACTCGTCGCCGTCCGCTGGGCGCTCTACGTCGATCTCGGCCTGTTGTTCGGCCTGCCGCTGTTCGCGCTCTATGCGCCCGGCGGCGGCCGGATGGTACAGCGGCATCTGCCGATGGTAGCAATGGTGGCCGGTCTCGCCTGTCTCGCCCTCCTGCTGTCGGCGCTGGGGTTCGCGTTGCAGGCAGCGGCCATGACCGGGCTGCCGCTCACCCAGCCTGATCTTTCCATGGTCGCAGAGCTGTTCAACGGCACGTCCATGGGAACGGCGCTGAAGGCGCGCCTCGTCGCGCTCCTCGTTCTTCTGCTCTCCATCCCCTTCTATCGCCGGCAATCCCGTCCTGCCTTCATCGCCTCCACTCTGGCAGGCGCGGTCGCACTCGCGACCCTCGCCTGGAGCGGGCATGGCGCGGCCGGCGAAGGCGAGGCGGGCTGGCTGCAACTGGGGGCCGATCTCATCCATCTGCTCGCCGCGGGCGCCTGGGTCGGCGCGCTTGCCGCATTCCTTGCGCTGGTTCTTACCAGGCTCGCAACCGATGATCTCGCCACTGAAGACATGGACCGGGTCATGCTCGCCGAGGAAGCGCTGCGGGGCTTCTCCCTCGTCGGCACGATCATCGTCGCCCTGCTGATCCTGACCGGGACGGTGAACGGCTGGTTCCTGGTCGGCCCGGGCAACATCGCGTCTCTCGGGCAGTCGACCTACGGCCTGCTGCTCATCGCCAAGCTGCTGCTCTTCGCCGGCATGCTGGGCCTGGCCGCGCTCAACCGTTATCGCCTGACCCCGGCACTTGCGCAGGCGATCGAGGAAGAGGACGCGCCACGGGCGCAGGCGCTGCTGCGCGCGAGCCTCGTCGTCGAAGGCGGTCTTGCGATCGTCATTCTCGGGCTGGTCGCCTGGCTGGGGACACTGTCGCCACCCATGTCGATGTAGCTTATCGTTTCGGACGCCTCGCGTTGGGAGAAGCCAATGCAATCCTACACCCCGCCGCTCGGGACCGGATCGACGAAAGACTATGATCGCGCGATCCGCCTGTGGACGCGGGAGAAGCGGTGGCGTGCCGCCATGCTCGCCGCCCTGGCGCCCAAAGCCGGTGAGACGGTCGTCGACGTCGGCTGTGGCACCGGCAGCTTCGCGCTGATGCTCAAGCAAGCCGAGCCCAGGACGCAGGTGATCGGTCTCGATCCCGATGCCGAGGCGCTCGACATCGCGCGGCACAAGGCCGCTGCGCGGCAGGCCGATATCGACTGGCGTCAGGGATTTGCCAGGGACGTGGCCCCGGGCACCGCCGACGCTGTCGTATCGAGTCTCGTGCTGCATCAGATGCCGGTCAGGGAGAAGGCGGCAACCCTGCGCGCCATGTTCGCCATGCTGCGCCCGGGTGGCCGCCTGGTGATCGCAGATTATGGCCGCCAGCACGGTCTCATGCGGCTCGCCTTTCGCCTGACCGTGCAGCGACTCGATGGCATCGATGATACCCGACCCAACGCCGACGGCGTGCTCCCCGGCCTGATCGCGGCGGCCGGCTTCAGGCATGTGGCCGAGACGTTTCGGCTCTTGACCATCACCGGCGCGATCGAATTGCTTACCGCGCATCGACCGGCGCAGGCCCAGGGCCTTACGGTTGCGAACGACCTTGGCTGATCCCGGCCGAGCGACCGGGTACGCCGATTTGGCCGCTTAGGCGATTACGTATTGACCCTGACACGGTGTCAGACCCTAGATCGTCAGGCGTCGAAAGGAGCAAGGCGATGAACGAGACACATGGAGCGGCGCATGGCGGCGGTTGCTGCGGCGGCCACGGCGGCGCGAAAGCGGCGACCGGCATCAAGGACCCGGTCTGTGGCATGACCGTCGATCCGGCGACCACCGCGCACCATGCCGATCATGGCGGTGAACGCTATCATTTCTGCAGCGCGGGCTGCCGGGCAAAGTTCATCGCCGATCCCGAGCGCTATCTCGGCCCGCCGGCACCGCCGTTCGCAGCGCCCGTGGGCACGATCTGGACCTGCCCTATGCATCCCGAGATCCGGCAGGACCATCCCGGGTCCTGTCCGATCTGCGGCATGGCGCTCGAACCCGCGACCGTGACCGCCGACAGCGGTCCCAGCCACGAGCTGGTCGATTTCACGCGGCGTTTCTGGGTTGGCCTGGTGCTGGCCCTGCCGGTGCTGATCCTCGAGATGGGGGCGCACCTGTTTCCTGTGATCCATCGCCTCGTGCCGATGTCGACCTCGGTATGGATCCAGTTCGTGCTGGCGACGCCTGTCGTGCTCTGGGCGGGCTGGCCGTTCTTCGAGCGTGGCTGGGCCTCGCTCAAGACCCGCAACCTCAACATGTTCACCCTGATCGCGATGGGGACGGGGGTCGCCTGGATCTACAGCGTCGTCGCGACGCTCGCGCCTCAGCTGTTCCCGCCTGCCTTCCGCGGCGAGGACGGCATGGTTGCCGTCTATTTCGAGGCCGCCGCGGTGATCACCGTTCTCGTGCTGCTCGGCCAGGTGCTCGAACTGCGCGCGCGTGAGCGGACCTCGGGCGCGATCAAGGCGCTGCTCAACCTCGCGCCCAAGACCGCGCGCCGGATCGCCGCCGACGGGAGCGAAGAGGAGATCAGTCTCGATCTGGTCGCGGTCGGCGACCGCCTGCGCGTGCGGCCGGGCGAGAAGGTGCCGGTCGACGGCGTAGTCGAGGACGGCCGCTCCTCGCTCGACGAGTCGATGGTCACCGGTGAATCCATGCCCGTCACCAAGGCCAAGGCCGACACGGTGATCGGCGGCACGCTCAACCAGACCGGTGCGCTGGTGATCGTCGCCGACAAGGTCGGACGCGACACCATGCTTGCGCGGATTGTCCAGATGGTCGCCGAGGCGCAGCGCTCGCGCGCGCCGATCCAGCGCATGGCCGATCAGGTGTCGGGCTGGTTCGTGCCCGTGGTCATCGCGGTTGCGGTGGTCGCGTTTATCGCCTGGGGTATCTGGGGCCCCGAGCCGCGCTTCGCCTATGGGCTGGTGGCGGCGGTCGCCGTGCTGATCATCGCCTGTCCCTGTGCACTGGGTCTCGCCACGCCGATGTCGATCATGGTGGGCGTCGGCCGCGGCGCCGGACTCGGCGTCCTTATCAAGAATGCCGAAGCGCTCGAGCATATGGAGAAGGTCGACACGCTCGTCGTCGACAAGACAGGCACGCTGACCGAAGGCCGCCCTGCCGTCACCCAGGTCGTGCCGGCGCCCGGCTTCGACGAAGCCGAGTTGCTGCGGCTTGCCGCCTCGGTCGAACGGGCTTCCGAACATCCGCTCGCGCTGGCGATCGTCGAGGCTGCGAAGGATCGCGCCATCGCCACGAGCGACGTCACCGACTTCGACTCGCCGACCGGGCGCGGCGCGCTCGGTACGGTCGAAGGGCGGCGCATCGTCCTCGGCAATGCGCGGTTCCTCGCCGACGAGGGCGTCGCCACCGAGGCGCTCGCCGGCCAGGCCGACGCACTGCGACGCGATGGCGCCACCGCAATCTTCATCGGAATCGACGGCACCGTCGGCGGTGCCTTCGCCATCGCCGATCCGGTGAAGGCCACGACGCCAGAAGCGCTCGCCGCGCTCAAGGCGGAGGGTATTCGCGTGGTCATGCTGACCGGCGACAACCGCACGACAGCGGAAGCGGTCGCCCGGCGCCTGGGCATCGACGAGGTCGAAGCCGAGGTGCTGCCCGATCAGAAAAGCGCCGTGGTCGCCAAGTTCAAGCGCGAGGGGCGGGTGGTCGCCATGGCCGGCGACGGTGTCAACGACGCCCCCGCGCTGGCCGCCGCCGATGTCGGCATCGCCATGGGCTCGGGCACCGACGTCGCCATCGAGAGCGCGGGCGTGACCCTGCTCAAGGGCGACCTCACCGGCATCGTCCGGGCGCGTAAGCTCAGCCAGGCGACCATGTCGAACATCCGCCAGAACCTCGTCTTCGCCTTCATCTACAATGTCGCGGGCGTGCCGGTGGCGGCGGGCGCGCTCTATCCGCTGTTCGGCATCCTGCTCTCGCCGATCATCGCGGCCGCCGCCATGGCGCTCTCCTCGGTCAGCGTGGTCACCAACGCGCTGCGACTCAACCGGAAGGCGCTGTGAACATCGGCGAGACGTCTCGGCGGAGCGGCGTCTCGGAGCGGATGATCCGCCATTATGAGAAGATAGGCCTCATCCCGGCGCCGCCGCGCCGGGGTGCGGGCTATCGCGACTATGACGAGCGCGATCTTCATCGCCTGCGGTTCATCGCCAATGCGCGCGATCTGGGGTTTCCGATCGAGGAGATCCGCACTCTGCTCGGCCTTTGGGCGGATACGGGTCGCGCGAGTGGCGAGGTGAAGCGGCTTGCGCTGGCCCGTGCCGAGGAATTCGAGCGCAAGGCGGCAGCGCTGACGGCGCTGCGCGACACGCTGGTCGATCTCGCCGAACGCTGCCACGGCGACGCGCGGCCGGATTGTCCGATCATTGCCGAACTCGCCACGGGCCGATCCGCATAACGTCCGATGTCGCAGGATGGTGAAGCCTAATGGCGATCGTCCTCAGGCGATCCGTTCAGGTCCACAGCAAACGCGATCCGTAGCAAGTCGGGCAAACTTTGGGCTCCCAGTTTGACCATCAGGCTGGCTCGATCCAGCTCGACTGTGCGCGGCGTGGTACCGAGTTCATCTGCGATAAAGCTATTGGGATAGCCTCGCGCAATCCCTCTAACAGCCCGCTGCCGAAGTCGATTTTTCGGGACGGCGCTCAGCCCGGCCCCGCAGACATGATGATCAGCAGCACGCCGGCTTCGGCTGCGACTTGGCCGACGAGGGCGAAGATCAGCGCGTTT
>NZ_WVTD01000040.1 GCF_009856825.1 Novosphingobium silvae | reverse complement strand
AGATGCCAGTCTGATGGAATGGCTCGACACCCTGTAGAATAATGTGAAGGACGTGGCGAAATGCTCCGCAGCGTCGCAGGCCTACGCCGCGTTCCTTCGCATTACCGCTTCCTCGCGATAAGCCATCATCCATCGGAACATGGAGAGAGCGCTTGAACTGACCGCTGTGGTCGATAGCCTGGAGAATGCGACGCTCAACAGCGGGGCGAAGGCGGCCGCCAGGTCACGCCTGGAATCGACCAAGCAGCGCTTCTTCGGCCAGGTCTTGCTGAGCATGAAGCTACCCACCGTCATCGCCGGCGTGGAACGGCACCTCGAGGATGGCGCCTCAGTGGTCCTGCAACTCGTGACGACTGCAGAGTCTATCCTCGACCGGCGCCTGGGCGATCTCAGTCCTGAGGAGCGGGCCGATCTCGATGTGGATCTGTCACCCCGCGAATATGTCATCGACTATCTTGAGCGCGCCTTTCCGACCCGGCAGATGCGCGTCTTCACCGATGACACGGGCACGGCGCGCTCGCTTCCTATGGTCGACGATACGGGCCGACCGATCTACAACCCGGAAGCTGAAGCCGCCCGCGATCGGCTCATCGAACAGCTTTGCGCGATGCCAGCGATCATGTCCGCTCTTGACGCTCTGCTCGAGCATTTTGGGCCCGACGCGGTTGCTGAAGTCACGGGACGGACCAAGAGGCTCGTAACAATCGAGGGTGGCCGACAGAAGCTGGAATCCCGTTCTGTTCGTACCAGCCAGGCGGAGGCCTCTGCCTTCATGGAGGGGCGCAAACGCATCCTGGTGTTCTCGGATGCGGGTGGAACGGGTCGGTCCTACCACGCATCGCTCGACGCGCCCAACCAGCAGCAGCGTGTCCATCTGTTGCTTGAACCTGGGTGGCGGGCGGATCGCGCCATTCAGGGGCTGGGGCGAACCCATCGAACCCATCAGGCTTGTGCCCCGCTGTTCCGTCCTGTCACGACCGATTGCCGGGGCGAGCTGCGGTTTACCAGTACGATCGCCCGACGCCTCGACAGCCTGGGGGCCCTGACGCGCGGGCAGCGGCAGACGGGCGGCCAGAACCTGTTCGATCCGTCCGACAATCTCGAGAGCGAATATGCTTGTGCAGCGCTTCTTACCTGGTTCGATCTGCTCCATGCCGGCAAGCTCAAGAGTACCACCTTTGATGACTTCCAGCAGCGCACGGGGCTCGAACTGTGCGACAACGACGGTGTCCTCAAGGACGAGATGCCGCCGATCCAGCGATGGCTGAACCGCTTGCTGGCGCTCCCGATCGATCTTCAGAACCGGATCTTCGACGAGTTTCTCGCGCTGGTAGAAACCCGGATTTCTGCAGCGCGCGAGGCAGGTACGCTTGATGTCGGTGTCGAGACCATCATGGTCGACAAGGCAACGATCCTGGAGGACCGCGTCCTGCGCACCGATCCTCTGAGCGGGGCGACCTCTCATCTGCTCACCATCGAGATCGAGCGCCGCCGCCATCCCATCATGCTGGAGCGGATCCTGCGCATGGCGAAGGACGATCCGACAGCGGCGTTTGTGCGCAATGCGCGCTCGGAGAAAGTTGCGCTGCGGACCAGAGCGCGCTCGGGAATGGGCGAAGATGGCATTCCGGTCCCGCGGATCGAACTGCAGCGCCCGACCCGAAGAGAATATGTCCGCGAGGCAGATCTCCTCGAAAGCGCCTGGGAGCCGATGGACCGGCAGGACTTTATCGCGGCCTGGACCCGCGAGGCCGAGGAGGCTGCAGCGACGGTCGATACAGAGACAATCCGTCTGGCGACCGGGCTGTTGCTACCGATCTGGTCCTCGCTGCCAACAGATCACCTGTCGGTAAACCGCATTGTCGATGGCGAGGGTAAATCCTGGCTAGGCAGGCTTGTCTTTGATGAGCATGTTGTTGCGCTCTTCACCAAGCTCGGTCTCGACCGAGCCGAGGCCTTACCGCCTTCTGACCTCGCCAAGGCAGTGCTTGCGGGACGCAGTGTCGAAATAGCGCGCCCCTTCCCGGCGACGCTCAAGCGTGCACTCGTCAACGGGAAGGCCAGGGTCGAAATTGGTGGAGCACCGCATGGGCAGCTCGACTGGCTGAAATCCCTCGGCTGCTTCACCGAAATCATACAGTATCGCACCCGGATTTTTATCCCGATCGATCAGGCTGAAGCCATCATCGCCAGGCTGCTGGGAACGGGCGAGGTTCTCTAGCGTATCGATTCAGAAATACCGCGAACGGATAGTGAGGTTTAGAGTTAATAACGAAATATTAGGCGTAAATTATTCGCCTAATGTCTCACTCTCCGGTGCGTTGTATTTGTGATACGAACATACAAACTAGGCGGCCTGTGAGGAGTTGGATATGAGTGCCGAGAGCGCTTCGCGGTTAGGCGATGTCGTCGTCAAACGACCTAATGGCGATTGCCTGTACACGCTTCACCTCTCCGCCGACGGCGTCATCCTGTGCACCGTGGTCGGCTTCTGGGAGGTCGCGGACGCTGATCGGTTCCTTCTCGACTATGCGCGGTTCATCAGGTCAGCCCGGGGGTCGCAAAAGCCTTTGCGGATCCTCGTCGACCTGACAGATTCAAACGTGATGACCCAGTCGCTAGCCGATCGCTTTGCCACCGCCCATCGTGAGCTGTTCCGCGAGCAGGACCGTCGCGCCTATGTCGTGACAACCAGTCTCCAAAGCATCCAGCAAAAGCGCGCCGCCAGCTATGGTCACATGAAGGTGTTTCTCGACGCAGATGCAGCCTATCAATGGCTTCTTGCCCCCGCGGAGGATTGATCGCCTGTCAGGAGGCGTTGTGCGGCAGCCCGGGGCTCGTTCCAAGCCGATCCCGATATGCGAAGCTGATGAGATCGCGCACCAGTTCGACAAGGCCACTCGTCGGCATCCCGTCGAATGGATCGCCATGCGCTAATGCATTGCGCCGTTCATCAAGCGTCGGTTTCATCGATCCGGTTAGCTGACCGATCGCGGTGCCGCGGCAGCGCACGATCATCGGAAGTGCGTCGTCCGTAAGGCCGTCCCCCTCGACCATGTAGCGCAGTAGTGCCTTGAAAGAGTATCGTGGCGCGGGCACCATCATCGCCTCAGGCGATCCGGGCTTGATCTTCCGGCTTGCGATCGGCGCGACGATCTTCCCATATTGGTCGCGCAGCGCGAGTTCGAGCGCCGTCAGTGCCACCAACTCGGCGCCCTTGAGGAGGTCGGCGTCGAGCCATCCCAACAGGAACAGCTTGAGGGCCCGTTCGAACTTCAGGCGGACAATGTCTGGTATGGCCGCGTCTAGCGCCATCGACGCGACAAATTCGCGCCATTGGGTCGGCCGTTCGAAACGGAGGATCGCCACCGGGTTGCCTACAGCCGGCCAGATCAGTTCCAACGGAAGCGACCGGTCAGGCAGATCAAAATCCGGCAAGGGCAACTCACCTGCCTCCGTCGAGGGGAAGGACACGGCGCGCGTCGTCGTCGAGCGGAAGCACCCAGCTCCCCGCTCCATCCTCGCCCTCCCGTAACGACAGAGTGCCATCGTCATCAAGGGCCGGGGGCGCACGCCGCACCGTTCCCTCGATCGCCTGCTTGATGGCATCGCGTTCGATACCCACAAATGTCGGACGCAGGCCGAGCTTGTTAAGGGTTGCAAGTTCACTCGCGTCCAACTGGGTCGCGCTCAGGCGCCCTGCGCGGCCGACATAGCCACCCACCAAAGGGGTATCAGGGGCAATGTCACCTTCCACCACCATTGGGACGGTGTCGTCTAGGGCCGCTTCTGCCCGTCGCTGCGCGTCAGCAACCCTGTTCTTGAAGCGATGTCCTGTCAGTTCAAGCAGCGGCTTGGCCAGGGCATCGTGGCCCAGAGAAACCAGAAGAGAGCCCATGTGCCATCGCACCATGGCAAGCTGCAGGCTCTCTTGTTCAGCAGCGCTGATCTCGGCATCTTCGTCGGGGTCCTTGACCCAGAGCATCGGCGCCGAGGTTTTTGGGCTGGTAAAACCCCAACGGGTGGCGATTGCGTATCGTTTGAAGGGAGCAGGACGGCCCCGCACACGGATCTCGGCGCGATTGGCTTGGACGTAAGCGCGATCCAGCGCAGCTTGCGGGCCTTTGCCGTCGTGGCAGCCTTTGGCCTCGACGATCGCCATCCCGGCTGATGGGCCCCAGGCGACCCAATCGGGCATGTCGCCGCGCTGGTACGGCACGCGCCTCAACTGCCCTCGCATCACGCCCCCCAGTGCCATTGGCGGCTTACGAACATGGGCGAAATGCGTGAGGCCAAGGTGCTGCGTCGCATAAGCCCGCGCTACGAACCGCCCGAAAAGTCCGGAAATGGCAGTCTTCACCTCGCGGGCGTGGCCGAGTGGCTGCTGAAAGCTGAAACTGCTGACCGTCGGGTCGAGAAGGGCGCCGAGAAATTGCCAGTGCCCAAGGGTCGCGCCGGGAGACTGCAGAACCTCAAGCACCCCGGCATTCTCGATATCCTGCACGGTAAGGCTGATTGAGTTCGTTGTAACGGTGCCGTTGGCGGCGGTGAACTGATGCTCGAACGTCGGCAAAGCAGGTGCCTCTTGTTGGCCTTGGGCGGCAGTGGTCAGGAAATGGCGCTGGCGTCAGCGGTCCGCGCACTATCTGCGGCGGTGTCGCGCAGCTGGCGCTCACGGAAGGTTTCAGTGACAAAGTCGATGAACGAGACCGCAGCGCCGACCGCAAGACGGGCATGGCGGGGCTGAAGCCCGCGATGCCGGCCGTCACGGCCATGGCCCGAACCATAGAGGCCTCGCAGTTCAGCCAGATACTGGGTCAGCGCAGCAAGATTGCGCAAGATCAGCTTGATGGTTTCAGCGCCTCGCTTCGCATCGGTGATATCTTCAGGAACAAGGCCGAGCTCCTTGGCCACGAGCTTGGTGAGCGCTGGGAGGTCGGCGCTGCTCGAATAGGTGACCCCGCGCTTGGTCAGTACCGATTTACAACAGCTTTCGACCAGTTCCTTGGCGGTGCCGATCGCCAACGCAGGATCCCGCTCGATCGCATTCTCAACCCGCTCGATCTCCTTCTGCATCCAGGCCGCATCGAGTGCGTCGGCAACGGACTTTGCACGCATGACCGCGCGTCCGCCCATGTCTGCGATCGCCTTTGCTACGAAGCGGGGGCGGCCGGCGATCTTCTCGATTTCCACCAGGGCCCAGCCCTCGGGACGGAGCTGATCGTTGAAGTTACGCACGATCTCTAGGGCCTGGTTGCGATCCGGACGCACCACCGGGTGGACCATCTCGGCCAGAAACGCGAGGAAGCGGTCAGCGGAACCGTCGATCAGATTGAAGCGCTGGTCTTCGAAGATCCAGTCATCTTCCCAATCATCATTGTTGAACCGGTGTTGCCATATGTCACCGGCGGCATCGTCGAACCGGTCGTCGGTGGATGGCAGGGCTTTGAGATCCCATAGGCGCTGGAGGAACTCCACATCGCTCAGCGCACCCATCCAGGAAACCCCATCGACCTTGATACCGTCGATGATGTTGCGCCGAGCCCGGCGGGTGAGGGTCGCCGGCGCGGTGCGCCAGTCGGGACGGGCGCGAATGCGCGGGCGGATCGCCGCGCTGAAGCCGGTGTTGTCGTCCCGTTCGAAAACGGCCCTTACCCGCGCCGAAATCTGTTCCTGGAGCGTGTCACGCTTGGACCCGAGACGCCCGTATTCCGCCGGGTCTATCCCCAGAAAAACGGTGTAGAGGCGGGTTCCACCATTCCAGTTGTCAAAGCCGGTTTCAACGACTTCGGTTTCGGCCGTGCGCAGCAGTTCAGCAGCCTCTGCCATGCCTTCGGCCGTGAGCATTGCCTCGACTGCCGCCAGATATGCCTCGTCATCATCGTTGCTCAAGCAAAACCCCCCGGGTACATCTTCTGGCGATGGGAAACGAATGTAGCGTCTGAAAGGGTGAAACGAAATCGGAAACAAGTTGATTATCAGCCTCTTGAAGTCAAATATCCGAAGGCAAGGAAAGACGGGCAGAAAATCTGTCCGCCTGAATGCCCGCTCACAGAACTTCTGTTTTTGGCAGGCTGGCGACCGCCTCGAGATAGGCTCCGTCAATGCCGTAGAGCTGATCTTCTGACCATCGGTACATGTCATGATTGAGACGTTCGGCTTCGAACTGCGATACGGCCCGGGTCTTAACCTGGCAGTCGGGCTGGCCAATTTCCAGATGAAGCGCGATGGTGGGCGTTACGGGATAGTAGAATATCGAGATCGGGTCGGCCTGCGGCCGCAGATTGATCACCGGCTGATCGGCGGTGATGAAGGGGGTGGACGTGTCGTTGGTAAGGATCGTCGCGTGGGTTGTTCTACGGTGACCGGTAAAGCCCGCGCCGACGTCCGTTGCCCAAAGATGGCTCTCCACGGGCCAGAGGCGCGCAAGGTCGAGGCCCGCAGGCAGTTCGATCGCCGAGATCGCCTTGCTCATCCGGGATGTCCTCGTGAATTGTGTCCCAAGGAAGAAGCAGAAATCGGAGGCTTCGCGCTCATCGGTCCAGAACGAGGCGTCTCCCATACGCAACCGATCGAGAAAGGGTGCGCCCTTGTGCTCGACGCTGACGTGCCATGCTTCGCCAAGTCCGCGCTCGGCGTTCAGCAGCAACTCTTCGGTTTTGGCCCGCGTCTCCTCGTCGCGAGGAGGAAGGGAGGCGATCAGTCGACGCAGCTGCGTTGTCATGGTGAAAAAATGGATGAAATTCAGCGCGACCTTCCGGGCCAGCTCGCTTTTCGATCGGTTCGGAAGCGCCTGCAGATACTCCAGTTCACGCTCCGAGAAGGTCTCCACTCTGTAAAAATAGCGTGAACTGCCGACATTTTTGGGATTGGTGGTGATCGTTTGGCGATCGCGCTGCCGATGGCACGTCAGTTAATCATCGATCGTCCAGGCCTGAAGATAGTGCTTCCAGACATAGTGCTGATTTTTTGCAACTTTCTCGAACACCCGGCACCCCCTTCATTGTTCCTCTACATGGGGCCAAAGGGGTCGATTACCACTGGTCCGGCAAGATAATTATCTGTCGCCGCGCGAGATACTTTAATCGCCTGGATTAAGCGGAACTGCCACCACGAGAGTGGCCAGGTCCGGGTCAAGCTCCTCCTCGGGCTCAAGCCCCAGGTCGGTGAGTATTGCGATGGTGGCCGACCGTGCCAGGGACGCAGCATGGCACGCATTTGCGGCGTCGAGGATCTGCGCTGCCTTGCGCATCAAACCGATGGCCAGCCAAGGCCTCTCATCGCGAGCGTCCATATCCCCCCCTGGAAGCCGGCGACGCGCCCGAATGGCGCGTCGTCGCTTCGGAACCGGGTGTTGGAAACCTAGAGCAAGCTAGGCGCGAACGCCTTTAGCCGGGTGGCCTGGACATACGCGCCCGCCACCCGGTTTTGAACGAGACCGGCTCTTGCTCTTCGAGGTTTCCACGCCCCGCTCGCGTCTCCGCGAGAAGGCATTGCCATAGGCGGCCGTCGCCAATTTTGGAAGCGCGGACTGCTCGCAACGCCCGGCGCCCTTTCGCAGCCTCCCGAAGGTGGCCCAGGGAAAGAGGGAAGGGGGATCGAGGGTGATGTCCGGATTGGTCCGGATGCCAGAAGGAGTTGCCCTCATGATTCAGACCGTCAAACTGGCGAAGCTTCGCCTCTCGCCCATCAATGTCCGCACTGCACCGGAAAAGGATCTCGCGATCGAGCCGATGGCGGCCGACATCGAGGCGCGCGGTGTTCTCCAGAACCTTCTTGTCACGCCAGCCAGGCCGCGCGGTACATTCGAGGTGTTCGATGGTGGACGGCGGTTGCGCGGCCTGCTGCTGCTCGCCGAGCGCGGCACCATCGACGCCGACAGCTTCGACGTGCCCGTTCTTGTGCTCAAGGACAGCGATGCGGCTCTGAGCGAGACTTCGCTCGCGGCCAATTTCCACCAGCTCAAGCTGTCCCCGGCCGAAGAGTGCCGGGCCTTCCAGCACTTCCTTGGGGTGGATGGCGACGTCGATGCGGTCGCAAAGCGGTTCGGGCAGACCCGTCGCTTCATCGAGCAGCGGTTGCGCCTGGCAAACCTCGCAGATCCGATCTTCGACGCGCTTGCAGCAGGTGAACTCACCCTCGACCTCGCCAAGGCCTAT
Organism: Novosphingobium silvae; assembly: GCF_009856825.1. Lineage (GTDB taxonomy): Bacteria > Pseudomonadota > Alphaproteobacteria > Sphingomonadales > Sphingomonadaceae > Novosphingobium > Novosphingobium silvae. Next base: position 6,294 of record NZ_WVTD01000040.1, on the reverse strand, counting down.
GCATCGACTGAGAACCGCGAAAAGCAGCTCCTCATCTACAACAGCTACAGCCACCACAGCTATATCAATGCCGACGCAATCCGGCGGGCCATTGCCAATGAGACGATGAAAGCCAATGATCCCGTCGCGCTGCTGGTTGGGGAGACGGATTATGTTGCCGCCGGCGGTGCGGTCGATCGTGACCTGTTCAGCGACGGAGGAGATCGCTGGGTCAACCCGGAAATTGCGCAGCGCCTCGGCGGCGAGAAGATGGAGGCGGAGGCCAAGCGCATCGGCGAGGAAACCGGTCTGGCCTGGATTCGCCCCATCGCGAGTGCCCACACCTATAACGCGGCCGCAGGCCTCTATCGGGTCATGCTGCCCCAACTCCCCTTCACGGATGACGAGCGGCTGCACCTCGACGCAATCGACACCCGGCTCGAAGCGATCCAGTCCGAGATGGACGACGAGGACATCGCCGAAGAGCGCTTTGCCGAGCTCGACGCGGAATATGACCGGCTCGCTGAGGAGCGCAGCGGGCTGCATGACAGACCCAGCGTGTTGCCGGATGCCTTGCGGCCATTGGTCGGAGCATTCCTAACCCTCACGCAGCGCGGCGAACTGCTGCTCGATACCGCCTATTATAGCGAGCAGCCCCTGCGCCTCGACGAAAGCGGTTCACTGCTGGATGACACCGCCGAAACCGGTGATGACGGCGGCAATGCTGACGGCGAGACCACTGGCCGCAGCGAGCGCGAGGCCGTGACGCCTCGTCCCGACACGGTTGCTCCGGGCGGAAAGGCACTCAGCATGCGGCTCTTCGAGGAGTTGGCAATGCAACGCCGCGACGTGCTGGCGGCCAACCTTATCCAGCATCCGGCGCTGGCGCTCGATTACGCCATCTTCGTCATGGTGGATGGGCGGCGCCAGTATCTTGCCAAACATGGTTCGACGATCCGCGCATCGGCTCCGCAGGACCCTGTGGTCGGCGAGCAGCCCGCTACGATCGCGCGCACCTTCCTGGCGGAGGCGCAGGACGGGCTGGAGGCGGCCTGGACCGAAGCGGCCGATCCGGTCGCGCGGTTCGAGGCGTTCCGCGACCTTGATGACGATGCGAAGGCTGGATGGCTCGCCTATATCGTTGCGATGTCGCTCGAAGCCAAGGATGGCTACGGTACGGTGCCGCAGAACGCCCTTCAGAACCGCCTCGCAACGATCATGGAGGTCGATGTCGCGGCCTGGTGGCGTCCGACTTCGGTCAACTTCTTCGATCGGGTGCCCAAGGCGGCGCTGCTGAGCCTGCTGCACGATGTCGGCGGTCCGGCTGTCTCCGGACGCTACGCAGCCTCCAAGAAGCCCGATATCTCCTCGACCTGCGAGAAGCTGTTCGCGGGCGAGGCCATGGTCGAGGCTGAAGTGAAGGAGGCGGCGCTCAAATGGGTGCCCGATGCGATGCGCTTCCTCGACACCGCGTCAGCGCAGGACGATCCGCAGGATGACCAGAACGCCGAAAGCGAGGCCGAGAGCGAGGAGGCGCATGCCGCACTGGAGGCGGGCGAAGAGGCTGCTTGCGACGAGCTCCTCGATGCTCCCGACGAGATGATCGCCGCCGTCTGAGCGCGCATTTCACCTTCTGGCCCAACGGACCGCTGGCGCGATGCAGCGCCAGCGGTCCTTTTTGTATCCCGATCGGATCCTAACATGCCGAAACCCACCAGTGCCCGGCGGGACGTTGCCGCCGAAATCACCAATCTCATCATCGAGAAGCTCGAACAGGGCGTACCCCCGTGGAAGCGACCCTGGCGAGGCGCCCCGGGGCAGGGCTTACGTCCGCTCAGACATTGCGGAACCGCCTATACTGGCATCAACACCCTGTACCTGTGGGCTTTGGGCGACGCCAAGGGCTACACCTCGCGCTACTGGATGACGTTCCGCCAGGCCGAGCAGCTCGGCGGGCATGTCCGCAAGGGCGAGCGGGGGGCGGTGTCGGTCTACTTCTCCCAGTTCAAGAAAACCGAGACCAACGTGGTGACAGGTGCATCGGTCGAAAAGAACATTCGCTTTCTGCGCCATTACATCGTCTTCAATGCCGACCAGATCGACGGGCTCCCCGCCTATTACTATGCCGCGCCCTTGGCGGATCCCGAGCCCACCCCCTCAGGGCGACAGGCCGTCATCGATCGCTTCTTCGAACCGATCCCGGCAGCCGTTCGCCATGGCGGAAGCGAGGCCTATTTCAGCCCCACCTTCGACTATATCCAAATGCCCAGGCCGTCATCTTTCGACAGCATGGATCTGTATGCGAGCACGCGGCTGCACGAGACGGTCCATTGGAGCGGACATGCAAGCCGCCTTGCGCGCACCTTCGGCAAGCGCTTCGGCGATCAGGCTTACGCATTTGAGGAACTTGTGGCCGAGATCGGGGCAGGTCTGGGCTGCGCGGAGCTTGGTCTCCCCAACGAACTTCATCAAAGCCATGCGAGCTATGTGAGCCATTGGCTGTCGATCCTTCGGGGCGACAAGAGTGCCATCATCCATGCCGCCGCCAAGGCCGAGCAGGCCATAACATTTCTCGGTGCCTTCGGAGGTACATCTTGCGATGCGCCGGATGAGGACATGGCAACGCCCAGCGAACAGCGGGAGGGCGTGTAATGGGCTGGCTCTACATGCAACGTGGATCGCTTGGCGGTCATGCGTCCGCGAGTGCCTATCTCGACGCGCAGTTCACCTATGAGCGGGCGCTGGATGATGGCGGTACGACCGGACTGCGGGTACTCGCTTCGTCCTGCCCGCAGAACCGTGTCTACTACGCCGCCGCCCAGGTCATGACGAACAGGCAGGGCGGCGAGATTATCGCGATCATATGCCTGGTCCGTTGGAACCCCCACGACCGTGAAGGACTCGTGTTTGGGTACAAGGATATGACGGAAAATATGGGGCCCTATGAGGCCGAGTGTCCGGCAGCCATCCTCGACCTGCTGACCGCGACCGAGAACGCCCATGCGCTGGACTGGCGCCGACGGTGCCGTGCCAGTCTCGAACGAAAGTCGCGCAAACTGGCCGACGGCGACCGTATTCGGTTGTCCGCGACGATCACCTTCACCGACGGCCATGAAGGGAGCGAGTTTCTGGTGGAGCGGCGGGGGCGCCGCACGGTCCTACGCGATCCGACAAGTGGTCGCGGCTACCGCATCTCACGGCTGATGCAACGGGACTGGACCATCGTGCCGGTGACCCGGGTCCATAAAACGCGCTTCTGCTGACCGCCACTACGGCATCTTCAACCGAAAGGCCGCCCATGTCTGTTTCAAACCCGGATCCATCGCTCTCTGCCAAGCGCGCCTTGCTGTGCAGCCGGGCACATGCAGAGCGGGTTGCGCACAGGATCTTTATCTCCGGCCAGCGCGCCTGCATCATACGCACTGGAAATCCAATCCAGCCCTATCGTGCCGCCGCCGAGGCCTCGAGCCACGATGAAGTCGAGGTCCTGCTGTGCGTCTAGCCTTGTTGTTGCCGCTCTTTCTCATCGGATGCTGCTCGCAGCCGACGCAGGGGACGGCCGACCAAGCCAGTTTCGCAGCTGCGGCGCGCGCGATTGACGGCGATACACTCTCCGTCGATTTTCGCCTGCTTGGCCTCGATGCGCCCGAGAAGCGCCAGCTTTGCGCGAACGATCAGGGGTGGTGGCCGTGTGGCAAGGCGGCTCAGGACTATTTGGCCCGTGCGCTTCGTGACCAGGAGGTGCGCATCACCCTCGCCAGTGGGCGGACCTATCGGCGCCGGGTGGCGACAGTCGAGGTTTCGGGCGTCGATCTGGGGGAGCGGCTGATTGCGGCCGGGCTCGCCGTCCCGGCCGTACAGTATCTGAAGAGCGACCCCGATCGTGCCACGCGATACCAGCGGGCGTTCGCAACGGCGAAAAAAGCCGAAGCGGGCATGCATGCCGGTCGATGGATCGAGCCGGCAAAGTGGCGCCGCGGCGAACGCCTGTCATGCGAAGCGCGGGTCAGTCGGCGAGGGAAGGGTCCAGATACCAGGACGGGCCCTGCCTGAAATCGGCGTCAATTCGGCCGACGGGTCCGTCGGGCTCCTTGGACACATAAGGATCGATCAGCGGCATGGCGCGACCCTTTGCCCGCATCAGCTTGCCGGCAACCCGGCCTCGCCGTTCCAGCAAATCCTCGAGCCACATCAGATCGTCCAGCATGGCGACGACGCCGCGTCCGGCCAGGCAGTAGTAGATGCAGCGCTGAAAATCGTCGGCACCATCGTTCCCCAAAATGGCGGCCAGACGCTTCTTCCCAGCAATCTCGCCTTCATGCACCCACTGGACGGCCTCACGCAGCTCCCGAACCGAGAAATATGCGTCTTCGACACACATGCCAAGCGAGGCTCCGGCGATCATGCGGCGGGTCGGGCGCGTGTGGGGATCCAGCGAAGCATCCCGCAGGGTTACATCAAGGTCGAAATGGTCGTGGAAGATCGTAGCTTTCATGGGAATCACTCCGTTCGAATTGAACGTAACGTGAACAAAGCTGACCGGTCAACCCTCCGTTGAGGGTCCACCGGGTTTCAGGATCACCGAGAATTGACGGGTGCCGTGATATTCAAAAGGCCGCTCTCCAACCCATCGATCCCAGAATTCGAGACTGTCGCCTGACATCTCGATGTCGATTTCCGGATAGTTCAGCTCGGAGGCGATCTTCATTACCTTTTCGGCCAGCGCCGCGCCCACGCCGCGCTGGCGAAACGCCGGATGGACGTAAAGCTTGTGAAGCTCGCAACCCCCGTCATCAGTCTGAGTGAAGGTCGCTCCGCCGGCATGCCTTCCGTCGATCCGCGCGACGAAGTACCGTGGATTTAGGTCGTCTGACGCACCAAGGTCGCATATCGCCACCTTGCTATCGGGCTGGCAGCGCTCGCGATTAAGCTCGGCCTCCAGTTCGGCCAGCTCTGCCCTGGACCCTAACTCTTCAAACTCCATTCTCTCGATCTCCGGCGACGGGTTCAGCGAGCGGCACCGCCGCGCGAACGAAACAAATTTATGGCGGCTCCACGTGTCGTTTCAAGGGCAACCCCAGCGGCGATGGCAACGCACCGGCGCGTCGGGGAAAAAGGGGAGGGGGAAGAGGCCGGTCGAGCTCGATGGGAGCTTGAAGCCGGAGATGCCCGATGACCTATGACGTCGCCTACCGCTTTCAGCAGGCGCTCGACCCGAGCGCGCTCACCACAATTCCAGCCACGTTGCACGCGGTGCAGGCCGCGATCACCGACGCCCGCAATGCGGGTTGCGCTATTGAAAGCGATCCTGCCGTTATCCTGCTGGTGCGGCACTTCCACTCGGTCTGCGCCTCTGCTCCGGATATCGATGCCCTGCAGGAACAGTGCGAGGCCGCGATCGATCGGTTGCGCCTTGTCCCAGCTCTGCCGACGCTCGCCTATCGTGGGGTGGCGAATGACGAGGCCGCGAAACGGGCCTTCCATCGAGAGGGGCGGGTGGCGCTCCGCGCCCTCGCGGATGCGCTGGGATTGCCGGACTCGGGATACACCCTCACCGCGAGGCGCGGTACGCTGGCGCAGTCGGGTGAAATCATTCTCCACGGGGACGAGCTCAGGGTCCGCCTGTCGCTCGATATCGTGTTTCCCGGCGAGGAAGTGACCTACTGCCGGGTCCGAGGCCGGGATGACCATTGGGGTGATCGCGACCGGCGGGCACCGCTCATCAATCTGCTCGACCCGGCACGGTTTGCCGCAAGATTGCGGCGAGAGCTGACCTTGACCCCTGCGGCAGAACCCATGGCTCTGGTTGCCTGACTCGCTGACGCACCAAGGCGGCGTCTGGCCAACATCTCCAGGCGCCCCTCGCATCCCATTCTACCACGGAGGCATGCATGAGCGATCCTGCAGCTCAGCGCATCATCGATCGCATTGATTTTTCCCGGCGTGGCCCGACGGTGCTTGCTTATGGCGTCGGCGTCGACAGCACGGCTATTCTTGTCGAGCTCGAGGCGCGCGGCTCCTTACCTGATCTCGTCCTGACCGCTGACACCGGCACTGAAAAGCCGGAAACCTACGAGTATCAGGCGATGATCGCCGCCTGGATGGCCCAGCGAGGGATCCCCTACGAGGTCGTTCGCTATGTGCCCAAACGGTTCAAGCACTGGCCGCCCTATTTTTCGCTGCTCGAGAAAATATGAAGTGATCCCTCTGGTGTGCGTTTCGCGGCGGCCTGAGACCGGCTGACAGCAAGCGCATTTCGCCGGACGAGGTATCCGGGTAATCTGGCTACACGCGAAGGGGGTGCCACTTGGAGAG
>NZ_WVTD01000003.1 GCF_009856825.1 Novosphingobium silvae | reverse complement strand
GTATATCTGACCACGACACGATCAGATCCGCCTGCACATCACCATCACGTCGCATCGCCATCGTCGCTGACCGCCTTCTTTCCGTATCCAGGCTGAATCAGATCACACCGACTTCGTCAACGCGCTGTTAGCCCCGAGAAGCCTCGCACCCGGATCGAGACGAACCGGCCGATCAGCCCCGAGGCCCTGCGCCTGGCGGAAGAGGAAGGCATCGACGTTGCCGTCATCGAGGGATCGGGACGGGGCGGGCGCATCACCCATCAGGATGTGGTGAAGGCACTGCGCGGCCCGTCCACCGCCGCTCCCCGAGGGGTGCTGCCGGTCGGGATAGAGGATCTGAAGATCTTCGCCTCCCCGCTCGCCCGGCGTCTTGCGGCGCTGCATGGCCTGTCGCTGCAGGGGCTGGAGGGCACGGGACCACGCGGCCGCATCTCCAAGGCGGACGTGCTGGCGCTGGTGCCCAAGCCCGCCGCCACCGCTGCGGCAAGTCCCGAAACCCCCGCCTTCGTCGCCGGCGAGAACCGGCCCGAGATCGTGCCCTTCGACCGGATCCGCAAGGTCGTCGCCCAGCGGCTGACGCAGGCCAAGCAGGAGATCCCGCACTTCTACCTGCGCATGTCGGCCAGTGCCGAGGCGCTGCTGGAGATGCGCAAGACGGCCAACGTGGTGCTGGGCTGCAAGGCCTCGGTCAACGACTGGATCGTCAAGGCCAGCGCGGTGGCGCTCGCCCGGCACCCCGATGTCAACGTGCAGGTCCACGGGTCGGAGATCCACCGTTTCCCCCATGCCGACGTATCGATCGCGGTGGCCGGGCCCAAGGGGCTCGTCACGCCGGTAGTGCGACAGGCGAACCTCATGCGCATCGACCAGATCGCGGCCGAAACCCGCCGCCTCATCGACAAGGCGCAGGGCAAGGGCCTGTCGATGGACGATATGGAAGGCGGCACCTTCTCCGTCTCCAACCTCGGCATGTTCGGGATCGAGAACTTCGATGCCATCATCAACCCGCCGCAGGGCGCGATCCTTGCCGTCGGCGCGGCGCTGCGCCAGCCGGTGGAGACCGCGGGCGCAGGCATCTCCTTCGAGACGCGCATCTCCTTCACCCTCTCGGTCGACCACCGCGCGATCGACGGGGCGGCCGGAGCGCAGTTCCTGCAGACGCTGAAAGGCCTGATCGAGGCGCCGGAAGGCCTCTTCTCCTGAAAGGAAGCATGACAATGACCGGAGAGGATACCCTGAGCACCCTGAAGCCCGGCCCGCTGAAGCGTCTGGGCGAGGTCATCCAGCTCGCCTACTTCCCGACGGATTTCGACGCCACGATGAAGTACTGGATCGAGACCGTGGGCGTGGGCCCGTTCTTCGTCCTGAACGACGTCCGGCTCGACGACATGAAGTACAAGGGCGCGGCCACCGACGCCACTTTCACCATGGCCATCGGCTACTGGGGCGACATCCAGATCGAGCTTATCAAAACCGACAGCGATGCGCCTTCGCTCTATTCGGGCGAGTATGCGGTGCGCGACCGGCTGCACCATGTCTGTGTCTTCGTCGAATCGATCGCCGAGGCCCGCGCCGCCTGCGCGGAAGCGGGCGCCGAGGTCATCGTCGAGGGCAAGGTCGGCGCCGACGGCGAGGTGATCTACGTCGATCCCGGCCAGGGCCCGGGTCATGTCATCGAGTACCTCCAGCCGCTCTCGGGCAGCGAGGGCCTGTTCCAGATGATGAAGGATGCCGCCCGCGACTGGGACGGTACCGATCCGATCAGGGTGCTGCAGTAATGACCGAGATTTCCCAGCACGCACAGTACATGGCCGACAAGGTCGAGGCCTTCGTGCGCGAAAGCATCGTCCCTTACGAGAAGGACCCGCGCCGCGACCATCACGGCGCGCCGACCGACGAGCTGGTGATGGAAATGCGCGCGCTCGCCCGCGAGGCCGGGGTGCTCACGCCGCACATCCGGCAGGACGGATCGCACCTCACCCAGCGCGAGACGGCCGTGGTGCTCATCAGGTCGGGCCTCTCGCCGCTGGGCCCGCTCGCCTGCAACACCATGGCGCCGGACGAGGGCAACATGTACCTCATCGGCCACGTCGGCTCGCCCGAGCTGAAGGACCGCTTTCTGAAGCCGCTGGTGGAGGGCAGGGGCCGCTCCGCGTTCTTCATGACCGAGCCTGCCGACTGGGGCGGTGCCGGCTCTGACCCTTCGATGATGAAGACCACCTGCCGCAAGGACGGCGACCACTGGATTATCAACGGGCGTAAGACCTTCATCACCGGGGCGCAGGGCGCGATGGTGGGCATCGTCATGGCCGCGTCCGAGGAAGAGGACACCAGGGGCGGCGCCTGCATGTTCCTCGTCGACCTGCCCGACCCGGCGATCCGCATCGACGAGGTGCCCAACACCATAGACACCTCCATGCCCGGCGGCCACGCCACGCTGACGATCGACAACCTGCGGGTGCCGGCCGAACAGATGCTGGGCGCGCCGGGCGAGGGCTTCAAGTACGCGCAGGTGCGCCTGAGCCCTGCGCGCCTCTCGCACTGCATGCGCTGGCTGGGGGCCTGCATCCGCGCGCAGGAGATCGCGTCCGATTACGCCTGCCGCCGCATGGCCTTCGGCAAGCAGCTCATCGAGCACGAGGGCGTGGGCTTCATGCTGGCGGAGAACCAGATCCTCATCAAGCAGTGCGAGCTGATGATCGACTGGTGCGCGGGCGTTCTCGATTCCGGCTCGCTCGGCACGGTCGAAAGCTCGATGGCCAAGGTCTCGGTCTCGGAAGCGCTGATGAAGATCGCCGACAACTGCGTGCAGGTGCTGGGCGGCATCGGCGTGACCGAGCGCACCATCGTCGAGCAGGTGTTCCGCGAAATCCGCGCCTTCCGCATCTATGATGGCCCGACCGAGGTCCACAAGTGGAGCCTTGCCAAGAAGATCCGCCGCGACTGGCGCAAGGCCCAGGAAGCTCTGGCGACAGCGACATCCCAGCAGACGCAAACCGAACCGGCATGAGCGAGGTCGCGCCCGATCTGTCCGACGCCAACTCCGGCACTTCCGCCGTGCGCGAAGGCTATGGCTTCGACGAGGCCGCGCTGGTTCGCTGGATGGACGCCAATGTCGAGGGCTTCGCCGGGCCGCTCACGATCGAGCAGTTCAAGGGCGGGCAATCGAACCCGACCTACAAGCTGGTGACGCCTGCGCGCAGCTATGTCCTGCGCCGCAAGCCGCCCGGCCAGCTGCTCAGGGGCGCGCATGCGGTGGAGCGCGAGGCGAAAGTTCTCTTAGCACTCCACGGCGCGGGCTTTCCGGTGGCGCAGGTCCATGGCCTGTGCACGGATGACGCGGTGATCGGCACCTGGTTCTACGTCATGGAGATGGTGGAGGGCCGCATCTTCTGGGACGCCACCGTGCCCGGCGTCTCCAACGATGAACGCGCCGCCATCTTCGATGCGATGAACGCCGCGATCGCGCAGCTCCACGCCTTCGATCCCGAGGCGATCGGCCTTGGAGACTACGGCAGGCCGGGTAATTACTTTGCGCGGCAGGTCGGCCGATGGTCGAAGCAGTATCTCGAGGACGAAGCGGCGGGCCGCAACGCCGACATGGACGCGGTGATCGCCTGGCTCGAGGACAACATGCCCGCCGACGACGGTTCCTCCAGCGTCATCCACGGCGACTTTCGCATCGACAACATGATCTTCCATCCCACCGAGCCGCGCGTGCTTGCCGTGCTCGACTGGGAGCTGTCCACGCTTGGCCATCCGCTGGCGGACTTCGCCTATCACGCGATGATGTACCACATGCCCCCGCACATCGTGGCGGGGCTGGGGGAAGCGGACATCGCCGCGCTCGGCATCCCGAACGAGGCGGACTATGTCGCCGCCTACTGCCGGCGCACCGGGCGCGAGGGGCTGCCGGACTACCGGTACTACATGGCCTTCAACTTCTTTCGCCTGGCTGCGATCTTCCACGGCATCAAGGGCCGGGTCATCCGGGGCACCGCCGCCAATGCCCAGGCGCGCGAACGGGCACAGGCGTTTCCGGAACTGGCGAGGCTGGCGCTCGGGTTCACGCAAGCGTAGGAGGAACGGCTTCCGGCGCTTTCCTTGACTTCTCCGGTCCTGCGGACTATGTGCCGCCCTTTCCAGACCTTTCAGATTCTTTCCCGGGAGTGCCCATGGCGCGCGTAACTGTCGAAGACTGCGTCGACAAGATCCCCAACCGCTTCGATCTCGTCCTGCTTGCCGCCCAGCGCGCGCGCGAGATTTCGGGCGGTGCGGAACTCACTCTCGAGCGCGACCGTGACAAGAACCCGGTCGTTGCCCTGCGCGAAATCGCCGAGCAGACCGTGGTTCCTGCGAACCTCAAGGAAACGCTGGTTTCCTCGATGCAGCGCGTCCTGCCCGACGATGACGACGAGATGGACGAAGTCGGCTCGCTGAGCCAGTCGGCCGAGGCTCTGCGCATCACCGCCTCGGCGCCCACGCGCAACACCTCGATCGGCGGCGACTACGACGGCTGATCGTTTTCGTTGACTGTCGCGGCGCGGCGGGCAACGATCACGAGGTGCCTGCCAAGTCGAAACTGCCTCGCATCATCGGTTTCCCGGGGGGAGCGTCCAGAAAGGGCGGTCCCCTTTCGGACGTTGAGCCCCAGCCGCCAAAAGCGCCTCATGGCGGGGCGACGATCGCGATCTACAGCGTAAAAGGCGGGGTCGGGAAGACGACCTTCGCGGCCAATCTCGCCTGGTGCTCGGCCGTGGCAGGCGAACGGCCGACGCTGCTGTGGGATCTCGACGCCGCCGGAGGCTCGGCCTTCCTCTATGGCCTGGAGCCGCAGGATACGCAGCTGGCCGAGGAAGTCTTCGCGCGCGAGCGGCCAGCCACCCGGCTCATCCAGAAGACCGCCTTCGCCGGGCTCGACGTGCTGCCAGCGGACGAATCGATCCGCAGCCTCGATGCGCAGCTTGCCAGGATCGGCAAGCGCAAGCGGCTTGCCCGCCTGACCGAGGAACTCTCGGCGGATTATTCGCGCATCATCCTCGATTGCCCGCCGGTCATGAACGAGCTTTCCGCCCAGATCGTGCGCGCGGCCGACCTCGTGATCGTGCCGCTGCCGCCGTCGCCGCTTTCGGCCCGGGCCTTCGACCTCGTGGTGCGCGAAATCGCAGGCAACACCAAGCGCCACCCGCCGATCCTGCCGGTGCTCTCCATGCTCGACATGCGCCGCGCGCTGCACAAGCAGGCGCAGGAGACGAACCCCAACTGGCCGTCGATCCCTTATGCCAGCGCGGTCGAGCAAGGGGCCGTCCACCGCCAGCCGGTAGGCGCGTTCGCGCCGCAAAGCGCGGCCGCGCTCGCCTTCCAGCGGCTCTGGACCGCGATCGAGAAGAAGCTGCAGGAGCGGCGCTGAAGCGTCGATCTGGCGTGTCGCCGGCCCGTCGCCAGTTTCGACTACGCTGAACCTAGCCGGGCCGAGGCGCGGCAGGGTGCTCCCGAGGCGGCGAAATTTGTGGAGCGCCCGGCCGGGCGGGAGGGCGCACACGCACGAAAGCGCCTGCCTTGGCGGGACGTCACTGCTCGGTCCGCGTTGCCATGCCGGCCGACATGCGGCGCGTGTTCAACGAACGCGGTGCGCGTTCTTCCATGACCTGCTGCCCGCCCAAGCAAAAAGGGGACACCGGTTGTGCCGGCGCCCCCTTCCTGCATTCTCCCGGAGGAGACCTTGTGGCTTAAGCGTTTGCCTCAGGCGCCCTGGGGGGCGGCCCCGCCGGTGAAACGCTTGCCCGACTTGGGAATGGCCGACCCCGAGATCGGACGCGGGGTCGAGGGGCCGCGCGGGCTGGTGGGCCGGTCGAGCGTGCCGCCTTCGAGCAGGGTCTTGATCTCGTCGCCCGAAAGCGTCTCGAACTCGAGCATGGCCTGGGCCAGCGTTTCCAGCGCCTCGGCCTGGTCCTGCAGGATCTGCGTGGCGCGGGCGTGAGCATTGTCCACCAGCAGGCGGATTTCGCTGTCGATCAGGCGGTTCGTCTCGTCGGAGCCCATAGTGCGGTGCGAGCCGCCCATGCCGAGATAGCCTTCCTGCGCCTCTTCGTACTGGAGCGGGCCGAGCTTGTCGGACATGCCCCACTTGGTCACCATCGAGCGCGCCAGGCTGGTGGCGTACTGGATGTCGGAGGAAGCGCCCGAAGACACCTTGTCATGGCCGAAGATCAGTTCCTCCGCCACGCGGCCGCCCATCGCCACCGACAGGTTCGCGAGCATCTTGTCGCGGTGGTAGGAATAGCTGTCGCGCTCGGGCAGGCGCATCACCATGCCCAGCGCACGGCCGCGCGGGATGATGGTGGCCTTGTGGATCGGGTCCGATGCGGGCTCGTTCACGCTGACGATCGCGTGACCGGCCTCGTGGTAGGCGGTCATCTTCTTCTCGTCCTCGGTCATGACCATGGAGCGACGTTCCGCGCCCATCATGACCTTGTCCTTGGCGTCCTCGAACTCCTGCATGGCGACGAGGCGCTTGTTGCGGCGCGCGGCGAGCAGGGCGGCCTCGTTCACGAGGTTGGCAAGGTCCGCGCCCGAGAAGCCCGGCGTGCCGCGTGCGATCACGCGCGGGTTCACGTCGGGAGCGAGCGGCACCTTCTTCATGTGAACGGCGAGGATCTTCTCGCGACCTTCGATGTCGGGCACCGGCACAACGACCTGGCGGTCGAAGCGGCCGGGACGCAGCAGCGCGGGGTCGAGCACGTCGGGGCGGTTGGTCGCCGCGATGATGATGATGCCCTCGTTCGCCTCGAAGCCGTCCATCTCGACCAGCAGCTGGTTCAGCGTCTGCTCGCGCTCGTCGTTCGAGTTGCCGAGGCCATGGCCACGATGGCGGCCGACCGCGTCGATCTCGTCGATGAAGACGATGCACGGCGCGTTCTTCTTCGCCTGTTCGAACATGTCGCGCACGCGGCTCGCGCCAACGCCCACGAACATCTCGACGAAGTCCGAGCCCGAGATGGTGAAGAAGGGGACGCCGGCCTCACCCGCAATGGCGCGGGCGAGCAGGGTCTTGCCGGTGCCGGGCGAGCCGACGAGCAGCGCGCCCTTGGGAATCTGGCCGCCCAGCTTGGAGAAGCGGGTGGGATCGCGCAGGAACTCGACGATTTCCTGCAGTTCCTCGCGCGCCTCGTCGATGCCGGCGACATCGTCGAACGTGACGCGGCCGGAACGCTCGGTCAGCATCTTGGCCTTGGACTTGCCGAAGCCCATCGCGCCCGAACCGCCGCCCTTCTGGACCTGGCGCAGCGCAAAGAAGGCGATGCCGACGATCAGCAGGAACGGCAGGGTCTGGGCAAGGATGTAGAACAGCAGGCTGCCCTGCTCGGCTTCGCGGCCCGAGTACTTGACGTCGTTGTCCTGCAGCAGCTGCGCGAGCGAGATGTCGTTCGGCACGGGAACGGTGCTGAAGTTCTCACCGTTCTTGAGCTTGCCGTCGATGCGGTCCTCGGCGATCTCCACCGATGCCACGCTGCCTTCGGCAACCTTGCTGCGGAAGTCGGAATAAGGGATGGCCGGCCCGGTGGTGGCGCGCGTGCTGAACATCGACACCACCATCAGAAGGGCGAGGAAGATGCCGCCCCATACAAGCAGGCTCTTGACCCAGGGATTGCCGTTGGGCTGGTCGTCGTTCATTTGCGGGAAACCGTCCTTTCAGTCGGCCAATGTAGGCGCACGCGGCTGAATCTCAAGTTACCGAAAGCGCAGGTGCCGTCGATTTGGGCCGGGTTCGTCGCAGCCCCGCCGCGAGCCGCCGGGAATGAGCGATCAGTCCTCATCCGGCGCGGGGTCGGCAAGGCGGGAAAGGGGCAGGACAAGGGTCATGCAGGCGCCCGATTCGCGCCCGCTGCGCAGCTCCATCCGCGCGCCGAGCTGGCGGCACAGCACACGCGAGATGCGAAGGCCTATCGAGTCGGCAAGCTCAGGGTCGAAGCCCTGCGGCAGGCCGCTGCCATCGTCCTCGACGCTGAGTTGGATGGTGCCGTCGAGCCGGACGACGCGCAGGTGGATCGCGCCCGCCTCGCGGTCGGCAAACCCGTGCTCGAGCGCGTTGGCGATCGCCTCGCTGACGATCAGCGCCACCGGCACGGCGCTGTCTGGCTTGAGCACGATGTCGCGCTCCGCCTCGAGAGTGCAGGTGATCCCGGGCCTTGCGCTCGAGGCCATGATCTTGCTGGACACCTCGCCCAGAAAGACGTCGAGCGGGACGAGCTGGCCGTCCTGCCGGTAGAGCTGGCGCTGGATGTTGCCGATCACCTGCAGCCGGGCCGCCGCATCGCCCAGCGCTCGCTTGGCGGTGGGTTCGACGAGGCCGCGCATCTGGAGCGACAGCACCGCGCCCACCATCTGCAGGTTGTTGCCCACCCTGTGCTGCATCTCCTGGAACAGCAGTTCCGCCCGCTCGACCAGATGGCCGCGCTCTTCCGCCAGCTGGCGCACTTCCTCGCGCGCGGCGCGCAGGCGCTGGTTGGCCGCCTGCATGAGGTGGACCAGCAGGATGTCGACCACGACGACGCCCGTGTAGAAGAGCATCGCGGTGACCGTCCCGTGGTTTAGCGCGAAGACGCCGCGCGGCGGGATGAAGACGTACCAGGCGAACAAGCCGCAGAGCACCGCCGCCAGCGCGCCTGGACGCGGGCCGAAGAGGAACGAGCTGAGGATCACCGCGGGGAAGAACGAGACGAACGGGTAGCCGGGCGGAAAGGCGCCGTCGAGCACCCAGCGCACCCACAGTGCTACGAAGCACAGCACCAGCGTCACCGCATACTGCACCTGCGGCCGTTCGGGCAGTAGCGGCAGGCGCTCGGTGAAACGGCTCAAGCTGTTCAAGTCACATCCTATCCGACGGGCCGCCCCCGGCAGGCCCGGTGGGTGCCTGTCGTATCGCATGGAGGGGACGCACGAAAGGCGCGCGGGTTCCGGAAGTGGGGGATATAGCCGTGCGGGGCACTGGCGTGCGATCGTCGCCGCCGGGCGTGCAAAGCGCGGGAAGCGCGGCTATCCAGTCGTCCCGAGAGGCGCCATCGGAGCAGCACCGCGATGAACACAGACGCAGCACCCGTAACCCCCACGCGATGGAGAGGCATGACGGGCGCCGATATCGATGGCGTGGTGGCGGTGGCGCGCTCCGCCTTTCCCGAGCACTTCGAGGCGCGCGCGTGCTTCGAGGAGCGGCTCGCGCTGTTTCCGGAAGGTTGCTTCGTACTGGACAGGGACGGGCAGGTGGCGGGCTATCTCATCGCCTATCCCTGGCCACGCGGGGCGATCCCGCCGCTGAACAGCGCGCTGGGTGCACTGCCGCCCTCGATTGAGGACGTCTACCTCCACGACCTTGCGTTCGCGCCGGAAGCAAGGGGGCAGGGACATGCACGGCCTATCGTGCAGCGGCTCGTGGAGGAGATGCGCGGACGGGGCGCCCGGCGCATCGCGCTCGTCTCGGTGAACGGGACGCGAGGGTTCTGGCAGGCCATGGGCTTCGCGCCGGTGGCGGGTGACGAGGCGCTCTCGCGCAAGCTCGAAAGCTATGGCGAGGGCGCCTGCTACATGGTGCGCGAACTCCAGGGCGTCGAACTCTAGAGCGTCGAACTCTGGGGCGGCGTCAGCCGGGCCCGCCGCCCGAGAACGCGTCCGAGATCGAGCAGGCCGCCGGACCAAGGATGACCACGAAGAGCGTGGGCAAGATGAACAGGATCAGCGGCACGGTCATGATCGCGGGCAGGCGCGCGGCCTTTTCCTCGGCCCGCATCATGCGCTCGTTGCGGAATTCGGCCGAGAGCACGCGCAGCGCCGAGGCGAGGGGCGTGCCGTATCGCTCGGTCTGGATCATGGTGGTGACCACGCCCTTCACCGCATCGAGGTTGACGCGGTATGCAAGGTTCTCGAACGCCTGGCGCCGTTCGGTGAGGAACGACAGCTCGATCGAGGTCATCGAGAACTCGTCGCCCAGTTCGGGGTAGGCGCGGCCCAGCTCGCGCGAGACGCGCTCGAACGCGGCGTCGACGGTGAGGCCGGCCTCGGCGCAGATCACCAGCAGGTCGAGCGCGTCGGGAAGCCCCTTGCGGATCGCGTCGGTGCGCTTGCTCACCATGTTCTGGATGAAGATGTCCGGGCCCTTGTAGCCCAGCAGCACCATCGCCGCGAAAGCGAGGAACTTCTTGAAGCTGCCCCACTCCGGGAAGTAATCGATGCCGTAGATCACCAGCGCGCCCAGCGCGCCCAGCACGATCGGGGCGACGAGCCGCGCGAAGACCACGGCGACGGCCCATTCCTTGTTGCGGATGCCGGCCTGTGCGAGCTTCTGCTCGATCACCTTGATCTGGCTGTCCTGCAGCATCTTCGCGCTGCCCAGGAACGCGCCCATGCGGTCGGTCGTGTCGTTGCGGCGCACCACGCTCTGGCGCTTGCGGGCCGTGGTGACGAGGCCCGACTTCAGCGCCTCGCGCCGCTGGTTGAGCGCCTTGACCCGCTTCTGCATGGGATCGCGGATGGTGATGGCCGAATAGATCGCAAGGAGCATCGCGGCGGCCGCCACGATCGACAGCAGCGTGCCGACGAGCGTGACGTCGAAACCGAGGATGGTGGGGCCGGCGGGTTGGTCGAGCATGTTCGTCGCAGTCCCTGATCAGATCTCGAAGCTGACCATCTTGGCCATGATGAAGGCGCCGATGCCCATCCAGATGCCGCCGCCGATCCCGGCCACCATCAGCCGCTCGTCCAGGAAGAACTCGCCGATGTAGGTGGGGTTGAGCCAGTAGATCATCCCGAAGACGATGAACGGCAGCGAGCCGACGATATAGGCCGAGGCTTTCGATTCCGAGCTCATCGCGCGGATCTTGAGCTTCATCTGCGCGCGCTTGCGCAGCACTTCGGACAGGTTCGCCAGCGTTTCGGCAAGGTTGCCGCCGGTCTCGCGCTGGATGGCGAGAGTGATGCAGAAGAAGTTGAACTCGGGAATGCCGAGGCGGTCGGCGGTGTCCTGCAGCGCCTCCTCCATCGACTTGCCGACCTTCATGCGGTCGGTCACCAGCTTGAATTCCTCGCCCACCGGGCCGGGGATCTCCTGCGAGACCACGGTCAGCGTCTCGGAGACGGGAAGGCCCGAGCGCAGGCCGCGCACCAGAAGGTCGATGGCGTCGGCGAACTTCACGTTGAAGGCGTTGGTGCGCTTCTTGATGAAGTGGCTGAGCGCCATGTGCGGGAGTCCCGCCCCGACGAAGGCGCCGAAGGCAAGGCCCAGGAACAGCGCGCCGCTCTTGAGGAAGACGATGAGCCCCACGAAGACGCCCAGGCCCAGCGAGCCGTAGACGTACTGCGAGATCGTCCATTTCTTGCCCGAGCGGTTGAGGCGCAGCGCCAGCGCTTCCGCCCGCGATGCAGAGCCCGCGATCTTGTGGGTGCGCGGCTTGCGGGCGGCTACGGCGCGGCGCATCTGCGCCTCCAGCCGTTCGCTGCTGTTGGACGAGTGGCGCACTCTCACGCTCTTGAGGCGACGGGTCGACTCGCGCGTGGGGGAAGGGCCGGACAGCGCCGCCCAGAGCAGCAGGAACGCGCCGCCCAGACCGCATCCGACCATGATCAGCTGGAGGAAATTCATCGTCGTCTCGCCGTGCCTTCCGGAGTGCGCCCGCGCCTTACTGCGCGCTCGCCTGCGCCTTCTTCCTTGCTCCCGGCATCATCGACTTGAAGTCGATCTTGCCAAGGAGCGAAGGCTTGGCCGATGCCGTGCGCCCGGCTTCCTCGCGCGCGTCGCCGGTGTCGACGATCGCCTGCGCCAGCTCGCGCATGACCGCGCCCGGGCGGTTCGAGGGATTGGCCTCGGCAAAGGTCTGGCCCAGCTTCGCGGCGCGCGACGCGGCCTTGAGGTCGTAGGGGACGACGAAGTCCAGCTTCGATTCGATGGAGGCCTCGAAGTCCGCGCGGCTGATCTCGGAAAGCGCGGGCTGGACCTTGTTGGCGACGACGAGCACCTGCGTCTGCGTGGCGTTGGCCTTCAGCCAGGAGAGCATGCGGATCGTATCGCGCGCGGAGGCCAGCGTCATCTCGGTGACGAGCACCACGACGTTCACGTTGGCCAGCAGCTGCGGGAAGTTGACCAGCATGTTGCGCGGCAGGTCGATCACCGTCGTGGCGAAGGCGGCGCGGAATTCCTCCTCGAGCTGTACGAAGGCCGAGCCGTCGGTCATCAGCGGCGTGTTCATCGGCGCTTCGGCGGAAAGGATCGCGAGGTTGTCGTTCGCGCGGATCATGGCGCGCTCGATGAACAGGCCGTCGATGCGGCTCGGGTTCTCGATCGCGTCGGTCAGGCCGCGGCCGGGTTCCAGGTCGAGGCACAGCGCGCCCGTCCCGAAATGGATGTCGAGGTCGAGCAGCGCGGTCGGCAGCTTGTGGTCGGTGCTCAGCAGCCAGGCCAGCGAGGTCGCTAGGGTGGAGGCGCCGACGCCGCCGCGCGTGCCGATCACCGCCGTCGAGATATGCGCCGCCGCCGCGCCCGAATCATGGACGCGCGGGGCCGAGAACACCGCCTGCGCGTGCGCCAGCGCATCGCGCACCTGCCCGGAGGAAAGGGGCTTGAGCAGGTAGTCGTGAATGCCGCTGTTGATGAGGTCGCGATAGAGGCGCACGTCGTTCACCTGGCCCACCGCGATCACGACGGTGCCGGGCTCGCAGACTTCGGCCAGCGCATTGATGTCGCTGAGCGGATCGCCGCTTTCCGACAGGTCGACCATCAGGATATTGGGGCTAGCGGTGACGGACAGCGACTGCACGGCGCTGCGAAGGCCGCCCTTCTGGCACTTTTCGCTCGGCCAGCCGAGTTCGGCGGCGATGCTGCGCACCACGCCGGTCGATGTCTCGTCGCACAGGAACGCGGCGAAGATGTCGCGCGCGCCGGGTCCGCCCGATTTCCAGAGTGCGGTCATGGATCAGTTTCCTCCCGTGGTACCGCTGGCCGCGACCGTGGTGCCTTGGCCGGTGGTGGGCGCGGTGCGATAGGCGTTGATCGCCTTCGCCGCGGTGGCCGCGGTGGTCATGCCGGTGTCCTGCTCGCCCCGGATCAGGTCCTCGGGGTTGGCGACCATCGCGGCGATGTTGGTATTGATGGCGCAGCCGTAGTTGGTGGACAGCCCGTTGCCCGGATTGGCGTCGCTCTTCGCGGACCAGTCGGGACAGCTTGGCACCGAGGCGCGGGTGCGGGTGACGATGACGCGCGCGGTGCCGGCGGTGATGTAGCCCACCGTCTGCGGCGCAGCCTCGCCAAGGGTCAAGCCATGGCGCGAGACGAGGGCCTCGACCGTGCTGCGCGTGGCGGGATCGTTCGCGGGATCGTCGATGGCGATGCGGTCGCCGTACTTCAGGCCCATCGCATCGAACCAACCGGCCAGGCGCGCCTGCTCGCCATAGGCGAGGCCGGCAGGACCGGTGGTCACGTCGAGGGCATAGTCCGTGCGTTCGACCACGGGCTGGTGGACCGAATACATCGAGCGGTTCGACGATACGCCCCCGGCACACCCTGCAAGCGCCAGGCCGAGCGCGAGGACGATGCCGGTCGAAAGGACAGGGCCGACCGAGAGGACGGGGCCACCTGCCGCGGTGCGGCCGGGGCGGGCGAACGGAGCGCTGCGCTTCATGTGGGTCATTCTCACTTCAGGCTGAAGCCGGGGCGGGCGGCATCGCTCGCGGCGGCGCGCTTGGCGGACTTTGCGGCTCCGGCGGTGGCTGCGGCGGGGTCGGCCGCGCCGATGCCGGGCGCCGGGGAGGGCGAGGAAGAAGGCGCGGCGGACGGGCCCTGCGTCGGGCCCGGACGCTTGGCACCGCTGGTGCTGTCGCTCTCCATGTTGCCCAGCAGGCGCTGCAGTTCGTTGGGCGAGTTGAAGCCGTCGGTCGGCAGCGCGATCTGCGAGCTGTTCACCGGGTTGACGAGGTAGGGCGTCACGATGATCACCAGTTCCGTCTCGCCGCGGCGATAGCTGGTGGAGCGGAACAGCGAGCCCAGGATCGGCAGGTCGCCGGCGCCGGGCATCTTCTGGATGGTGTTCGCGGTGTTGTTGCTGAGCAGGCCCGCGATCATGAAGCTCTGGCCCGAACCCAGCTCGATCGTGGTCTCGGTGCGGCGGATGCTGAGCGCCGGGATCTCGTAGCCGTTGAGCGTGACCGCCCCCTGGCTCGACAGTTCCGAAACTTCCGGGCGCACGCGCATCGAGATGCGGCCGTTCGAGAGCACGGTGGGCGTGTAGCTGAGGCCGACGCCGTAGCGCTTGAACTCGACCGAGGTGGCACCAAGGCCCTGGCTGATCGGGATCGGGTATTCGCCGCCCGCGAGGAAGTCGGCCGTCTCGCCCGAAAGCGCGGTCAGGTTGGGCTGCGCCAGCGTGGTGACGAGGCCGACCGTCTCGCCCGCGTCGAGCGAGCCGAGCAGGTCGATGCCCAGCACCTTGCCGGTAAGGCCGAGCGTGGTGCTGCTGGAACTGGGGGACACGCCGGTCACGCCTTCGGTCCAGTCGTCGCCGATGCCGATGGCGCCGCCGGGCGCATACTGCGAGAACCTGCCGGTGCCCTGGCCGATCACGAACTTCGTGCCCGAGGTCGCATCGTAGCTGGCGAGATTGACCGAGAGCGACTTCACCAGCGAGCGGCTGACCTCGGCAATGCGCACCTGCAGGTTGACCTGCATCGGCGTCGCCATGCGAAGGCGGCTGATGACGTTGGCGTCCTTGCCGGAATAGGCCTGGACAAGGCGCTCCGCTTCCGCCGCATCCTCGGGCGAGCGAACCGTACCGGTCAGCAGGAACGTGCCCGATCCCATGGTGGATACCGCGATCTTCGCCTCGGGCATGGCAAGGCGCAGCATCTCGTCCACGCTGTCGAGGTTGGAGCCCACGCGCACCGTGCCCGACCACACGACCGCGCCTGCCGCGTTGCTGGCGTAGACCGTGGTGGTGCCCCCGGCCTTGCCGAAGACGTAGAGCTGGCGCGCCGACTTGACCTGCACGTCGGCCACCGAGTCGTTGGCGACGAAGATGTCGGTCATGGGGCCGGCCACCGTGACGAGCTGGCCGTTGCCGATCGACAGCTGGATGTCCTGCGCGGGAAGGGTGACCGACTGCGCCATCGCCTGGGTGGCGACGCCTCCCGCGCCAAGCGCGATGATGCCTGCGGTGGCGGGCGCGGCCGTACAGGCGGCACTGAGCAGGAACTTGACGAGGCTCGACTTCATGGAGGTGCCCTCAGAGGGTGGGTTGCAGGCGGCCATTACTTGGCGCCCACGGGCTCGACGGTGGTGTCCTTGCCGCGCGTCACGCGGACGACGGGACCGGTGCGTACCGGAGCCGCGCCGCCCATTGCCGCCTGCGGAGCAGGGCCGGCAACAGGCGCGGGCGCGGAAGCCGCCGGCGCGCTCGGCACGGTGGAGCGCTGGAAGCGCGAGACGTCGCCGCCGGTCACGTAAGTGGTGTTGCCTTCGATGGGCCGGGCCATCGCCTGCTTCATCAGCGATTCCTCCTCGGCGCGGGTGGCGCCTTCGGGAACCTTGACGTCGCCGCTGGCGAGGATGCGCTCGAACTCGCCCTGGTTGTCGGCGATGGCGCGAAGGGACAGGCTGATCTCGCCGATCTCCTGCGCGACGGCGACCTTCTCGGCGATGCGCGGCGTGACTTCGAGCGTGACGGTGCGGAAGGCGTGGACCACGGTCTTGCCGTCCACCACTTCGCTGTCGGTCGCCTGGTCGGTGGCGAGGACGCGCAGGTTGCGCAGGATCGTCTCGGCGGTGCGCAGCGATTCGCCGCCGCCTTCGCCGCGAACGTCCTGGGTGAGCATGAGGTCGACCCGGTCGCCCGGGAACACGAACCCGCCAACGCCCGTCTTGGCCGAGACCGGGATGGTGATGGCGCGCATGCCGGGCGCCAGCGCGGCGGCCAGGAAGCCACGGTCACCGGGCGCGACGAGGGCGCCCTGGGTCAGCGGCTGCCCGGCGGTGATCGGAAAGCGCACGACGGTGCCGAGCAGCTTGGTCATGTCGGCCTGCCCCTCGACATAATAGGCGTTCTTCACCAGTTCGCCCGGCCAGTTCTGGAAGGAGACCGAATCGGCCGTGATGATCGTTCCCACCGGAAGCGCACGCTGCGCGACGAGGACCTTGGGCCCCACGTTCTGCGCCTGCACGGCCTCTGCCTGCGGCGCGGCGCCGCCCGAGAACATCGTCCTTGCGGCGAAGGCGGTGAAGGCCGCGATGAGCAGCGCCGCTGCGAGCAGCAGCACTTTCTTCCTGTCCATGGCTAGAAACGACCCTTGCAAAAATCCCCGAATTGACTGCCGTTATCGGGTAAATTGGTTAAAAACGAGTTCACCCCGTTTGCGCGGCCATACGGGCGCCGGCGAGCGTCTGTTCGCCCAGCACCCACAGGCCCGCCGCCGAAATGGCGATGCCGTAGGGCACCTCGAGTCGCGACTTCTGGCGCCGCATGATGTGGCGCAGGCCCAGAATGAGGATCGAGCCGGTGACGAGGGCGACCAGCGCCAGCGCCCAAAGCCCGGGAACGTGGCGGGCCAGCGCTTCAACGCTCGCCTCCGCCACCACCGGCCTGCCCGTGGCGACTGCGAAGACGATGGCGGCCACGCACCATACCCACACCAGCGCGACAAGGCCCGCCAGCACGTCGCGCACCGCCTCGCCGGGTACGCGCTGCATGTTGAGCGCGGCCATCGCGATCGAGCCGCCTCCGCCGACCAGCGCCATCAGCACGACCAGGTTCATGAAGCTGGCAGGCGGGAACCACAGCGCCAGCGCGCCCAGCAGCTTGACGTCGCCGCCGCCCATCTGGCCCGTCGCGAAGAGCACGCAGGCCAACGCGAACGTCACGGCGGCAAGGCCCAGCTGGTAGGCGATCGCAATCGGACCCAGCCCCGCCGCCAGCCACCACAGCGGGGCGGCCAGCGCGATCGAGAGATTGAGCCAGTTGTTGATCTCCCGCCGCCTGAGGTCGGTGAAGGCGGCGATCAGCAGCGCCGTTGCCAAGGCGGCAAGCAAAGCATAGGAAAAATAACCGCCCGACATGAGGTTCGTCCCTTCTTGGGCACGCCCCCTACACCAGGGGGCACTACCAAATAGTAACCAAGGTGCCCTGTCGCTCCGTGACGATCCTGTTCGAGACCTGCCGGTGACTGCCGCCCCCGATGCCGCTGCTTCCGGTGCTGCCGCCGCCGCCGCCGCTGCGGCCGCCCAACCTGCGCGCGCGCGCCGGGCGATTCCCGATGCTGCGCGCGAATCGCGCTGGGCCCTCCCCGATGGCCACCTGCTTCGCCGCATCGACTGGCCGGCCGGTCCACGTGGTTCGATCCTGTTCATGCCCGGCCGGGGCGACGCCTACGAAAAGTGGCTGGAAACGCTGGATGGCTGGCATCACGATGGCTGGCAGGTGACGTCGGCGGACTGGCGCGGGCAGGCGGGCTCCGGTCGGCTCGGTCATGATCGAACGACGGGGCACGTCCCCGACTTCGCGGTGTGGGTGGCCGACTATGCCGCGCTCTATGCGGACTGGGCGGCGCGGACCAGCGGACCCCATGTCGCGGTGGCCCATTCGATGGGCGGGCACCTCGTGCTGCGCGCCGTTGCCGAAGGCGCGGTGAAGCCCGACGCGCTGGTGCTGTCGGCGCCCATGCTCGGCATTCATCCCGCCTGGATACCCGCACGCGTGCTGCACCCCGTGGCAAGGACCATCGCCGGGCTCGGCGATCCGGCGCGCCCGGCGTGGAAAGGCGGCGAGAAGCCCGGCGCGCAGCCGCGTGCGCGAAGCCTGCTGCTCACCCACGACGAGAGCCGCTACGACGACGAGCAGTGGTGGCGCCACCGCCGTCCCGAACTGGCGATGGGCGCGGCGAGCTGGGGCTGGATCGAGCGCGCGCTGGCCTCGATCCGCGCTCTTGAAGCGCCCGGCCTGCTCGAAGGGGTGGACGTGCCGGTGCTGCTGCTCGGCACCGCGATCGACGGCCTCGTCTCGTGGCCCGCGATCCGCCGCGCCGCCGCTCGTCTCCCCCGGGGCGAGCTGGTCGGCTACGGGGCGGAGTGCCGGCACGAGATCCTGCGCGAGGTCGATGCCGTGCGGGATCGCGCGCTCGCCGCCATCGCCGCCTTCCTCAATACCCATGCTCCCGCATGGGGGTGAAGGCGATGGGCACGCGTTTCGATATCGTCATCGTCGGCGCCGGAATGGCCGGAGCCTCGCTCGCCGCTGCCATCGGGCGGCGCGCGGGCGTGCTGCTGCTCGAGGCGGAGGAGCATCCCGGCTACCACGCCACCGGCCGTTCCGCCGCGTTCTGGACCGAGAGCTATGGTGGTCCCGGCGTGCAGCCGCTGACCACCGCCTCGGGCCCGGTCCTTCGAACGCTGGGCGTGCTGACACCGCGCGGCGCGCTGACGCTGGGGCGCGCGGGGCAGGAGCCCGAGGTCGAGGCCTTCGCCGCCCGCTATGCCGCCGCCGGGGTGGAGATGCATCTGCTTGGCCGCGCCGAGATCGCCGCGCGCATACCGGGCCTGCGCGGCGGGTGGACCAGCGGCGCGCTTGAGCCCAGCACCTGCGACATCGATGTCGCCGCGCTCCACCAGCACTACCTTGCCGCCGCCGCGCGCGACGGTGCGGCGCTGTGGTGCCGTGCCGGGCTTGCCGGGGCGGAGCGCACGGCCGGGGGCTGGATCCTTACGTTGACGGACGGACGGCGCGTGGAGGCAGGGGTGCTGGTCAATGCCGCCGGTGCCTGGGCCGATCCGGTGGCGCGGCTTGCCGGGCTGGAACCCCTCGGCATCGCTCCCTACCGGCGCACCATCGCCCAGCTCAGCCTCGACGTTCCCCCGCCGGACGACCTGCCGCTGGTGCTGGACGTGGGCGGCAGCTTCTATTTCAAGCCGGAAAGCGGCCGGCTCTGGCTCAGCCCTCATGACGAGACGCCGAGCGCCCCCTGCGACGCCGCGCCCGAGGAAATCGACGTCGCGCTGGCGATCGACCGGCTGGAACAGGTGGTGGACTGGACCGTCCTGCGCCTCGAACACCGCTGGGCGGGGTTGCGCTCGTTCGCGCCCGACCGGCTCCCGGTCTATGGCTTCGCGCCGCGGGACAGGACGTTCTTCTGGTTCGCGGGGCAGGGCGGCTTCGGCATCCAGACAGCGCCCGCCGCCGCCGATCTGGGCGCAAGGCTGCTGCTGGGCGAAAGCGGCGGAGATGTGGATCCCGCGCCCTACGCGCCCGGGCGATTCTGAGCCGGGCGCGTTTCTGAGCCCGGCCGGGCGGCGGTCGCGGGCCTAGGCGGCAGCCTTGGCCGCGTCGCTGGCGAGCTTGTCGACCCGCTCGTTCTCGACGTGGCCGGAGTGGCCGCGCACCCATTGCCAGTCGACCTTGTGGCGCCCGGCGGCCTCGATCAGCTCGTGCCACAGGTCGGCGTTGCGCACCGGCTGGCGGCTGGCGTTGACCCAGCCCTTCTTCTTCCAGCCGTGGACCCACTTGGTGATCCCGTCGATGACGTACTTGCTGTCGGTATGGAGCGTCACCTCGCACGGTTCGATCAGTGCGTTCAGCGCCTTGATCGCGGCGGTCATCTCCATGCGGTTGTTGGTGGTCGCCGGTTCGCCCCCCGACATTTCCTTTTCGTGCGGACCCATGCGCAGCAGCACGCCCCAGCCGCCTGGGCCGGGGTTGCCCTTGCAGGCGCCGTCGGTGAAGACCTCGACCTGCTTCATGCAAGGATGCCCCCGGCGAAGACGCCGGCATTGGCCGGGTCCGCATAGAATTCCAGGCGGCGCGCGAAGGCCATCGGGTCCTTGGGCGTCACCAGTGCGTCGGCCGGCGTGTTCAGCCAGTCGTAGGCGCGGGTGGCGAGGAAACGCAGCGCCGCACCCCGGGCGAGCACCGGCAGGGCGGCGCGCTCGGCATCGCCCAGCGGACGCACGGCGCAGTAGCCCTCGATAAGCGCCTGCGAGAGTTCGGGCAGGAACTGCGTGCCGTCGGGCGTGAAGCACCAGGCGGCGTGCGTGACCATGACGTCGTAGGCGAGCAGGTCGGTGCAGGCGAAGTAGAAGTCGATCAGGCCGGTGACGGTATCACCCAGCATCAGCACGTTGTCCGGGAACAGGTCGGCATGGATCACGCCCGAAGGCAGCCCGGCGGGCCAGTTCGCCGCGAGCAGCGCCAGCTCGCGTTCGACCAGGCGCGCAAGATCGGGGTCGATCGATTCGAGCCCCTCGCGCCCGCAGTCGTTCAGGAGCTGCTGCCATTGCGGCAGCGCCAGCGAGTTCGCCCGCGTTCCGGGGAAGTCGGCCGCCGCGAGGTGGATCTGCGCCAGCGCGCCGCCTACCGCGCGGGCCTGGCCGGGCGTCGGCTCCGAGACCGAGACGCCGGGCAGGAATTCGATCAGCGCCAGCGCCTTGTCGCCCTGCGGGGTGCGGTGCAGGCGGTGGCTTGCGCCGGTGCCGTCGTGCATCGTGCGCGGCACGGGCGCCCCTGCGGCGGCGAGATGGTCGAGCAGGCCGAGGAAGAACGGCAGCTCGGCCACCTCGGTCCGGCTTTCGTAGATGGTGAGGATGAAGCGGCGGCTGGTGCCGCCCGTGTCCTGCGTCTCGATCAGCCAGTTGCTGTTGGAAACGCCCTCGGCGATGCCCTTGGCCGAGGTGAGCGTGCCCACGTCGAAGGCGGCGATGATGCCGTCCATCTCCTCGGCGCCGAGCCTTGTGTAGACTGCCATGCCGTTCAGCGCACCAGCTGGCGGGGGAGCTTGAAGGTCATGTGTTCCTTGGTGGTCACGAATTCCTCCGCCTCCACCCGGCGCAGTTCCTTGATGCGGGCGATCACTTCGTTGACCAGCTCCTCGGGCGCGGAGGCGCCGGCGGTGAGGCCGATCGTGTCGATCCCGGCAAGCCATTCCGGCTCGATCTCGTTCGCGCGCTGGATCAGCCGCGCCACCGAGCCTTCGCGCTGCGCCACTTCGACCAGCCGCAGCGAATTCGAGCTGTTGGGCGCGCCGATCACCAGCACCAGCTGGCACTGGGGCGCGATCTGCTTGACGGCGGCCTGCCGGTTCGAGGTGGCATAGCAGATGTCTTCCGCCTTGGGGGCGGCCACGCCGGGAAAACGCGCTTCGATCGCCCTGATGATCGCGGCGGTATCCTCGACCGACAGCGTGGTCTGCGAGAGGTAGCACAGCTCGGTCCCTTCGGGGAACGTCAGCGTGGCGACATCCTCCTCCGTCTCTACCAGCGTCATGTTGCCTTCGGGAACCTGGCCGAAGGTGCCGATGACCTCGGGATGGCCCGCGTGGCCGATGAAGAGGATGTGGCGCCCGGCCTCGATCTGGCGCTCGGCCTGACGGTGGACCTTGCTGACGAGCGGGCAGGTGGCGTCCAGCCAATCCAGCCCGCGCGCGGTGGCGGCGGCGGGGACCGCCTTGGGCACGCCGTGGGCGCTGAAGATCACCGGCACGCCATCAGGCACTTCGTCCAGTTCCTCGACGAAGACCGCGCCCTTGGCCTTGAGATTGTCGACCACGAACTTGTTGTGGACGATCTCGTGCCGCACGTAGACCGGGGCCCCGTAGATCTCGATCGCCCGCTCCACGATCTCGATCGCGCGGTCGACACCGGCGCAGAAGCCGCGCGGCGCGGCGATCAGGAGGCGAATGGGCGGCTGGCCTTCGCCGGCTTCGGAAACCGAAGGGCTCGTGGACTGAAAGGGCGCGTTCATGATCCGCCCTCTAGCGCTTTGCCGCTTGCATCGCTAGGGCAAGCGCATGCCATTCGAGGAAGTGACGATGAATGCACGCCGCCTGACTGCCACTGTCCTGTGCTCCGCAGCCGCGCTGGCCGCGCTGTCCGGGTGCAAGACCAAGGGGGAGATCGTGGTCGATCAGGGCGTTGGCATCACTTCGGTCCGCACCGCCTGCCCCGCCGTGGGCATCCCGGAATACACGGGCGACATCACGACTTTCCGCGTTCCCAACGACCGGACCGCGCAGAACATCGATCTGGTCGCCAACATGACCGACGTGCGCTCGCAATGCAACGACGGCAGCCAGGCCGGCGCCGACAAGGTGACCGCGGCGATCTCGTTCCAGGTCCTGGCACGGCGCAACGACACGGCGGGCGCGCGCCGGGTGACGCTGCCCTATTTCGTCTCGGTGCTGCAGGGGGGCTCCTCGGTGGTGTCGAAGCGCGTGGGCACCGTCACGCTCGACTTCGCGGACGGCGCACAGCGCGCGCAGGCGAGCGGCACCGTCAACGCCTTCATCGATCGCGGCGCCGCCACTCTCCCGCAGGAAATCCGCGAGCGCATCACCCGCAAGCGCAAGGCCGGCGACACCGATGCCGCCGTCGATCCGCTTGCCGATCCGGAAGTGAAGGCGGCGCTCGCACGCGCCTCGTTCGAAGTGCTGATCGGCTTCCAGCTGGACGAGGGCCAGCTGGCCTATAACGCCACGCGCTGAGGCAGGCACGGCCAATCGCCCGCTGGCGAATGCGGGATAACGCTGGGGGAAAGGTTCAGCGGACGGCAAGGCGGTCGGCGCTGGGGTTCCTTGCGGGCATCACGCAAGGGCTGCCGGTTCAAACCTTTTGTTCGCCGAGGGCCCTAGGGAGAGGCTATGAAGAACTCCCGATGGCCGAGCCCGTGCGGTGCGCGGGGGTGACGGGCAGGGCTCGCATCCCATGCCGTCTTCCCTGAGGGCATACCCTCATCTTCGTCCACGCATCCCTTTGTGGCTGTTCCGGTGTCCACGACCGAAGCGCCGACCGCGCCGGGAACGAAGGAAGCGTCAGCTACACGCTCCCGGCCCGCCGCTTGCTCGATCGTGATCCCAAGGATCGCAATCGATGCTGCGGCGTATAACCTAAATGGTTAAACAAGTCAAGCGTGGCTTCGCAACCGGGCGATGGCGCCATCAATCGCGGCGCGCGCGGCGGTGGCCATGACCTTGCGGTCGGCGCGTTCGTGCGCCTCCAACGGGGGCAGGAAATGGATGGTGAGATCAACTCCGCCGGGCCGGGCAAGGATGCGCAAGGCATTGTCCAGGCCGGGCTCGTCTCCGACCCAGGCGATGCGACGCGCGTCGGAGCCGTAATCCAGCCATACCGGCTGCACCGCCACCGACTGCGCCTCTCCCTCGAGCGCGGAAAGCAGCGAGGACTTGAACGGCAAGGTGCCGCTGCCGTCCGACGTGGTCCCTTCCGCGAAGATGGTCAGGGTGCCGCTCTCGCCTAGCGCCTGGCGCACCTGCGCGACCTGCGCGGCCACGCTGCGCCGCTCGTGCCGGGCGACGAACACGGTGTCGTTGAGCGCGCAAAGCCAGCGCAGCGGACCGATCTGCGCCAGCCCGTCATGCGCGACGAAAGCCGTGCCGGTGGTTCCGGCAAGCGCGGGGATGTCGATCCAGCTGACGTGGTTGGTGACGATGAAGCTGCGCCGCGAAGAAAGGGTGCCGCGCGTTCGCAGGCGCACTCCGGCAATCGCCGCCACCCCGCGCAGGAACAGGCGCGGGGCCGGGTTGCGCCGGGTGAAAGGCGCGAGGGCATAGTAAAGCGGCACGCAGAGCAGCAGCAGCGCCAGCAGCCCTGTCAGCCGAAGCGCGACGAGCGGCCAGGCCCAGGCGGGAACGGCGCTCCGGCCGTCGGACAGGGCGCCTGCCACCTTGCGCTTACTTGCGAGCGGGAACTTCGCCCTCGGGACGTTCCAGCCGGACGCCGAAGAGCTCCATGCGGTGGTCGACAAGGCGGAAGCCGAGGCGCTCGGCGATCTGGCGCTGCAGCGCTTCGAGTTCGGGATCGACGAATTCGATCACCTGCCCGCTTTCGACATCGATCATGTGATCGTGGTGCGCTTCGGGAGCCGCCTCATAGCGGGCGCGCCCGTCGCCGAAGTCGTGACGGTCGAGGATGCCGGCTTCCTCGAAGAGGCGCACGGTGCGGTAGACGGTGGCGATCGAGATGCCCGGGTCGATCGCGGTAGCGCGTTCGTGCAGCTTCTCGACGTCGGGATGGTCGGTGCTTTCCGAAAGGACCTTGGCGATCACGCGGCGCTGCTCGGTGATGCGCAGGCCACGCTCGGCGCAAAGGGCTTCGATGTCGATGGGCTGGTGCACGGGAAACCTGTATTTATATGAAAGAGGCGCACCGGCCTAGATAGGGCGGTGCGCCTGCAATCACAACCGCGATGGGCGGCCTGTCACCGGGCTGCGGCAGTGCAGGGCATCTTTGTCCCCGGGAAATCGCGTTTCCGGAAGGGGGCGCAGGTGCTGATGCCCTGAGAGCTGTCGCGGGTCGGGCCCTGTCAGGGCCGTCCAGTGGCGGGTTCGCGGCTCAGGCGGCGGCCGTCTTGGGCTTGCGGCCGCGGCGTGCGGTCGACTTGCGGCCAAGGCCGATCTTCTTCGCCAGTTCGCGGCGCTTCTCGGCGTAGTTGGGAGCGACCATCGGATAGTCTGCGGGCAGGTTCCAGCGCGCGCGATAGTCTTCCGGCGTCATGTTGTAGTGCGTCATGAGATGGCGCTTGAGCATCTTGAGCTTCTTGCCGTCTTCAAGGCACACGATGTAGTCCGGCTTGACCGACGAACGGACCGAGACGGCCGGCTCGGGCTTTTCTTCCTCGACCGGGGCAGTGGTGCCAAGACCGGCAAGAGCGCCGTAGACGTTGGTGATGAGCGTGGGAAGATCCTCGACCGAAACGCTGTTGTTGCTCACGTGTGCGGCGACGATATCGGAAGCCAGCGTGATGAGCGTTTCGTTGATGTCGGGCTGGATATTATCCATTTTTTAATTGTCCTTTGGTGCGACCAGTCTAGTTTGGGAGATGCAGGCTCGTTGGGCTTGCCGGTCGGGACCACTGGACGATTCAGCACAGAATCGCAAGTTGAATTGGCCTCATAATACGACTTATCTTTGCCAATGTACTGGCCTGGATCAGAATAAAAGGTGCCGATCAGGATATGTCACATGCAAAGGTGACGGCATCAAGGCGTTCACCACCCGGAGTGCGGTAATATTCGCGTCGTTCTCCGATCGAGTAGAAGCCAAATCCTCTATAAAGGCTTTCGGCGGGATTGCCTCGTCTCATTTCCAGAAGAAGACGGCGGGCGCCGCGCCCACTCGCGCCGGTGCGCAGAGTGTCGAGGAGCGATCGGCCAAGTCCTCGTCGGCGATACTGTGGATCAACCGCAAGTAGCAGCAGTTCCTCTTCCTCGTAGCCGGTGCGCGACATGAAGAAGCCCGCCGCATTGCCTCCATCGACGAACGGGACGCCGGCGGGATCGACGAGGGCGTAGTGGCACGTGCCGAAGGCGAGCGCGTCTTCCACCTGGCGGCGGTTCCAGGCTTCTCCGAAGACCGGGTCGAAGGCGGCGCTCATGACTGCCATGATCCGGTCGACGTCGTCGTTCATGCAGCGCTCGCGGGCAGCTTCGCGTCCGGCGCGCGGCCGTAGAGGGGGTGCGCCTCGGCCACGAGCACGGCGGGATCGAGCCGCATGAACGCGCGTGCATCGGGCCAGAGGGCGAGCGCATGGCCATGCCCGCGCGCGGCGACGAGCGCTTCTGCCTGGTTGCCGGCGACAAGCGCTTCCACGGCGCTGGCGGCGGCATCTGCGGGGCGCTGCGAGGCGAGTTTGCGCGTCACGGTGCCGCCTGCGGCGAAGCCTTGCGTGAACCATTCGCCATGCCCGCCTGTCATCGCGACGGCGACGGGCTGGTCGCCTTCCGCCTCGCGGGCCATCGCTGCAACGAGCGCGAGCGTCGGGTAGCCGACGAGCGGCGCGCTCCAGGCGAAGGCGAGCGCCCGGGCCGCGGCAATCCCGACGCGCACGCCGGTAAAGCTGCCGGGGCCGAGGGCGACGGCGATGCGGGCGGCGCGGCCACGGCCGGGAAGGGCCGAGATCATCGGCACCAGCGCTTCGGCGTGTCCGCGTCCCAGCACGCGATGATCGCCCGCGACGAGCTGCGTGCCCGAGAAAAGCGCGACCGAGCAGGCGTCGGTGGCGCTGTCGATCACGAGAGTGGTCGCGGCATCGGCCCCCTGCGAGGTCGGGGCAGCGGGGTCGTGGGCAGGCTCCGTCACGCCGGGTCCGTGCGCGGCGGTCAGGCCGCGCGCACTTCGCTGACTTCGGGGACGTAGTGCTTGAGCAGGCTTTCGATGCCGTGCTTGAGCGTTGCCGACGAGGAGGGGCAGCCCGAGCACGCGCCCTGCATAGACAGGTAGACCACGCCTTCGCGGAAGCCGCGATAGACGATGTCGCCGCCATCGTTGGCGACGGCGGGGCGCACGCGGCTTTCGATCAGGTCCTTGATCTGGGCGACGATGTCGGCATCGGCGGGATCGTCGCCATAGTCCTCGTCCTCTTCGGCGGGGACGGAGAAGCCCCCGGCAGTGCCGCCCGCGAAAAGCGGCGCCTCGGACACGAAATGGTCGAGCAGGATCGAGACGACCTGCGGGCGCAGCGAGGCCCACTCGACGCCGGGCGCCGCCGTCACCGAGACGAAGCCGGTGCCGAAGAACACGCCGGTCACGTCGCCAAGGTCGAACAGCGCTTCGGCGAGCGGCGAGGCCGCCGCGTCCTCGGGCGAGGTGAATTCGCGGGTTCCGGCGGGCATCACCTGCCGCCCGGGCAGGAACTTGAGCGTCGCGGGATTGGGCGTGGCTTCGGTTTCGATGAACATGATCCTGGCGATGTAGGAGAAGTGACCCAAGGGTCAAGTCCAACCGCAACCGGACGAGGGACAAAGCCGCTTGCGATGACGGTTCTATTCACTGGTGCTTAAGCAAGTGCGACCCTATATCTTTCGTGATGACATCCTCTCCGCGCGCCGCCCGCTCGCTCGCCTGCCTGCTCCTTCTTGCGCAGGCCCCGATTCCGCCCTTGCTTGCCCAGGAGGCTTCACCCGCATCGGGCCCAACATCGAGCGTGGCGTCGGGAGCTGCGTCGACAGCGCCGATGGCGGCGCCTGTGGTGGGGCAGGCGGATCCCTGGCTCTATCGCGGCAGCGACATTCCCCGCGATCCCGAGTGGCACTTCGGCGAACTTTCGAACGGCCTGAAGTATGCGGTTCGCAAGAACGGCGTGCCGCCGGGCCAGGTCTCGATCCGCATCCGCGTGGATGCCGGCTCGCTTTACGAGACCGATGCCGAGCGCGGCTATGCGCACCTGCTGGAGCACATGCTGTTCCGCCAGTCGAAGTACCTTCCCGAGGGCACCGCGATCGCCGCGTTCCAGCGCCTTGGCGCGACGTTCGGCAGCGACACCAACGCCGTCACCTCCACCACGCAGACCGTGTTCAAGCTGGACCTGCCCAACGCCACGCCCACCTCGCTCGACGAGACGTTCAAGCTGATGAGCGGCATGGTCACCGCGCCTACGCTCTCGGCATCCAACCTGAAGTCCGACCTGCCGATCGTGCTGGCCGAGATGCGCGAGCGCGGCGGCGCCTCCAAGCGCGTGCAGGACGCCATGCAGAAGGTGCTCTACGCCGGGCAGCCACTGGCCAACCGCGAGCCGATCGGCACGGTGGAATCGCTGACCTCGGCCACGCCGCAAAGCGTGCGCGCGTTCTATTCGCGCTGGTACCGGCCCGACAACGTGGCGGTGATCGTCGCGGGCGACATGGACCCCGCCATGCTGGAATCCTACGTGAAGAAGTGGTTCGCCGACTGGTCGGTCAAGGGCCGGCAGACGCCTGCGCCCAGCTTCGGCCAGCCCGCCGCTCCCAAGGGCGCCGACCCGCGCAACCCGGTGGGCGAGACGCGCGTGCTGGTGGAGCCGGACCTTCCGCCTTCGCTGATGTATGCCGTCCTGCGTCCCTGGAAGCAGGTGACCGACAACATCGCCTACAACCAGGGCCTGATGACCGATGCGATCGCGCAGGCCATCATCAACCGCCGTCTGGAATCGAAGGCGAGGGCGGGCGGCAGCTTCCTTTCGGCTTCGGTCAACCAGGACGATGTCTCGCGCTCGGCCGACGCGACGTTCGTCTCGGTCACGCCGCTCGGGGATGACTGGCGCGCCGCGCTGCGCGACGTGCGGGCGGTGATCGCCGATGCCCTCACCCGTCCGCCCACGCAGGCCGAGATCGACCGCGAGGCTGCCGAGCTTGACGTCGCCTTCCAGGTTCCGGTGGAGCAGCAGCGCATCCTGCCCGGCTCCAAGCTCGCCGACGATCTCGTCAACGCGCTCGACATCCGCGAGACGGTGGCCGCGCCCAACGACGTGTTGCGCATCTTCCGCGAGTCCCAGGCGCTGTTCACGCCCGATGCCGTGCTCAGGCACACGCGCCAGCTTTTCACCGGCACGGTGACGCGCGGCCTGTTCACCGTGCAGGAAGAAGGCAAGGCGACCGACCGCGAACTGCAGCTTGCCCTGGCGGAGCCGGTGAAGGCCGATGCCAGCGTGCGCACGGCGCTTGCTCCGGTCTCGTTCGAGAAGCTGCCCGCCATCGGCAAGCCCGCCAAGGCCACTGCCGATGCGCCGACCGGGCTTCTCGAGATCGAGCAGCTGACTTTCGCGAACGGCGTCAAGGCGCTGCTCTGGCCGGTGGCCGAGGAGCCGGGCCGGGTCATGGTCAAGACGCGCTTCGGCGGCGGCTACCGCTCGGTCGATCCCAAGGACGCGGCCTATATCACGCTTGGCCAGTTCGCGCTGGTGGGTTCGGGCCTCGCGACGCTGGGCCAGGACGACCTCGACCGGATCTCCACCGGCCGCAAGATGGGCTTCAACTTCGAGGTCCAGGACGCCGCTTTCGAGCTGTCCGCCGAAACCCGCCCGCAGGACCTTGCCGACCAGCTCTACCTGTTCGCCGCCAAGCTTGACCTGCCGCGCTGGGACGAGAACCCGGTGCTGCGCGCCAAGGCGGCGGCGAAGATCCAGTACGCCACGTTCGCCACTTCGCCCCAGGGCGTGCTGAACCGCGACCTGCAGTTCTATCAGCGCGGCCAGGACGCCCGCTTCGCGACGCCCACCCCGGATGAGATCGAGGCGACCACGCCCGCGGGCTTCAAGCGCGTGTGGAGCAAGGCGCTGAAGGAAGGCCCGGTCGAAGTGCAGATCTTCGGCGACTTCGACAAGGCCGCCGCGATCGCCGCGCTGGAGAAGACCTTCGGCGCGCTCAAGGCCCGCCAGCCCTATGCCGCCGGCCCCGCCAGCGCGCAGGTTGCGGCGCCCAAGCCATCGGACAAGCCGGTGACCCTCGTCCACCATGGCGATCCCGATCAGGCGGCGGCGGTGATCTCGTGGCCGACGGGCGGCGGCGTCATGGGCATCCGCGAATCGCGGCAGCTGGAAATCCTTACGCAGCTCTTCACCAACCGCCTGATGGATGCCGTGCGCGAGAAGCTGGGCGTGTCCTACGCGCCTTATGTCTTCTCGAGCTGGCCGGTGGACCTTGCGGCGGGCGGATCGATCACCGCGATGGCGCAGCTCGATCCCAAGTCGGTGCCGCTGTTCTTCCAGACCGCCGACGAGATCGCGCAGAACCTGATCCACAACCCGCCCTCGGCCGACGAACTCGCGCTCGTCACCGAGCCGCTGCGCCAGCAGGTGACGCGCGCCGCGTCGAGCACCTCGTTCTTCATGAGCCAGCTCGAAGGCGCGACCACCGATCCCACCCGCATCGGCACCGTTCGCACCGTGCTGACCGACTATACCGTCACCACGCCCCAGGCGATGCAGGCGCTGGCGGCGCGCTATCTGGGCAAGGACAACTCCTGGCGGCTCGAGGTCATGCCCAAGGACGAGGGCGAGAAAGTGGCGCGCAGGTAAGGCCCGGGCGCACGGCGTTCGGGAGGCGCGTCGGATCGGATCCGGCGCGTCCCCAGCGCCGACGCAAAACCCGATTACTCATATCGCCATCCCGGCTTTGCAAAAATTTCTCGCAGGCGTTATGGGCGCGCTCTTGTCCGCGAATGGCGGCAGGTCCGCGCACGGGGCGTGAGGCATCAGGAGTTAAGACAAGTGGCTAGCAACTGGACACCGGAGAGCTGGAAGACGCATGAGGCGCGCCACCTCCCGGTCTATGGCGATCAGGCGAAGCTGGGCGAGGTCGAGGCCACGCTTGCGAAGTTTCCGCCGCTCGTCTTTGCCGGTGAAGCCCGCGCCCTGAAGGCCGACCTTGCAGAGGTTGCCGCAGGCCGCGGTTTCCTGCTCCAGGGCGGGGACTGCGCCGAGAGCTTCGCCGAATTCAGCGCCGACAATATCCGCGACAGCTTCCGGGTGCTGCTACAGATGGCCGTGGTGCTGACGTTCGCCAGCAAGCAGCCGGTGGTGAAGCTGGGGCGCATGGCCGGCCAGTTCGCCAAGCCGCGCTCGGCCCCGACCGAGGTCGTCGGCGGCGTCGAGATGCCCAGCTACTTCGGTGACATCATTAACGGCATCGAGGGCAATGCCGAGGCGCGCCGCAACGATCCCGAGCGCATGCTGCGCGCCTATACCCAGTCCTCGGCGACGCTGAACCTGCTGCGCGCCTTCGCGCACGGCGGCTATGCCAACCTGCGCCAGGTCCACCAGTGGACGCTCGACCACATCGGCCGCAGCCCCTGGGGCGAGAAGTTCTCGCAAATGGCCGACCGCATCGGCGAGGCGCTCGATTTCATGGCCGCCTGCGGCGTGGACCCGACTTCGGTTCCGCAGCTTCAGGGCACCGACTTCTACACCAGCCACGAAGCGCTGCTGCTGCCCTACGAGCAGGCGCTGACCCGCCGCGATTCGCTCACGGGTGACTGGTACGACTGTTCGGCCCACATGCTGTGGATCGGCGACCGTACCCGCTTCGAAGGCTCCGCCCATGTCGAGTACCTGCGCGGTGTCGGCAATCCCATCGGCATGAAGTGCGGCCCCAGCCTCGAGCCCGACGCGCTGCTGCGCATGCTCGACACGCTGAACCCCGCGCGCGAGCCGGGGCGCATCACGCTCATCAGCCGCTATGGCCACGACAAGGTGGAGGCGGGGCTGCCCAAGCTGGTCCGCGCCGTCAAGCGCGAGGGCCATCCGGTGGTCTGGTCGTGCGATCCGATGCACGGCAACGTCATCAAGTCGGACAGCGGCTTCAAGACCCGTCCGTTCGACCGCATCCTCGCCGAAGTGCGCGGCTTCTTCGCCGTCCACCGCGCCGAGGGCACGCATGCGGGCGGCATCCACATCGAGATGACCGGACAGGACGTGACCGAATGCACCGGCGGCGCCATCGCCATCACGGACGAGGCGCTGAAGGACCGCTACCACACCCACTGCGACCCGCGTCTCAACGGCGCGCAGTCGATCGAGCTGGCTTTCGAGATGGCCGACCTGCTCAATCTGGAGGCGACCGCCGGCCAGCGCGCGGCGGCCTGACCTTTGTGCGCCGGGGCGGCTCCGGCAAGCTGACGCAGGGGCGAACGCAAAGGGTGCAGGGAGCATG
The DNA here is from genome assembly GCF_009856825.1 of Novosphingobium silvae. Lineage (GTDB taxonomy): Bacteria > Pseudomonadota > Alphaproteobacteria > Sphingomonadales > Sphingomonadaceae > Novosphingobium > Novosphingobium silvae. Next base: position 301,475 of record NZ_WVTD01000003.1, on the reverse strand, counting down.
GCTTCCTGCGCCTTTTGCGTGGCACCGTGGTTGCGGCCTGGCGCAGAAGCTGCAAGAGGCCTGCGCAACAGGTCAGGAGTTCGTTGAAGTGCAGGCAGTCCAACCCGGAGCGACGTTCAAGGACAATCTGGCGATGCTGCCCTCCATAGACGGTCTGGAGCGCATCGAACTGGTCGATCCCTCGGGCGTCACCGTCGCCATGATCGAGAACCGGCCCGGCCAGCAGGGCTCGCTCGCCGTCTACCAGTACTTGGGGCAGGTCTTCCCCGCTCTCGATGCGGCGGCGGCGGAACATGGGCTGGCCGTGTTCGGCGAACACACGCAAGACGCGCGCAGCCGCTCCGGCGCACACCCGAACATCGACCGCCTGCTCGCCGTCGCGTCCGGCGACGAGGCGCTCCTCATCAAGACCGTCAGCGCCTCAGTATAACGGCAGCGGTAGCGGCGGCGACCCGCTCGCTGCCGGGTGCCGCTCTCAGTAGAGGCCCAGGAGCTTGCGCGCGTTGTCGTTGATGATCGCGCTCACGTCCGCCTCGGGCACCCCTTCGAAATCGCGCAGGATGATCTCCCGCGAGCGCGGGAAGGTCGTCTCGGAGTGTGGATAGTCCGACGACCACATGATGTTGCGTCCACCCGGCAGGTCGCGGTTGAGGATGCCGGCGCGGTCCTGGATGAACGAGCCGAAGACATTCGTGTCCATGTAGTAGCTCGGCGGGTTCTTGATCGGGCATTCGGTCCAGAAGCGCTGCTTCTCCCAGGTCCGGTCGTTGTATTCGGCATACCATGCGAACCAGCCCACGCCACTTTCCATCGACCCGATGCGCAGGGCGGGGAAGCGATCGAAGATGCCGTTGTAGATGAATATGCCGATGGGTTCCGCCATCGCCAGCTTGCTCATCGGCATGTCGGGAAGGAAGAATTCCTTCTGCCCGAAGCGCGGCACGCGGGCCCCGAGGTGAAACGTGATGACGAGGTTGTGGTCGCAGGCCGTCTTCCACAGCTTGTCGAAAGCAGGGTCCGAATACTGCAGCGCGCCCTTCTGGTCGCCGGTAAGGGCGGAAACCTGCCCGTCCTTCATGTTGGCGATCCCGGACGAGGTCTTCCACGCATCGGGGTTCTGCGGAAAGGCGGGCAGGTTGATCGCGCGAAAGCCTTTCCTGGCCAGCCGCTCGACATGCGAACAGGTCTCGTCGATGTCGCGCATGGGCACGTAGCCCACCGGGAACAGGCGGTCCGGCGCCGCCGAGCAGAAATCCATCACCCAGTCCTGGTAGGCGACGTAGCTGGCGACGTAGAGCTCGTTGTCGAACGAGCCCAGCGGCCCGCCGCCGAACAGCAGCGCGGCGTCCATGCCGTCCGCGTCCATGTCGGCAAGGCGGGTGGCGGGCTCCCAGACTTTGCGCTGGTCGGCAAGGCGTCCCTTCATCTTGAAGTTCCTGCCCTCGCGCCCGGCCTGGTTGTTGATCATCATGAAGGGACGGCGGCCGCCTTCGAAGCAGATGTAGTCGCCGTCCTCGGCATGCTCGATGTACGGCGCGCGCTCTTTCAGATGAGAAGGGAGGTAGTCCTTCCACATGTCGTGCGGGGGATCGATGTGCGCATCTGCATCGAAGATGGGGCCATAAGGCCAGTCGGTGACAGCGGCATCCTTGATGGCGGGATCTGCTTCGCTCATGGCGCGTCCTCTCTCGGGTTCGCTTATATTCTAAATAGCGAATTCATTATCGCATCTGTGAACGAGTCGGTCAAGCTGGCGTCGTTTCCGGATGCGCCTCAATCCCGACGCAGGACCATCGTGCCGTAGCCGTAGCCCCCGTTGGAGACGAGGCATGTCCGGGCCCCGCGGACCTGCCGCCCGCCGCCGCGCTCCCACAGTTGCACGCAGGCCTCGTGGATATGTCCGTAGCCATGGAACCGCCCTGCGGAGAGCTGGCCGCCCCCGGTGTTGAGAGGCAGTTGCCCTCCGATGGCAATGCGCGCGCCGCCTTCCACGAAGCGGCAGGCTTCCCCCGGAGACACGAGGCCGAGCGCCTCCATCCACATCCACACATGGATCGAGAAACCGTCGTAGATCTGCGCGCAGTCCATCTGCGCGGGGGTAAGCTCGGTTCGGTTCCAGAGCATCCGCGCCGCCCGGATCGCGCCGGGCATCTGCGTGAAGTCGCCCTCGTGGCGGCCCACCCAAAGCCCGCCCGTCGCCATGCCCATCGCGTCAATGCGGATCGGCGGGTTCCGGAGATCGGCTGCCGCATCGCGGTGCGAGAGCACGATCGCCGTGGAGCCGTCGATATGCGAGTCGCAGTCCAGCAGGCGCAGCGGCGAGGATATGACGCGGCTGGCGAGGTAGTCGTCGAGGGTAAGCGCATTCCGGTAGACCGCGTTGGCGTTGTGCGCGGCATTGGCGCGGCTGTTCACGGCGATGGCGCCAAGCTGCGCCTCGGTAGCGCCGTACCTGGCGAAGTAGGCTTGGGCATAGAGAGCGAAGGTGTTGATCGGCGACAGTGCGTTGTAGGGCACTGTCCATGCGTTGTTGCCGTCCACGCGCTCGCGCGGGCCTGCCATCAGGGTGGACGCGCGCGATCTCGCCCGGGCCTGTGCCTGCGCGACGCTGCGGAACACCACCACGTGGCGTGCAAGGCCGCAGGCGATCGCCGTCACCGCGTTGAAGATCGGCGCCATGTGGCTGAAGCCTTCGGCCGAGGCGAGGATCCAGCGCGGCTCGATGCCCAGCACAGCCGCCGCTTCGGAAGGGCTGACGGGCGCGATGCCGCCGCCTTCGCTGCTCTTGCCGGGATAAGTGGCGATGCCGTCGATGTTCTCCACCCGCAGCCCCGCGTCGGCGATGGCGGCAAGGCAGGCGTCGGCGGTCAGTTGCAGGGCGCTGCGCTGCGAGGGGCGGCCCACCTGCGACTGCGCGGCCCCGGTGATGCAGACCCGCTTCTCCGGAAGGTCGGTCACGCCCGCTCCTCGCGGAACATCGGCAGCCAGACGTCCTCGTGCCGCTCGAACTCCACCGTCAGCGCCATCCCCACTGCTACATGGCCTATCGCCGCCAGCACGTTGCAGAAGACGTAGAGCTCGGGCTGTTCCGCCAGTTCGACGACACCGAAGACGAAAGGCACGGCAAGGCCCGGCAGCCATGGTTCGTGGTTGACGGTATAGCTCGCAAGCCGGCCCTTGCCTGAAACGGTTTCGGGCGCGACGGCCTCGCTGCGGCACTGCGCGCAGAGCGGCAGGGGCGGGTGCTGCCAAGTGCCGCAATCGCCGCAGCGCTGGATGCGCAGCACGTCGTCCGCGCCGCAGGTCCAGTAGAAGGCGGTGTCCGGCTCCAGCCTTGGCAACTTGCGGGCAGGCGGCGACACCATCAGAGCACCACGCCCTGCACCTTGAGGTCGATGATCTGCTCTTCGGAGTAGCCGAGGCCCGCAAGCACGGCGTCGCTGTTGGCGCCGAGTTCGGGGGAGCGGGTGGAAGCCAGCGGCTCGCCGTCGAATACCATCGGCAGCCCTACCATGGGGATCTGCGTGCCGTCCTGGCAGTCCACGTGCTTGAGATAGCCGTTGGCAAGGGCCTGCACATCGTCCTTCATCTCGCCGACGTCCTGCACCACGTCCCACTGGCCCTGCTGGCGCGAGAGGATGTCCTTCCATTGCGCTAGGGGCCTGCTGGCGAAGAGTGTCGTGACCTCGGCGTAGCAGGCGGAGATGTTCTCGCGGCGGGCCGCGGCATCGGCGAAGCGCGGATCGGTCGCAAGGTCGGCGCGTCCCGCCGCCTCGCAGAAGGGAGCCCAGTACTTGTCGGCCTGAAGCATGCAGAGCGCCAGGAACCGCCCGTCTGAGGTGCGGTAAGTGCCGACCAGCACGTTGTGTGGCTTGTCGGCGGCGGGCTTGGGGAACTTCTGCACTCTGTCCGCCGTCGCCTGGCAGACGTAGCGCTGCATCGACCAGAGCGCGGTGCCGAGCAGGGAGACATCGACGCTGGACGCCTCGCCCGTCAGCGCGCGCTTGGCAATCGCTGCGCAGATCGCGCCGGAAAGCATGGCTCCCGACAGCGTGTCTCCAAAGGCTGGGCCCGGCGGCCCCACCGGGTGCAGGGCCTCGGCTTCTGTGAGCGAGGAGGAGATGCCGCCGCGCGCCCAGAAGGTAATCGCGTCGTAGCCGCCTTTCTCATGATCGGGGCCGCTTGGGCCGAGCGCGCTGCCGCTGGCGTAGATCAGCTTCGGGAAACGGGCGCGGATCGCGTCCTCGTCGATCCCCATCGCGCGCCGCGCCGGCGGAAGCAGGCTGGTGAGGAATACGTCCGCATCCTCCAGCAGGCGGTAGAGCACCGCGCGCCCTTCCTCGTGCTTGAGGTCGAGCGTGACCGAACGCTTGCCGCGATTGTAGCTCTCCCACGAGAAGTCGATGGCGCCTTTGCCCATGCCCCCGATCGAAAGACCGCGCAGGGGATCGCCCCTCGGCGGCTCCACCTTGACGATGTCTACCCCCAGATCCGCCAGCATTCCGCCGCACGCGGGCACGAAAGCCCACATGGCGACCTCGACGGCTTTGATACCCTGCAGCGGCTTGCCCATCGCCTTTTGTCCCTCCTGTGCCCCGCCTTGCACGCTCGACATGGCGACTGACGCGTGACCGAGTAAATTCGGTATTGCGAAGGATGGAACGAAATGGCGAATTAGGTCAAGCCACGGTGATGATATCGCGGGAAGGGAGAAGACATGTCTCAGGTTCTGGAAAGGCAGGTTCCGTCGCAGCCGCAGATCGAGGTGCCCACAACGCTGGAAGGCGCACTCGACGCGGCGTGGCTTGCGCGGGCTCTGGCGGAGGTCACGGCGGGCCGGGCCATAACGGATGTGCGGCAGGTGGAAGTGATCCGCACCGTCGCCACCAAGGTGCGCATGGAAGTGACGTTCGCCGATGGCCAGGCGCTCGGCCTGTGCCTCAAGGGCCTGCTCGACGTGGACGCGATGACCGCGCGGGGAGGGCCCACCTGCGTTCTGGAGGCCGAGTTCTACAACAAGGTTGCGCCTCTTGTTGACGTGCGCGTGCCCGATTGCCTCGCCACGGTGATCGACCGCGACGGGCAGCAGGCAGTGACGATCATGCGCGATCTCATCGTCGATGGCGCTACATTCTGCTCGGCGCTCGACCCCTTCACTCCCGACGACGCGCTCGCCAGCCTCGACCAGCTTGCGCGCCTCCATGCACGCAGCAGCTTCCTGTCCGGTGCCGACTGGATCCGTCCGCGCGCCTCGGAGCTTGCGCGCATGACCTATGTGACGCCCGAGGCGCTGCAGGAACTGCTCGACGGTCCGCGCGGCACCCACCTGTCCCCCCGCGTGCGCAGTGCGGCGAACCTTGCGGCGGCGATGGCGGAACTCGCCGCGCGCGACGGCGGGCGGCCGCAGTTCATGATCCACGGCGATGCCCACGCCGGCAACGTTTTCCGCGGGGCGGAGGGGATCGGCGTGATCGACTGGCAGCTTCTCCAGCGCGGCGGCTGGGCGCTCGACGTCGCGTACCACCTCAATGCCGTGCTGCCGGTCGAGGTGGCGGAGGTGGAGGAGCGGCGCCTGATGGGGGAATACCTCACCATGATGCGCGGACATGGCATGGCAATGCCTGACGAGGAGAGCGCCTGGGCGCAATACCGCGAGAGCGTGGTCTACGGTTATTACCTTTGGGCGATCACCCGGCGCGTCGATCCGCCGGTCATCGTCCAGTTCGTCGAGCGGCTGGGCAAGGCGGTGATGCGCCACGACAGCTTCGGCATGCTCGGGCTGGCCTGATGCGCAAGGAAAAAGCCACGCCCTCATGGGGCGTGGCTAGTCCGGCCGGTGCGGCCACGGGAACCTGCGCGCTACTCGGTACGCGCGCAGGCTCTTGTCGAGGTCATTGTCCGAAGGCGTAGCGCAGACGCACGCCGTACATGCGCGGCGATCCGTACATGAAATCGCCGATGCCCGATGATTCGTATCCGCCGCCCGAAGAGGTGCGGTACTTCTTGTTGGTCACGTTCTGGCCGAAGGCGACGATGTCGAAGCCGGTGCCACCCACGTCGGTGATGCCAAGGTTCAGGTTGAGCAGGCTGTAGGCCGGAATCTTATTGTTGCCGTCCACGTACTGGCTCGAGGTGTAGGTATAGATCACGCCGAGGTTCAGTTCGCCCACGTTTTCGCCGAGCGGCACCGAATAGTCACCGGAAAGCGTCAGCTTGTGCTTGGGAGAGTAAGTGAGCGGCCCACCAACCTCGCCGCGCGGGATGATCGCCTCGAAGGGGCTGTCGGGCGTGAGTGTGGGCGGGATCAGCTCTTTCAGCTCGGTGTCGAGATACGTGTAGCCTGCCGAGAGCCGCAGTCCCTCCACCGGCGTCACGCCCGCGTCCACCTCGACGCCGCGGATGCGTGACTTGCCTGCGTTGATGATCGCCGCGCCACCCGTGAGCCCGCTGCCTTCCTTGGCAATAAGCGCGCCAAAGACCTGCTGGTCCGAGAAGTCGTTCCAGAAGCCTGCGATGTTGAAGTAGCCGGGAAGTGCGCCGCGGAAGGTCAGCTTGGCACCGATTTCATAGGCGTCGACCTTCTCCGGCGCCGCGGTTTCAAGGCCGGGGTTGGTGAAGTTGACGGTGCCCTGGCGATAGCCGCGCGCGTACTTGATGTAGACGAGCGTGTCGTCCGTGGGCTTGAAGTCGAGCCCGGCAAGCCAGGTCGGCTTGTTCGACTTGTTGACGATGCGCGTGCCGCAGGCGGAAGTGTCGCCGCCGTTGGCGTTCAAGTCCACCGTGGGGTGGTTCAGCACATCGTTGCAGACCCAGTTCGCCACGATCGTCCCGGCACCCGGGATCGTCGCCAGAACGCGCCGGTTGCTTTCCGAGTAGCCGTCGATCTTGTCGAAGGTCCAGCGCCCGCCGAGAGTGAGCGAGAGCTGCTCGGTGAAGTTGTAGGTGCCCTGCGCGAAGACGCCGTGGTTGTCGAAGTCGAAGCGGGTCCGCGACTCCGAGATGATCGCGCCCGGCAAAGTGACGCCGGGAGCGACCGGCACCAGCGGGAGGCCGCCGGTGCAGTCCAGCGTGCCAGGATCGATGCAGTTGCCGTAGATGCCGGTGCGCTGCTGGTTGTAGCCGATCGGGCGGCTCCATTCGAGATAGCCGCCCACGACGAAGTTGAACTTGCCGTCGGCGGAGCGGCCCTGCAACTGCAGTTCCTCGGTGGTCGTGGATTGCGCCGCTGCTTCGTAGCCGGGCTGAGTGCCGAGCTGGACATAATCGAAGCGCTGCCCGGGCAGCGGCCCGCCGCGGGATGCGAAGAACCGGGTGACCGAGTTGTCGGGCACGAAGAAGTTGTCGCTGTAGAGCTGGAACTGGCTCTGCTCGCGATACTCGCCGTAGCTTACGATGTTCTTGATCGTGAGAGTATCGCTTGCCTGCCAGGTCGTGGTGTTGATCGCCTGCCACTGGCGGATGAACATGCGCGGATTGGGGTTGCCCACTTCCACGTCGAGCCGGCCGTCGCCGCGCGCGCTCTGGCGGTCGATCTGGTCGCATGCGGCAAGCGCGGTGTAATAGCGCGTCAGGTTGCCGCCGGTGAGCGGGGAGGCCGGGTCGCGGTCGCAGAACGCGTAGCGCGAGGCATAGCCGTTCGTGTCCGAGCGGCTGTAGTGGAAGATCGTGTAGTTCTCGAGCTCTGGCGTCAGGTCGGCGACAATGCTGAGGCGGCCGTAGAGATAGTCCACGTCGTTGTAGTCGTCCGGTCCGATGCCTGACCGGTTCTTCATGTAACCGTCACGCTTGTTGCGGTCGAGCGAGAGGCGCACCTTGAAGGTATCGGCGAGCGGGGCGTTGAACACCGCCTGTAGGCGCATCTGGTCGTAATTGCCGTAAGTGCCCTCGACAGAGCCTTCCAGCAGGTCGGTGGGCTTGGCGGGCACCAGCATCACGGCGCCGCCGGTGGTGTTGCGGCCCTGAAGCGTGCCCTGCGGTCCTTTCAGCACCTGGACGTTCTGGAGATCGGTGAAGGTGCCCGCGCCCACGGTGTTGCCGCCAGCCGTGCCGCCCTGCGCGCGAACACCCACGACATCGGCGAAGTAGACGCCCACCGTGGGCGCGGTGGACGCGTCCTGATTGAAGCCGCGGAGGGAATATGTCGCCTTTTCAGGTCCGTAGCGCGTGTTGACCGAAAGGGAGGGCGTGAAGGTCGCAAGATCGGAGGCGACGGCGATGTTGCGCTGCTGGATCTGGTCGCCGCTGTAGACGGTCATCGAGATGGGAACGTCCTGCAGGCGTTCCTCGGTGCGGCGCGCGGTGACGATGATGTCGCCCGGGTTGATCGCGCCCGCGCTCTGCGCCAGCGCCGGAGCGGCCCAGCCTCCGCCGAATGCCGCGCCCAGCATCAACGCCGTCCTGAAAATCCTGGTCGTCATGACTGTTCCTCTCCTCCGGAAACTATGTTCTCATCGTGAGCCGAGCGAAGCCGTGGCGCGGCCGGTGTTCCGGTCCGCACGGATTACTGTCATTATTCGGATTTCAGGATGGTGGCCGGGCGGCTTTACTGTGCCGCAACATGGCTGTGCCACGTGCGACTGCTCCCGGCTTCTTTTCTTCTCCCGTGCGTGCCGAATACCGACATCGTTCTTGGCTAGGCAAACAGTACGGCTCTCACGTCCGTTTGCAAGAATAACTCGGGCAGCTTCAGTTCGCCGGGGCGAAAACCATGCTGCTAGAGTGAATTTTGAAATGACCTTGTGACGTATTTGTAACAGGTGTTCAGCATTTCACCCCGCCAGCGTGGCTTCAAGGAGCGCCAGAGTGCCGCTCCAGGCAATCCTGTGCGCCGTCGGGTCATACGATATCCCCTCGGCGATACCGTCATGATCCGGGTCGGTGAAGGCGTGCCGGGCCTGTGAAAACAGAGTGGCCTGGTAGTCCACGCCCGCCCGGTCGAGTTCCGCGCGCAGGGAGTCGAACTCGGAAACGGGGGCATAGGGGTCCCGCCCGCCGGCCCAGACGGCAACATGGGCGGACACTTCGCCTTCCCTGGCCGGGGCATGGGTGGTGAGCAGCGCGTGAAAGGCCGAGACGCTGCGCACGGCCGCGCCGCTGCGGGCAAGTTCCAGCACGCACCTGCCGCCAAAGCAGTACCCAATCGCCGCGATCCGCGCCGCATCGACCCTGGGCATCGCTCGAACCGCCTCGAACCAGGCGACCGCCCGCTCGCGAATGATGTGCGGCTGCTTCAGAAGCTCGGCGAAATGGATGCCGGCGGCCTGCGGCGTAGAGAGGTCAGCTCCCTTGCCGTACATGTCCGCCTCCACCACCAGCCAGCCCTTGCGCGCGAGTTCACGGGCTGCCGCGCGGAAGCTCGGCCCCGGACCGGCGGCGCCAGGGAACATCATCACGGCGGGATGAGTTTCACCACTTTCGGGGCGCGCTGCGAACCCATCGAGGGTCACGCCGTCGTGGTAACATTGAACAGGTTCGAACGTGCCTTGCATCGCGCATCTCCCCATTGCAGGCGACAGTCACTGCGTCGCATATGCGAACGCGGCGTCGGCAACAGGAGTGATCCGAGGGCAGGGTCTTGTCAAAGAGGCCGCCCGAAGCTTCGCCGCAGCGCTGCGGGAGCCATGATCGCTTTGCAGATGCGTGATCCGCGCAGTTCCGTCCGGGGGTATCTGCAGCGGAGCTCCGGGTGGCGACCAGGATGGCGTCCGCGATGGCGCATTGCAGGTGCCGTGCTGGCGGTTCACGTGGTCGTGGTGGCGGCGCTCGTGCGGGCCTTCACTCCCGAGTTTGCCGCCCGCGCCGTGCGAGCGGCGACCAGCGCCTTCACGGTGGAACTGGATGTGCCGCCCACGCCCCCCGCGCCTGAGCCTTCTCCAGCTGCCAGTCCGGTAGCTCGCGCTGTGCCGGAAAGGTCGGGAGCAGCCGGCGCGCCCGGACGCAAGGCAGAGCCGCGCGATGTCGCCGCGCCCGCAGTTCCGCTCGTGCTGAAGCCCACGCAGGCACCGCCTGTGGAAGGCACGGGCGCGGCCGACCAGGCGGGAGCGCAAGAGACGGGGGCGGGAGCCGGAGCCGGCGGCGTCGGTGCCGGCCTCGGAGCAGGCAGTGCGGGGAACGGGCGCGGCGGTGGCGGCGCGGCGATGCCGGCGGCGAAGATCGCCGGAGACATCAACTCCGCCCGCGACTATCCGCGCGCCTCACGCGAACGGCGCATCGGTTCCTCTGTGATCATCGACCTTTCGGTCGGCCCCGATGGCAGGGTGTCCGGGTGCCGCGTCGTCCAGCCAAGTCCCGATAGCGAGGCCGATGCGATCACCTGCCGCCTTGCCAGCGAGCGCTTCCGGTTCCGGCCGGCGCGCGATGCCTCCGGAATGGCCGTATCGGCTGTCTACCGTTGGAAGCAGCGGTGGTTTTACTGAATGGCCTATCAACCTTCAACGTTGCAATGCAGCACACACCGACTAATGATTCGGACCACTCCCGGCCCGTATTCCACGAGCGAGAACCCATGCCCACGATCGTTCCCGTGATCCTCTGCGGAGGCAGCGGCACGCGCCTCTGGCCGCGCAGCCGTGCCGCCAAGCCCAAGCCCTTCCTTCCGCTCATCGGCGACAAGACGCTGTTCGAAGCGGCGCTGCTGCGCTGCCCGGCCGAGGGTGGCTTTGCCGCGCCTGTCGTGGTTACCGGCCACAAGCACCTCGAACTCGTCGAGGCGCAGCTCGGCACGGTCGATGGCGCGCAGGTCATTGTCGAGCCGGCCGCCCGCAACACGGCGGCGGCCATCGCGCTCGCCGCATGCCGCCTGCCCGAAGACGCGATCATGCTCGTCTGCCCGAGCGATCACCACATCGGCAATTCGGATGTCTTCGCAGTCGCTGCAAGGGCGGCCGCGGAGCTGGCGGAAGAAGGGTGGCTCGTGTCCTTCGGGATCGAGGCGACCGCTCCCGAAACCGGCTATGGCTATCTCAAGCGGGGAGAGGCGATCTCCGACACCGCCTTCCGGACGGCCCAGTTCGTCGAAAAGCCGGATCTCGAACGCGCCAAGGCCTTTCTGGCCGAGGGTATTTACGCCTGGAACGGAGGCATCTTCGCTTTTCGCGTCAGGGATTTCCTTGCTGAACTCGAGGCGCACCGCCCGCTCATCGCGCAGGGCGTGGCAGCCGCTGTTGCCGATGGACGCCAGGAAGGGCAGCGCTTCCATCCCGACGCCGGACTGTTCGCGCAGGTGCCCAGCGAATCCGTGGACTATGCCGTCATGGAAAACACCAAGCGCGCCGCGATGGTGCCCGCCGACATGAACTGGTCCGACATCGGCAACTGGCATGCCCTCCACGAGGCGCTGGATCGTGACGAAAACGGAAACTCGGTACGCGGCACCGGCGAGGTCGAGATGGTGGAATGTCGCAATGTCCTTGTCGATAGCGACGGGCCCCGCGTCTCGGTCGTCGGCCTTCAGGACGTGATCGTCGTGGTCGACGGGAACGACATCATGGTCACCACCGTTTCGGGTGTTCAGAAGGTCGGCAAGCTGTCGGGAGCCGTGAACCAGTGAGCATGATGCGATGAGCGCGCTGCTGCCGACCCGGGAGGTCGAAAAGCCCTGGGGCAAGGATGTCCTCCCGGCGCCGTTCAGCGCACCCGAAGGCCGCCGCATAGGCGAAATCTGGTTCGAGCCGCCCGAACAGGTAAGCGAGCTTCTGGTCAAGTACATCTTCACCAGCGAAGCGCTTTCGGTTCAGGTCCACCCGAGCGATGCGCAGACCATGGCCAAGGGCCTTGGCCGCCAGGGCAAGGAAGAATGCTGGCTGATCCTCGATGCGCAGCCCGGCGCGAAGCTGGGCATGGGCTTTCGGGAGCATGTCTCGCCCGAGACGATGCGCGCCGCCGCTCTCGACGGCTCGATCGAGCAGATGCTGCACTGGCACGACGTCGCGCCCGGCGACTTCTTCTACATTCCGGCGAATACCGTTCATGCCATCGGCGCAGGCATCAGCCTGATCGAGGTGCAGCAGAACAGCGACATCACCTATCGCCTCTACGACTATGGCCGCCCAAGGGAACTGCACCTTGACGAGGGCGTAGCCGTGTCGAAGGGCGAACCCTATCCGGTCGAGCGCTACCATGCCCATGTGCCCGCGCGCGGTTCGATGACGCTCGCGGACGGGCCGCTGTTCCTGCTGGACCAGGTTGCCGGCGCACCTTCCGGCGATGTCGCGTCGCGTTACGCCGGGCCATTGCTGGTGATCCCGCGCGAGGGCGAGGTCCGCATCGCCGGAGAGGCGATCGCGCCGGGGAACTGCGGCCTTGCCGCGCGCCTTTCCGATGTCGATTTCGCGGATAACATCGCGTGCCTTCTCGCCAGGGCCTGTGCCGTACCGGAATAATCCGCCATGCACGGCGACATGATCGTACAGACCATTCAACTGGCGCTGACCCCGGTGTTCGTGCTGGTGGCCATCGGCAATATCCTCAACATCCTCTCGACCCGCCTCGGCCGGGTGGTGGACCGCGCGCGGACGCTGCAGGAGCGCCACGGCACCACCGAAGGGCCGCAGCACGACATGGTCGTCAACGAACTGCGGCTTGTCCACCGGCGCATGACGCTCATCACCCACGCGGTTCGCATGATGGTGCTTTCCGGCCTGGCGATTGGCGTGACGGTCGCGATCCTGTTCCTATCGGGCATCAGCGGGTTTGACTGGCATACGGCGGCCGCGATGACGTTCCTGGCCTCCATCGTGCTTCTGCTGATTGCTCTGGTGCTGTTCCTGCGCGAGACCCAGGTGGCGGCGAAGGCGCTGCGCATCCCCAGTGACTATCTCGAACTGCACCGCGAAATCTGATCCGCCACGCGCGCGCCATCGTCCCGGCGGTTGGAGATCGCCCGGATTGCCCTAGTCTCGCCTCCACAAGAGGAGAGCGGGATGAGGACCTGGGCTGAGGCGGCGTCGGCGGGCGGCGTGCGGGACGAATGGAAGCGCGGCTGGCCCGTCATCGTTGCGGCGATGGCGGGCTTCTCGTTCTTCTCGGTGCTGCTTTCCGCGACCGGGCTGTTCATCGCGCCGCTGGAGCGCGCCTTCGGATGGGACCGCGCCACGCTTTCCATGGGCCCGGCGATCGCAACCGCGGTGACCGCGCTGCTTTCGCCTTTCTACGGCGTTCTGATCGACCGGTTCGGCTCGCGCAGGCTGGGGTTGCCGGGAGTCGCAATCACGATGGCCGCCACCTGCATGTTCGCCGCCGCGACGGGCTCTAAGACGCAGTGGGTGGTGATGTGGGTGATCTTCGGCTTCATCCTGACCAGTATCAAGTCAACGATCTGGACGACGGCGGTGGCCGGCACCTTCGTGCGGGGCAGGGGACTTGCACTGGGCCTCGCCGTCACCGGGCCGGCGATCGCGCAGACGCTGGTGCCGCCCCTCGGCAATTTCCTGATCGAGAGCTTCGGTTGGCGCGCGGCCTACATCTGGTTCGGGCTGGGATGGGGCGGTGTGACGCTCGTGCTGTGCTGGCTGTTCCTGTCCGATCCGGATGACCGCAAGGCGGGCCGCGAGCAAGGAGCCTCGCGAGGCGTCGCCGATGCGGGCAAGCCAGCCCGGGCCCGCCCTCCGGGTCTCGGGCGGGGAGAGGCGCTGTGCAGCGTGGCCTTGTGGCAGGTGGCGATTTCCTCCTTCGTCGTCATGGCGATGACGATCGGACTGGCGATGCACCTCTTCCCGATCCTGACGGAATCCGGGGTGCCGCGTTCCCAGGCCGCGTGGCTGCTCTCGCTTGGCGGGATCGCCGGGATCGTGGGCAAGCTGGTGACGGGGGCGCTGCTCGACAGGTTTCGCCCCAACTGGACGGGCAGCCTGACGATGGGGGTGACGGCAGTCACCTTCGCGGTGCTCATCTGGTGGCTCGACTCGGCGCCCGCGCTAGTCTTCGCGCTTGTCGTCAACGGCTATGCGGCAGGCTCGAAAACGCAGATCACCGCTTTCCTGACCGCCGGATATGCCGGGATGCGCAACTTCGGGATGATCTACGGCGTGATGTCGGCGCTGGTGGCGCTCGCGTCGGGTCTTGGACCGTGGATCGCCGGAAAGATTTACGACAAGGCGGGCAGCTACGAGCCGTTCCTGTGGGCGGGTGCGCTCGCCTGCGCGCTGGGCGGGGCGCTGCTGCTGGCCCTTCCGCCAATGCCGCGCTGGCAGGACGGAGACGAAGGCGAGGAACAGGGCCGGGCTCCGTGATCGTCAGGCGATCTGCGCGTCCTCGCCGGTGCGCGGGTCGGGATCGGCATCGTCCTTGCGGATGAAGCTGATCTTGCCTTCCGGCTCCAGGATGGCCCATGCGATCTGGTGCAGCCCCGATATGCCGGCAAGGCGCATCTCGATCGCAAGCTCGTCGTTGTCGATCCGCTCTTCGTTGAGATTGTCGGAAAGCAGCCGGCCGTCGCGCACCAGCACCACCGGGCGGCTCTTGAGCACGCGGCGCATCTTCGGCATGCGGTGGGCGATGAGGCTGAGCACGAAGCTCCAGGCTGCGAAAGTGACGATCGCCAGCCCTGCGCCCGTCAGAGAGAAGTCCTGGTGCGTCACCCCCTGCTGGATCAGGTCGCCCATGACGATCAGGGAAACCAGTTCGAACGGCGCCATCTGGCCCAGTTCACGCTTCCCCATCAGGCGCAGCAGCACGTAGACCAGCAGGAACATGACGGAGGCGCGGATCACGATCTCCATCAGGGCAGCACCGTGATCGAGAGCGGGATCGCCATGAGATATTCCTTGTCGTCCGCGATGGTGATGTCACCGCGCAGCCGGCGAAAGGCGCGCGGCTGGATCTGTCCGTCGAACTTGATCCGGAGGGTTTCGCCGGATTTTACCGGGCCGAAGTGGTAGCTGTAGGTTCCGTCGAGGCCTTCGGCGCTTTCGGCGTCGGGCGCGATGGTGTCGATGCTCATGCCGCGCCAGAGCGGCTGGTCGACGGCCATGACGAGATCCTCGATATCGCGCGAGGGCGTGATGGTGAGAGTGGTCTCGAACCAGTTGCCGCTGCGCAGGATCGGCTCGTGCTCGACCACGACCCGCGCGGAAGGCGAGACGTACGCGACGGTGCTGGAACCCCCGCCGCCAAGGAAGCCGAACAGGCCGCTTCCGAGCACGACGATGAACAGGACGATGGCGAGCGGCGTACGGAACCGGGCGAAGCGCGCGACATCGCAGTGGTAGGCATCGATGCCGTAGGGCGCTTTCGAGAACCTTTCGGATGGCATGGTTCGGTAGAAAACCGCAGCCGCCCCGGGTGTTCCCGCCCAGCGGCCCCACGCTCTGCTCACGCGGCCCGGACGCCAAAAAGGCAGGAACCTCGTGGGAGAGGTCCCTGCCTTTTGCTGTCTTCGTGTCGGAGCGGGATCAGGCCGCCAGGTTGAACGGCTCGATCTCGCCCGAGAGGTAGAGCTTCTTGGCCTTGGCGCGGCTCAGCTTGCCCGAGCTGGTGCGCGGCAGGCTCTTGGGCGGCACCAGTTCGACCACGCAGTTCATGCCGGTGATGGAGCGAACCTTGTCGCGGATCATGTCGCGCAGTTCGAGGCGCTTGACGGGATCGGAAACGCGGCAATGGACCAGCACGGCGGGGGCTTCCTCGCCGTTGTCGGTCTCGACCGAGAAGGCGGCGATGTCGCCGTGATTGAAGCCCGGCAGCTGCTCCACCGCCCACTCGATGTCCTGGGGCCAGTGGTTCTTGCCGTTGATGATGATCATGTCCTTCGCGCGTCCCACGATGAACAGGTAGCCATCGGCCATGTAGCCCATGTCGCCCGTATCCAGCCAGCCGTCGACAAGGCAGGCGGCCGTCGCTTCGGGGTCGCGGAAGTAAGAATGCATGACCGAGGTGCCGCGGCACCAGACCTTGCCGATCTTGTGGTCGCCCAGCTTGCCGCCGTCTTCGCCGCGGATCACCACTTCCATGTCGCGCACGGCCTTGCCGCAGTTGACGATGGCGCGGTAGCGGGCCGGGCGCGAGAGGTCGCGCGGAGAGCCGGAAAGGCGCTCTTCCTCGACCAGCTCGACCCGGATGCCTTCGCCCGGCGGCATGACGGTGACCGCCAGCGTCGCTTCGGCAAGGCCATAGCTGGGAAGGAACGCCGAGGCCTTGAAGCCCGCATCCGCGAAGGCGTTCACGAAGTTCTGCATCACGTCGGGGCGGATCATGTCGGCGCCGTTGCCGGCAAGACGCCAGCGCGACAGGTCGAACCGATCGCTCACCGGGCTCTGGCTGGAGATGCGGCGCGCGCAGATGTCGTAGCCGAACGTAGGCGAGTACGAGATCGACGTGCCCTGGTTGCGGGTGATGAGATCCAGCCATGCCAGCGGACGGCGGGCGAAATCCTCGGTCTTCAGGTAGTCGCCCGAGACCTGGTTGGCGATCAGCGACAGGAAGCAGCCGACCAGGCCCATGTCGTGGTACCACGGAAGCCAGGAGATGCAGCGGTCCTGCGGCTCCAGCTGCATGGCGTGGCTATGGCTGGTGAGGTTGGAGAGCAGCGAGCGGTGCGTGACTGCCACGCCGTGCGGGAAACGGGTGGAGCCCGAGGAATACTGCAGGTAGCAGATGTCGTCCGGATCGGCCTTCGGCAGGTCGACCTCGGGAGCCTCGCCGTTGGCGATCTGGTTGGCGAAATCGGCCCAGGTCGCGTGACCGCAGCCCTGGCGTTCTGCCGCGGCCTGCGTCATCGCGGCGATCTCGTCCGGGCCGACGAGCAGGACAGGGTCCGAGCTGGAAAGCTGGACCGAAAGCTGGTCGATGTAGTTGTCCTTGCCGCCGAAGCTGGTCGGCAGCGGCAGCGGCACCGGCCATGCGCCGGCATAGACGACGCCGCAGAACAGGGCCGCGAAGTCTGCGCCGGTCTCGGCGATGAGGGCCACGCGGTCGCCCTTGGCGATGCCCCGCGCGACGAGCGCATGGGCGATCCTGAGCGCGTCCTTGCGCAGCTCGCTGAAGGGATAGACGCGCGTCAGCGTGCCGCGCGGGTCATGGAAGTTGAACCCGCGCCGACCCTTCGCGGCATAGTCCAGCGCATCGCCGAACGTGCCGAAATCGGCGAAGATGCGCTCCAGCGCGTCCTCGTTGGGGGTCGGTGCAAGTGCCTGACCCGTATTCGGCACCATGCTGATGGTGTCGGCCATAATAGTAACCCGTTGTTGTTATACCGCAAACTTCGCGAGACCGGTGCCTCTAGCCGGATCTACCTGAACCTGAGCTAGCTGCATTTCGCCCCATCACGGTCTCGCGCACTCTCCCCAATCCTGCCCGAGTGTGGCACGAATAGGGCAGCATGTCGGACAAGCGTCGCAATGAGGGGCCGTTTCAGCCCAGCCACCGAAGGCAGGACCGCGATGGACCGCCCCCCCTGAACCCCGCCCGCATCGAGGAACTGGCGCTCGCCTATGTCGCGCGCTTCGCGACGACGCAAGCGAAGTTGCGCCTTTATCTGCAGCGCAAGCTGAGGGAGCGGGGCTGGAGCAGCGAGGACGCGCCGCCCGCGCTGGACGAGCTGGTCGCCCGCTATGCCGCGCTCGGCTATGTCGACGACGCGGCATGGGCGCACATGAAGGCGGGCAGTCTCCTGCGGCGTGGTTACGGTGCCAGGCGCGTGGGCGAGGCGCTGGGGCAGGCGGGGGTGAGCGAGGACCTTCGCGCCATGGAGCGGCCCGGCAGCGGCGAGCAGCGCCGTGCCGCGCTGGTGCTTGCACGCCGCCGCCGGTTCGGCCCTTTCGCGCCGTCCGGCACCGAGGCAGCCGCCGACCCCCGGCGACGCGACCGCCAGCTTGCCGCCATGTTGCGCGCGGGCCATCCGCTCGACATCGCGCGCAGGATCGTGGAGAGCGACGACATGGACCTGCTCGAGGAGTGGGCCGAGTCGGATTTCGGAGACGATTGATTGCGCCTTACCCATACTTCCCGCACGGGCCTTGCGGCCGCCGTGCTGCTCGCCTTCGCAGCCTGCTCGCAGGGCGGCGCGCCCGCTGACGCCAAGCCCTCCGCGAAGTCGTCGGCATCGGCCGCGCGCCATCCCGAATCGGGCCTCGCGATCATCCCGCTCAGCGTGAAGTCGGCGAACGGAACGCATGCCTTCCGGGTAGAGGTCGCGACCACGCCGCAGGAGCAGGCGAAGGGCCTGATGTTCCGCACGCAGATGGGTGCGGACGAGGGCATGGTCTTCGTGAACAAGCCGCCGCGTCCCGCCTCGTTCTGGATGCGCAACACCGTGATCCCGCTCGACATCATCTTCGTTGGCACCGACCACCGCATCCTCAACATCGCCGCCAATGCCCAGCCTTATGACGAGAGTCCGGTGTCCTCGACGGGTGTCACGTCTGCGGTCCTGGAGCTGAACGGCGGCCGCGCGGCGCAGCTCGGCATCAAGCCGGGCGACAAGGTCAGCTGGTAAGGGCAGGCGCGGCGGCGGATATCTCGCCCCGCGCGGGCCTCAATGCGCTTGCCTTCCGGGGGGCATAAAGGCTAGTGCGCCGCACATGGGAATCCTGTCCAAGATCTTCACCTGGTGGGACGGCGCCACCATCGGCACCTCGCTCTGGAGCTCGCGCAACGGCGAGCACGTCGGCACCGACGCGCAAGGTAACAAGTATTACCGCTCCAAGAACAAGAAGGCCGTCACCACCGAAGGCTACGAGCGCCGCTGGGTGATCTACGCAGGGGCCAACGATGCCAGCAACGTGCCGTCCGAATGGCACGGCTGGCTGCACCACTCGTACGACGGCGTTCCCGAAAGCCACCTGCCGGCCCCGCGCATCTGGGAAGTGGACTATACGCCCAACGCCACCGGAACCGGGAAGGCCTACCGTCCGCAGGGCGCGCTGGAGCGGGGCGGCGTGCGCGCCGCCGCTACCGGCGACTACGAAGCCTGGTCCCCGGACGCCTGAGGCACCGGGAATGATTCGGAGGCGGGCTTTCCTCGCGCTGTCCGCGTCTGCGGCGCTCGCCGCCTGCGGAACCGGCGAGCCTGAGCCCGAAGCGCAGGACACCGGGGTTCCGGACGTCATCGCCGGTATGCAGGCAGGTCCTGCGCAGGCCGCCCGCGGGCAGCAGGTCGGCACGCCCAACAAGGACCGCGTGGTCACGCTTGGCGTGCTGAACAAGCGCAACAACCTTACGCAGGACCTGATTATGAAGCCGGGCGAATCGCGCCGGCTGGGCAACCTCGTCGTCAAGGTCGCCACGTGCGAGAAGTCGCTTCCCTGGGAGCGGCCGCAGGAGGAGGGCGCCTTCGTCCAGGTGTTCGTCGAGGAGCGGCGCACCACGGCCGAGAAACTGGCGTGGCGCAAGGTGTTCTCGGGTTGGCTGTTCAAGAACAACCCGTCGGTCAACGTGGTCGAGCACCCGGTCTATGACGTCTGGGTGAAGGCCTGTGCGATGAGCTTCCCCGGCGAGGAAGCGAGCCCGCAGGACGCGGCATCGGCGAGCAGGGCGGCAAAGGCATCGGGCAGCGCCAGCACCTCGCCCGCCGCTACACCTTCGCCGGCGGCCACGCCGTCCGCTGGCGCGCCATCCGCTCCACCACCTCCCGCCGTGGACGCCGATCCGGAACCGGTCGAGGAGCCGCTGGCGAACTGAGCCGGGCGGCGCACGGGCTCTGCCTGGGCCTGGCGCAGCAGGGCCAGATAGCGCTTCTGCGGCATCTCCACTGCGCCGAGCGAGGCGAGATGGGGGGTCATGAACTGGCAGTCGAGCAGGCTGGCGCCGCCGCGTCGCAGCGCCGCGACGAGCCAGGCCAGCGCCACTTTCGACGAATCACTGGCGCGCGAAAACATCGATTCGCCGCAGAACACACGGTCGAACCCCACGCCGTAGAGCCCGCCCACCAGTTCGCGGTCGCTGCCTTCGCCCTGCCACACCTCGACCGAGTGCGCGTGGCCGAGGAAATGAAGGTTCTCGTAGCTTGCCTGGATGCGATGGCTGATCCAGCTTCCGCCTTCGTCTCCCTCGCGCACGCGGCGCGGGGCGGCGCAGGCGTCCATGACTTGCGAAAAGGCGCGGTTGCACGTGACGGTGAATCGCTCGCGGCGCAGGTTCCTGGCCAGCGAGTGCGAGACGTGGAGGCCGTCCAGCGGCAGGATGGCGCGCAGGCGCGGCTCGATCCAGAAGATCTCGGGATCCTCGCGGCTGTCCGCCATCGGGAAGATCCCGCTGCGATAGGCCAGCATCAGGAGCTCAGGCTCGATGATCGGTTCGGATCGGGGGGCGTGCACGGTCATGTCCCTGGCGAAAGAGCAGCTCGTAGCAGAGGCGGGCGACAAGGGGAAATGGGGCTGGTCAGCATCTGGCCTGAGCACCTCTGTCAGGAATGTTGCAATCGCCGCTTGTAATCCGCAGCCGGCCCATCTAGAGGCACCTCCGCCCGCAGGAGTGTAGCTCAGTTGGTAGAGCATCGGTCTCCAAAACCGAGGGCCGTGGGTTCGAGTCCCTCCACTCCTGCCAGCATTTTCACAAGATCGCGATAATCGCCCCTTCGGGGCACATCCGGGTGGGTCGCTGTCGATCCCGCGGGTGGATTGCGGCGGGCAACGGGCGTCGCTAGCATCGCGCGCCTTGCCAATTGCCTCGCGCGGACTAGGAGAACCCGTCCGCCGATTCGGACGCGGCCAGGTCGTTTGCGTCGCGTCTGCCGGATCGGGCACAGCGGGAAAGATCCAGTCGTACATGCACGCCAGCGCGCATCCTGAAGCCGAGCCGCCGCATTCCGGCGAGAGCCGTTTCCGCACAAGCGAGGCCTACCGCCGGACCCGTCATGAGGCGGCATGGCTGGGCTTCGTGCTCTCGTGCCTGGCGATGCTCCCCGTGCTGGTCGCCTGGACCCCGCAGATGACCGACTATCCCTCGCACCTCGCGGGATACAAGATCATGCTCGATCATGGGCACGATCCGTTCCTGACCCGCTACTTCCTGTTCAAATGGGAGTGGACCGGCAACCTTGGCGCCGAGCTGCTGATGGTGCCGCTCACCCCGCTGCTGGGCCTGGAGGAGGCGGGGCGCTTCATCGTCGCGGCCATTCCCTTCCTGACCGGCATGGCGATCATGGCGGTCGAGTGGAGCCTCAGGAAGCGGGTGGGCGTGGGCGCGATCCTGGCTTTCGCGATGATCTGGTCGCCCTCGTTCCTGATGGGCTTCCTCAACTATTCGCTGTCGGTCGCCTTCGCGCTCTTCGCCTTCGCGGGCTGGGTGCGGCTGGAGGGCTGGCGCTGGCGCTGGGCGGCGATGGTGCCGGTCGGCTTCGTGGTGTGGATCTGCCACGTCTCGGGCTGGGGCGTGATGGGCGTCCTGGTGTTCGGCTACGAATGGTCGCGCCGCCGCTCGTGGCTCGACTGGCGTCCCTTCCTCAAGCCCTGGCCGCTGGTCTTCCCGCTTCTGCCGATGCTGCTGGGCATGGGCGCGAACTCCAAGGTCTCGTACGGACGCTGGGGCGTCCTGGAGTACAAGTGGAGCATTCTCTACAAGGCGATGCGCAGCTACGACCAGGTGTTCGACATCACCAGCCTGTGCCTCGTGCTGGCGGTCCTCGTGGCCGCGCTGGCGCTGCGCCGCTTCGATGGACGGGTGGGCTGGGCGGCGCTGATCCTGCTGATCCTGACCCTTGTCGTGCCTCGCCAGATCTTCGGCGGCGACTATGCCGACTATCGCCTGAGCACGGCCGCGCTGCTGGTCGCCTGCCTCGCGATCGACTGGCCGGTGCCGCGCTGGGGTCTGGCGCTTGCCGGCCTGCTGTTCACCTCGCGCATCGCGGTGACGAGCGTGGTGTGGTACCAGGACGCGCAGGTCGCGCGCCAGATGATCGGCGCGCTCGACCACGTGCCCGAAGGCGCGCGCGTGGCCACCGCCGTGGGCATCCCGCGCACGCAATGGCTCTTCGGCCCGTTCGAGCATTTCGGTTCGATGGCGGTGGTGCGCCGCAGTTCGATGGAGAACTCGAACTTCGCGCTGCCCGACGTCCACATGCTTTCGATGCGCGAGACGCGCTATCGCTTCAACGATCCCACTCAGCGCATCCTCTATTCGCCCCGCCAGCGGATCGACCTGCGCAAGTTCAAGCCCGCGCGCCATGCCGACTACCTCTGGTACATCGGCGACAAGCGGCCGGTCGGCATTCCGGACGGGGCGCACGTCGTCTACTCCACGCCCAACTCTTTCCTCGCGCGGCTGCCGAACGTGGTGGACCTTGCAAATCCGGCCGACGGAAGCTAAGTCGCGGTTTCCTTCCGACAAGCGGACTTTCTGAAGCCCCTCCCGACCTCGGTCGGGGCGGCGATGGCCCCTAGCCGGAAGACACGAGAATTTCGCGCCCGGACCTCCCCCGGGCATCGGCAAGCGACGAGAGAGCGACGTAAAGATGGCCAAGACTACTCCCGGCGAATTCATGCGCCAGGTCCAGGTGGAAGCGCGCAAGATCCACTGGCCCTCGCGCCAGGAGACGGTGACGACGGCGATCTTCGTCGGCATCATGACTGTGCTGCTCGCGACGTTCTTCCTCGGCGTGGACGCGCTGTTCGGCTGGATCGTCAGCTCGCTGCTGTCGCTGCTGTGATCATCTAGGACAAGAGACTAAAATGGCCCGCTGGTACATCATCCACGCCTACTCCGGCTTCGAGAACAAGGTGAAGGAATCCATCCTCTCGGAAGCCGAGCGCATGGGTCTCTCGCAGCTCGTCGAGGACGTGCAGGTCCCCGCCGAGACCATCACCGAGGTGAAGCGCGGCAAGAAGGTTCAGGTCGAGCGCAAGACGATGCCCGGCTACGTCCTCGCCAAGCTGCACCTGAACGACGACGTCTACCACCTCGTCAAGAACACGCCCAAGGTCACGGGCTTCCTGGGATCAAGCGGCAAGCCGCAGGCCATCAGCGAGAGCGAGGCCGCGCGCTACTTCGGCGCTGCCGAGGCCGCCGCCGCAACCCCGCGCAAGACCGTCAACATCGACTACGAGATCGGCGATTCGGTGAAGGTCCTCGACGGGCCCTTCGCCAGCTTCAACGGCATCGTGGAAGAGCTCGACTTCGACAAGAACCGCGTCAAGGTGGCGGTCTCGATCTTCGGCCGCGCAACGCCGGTCGAGCTTGAGTTCGAGCACGTCGAACTCAGCAAGTAAGCGCTCGGCGCCGGGACTTTCCCGGCAGTTTCGGCCTTTGAACCGCCTCGCTAGCCCACCCGGCTCGCGGGGCGGTTTGCGTTTGGGCGCCAGTCCTGGCCTGCGCTTGCCTTCCTCGAACGCTCCGCATCGGCGCGGGAGAAGCGCGGTGTTAACCACTGGCGTGGCAAGCCGGGCGCATGATCAAGGCCAGACATCAGGCAGGCGGCGAAAACGGCGGGGATGCGCGGGGACATGCCGCGCCCCCTCTTGGCGCACCCCGGCTTGGCGCTCCGCGGCTTGGCGCGCTAGACGGGTTGCGGGGCGTGGCGGCGTGCGGCGTCGCGTTCCTGTACCATCCGCTGCTCAAGGCCGACGCGCTGATGTCGGGCGACCCGCCGCTGCCGCTGCGATGGCTGCGCGAATGGGGCTGGACCTTCGTCGACCTCTTCTTCGTCATTTCTGGGTATATCTTCGCGCATGTCTACCTTGCACGCGGGGGGCTGCGCCGGGAAGACATGACTGGCTTCGCGGTGGCCCGGGTCGCGCGGCTCTACCCGTTGCACCTGCTGATGCTGCTGGTGTCGGCCGCCATGTTCGCCGGGGCGGACGACAACACCGCCCTCGCGTTCCTGGGCCACCTGTTCATGCTGCAGGGGTTCGTGGGCGAGGTGAGCCATACGTTCAACGCGCCGTCCTGGTCGATCTCGGTAGAAATCGTATGCTACATCGTCTTCGTGCTGGCCGCCGTCCGGGGGGATCGGATCCTGCGCTGGGTGACGGCAGGGGCGATCGCGCTGGCCCTTGCGCATTTCGTGCTGCGCGGACTTCCCGGCGGGCCGAGGATGTTCGACAGCCTGCCGCGCGGAGTGCTGGGCTTCTTCGTGGGCCAGGCGCTATGGCGTTGGCGCGCCGCCCTGGCGAAAGTCCCGGCCGCGTTGCTGGTCCTGGGGCTGGCGGGCGGGCTCGCCATCGACATGGGGCAGGGCAGCTCAATCCCGCCTATCACGCTGCTGGCCTGGCCCTGCGCCCTGTGCCTCGCATTGCGGATGCCCGCCGTGGCAAGCGCCCCGATGCTGTGGCTGGGCGACCGCAGCTATGCGATCTACCTCATCCACTTTCCGGTGCTGCTGGTGTTCCTGCCTTCGATCCAGGGCGCGGCGGGCGGCGCGCAGGCGGCAGCGCTCGTCCTTGCCTACACAGCGCTTGTCCTACTGCTGAGCGATCTTGCCTATCGCCGCTTCGAACTGCCCGCGCGCCGAGCCATCCGCGCAGGGTGGGAGCGACGCGGGAGCATGGACGCCGGGCTCGCCTGAGGGCTCCCTGACGGCCTTGCGAAACGCGCTTCCCTTTTGCGGCGCTTTCCTATAGGGGCGCCCCCTTCGGACTGGCTTTCGGCCCGTTCGATTCCCTGCGGGAGGGCTCTTGCAGCCCGTTGACCGCTAGACATGAGCGTCGGTCCGGTAGTTCCATCGCCCGGCGCGACAGTGTGAAAAGGAGTGGCCCCATGGCCAAGAAGATTACTGGTTACATCAAGCTGCAGGTGCCGGCCGGCAAGGCCAACCCCTCGCCGCCGATCGGTCCGGCGCTGGGTCAGCGCGGCGTGAACATCATGGAATTCTGCAAGGCGTTCAACGCGTCGACGCAGGAGCTCGAGAACGGCATGCCGATCCCGACCATCATCACCGTCTACGCCGACCGCAGCTTCACCTTCGTCACCAAGACGCCGCCCGCCACCTTCCTGATCAAGAAGGCTGCCGGTCTCAAGTCGGGTTCGAAGGAGCCGGGCAAGGTTTCTGCCGGAACGATCAAGCGCTCGCAGCTGTCCGAGATCGCCCAGGTCAAGATGCCCGACCTCAATGCCAACGACATTGAAGCGGCAACGAAGATCATCGAAGGCTCCGCTCGCGCGATGGGCCTCGAAGTGGTGGAGGGCTGAGAACATGGCCAAGACGACCAAGAAGCAGAAGTCGCTGAACGAGAAGCTGGGCGACAACACCAAGCTCTACGCCGTGGGCGAAGCGCTGCAGGCCCTTCGTGACCTCAAGACCACCAAGTTCGACGAGACCATCGAGGTCGCGCTGAACCTGGGCGTCGATCCGCGCCACGCCGACCAGATGGTCCGCGGCATGGTCTCGCTTCCCGCCGGAACCGGCAAGGAAGTGCGCGTCGCCGTGTTCGCCAAGGGTGACAAGGCCGCCGAGGCTCTCGCCGCCGGTGCCGACAAGGTCGGTGCGGAAGACCTCATGGAAGACATGCAGGCCGGCAACCTCGACTACGACCGCATCATCGCCACCCCGGACATGATGGGCGTCGTCGGCCGCCTCGGCAAGCTGCTGGGTCCCAAGGGCCTGATGCCGAACCCGAAGCTGGGCACCGTCACCCCCAACGTGACGCAGGCCGTGAAGGACGCCAAGGGCGGCCAGATCGAGTTCCGCGTCGAAAAGCAGGGCATCATCCACGCCGGCATCGGCAAGATGTCGTTCTCGGACGAGGACCTGCAGAAGAACTTCACCGCATTCGTCGATGCGATCGTCAAGGCAAAGCCGTCGGGCGCCAAGGGCAAGTATGTCCGCAAGGTCTCGATGTCCTCGTCGATGGGCCCGGGCCTGAAGATCGACACCACGGAAGTCACCGGCGCCTGATCCTTCAGGACGGTTGAACGAGATCGGGGCCGGAGGGGAAACCTTCCGGCCCTTTTCGTATGAGCGCGGCGCCCGCCCCGGCGGTGTGTTCCCGCGATGTGGGCAGGCCCATTTACGGGCGTCGTGTTCCGGTGTACGTCTGCACTGTACACATGTTCAGCAACACCTCCGGGAGAGGCGGCCACATGGCTCTGGGTTTCGAAGACATCAAGCAACACATCGGCTCGCGCGTCGCCTGGGACGATCGTACCGACCTTTTCACACCCGAGGCGGCACGCGCGATCCGGGCCAAGGTCGAGGAGCGCACCGTGCTTGTCTTCCCTGGTGCCAACCTCACCGACGCGGAGCAGCTCGCGATCACCGACGCCATGGGCGAGAAGGTGCGGCTCACCGCGCGCAACAACGTCCAGTCCAACGACGAGGACGTCTACCAGGTCACTCTGGACGAGAAGATCAACCCTCAGCCCGAATATGTGCTCGGCACCTTCTTCTGGCACATGGACGGCATCACCGTGGACATGCCGCCGCCCTTCGCGACGCTGCTGTCCTGCCGGATCGCGCCCGACCGGGGCGGAGAGACCGAGTTCGCCAGCACTTATGCCGCCTATGAAGGCCTTCCCGAGGAGGAGAAGCGCGCGCTTGAGGGGCTGAAGGCGGTGCATTCGGTACGAGCCAGCCTTTCCCCCATAGCCGACGCCATCCCCGAAAAGCACCGCGAGAAAGTGCTGGGCATCGGCCTCGTGAAAGAACATCCGCTGGTCTGGACGCACGAGTCCGGCCGCAAGTCGATGGTCATCGGTACCACGGCCGACCACATCGTCGGCATGGAGGTGCCAGCGGGCCGCGCCATGCTCATCCGGCTGCAGGAATGGGCCGCGCAGCCTGCCTTCTCGCTTCGGCACAAGTGGTCACAGGGCGACTTCGTGATCTGGGACAACACCGGAGCGATGCACCGCGCAGTGCCCTACGACAAGTCCACGGGCCGCATGATGCACCGCACGTCGATCGCCGGGACCGAGGCCGTCGCGGCCTAGGGCCACCCGGATCGGCATCTGCGGCAGAGGCCCTGGGTGTCGGTCAGCGCGATTTACCGGGGCAGGGGCTCCAGGTTCGCGGCGGTGTAGCACTCTACCAGATAGGCCAGCGGCGTTCCGTCCGGCAGCACGAGCATGGCCTCGTGCGTCGAAATCGTGTCGGCGGGGCAACCGCGGGCAGGCCCTGCCACGATCGACAGCGGGCGACGGCGGAAGCCGAGGGGGGCGACGACCTTGCCGAACGGCGCCTGGCTCGATCGCAGGGCCTCGTTCATTTCGCGAGAGAGGCGCGCGGGCACGTACCAGTTCCACGCCACGGACAGCACCGTCCCGCCGCAACTCAGGCTGACGTTGCGCAAGGTGACTGCTTCGCCGTCTTTCAGCTCGAGTTTGCGCGCCGGATCATGGTGGGGGCCGGGAGCTGTGGGAAGGCGGGTAGGAGCCTCGGCAGGAGCGAGGACGCGGGCGGTGACGGCGGCGGGGCGTGCGATCTGCCGCAGGGCGCACCATTCCTCGAGGGCAAGGGTGGCGCTATCGTGACGGCGCAGGACTGCCTCGAACTGAGCGAGGGTCGGCACGGGCGCCGGGGCGGGAACTGCGGGAGAGGCCATCAGCGCGAAAGCTGCGATAAGCTCAGATGCCACCCGGCACCGCCGGACGGTCCATCGCGGCGAGCCCTTCGCTCAGCGCCCGGACGCAGGCGGCAAGGTCCTGCGCATCGACCGAGCGGATGACGAAGTTGGCGCCGGTACGCCCCTCGCCCCAAAAGGGATAGGAGCCGATCTGGCAGGTCTCGAAGGCCTTTTCCGTGCGGCGCAGGAGATCGGCCACTTCGCTCTCGCCGACCCAGCAACCGATCGTCTCGGACAGGAGCGGCGCGCCGCCCTCGAGCTGGCCGGAGAGCGCATCCAGCATGCCTGCGGTGATGCTGGGCACGCCGGCCATGATGAACACGTTGCCCCAGCGGATGCCAGGCGCGCCGTTATAACGGTTGGGGATGAGAGCGGCGCCCTCGGGCGTGCGGGCCATGCGCAGGCGCGCCTCGGTCAGTCCGCCTCGGGTTTCGTAGTAATCCTCCAGGATCGCCTGCGCTTCGGGGTGGACCACCACCGGGACGCCGACCGCCTGCGCGATGGCATCGACGGTGATGTCGTCATGCGTCGGGCCGATCCCGCCGGTAGTGAAGAGATAATCGTTGCGCGCGCGCAGCAGGTTCACCGCCTCGACAATGGCGGCAGTGTCGTCTGCCACGACGCGGACTTCCTTGAGGCGGATGCCCTGCACCTGCAGCCAGGCTGCAATTTGGGCGATGTTCTTGTCGTGCGTGCGCCCGGACAGGATCTCGTCGCCGATGACGACAAGGGCGGCAGTGAAGATTCGCGCTGCGGTGGCCATGGGCTCACCGCTAGGACAATTGTACGAAGTTCGCCAGCCCACCCACGAGCCAAGTGACGCGTGCCTGTTCGCGCCGCCCATCGACGGCAAAAAGAAAGGGCCGGTCCGAGGACCAGCCCTGTATAAGTTTTGGGAGAGGATGCCTGAAAGGCCCGATCCTTATGTCGAAATCGGTGCTTTGCTGCAAATGCGAAAAGATTGGGCAAAGTTGCAAGGAATGCATCTAGGGCGCGAATGGCGCGGCCTGTCATCGCAACCGGCGTAATTTCGCTGTTTGAGCAGGTCGCAAGTAGCCTGCGAGAACCCCTGACGAGCCATCGTGATGGCGATTGCAGCGGACGCGCGAATATTCCCGCTGGCGAGTGCGGGCCTTATGCCGGGGAGGAGAGCGCTTTGGCGTTGGTACCCTTGACGGGTATCGGGCCGGCGTTCGGGGGCGGCCCGGTTTGGGGGTCGCCGAAGCGTGTGCGCCTTGCGAACGGCTGGAAAGCACAGGAACAGTCCAGCTCGACCCTCAGCGAAAGTGGCTCGGATCCGGCACGCGGGCTCGCGATAAGGTGCCGGCTCCACAGGTCCCGGGGGAAGCGCTCTCTTATCGGGAGCCGCGCCGTTTGCCCTGGACCCTGCCGCCTCGAAGGACGGCTCGTGAACCCTTCCGGTGCGGGCACAGGTGGGCTTTCATGCCCCCGGCGCCGGCCCGATGATCCGCTTGCCCTGTGTACCTCAGGGAGCGGATGCCGGAGCGTATAACCTATATGGTTCGGAAAGTCAAGCTGGCGGCCAGCATGGCGACGAGGGGCCCACCGGCATCCCGGCATGATCGCGCTCCCACGCCAGAGGCAAAGGAGCCCGCGGAGAATGGCCTGCCAGCTACGAGCACCTGCCGAAAATGGCCAAAAAAAGGGCCGGTCCGAAGACCAGCCCTATGAAAGTTTTGGGAGAGGATGCCTGAAAGGCCCGCTCCATATGCCGCCAGAGGCCGATTCCGGCAAACGCGAAAACCATTACGTCAGTTGCACGTCATGCAACAGTCGTGGTCCGTGCGCTGTGCGTCAACTTTGCAGAACGGCGCCAAAAAGGTCGTGCTCGTCCGCATCTTCTACAAGAACTTCAACGATATCACCGACTTGCAGGCCAGCAGCATCGCGCAGGAACACGTTTCCGTCGATCTCGGGAGCATCCGCTTCGGAGCGGCCCGTTGCACCGACGTCACCGTCTTCGTCGGGCTCGCCCACTTCGTCGATGATGACGGGCAGCACGCGTCCGACCTTGGCGGCGAGCTTGGCGGCGCTGATCGCTGCGGTCTTTTCCATGATGCGCTGGTAGCGCTCTTCCTTCACCTCTTCCGGCACCGGATCGGGAAGGTGGTTGGCCGATGCGCCTTCCACAGGCTCGAAGCGGAAAGCGCCCACGCGGTCGAGCTGGGCTTCGTCCAGCCAGTCGAGCAGGTACTGGAAGTCCGCCTCGGTCTCGCCGGGGAAGCCGACAACGAAGCTGGAACGGATGGCGATGTCAGGGCAGATCTCGCGCCACTTGCGAAGCCGGTCGAGCACCTTGGCTTCGTTCGCGGGCCGCTTCATCGACCTGAGCACCGAAGGCGCCGCATGCTGGAAGGGGATGTCGAGGTAGGGCGTCAGCAGCCCCTCGGCCATGAGCGGAATGACCTGGTCGACGTGGGGGTAGGGGTAGACGTAGTGCAGGCGCACCCAGGGCTTGCGGCCCTGCGAATCGGTGAGCCCGCCCAGCTCGCGGGCAAGATCGGTCATGTGGGTGCGCACATTCCGGTCCTTCCACATGCGCTCCTCGTGCCGCACGTCGACGCCGTAGGCCGAAGTGTCCTGGCTGATGACGAGAAGCTCGCGCGTGCCCGCCTGGACCAGCTTCTCCGCCTCGCGCAGCACCGCATCGATCCGCCGGCTCGCCAGCTTGCCGCGCAGCGAAGGGATGATGCAGAAGCTGCAAGCGTGGTTGCAGCCTTCCGAGATCTTCAGGTACCCGTAATGGCGCGGAGTGAGCTTCACTCCCGCCTCGTCGTAGGCTTGCGGGATGAGGTCGAGATACGGGCTCAGCTCGGGCGGGGCGGCCTCGTGCACGGCTTCCACGACGGCCTCGTACTGGTGCGCGCCGGTCACGGCGAGGACCTGCGGGAACCGGGCGCGGATCACTTCGGCCTCGTTGCCCATGCAGCCGGTCACGATGACCCTGCCGTTCTCGGCGATCGCCTCGCCGATGGCGGAGAGGCTTTCCTCCTTGGCGGAGTCCAGGAACCCGCAGGTGTTGACGAGGACCACGTCGGCGCCGGAATAATCCGCGCTCATCGTGTAGCCGTCGGCCCGCAGGCGCGTGAGGATGCGCTCGGAATCGACGAGCGCCTTGGGGCAGCCGAGGCTGACCATGCCGACTTTCGGCGGGGAGGGGAGTTCTATAGCCATGGGATTGGCGCGCCCGATACGCTCATTAGGCGCGGGAGTCACGAAAAAGCGAATCGGATGCGAATCGATTGCAGGCAAGAGCCTTGCTTGCCTATCGGATCGGCGCCTGCAACACCCCCTATGTTGAATGCACCGGTTGGAACATGAAGGGGTGTCGCGATGGGTCCTGTGAACTGGTTGGCCGTGGTGCTGGCCGCTGCCCTTGCGGTGGCGATCGGGATCGTCTGGCACGGACCGCTGTTCCGCACCGGGCGGCAATTGCTCCCAGGCCATTCCCAGCGGGCGGGGAACTATGCGGTGGTCGCCATGGTGTTCCTGATCAGCGCCGCCATGCTGGGCCACATGTTCGCCCGCATCGGCGCCGAGACGCTGGCGGTGAAGCCCTGGCTCTACTTCATGCAGACCGGCGGTGTCGCCGTCGCCTTCGTGGTCCCGGCCGTATGGCTGACCCATGTCCGCGGCCGCAGCGAGCCTGCGCGCCGCATGGTGGACTGCCTGTTCTGGCTCGTCGCCTACCTTGCCATGGGCCTGGTGTTCTGGCTTCTAGGCTGAGGCTTCCTGCTCGCACGAGGCGGCGACCTCGACGATGACGTCGCCCGCCTCGAGGACATGGGCCTCGGGCTCCCAGAACCCGATGGCGCGGCCGCCGCGATAGATGCGCACCCCCTTGCCGGTGCCGATCCGCTCCAGCGGCAGGCCGACTTCCTCGGGCTTGACGGGGCGCTCCACCAGCTGCACGCGGCCACCCACCGAGGCGAGGTCCGACATGTATTCGGCGATGTGCTGCCCTTCGGCCGAGCCCGCCAGCAGCAGGCCGGTGAAGCGCACCGGGTTGATGACGTTGTCCGCGCCCGCCTGGCGCGCCAGCAGCTCGTTGTCATCCGCGCGTACCACGGCAGTGATGGGGACCCCCGGGGCAAGGTGGCGCGCGGTGAGCACGATCAGGATCGTCGTGTCGTCGCGGCCCGCCGAAATGAGGATCGAACGCGCGAGCCCGACCCGCACGGCGGCCAGCGTCTCGTCGCGGGTGGCGTCTCCCTCAAGCACGTTGCACCCCACCTGCTCGGCCCTCCTGAGGCGCGCGGAGGAGGGATCGACGACGACGATGCACGAGGCCTGCGTGCCGCGCGCGATCAGTTCCTGCACGGCTTCCGACCCGCTGACCCCGTAGCCGAGCACGACGATGTGATCCGCAAGGCGTTCCTGGATGCGCTTCATGCGCCACGTCTCCCAGCTGCGCTTGATGATGAAGTTGTAGGCGGTGCCCACGAAGATGAAGATTACGGCGAAGCGGATCGGCGTGACGATCACCGCTTCGATCAGGCGCGACTTGTCGCTGACGGGCGCGATGTCCCCGAAGCCCGTGGTGGTGATCGAGATCATCGTGAAGTAGACGACGTCGAGGAAGCTGATCGCCCCGTCGTGCGTGTCCTTCAGGCCCTCCCGGTCGATCCAGTGGACCAGCACGACGATGAAGACGAGCGCGAAGGCTGCGCCGAGCCTCAGGCCGAGGTCGGCCCAGACGGGCAGGGCGACGGCGCGCCTCAGCGGCTTGGCCAATGAAGGCCGCGAGCGCCGCTTGGGCGGGAGGGCGCTCACCGGAGGAAGCTCATGGTGCTTTCGGGCGTTCGGGGGGCAGTTCCGCCAGGGGATCGACCGGCTTGCCGTCGCGCCGCACTTCAAAGTGAAGTTCGGCGCCCCGTGCGCGGCCGGTGTCCCCGACCAGGCCCACCCGCTCGCCCGCGGCCACTTTCGCGCCTTCCTTCACCGTGACCCGGCTGAGGAACCCGTAGGCGGTGTGCCAGCCGTTGCCATGATCGATGACGACAAGGTTGCCGAACTGCTCCTTTTCCGGTCCCGCGAAAGCGACGGTGCCGGCGGCGGCGGCGCGCACCATTGTTCCGCGCGGCGCGGTGATGTCGAGCCCATCGTGGTAATCGCTTCCGGCGCCGTCATAGCGGCGGCGTATCGGTCCGGCGACCGGCCAGGCGAAACGCGCGGCGGAAGCGGCGTTGGAGCTGGCCGCCGGGCGCGCTGCGGGCGGGACGGGAGAACGCGTCTTCACGCCCGCTGCGGCGGGGTCGAGCAAAGTCGGGATCAGCAGGTCCTGCCCGGCCTTCACCGGGGCTGCCGGGTCAAGGTTGTTGGCAAGGGCGATCTGCTCCCACGGAACGGCATAGTCCATAGAGATCGAAAAGCCGGTGTCGCCGCTCCTGACCGCATGGTGGCGCGTGCGCGGGATGCGCAGGACCTCTCCGACCCGCACGTCGAAGGGCGGCTGCAGGCCGTTCGCCTCGGCGATCAGGATGCGCGGCACTTTCGCGCGCGCCGCTATGCCGCCCAGCGTCTCGCCCGCCGTGACGCGGTGCGAAGTCTCGCTGGCAAGCCCGGGGGAAGTCGCCGGGGAAGGAGCGCGTGCCTCGATGACGCGCGCGGCAGTGCGCGCCGCCGTGCGGGCAGCCTTGCCCGCGGCGATGTCGGGGGGAGTATCCCCGCGCGCGGGCGCAAGGGGTTGCGCTTTCGGGCTCACCGCCGCCTTGCGCGGGATCGACAGCTTCTGGCCTGCCCGCACGACGAAAGGCTCCGCAAGCCGGTTCGCAGCCGCGATCTCCTTTGCCGACACTCCGGCGCGATTGGCGATTCCGTTCAGCGTTTCGCCCGGGGCGACGACGTGTACGCTCTCTCGCGCCGGGTTCGCCTCCTGCGCGAGTGCCGGGACAGCAGTCAGCAGCGCCCCGGCCAGCAGCATCCCGCGAAGACGAGCCGCGCGCATCACTGGCCGTAGCGCTCCGCCATGGCCTTGAGCGAGGCGTCATGCGTCAGGTCGAGGTGAAGCGGGGTCACCGCGATGTACCCTTCGGCGATCGCCTCGAGGTCGGTCTCGTGTCCGGGCGTATGCTCGATGCCGTGCAGGCCGAACCAGAAATAGGGGAAGCCGCGCGGATCCATGCCTTCCACCACCGAGCCCCGGGCATAGTCATGGAAGCCCTGGCGCACCACGCGAATGCCCTTCACCGCTTCGCCGGCAAGAGCGGGGAAGTTGACGTTGACCAGCGTGCGCGGGGCGAAAGGCTGGTCGAGCAACGGGCGCAGGACCCGGGCGCCCCATTCCTCGGCGGCGGAGAAGCTGACCGAATCGCCCAAACCTTCCCGCGAGTAGACCTGGCTCAGCGCGATCGAGCGCACGCCCGCCAGCGCGCCTTCCAGCGCCGCGGAGACGGTGCCGGAATACGTCACGTCGTCGCCAAGGTTCGCGCCGCGATTGACGCCCGAGAGGATGAGGTCGGGCGGGCCGGGAAGCACTTTCTTCAGGCCCATCGTCACCGCATCGGTAGGCGTCCCCGTTACCGAGAAACGCCGCTCGGCATGCTGGCGCAGGCGCACCGGGCGCGTGAGGGTTAGCGAGTGACCCGCTCCCGACTGCTCCTCGCTGGGCGCGCAGATCCAGATGTCGTCCGAAAGCTGGGCGGCGATCTTCTCCAGGACATAGAGACCGGGAGCGTTGATGCCGTCGTCGTTGGTGAGGAGGATACGCATGGAAGTGCCTTTAACCATCTTGTGCGAGGCCGTCGCCAGCGAAATGCGACCGGGTCAGCCGAGCGCTTCCAGCCTTTCGATCCCACCCATCCAGGGCCGCAGCACTTCGGGCACCGTCACCGAGCCGTCCTCCTGCTGGTAGTTCTCGAGAACTGCGACGAGCGTGCGGCCAACGGCAAGCCCGGAGCCGTTCAGCGTATGGACGAACTCGGTCTTTTTCGCGCTCTCGGGCTTGAAGCGGGCGTTCATGCGGCGAGCCTGGAAATCCCCGCAGTTCGAAACGGAACTGATCTCGCGGTAGGCCTGCTGGCCGGGCAGCCAGACTTCGAGATCGTAAGTGATGCGCGCCGTCGCCCCCATGTCCCCCGCGCACAGGAGCATCTTGCGATAAGGCAGGTTGAGCGCCTGCAGCACCGCTTCCGCCGAGGCGAGCATGTGCGCGTGCTCGGCCTCGCTTTCCTCGGGCCGGCAGATGGTGACAAGCTCCACCTTCTCGAACTGGTGCTGGCGGATGAAGCCGCGCGTGTCGCGACCGGCCGCGCCCGCTTCCGAGCGGAAGCAGGGGGTGAGCGCGGTCATGCGCAAGGGAAGGGTGGCAGGCTCCACGATCTGCTCGCGTACCGCGTTGGTCAGGCTCACTTCGGCGGTGGGGATCAGCCAGCGCCCGTCGGTGGTGCGGAACAGGTCCTCGGAGAACTTGGGCAACTGCCCGGTGCCATAGACGGCATCGTCACGCACCAGCAGCGGCACGTTGCACTCCATGAAGCCGTTACGGCCGGTCTGCGTATCGAGCATGAACTGGGCGAGCGCACGGTGAAGGCGCGCCATCTGACCCTTCAGGAAGGTGAAGCGCGCGCCCGAGAGAAGGGCGCCGGTCTCGAAATCGAGGCCGAGGGCAGGGCCGATGTCGGCATGCTCGCGAGGGGTGAAGGCGAAGTCGCGCGGCGTGCCCCAGCGCGATACCTCGAGGTTGCCGCTCTCGTCCGCGCCCTTGGGTACGGTATCGAGCGGGAGGTTGGGAAGGCCAGCGAGCAGGTCGTTCAACTTTGCCGCGGCTTCCTTCTCTTCGGTCTCGAGCGCGGGAAGGCTGTCCTTCAGGCTGGCGACTTCGGCCTTGAGCGCTTCGGCGGTGGCGGTATCGCCCTGCGCCATTGCCTTGCCGATCGCCTTCGATGCCTCGTTGCGGCGGTTCTGGCTTTCCTGCGCGCGGGTGGCGAGGGCGCGGCGCTGCTCGTCGAGCGCCACGATCTGGGAGGAGACGGGAGCGACCCCGCGGCGGGCAAGGCCGGCGTCGAAGGCTTCGGGATTTTCGCGGATCTGGCGGATATCGTGCATGGTCGCAGCCTATGCCGCGCACAGGTTGCGCCCGCAAGACGCCGCTGAAGGTTATGCCGCCGATGTCGAAGGAAAAAGCCGCAGCGTATCCAAAGCCATCCGGGGAAGGATGGTGGGCGCGGCAGGGATTGAACCTGCGACCCCACCCGTGTGAAGGGTGTGCTCTACCACTGAGCTACGCGCCCGCATCAGTGCGGAAGCGGGCCCCTAGACGGTTCGGATCGAATTGACAAGCGCCGATCTCAATCTAAACGCGACGCCATGACCGAAGAGACCCCCACGCCCGCCCAGACCGGCCCCGACGTGCCGCCCGACCGCATCGCGATCAATCCGCGCAGCCCCTTCTTCGACGAGGAGAAGCTGCGTCGCGGCATCGGGATCCGCTTCAAGGGCACCGTGCGCACGAACGTCGAGGAATACTCGATCCCGGAAGGCTGGATCCGCGTGCAGGCGGGCAAGTCGATGGACCGCCACGGCCAGCCGCTGACGATCAAGCTCTCCGGCCCGGTGGAAGCCTGGTACGAGGACATCGGCGAAGACGCGCCCGTCGCGAAGAAGGACTGATCGTGCATCCGCTTCCCGCTCGTGCGGGGAGCAACGATGCCTTTGATCCGTGCGGGTTCAGTAACGCCCGGCGATGATCGCCCCGATGGGATCGCTGCGGCGCCCCGGCCTTTCAGCGCCCCGTGCCTTTGCCGAACGCATGGACTTCGCCGGGGCTTTCTCCGCGCGGCTGCCTGGCAGCGGGAGCGCCTGCGGCGCGGCGCCGGGCCTCGCGTTATAGATGAAGCCCTCCACCGGCCAGTGCGTGGTTCCCAACCCGCCGCTCGGCGCATACCAGATGCGCACCTGGCTCCAGTCGTTCGCGGGCGAGACGTCGAGCGCGGTCACGTTGCGCTCGATCTGTCCGGGCGAGGACCAATTGGCATGGCTGAGCAGGATCGTGCGCGAATCGATGATCCGGCTGACCGTGGCGACGTGGCCCAGCCGTGAATTGTTGAACGGGCGGATCGCCATCACGGCGCCGACGCGCGGCGCCTGCCCCGTTGCATAGCGCTCCTTCGCCTGTCCCCACCAGGTATGGGCATCGCCGTAGATCTGGATCCCGGACGTGCTGCGGGCGAAAGGCACGCATTCAAGGTGGTCGCTGGCTCGGGGCGCGGCCGGCGCTGTGAGCGCCGCGCGTGGCCCCGCGTCGTCGCGGGCCTCCTCAATGGCGGTGCGCGCCTGCACCGGAGCCACACACCCGGCGGCCAGCGCCAGAACCAATGCTATGCGGTATTCCCTCATGCCCGCCCTTGTGGTGTGGGAAGGTTATCAGCTGTCTGCCGATGGTGGTTAATCACAGCGCAAGGTTTTGTTCCGGGAAACGCCGGAGCAGCGCGAAATTTTACCGCAGTTTCCGAGCGCCTGACCGTCTTGAAGCGCCCGGCAGGGGAACTCGCCGGACGTGCGGCGCTTCCGGAAACCTGACGCGAGGCGCGCAATGCTTGCCAAAAGCGCCGGAAATCCCCAAGCGGTGGGAATCATGCTTCCTCAAGTCATCATCATCGGCCGACCCAACGTCGGCAAGTCCACGCTGTTCAACCGGCTCGTCGGCAAGAAGCTCGCGCTGGTCGACGATCAGCCCGGCGTCACCCGCGACCGCCGCTTCGGCGATGCCGAACTGCTCGGCCTCAAGTTCCAGATCGTCGACACCGCCGGGTGGGAGGACGACGAGGCGGAAACGCTTCCCGGCCGCATGCGCAAGCAGACCGAGGCCGCTCTGGAAACCGCCGACGTCGCGCTGCTGGTGGTCGATGCGCGGGCAGGCCTCACGCCGCTGGACGAGGAGATCGGCCAGTGGCTGCGTGCCTCGCCCGTGCCCGTGATCGTGCTCGCCAACAAGGCGGAAGGCCGCGCTGGCGACCACGGCGTGCTGGAGGCGTACTCGCTCGGTCTCGGCGATCCGATCGCGGTGTCGGCGGAGCATGGCGTCGGCATGGCCGACCTGTTCGAGGCGCTGCTCCCGCACCTCGATCCGCTCCAGCCCGAAGAACTCGAATTCCCCGAAGAGGAAGACGAGGAGGCGCGCCTGTTGGCGCCGCTGAAGCTCGCCATTGTCGGCCGTCCGAATGCCGGCAAGTCCACGCTGATCAACCGCATCCTGGGCGAGGACCGCCTGCTCACGGGCCCGGAGGCGGGGATCACCCGCGATTCCATCGCGGTCGACTGGGATTGGACGGACCCCAAGAGCGGCGATGTGCGCCGGGTACGGCTGATCGACACCGCCGGCATGCGCAAGCGCGCCAACGTGACCGAGAAACTCGAACGCCTTGCCGTCGCCGATGCGCGCCACGCGATCGATTTTGCCGAAGTGGTCGTGCTGCTGCTCGATGCCACGCGCGGGCTTGAGCACCAGGACCTCACCATTGCCTCCAAGGTGCTGGAAGAAGGCCGGGCGCTGATCATCGCGGTGAACAAGTGGGACGTGGCGGAAAATGCCTCGGGCCTGTTCAACGGCATCCGCGGCGCTCTCGACGACGGGCTGGCGCAGGTTCGCGGCGTGCCGCTGTTGACGGTGTCGGCACGCACCGGCCGGGGGATCGACGAACTGATCGCGACCGGCTTCGCGATTCGCGAGGCATGGAGCCGCCGCGTCCCCACCTCGGCGCTGAACCGCTGGTTCGACGATGCGCTTGCCGCCAATCCGCCGCCGGCGCCCGGCGGCAAGCGGATCAAGCTGCGCTACATCACGCAGGCGAAGACCCGTCCGCCGGGCTTCGTCATCTTCGGCACCCGCCTCGACCTGCTGCCAGAAAGCTACAAGCGCTACCTGATTAACGGGATGCGGCGCGAGCTTGGTTTCGACGCCGTGCCGATCCGCCTCAACCTGCGCAGCGCCAAGAACCCGTTCGCGAAGGACTGATCGGCTGTTCCATCGTCCCGGTGGTGGCCGGGACGATGGCGGGCAGGCACAGCCGCACAAGCGAAGAGCGGGTTGCCGCCCCTCAGGACGGGTGGGCGCTCGCTTCCTCGACCGCGTGGGCGGCGAGGGCCGGCGTCTGCACCGGAAGGCCCGTGCGATCACTCTCCAGCTTTGCGCTGCGGCGATGGCGGTGCTGGTTCCAGACCGAGATGAACAGGGCCGCGATGACAGGGCCGATGATGAAGCCGTTCAGGCCGAACAGCTCCAGCCCGGACAGAGTCGCGATCAGCACCACGAAGTCGGGCAGGCGGGTGTCGCGGCCTACCAGGATCGGGCGCAGGATGTTGTCGACCATGCCGATGATGAACACACCGCAGAACACCACGATGGCCGCTTTCCCGGTATCGCCGACGGCGAACAGGTAGATCGCGACAGGCACCCAGATGATGCCCGTGCCGACGGCCGGCAGCAGCGAGAAGAACCCCATCAGCACGCCCCAGATCAGCGCGCCCTCGATCCCCAGGACGGAGAACAGGATGCCGCCGAGCAGGCCTTGTACGACGCCGACCACGACGGTCCCGCGCATGGTCGCGCGCACCACGAGGAGGAAATTCTCGATCAGCGAATCGCGGGTGCCGGGGTGGAGCGGCATGCTGGTGCGCACCATCTCTCCATATCGGTCGCCGTCGCGCAGCAGGAAGTAGCTGAGGTACAGCATGACACCCAGCGCGGCGATGAAGCTCAGCGCGCCCTGGCCCACCGTGAGGGCGCGCCCCGCGACGGTCTGGAGGCCGCTGGTGATGCTGGATCCGAACTGGCGGCGGATGTTATCAAAGTCCGTCAGGCCGTACTCCTCCACCAGGTTGCGCAGGCGGACCGGCAGCGCGTTCAGGATCTGCTGGAAGATGCGGCCGAAATCGATCTGGCCGCTGGAGATCTTCTGGTAGAGCGCCGTCGCTTCGTTGACGATGCTGATGCCCAGCAGGATCGTCGGCACCACGAAGAGCAGCACCAGGCCCAGCAGCACGATGGATGTCGCAAGGTTCTTGCGGCCGCCCATGCGCTCCGCCAGCTTCGCGGTGAGCGGCTGGAACATGATCGCGGCCACCACGCCCCACAGGACGGCACCGAAGTACGGCGCGAGGAGGTAGGCGGCTGCAAGAGAGATGCCTACGACGAGGACGGCGAAGCCGATGTCCTCCGCCGTGAGGCCGCGCTCGCCTCCGGCATCGTCTTGTGCATCGCTGCGCGGTGAATTCATTCTTACCCCCCTGGACAGTCCCGGACGCGATACCCGACCGCTCCTTCCTGGCACAAGTGCCGGATGGGGGCCGGGTTCCCGCATGACTGGCGGCTGAGGAGAGCCGCAGGGAGTGAAGCGCCTCAGTCCTCGGCGGGCTTGCTCTGCAGCTGGCAGTAGTTCTGGATGCCCATGCGCTCGATCATGTCGAACTGCTTTTCCAGGAAATCGACATGCTCTTCCTCGCTCTCGAGGATGCGCGCGAAGATCTCGCGGCTGACGAAATCGCGCACCGATTCGGCGTGGGCGATGGCTTCCTTGAGCATGGGCAGGGCATCGTATTCGAGCGCGAGGTCGGCGCGCAGGATTTCCTCCACCGTCTCGCCGACGCGCAGCTTGCCCAGCGACTGGAAGTTGGGGAGTCCGCCCAGGAACAGGATACGATCGGCAAGCACGTCGGCGTGCTTCATCTCGTCGATCGATTCGTGACGCTCGTACTCGGCAAGCTTTTTGATGCCCCAGTTGTCGAGCATGCGATAGTGCAGCCAGTACTGGTTGATCGCCGTCAGCTCGTTGAACAGGGCCTTGTTCAGGAACTCGATAACCTTCTGGTCACCATTCATCGCGCGGGAACTCCTCAATGTGAGCCGCGGCCTATAGGCGAAACAGGGTCCGGAGTTCAAGTCAGGTCATGTCAGGCGGTGGCAGAGATTCCCATTCCGTTCGACGAAAGCTCGTCGGCGATGATGTCTTCAGCCTCGTCGAGGCACTGGCGGCATTGAGGAGCGCGTCCGAGCGAACCGTAAATGGCTTCGGCACTGCCGCGACAGCGCCGGGCGGCGCAGCGCAGTTCGGTTTCCCGGATGGCATTGCAGATGCACACGTACATGAGCGAATCCTCTAGTCCCGGTTCAATATATGCCGGTGCGAATGGATCGCAATAGCATTTTTGAAAGAGATGGTCAGAGGCGGTTGGTGAGCGCCCTTCGCTCGACGAGCGAGCGCCAGAGCCATTCGAGCGGGCCGCGCCGGAAATGCCGCAGCCACACCGGGCTCCAGCCCAGCATGAGCGCCCAGCCGCCGAGCACGAAGAGCCACTGCTCGAGCGCTCCGAACCTTGCGAACAGGCCAAGGCCCCAGCCGTAGAACAGGAAGGTCATGACCAGGCTGGTGAGGACATAGTTGCTGAACGCCATGCGCCCCGCCGCGATCAGGCGGCGTCCCAGCCATGTGGGTGCAAGCCGGGGAGCGGCGAGCACGAGGAGGCCGGCATAGCCGCATCCACCCAGCAGGTGCGGCATCGCCAGCCCCCAGACCAGCGCGGCGTTCATGGTAAGGGGCGGGAAATGGCGCGGCCATGCCCAGCCCAGGAACAGGCCGGTCAGCACGAGGCCTGCCAGCGTGCAGGCAAGCGAGATTTCCAGCAGGCGCCCGCGGCTGAGGCGGCCGTCGAAGAAGCCGCACCGGTAACAGACCATGCCGATCAGCATCAGCGGCAGCGTCTCGGAGAAGACGCCGGACACCATCTGCACCTGCCAGAACGGCCTTTCCGCCAGCTTGACGCGAAGCAGCTCGATGTACCCGAAACCCGCTTCGCGCAGTTCCTGCGCTGCCCAGGCGTGCATCGGCGCGATGCGGTCGGCGACAAGGCGCAGCTGCGCAGGGCTGGCGACATGATCGCGCAGCGCCGTCTCGGCCGCGATGACGTCCGCGGCATCGAGCATGCCCCACACGTGCCATCCGTAATAGAGGAGCAGCGCCAGCGTCAGAAGCACGGCATTGCCGAGCGGGCGCAGCAGCAGCGCGGCGAACCCGCAGACGGCATAGACGAACAGGATGTCGCCCCACCACAGCAGCAGGTAGTGCAGCAGCCCCAGCAGCATGAGCCAGCCGAGGCGGCGCAGCTGCAGCGAATCGCCATCGCGTCCCTTCGCCTCCGCCCGTTCCCAGAACAGCACGATCCCCGCGCCGAAGAGCAGCGAGAACAGTGCCCGCATCTTGCCTTCGAAAAGGAGGAAGTTGAACGCGAAAGCCGCCTCGTCGATGCGGGTGGCGGGCCAGGGCAGGTTGGGCGAGGTGGAGGCGATCATCGGTCCGGCAAAGCCGCCGATGTTGATGGTAAGTATCCCCAGCACAGCAACACCGCGGATCAGGTCCAGCGTGTCGAGCCGTGGATGCCCCGGAACGGCGCCTGCGACGCCTTGCGTCAGTCCCTGACCGGCAGGCACCCGAAACCGCCCGAGGTGAGACGCGCGCATGCCGCCTGGGCGTCTGCCCGGCTGGCGAAACCGGTCGCCTGGAGCTTGGTCAGCTTTCCGGCGGGGACAAGCGCCCTTGAATGGCCCGCAAGCTCGGGCCGGCTGCGCACTCGCGCCCAGAGCGCCTCGGCGTTGCCGGCCACTCCGAACGCGCCCAGTTGCAGCCGCCAGGGGCCGCCGGGGGACGGAGCGGCCACACGGGGAGCGGCCTTGGGAGATGTGTTCGCGGTTTTGCGCTCCGGCTTTGCCGCTGCGCTTTGCCGTGGGGCAGGCGCCGGCGCACGCTCTGCCGGCGGGACGGCGTTGCTGCGGGTATAGTCCGCTCCGGCACCGGCTGGGCCTTCCGCCAGGGCGGCGGCGGCATCGGGTTTGGGAGCGCCGGGGCCTTCCGCGATGCCGGGCTTAGGAACTGGCTCAAGGGCCGCGAGCGGGGCGCCCAGTTCTGCGGAAGTGTTGAGCCGCTGCCGGTTCGCCTGCGCCTGGCCGGCGATCCGGGCAGCCAGGGGCACGCTCTTCTGGCGATCGGTGAGCGGGATGTGCCGGTCCATCTGCGCCTTTGCGCTGGTAGCCTGCGCAAGGCCTTCCTGCTGCGCCAGGCTGACCAGGGCATAGGCGCGCACCCAGTCCTTTGCGACGATGTCTCCGTTGAAGTGAGCGACGCCCAGAATGTACTGCGCGCGTGCATCGCCGCGTGCGGCCGATGCCTCGAGGTAGGGCAGCGCGCTCTTGCGCTCTCCCCGCTGGAACAGCAGCAGGCCGTAGCTGTCCGCCGCCTGGGCATGGCCGCGCGCGGCCGCCTTGCCGTAGAGGTCTTCCGCTTTCCCGAGGTCAGCGGGCACGCCGCGTCCCAGCTTGTACGCCTGCGCAAGGTTGAACTGCGCGTCGGGATCGCCCCGCTCGGCAAGCGGCCGCCACTGCGCGATGGCGCCGGCATAGTCACCCGCCGACCAGGCATCCACGCCGGCCTTCACGTCGGCCAGCGCAGGGGATGCAGCAAGCACCGAAGCGCCGAGCACTGCCATTCCGGCGCGCAGGAGGGGGGAAAAGGTGCTCAAGTCGGTCGTGCCCGTTCAGCCTCGAGGAAAGTCGAAATCGCCTTCGAAAAGGCGATGATGGTTAAGCCCAGCGACGACCGCCACGCCAGCAATAAGCACCACGAGTCCCATTTCGAACCACCCATGGCCTAGCTGCTAAGCGTTAACGCGCGGTGCACGGCCCGGTTCTGCGTTGCCGAAGACCAAGAGCCGGGCACAAGTAACTACGAGATTAACCGTAAGTTAGGATCGTTCTGCGAATCCCGCGACGGCAGTGGCAGCCTTGGCTCGTCTTCGGGGGGAACGATTTTGCGCGTAGTGGCAATGGCATCGCAGAAAGGCGGATCGGGCAAGACGACCCTGTCCGGCCATCTCGCCGTGCAGGCGCAGCGCGCGGGCGCCGGTCCGGTCGTCCTTATCGACATCGATCCGCAAGGCTCGCTTGCCGACTGGTGGAACGAGCGCGAGGCCGAAATGCCCGCTTTCGCGCAGACCACCGTGGGACGCCTCGCGGCAGACCTGCAGACGCTGCGCCAGCAGGGTTTCAGGCTGGCGGTCATCGACACGCCTCCCGCTATCACTCTCGCCATCCAGACCGTGATCCAGCTGGCCGAGCTGGTCGTCATTCCCACCCGTCCCAGCCCCCACGACCTGAGGGCCGTCGGCGCCACGGTCGACCTGTGCGAGCGTTCCGGCAAGCCGCTGCTTTTCGTCGTCAACGGTGCCACGCCCAAGGCGCGCATCACTGCGGAAGCCGCCGTCGCGCTATCGCAGCATGGCACGGTAGCGCCGGTCACGCTCCACCAGCGAACCGACTTCGCCGCTTCCATGATCGACGGGCGAACCGTGATGGAGGTGGATCCACTCGGCCGCTCCGCGCAGGAAGTCGCGGTGCTGTGGGACTATGTCGCCGACAGGCTGGAGAAGAACTTCCGTCGCACCGTCTTCGCCGCTCCCGCGCCCGGGCTTGCGGCGCTGCAGGGTGCGGCCCGACCGGCGGGCGGCTTCGGCCGACGCGTTGGCGTATCGTGATGGGATTGCCGGATATGAACCGCACCAGCAGCAGCGCCCGCAATGCAGGCTTCACTCTCTGCTCCGCGATGGTGGCGGCGCTTCTGGGTGGATGCGCGGGCCAGCCGCCGATCGCGGGCGCGGGCGGCGCCCCGGTCACGCAGGCGTCTTCCGCTGAAGCGGGCGGCGCTCCGATGGACAAGCTGCTCGCGAAGGCGGAGGCGCGGGTTGCCCGGGCACCGGCGAACGCCTCGGCGCGCGCCGAGCTTGCGCAGACATACTTTGCTGCCGGGCGTTTCGCTTCGGCGGCCACCACGTTCGAGGATGCGATCGCGCTGGGCGACGAAAGCCCGCGCAACGGTTTGAGCCTCGCGCTTTCGTACGTCGGCTCGGGCCGTAGCGCGGAGGCTATCGAGGTGCTTCGGCGCTGGCACGACCGTATCCCGGCAGGCGACGTGGGGCTTGCCCTGGCGCTTGCGGGAGAGCCGGGGAGGGCCGTGGCGCTTCTCACCGACACGCTGCGCGGCGGCGAGAACAACGCCAAGGTGCGCCAGAACCTG
This sequence comes from Novosphingobium silvae, assembly GCF_009856825.1. GTDB lineage: Bacteria > Pseudomonadota > Alphaproteobacteria > Sphingomonadales > Sphingomonadaceae > Novosphingobium > Novosphingobium silvae. The sequence goes on along the minus strand of NZ_WVTD01000003.1, from coordinate 256,972 downwards.
GCTTACGCCTATGCTCTCGATGGCCGCTGGTCGCAGGCCCGGGTCGTGGCTTCGCAGGACGTCCCTGCCGACGAGCTCGACAACCGAATCGCGGAGTGGGCCGCGCAGGCACGCCCGGGGCAAACGCAGGTTCGCGTCGCTGCGCTGCTGGGTACCCCGCTGCGCTCCGATACCGGGCAGCCCGCGTCGCTCGCGCTGGGCGGGGCGAGGGAAGGCACCGCCACAGCCGTAGCGATCGCACAGGCGACGCCGCCTGTGACTGCGGTGGCCGAAGAACTGCCTGCGCTGGAGAACGGGCGGGCATTCGGCGAGGCGGCGACGACCGTCATGGCAGCGTCTGCGGAAATCAAAGCGCCGGTTGAGATCGAGCGGCCTGCCGCTGCGCATGTGCCTGCGCCCACTTCGGGAGGCACCACGCTCGAGCGGGCATTCGCGGGCGTGGCGCCGCTGAAGGCGGGCCCTGCAAGGGCGGCACCCGTGCGCGTGCCAGCCGCGAGCGGCCGCCATCTCGTCCAGCTCGGCTCGTTCACCACCATGGCCGGCGCCCAGCGTGCCTGGGGCATCTATCTGCGGAACGATCCTCGGCTCAAGGGCCACACGATGCGTATTACCGAGGCACAGGTGAACGGTCGCCGCTACTTCCGGGTCGCGGCGGAGGGTTTCGATCGCGGTTCGGCCCAGGGCCTCTGTTCCGCGATCCAGGGCCGGGGCGAAAGCTGCCTCGCCTATGCCGACACCCGGGCCAAGCCGGGCGACCGCGCGGCACCGATGCTTGCGCGCAGCCGCTGACGCCGACTTGAAAGCGGACTGAAGACCGGGTGCGCTCTTCGGCTCGAAGCTCCGTGGGCAGGCGGGGCTCCGTCAGGCCATCGCCTTCTTCGCGCGTACTGCGACCCCGCCCTTGAACAGGGCCAGAACGCGGCCCTGCACCGGCTGCCGGTCGAACGGGGTGTTGCCCGCGCTCGCGGCCATCTTGTCCGAATTGACGATCCAGGGTCGATCGGGATCGATCACCGCGATATCGGCTTCGGCGCCGGGCGCCACACGGCCCGCATCCACGCCGAGCAGGCGCGCGGGATTGGCCGAAAGCAGGTCGAACGCGCGGGCCATATCGATCACGCCGTCGCGCACGAGGCTGAGAGTAAGGGGCAGCAGCGTCTCGGCTCCCGCCATGCCGGGCGCCGAATCCGCGAAGGGCAGGCGCTTGTCCTCGGGCCCGCGGGGGTCATGGCCGGAGGCGACGATGTCGATCGTGCCGTCCGCGATGGCGGCGATGACCGCCTGCCGGTCGGCCTCGCACCGCAGGGCGGGCGAGAGATGGGTGAACGTGCGGAACGCCCCGGTCGCCAGGTTGGAGAGCATGAAGTACGCCGGGCTGACGCCGGCCGTCACTCTCGCACCCCGGGCCTTCGCCGCGCGCACGAGGTCGAGCCCGGCGGCGGTGGTGACGTTGCGGAAATGGATCGCGGCGTTCGCCATGTCCGCCAGCGCGATGTCGCGCGCGATGGCGATGGCTTCGGCCTGCGCCGGAGCGCTCGGCAGGCCGAGCCGCGTGGCCATCTCCCCGGCCGTGGCGACGGCGTTGCCGACGATCCCGGCGTCCTCTGCATGAGCGATGACGACCATGCCCAGCATCCCGGTGTACTGCAGCAGCCGCAGCATCGTGCCCGAATCGCCGATCCAGCGCCGCCCGGTGCAGACCGCGCGGGCGCCCGCATCGCGCATCATCGCGATCTCGGCCAGCGCCTTGCCCTCCAGCCCCTGCGTGGCAGCGGCGAGCGGGTGGACCCAGAAGTCCGGCTTGCCTGACTGCGCCGCGAAGCGCACTCGCGCGGGCACGTCGAGCGGGGGGTTCTGGTCCGGCATCAGGCCCGCCCGGGTAATGCCGCCGAAGTGGAACGCCGGCTTGTCGATCGCGAAGACGCCAAGATCGACGAGGCCAGGGGCGACGAGGCCGCCTTTCGCATCGTGGACGTCGTCGCCGCCGAGCGGCACGACGTCCTCGCCTGCCGCCGCGATGAAGCCGCCTTCGCAGCGGATGGTGCCGGCCCTGATCGAGCCGTCGGGAAGCAGCAGCCGGCCGCCCGTGATCGTGAGCGGTGCGTTGGCGCGGCTCATGCCCAGCCCTCCATCTTGCGGCCCTTCCGCGTGAGCACGTCGAGGCAGGCCATGCGGATGGCGACCCCCATCTCGACCTGGGTGGTGATCATGGAGCGCTCCACATGGTCGGCGACGTTGCTGTCGATCTCGATGCCGCGGTTCATCGGCCCCGGGTGCATGACCAGCGCATTCGCCTCGGCAAGCGCGAGCCGTTCGAGCGTGAGGCCGTAGAGGTGGCGATACTCGCGCGGGGAGGGGATGAACTGGCCTTCCATGCGCTCGAGCTGCAGGCGCAACATCATGACGACGTCAGCCCCCTTCAGCGCGGCGTCGAAATCGTGAAATACCTTGACGCCCATCTGCTCGATGTCGGCGGGCATCAGCGCGGGCGGGGCGCAGACGCGTACTTCCGCGCCCAGCGAGGCGAGGCACAGGATGTTGGAGCGCGCGACCCGGCTGTGCAGAATGTCGCCGCAGATGGTCACGCGAAGCCCGTTGAACGCGCGCTTGGCCTGGCGGATCGTCAGCGCATCGAGCAGGGCCTGCGTCGGATGTTCGTGCTGGCCGTCACCGGCGTTGAGGACCGGGCAGTCCACCTTGTCGGCAATAAGCTGCACCGCGCCCGAACTCGCATGACGGATGACGATGGCGTCGGCGCGCATGGAATTGAGCGTCATGGCGGTGTCGATCAGCGTCTCGCCCTTCTTCACGCTCGAGGTGGCGACGGCCATGTTCACCACGTCTGCGCCCAGGCGCTTGCCGGCGATCTCGAAGCTGAGCAGCGTGCGGGTCGAGTTCTCGAAGAAGGCGTTGATGATCGTGAGGCCGGAAAGCAGCTCGCGGCGCTTCTGTGCTCCCCGGTTCATCTCGACCCACTGTTCCGCCTCGTCGAGCAGGAACCAGATCTGGTGCGGGGCAAGGCCCGCGATGCCCACGAGGCCGCGGTGCGGGAAAGCGAGCGCGCCTTCCGGATAGGTATATTCTGGAGGTGTCATCAAAGACCACGCCATAAGCGCGGGAGGGGCGGTGCTCAAGGGGGCAGCTGGCACGATCCCCCGTTGCCGCATCGGGCATCGCCGGCAGAAGAGCCGGGAGGGCGCGCGCGGCGCATCCATCCTCTCCCTTGGTGTGTGGAACCTGCCGCCCGGCCGCCTCTTTCCCATTCGCCTCCGGTGCCGTTAAGACCGCAGGCGAAAGGCAGGTAACTTCATGAGATTCGCGCGCAAGGTCTGGAAGCTGTTGGTGGGCGTGAAGGATGCGCTGGCGCTCGTATTCCTGCTGATGTTCTTCGGCCTGGTCTATGCCGCGCTCTCTGCCCGCCCCGCACCCGGCCGGGTGGAGGACGGTGCGCTGCTGCTGGACCTCGACGGGACCGTGGTGGAGGAAAGGAGCCGGACCGATCCGTTCTCGGTGTTGATGGACCAGGGCGCCTCCGTGCACGAGTTCCAGGCCCGCGACCTGGAGCGCGCGCTTCGCCTTGCGGCGGGCGACACGCGGATCAAGGCCGTCGTCCTCGATCTCTCCCGCTTCCTTGGCGGGCGCTATGTCCACCTCAGCGGGATCGGCAAGGCGATCGACGAGGTGCGCAAGGCCGGCAAGCCGGTGCTGACCTTCGCCTATGCCTATACCGACGATGGAGCGCAGCTGGCCGCCCATGCGAGCGAGGCCTGGGTCGATCCCATGGGCGGCGCGCTCGTTACCGGGCCGGGCGGCAACTACCAGTTCTACAAGGGGCTGTTCGACCGCTTCAAGGTCAACGCGCATGTCTACCGCGTGGGCACCTACAAGAGCGCGGTGGAGCCGTACATGCGCGCGGACTTCTCTCCCGAAGCGCGCGAGGACCTGAAGCTGGTGCTGGATGCGCAGTGGAACGCCTACCGCGCCGAGATCGCCAAGGCGCGGCCCGGAGCGCAGCTCGACCGCATGACGAGCGATCCTGTGGCCTGGCTGAGGGCATCCGGGGGCAACCTTGCGCAGGCGACCAAGGCGGCGGGCCTTGCCGACCGGATCGGCGACAGGAGCGAGTTCGACAAGCAGGTCACCCAGATCACCGGCGAATCCCTGCAGGCCCGCCCGGGCGACCCGGACGCGCCGCCCTTTGCCCACACCACTCTGGCGACCTGGCTTGCCGCCAATCCGACGAGCGCTGAAGGTGCGGCGATCGGCGTGGTCACCATCGCGGGCGAGATCGTCGATGGCGATGCGGGGCCGGGCACCGCAGGCGGCGATCGCATCGCGGGCCTGCTCGACGAGGCGCTCGACAAGGACAAGTACAAGGCGCTGGTCGTACGCATCGATTCCCCGGGCGGATCGGTGATGGCATCCGAGCGCATCCGGCGCGCGATCCTGCGGTGGAAGGATGCGAAGATCCCCGTGGTCGTCTCGATGGGACCACTGGCGGCCAGCGGCGGCTACTGGGTCTCGACGCCCGCGGCCCGGGTCTTCGCCGAGCCTGCGACGGTAACCGGCTCTATCGGCGTCTTCGGTGTCGTCACCAGCTTCGAGAAGACGCTGGCGGACTTCGGCGTGACCAGCGACGGAGTGGGCACCACGCCGCTTTCGGGCCAGCCGGACCTGTTCGCCGGCTTCTCTCCGGAAGTGGACGCGATGCTGCAGGGGACGGTGGAGAACAGCTACCGCCAGTTCCTCGACATTGTCGGCAAGGCCCGGGGCAAGACGGCGCAACAGGTCGATGCGGTAGCGCAGGGCCGCGTGTGGCCCGGCTCGAACGCGCGCGACAATGGTCTGGTGGATGAACTGGGCGGTCTCGATGCCGCGCTTGCCTACGCCGCGAAGCTGGGCAAGGTGGGCAACGGCAAATGGCACGCCGCCTACATCGAGGATGTGCCCGACACCTTCAGCACTCTGGTCGAAGGTCTGTCGTCAGGTTCCGGGGAACAGGCGACGGGGTACGACTTCATGGGCCTTGTCGCTGCTCGCCAGCAGCACCAGGCCCGGTCGGCGGTGGCCCGTCTCGACGGCCTGCTGGGAGCGCGGGGCGTGCAGGCCTACTGCCTGGAATGTGCCATCGGCGCAGAAGCCGCGCGGGAGGACAAGCCGCCACGCCAAGGCTCCATGCTGGCAACCCTGGCGCGCCTCGCAGGCTGGAGGTAATCCAAGGCGCCCCCCGGGACGCATCCCGGGAGGGCGCCTTGTGCCAAACAGGAAAGCGCCGGTCAGTCCGGCGGGGGCAGTTCCACCGGCGCGCTGTCCGGCTGGTCGTAGTCAGGCCCCTCCGCAGGGTTTTCGTCGGGAGCGCCGGGGACACCCGGACCTTCGGGGGTGGGGAACTCGGCGGGCGTATCGCCCGGATTGTCGAACGGGGGCTGCGTGGCCATGGTCGTCTCGCTCCTGAAGTTGCCCCGTCCCGATCCCTGACGTGGGCATGGCGACGGCCTGGCGCAAGGGGCTGTCGCGGGCCCCGCGACTCACGCTCTCTTGCCCTTTTCCGCGCAGCGCATTAAGGGCCCGTCCCTTGAGTTTCCGGCTTCTCTCATGCGGGCGTGGCGGAATTGGTAGACGCGCTGGTTTTAGGTACCAGTATCGAAAGATGTGGGGGTTCGAGTCCCTTCGCCCGCACCAATCCGTCGCGCATGGGAATTGAGCCGCTAGAGTTCGGCCGCAAGGCCCTTTGGATTGCACAGGAAGGCATCGAAATGCAGATCGTCGAAACGACCAACGAAGGCCTGAAGCGCGCCTACACGGTCACCATCCCCGCCGCGGCCATCACCTCGAAGATCGAGGGCGAGGTCAAGAAGATCGCTCCGCAGGTGCGGATGCCCGGCTTCCGCGCTGGCAAGGTCCCGGTGAACCTCGTCAAGAAGCTGCACGGCCCGGCGATCCACCAGGAAGCGCTCAACACCTCGATCCGCGAGGCGATGGACAAGCTCGTCGCCGACCAGGCCCTGCGCCCCGCGATGAACCCCGACGTCTCGCTGGCCGAGGGTTACGAGGAAGGCAAGGACGCCGAGCTGACCGTCAGCCTCGAGATCCTGCCCAAGATCGAAGCTCCCTCGCTTGATGGCCTCAAGCTCGAGAAGCTGACCGTTCCCGTCTCGGACGATGCCGTCACCGAAGCGGTCGAGCGCATCGCCACCCAGCAGCAGCGCTACGAGGCCAAGGAAGGCGAGGCCGCTGACGGCGACCAGGTTATCATCGACTTCACCGGCAAGCTCGACGGCGTCGAGTTCGAGGGTGGCAAGGCCGAGAAGGCGCCCCTCGTCATCGGCGCGGGCCGCTTCATCCCCGGCTTCGAAGAGCAGCTGACCGGCGCCAAGGCCGGTGACGAGCGCACGATCACCGTGACTTTCCCCGAGGACTACCCGGCCGAGAACCTCGCCGGCAAGGAGACGACGTTCGACATCGTCGTCCACGAAGTGAAGGCTCCGGCCAAATCGAAGATCGACGACGATTTCGCGAAGGAGCTGGGCCTCGAGAGCCTTGAGCAGCTGACCGGCCTGCTGCGTGGCCAGCTGGAGCAGGAAACTGCCGGCCTGACCCGCACCGCCATGAAGCGCTCGCTGCTCGACCAGCTTGCCGCCGGTCATGACTTCGAAGTGCCGCCCACGATGGTCGAGGCCGAGTTCTCGCAGATATGGCAGCAGCTCGTCCAGGAAGCGCAGGGCGAGGAAGATCCCGCCGCCGCTCTGGAAGAGATCGAGGCCGAGAAGGACGATTACCGCAAGATCGCCGAGCGCCGCGTGCGCCTTGGCCTCCTCCTGTCGGAAATCGGCCAGGCGAACGGTGTGGAAGTGACCGCGCAGGAAATGCAGATGCTGGTTTCGCAGGCTGCGCAGCAGTATCGTCCCGAGGATCGCCAGCGCTTCTTCGAGTACGTTCAGCAGGACCCGATGATGGCCGCCCAGCTGCGCGCGCCGCTTTACGAGGACAAGGTCGTCGACTTCCTCATCGAGAAGGCTGACGTCACCGAGCGCGAAGTGACCCGCGAGGAACTGCAGGCCGCTATCGAAGCTGACACCGATGGCGCCGACGCTGAAAAGCCCGCCGCCAAGAAGGCTCCGGCGAAGAAGGCCAAGAAGGCGGAAGACGCCGCCGAGGACGTTTCGGCCGATGCTGGCGAGGACGCGCCCAAGAAGGCCGCGGCCAAGAAGGCGGCCAAGAGCTCCGAAGACGCGGCCGAAGGCGAGCGCGAGCCTGCCAAGAAGGCCCCTGCAAAGAAGGCTGCCGCCAAGAGCTCGGAAGACGCGGTAGAGGGCGAGGCCGAGGCCGAGGCTGAAGCCAAGCCTGCCAAGAAGGCTCCCGCGAAGAAGAAGGCTGCCGACAAGGAGGCCTGATCCGCCTTCTTTCGGCCAGAGGCCAGACAGCGGCCCGGCGCAGCGATGCGCCGGGCCGTTTTCGTCGAGGCAGGCAGGCGCGCTGCGGCTTCTCCCCCGCGCATTCCCGATTGATCGGTCAAGGCCCTTGAACATCGCGGCGTGCCACGCGACATAGGCGGTCCAAACCACATGAGGACTCCCATGCTCGACCTGTTCGGCGCTTCGAACGCCCAAGGAAAGTTCACCACCGATCCCGTGACGGGCGCACTCGTGCCGATGGTCGTCGAGCAGACCAGCCGCGGCGAGCGTTCGTTCGACATCTATTCGCGCCTCCTGCGCGAACGCATCGTCTTCGTGACGGGCCAGGTCGAAGACCACATGGCCTCGCTGATCGTCGCCCAGCTTCTGTTCCTCGAGTCGGAAAATCCCTCGAAGGACATCTCGATGTACATCAACTCGCCCGGCGGCGTGGTGACGGCCGGCATGGCGATCCACGACACGATGCAGTACATCAAGCCGCGCGTGTCGACGGTGTGCATCGGCCAGGCGGCCTCGATGGGCAGCTTCCTGCTTGCCGCCGGCGAGCCGGGCATGCGCATCGCTCTGCCGAATGCGCGCATCATGGTGCACCAGCCTTCCGGCGGTGCGCAGGGCATGGCCAGCGACATCGAGATCCAGGCGCGCGAAATCCTGCGCATGCGCCGCCGCCTGAACGATCTCTACGTGAAGTACACCGGCAAATCGCTCGACGATATCGAGAAGGCGATGGACCGCGACACCTTCCTCGAAGCCGAGGAAGCACTGGCGTTCGGCCTCGTCGACAAGGTCTTCGAGACGCGGCCGGAAGGCGACAAGCCGGCCGCCTGACGGCAGGGCGCCCGCCTCGTGGAATCGGGACCGGAGCTTTCAGCCTATGGCAAGGAATTGGCCGTAGGATTGCAAAACCGGTCCACCACGGGGTAGAGTGGACGAGTCGCCTCGTTTGGAGGCTAAAGACGGAAAATGACGAAATTGAGCGGATCTGACGCGAAAAGCACCCTCTACTGCAGCTTCTGCGGCAAGTCGCAGCACGAAGTACGCAAGCTGATCGCGGGACCAACGGTCTTCATCTGCGACGAATGCGTCGAGCTTTGCAACGACATCATTCGCGAGGAGACGAAGGCCGGCATCGCGGGGCGCAAGGACGGCGAAGTCGTCTCTCCCCGTGAAATCTGCGAGACGCTGAACGACTACGTGATCGGGCAGGAACGGGCCAAGCGCGTCCTGTCGGTGGCTGTCCACAACCACTACAAGCGCCTCAAGCACAGCGGCAAGCAGGGCGACGTCGAGCTTTCGAAGTCGAACATCCTGCTCGTCGGGCCGACCGGTTCGGGCAAGACGCTGCTTGCGCAGACGCTCGCCAAGACCTTCGACGTGCCTTTCACCATGGCCGATGCCACCACGCTGACCGAAGCAGGCTACGTGGGCGAGGACGTGGAGAACATCATCCTCAAGCTGTTGCAGGCTTCCGACTACAACGTCGAGAAGGCGCAGCAGGGCATCGTCTACATCGACGAGATCGACAAGATCAGCCGCAAGGCAGAAAACCCGTCGATCACCCGCGATGTCAGCGGCGAGGGCGTGCAGCAGGCGCTGCTCAAGCTGATGGAAGGCACCACCGCTTCGGTTCCGCCGCAGGGTGGCCGCAAGCATCCGCAGCAGGAATTCTTGCAGGTGGACACGACGAATATCCTGTTCATCTGCGGCGGCGCCTTTGCCGGTCTTGAGAAGATCATCGCCGACCGTCTGCAGAAGCGCTCCATCGGTTTCGGCGCGCATGTCGCCGATCCGGACAAGCGCCGCGTGGGCGAACTGCTCCAGAAAGCCGAGCCCGAGGACCTGCTCAAGTTCGGCCTGATCCCTGAGTTCGTCGGCCGCCTGCCGGTGATCGCGACGCTCAACGACCTCGACATCGAGGCGCTGGTCAAGATCCTCAAGGAGCCGAAGAACGCGCTGATCAAGCAGTATGCCCGGCTGTTCGAGCTGGAAGACGTTGAGCTGACCTTCACGGACGAAGCGCTGGAGGCGATCGCCCAGAAGGCGATCGATCGCAAGACCGGCGCGCGTGGCCTGCGCTCGATCGTGGAAGGGCTTCTGCTCGACACCATGTTCGACCTTCCGACCGAGCGCGACATCGCTGAAGTCGTGGTCGATAAGGACGTGGTGGATGGCCGCAAGGAACCCGTCCGCGTCCTCAAGGGCGACAAGGCCGAAGAAGCGGCCTGACGGCGGCGACCCTATCGGGCGATAGAGGCCGCTCACCGCAAGGTGGGCGGCCTCTTCGCATGTGAGAAGCGAGCCGAGGGCGCCGCAGGTATGATATCGTCGACCTTGCTTGGCAGCGCCGGATGCGCGCGACACTCTGGGTCACAGCAGCGACGTGCAGATGATCGGGGCGCGAACAGCGATGGCGCGTGTGGCTGTCTCTTTCCTCGCAGCGAGCAGAACGGCATCTACGCGCTGGTCTGGAAGATCGCCGACGAGGACAAGGCGCGTTCGCACTTCTGCGGCAGGCTGAACCTGGGACTGACGCAGGAAGCATGCATTTCGCTTGGCTTCGCGATCGAGCCGCAGGATTTCCTAGGCGCGCGCCACAAGTTCGTGGGCGCCTGATCGCCGGCGTCAGACCACCCGCTCGCTCTCCAGCGCGCAGGGTGCGTGCTCTCCGGTCTCCACCTGGATCGTGGGGTGGCCGATGCCGAATGCGTGCTCCAGATCATGGGCGAGAGTGCGCAGGAATATATCGCCCGGAAGCCCGCCGGGCATGACAAGGTGTGCAGTCAAAGCGGTTTCAGTCGTACTCATCGGCCAGATATGCAGGTCGTGGACGCGCGACGCGCCGGGCTGCTGCTCCAGGAAGGTCCGCACTTCGGCGCCGTTAATGCCCTCGGGCACCCCCAGCATGCCCATGCACAGCGAATCGCGCATCAGGCCCCAGCTAGACCATGCGATCACGGCCGTGATGACAAGCGAGGTGAGTGGATCGACCAGCGCCCATCCGGTCCACGTGATGATCACGCCCGCGACCACGACGCCTACCGAAACCAGTGCGTCGGCCATCAGGTGGGTGAACGCCGCGCGAAGATTGAGGTCGGACCGGGCCCCCTTCGCGAAGAGCAGGGCGGATAGCGCGTTCACCGCGATGCCGATGCCTGCGACTACCATCATGACCGTGCCGCCTACCGGTGCAGGCTCGGCCATGCGCCGGATCGTCTCGACGAGGATAGCTCCGATTGCCACCCAAAGCAGCGCCGCGTTGGCGATCGCGGCGAGGATGGACGAACTCTTGAGACCGTAGGTGAAGCGCTCCGAAGGCGGGCGGGCCGACAGGACGCTCGCCGCCCAGGCAAGCAGCAGCGACAGCACGTCCGACAGATTGTGCCCCGCATCTGCCAACAGCGCCATCGAGCCGCTCAGCAGGCCCGCGATCACCTCCGTCACCACGAACCCCAAATTGAGCGTAACCGCGATGGCAAACGCCCTTCCGACATTCTCCGCAGTCGGCGTCGGGTGGTGGGCATGACCGTGATGATGCCCATGCCCGTGATGATGCCCGTGATGATGATGATGATGTCCTGCACCCATTGGCGCGAATTGCCACGGCGGCGGGGCGCACCGCAAGCTATGACGTATCATCACCCGCCACCGCAGATGTCGCCATTCTGCTCGCAGCTGCACACAAGGCGGTGATCAGCGGTTTTCAGCTACCGTGGCAATTATACCGCAGTGCACTTGTCTGCATTATTCGTAAGTACCTGAAAAATAAATTGAAAATACCCGAAGAATGCTAAGATGTGACCGATCTGTCACAAAATTTCGTCGCTCGGGAACCAAATGAGTCCCAAGTGTCAGAAAGTTGTCATATGGCGCTGCTCTTAGCAGCCGCAGCAAACGTGCGGCGCGATCACCTCGTCGCATTTGTGAAATTCCAGTCCGACAAGCTCAGGGGCTTTTGATGAAACTTCACTCCCTTCTCACCACGGCGACCAGCACGCTGGCCGTCGGTGCCGCGTTCCTCGCGGTTCCTGCCTTCGCCCAGTCCACCGGCTCGGCCGACTTCGAAGGTGACGCCATCATAGTCACCGGTAACCTCGACCGTGGCGTCGCGGGTGTCCGTATTCCCGATTCTCCCAAGGCGAAGGTCGAGATCGGCCGCGAGATCATCGCTGCCCAGCGCGCTGGCCAGTCGGTGAACGAGATCATCAACCTGGTTCCGGGTGTCAGCTTCACCAACAACGACCCCTGGGGTTCGTCGGGCGGTTCGTTCACCATCCGCGGCTTCGCTTCGGATCGTATCTCGCAGACCATCGACGGCATCCCGCTGAACGATTCGGGGAACTACGCGGTCTACACCAATCAGCAGATTGATCCCGAAGTCGTCGATTCGATCAACGTCAACCTCGGCTCGACGGACGTCGACAGCCCGACCCCCGCAGCAGTCGGCGGCACGGTCAACATCCGCACGCTCGTCCCTTCGGAAGAGTTTGGCGTGATCACGAGCATGTCCTACGGCGACATCGCAGCCGAAGGTTCGGGCGGTGAAGACCGTTCGTTCCAGCGCTTCTTCGCCAAGGTGGAAACCGGCAACCTGAACTCCAGCGGTACGCGCGCCTGGTTCTCGGGCGCCTATGCTCGCAACGGCGCCACCTTCGCCAACTACGGCAAGGTCGAGAAGAAGCAGTTCAACGGCAAGATTTACCAGCCGATCGGTGCTGAAGGCGACTTCGTCTCGCTGGCCGGTCACTACAACGTCAACCGCAACAACTTCGGTGGTTCGCCGCTGAACGCGCAGTCGTTCACGCTGGACAAGGACATCCGCTTCTACGACGTCGCTGGCGGCGTTCCCTGCACCACCAGCACCGGCCCGACGCCCAATAGCTGCGGTTCGCAGTTCGAGCGTCGGTACAACCCGTCGAACACGGGCAACCTGCGCCTGAACTCGCTGTTCCACCTTACCGAGAAGCTCACCTTCTCGGTGGACGGTGCCTATCAGTACACCAAGGCCAATGGCGGCGGCACGTCGATCGGCATCGAAGGCTACAGCAACGGTGGTTACACCGGCGTGTTCTTCCAAAGCCGTCCCGAGATCAGCTCGTCGAGTGCTGCTTACTACTTCTACGGCGACGTCGATCTCAACGGAGACGGTGTCAGCGGTTCGGGCGATTCCGTCCGTATCCTGTCGCCAAGCCAGACGCAGACCAAGCGTTGGGTGGCGATCGCCAACCTCGCGTACGAGATCGACGACACGAACAGCGTCCGCCTTTCGTACAGCTTCGACCGCGCCCGTCACCGTCAGACCGGCCCCGGCGGGTTCCTGAAGCGCAATGGCGAGCCGTACGACGTGTTCCCGATCAACGATCCGATCCTGGACGAATACGGCAACCGCATCGACAAGCGTGATCGTCTCTCCTACGCCACCCTTCACCAGATCTCCGGTGAATACCGTGGCCGCTTCTTCGACGATGCGCTGACCGTGCTGCTTGGCGTTCGCGCTCCCTTCTTCAAGCGTGAACTCAACCAGAACTGCATCACGACCAGCGCAAGCGGTAACGTGAACTGCGTCGGCGCCAGCCTCGTGGACGACTTCCTCGCCGCTAACCCGGGTGCACGTGGACCCATGGAACGCACGGTCAAGTACGACAAGGTTCTGCCGAACGTCGGGGCCGTGTTCAACCTGACGCCGGAAATCAGCCTGGCGGGCAGCTATGCCAAGAACATCTCCGTGCCGAGCACCGATGCGCTTTACGGCACGTTCTTCTACGCGGCCGACGACTCGCTCGCGCGCCGTGTGGCGGAAACCTCGGATAGCTTCGACCTCAGCCTGCGTTACCAGAGCCCGATCGTTCAGGCCTCGATCACCGGCTGGTACTCGAAGTACAAGAACCGCATCGTGACCGCCACCGACATCGACGGCAACTCGACCGATACCAACCTCGGTGCCGTCAAGAAGTACGGCGTTGATGCAAGCGTCGGCGTGCGTCCGGTCGAGCAGTTCTCGCTCTACGCTTTCGCCTCGTACATCAACTCGGACATCCAGAACGACGCGTTGGTGGGCAGCTGCTCCGCAGCGTTCCTTGCCCAGAACCTGTGCTACGTAAGCGATGGTACGTCGTACCTGCGCACCAGCGGCAAGCGTGAGCGTTCGGCTCCGAACTGGCTGATTGGTGGCCGTGCGGAACTGGACCTCGGCGACTTCTCGGCGGGCGCCCAGGCGAAGTACACCGGCAATCGCTACCTGAACGACATCAACTCGCTGAAGTTTGGTAGCTACACCGTCGTCGACCTGAACGTGAGCTACAAGCTGGAAAGCCTTGGCCTCGACAAGAGCGAGATCCAGCTGAACGTCAGCAACCTGTTCGACGAGTTCTACGTCGGCTCGTTCAGCGGCTCGCTCGCTTCGCCGGGCAGCGGCGACTTCGTGAACTTCGGTTCGCCGCGTGCCATCAGCGCAACCCTTATCATGGGCTTCTGATCGCCAAAGCGATCCGCTTACCGTGACAAGAAGGGGAGGAACCGCAGGGTTCCTCCCCTTTATTGTTTGTGCCTCTAGCTTTTCATCCAGGCAGCGGCAGGTATTATTGGCCCCGTCTTTCGTCGAACATGGCGTACCAGAGCCGTGTGGAGGCAAGTCGCGGACGAGCAACGGAACGTGGCTGCCCGGGCAGGGAGCGGTGTAGCCGAAAGGCTCAGAGCGCCATAAAGGTGTGGAACGGCTCCTGTCAGGTTGGCAGAAAAACCGCTCCCGCAGGGGTCGGCGAGTCCTTCGGAGTGCGCAAAAGCCTCTCCGGCGGCACGGCCAGCATCAATGCCTCTGCCGTTGAACGCATCGAGTGCCGGGGAGAATGGCGGTGCCGCGCGCTCGCGATAGCGCGCCCTGAAAGAGGCGTTGAGCGCTGGCCGGAAGCGGTCGAGGACGCGTTGCCTACGCAGAACGGCGATGCTACTTTCGCGCGGGTACCTTCACGTCGCCGTGCCGCTCAACCTCAGGGCCTGCAAGGATGGTCCCTTGCGCATGAGTTTGCTCAACTAATCATCGCTCGCCGCAGGGGCGGTCCTCGAGGATCGCCGACTTACATCATTCGTAGACACATGCGTCGTAGCCTTCGCGCTTCACGGTTCCGATGCGCGCGGCGATGGTGTTGCCGTAGCGGCGGGTAAAGCCGGTCGGGTTCTTGACGGAGCGGGTCTTGGGGCTGGGCAGGGCGGCGGCCATGCGGCCCGCCTCGGCAGGTGTCAGGCGCACGGCGGACTTGCCCCAGTAGCGCTGCGCCCCTGCTTCGACCCCATAGGTGCCGATGCCCGTCTCGGCGACATTCAGGTAGACTTCCATGATGCGCCGCTTGTCCCACAGGTTCTCGATCAGGAAGGTGAACCAGACCTCCAGACCCTTGCGCAAGTAACGGGTCCAGCCTTCGCCCTGCCAGAGGAAGACGTTCTTGGCGGTCTGCTGGCTGACGGTGGAGCCGCCCCGCAGGCGTCCTCCCCGGGCATTGCGCTCCATCGCCTGCTCGATCGCGGCGGTGTCGAAACCGTTGTGGCTGCAGAACTTGCCGTCCTCCGCCGCGATGACGGCGGCGACCATGTTGCGGTCGATATTGCTGAGCGGCGTCCAGTCCTTGGTGATGCCGTTGCCGTCCACCAGCATCGTCACCGTGACGGGTGGCGGCACGAAGCGGTAGAGCACGGTCAGGGCGACACTGATCGCGACGAACCAAAGAATGAGCTTGGCGATGAGACGCATTGAACGGACGAAACCTTGGAGAGGATGTTTGAGCCTCTTTAATCCAGGTTGCGGGCCCTGCGCCAGCGGCTCTGTCGTGCCGCCCCGCCGATGAATGCGTTCGCTACTGCGACCTCTCGTTTGCATGAGCGACACTATGGTCGATACTTGGCCTGAAGCGAAATGGGGGAGGGATGCATGGCATCATCGTTCGCGGCGGGGTGGAGGCAGGTCGGCGTCGGATTCATGCTGCTGGCGGCGACCGGCATGGTGGCGTCCACCTATTCGATTGTGGCAGTCCCTCTGGCACGGGAGTTCCGGCCGAGCCGAACGGTGCTGATGCTGGCTATGACGGTGCTTTCCGGCACGAGCGCGGTGCTGGCGCCTCTGCTCGGGACGTTGATGGACCGACTTCCCCTGCGGCGGCTGATGCTGGCTGGCGGGCTCTGCCTGGCGGCGGGCTATGCGGCGATTTCGCTGACGACCTCGTTCACGCAGGTGCTCATCGTATTCGGCGTGTTGATAGCGCCGGCCAATGTGCTGATAGGTCCCGTTGCGGTCACCGTTCTGCTTTCCCGCTGGTTCGCGCAGAAGCGGGGGAGAGCTGTCGGCATTGCCATTGCCGGGATATCTGCAGGGGGTTTTTGCTTTCCGCTCATCATCCAGGCATTTCTCGACGCCAACGACTGGCGCGCAGCACTGCAACTGCTCAGCCTGGTGCTCCTGGCGTGGACAGTGCCCGTGGCAATGCTGGTTGTCGACCGTCCCGCCGATCGCGGTCTGAACCCTGACGGAGCCTCGGAACCGCCGCTACAGACCCGCCAGGAACTGGCCAGGGCTCCCATCTCGGCTCGCGAAGTGTTGAGCGATCCGACGTTCTGGATCCTTGCGGTGACTGTGAGTATCGTCACTGCCGGGCTGAAGGGTACGATCACCAACCTTGCCCCCCTCGCGATAGATACCGGGATAGCCGCAAGCGACGCGGCCGCGCTGATCTCGGTCTACGCGGCCTGCGGCTTCATCGCGAAGCTGAACTTCGCCGTCCTGTCCGACCGGCTCGGCGCGCGCACCCTCATGTATGTCTCGCTGGCGGGCTTTTCGGCAGGAATGGCGTGCATGACGCAAGCGGCGGGAGGGTACTGGGTGATCGCCATCGGCATCGCGCTGACCGGCCTGTTCGGCGGGCTCATGGTTCCGGCGGAAAGCTACCTTGCTCCACGCGTGTTCGGGCAACGGGCGGTGGGGCGGGCGATGGGACTGCTCTCGGGCACGATTCTGCTGGCCATGCTGGCGACTCCCCCGATCTTTGGCCTCATCTTCGATCTGTTCGGCAGTTATACGGGCGTGTTCTGGACCTTCTCGGGGCTTGCCCTGCTGGCGACGACCTGGGTACGTAAGATTCGCCTTCATCCCCGACAGGAGGTGACGGGGACATGAAAAAGCCGGACCACCCTTGCGGATGGCCCGGCCCGATCTTCATGATGTTGGCGTGTCAACCTGCGGGAAGCAGCCGCTTGTCGGAAGCGATGCGGTTCATCGCCTTCTGCAGCTTTTCGAAAGCACGAACCTCGATCTGGCGAACGCGTTCGCGGCTGACCGAGTACACCTGGCTCAACTCCTCCAAGGTCTTGGGATCGTCGGTCAGGCGGCGCTCCTTCAGGATGTCACGCTCGCGCTCGTTGAGAGCACCCATGGCCTCGACAAGCATGTCGTGGCGCACGCTGGCCTCTTCCGCGTCGGCGACCGTTTCGTCCTGCAGCGGGCGGTCGTCGGCGAGGACGTCCATCCACTGGCCTTCGCCTTCGTCCCGGAGCGAGACGTTGAGCGAGGCATCGCCGCCCATCATCATGCGGCGGTTCATGTTGACGACTTCGGTTTCCGAGACTCCCAGCGTCGTCGCGATCTTGGCGACGTCGTCGGGATGCAGGTCGGTGTCCTCGTAGGCGTCGAGGTTCTTCTTCATGCGGCGCAGGTTGAAGAACAGCTTCTTCTGCGCAGCGGTCGTGCCCATCTTCACCAGGCTCCACGAGCGCAGGATGTATTCCTGGATCGAGGCCTTGATCCACCACATGGCGTAAGTGGCGAGGCGGAAGCCCCTTTCGGGTTCGAACTTCTTGACGCCCTGCATGAGGCCGATGTTGCCTTCGGAGATCAGCTCGGACACCGGCAGGCCATAGCCGCGGTAGCCCATGGCGATCTTCGCGACGAGGCGCAGGTGGCTGGTCACCAGCTGCGCGGCTGCTGCGGGATCCTCATGTTCGGAGTAACGCTTGGCGAGCATGTATTCCTGCTCGGGAGCGAGCACCGGGAACTTGCGGATCTCCGACAGGTAGCGGTTGAGGCTCTGCTCACCACCCAAAGCGGGGACACTCGGCAAATTTCGATTGTTGCTCACGGTTTTTCCGTCCTTTCTAGGTCGGTGCACGGTCTAAGACCCTTGAAGGCGTCTTAACTTGTGCCCACCTCCACATCATAGCACACAAAAGCGATTTCAGTGTCGCAGTTCATCGATCAGTGTCCGCATGTCATCGGGCAGGCTGCTCGCGAAATGGACGCTTTTCCCTGTAACGGGATGGACGAAGCCGAGTTCCGCAGCGTGAAGCGCCTGGCGCGAGAATCGCAGTTCGTTGAGAGTCGCGCGAAGGGATGAGGGCGTTCGTCCATAGACAGGGTCCCCTAATAGCGCATGGCCTATTGACGCCATGTGAACGCGTACCTGATGGGTGCGGCCCGTCTCGAGCCGGCACTCCACAAGGGTTGCGCCCTTCAGCGGCTCAAGGGTCCGAAAGTGGGTGACTGCGTGCTTGCCCCTGCCGTCCTCGACCAGAGCCATTTTCTTGCGATCGTGGGGCGAGCGCGCGATGGAACCGGTGACTGTCCGCGCGGCGGGCACGGGCCTTCCCCCAACGACCGCAAGATAGGCACGCACGATAGAATGATCGGCGAACTGGACGGCGAGGCCTTCGTGCGCCTGGTCGCTCTTGGCGACGACCAGCAGCCCGGACGTGTCCTTGTCGATGCGGTGCACGATGCCGGGACGGGCCACTCCCCCGATCCCGGATAGCTGGCCCCGGCAGTGGTGAAGCAGGGCATTGACGAGCGTTCCGTCCGGATTGCCTGCGGCGGGGTGGACGACGAGGCCGGCAGGCTTGTCGACCACGATCAGATGCTCGTCTTCGAAAACCACCGAAAGCGGGATCTCCTGCGCGACGGCTTCGGCAGCCGCAGCTTCCGGTACGTCGATGGCGAAAGGCGTGCCTGCGACGACCTTGAGCGAGGCCTGGGCGACCGCCGTTCCGGAGAGACGAACCCGTCCTTCGCCCAGCAGCGCCTTGATTCTTTCGCGCGACAGCCCGCTGGCGTCGGCGAGCGCCTTGTCCAGCCGTCCGCCCGGCTCCCCCACGAGCCCTTCGATGATGCCACCGGTATTGATTGCCTTGACCCCCATTGCCAGTAGGATTTGGGGATGGATATCGAGGTGACAAGGGCTGTTCTGGCGACGCTTGTGGAGGAAGCGGCAAAAGCCACGCCGAAGGAATGCTGCGGACTCCTGCTCGGCCGGGGAGCCGTGCTCGATACGGCACGCCCGGTGCTGAATGTCGCCGCAAACCCCCGCCTGCAGTTCGAGATAGACCCGCAAGGCCTGCTGACGGCACACCGGGAGGCGAGGGCAGGTGGCCCCGCCGTGCTTGGCTACTACCACTCCCATCCCACGGGCTCGTCCGTACCGTCCGCCACGGACAGGGAACATTCCACCGGGGATTCGCGCATCTGGGCGATCATCGCCGACAGCGAGGTTGCTTTCTGGCGAGATAGCGGGAATGGATTTGCGCCATTGACGTTCCGCGTCGTCGACTGACGGCGCGCCCGCGCGATGCAGGCTCGGTGAGAACAGAAGACTGAAAGTGCTTGATTCCATGACGACCACGAGTTCGATCGAACTTGCCAGCCTCCTGTGTTCACGCCTTTGCCACGACATGTTGAGCCCGGTGGGCGCGCTGTCCAATGGTCTGGAACTGCTGGCCGACGAGAAGGACCCTGAAATGCGGGCCCGGTGCTTCGAACTGCTGGAGCAGAGCGCGCGAATTTCGGCGGACAAGCTCAAGTTCTTCCGCCTTGCGTTCGGTGCCGCCGGAGGGTTCGGGGAAATGGTGCCGGTGAGCGAGGCCAAGGCTCTGGTCGATGCTCTCGTCGCCAACAACGCGCGTGTCACGGTGAACTGGGCGCTTCCCAGCGATTCGCTTCCAAAGCCCGCGATCAAGACGCTGCTGAACTTCGCCCTGATCGGCATCGAGGCGCTGCCTCGCGGCGGCACGATCGACATCGCTGCCGAATACCGGGACGAGCACAGCGAGCTTGTGGTCCGTTCGGCCGGGGCGCGCATCGCGTTCGACCGCGACGTCGGGCGGGCTCTGGAGGGAACCTTGCCGCCGGGCGATCTCTCGAGCAGGACCGCGCCCGCCGCCATGCTGGATCAGCTTGCCAAGGCGGTTGGGGGGCAGTTGCAATACGTACTTGCCGAAGACGCGCTGGTGCTCGGCGCGATGCTCCCCGGCGTCTGACGCACCGGATGATCGACCGGAGGCTGGAGGCATGAACCGCTGGCTCGTCAACCGCCGGGTGTCCTCGCCCAACTGGAACGAGCGCAAGCTGCCGATCACAATGGTCGTGCTGCACTATACCGGGATGAAGAGCGCCGATGACGCGCTCTCTCGCATGTGTGATCCCGAGGCTGAAGTCTCGGCGCACTACATGATCGACGAGGAGGGCGTGGTCACCTCGCTCGTGCCCGAGGGGAAGCGCGCGTGGCACGCCGGTCACTCCTATTGGCGCGGGGTCACGGACGTGAATTCGGCCAGCGTCGGGATCGAACTGGTCAATCCCGGCCACGAATTCGGCTACCGCCCGTTCCCCGAAGCGCAGATGGATGCGCTGCTTCCCCTGCTTGCCGACATTCTCGAGCGACACGACATCCCTCGCGCCAACGTGGTCGGCCATTCGGATATCGCGCCGGCCCGCAAGGAGGACCCGGGCGAACTGTTCGACTGGGCGCGCCTTGGTCAGCTCGGCCTTGCGCTCGAGATCCCGCGCGCGAAGATGAACCTGTTCTACGACAACCCGGGTGCCTTCTACCTCGCGCTCGAGCGCTTCGGGTACGACATCACCGATGGCCGGGCGGCGGTGGCGGCCTTTCAGCGACGCTGGCGCCCGGCCATCATCGATGGCGAGATCGACGGCGAGATTGGCGGAATCCTGTTCGAACTGCTGTTGGAGCGCGACATCGGCCGTGCTAGGTGAGCCCCCGCGCCGGGGAGCCGGGCAGCCGCGGGGCCAATCCGTTCGCAAGGACGGGGCCGCGAGGAAAGTCCGGGCTCCACGAAACAAGGGTGGCGGGTAACGCCCGCCGGGCGAGCAGGGCTTCCAGGCTCTGCGAAGCTCAGGGAAAGTGCCACAGAGAGCAGACCGCCTCGTCCCGAAGGGGCAGGTAAGGGTGAAAGGGTGCGGTAAGAGCGCACCGCGCTACCGGTAACGGCAAGCGGCAAGGCAAACCCCACCCGGAGCAAGACCGAATAGGGGCTGCGCGTCGGCGTCCACGCAAGTGGGGAGATCGGCGGGTTCGTTTCGGACCCAGGCAGCCCGGGTTGGTCGCTTGAGCGAGGCAGCGATGTCTCGCCTAGAGGAATGGCTGCCGCCGCGGCGTAAGGTCCCTCGATTGGGAGACCACGCCAGGAACAGAACCCGGCTTACAGGCTCCCCGGCGCAACCGGCGAAAACGACATGGCTCAGGCCGCCTCGCTGCAGGCGACAGCGGGATCGCGAGCCTGGAGGAACCAGCGTTCCTCTCCCTGGAGGCCGATCGCGGTCAGCGTTCCGTGCAGGAAGGCGCCGGTGTCGATACCGATGCGGTTGCCGCAAATGTCGGGCTCCGGCGTGATCGTGTGGCCGTGCACCACAAAGCCGCCGTAATCGCCGCGATGGCTGAGGAACGGCTCGCGGATCCAGCGACAGTCACGCCCAGACTGATGTTCGAGCGGAGTATCCGGCCTGACGCCGGCATGCACGAAAACGTAGTCACCCACGCGGACCATCTTCTCGAAGCTGTCGATGAAGGCGAAGTCTTCCTCGGGGATCGCCTCGTTCATGAGCCGCTGCAGGTCCTCCACCTCGGCGGACATGGCGAGTTGGGGATCCACCCCGTAGGACAGGATCGTCTCCAGGCCGCCGAACCTGAGGAAGCTGCGCAGCGAATCGGTATCCGTGCGGCTGACGAGAAGCATTTCCTCGTGGTTGCCCTGGATGAATTCGACGCGGCGACGCGCTCCCCACTCCCTGGCCTTGGCAATCACCCCGGCGCTGTCGCTGCCGCGATCGATCAGATCGCCCAGCAGGATCACCGTCGTATAGGCGCGGCCGCGTGCGGCGTCGTCCTGTTCGACGATGTCGATCAGCTCCTGGAAAAGGTCGGCGCGGCCATGGATATCGCCCACGGCGTAGACGCGCTGACCGGCCGGAATCGAAGGGCTGTGCCTGACGTCGCGGCGGCCCATGAGGTTGCGGAACATGGTGAGCATTTGTTGCGATGCAATATAGTGGCTCGCACAGATGCACAAGCCGGGGAGCTTACGGACAGGTCCGGAGCGAGCCTACCCACGGCTCGGCCCGTCGATGCCTAATATCAGGTATTGATCGACACCCGGCGTCGGCGGCCTTGCCTGCGACATCAGGACCCTTATCTTCGCGCCTCGCATCTCATCCCGATCGCCCCCGCCTTGTCGAAGGCCGCGGCTGTCTTCGGGACGGACCCGTTCACGATCAGACCTCACGAAAGGCCTTCCATGACCCGCTACCTGCACACCATGATCCGCGTCACCGATCCGGACGAGACGATCCGCTTCTTCGAACTCATCGGCCTTAAGGAAACGCGCCGGTTCTCCAGCGAGCAGGGTCGCTTCACGCTGATCTATCTCGCCGCGCCCGGGCAGGAGGACGCCGAGGTGGAGCTGACGCACAACTGGCCCGGCGAGGATGGCTCCGCCGAGGAATACACGGGCGGTCGCAACTTCGGGCATCTCGCATTTCAGGTGCGCGACATCTATGAGACGTGCCAGCGCCTGCAGGATGCAGGCGTGACCATCAACCGCCCGCCCCGGGACGGCCATATGGCCTTCGTGCGCACGCCTGACGGCATCTCGGTGGAGCTGCTCCAGGATGGCAGGCTTGAACCTGCGGAACCCTGGGCGAGCATGCCCAACGTCGGCAGCTGGTAGAGGCGCGCCGCGCCGGTCGCAATGTCGGCCATTACGTCAGTTAACTTTGTGTAATGGCACGCAAAGCTTCTGGCTTACGGGTTTAACCTGACCATAGTCCTGATCCGCAAGGGGTGGCGGGGATTCGGGGCCCCGCCCGTTTCGACATGTGCGGAAAGGGTGGAAGGTGCAGCCGACGCCTGTGCTTCAATATGCCGTCGCCTGGCTTCAGGTGGCCGAGCACGAACTGCTGTTGTTCACCGCGTTCTGGTTCATCCTGGGCGCCATCGACGATTTCGCCGTGGACTTGTGCTGGATCGGGCTGCGGCTGCGAGGGCGATGCCGGGACGAGCGGATCACCCGGCAGGCAGCCGTGGCTCCGCTGGAAGGGCGTGCCGCAGTGTTCATCGCCGCTTGGGATGAGGCGGCGGTGATCGGGCACACCATCTCTCATGCGCTTTCGGCATGGCGGCAGGATGATTTCACCATCTACCTCGGCTGCTACGGCAACGATCCCGCGACAATAGCCGCGGCTTCTCAGGCGGCGGGAAACGATCCGCGGGTGCGGATCGTCATCGGCGACACACCCGGACCGACGACCAAGGCCGACTGCCTCAATCGCATCTACACGGCCCTGTGTGCGGACGAGCGGCGCTACGGGCGACGCTACCGCTCCGTGATCCTCCACGATTCGGAAGACATGGTGCATCCAGCGGAGCTGGCCGTGGTCGATCGCGCTCTTGCCCATGCGGACTTCGTACAACTGCCGGTCCGGCCTGAACTGCAACCCGACTCGCCCTGGGTAGGGGGGCACTACGCGGACGAGTTCACCGAATCCCATGCCAAGGCGCTGGTGGTGCGCGATGCGCTGGGCGCGGCGATCCCGGCGGCAGGCGTGGGCTGCGGCTTCTCGCGCGAGATGATAGCGCGCATCGCATGGCGGCGCGGACAGGGCGGCTCAGCGCCATTCGCGGCGGAATGCCTGACCGAGGACTACGAACTGGGTCTTCTCGTCCGCCGCGAAGGTGGCCGCTCGCGCTTCCTGCGCGTGCGCGACGAGGAGGGCAATCTCGTCGCTACGAGAGCTTACTTCCCCGCCACTGTGGAAACGTCGGTGCGGCAGAAGTCGCGCTGGATTCATGGAATTGCCTTCCAGGGGTGGGACCGGCTTGGCTGGAGCAAGGGCGGGGCGGACCTGTGGATGGCGCTGCGCGACCGGCGAGGTCCGTTGACGGCGATCGTCCTCGCCTGCGGATACGCCCTGGTGGTGGTCGAGGGGCTGCTTGCCCTCGCGGGTTTCAGCGGCTTGCAGGGGGGAGTGCCGCTTTCGCCCGTCCTCGGCTTCATGCTCCAGATCTGCTTCGCCTGCTTCCTGTGGCGCTGCATGCACCGCTTCGGCTTCACGACACGCGAATATGGCATGTTCGAGGGGCTGAGCAGCATTGCCCGCATTCCGGTCGCCAACTACATCGCAATCATGGCGGGGCGCCGTGCGCTCTGGGGCTATGTCCGCTCGCTCAGGGGCATGGCCGTGCGCTGGGACAAGACGAGCCACGAAGGCCACCCGGCAGCGCCCCTTGCGGCAGGCGCACCGCTCGCGGTGGGAGCATTGGCGCGGTGAGCGGCTCGCGGGTATCGCGCGGGCATCCGCTGGTAGCGCTCGTGGCCGTGCTCGCCGGATGGGTGGGCGGTCGTGCCGCCAATTGGGAGATGCCGGTGGCAAGCTCGCTGTCGGCCTCCGCGATGGCGAGCGATGCGATGCCCGGCTACGGCTTCGCTTTCGACCCCAGAGGAGGCCCGCTGTCGTTTCCGGACAGCGCTTTCGGCAGTGCGGCTGGCTTCGCACCGGCACCCGGCCTCGGGCAGCTGCCATATTTCCGATACCCGGCTATGCTGCCGGCATCGCCGGTTCGCGGCTGGAGCCAGCCGTCTCCGGCCGCTTGGCCTCTCGGAAAATATCAGGATTATCCGGCCCACCTACGCGACGATTTCGATCTTTCCGAAGCAGCCCCGCGCTTTTTCGCGCCAGAGCGGGCGGGGATGTCGCCGGCACCGGCCGACGCACCATCGGACGCGGCGGCTGCTGTTCCCGTGCGGCCGAAACGATGGTCGGTCGATGCATGGGCTCTGCTGCGGCGCGATTCGGCAGAAGGCGTTGCATCGCCCGGAGCCTTGCCTGCAACTTATGGGGCGAGCCAGGCCGGTGCCGTGCTGCGCTATCGCCTGGCGCTGGCAAGCGCTTACCGGCCCGCCATCTATCTGCGCACGTCCTCCAGCATGGGGCAGTTGCGAGAGACGAGCGCGGCGCTCGGCCTTTCGGCTCGTCCGCTTCCCTCCCTGCCGGCCTATGCCGCCATCGAGGCGCGGCTGACCGAGCAGGGCGGCCGCCGCCGCTTCCAGCCTGCGGTAATGGCCGTGACCGAACTGCCGCCGTTTTCCCTTCCTGCAGGCTTTCGCGGCGAGGCCTATGCGCAAGGGGGGTACGTCGCGGGCAAGTTCGCGACGCCGTTCGCCGATGGGCAAATCAAGGCCGATCGGCGGCTCTTCGCTTTCGGCAGGATCGAGACGCGCCTTGGCGCGGGGATGTGGGGCGGGGCGCAGAAAGGCGCGGCACGGCTCGATGCAGGACCTTCGGCTTCGCTGGCCTTGCCGCTGGGGCGCGGGATGACAGGCCGCGTCGCGCTCGACTGGCGCTTCCGGCTTGCCGGGGACGCAGTGCCCGAATCCGGACCCGCGCTCACGCTCTCCACAGGGTTCTGATCCCCGCACCTGCAAATCCGACCTTCCCTGCACGGCTTTGCTGCGGTAGCGAGAATGCGGCAATGGACGTCTATCTTCCCATCGCGAACCTGTCGGTCAACGGTCTCATCATCGTCGGCCTGGGAGCGCTCACCGGCCTGCTGTCGGGCATGTTCGGCGTGGGCGGCGGCTTCCTGACGACACCGCTGATGATATTCTACGGCATCCCACCTACCGTGGCCGCCGCCTCCGCGGCGAGCCAGGTGACCGGAGCGAGCGTCTCGGGCGTTTTCGCGCACACGCGGCGGGGCGGGGTGGACTACCAGATGGGTGCCGTCATGGTCGCAGGCGGGATCGTCGGCACAGGGCTTGGCGCGCTGCTGTTCAACCTTCTGGAACAGCTGGGCCAGATCGATACGGTCATCAACATCCTCTACGTCGCCCTGCTTGGGTCGATCGGAGGGCTGATGGCGCGGGAAAGCATCCAGTCGATCAGGGCCGAGCGTTCGGGCATCCCGCTGCCCGCCCGCAAGCGCCGCCATCATCCGATGGTGGCGAGCCTGCCGATGCGATGGCGCTTCTATCGTTCGGGCCTGTACATCTCGCCGCTGGCTCCGCTGATCCTTGGAATGGCAACGGGGGTGCTGACCATGCTCATGGGCATTGGCGGCGGCTTCATCCTGGTTCCGGCCATGCTCTATATCCTGGGCATGAGCGCCAATGTCGTGGTCGGCACCTCGCTGTTCCAGATCCTTTTCGTGACCATGGCGACGACGATGATGCATGCGCTGACCACGCGGGCGGTGGACATCGTTCTCGCCTCGCTGCTGCTGCTCGGCTCTGTGACCGGCGCGCAAGTGGGCGCTCAGTTCGCCCAGAAGGCAAGTCCGGTGAAGCTGCGCCTTATCCTTGCGGTGATCGTCCTGCTGGTGGCCGGGCGAATGGCGCTGGGCCTGGGCTATCGGCCGGACGAGATCTACACGGTCGCCCCGCTGTGAGAGGCATCGGCGCCTCGCTGGTCGCGCTACTGGCGCTTTTGCTGCTGACGGGCGCGCGCGATCCGATCCTGGTTCCGGAAGTTTCGCAGCACGAGGTGAACCTCCAGCAGGGCTTCACGGGAACCGAACTGCTTCTGTTCGGAGCGATCCTGACCCCGGAGGGCGCCCGCGCCGCGCAGGACTACGACATCATCGTCGTTCTCAAGGGCCCGACCCAGTCTGTGGTGCTGCGCGAGAAGCAGAAGGTGGCAGGCGTGTGGATCAACGTCGCCAGCACCGAACTGCGCAGCGCGCCGAGCTACTTCGCCATCGCATCGAGCAAGCCGATCGACCGCATCGTCGACGACAAGACGGCGGCCATCTACGAACTGGGGCTCAAGTGGCTCCAGCTTTCCCCGATCGGGGCCATTGACCCGGAAGAGCAGCAGCGCTTTTCGGCAGGACTTGTCGAACTCAATCGCCGCAATGGCCTTTACCGCGAGGAAGAGGGCGGCGTGAAGGTGAGCGAGCAGGTCCTCTACCAGGCGCGCATCGGCCTGCCGTCACGCGTGCCGACGGGGATCTACACGGCCGAGACTTATGCCGTGTACAAGGGCAGGGTGGTCGCCTCCGCCAGCAGCCAGGTGGAAGTGCGCAAGCTCGGCATCGAACGGGCAATCGCCAACTTCGCCGAGAACTACGGCTTTGCCTATGGCCTTCTCGCCGTGTTCGTCTCGGTTGGCATGGGCTGGCTGGCAGGCCGTCTCTTCGCCCTGATCTGATCCGCGCCGGGAGGGCGGACAGCACGCAACCCCGCTCATCCTGCCCGTGCTCTTAGGCGGAAATTAACGCCGGCTGCGCTACCGTGCCCGAACGGTCGCCACATGGAACAGCGGTAACAGCCAGATATGCAAGTCGACGCTCTCGATCCGGTCCACGCTCAGCAAGGCGCGGCAGGGGCCCGCCACGGGCACGAGCCCATCGGTGTCATCCTCGAGGTCAGCGGCTCGGGCAGCCGGATCGCTCTCGATCTCGAGCGCCTGAACGAGGTCGCGCGTGATGCCGATCCTTCGGTGGCGCTTTCGGGGCAGGTCAGCAGTCAGGTCAAGATCCGGGTGGGGAGCGGCTGGCTTCTTGCCAGCGTGCGTAACCAGAAGCAGGATGCACGCGTGGCGGGCACCGTGCTGTCCGACGTCGACTTCCTCGGCGAAGGACACGAAGAGCCGCTCACGGGTCGCATCCTGAGCTTCCGGCGCGGCGTCACTTTCTACCCGATCCCGGGCGCCCTGGTCTATCCGGCCACCAGCGACGATCTTCGCCAGATATATGCCAGCGACGGACGCTCCGCCATCCAGGTCGGCAACGTCTATCCGACCCGCGACATCCGCGCCGGGCTTTATGTCGACGCCATGCTGGGCAAGCACTTCGCCCTGCTCGGCTCGACCGGCACGGGCAAGTCCACCAGCGCAGCGTTGATCCTGCACCGCATCTGCCAGCATGCACCGGAAGGCCACATTATCATGGTCGACCCGCATGGCGAGTATGCCGCGGCCTTTCGCGACACCGGCATGATCCTAGACGTGTCGAACCTGCAGATGCCCTACTGGCTGATGAACTTCGAGGAACACTGCGAGATACTCCTCACCTCGCGCGGAGACGACCGACAGCTCGATGCCGAGATCCTGGGCAAGGCGCTGCTCGAGGCGCGCTCGAAGAACCGGCTGGCGGAACAAGTGGGCCGCATCACGGTGGATTCGCCCATCCCCTATCTCCTGTCGGACCTCGGCAACATTCTGAACAATGCGATGGGCAAGCTCGACAAGGGCCATACCAGCGCGCCTTACCTGCGCATCAAGAGCAAGCTCGAGGAGCTGAAGAGCGATCCGCGCTATCAGTTCATGTTCTCAGGGATGCTGGTCGGCGACGTGATGGCCGATTTCATCTCCCGCCTTTTCCGCCTCCCCTCGGGCGGCCGGCCGATCTCGATCATCGACGTGTCGGGCGTGCCGACCGAGATCACTTCGACGGTGGTGGCGGTGCTCAGCCGCCTCGTCTTCGACTTCGCGGTGTGGGCACGCGACGAGAAGACGCGGCCGATCCTGCTGGTCTGCGAGGAGGCGCACCGCTATGTCCCGAACGAGAAGAACGCCGATGGTTCCTCGGTAGGGCGTATCCTGTCGCGCATCGCCAAGGAGGGCCGAAAGTACGGCATCGCTCTCGGCCTCATCACGCAGCGCCCGTCGGACCTTGCCGAAGGTGTCCTATCGCAGTGCGGCACGATCATCTCGATGCGCCTCAACAACGAGCGCGACCAGGCTTTCGTGCGCGCGGCCATGCCGGAAGGCGCACGCGGGTTCCTCGACTCCATCCCCGCGCTGCGTAACCGCGAGTGCATCATCTGCGGCGAGGGCGTGGCCATTCCCATGCGCGTTTCCTTCGATGATCTCGAAGAGCACAAGCGGCCCGCCTCAGCCGATCCTTCGTTCACGCAGCTGTGGAACGAGACCGGCGGCGAGGAGGAAATGGTCCTGCGCACAGTCCAGCGCTGGCGCGCGCAGGGACGGTGACGTTCAGCCCTTGAAGGCGTCCCGCCACTTGCCCATGCGGTAGTAGGCAAGCGTGATCGCGACCGTCAGTGCCGAGCCGACCGGATAGGCCCACCACACCGCATCGCCGCCAAGATAAGGCGCTGCGACATAGTAGAAGCCGAGCCGCCCCGGATAGAGGCCGAGGAAGAGGATCACCAGGGGCGCGGCGACTGCGCCATAGGCGCGCATCGTCCCGGTGAGGATCATCGTGACCGAGACGATCACGAAGGAGGCGGTGCAGATCAGCTGGATGTGCTCGGCGATCGGCATGGCCGGGCTCTCCCCGCCAAGGAACAATGCAAGGAGCGGGCGGTCGAAACCGACGATGAGCGCGGCGAGCACCGTCGACATGACGAGGTTCGCGCCAAGCCCGGTCATGGTCACTTTGTCCACCCGGCTGTGGTCGCCGGCGCCAAGCGACTGCGCGACCATGGCACTGACTGCGGAGCCGATGGCGAAAGCCGGCATCTGCAGGTAATTCCATAGCTGCAGCGAGGCTCCATAAGCTGCGGCCGCGTTGAGCCCTTCGCGGTTGACGAGACCGACCATGATGAGGCCCGCGGACGAGACGATCAGCATCTGCGCGCCCATGGGCAGGCCCTTGGCAAGGACATAGCGCAAGTCCTTGCCGCGCGGGCGCAGGTAACCCATCTCGGGTCCACGCAGGCGCAGCGGCAGGTCTTTCGCGTAGATCACCCAGAACTGCAGCGCCATTCCCGCGGTGTTCGCAAGAGCAGTGGCGATGGCGGAGCCCGCGACGCCGAGGGTCGGCAGCGGGCCCACCCCGATGATGAGCAGCGGGTTCAATGCGATGTCGAGGACGACCGCCAGGATCATCGCATAGAGCGGCGTCTTGGAATCGCCCGCGCCCCGCATGCCCATCGCTACCATCATGTTGACGCTGGCAAGCGGCAGTGTGACGAAGATCACGCGCAGGTACGCCAGTGCATCGCTCCTGCTCTCGGCCGGCGTGCCCAGCGCATCGAGCAGGGCCTCCGCGCCCAGCCAGCCTACTACAGCCGTTACCAGCGATATGGCGATGCAGAAGCCGATTCCGGTGCCGAAGGTGCGCCGCGCGGCCTCGATGTTGCGCGCGCCGAAGTGCTGGCCCACGCGGACGGTCGTGGCCATTCCGAAGCCGAACACGGCCGCGAAGACAAGGAACATGACGATGTTCGCGTTCGCCGTGGCGGCAAGCGCTCCTTCGCCGAGCAGGCGGCCGACCCAGATCGCGTTGACCGACCCGTTCAGCGTCTGCAGCACGTTCGAGAGCAGCATCGGCACCGAGAAGAGTAGCAGCGTCTTGAGGATCGGGCCCTTGGTCAGGTCGCCCCGCATGGCGGGCCGGGCGGCGGCCTGCTCTTGCGGCGTGTCGGCGGCAGGCGTTTCCTCGCCAAGGGGGATCGGGCTGGCTTCGTTCATGTCCCTCTCGTGTCCCCCCAGAGGTGGATGTGCAAGCGATCGGTGAAGCGAAGGCCATTGGCTGCGCAGAAATCGGCCAGCCACTCGGACCGGCGGCGGATCACATCGCTGGAGCGGCCCTCGGGCATCAGGAACAGGCGGTTGCCGGGAATGGCATAGGCGTCCTTCAGCGCCATGACTTCCGCGAGGTCCGCTTCCTCGGCGATCACGAACTTGAAGAAGGCGCGGCCGTCTGCCGCCCACGCGGCAAGGCGTTCGGGCAGGAGGGCGAGGGAAGCCGGGTTGCCGCTGTGCGCAAGCTTGGGACTGACGTTATACTGATGAACCAGAAGGTCGAGCGCCGGGTGCGGAGCGACAGTGGAATTGGTCTCCATTTCCACGTGCATTCCGGGACGCGCCGTATTGAGCGCCGTCACCATGCGGGCGAGGGCGGCGCCTTGCAGCAGCGGCTCGCCCCCGGTGATGACGAGACGATCGGGCTCAAGTGCCGCGATGCGTGCCGCAAGCTCGGCCTCTTCCATCACGACCTGGTTCTCGCGCCGCTCGAAGGCCATGGCATCGCGGTGGAAGCGGTTGTCGCCGGTGAAACGCCACGTGTAGGCCGTGTCGCACCATTCGCACGCAAGATTGCAGCGCGACAGGCGCACGAACGTGCTCGGCCGTCCCAGAGACGGTCCTTCGCCCTGCAGCGAGGCGAAGATTTCGGGTTCACCCGGAGTGGTGGTGGC
Source organism: Novosphingobium silvae (assembly GCF_009856825.1). Lineage (GTDB taxonomy): Bacteria > Pseudomonadota > Alphaproteobacteria > Sphingomonadales > Sphingomonadaceae > Novosphingobium > Novosphingobium silvae. Next base: position 226,136 of record NZ_WVTD01000003.1, on the reverse strand, counting down.
AAGTGTCAGGGGCATGAGATGACAGGTGGTTTACACGGTTTGCGCGGTCCAGGGGAGAAAGGTGTCACCTCGGACCTGAAGGTGTCATCCTGCCGCTTTACGACCCTGAGCCAAGCCGCGGGACCAATTCGCGCGGCCGGGTTTCCCCGCGTCGTTCCGAAGGTGATCCGGAACGACGCGGTGATCCTTAGCCCAGTCGCGCCAGGGCGGCTGCCAGCCGCTCGGCCTCTGCCGCGTGGGCGGCGTGGTCTTCGCGCGCCTTGGCGACGGCTTCCGGCTTCGCCTTTTCGACGAAGGCAGGATTTTCGAGCCGCTTGCCCAGCGCATCCCGCTCCTTGATGGAGGCGCCCTGTGCTTTCTCCAGACGGGTCTTCTCCGCGGCGATGTCGATCACGCCCTCGAGCGGGATCGCCAGCGTGGCATCGCCGGCGCCGACCTGCATGGCCGCGCCCGCAGGAGCGGGCTCGAAGCGGATCGAGTCGAGGCGGGCAAGGCGGTCGATCACCGCCGCGTTGCGTTCGATGATGGCGCGCGTGGCGCCGGAAGGCTCCGCAAGGTAGGCGGTAAGCCGCGCGCCGGGCGCGATGCCGAGCTCGGACTTGGCGCCGCGCAGGCTGCCGACGAGCGCGATCAGCCACTCCACCTCGGCCTTTGCGCCGGTATCGACCTTGACGCCGGGCCGGGGCCACTGCGCCACGATCAGCTCGTGTTCGCGCGCGCCCATCTTGCTCCACAGCTCTTCGGTGACGAAGGGCATGAACGGGTGGAGCATGACGAGGATCTGGTCCAGCACCCAGCCGGCGACGGCCCTGGTTTCCGCATCGAACTGGCCCTTGATGAGCTCGATGTACCAGTCGCAGAACTGGTTCCAGACGAAGTGATAGATGGCGTTGGCGGCCGCATCGAAGCGCAAGTCGGCCATAGCCTTGTCGAGCACGGCGACGGTTTCCACCACTTCACTTACGATCCAGCGGTTGACCGCCGAAGTCGCTGCCGGAGCTTCTACCGAAGTGCTCGCACCAATGCCGTTCGACTGGCAGAAACGCGCCGCGTTCCAAAGCTTGGTGGCGAAGTTGCGGTAGCCCTCGACCCGCTTCTCGTCCATCTTCACGTCGCGGCCCTGGCTCTCCATGGCGGTCATGAAGAAGCGAAGCGCATCGGCGCCGTACCGGTCGATGAGGCCGAGCGGATCGACCACGTTGCCCTTGGACTTGGACATCTTCTGTCCGTCGGCAGCGCGCACGAGGCCATGAAGGTAAAGCCGCTTCCACGGCACTTCCTTCATGAAGTGGATACCCTGCATCGCCATGCGGGCGTCCCAGAAGAACAGGATGTCGAAGCCCGAGACGAGCAGGTCGTTGGGGTAATGCTTGGCCAGGAGCGGCGCGTTGTCTTCAGGCCAGCCCAGCGTGGCGAAAGGCCACAGCGCCGACGAGAACCAAGTATCGAGAACGTCCTCGTCGCGCGTCAGCTTCTTGTTGCCGGCAAGCGCCTGCGCCTCTTCTTCCGTCTCGGCGACGAAGATCTCGCCGTCCTCGGCGAACCACGCCGGGATGCGGTGACCCCACCAGAGCTGGCGGGAGACGCACCAGGGCTGGATGTTCTCCATCCAGTTGAAGAAGGTCTTCTCCCACGACTTGGGAACGATCTCGATTTGGCCGGTGCGCACGGCTTGCATCGGCGGCCCGGCAAGCGTTGCCGCATCGACGTACCACTGGTCCGTCAGCCAGGGCTCGATCACCACGCCGCCACGGTCGCCATAGGGCGTCTGGATCACGCGGTCCTCGACGCGTTCGAGCAGGCCGTCCGCCTCGAGCAGTTCGATCACGCGGCGCCGTGCCTCGAAGCGGTCGAGCCCCAGGAATTCGTGCGGGATCAGCCCGTCGGAAGTCTGGCAGACCCTGGCTTCGGCATCCAGCATGTTGAGCATATCGGCGGCCTTGAAGCCTGCGCGCTTGCCCACCTCGAAGTCGTTGAAGTCATGCCCCGGGGTGATCTTGACCGCGCCCGAGCCCAGCTCCGGGTCGGCGTGCTCGTCGCCCACGATGGGAATCTCGCGCCCCGTGATCGGCAACGTTACCTTGGCGCCGCGTTCCAGCAGCGGCTTGTAGCGCTCGTCGGCCGGATTCACCGCAACGGCCATGTCGGCCAGCATCGTCTCCGGACGGGTGGTCGCAACCATGATGTGGCCCGATCCATCCGAGAGCGGATAGCGGATGTGCCAGAAATGGCCCTGTATCTCGCGCGTCTCCACCTCGAGATCGCTGATCGCGGTCTTGAGCTTGGGGTCCCAGTTCACCAGCCGCTTGTCGCGATAGATGAGGCCCTGGTTGTAGAGATCGACGAAGACCTTCACGACCGCGCGGGTGAAGTGCGGGTCCATGGTGAACTGCTCGCGCGACCAGTCCATCGAGCAGCCGAGGCGGCGCAGCTGACCGGTGATGGTGCCGCCGCTCTCGCGCTTCCACTCCCACACCTTGTCGATGAAGGCTTCGCGCGTGTAGTTCGTGCGCTTGTCCTGCTTCGCTTCGAGCTGGCGCTCTACGACCATCTGCGTCGCGATGCCCGCATGGTCGGTGCCCACGACCCACAGCGCATCCTTGCCCCGCAGTCGTTCGTAGCGGATCACCACGTCCTGCAGCGTATTGTCGAGCGCATGGCCGATGTGCAGCGAGCCCGTGACGTTCGGCGGCGGGTTAACGATGGTGAAGGGCGTCGCATCGGGTCGCTCGGGGCGGAACAGGCCGTTGTTTTCCCAGTGGGCGTACCACTTGGCTTCGATCCGGGCAGGGTCGAAGGTCTTGTCCAGGCCGGTTTCGAGGGCGGTTCCGGAAGTCTGTTCGGAAGTGTCGGTCATGGCGCGGCGCTTTGCCAGCGGCCGGGATTGCGCGCAAGAAGTACCTTGCCGGACGATTGCCGACAGCCACGGGCGGGGGCGAAGACGCACTTCGGCAACAATTCGTCGCCGCCGTGGAACCTCTTGCCGGTCCATCGTTTTTCCACGATACGAGCGATCATGCAGGAATGGGCAGATTTCACCCTGTCGGAAAACGACGAAGGCGCGGACCATGTCCTGACGCTAAGGGGGCCGCTGCGTGTCAATTCCATCGGTAACCTCGATGCGAAGCTGGGGGCGCTCCACGGCGACTTCACCCGCATCGACATGTCCGGCGTCACCGACATCGACACCACCGGCGCATGGCTGGTGCGCAAGTATGCGAATGATCGCGGCCTGGAGATCACGGGAGAGAGCGAGCAGGCCCGGCGCCTGTTCGCCGCGCTCGGCGACATCGACACCCCGGAAGCCAAGCCCGAGCCGCCCCGGTCGCTGCCTACGCGCACGGTGGCGGAGTTGGGCGAACTCGTCTCGAACTGGGGCGACGGGCTGTTCAAGATGCTGGGGTTCCTTGGCGAACTGATGCTGGCATTCGGCCAGGTCATCCGCCGGCCTTCGCGCCTTCGCGGCACGGCGCTCGTGTTCCACATGCAGTACGTGGGCGTGAACTCGCTGTGGATCATCGGCCTGATGAGCTTCCTCATCGGCATCGTGATCGCGCAGCAGGGCGCGGTGCAGCTCGCGCAGTTCGGCGCCGAGATCTACACCATCAACCTGACCGGCCGCCTCTCCATGCGCGAACTGGGCATCCTGATGACCTCGATCATGGTGGCCGGTCGTTCGGGCTCGGCCTTCGCGGCGCAGATCGGCACCATGAAGCTCACCGAGGAAGTGGACGCCATGCGCACCATCGGGGTCTCGCCGATGCAGGCCCTCGTGGTCCCGCGCGTGCTCGCCTCGATGCTGATGATGCCGTTGCTCGGCTTCTACTCCACGATCCTCGCCATCATCGGCGGTGCCTTCATCTCGAACTTCGCGCTCGACATTCCGTTCTGGAGCTTCCTCCAGCGCACCCAGGAAGTGGTGCCGATCACCGACGTGTGGGTCGGCCTGATCAAGGCGCCGGTGTTCGCGCTGATCGTGGCGCTGGCGGGATGCTATCAGGGCATGCAGGTGACCTCCAATGCCGAGGAAGTGGGCGCGCGCACGACCCAGGCGGTCGTCACCGCGATCTTCACGGTGATCGTGCTCGACGCGTTCTTCGCCGTGTTCTTCACGAAGATCGGTTGGGAATGAGCGACCTTCCGCAGGAACGGGCCGAAGACCGGGCGACCACGACGACGGGTGACCATCCCATCGTCGTGAAGGGCCTGCGCAATGTCTTTGGTGACCATGTCATTCACGAAGACCTCTCGCTGGAAGTCCGCAAGGGAGAGATCCTGGGCGTCGTGGGCGGGTCTGGCACCGGCAAATCGGTGCTGATGCGCTCCATCATCGGATTGCAGCAGCCGGCGGCGGGTGAGATCACCGTGCTTGGCCACAGGATCGGCGATGCAAGCGAGGAAGACGACGTCGACCTGCGTTCCCGCTGGGGCGTGCTGTTCCAGGGAGGGGCCCTGTTCTCGACGCTGACCGTCGGCGAGAACGTCGAGGTCCCGCTTCGGCAGTTCTTCCCGGAAATCACCGACGACCTGCGCAGCGACATCGCGCGCTTCAAGGTTCGCCTTTCCGGCCTCGCCGAGGAAGCGGCATTCAAGTATCCGAACGAGCTTTCGGGCGGCATGAGAAAACGCGCCGGCCTCGCCCGTGCGCTTGCGCTCGACCCCGAGCTGCTGTTCCTGGACGAACCCACGGCCGGGCTCGACCCGATCGGCGCGGCCGCGTTCGACAGCCTGACTCGCGAGCTCAAGGAGACGCTGGGGCTGACGGTCTTTCTCATAACCCACGATCTCGACACGCTCTACGCCATCTGCGACCGCGTGGCGGTGCTGGCGGACCGGCAGGTGATCGCAGTAGGCACCATTCCGGAGCTGCTGGCGCTCGACCATCCGTGGATACAGGAATACTTCAACGGCCCGCGCGGTCGTGCGGCGCTCGCCGCGAAGGACGATCCGGCGGTCTCGCCGGAACACGAGGCCAGACCGGCCGTTGACACATCTTCGACCTCGTACGAGGAGCCAGGGGCCGGCACGAACAGGCCCGGCGGAACAGGGGCATAGGCACAGCGATGGAAACACGGGCCAATCACGTCTGGGTCGGGATCGTCACGCTGTTGCTGCTGGCCGCGCTCGCCGCGTTCGTCATCTGGATCGCGCGGCTGAACGAAGGCTCCCAGAACGAATATGACATCTTCTTCAAGCAATCGGTCGACGGCCTCGCCAGGGGCTCCGAGGTCGCTTACGCAGGGGTGCCGTCCGGGCAGGTGACCAAGATCGAGCTGTGGCCTCAGGATCCCAGCTTCGTGCGCGTGCGCGTCAAGGTGGACGAGAAGGTGCCGATCACCGTCGGCACGACCGCCACGATCCAGGCAAGCTTCACCGGCGTGTCCGACATCCAGCTCGAAGGCGCGGTCAAGGGTGCGCCGCTGCTGACGGAGCCGGGGCCCGAGGGCGTACCCGTCATCCCGACGAAGCGGGGTGGCTTTGGCGAGATACTCTCCAACGCGCCGCTGCTGCTCGAGCGCCTGGCCACTCTGACCGAGAACCTGAACCAGCTGCTCAGCGACGAGAACCGTCGCTCGATCACCGGAATCCTTGCCAACACCAACAAGATGACGCGCGACATCTCGCAGGCGACGCCCGAGCTGCGCGCCACTATGGTCGAGATGCGCGGCAGCCTCGCTCAGGCCACGCGGACGTTGGCGGCGTTCGAGGGCGTGGCGCACAAGGCCGACGATCTGCTGGGCGACGAGGGCAGCTCGCTTGCCGACCAGTTGCGCCGGACGCTGGCCTCCGCGCAGAAGTCGATGGAGCAGCTTGACCGCACGATGCAGCACGCTCAACCCGCGCTCGACCAGGTGTCGCAGCAGACGCTTCCCGCCGCCGAAGCCGCTATCCGTGACCTTCGGGCCACCAGCAAGGCCTTGCGCAGCGTGACCGAGAAGATCGACGAGCAGGGTGCGGGCGCGCTGCTGAAGGGGCAGAAGCTGCCCGACTACAAGCCTTGATGGGGACGACGATGGGAACCGCGATGTACCGCCTGCGCAGCCTCGGCCCGAGGCCGGTCCGGAAAGCCGGCTTCATGGCGATCGCCGCCGCCCTCACGCTTTCGGGCTGCGTCAGCCTTGGCACCAAGCCGCCCGATGAGCTGCTTCGCCTGACCGCCGCCGAGACTTCGCCGGCGGGAGCGGTTGCCAGTGCGCAACTGAGCGAGGCGATCGTCGTGCTCGATCCCGAAGCGGATCGCGGGCTCGACGTGCTGCGCGTGCCGGTCATCGTCGATGCCTCCAGCGTCTCGTACCTCAAGGATGCGCTCTGGATCGAGAAGCCCACGCGTCAGTTCCGCTCCCTCCTCGCCGAAACGCTGCGCGCCCGCACCGGCCAGCTGGTGGTGGAAGGCGGAGACTTCGAAGTCACCGGGAGGACTCTCATCGGTGGCCGCCTGATCCAGATGGGTTACGATGCGCAGAAAAGCGCCGTTGTCGTCCGCTTCGATGCCATGCGCACCGATCGGGGCGCAGGTCCGATCCAGACCCGCCGGTTCGAGGCCGTCGTCTCCAACGTGGAGCCCAAAGCGAGGCCAGTCGGCACCGCACTGAACACCGCGGCCAACGACGTCGCCCGTCAGGTCGCCGACTGGATCAAGGGCTGAGCCTCTCGGTAGCGTGAGACTAAGCTTCCTCGCGCTACACCACCTTCAATGTGTCCTTTCAGACACAATGAACCTTTGATGACAGTTCAGGCCATCTCTTTGACTTGCCTGCAATTTCCGGGCCGCTAAGGCGCGCTTCCCGCTGCACTCGACGGCGGCTCAAGAAATTCGCAGGAGAATACCATGAAGACCCTCGCACCGATGATCGCGGCTGCCTCGCTGTTCGTCGCCCCTGCCGCCGCCAACGCACAGGCCTTCGTGCAGGTTGAAACCGGCCTGGACGTGGTCTCGGCCGAGGGCGATTCCAAGACCGACATCGGCTATGGGGGCACAATCGGCTACGACATGCCGCTGTCCAGCGGGATGTTCGTTGGCGTGCAGGCGACTTATGCGGACAGCGCCACGAAGTGGTGCGTGCGCGACGTTGCCGAGGCGGGTGACAAGGCATGCCTGGAGGCGGGCCGCGACGTTGCCGCGCTGATCCGCGTGGGCACCGCCGTCGGACCGCAGGGCAAGCTCTACCTGATGGGCGGCTACGCCAACGCACGCGCTGAACTGTCGTATTCGGGCGACAGCCTCGATGCCATCGGCGACTATTACGGCGTCGACATCGGCGGCGTGAAGGCGCACTCCGACCTCGACGGGTTCCGCCTGGGGGCTGGCTACGAGCACGCGCTGAACGAGAAGTTCTTTGTGAAGGCCGAGTACCGTTACTCGAACTACGAAATGGGCGTGAGCCGCCATAACGGCATGGTCGCTCTCGGCGCGAAGTTCTGATTGCCCGATGATTAGGGAAGGGTGCACCGCAGGTGCCCCTTCCGCAAAAAGGCTCGCGCCGCTTGGTCGGTTGCGAGCCTTTTGCTTTAGGGTTGATTGACCGGCCGGTTCAGCGCGAGAGCTGGGCGAATTTCATGGCCAGGATGAAGGCCTCGAACCTTGCGCCGCGTCGCTCGGCGGCTTCCCAGTCTTCGCCCCAGAGTTCGACCTGCCAGTCCGCCTCCAGTTCCGCAGCCTTCCAGAGCGCCTCGGCATCGGCATCCGGGCGGATCGCCTCCAGCGCGATGACGAGCGATGCCGAGAGGCTGGAGAGCATCTTCAGCGCTGCCAGCTCGAAATCGCTCTTCACGCCCACTTCGGTGCGCAGCCGCTCCAGCGTTTCGGCGGGCTGCGGCTTGTGGATGATACCCGAGATACGGGCGAAGCATACGTCCAGCCTCTCCTCGAATGCCGAAAGCAGCGGCTCCCACACCTCGACCTGCCGCCTGTGGAGCGCCTCGTCCGGATCGGCGCGGTAGCAGAGCGTGTCCGTCTCGGCATAGGGAAGCAGTTCGGCGGCAACCGTCTCACGGGAAGGAGCCACGGCATCGATGGCGAAATCGACGAGATCGCGATAACGGAAGCGCGCCGGATCGATCGTCTCGCCTTGCGAGGACCACTCGCCGGCGAGCGCCTGGGCCAGGGCGCGTGTGGGGACGATCTGCGCGCGGCCGCCGGCGGTGCGTATGCCGCGCCCGTCCAGCACGGCGCGCCATCCGTCCTGTGCCTGCTCGACGCCGGCCTGCTTGTAGAAACGCTTCATGTGTTCCGCTTTACTTGGGGGTCCGCCACTTGCGAACCATGATCGCGGGGAGAAGGAACGCATCGATCAGCCCGTTTACGATGAGGACGTAGCCGATCCAGTCGGGCGTGCTCGCAAAAAGCCGGTTCGACGCCATCAGCATGCCTACGACGACGCAGGCGACCCCCAGTATGCGGGTGCCATTGATCATGGCGAACCGTGCGGCGGCCGGATCGTGTTCGCGTGCGCTCACTTGAGAAGGTGCTCCAGAAGCTGGGCAGGGCTTTCCACCACCACTTCGGCCCCGGCCTCCAGCAGTTCGCGCGGATGATGGTAGCCCCAGTCCACCCCGATACCCCGGACGCTCGCGCTGGCGGCCATGCGCATGTCGTAGACGGTATCGCCAATCATCACGGCCTGGCCGGACTGGGCGCCGGCATCGCAGAGCGCTTCCTCGAGCATGGCGGGGTGAGGCTTGGAGGGATGCCGGTCGGCGGTCTGGCGCGTGACGAACAGATCGGCGATGCCGTTCGCCTCGAGGCAGAAGCCTAGGCCGCGATCGGACATTCCCGTCGCGACGCCGAGCGTCCAACCCGCGCCGTGCAGAGCCCGAAGCACATCTTCAACGCCGGGAAAAAGCGGTTGCGCCACGCGGCCTTGTTCGCGGGCCGTGCGGAACGAGAGCTTGTAGACCTCGGCCATGGCGTTCTGGCGCTCGCTGTCGGCGCCGGGCAGCAGACTGCGGATCGCCTGCGGCAGCGACAGGCCCACCGCGCGGCGGATTTCCCCGCGCGATGGGGCATCGAGCGCAAAGGCAGCGAAAGCGGCCTCCATCGCCTCGCAGATGGGCGCTTGCCCATCGACGAGCGTGCCGTCGCAGTCGAAGACCGCGAGCTTCATCAGCCGCGGCCTCGCGGGGCCCCGCCCGGCTTGCGCGGAGCGGGCTTGCCGCTGCCTGCAGGGCGGCCCGAAGGCCGGCCGCCCGGCTTCGAGGCGGTCGCGGCGCCAGGCCTGGCACCCGGCTTCCTGGTGCCAGGCTTGCCCGGGCCCTTCCCAGGCTTGGAGGGACCGGGCTTCGGCTGGCCTGGCCTCGACTGGCCGGACGGGCTATCCGCGCGCTTGCGGCGTTCGCCCCGGCGTTCCTTCCTGTATTCCTTCGCGTGCTGCTTGGCGGCGCGCTTGCGATCTTCCTTTGTGAATTCCGCCGCCGTCTCAAGCTCGACGTCCCCGTCGGACTCCTCGAAACCGAGCGCCGCCAGCGAGTTGGCGAAATGTTCGGGCAGCGGCGCGGTAACGTCGAGCGGTGCGCCATCGGGGTGCTCGATGTGAAGGCGCCGCGCGTGGAGGTGCATCTTGCGGCTGATCGAACCGGTGAGGAATGCCTCCTGCCCGCCGTACTTGCCATCTCCCACGATCGGGTGGCCGATCGCCGCCATGTGCACGCGCAACTGATGCGTGCGGCCGGTCAGCGGGTGCAGTTCCACCCAGGCGGCGCGGTTGCCGGCGCGGTCTATGACGCGGTAACGGGTGCGTGCGGACTGGCCTTCCTTCTCGTCGACATGCATCTTCTCGCCGCCGGTTCCCGGCTGCTTGGCAAGAGGCAGCTCGATCATGCCATCGTTGATGCTGGGCACGCCCACGACAAGCGCCCAGTAGATCTTCCGGGCGGTACGGCCGGAAAACCGCTTGGAAAAGAACGCAGCGCTACCGGGTGTGCGGGCGATGAGCAGGACGCCGGACGTGTCCTTGTCCAGACGGTGGACGAGGCGAGGGCGGGGGCCTTTTTCCGCGAAGGCATCGAGCAGGCCGTCGACATGCTCCTTCATGCCCGATCCGCCCTGCGTGGCGAGGCCGGGCGGCTTGTTGAGCACGATGGCAGCGCGGTCCTGGGTCAGCACCATCGAATCGGCGAGGGCAATCTCCTCCTCGGTGAGTTCACGGCGCGGGGCGGCAGAGCCGATGCCCGGCTTCGCCTCGCCTCCGGGCGGAACGCGAAGGACCTGCCCGGCGGACAGGCGCGTGTCGACGTCGGCGCGCTTGCCGTCGACGCGCAGCTGCCCCGTCCGGGCCCAGCGCGACACCATGGCGAAACCGACCTTGGGCAGGTGGCGCTTGAACCAGCGGTCGAGGCGCACGCCCTCGTCGTCACGCCCGACGGTGAACTGCCGGACGGTGTCGATATCGGTGCCGGTCATACGGGGCTCCTCATCATCAGTATGCCGAGGAACAGGCCGCCGACGCCTGCGACGAGCGACAGTCCCGTGTAAGAGATGGCAAGCGCGATCTCGCCCCGGCCGATCAGCGAGACGACGTCGAGGCTGAAGGAGGAGAAGGTGGTGAAGCCGCCGAGCAGGCCAACGGCGATGAGCAGCCGACTCGCCTCGGCCTGCTCTGCCGCAGGGCCGCCGGACCGGGCAAGCCAGCCGACGAACAGCCCCATGGCAAGGCTGCCCAGGATGTTCACGGTAAGAGTGCCGTACGGAAAGGCGCCAGCGCGCAGTGGTCCGAGCGTGGCGGTCCAGCCACGGCCGACGAGGAATCGCAGCCAGGACCCGAAGGCGCCGCCGCCCGCCACGTAGAACGAGGCGGCAAGAAAGGATGGTTGAGGCATGAGGGCCGCCTTAGCCGCGAATCGGCAAATCTCCAACCGAAGCGACAAGAAGGAACGCCGCAAGCTACAAGAGCGTGGCAAATTCACGCGAACACACGCTGGGAACGCTCGGTTCGCGGAACATTTCGGCTCTGGGGACTTGTCTTGCGGGCACCACTTTGGTAACGGGCCAGCCAATCGAGCCGCTCCCCCCGCCGGGTGCGGCTGTTTAGGCTCTTGTGGATTCGCGGTTCGCCTCGCCATTTCGTGCAGGGGCGGGCCCGTTCTTATTTTGTGAGGTGTATCGGTTTATGCAGATTCTCGTCCGCGACAACAATGTTGACCAGTCCCTTCGTGCGCTCAAGAAGAAGCTGCAGCGTGAAGGCGTCTATCGCGAGATGAAGCTGCGCCGCCACTTCGAAAAGCCTTCCGAGAAGCGCGCCCGCGAAAAGGCCGCAGCCGTTCGCCGCGCCCGTAAGCTCGAGCGTAAGCGCATGGAGCGCGACGGCGCCAAGTAAGGCCTGTCAGGCGAGCCTTAGGGCCGCCTTCCTGCAGCGTCCTGCAGGGCACCTCAAGATCGCGGCCTGACAAATCCTGAATGGGCAGCTTGAACGCTGGGCCGGGTTGAGCCATGAGGGCGCGGAAATTGCTTTCCGCGCCCTTTGTGCGTCCGCGATCCGGGCGTGCGACAGGCTCGGATCTTCCGTTCTTTTTCGAAACTTCAGTGTCCTTTTTCCCGAGTACGAGGCAGATCCATGACAGAGATTACCCGCGTTCCGCTCCAGCCGATCGCCAAGGGCGCCGTCACGAAGCTCTGGCTGGGCGTTGCCGCGGTTGCTCTGGCCGCCGGCGGCGTTGCCTACGCAGCCCTGCCGCCCACGCCCAGCGTTAAGACGCTGACTGCCGGCACGGGCGATTCGCCGACGATGGAAGACGTGGTGCTCATCAACTACAAGGGCATGTTGATGGACGGCACCGTGTTCGACGAGAACAAGAGCTATCCAAACCCCGTGGCGCAGTTCGTGCCCGGTTTCAGCAAGGCGCTGATGAAGATGCAGCGCGGCGGCAAGTACGAGATCGTGATCCCTTCCGAACTGGCCTATGGTGCGACGCCGCCCGCCGGTTCCCCGATCCCGGCCGATGCCGACCTCAAGTTCGAGGTCGAACTGCTCGACTACAAGAGCCTCGCCGAAATCCAGCAGCAGCAGCGCATCATGCAGCAGCTTCAGCAGATGCAGCAGCAGGGCGCCGTTCCCGGCGCGCCGGGCGCTCCTGGCGCCGGGCCGGCCCCGGTTCAGCCCTGAGCGCTTCGATGAAGTCTGGCAGCGCCGGCCTCTTCGCGGCCGCTCTCCTCGGGGCGATCTTGCCCGGTGCTGCCTGTGCGCAGGCGGCGGCGCCAGTGGCTCCGGCTCCGGCTCCGGCTGCGGCGCCGGAGGTGAAAGTGGAAACCTTGCAGCCGGGCAGCGGCGACAAGGTGCCCGCTCATTCCTACGTGCTCATCAACTACAAGGGCATGCTGACCGACGGCACTGTCTTCGACCAGGCCGACCGGATGCCGATGCCGCTGGACGAGGTGGTCCCCGGCTTCGCCCAGGGGCTCGTCCAGATGCAGCGCGGCGGGCGATACAAGCTGACGATCCCGCCCGAACTGGGCTACGGTGCGCAGGCCTCCGGCCCGATCCCGGCGAACTCCACGCTGGTCTTCGAAATCGACCTTATCGATTACAAGACCGCCGAGGAAATCCAGGCGATCATGGCCCAGGCCCAGGCTGCCCAGCCGCAGGGCGGCGTTCCTGCCCAACCCGCGCAATAAGCGCCATGCACGGCGCGCCCGTGCTTGAAGGCGCCGCGCGCCGATGCTAGCTGCGCGGCTTCGAATACCGCCCGCTGAGCCGCCCTGCGCGGCCGGGCAAATCGTGAAGGAAAAGCCATGTCGGTCGATACCGCAACCGTGGCGAAGATCGCCAGCCTCGCGCGCATCAAGGTGAGCGAGCAGGAACTCGAAGCGATGGTGCCCGAACTCAACGGCATTCTCGCCTGGGTGGAGCAACTGGGCGAGGTTGACGTGACGGGGGTCGAGCCGATGACGGCGGTGATCCCGAACACGTTGCGCCTGCGAGACGACGTCATCGACGCCGACGCCCTGACCGGGGGCAATCGCCGCGAGGCCGTCCTTGCGAATGCACCGGCGGCCGAACACGGCTTCTTCGGGGTGCCGAAGGTGATCGAGTGACGCTTCTGCGACTGTCGAACTTCCATCTCATCGGCTTCGCACGTGTGCAGGCGCCGATTTCTCACTGCCCTGCCGTGATCAGCGGTGTTCCCGCCATCGCCAGGGCAACGGGTGAAGACACATGACCGAAATTACCGATCTTGGCGTTGCCGCCATCCGCGACGGCGTTGCCGCCGGCCAGTTCTCCGCCGCCGAAGTGGCCGAGGCGTTCAACGCCAACGTCGCTGCCGCGCAGGGTGCGCTGAACGCCTTCATCGTCGCCACGCCGCAGAAGGCGCTCGAAGCGGCAAAGACGGTGGACGATGCCCGCGCCAAAGGTGAAGCGCTTGGGCCCATGGCGGGCGTGCCGATCGGCATGAAGGATCTGTTCGCCACGGACGGCGTGCAGACGAGCGCCGCCAGCCACATGCTGGAAGGCTTCGTCCCCCGCTACGAATCGACCGTGTCGCGCAAACTCTGGGAAGCGGGCGCCGGGATGCTCGGCAAGCTCAACCTTGACCAGTTCGCCATGGGCTCCTCGAACGAGAGCAGCCACTTCGGTGCGGTCGTGTCGCCCTGGCGGCGTCCGGGAAGCAACGCCCCGCTTACCGCGGGCGGCTCGTCGGGCGGCTCCTCTGCTGCCATCGCCGCGCGGCTCGCTCCTGCTGCCACCGGCACCGACACGGGCGGCTCAATCCGCCAGCCCGCCGCCTACACCGGCACCACCGGCATCAAGCCGACGTACGGGCGCTGCTCGCGCTGGGGCGTGGTCGCTTACGCCAGTTCCCTCGATCAGGCGGGCGCGATGGCACGGGACGTGACCGACTGCGCGATCATGCTGGAAAGCATGGCTGGCTTCGATCCCAAGGACGCCACCAGTCTTGACATGCCGGTGCCGAACTGGACCGCCAGCCTGTCTGGGGACCTCAGGGGCAAGAAGGTCGGCATTCCGCGCGAGTACCGGGTCGAGGGCATGGCTCCGGAAATCGAAGCGATGTGGGAGCAGGGCATCGCATGGGCCCGGGATGCCGGCGCCGAAGTCGTCGAGGTCTCGCTGCCCCACACGCAGTATGCACTGGCCGCGTACTACATCATTGCACCCGCAGAAGCGTCGTCCAACCTCGCGCGATACGACGGGGTGCGTTATGGCCTGCGCGACCTGCCTGACGGCGCGGGTCTCCAGGACATGTACGCTGCCACGCGTGCTGCAGGCTTCGGAGCCGAGGTCAAGCGCCGCATCCTTATCGGCACTTACGTGCTTTCGGCAGGTTTCTACGACGCCTACTACACCAAGGCGCAGAAAGTCCGCACGCTGATCTCGCAGGATTTCGCCACGGCCTTCGAGGAAGTGGATGTCCTCCTGACCCCGACTGCGCCGACGGCTGCCTTCGCCCTGGGCGAAAACCAGGATGATCCGGTCGCGATGTACCTGAACGACGTGTTCACGGTTCCGGCCTCCCTGGCAGGACTGCCCGCGATGTCGGTGCCTGCCGGGCTGGATGCGCAAGGGTTGCCGCTGGGCCTCCAGATCATCGGGCGGCCGCTCGACGAGCAGGGCGTGCTGAACGCGGGGCTGGCGATCGAGAGCCAGGCACAGTTCGGCACCCGTCCCGAGCGCTGGTGGTAATCCGGAAAGTTGATGGCCATGTTGCGAAGATGCGGCATGGCTGTCGATGGGCCGGATCCCACGCCGGGAAGATGATAGAGCTGCCCGGCGCCGCAGTGTAGCCGGGCGGAAAACGAACCATGGGGCGAAGCGGCATGGCTGGTGCGTCGCTCCCGAAGCGGATCGAAAGACGATGACTGAATCCACCTATCGCATCCAGGGCGCCACCGGAGACTGGGAGGTCGTGATCGGCCTCGAGATCCACGCGCAGGTCACGTCCAATTCCAAGCTGTTCTCCAGCTCGGCCACGGCGTTCGGCGCAGAGCCCAACACGCAGGTCTCGCTGATCGACGCGGCAATGCCGGGGATGCTGCCCGTTCCCAACGGCGAATGCATTCGCCAGGCGGTTCGCACCGGCATGGCCATCGACGCGCAGATCAACAAGTGGTCGCGCTTCGATCGCAAGAACTACTTCTACGCCGATCTTCCGCAGGGATACCAGATCAGCCAGCTCTACCATCCGCTCGTGGGCGAGGGCTCGCTGACGATCGAGGCGGACGAGAAGGCCGGCATCCCGGAGACCAAGGTCATCGGCATCGAACGCATCCACGTCGAGCAGGACGCGGGCAAGCTGATGCACGATCAGCACCCCACGATGTCATACGTCGATCTCAACCGCTCGGGCGTGGCGCTGATGGAGATCGTCAGCCGCCCGGACATGCGCTCGCCGGCGGAGGCCGGGGCCTATGTGTCGAAGCTGCGCACGATCCTGCGCTATGTCGGCTCGTGCGACGGCAACATGGACCAGGGCTCGATGCGCTGCGACGTCAACGTCTCGGTGCGCAAGCCCGGCGATGAGTTCGGGACGCGTACCGAAACCAAGAACGTGAACTCGGTGCGTTTCGTCATGCAGACGATCGAGCACGAGGCGAACCGGCAGGTCGACGTGATCGAGGGCGGCGGCAAGATCGTTCAGGAAACCCGCCTGTTCGATCCGAACACCGGGACGACCCGCTCGATGCGCTCGAAGGAAGACGCGCACGACTATCGCTACTTCCCCGACCCGGACTTGCTGCCGCTCGAGCTGGACGACGCCTTCCTCGAGGAATGCCGGGCTTCGCTCCCCGAGCTGCCTGACGCGAAACGCGCTCGCTATGAAGGTGAACTGGGTCTTTCGACCTACAACGCGGCAGTGCTGACGGCAGACGTCGATACTTTCGGCTGGTTCGAGGCGCTCCTTGCCGAAACCGCCACCGCACAGGGCAAGGCTCCTGCCGAAGTCGCCAAGCAGGCGGCGAACTGGTTGATCTCGGAACTGTTCGGCGCGCTCAACAAGCTTGGCAGGAGCCTGGCGGAATCGCCTATCAGCCCCCAGCAGGCCGCCGAACTTCTGGCGCTGGTCGGCAAGGGCACGATCTCCGGCTCGATCGCCAAGCAGGTGTTGGAGATCATGCTCGAGACCGGCGACGGCGCCGGCGTGATCGTCGAGCGCGAGGGACTGAAGCAGGAATCCGACACCGGCGCGATCGAGGCGAAAGTGGACGAGATCCTTGCCGCCAACGGCGACAAGGTGGAGCAGTATCGCGGCGGCAAGGTCGCACTCTTCGGCTTCTTCGTCGGCCAGACGATGAAGGCCATGCAGGGCAAGGCCAATCCGCAGGTCGTCAACGAAATCCTGAAGTCCAGACTGGGCTGAAGCGCAGTTCCGTCAGGCAAAGTGCCGCGGGGAAGCTCCTGCGGCGCTTTGTGCCTATGTTGCGCAAACGTGACACCGGCAAGGTGATGCGCCGCTTCGACGCCGGATGGACGCGCAGCAGCAACAATGCGCTTGTCTTCGCCTTCGGCAATGTTATCGAGTGGGTAGCGAGACCGGGGGGTCTACCAGAAAATTTCGCGAGCGGGTTTGCTGCCGTGCGGCCTGTTCACGCTCGATCTCACCTGGGGGGGTGAGGGGGTCCGGCACTGCGCCCCGTGCGCGCGCGGTGCCGGACTTTTCACGCGCTGTATGCTTGCTGGCATGCCCTGTCATCGGACAGGGCATGCCGGGCATAGTTTCAGACCTGGCGCGTTCCCGTCAGTTCCATCGACCCGAACATCCCGGCCTTGATCGTGCCGGTAAGTTCGTCGCCCTCTACAGTCGCCTTGCAGTCCAGGTTCATGGGCATGGGCGAAGTCATCTTCATCGACCATGTAAGACGCTGCCCGTCGATCCGGCCATCGTTGATGTCCATGCTGCCAAGGTCGCCGGTTATGTTGCCGGTGAAGCTGTCGCCCTGTCCGGGTACGATCGTAAGCACGCCCTTCTGCCTGCCGAGGGGGGTATTGGTCACGCAGTTGAATGTACCTGCAACCGACATCTTATTCTCCTTGTGCTTCCTCGCCCGGGGCGGGCGAGGCGCTGTCTGCCGGACCCTGCCGCACTTCGACGGGAAGGCCCAGTCCCTTGAGCTGAGGCTCCACGATCCTGCGATCGCCGACGATTACCCAAGTCAGATCGCTGGGCTGCAGGTACTGCCCGGCAGCCGCGCCAATCCGCTTCGCATCGATCGCGCGGTAGGTTGCCGCGAGGCGGACGTAGTAGTCGTCCGGCCTGCCGAGCCGCTCGTTGCGGGTGATGGCGGCGAGCACCTGGCCGTTGGTCTCGAACTGGTTGGGCAAGCCGCGGATCGAACCGTCGGTCACGCGCTGGTACTCTTCGGCGGAGACGGGCTGCTTCGCCGGGAAGGCTGCCATGTCGGCCATGATGGCGCGCACCGAATCGCCGGTGCGGTCGGCCTGCACGGGCGCCATCACCTGCAGGGCGCGCGGCCCGGTGGACTGCGTGACTCCGGTGCGAACGCCGTAGCTCCATCCCTTCTCCTCGCGGATGTCGAGGTTGAGGCGCGAAAGGAAGCCGTCGCCGACGACTTCGTTGGCAAGCGTGAGCGGCTCCTGTCCTGCCGTGCGGCCCGTGAGCGGTAGCACCCGTCCGGCGAAGATGACCGACTGCGGCGAGTTCGGCCGGTCGACGAGGACGATGCGCGCCGAAGGCTTCGGGGTTGCCGCATCGAGCAGCTTGGCCGGGCGAGGCGCGGCCGGAGCCTTCCAACTGCCCAGCGCCTTTTCCAGCAGCGGCTTCAGTTCCGCCATCGTCACATCCCCGACTACGGTGATGCGGGCGAGGTCGGGACGCAGCCACTTGGCGTGGGCGGCGCGCAGCGCGGCCGGGGTGAGGGCGGACAGCGCCGTCTTGGTTCCAAGCCCGTCGCTCGGCTGCGCATAAGGATGATCCCCGAAGAGCTCGGTCCCCAGCGTGCGGCCTGCGAGAGCGGCGGGAGTGGATTCCACCTGCGCGAGTTCGGCTTGTGCCTGTCCGCGCGCGCGCTCGAAATCGGCTTCTGCAAACGCAGGGTTGAGCAGCAGGTCGGCCATGAGATCCAGCGAAGGCGCGAGGTTGGCGCTGAGGGCGCTCAGCATCACGCTGCTGGTGTCGAGCGTGGCGCCTGTGCCGATCGAAGCGCCGAGGCGTTCCTGCTCTTCGGCGATCTGCGTCGCGTTGCGGGTCTTCGTCCCTTCCTCGAGCATACCAAGCATCAGCCCCTGAGTGCCAGGGGTGTCGAGCGCATCGGCCGCATAACCGGCGTCGAAGTCGATCGAGAGGACGAGCTTGGGCACCGCCGTGCGGCGCGCCAGCGTCACCGGAATGCCGTTGGAAAGGGTCGCACGCTCGATAGCAGGGAACGAGAGCTCGCTGACTGGCGCCACCGGCGGCGCGACGCGCTTTGGGGCCGGGGCCAGCTTGGGAGCCTTTTGCCGCGCGTCAGGCTGCGGTGCGGCCTTTTCCTTTTCGTCGCCCCAGCCGCCCATTTCGTTGCCGCTGTCCGTACGCTCGCCGGGTACGATGGCCAGCTTGAAGACCGGGCGGCCCATCCACTTCTGCATGGCGCTGCGGATCTGCTCGGGCGTGAGCGCCGCAATTGCCTGCAGGTCTGCTTTGTAGTGGGCGGGATCGCCCGAGTAGATCTGGCCTTCCGCCAGCGTGGCGCCCTTGCCCGAGAAGCCGCCTACCTGCTCGAGCCCGCCGATCTCGCCCGAAAGGGTGCTCACGACGGCACGGCGTACCTCGTCCGGCGTGGGTCCGGCCGAAAGGAACTCGGCAATGACCTTGTCGAGCGCGGTTTCGGCGGCTGTACGTTCCACGCCCGGTTTCACGTCCATCGACGCTTCCAGCACACCCACCTGTTCGTAAACCTGCGCGGAGGCGCTGACCGACACCGCCTGCTGCGATCCGCGCACGAGGGCGTTGTCGAGCCGCGAACTGGCGAGGCCGCCCAGGATGTGCATGCCCACGCGCAGCGGGGCGGCATCCGGGTCGTTGAGGCCCGGCGCGCTCCACTGGCGCGTCAGGCGAAGGACGGGAACCTGATCGGTCATGTCGCGGGATACCGAAGCGGGCAGGGTGACCGGACCTGCCGCGACGGGTGCCACTTCCGGACCCTTGGGGATCGCTCCGAACCACTTCTCGACGAGCGGGCGCGCAGTGGCGGCATCGATGTCGCCCGAAAGCGCAAGCACCACGTTGTTCGGGCCGTAGTGGTCGGTGAACCACTTGCGCACGTCGCCTAGGCTTGCGGCGTTGAGGTCCGCCATGGAGCCGATGGTTGAGTGACGATAAGGGTGGCCCACGGGGAAAAGGCCCTCTGCCACGGCATATTCGGCAAGGCCGTAAGGCTGGTTGTCCCCCTGACGCTTCTCGTTCTGGACAACGCCGCGCTGCTTGTCGAGCTTGTCCTGGGTCACGGCCGGCAGGAGCGCGCCCATGCGGTCGCTCTCCATGAACAGTGCCAGATCGAGCGCGCCGGTAGGCACGGTCTCGACGTAGTTGGTGCGATCGTACCAGGTGGAGCCGTTGGTTGAAGTGGAGCCTGCCGCTTCCAGCGGGATGTCGAAATTTGGTACGTTGGACGAGCCGCCGAAGAACAGGTGCTCGTAGAGGTGGGCGAATCCCGTCCTGCCGCGAGGCTCGTTCTTGGAGCCGACCTTGTAATAGATGGTGACGCCGACGATCGGCGACTTGCGATCGGTGTGGACGATCGTGGTGAGGCCGTTGGCAAGGACGAACTTCTCGAACGGAATGTCCACGCGCGAGACGAGTTCCTGCGGCGATGCGGCGGCGGCGGCGCCTGTCGAGGGTGCAGAACTGCCCGGCAGCGGCCCGGCGCTGGCGAGCGGAGGCGCCGAAGAAGCGCAGGCAGACAGGGCAAGGGCGGCGGCAAGAGCTGTCACGCTCGACGTGGAAAAGGATCGCATGTTACGAGGTTAGCAGCTTGGCCGGCCGGTGCCAGAGGCAAAAGCCCGGCAATCCCCCAACCTCGCGCCTGTTTTTCACGAGGACGTCGGCGATGCGCCGGGTCTCAGCCGCGCCTGAATATCTGGCCCGAATCAAATCGTGTGATGCGCCATTCGCCATCTTCCTCCCGTCGACACTCCATCTTCACGTCGGCTACGGCGAGTGGGTCGCAATAAGCCTCGAAAGGACCCTCGCCAGGCGCCGCGAAGAAGACGAGCAGGTAGCCGACCCTGACATGGTCCGCGTCCTCGAAGCTGACGCGCAGAGAGGTGATGATGTGACGCATGGTCATGAGACCAGCGCCCGCACGCATCGTCTCGGCGCGGCTCTTGTAGAACGCCTCCACCTGCGCCAGCCCTTCGCGCCACTGGCCGCCGACGTTGTAGTGCACGTCTGCGGACAGGCAATCTGCCTCTCGCATTGAAAGGCCGTTGTGGATGTCGAGTTCGTCGCCCCACTCATAGATCACCTGCTTGATCGCGAGGACGTCTGCTGCCTGCTGGGGTGTAAATCGCGCCACTGGAGCCTCTTCCAATCGTTTCTGGCGGAAGGGTAGGGATCCTCCTGGCCGCATGCCACGCGGTTTGACATCGCGGCAGTCATTACCGCCCTGACGAAGTGCCTTGGCAATCACGCGGCGCGCTCCCATCTTGCCGCTCGGGCAATCCGCCAGAGCACGACTTCACCCAGCGACGCCCTTGTGTTGCATAAAGGCAACACTATATCTACGGGATCAGGAGGCAGATCAACCTATGAATCTCGAAAAGTTCACCGACCGCGCGAAGGGTTTTCTCCAGGCAGCGCAGACTGTCGCTATCCGCCTGAACCATCAGCGCATCACGCCCGAGCATGTCCTGAAGGCCCTTCTCGACGATCCCGAAGGAATGGCGGCCGGGCTCATCCGCCGTGCGGGCGGCAATCCGGCGTTCGCGACTCAGGAACTCGACAAGGTCCTTGCCAAGCTGCCCGCCGTCTCCGGCAGCGGTGCCCAGGGTGCGCCCGGGCTCGACAACGACGCCGTCCGGGTACTGGACGCGGCTGAGCAGGCGTCCACCAAGTCCGGCGACAGTTTCGTCACGGTGGAGCGGCTGCTTCTGGGCCTGTCGCTCGCCACCACCACGCCCGCAGGGCAAGCGCTGAAGGCGGCCAACGTCACCCCGCAGTCGCTGGAAGCGGCGATCACGGAACTGCGCGGGGGGCGCACCGCCGACAGCGCCTCGGCCGAGAACGCCTATGACGCGATGAAGAAGTACGCGCGAGATCTCACGCAGGCAGCCAAGGACGGCAAGCTCGATCCGGTCATCGGCCGCGACGAGGAGATCCGCCGCACCGTTCAGATCCTCGCCCGCCGCACCAAGAACAATCCGGTCCTCATCGGCGACCCTGGCGTGGGCAAGACCGCCATCGCCGAGGGTCTTGCCCTGCGCATCGCCAACGGCGACGTGCCCGACAGCCTCAAGGACCGCAGCCTCATGGCGCTCGACATGGGCGCGCTCATCGCCGGCGCCAAGTACCGGGGCGAGTTCGAGGAGCGCCTCAAGGCCGTGCTCGACGAGGTGAAGGGCGCCGAAGGACAGATCATCCTGTTCATCGACGAGATGCACACGCTCATCGGTGCCGGGGCCTCGGAGGGCTCGATGGACGCGGGAAACCTCCTGAAGCCGGCGCTCGCGCGCGGTGAGCTGCACTGCATCGGCGCCACCACTCTCGACGAGTACCAGAAGTACGTGGAGAAGGACGCCGCCCTGCAGCGTCGCTTCCAGCCGGTCTTTGTGGGCGAGCCGACGGTCGAGGACACGATCTCGATCCTGCGCGGGCTGAAGGAGAAGTACGAGCTGCACCACGGCGTGCGCATAACGGACGGCGCCATCGTGGCGGCGGCGACGCTTTCAAACCGCTACATCACCAACCGCTTCCTGCCCGACAAGGCGATCGACCTCATGGACGAGGCCGCGAGCCGCATCCGAATGGAAGTGGAAAGCAAGCCCGAGGAGATCGAGAAGCTTGATCGCCGCATCATCCAGCTCAAGATCGAGGAGATGGCTCTCGGCAAGGAGACGGACGAGGCTTCGAAGGACCGGCTCGCCACACTGCGGGCGGAACTGGCGAACCTGGAGCAGCAGTCCAGCGAGCTGACCACCCGCTGGCAGAACGAGCGCGACAAGATTGCCGCCGAAGGCAAGCTCAAGGAGCAGCTCGACGCGGCCCGAATTGAGCTGGAGCAGGCGCAGCGCGGCGGCGACTATGCCAGGGCGGGCGAGCTTTCCTATAGCACGATCCCCAGCCTGGAGCGCCAGCTGTCCGAAGCGCAGGCCTCGGCAGGCAACGCTCTCCTGCGCGAGGAAGTGACCGAGGATGATATCGCCGGTGTGGTCAGCCGCTGGACCGGCGTCCCTGTCGACCGGATGCTGGAGGGCGAGCGCGAAAAGCTTCTCAAGATGGAGGAAGCGATCGGCGCGCGGGTGATCGGGCAGAAGGACGCGGTTTCCGCCGTGTCCAAGGCCGTGCGCCGCGCGCGGGCCGGGCTGCAGGATCCGAACCGGCCGATGGGCTCGTTCCTGTTCCTTGGCCCCACGGGCGTGGGCAAGACGGAGTTGACGAAGGCGCTTGCCGGCTTCCTGTTCGATGACGACACCGCGATGGTGCGCATCGATATGTCGGAGTTCATGGAGAAGCATGCGGTCGCGCGGCTCATCGGTGCGCCTCCGGGATACGTGGGCTACGAGGAAGGCGGCGTGCTGACCGAGGCCGTGCGGCGCAGGCCTTACCAGGTCGTGCTGTTCGACGAGGTGGAGAAGGCGCATTCGGATGTCTTCAACGTGCTGCTGCAGGTGCTCGACGACGGACGGCTGACGGACGGGCAGGGACGCGTGGTAGACTTCACCAACACGCTGATCATCCTGACTTCCAACCTCGGCAGCCAGTATCTGACGCAGCTCGACGAGGGGCAGGACGTCGATACAGTCGAGCCGCAGGTCATGGAGGTGGTGCGTGGACACTTCAGGCCCGAGTTCCTCAACCGCCTGGACGAGATCGTGCTGTTCCATCGCCTCGGGCAGGAGCACATGGGCCCCATCGTCGACATTCAGGTCGGGCGGGTCCAGAAGCTCCTCAAGGATCGCAAGATCGTGCTCGACCTTACCGATGCAGCCAAGCGCTGGCTGGGGAGGGTCGGTTACGATCCGGTCTATGGCGCTCGGCCTCTGAAGCGCGCGGTGCAGCGCTATCTGCAGGACCCACTCGCCGAGAAGCTGCTCGCCGGCGAAGTGCCGGATGGCTCCCACCTTCATATCGACGACGGCGACGGCGCACTGGTGATGACGGTGGACTGAGCCGAGCCATCCCTCGGGAAACAAAAAAAGGGGGGCGAAAGCCCCCCTTTTCTCATGTTCCGGAATGATCGCCTCAGAACAGCTTGTCGGTGTTAACCTTGAAGCCGGCGTAGAAGAAGCGGCCCAGGCCAGAAATCGGGTAGCTGAGCATGCCGATGTCGGGCTTCTGGTCGGTCAGGTTGTTGACGCCTGCATAGAACTCGAAGTTGTCGTCGACCGAGTAGGCGACGCGAACGTCGTGCTGCGCCAGTTCCTTGTACCAGATGTACTTCTTTTCCGCCATGTCCGGATCGCCCGCGAGCTGTTCCGTGGTGTAGCGGCGGGTCTTGCTCTGGTAGATGAAGGCGTAGTTCAGTGACAGGTTGTCGAGGTTCCACGTCACGTCCGCGGAACCGCGCCAGCGCGGATTGTACTGCTCGAGCTTGTCGTCATCCAGGTCCGCACCGATGGAGGGTACCTCGGTCATGGTGTCGAGATAGCCGCCGTTCAGGTTGAACACGAAGGAGCCCACGTTATCCGTGCGCAGCACGTAGCGGATGCCGAAGTCGGCGCCCGAGGTGCTGAGTGCCGCGACGTTCTGCGGGCTGATGATGAAGCCGTTGCGGCGCGCCGGATCGTTGCCGTCGCCCAGCACCAGGCCGGTGCCCTGCTCGCGGAAGATGTTCGAGCAGAAGACATTGTCGATCGTCGGCTGGTCGACGCAGAGTTCTGCCAGCTCGGTCGGCGTGGTCGTGTTGACCGCGTCCTTGATCTTGATGTTGTACCAGTCGAACGTCAGCGTGAGGCCCGGAATGAAGCTCGGCTGCAGCACGACGCCTGCCGTCCAGGACTTCGCTGTTTCTTCCGAGAGGTTCGGGTTGCCGCCCGTGAGGCCGCGACGCGAGGTGGTGTTCTGCGCATCCGTGGATGGGCTGAAGTTCGCGATCTGGTCTGCGCTGAGGCCAAGGCCCGACAGCAGCGCGGCGCAGTTGGCGGCGCGATACTGGGTGCCGTTGTTGAGGCGCGAGACGTCGCACGGATCGGTGACGAACTGGAAGGTGCCGGACTGCGGGCGGAAAAGCTCGCCGATGTTGGGCGCTCGCACCGCCTGCGAGTACGAACCGCGGAAGCGCACGTCGGGGATCGGAGCGTAGATGCCGTCGATCTTCCACGTCGTCGTGCTACCCACCGTGCTGTAGTCCGAAAGGCGCAGTGCGCCCGACACGGAGAGCAGCTCGGCATAGGGCATGTCCGAAAGCAGCGGAGCGTTGAATTCGACGAAAGCTTCCTTCACGTCGAACTTGCCGCTGCTCACCGCCATCTGCGCCCAGTCGCGAAGCTCGCCATTGAGGAGCAGGTCGGACGGGGTGTTGCGGCTCTTTTCCTGCCGGTACTCGCCGCCCACAGCGAAGCCGAACGAACCGCCGCCGGGGAAGGTGAACAGCGAATCGAGGTTGCCCGAGATCGAGCCCGACACGACTTCCTGCGAGATCCTGGCATGGCTGACATCGTCGGCCAGCACCCAGTCGAGCGTTGCCTGATCGAACTGGTTCACGCCCAGGACGTTGAGCGGGCGACAGCCGCTGTTCGCGCCAGGCGTGAACGTGGAGGCCGGACCGCCGAAGTTGTTCGGGTCGATGACGCCGTCATACGACAGCGACGAGCGGCAGACGATCTGCCCGGTCGCCGGGTCGCGCACAGCGTCGAGCGCCGCATAGTACCGGTCGGCGATCAGGTTGGCGGTCTGCTTGGTGCGGACCTTGGTCTGGCCGTAGACGTACGAGATGTCGTACTTGAGGTTGCTGCCGAGGTCGCCGTCGAAACCGAGCACGATGCGCTTGGTCTTGCGGGTCGCATCCTCGCCGCGCAGCCCGAAGTCGAGGTGGTCGCGCGAGATGAGCGCACCTTCGGGAGCCGCGCCGGCTCCGAAACGGTCGTTCAGGAAGGCGTTGTCCGGGGCGAGGAAGGTGAAGAAGTCATACGCGGGCTGTCCGACCGAGTAGGCCTGGGTCTCCGCATACTTGCCTTCGGCGTAGAAGCGCAGCGCGGGCGAGAACTCGTAGCTCGCAAGCAGGTTCGCGACATGGCGCGAGGTTTCGGGAAGAAGGTCGCCGAAGTACCCGGCGAGGGGGGTATTCGATCCGCCGACGGCACGGCTGGTGCCGATGATCTGCTGGCCACGGTCGTAGACCAGGCCGCTGCCGGTGTAGTCGGGGATACCGTCGAGATCGAGGTCAACGGCGCCGTCGATCGCGCTGTCCGGCCAGGTGAGATTACCGTAGACGATGCGGTCGGGGACGCTGGGATCGTCGCTGCCGTCGGCGAGCGGAAGATCGTCCTGGTTCTGCAGGATTTCGCGATAATGGGCGGGATCGCCCGAGAACTTGCGCTTGGCCGAACCGAGCCGGTCCTGCTTGTTGTATTCATAGGCAAGCGCGATGTTGCCGCGCCCGTCGCTGAAGTTCTTGCCCGCAAGAGCGCTGAAGTACCGGTTCGCGGCATCGCCCTTGGACGAGATGCCGGACTGACCGCGTACCGAAAGACCTTCGAAGTCACGCTTCAGAACGAAGTTGACGACGCCCGACACGCCGTCCGCGCCGTAGATGGCCGAAGCGCCGCCGGTGAGCACGTCGACCTGTTCGATGAGGTCCTGCGGGATCGTGTTGATGTCGACTGCAGCTGAATTGGCGAGGCCCGAGACGTGGCGCTTGCCGTTCACCAGCACCAGGGTGCGGTCTTCGCCAAGGTTGCGCAGGTTCAGCAGGTTCAGGCCGGTTCCGCCAAAGCCTGCATCCGCGCCGCCAGCCAGCGAGTTGCCGGTGGACGCCGAAAGCGCCGGGTTGCGGAGCAGGATGTCGGTGATGTTGGTGCGGCCGGTCTGCTCGATCTGCCCTGCGGTGATCGCGACGACGGGGTTTGCAACTTCAAGCTCGGGACGAGCGATGCGCGAACCGGTGACGACGATCGCGTCGCCGGCGTCTTCCACGCCGGCATCGTTGGTGGCCGCCGCGTCCTGTGCATGCGCAGCCGGCATCGCGAGAACGGCCAGTGCGGGAAGGACCGCGCCGCCGAGAAGCAGGGCGCTTCTGCTCGAAATCATGAATGTATTCCCTCGTTGCATACGGGCATGCCCCACTCGACCTGCCGCGACCGGCGGAACTATGCCGCGCCTGACCTTATGGTGCCCAAAAATGCGCTTCAGCGGCAACACCCAGTGCAACAAATATGCAATTTTGCAGGCATGAAGTTGCAACATTGCAACAGAGGTCAGCGGCTCCGGAGCCAGCCCGTGACGGAAAGACGCGGTCCGGGGGCCGACCGGCTGACTTCGCTGACGCTGTGAGGCTGGCCGACGCGGAAGATGTCGAGCGTGGCAAAGGATGGCGCCAGACCCTCCACGCGCTGCTGGGGAAGGTGCATCAGCAGGAGGCCGCCCCATTCGATCCGCCAGATCGGGTTGAGGCTAAGGACATAGGCCGCGTGCCGGTTCTTGCCCGCCACTGCGTCGTCGTGCCCGGTCAGGAAGTCGCCCGGCCAGTAGGCCGTTGCCTGGCAATCGGCGAATGCGATCGCCCGCTCGCCTGCCACACTGCGCAGGAGCGAAAGCGCTTCGCCCCCGGACATCCACTGCGCAAAGCGGTGCAGCATGTCCGCATGAGGGGTCCGCGCCTCGCTCTCGTCCGGCACGCGAATCGTCTCGTAGCGGAACTGAAAGCCTTCGCGCGCATCGGCATAGACGGCATCGTCAAGCGCCGTGGCCCGCTCCGGCGCAAGTTCGGCGCGCGTCGAACGGCTCAGTTCGAAGATCTTGGCCCCGCTGTTCAGAACCTGCTTCCAGTCCTCTCGGGCAAGAAGATCGTCGCGCAGGGCCCTCGCTGCTGCCGCTGGCAGGAAGTTCGCTATGCGAACCCGTCCGTCCCGCGCGTAACTTTCGCGATAAGAGTCCACGTCTATCGAGGCGGAAAGCGTGAACTCGGTAGAGGAAAGCGGGGGCAGGGGCGCCTCGCTCATTCCACGCGCCTGCCTTTCACGCCGTGGCGGCCGTTGATCCGCAGCCAGTACGAGCCGAGCGCGGCGCGTTCGATCTCGATCTTGTCGCCCGAGCGAGGCTCGCGCAGGCGCTGCGGGTTCTCGGTGGTCTGCCAGACCGCTCCGTCGTCGAGCACGATGCGGTAGCGCCCGTTCGGAAGCCCGCTTACCGCCCCGATCTCGGCGCTGAGCGTGTTCCAGGTCTCGGCGTCTTCGCCCTTGCTGTCGCCAAGCACATCGGCCTTGGGAGCGAGGAAGCCGAAGAGCGAGCGCCGGATCGTCTTGATCTGCGACTTCTCGAGCACTTTGACATCGCCGCGCTCGATGCTGCCCGCAAGCGCGGTACTTTCGCGATCGTAGCACGCGAGGCGTTCGGGATCGGCCTGGATGGCGCGGCACCGGGCGAGGGCCTCGAGCGCGGGCGGGGGAGTGGCAGTCTCCTGCGCGCCGGCCGACGCCGCCGTCAGGCCGAATGCCACGGGAGCAACAATACGCCAGAAGCTCATGCGATCCTCACCTGTTTCGCCCGGAGACAAACGGCACGAGCCCTGAATGGGTGTTCCTTGCCGCGTCTGCAGGCCGTTGATACGAAAAGTGCGGGGCGAACGAAAGTCGCGCCCCGCACCTTGGTAGCTTGCGGGTACCGTCCGCCGGCGTGACTTGCACACCGGCGGAAAGCATCCGACCTGTCGTCAGAAGTGCATCTTGCCGCTGATGAACAGCGAGCGTCCGAGCACGTCGTAGACGGTGGGGTAGGTGTTCGACTGTTCGCCGTTACCGCCGTTCTGCGTACCGGCGGAAATCGGGGGCTTCTTGTCGAAGATGTTCGAGATACCGCCGGAGAACGTGAAGTTCTCGGTGGCGTCGAAGCTGAACGAGGCGTCGAAGTAGTTCTGAGCCTTGTTGCGCTCGGAAGCGTACACGTAGCTGTCGTCGTCATCCTTGACGGAGCCGAAGTAGCGCCACTGGACCGAGAACGACGCGTTGTCGAAGTCGAGACCTGTACGGAACGTGTGACGCCACTTGGGCAGCGGCACGCCGCACTGCGCACCGAAGCGACCGGCGCACTCGATGGTGTCGCCCGGGACCGGAGCGTAGTCGAACTTCAGCAGACGCGAGCCGTTGAAGCTGAAGATCAGCTTGGTGTCCTGCGAGCCCATGAGTGCGCCGAGCGGGACGCCATAGTTGGCGGTCACGTCGATGCCCGAGGTCTTCAGGCCGCCCGAATTCAGGTTGAGGGCGGTGAAGGTCTCGATCTGCCCCAGCGAGTTGCGGGTGATGAGCGAGCAGTAGTCCTGGTTGAACTCCACGAAGCACTGACGGCCGATCGTGTCGGTCGGGACGGCAGTGATGTAGTCGTCGATCTTGATGTTGTAGTAATCGACGGTCAGCGACAGACCCGGTGCGAACGAAGGCGTGAAGACGCCGCCGATGGTCCACGTCTTGGCCGATTCTTCGGTCAGGTCGGGGTTGCCGCCGACGAAGGTGATCGGGTTCACGAGGTTCGGATCGGCGAGAGCCGCGCGAGCTGCAGGATCGTCGAGGACGGACTGCGGAACGCCCTGCGCAAGGCAGATGTCGCGCAGCTGGCCGGCAGTGGCTGCCGCAGCTGCGTTACAGCCTTCGGCATTGCCTTCGAAGCTGACGGTCTGGCCGAGGAACAGTTCGCTAACGCTGGGGCCACGGATGGCCTTCTGGTACTGACCGCGGAAGGTCAGGTCGCGGATCGGAGCCAGTTCGGCGCCTGCTGCCCAGGTGAAGACATTGCCCGGAGCGTTCGAGTAGTGCGTGGCGCGAGCAGCGCCGTTCAGGTCGAAGCGGTGGACGATGTTGTCAGCAAGCAGCGGGATGCGGATTTCGCCGAAGAACTCGCGAACCGAGTAGCTGCCTCCGGTCGGCTGACCGGCGTTGAAGCCTGCGACGTTGCCCGAGGACAGGTACTGGTCAGGCTGCACCGAACCCGATTCGTTACGCCATTCCGCACCGAGCGCCAGACCGGCGCCGCCGGCACCAAGGTCGAACAGGTTCGAATTGGTGATCGCGAAGCTGGCGACCTGCGTGGTGTACTGCTCGAGGTTGGTCGCATCGATCGACACGTAGTCGATAGCTTCCTGGCTGAGCTGGCCCGCGCCGAAGATGTTGGCCGGAGCACAGCCTGCAGGGGAGCCTTCGGGGCAACCGGCGACGGCGGCAAGGAACCGGTCGATCGCGACGTTGCCGCTCTGGCGCTGCGAGTTCTTCGTACGGCTGTACATGTAGTAGCCGTCGTACGAGAAGCCTGCGCCAATGTCGCCGGCCATGCCTGCGACGATGCGGAACGCGTTGCGCTCGTCGGTGTTGGCGCGCGGACCGATCTGCGCGGTACGATAGTTGAACGTCGCGGTATCGACGAAACCGTCACCATCGGCGTCCAGGCTACCGATGGCCGAGGCGAACGCAGGGCTGTAGAACGCCGAGGCGGTGGGCAGGCGGATGCTGCCGATGACGCCTTCACCATAGGGCGTGCCCTGGGTGATCGGGGTCGGTGCCAACTGCGTCGTCACGCGGTTGTTGACGAACTGCGCTTCAAGGTAAGGCTTGAAGTGCTCGTTGATCTCGTAGTTCGCCATGGCCGAAACCATGAAGCGCTCCTGCGGAACCTGCAGGTAGTTGATCGGCGAGTAGTTGTAGCCGTCGGTCGCCGAGTTGTAGCAGGAGGGCGAACCGGCCGACAGGAAGATGAGGTTGTCGCAGCCAAGGCCAGCTGCCGCGCCGAGGCCCGGAACGTTGATGCGACCGTCAGGCGTGGTGCCCGAACCGCCGGCGAAGAGGCCGCCTTCACCATCGTCGATCAGCGAATCGCGCGAGAATGCGCGTGCGCCGGCGAGGGTCGGCTTGCGCTTGGTGTACTGCGTGAAGAGAGTGACGTTGCCGCGGCCATCGTCGAAGTTCGAGCCGATGGTGCCGCTGATGTCCCAGATCTGGCCGTCGCCGCGATCGGTCAGGTTGTACGAGCTGTTGAGCTCGACGCCCTGGAAATCGCGCTTGAGGACGAAGTTCACGACGCCGCCGATGGCGTCCGAACCGTAGACTGCCGACTGGCCGCCCGTCACGATGTCCACGCGCTCGATCAGCGCGCTCGGGATCGTGTTGAGGTCGACCACCTGGCTGACGTCGTACGACATGTAGCGGCGACCGTCGACGAGGACGAGGGTGCGCTGCGAGCCGAGACCGCGCAGGTTGACGGTGGCGACGCCGCCGCCCGGGTTGTTCGAGGTCGAGCTCTGGGTCGCCTGGATCTGCGGATAGTCGTTGAGGACGTTCTCGATGTTGGCGGAACCGGCCTGCAGCGCGATTTCGCCCGAGCCGACGACCGACAGCGGGCTGGTGGCCTGCAGGTCGGGGCGTGCGAGACGCGAACCGGTGACGACGATGGCTTCGCCTGCTTCGACGGTGTCGTCGGCAGTCTGCGCGAAGGCAGTGCCGCTCATCAGGACGAGCACGGACAGGCTCGCCGCGCCGCGCAGAGCGGCCTTCTGGATGGTTGTTTTCACTTGTGTGTCCCTTGTTGCTTCGTTCGCCTATCCGGGAGCGTGACCAGACCCGGAAAGGAGACCCGTTGCCGACATCGAGGGCTTTCGCATCTCGAGGCCATGGGAAAGGGTTGTTGCTCTATGGCGACATGCTTTCAATCCCATTCGCCCCTGAGCACGATTTGTGTCGGTCGCTGTGGCAAAGGCGCAACAGCCAAGTTGCACAAGGTGCAGGGCCGTGACTGTATGACAAAGATTCACGTGCGTTACGAGGAGCAACGTAGCTGTTGCATATCGGCATTGCGAACATGCTTTGTTGCGCGCGTC
The DNA here is from genome assembly GCF_009856825.1 of Novosphingobium silvae. Taxonomy (GTDB): domain Bacteria; phylum Pseudomonadota; class Alphaproteobacteria; order Sphingomonadales; family Sphingomonadaceae; genus Novosphingobium; species Novosphingobium silvae. Next base: position 195,016 of record NZ_WVTD01000003.1, on the reverse strand, counting down.
ATCGCCCGGGTGAAATCCTGTTGCGCTGGCAATCCGCTAGAGCATCCGGTGGATTGACCCGGGAGCGTCATCCACTTAACCGGTTGATTAAATGAAGCGCTTGAAATGCTTGTCGCGGCCCCCTGACACGGCTTAGGGCGTCATGGAAAGGAATGCCTGGAATGAAACTTGATGGCACCATCGCCGCTGTCGTCACTGGCGCGGCCTCCGGGCTTGGCGCAGCGACGGCGCGGGCGCTTGCGGGCGAGGGCGTCAAGGTCGCCATCTTCGACCTCAATGCCGAGGCCGGCGAAGCGCTGGCGGGCGAGATCGGCGGCGTCTTCTGCGCAGTGGACGTGACCAGCGAAGACAGCGTCGCAGCCGGCTTCGCCAAGGCTCGCGATGCGCACGGGCAGGAGCGCGTCCTGGTCAACTGCGCTGGCATCGCCCCCGCCGCCAAGACCGTGGGCAGGAACCGCGAGACGGGCGAGCCTCGAGCGCACGACATGGCGCTGTTCGAAAAAGCGATCGCGATCAATCTCGTCGGCACGTTCCGGTGCGTGAGCAAGTCGGCCGCAGGAATGGCGACGCTGGAGCCGCTGGACGCTTCGGGCGCACGCGGCGCCATCGTCAACACCGCTTCGGTCGCCGCGCAGGACGGGCAGATCGGCCAGGCCGCCTATGCCGCCTCGAAGGGCGGAGTGCAGGCGATGACGCTGCCGCTTGCGCGCGATCTCATGGGCGAGGGCATCCGGGTCAACACCATCCTGCCCGGAATCTTCGAGACGCCGATGATGGCCGGGATGCCGCAGGGCGTGCAGGACGCGCTTGCCGCGATGGTGCCGTTCCCCAAGCGCCTGGGCAAGGCGCAGGAATATGCCGACCTGGCGCTGTTCCTGCTGGGCCACGACTACATGAACGGCGAAAGCATCCGCCTGGACGGCGCCATCCGCATGGGTCCCAAGTAAGTCCGGCGATGAAGGAGCGTGCTGCCCCCGCCGTGCCGAACGCGGACGTCGCCGCACCTCCGGGTGCGCGCGCGCTGCTTCTCGACACGGCCAGCGCGATCATGCGCGACGGCGACGTGATCGACATCTCGTTGTCCGAACTCAGCTTGCGCTCTGGCCTGAACTCGGCACTCGTGAAGTACTACTTCGGCAACAAGGCGGGCCTGCTGAAGGCGCTTCTCGACCGTGACTGGCAGGCCATCGTCAGCAGCGTCGACGCGCTTGTCGCCAAGGACGGGTGGGAGCCGGAGGCCAAGCTGCGCCGGCACCTGTGGAAGGTGGTCGATACGTTCTACGAAGTCCCGTACCTAAACCGCCTGACGATGCGGATGGTGCGCGAGAGCGACGATGCCGAGGCGCGGCGGATCGCGGACTGCTATCTGTCGCCAATCTACCGTGCCTACGAGCAGCTGATCGGAGATGGCGTGAAGGCCGGGGTCTTTCGCGAGATCGATCCCCAGTTGTTCTACTTCACCGTCACCGGCGCGGTAGACCGCTTCTTCTCCGCCCGGCTCGTGCTCAAGCACTGCTTCGATCAGGACACCCTGACCGAGGAACTGCGCGACCGCTATCGCGTGCATACGATCGACATCATCATGGCAGGCATCCTCGCGCGCTGACGGCTTTCCCGTCCCGCGAAGGAAAACCCATGGCTCGCCGCAAGCGCTATCTCACCGCGACGATGCCGGACGGCTACGTCAAGACGATCGGCCCGACTGCCGATGCCTTCACCCACTACTGGCGGATCGTCGCGGAGCTGGAGAACGGCCGCACCGAAGTGTTCTGGGGCCATGCGCGGTCGTTGGCCGAAGCGAGGAAGAAGCGCCTGCCGCTGGCCGAGGCCGCTCGCATGCGCGGGTGGAAACGCTACACCTTTGAGATCGCGGAATTGGTCGAGACGCCGGCCTGAGAAGGGCACGCGTGGGTGCCTGCCGCCGCCCCGTCAGCGTCAGAGCAGCTCCTCATCCAGCTCCATGACCGGCCCCGGACCGGCGGCGATGCGCGCGGCGTGGAGCCCGGCGCGCGGCAGCAGGTACGCGGCGAAATAGCGGGCAAGCGCGGCATGACCGCGCGGGGTCCGCGTGTCGCCGAGCGCAGGAGCTGCGGCAAGGATGCGCAGCCACATCCATCCCAGCGATACCAGCGCGAACAGGTGGAGGTACTCCGTGGCCGCCGCGCCAAGCCGGTCGGGATCGCCTTCGGCAGCCGCGATGACGGAACTGGCGTCGGCGAGCAGCGCAAGCGCGTCGCGTAGCTGCGGCACCAGCGGATGGTCGGCAGCGTGCTCGATATCGGCCTCGATCAGGGCGAGGTAACGGCGCAGCGGCTCGCCGCCTTCCATCGTCACCTTGCGGGCGACGAGGTCCATCGCCTGGACACCGTTGGTGCCTTCGTAGATCTGGGTGATGCGCGCATCGCGCACGTATTGCTCGATGCCCGCTTCGCGGATGTAGCCGTGGCCGCCGAAGACCTGCTGCGCCAGCACGGTCGTCTCGAAGCCGAGGTCGGTGAAGGCGGCCTTGATGACCGGGGTGAGGAGAGCGACGTCGGCATGGGCGGCGGCGCGGGCCTGCGGATCGGGATGCCTGTCGGCCACGTCCATGCGGATCGCGGTCCAGGCGGCGAGCGCACGGGCCGGTTCGATGAAGGCGCGCCCGGCGAGCAGCATCTTGCGCACGTCGGCATGGGCGATGATCGGCACGGGGCCATGGCCATCGGCAGCACGGCCCTGCAGACGCTCTCGCGCATAGCTGCTTGCAGCCTGCGTTGCCGCATCGGCGAGGCCCAGCCCTTGGATGCCGACGAAAAGGCGTTCGGCGTTCATCATCGTGAACATGGCGTTGAGGCCGCGGCCGGGTTCTCCGACAAGCCAGCCGGTGGCGCCATCGTAGTTCATGACGCAAGTGGGCTGCGCGTGGATGCCCATTTTGTGCTCCAGAGCGCCGACCGACATCGCGTTGCGCTCACCCGGCGTGCCGTTGCCGGATGGCAGGAACTTGGGCACGAGGAACAGGCTGATGCCCTTCACTCCCGCAGGCGCGTCGGGCAGGCGGGCGAGGACGAGATGGACGATGTTGTTGCCAAAGTCCTGGTCGCCCGACGAAATGAAGATCTTGGTGCCGATGATCGAGTAGCTGCCGTCCTCGCGCGGGTCGGCACGGGTGCGCAGCAGGCCAAGGTCTGTGCCTGCGCCCGCTTCGGTAAGGGCCATCGCGCCGCACCATTCGCCGGTGGTGAGCTTCTCGAGATAGAGGGACTTGAGCTCTTCCGAGCCATGGGCCGCGAGCGCCTCTGCAGCGCCGCGCGTGAGCCCGGGGAAGAGGCCGAACGAGACGTTCACCGCCGAGACCATCTCGTCGAGCATGATCTGCACCGCGCGCGACAGGCCTTGGCCCCCGTAGGCTGGATCGCCCGCAAGGCTCGGCCAGCCGGAATCCACATAGTCGGCATAGGCCTGCGCGAAGCCGGGGGCGGTCACCACTTCGCCGTCCACGAGCCTTGTGCCGGCCGCGTCGCCGGGCAGGTTGAGCGGAGCGAGCCGCTCCGTGCACATGCGCCCGGCCTGGGCCAGGACTTCCTCTGCCAGTTCCGAGGTTACGTCCTCCAAGCCGGGCAACATCGCCATCTGCGCGTCGAAATCGAGCACGTGCTCGAGCAGGAACCGCATCGCTGCGACGGGAGGCTGGTAGGCGGCAGGCATCGTATCGTCTCCGGCGGGTCAGCGAGTCAGGTGTGCGGGGCGATAACGGGCAGGGCTGGGGGACGCCATCGAGCCCCGGCCCTCGACGGATCGGGTCACGACTGTGCGGCGCTCGTCAACGATTACCGGCAAGTCGCCTTGGGCTATCGGGCGGAAACCGCGCGGCACAGCCCTTCCTGCGCCACGCTGGCGACAAGGCGGCCTGCGGAATCGTAGAGCGCGCCTCGCGCAAAGCCGCGGGCGTGTCCCGCCCAGGGGCTGTCCATCGCATAGAGCAGCCAGTCGTCCACTTGCGGGGTGGAGTGGAACCAGACCGCATGGTCGAGGCTCGCCACCTGCAGGCCCGGCGTGAAGAAGCCCTTGGTATGCGGTAGCACTGCCGTCGAGACGAGCGCGAAGTCGCTGGCGTAGGCAAGCACCACGCGGGCGAGGGCGTCGTCCGGCGAAAGCGGCGCGGAAAGGCGGAACCACAGGAACTGGCGCGGGGTCCCGCTGCTCTCGGTCGCCGGCGGGCCGGGGCGGACTTCGAAAGCGGCGAGGCGCTCCAGCATGGCCTGCGGGAACTCGCGCCCCGCGGCCTCCAGCGCGCTTACCAGGTCGGGGCAGCGGTCGGGTCCGGGGACTTGCGGGATCGGCGCGGCATGCGCAAAGCCGTCCTCGCGTCGGTGGAAGGACGCCGCAAGGTTCAGGATCGGCTTGCCGCCCTGCATGGCCACCACCCGCCGGTTGGCAAAGCTGCCACCGTCGAAATCGCGCAGGACGCGGTAGATGATGGGCCGGGTAGTATCGCCAGCGCGCAGGAAGTAGGCGTGGAGCGAGTGGGCCTGTCGGTCTTCGCCCACGCCGCGCGCCGCCGCGGCAAGGGCCTGCGCCACGACCTGGCCGCCAAACACGCGGCCCGGGCCTTCGGCGGAAGAGGCGCCGCGGAACAGATCGGTGTCGATCTCCTCCACGTCCAGAAGCGTTTTCAGTTCGGCCACTGCCGCGCGCGATACATCGTTCACTTGCCGTCTCCCACCGGCCTGACCGGCGAACCGTTGAGCCAAGCCTGCGCCTGCCGCTCGATCGAGAGCAGTTCGTCCAGCGTCTGCTCGATCGCGCGCTTCTGCTTGCGCAGGTCCGAGATCCGGGCCGACACCTTGTTGTGCAGCGTGCGGACCTGTTCGACATGTTCGGGGTCCACGTCGTAGAGATCGAGGAACTCCTTGATCTCGCGGATCGTGAAACCGAGGCGCTTGCCGCGCAGGATGAGCTGCATCCGCCCGATCTCCCGGCGGGAGAAGATGCGCGTCGTGCCTACCCGCTGCGGCGAGATGAGGCCTTTGTCCTCGTAGAAGCGCAAAGTGCGCATGGTCACGCCAAGCTGCGTCGCGGCATCCTGGATGCCGATCATGTCGGACCGGTCTGTCTGCTCGGGCGGGAGGGGGACCGACGCGGGGGCAACGGGAACGTTCAAGCCGCCGTCCCGCCGCCGTTGCGACGCGCCGCTTCCTCCGTGGCAAGTTCCTTCTTGGAAAGCTTGCCGACCATGGTCTTGGGCAGGGAGTCGCGGAACTCGATGGAGGAGGGAAGCTCGATCTTGTTCAGCCTTTCGCGCAGGAAGGCGAGCAGTGTGTCCTGATCCAAGATGTCCCCCGCATGGAGCACCACGAAAGCCTTCGGGGATTGCCCCCGGTAGGCATCGGGCACGCCGATCACCGCCGCCTCCGCGATCATCGGATGCTCGTAGAGAGCCTCCTCGATGATGCGCGGATAGACGTTGTAGCCACCGCACAGGATCACGTCCTTGATCCTGTCGACGAGGAACAGATAGCCGTCTTCGTCGAGATAGCCAATATCCCCGGTCTTCAGCGCGCCATAGACGAACGTCTTGTCGGTCTCCTCGGGCTTGTTCCAGTAGCCCTTCATGACTTGCGGACCGCGTGCGCAGACCTCGCCCTTCTCGCCCCGCGCGCAGGTGCGGGTGGGGTCGTTGGGATCGCGGATCTCAAGCTGGGTGCCCGGGAAAGCAGGCCCGCAGGAGTTGTCCTTGACGAGGCCGTCCAGCGGGTTGCAGGCGATGATCGGGCTGGCCTCGGACAAACCGTAACCCTCGACCACCCTGACGCCGGTCTTCGCTTCGAACTCGCGCCGCACTTCCAGCGGCAGCGGCGCTCCGCCCGAGATGCACACACGGGTCTGGTCGAACTCGCCGTGAAGCTGCTGCCCGTTGAGCGCGGTGTAGAGCGTGGGGACCCCGAAGAACTGCGTAGGCCTGGTGCGCTTGGCGGTGGCCAGGAAGGACTTCATGTCGAAGCGCGGCAGCAGGATCATCTCTGCGGCGGTATCGACCGAATAGTTGAGCACGGTCGTCAGCGCGAAGACGTGGAACAGCGGCAGGACGCCCAGCGTGCGCTCCTGCTTGTCGGGCATGTGGCCGACGTGGGCGATCATCTGCGCCGAGTTGGCGGCGAGGTTGGCGTGGCTGAGCATCGCGCCCTTGGGCACGCCGGTGGTCCCGCCGGTGTACTGGAGCACAGCCAGGTCATTGGGCAAGCGTTCCACCGGATCGAGCGGCGCGCTGCGGGCGATGAGGTTCTCGAAGCGCACGAAGCGCAAGTCGTGCGGCTCGTGCGCGATGTCGGCGCGCTTGAACAGCAGGAAGGCCCGCCGCTTCAGTGCGGGCAGCACGTCCGCGAAGGGGCACACGACCACTCGCCTCAGGCAGCCGCCATCCTTGTTGCGCACGCCGACCAGCGGCTCCAGCTTGGGCAGCGAGAGTGCGAGGTCGGTGGTGATCATCACCTCGCACCCGGAATCCTCGACCTGGTGGGCCATCTCGCGCTCGGTGTAGAGCGGATTGAAGTTCACCACCACCGCGCCGATGCGCAGGACGGCGAAGTAGCAGATCACGTAATAAGGGGTGTTGGGCAGGCACAAGCCCACCCGCGTTCCCTTGACGACACCGAGGTCCTGCAGGCCACGGGCGGCGCGCTGCGAGAGCGCGCCGATCTCGGCGTATGTCCACTTGCGGCCCATGAAATCGACAGCGGGCCATGAACCATGCGCTTCTACCGCGTGGTCCAGCAGGTCGGTGAGAAGACGCGGCGCGATCGGCGGCATCTCGTCCGTCGGTAGAGGTATCGTGGCGGGAGCGACCCCGCCGATCGTCGCCGCGTCACTCATCAGAAGGCCATCCTTGCACCGAGGGAGAACACGAGGGCGGATGCATCCTGCAGCTCGCCGTCGGTGATGATCGGCGTCTGGGCCGCGGTGCCGGGATAGGCGGCGGTGATGCGATCGATCGGCGCGTCCTTGAAGGTGATGTAGGAAGCCGCGGCGTCGAGCGTGAACCTGGAGTTCATGGAGTAGCTGGTGCCGGCCGAGAAGTTCCAGCGGTTGCTGTCGGGCACGCGGGCGTCACGGTCGCCGTTGCGGGTCGGCGTGATGCCGCGCTGGAAGCCGGTGCGGACCGTCCACTGGGGCGTGACGTCGTAGTCGAGGCCCATCGCCCAGGTCCAGCTGTTGCGGTAGTTCTCCGGGATGGCGGTGTTGAGCGGCGCGCCCAGTTCGATGGCGTCGAATTCGCTCCACCCCATGCGCACGACCTGTGCGTTGAAGGTCAGCTGCGGGCTGAACTTGGCGCGCACGGAGCCGATCGCCTGCCATGGCGTGCTGAACTCGGCCGTTGCATCGACCGTGCGGTTCTGAGCGGCAAGCGGACCTGCCAGCCCCTCGATCGTCAGCGAACCGTCGAGCTTGTGCTTGACCGCCGACTTGTAGGCGAAGCCGAGCGTGACCGGGCCCTCGTGGATCTGCAGGCCGGCCGACCAGCCGATGTCCCAGCCCTTGCCCTTGAGGTTCTGGTGACCGTCGGGCAGCAGCGGCGAGAGGTTGGGCAGATAGTTGCCGAGCGCCGCATCGACGTGTTCGATATTGGCCGCAACGCCCACGCGCAGCCAGTCGGTGGGGGCGAAGGCGATGCTGGGCTGGATGTCGAAGGTGCGCAGCTTGGTCTTGTCCGCGGAATAGCGGGCCCAGCTGTCCTCGTCGTAGTCGGTGGTGAACGAGTACGGCGCGGTCACCGCAAGGCCCACGGCAACCTTGCCGAAGCCATAGGCGACGGCGCCCGAGGGAAGCACGCCGTTGTTGATGGGATTGCGCGATACGGACTGTCCGCCCACCGATGCGGGAGCCTGGCCGGGACGTACGATCAGGGTGTTGTTGTCCACCACGTCGCCGCGCGGGAGAATGACGCTGGCGCGGATCGCCGCTTCGCCGCCCTGCATGTCGGCGATAGAGGCCGGGTTCCACCACAGCGAATCGACGCCGGTGTCGGCAGCCTCGCCGGAGAAGGCGCGGCCCTGTCCGCGAACCGACTGTTCCTGCAAGTAGAAGGCCTGCGCCTGCGCGGTGCCGGCATAGGCGAACGCAATGGCGCTCGCAGCGCCCGCAAGAAGAATGCGGCCTGACTTGGTATGCATTTCGATACTCTCCCTAAGCGAATTGCTTTTCGCGTGTTTTTAACAACCCGGAAGCTTACTTGATCCGCGTCCAGGTCTGGGTCTTGCACAGGGGCCAGACGATGCAGCCCTTGAGCTTGATGGTGTCGGCGCCGGCGGGCGTGATCGTGGCCTTGTAAGTGCCGCCGTCTTCCGGATTGTAGATGGTGCCGCCTGTCCAGGCGCCCTTTTCAAGCTTGAAGCCGCCCAGGATCTGGAGGTCCTTCAGGCGGCGGTCGCGCCTGGCGGCGTCCTTGTTGTTGACGTCCTTGAGCTCAGGATTCTTGCGGAGGTTTTCCGACGACTTGAGCTTGCCGCAGAGCGAAGCGCCGCAGCGAACGATCTCGACGCTGCCGTTCTTGGCAGGCGTGCGCCACAGCCCAACGGCGGTATCGCCGTCGGCAGCGATTGCGGGAACGGCCGACGCCACGCCGGCGGCAACCAATGCCAGCGCAAGGGGTTTCATCACGTGCATTTGAGCGACCTCTCCATCTCTCTACCCGTGTTCGCTTGTGCGCCAGGATCCGCCCCTTCTTCGAAGGTGGCAGGTCGATCCCGACCCGAACGAGAATCGGTCTAACCCAAAATGTGCTTGACGTATAGGGAAAGATTCGCACCTTTAGGGAAGACGTTCGCGAGGAACGAGGATCACAACGGATTCGGTGCGTCAGCCGGGCCGGTCCGCCCATGGAGAGAATGCATGCAAAGCGTCGTGATTGCGGGCTATGCCCGCTCGCCCTTTCACCTGGCAGGCAAGGGCGCACTGGCCCGCGTCCGCCCCGATGACCTTGCCGCGCAGGTGATCCGCGGCCTTATCGCCAAGACGGGCGTAGAGGCTGCCGACATCGAGGACATCATCGTCGGCTGTGCCTTCCCCGAAGGCGAGCAGGGCCTGAATGTCGCCCGCCTCATCGGCCTGCTGGCCGACCTTCCGCTTTCGGTCGGCGGGATGACGGTGAACCGCTTCTGCGGCTCGTCGATGAGCTCGATCCAGATCGCGATGGGCCAGATTGCTATCGGCGCCGGAGAGGCATTCATCTGCGCGGGTGTCGAATCGATGAGCCGCGTGCCGATGATGGGCTTCAACCCGCTGCCCAACCCCACGCTCGCCAAGAAGAGCGCCGCCTACATGGGCATGGGCGAGACGGCGGAGAACGTCGCCACCAAGTACCAGATCTCCCGCGCCGAGCAGGAAGCGCTTGCCGTCGAGAGCCAGAAGCGCGCCGCCGCCGCGCGTGAAGCCGGCAAGCTTGCCGACGAGATCGTGCCGATCGAGACCAAGGCCGGCACCGTCAGCGAGGATGGCACCATCCGCGCCGAGACCTCGGCCGAGGGTCTTGCGGGCCTCAAGCCCGCGTTCGACGCCAACGGCTCGGTCACGGCCGGCACGTCCTCGCCGCTGACCGACGGCGCCAGCGCCGTGCTCGTCACGACCGAGGAATACGCGCGCGCCCGCAACCTGCCGATCCTCGCCCGCATCAAGTCGGTCGCCATTTCCGGCTGCGCGCCCGAGACGATGGGTCTGGGTCCGATCCTGTCCAGCCAGAAGGCGATGGAGCGCGCAGGAATTTCCGCCGCCGACCTCGACGTGGTGGAGCTGAACGAGGCATTCGCCAGCCAGGCGCTTGCCTGCATCAGGGATCTCGGCCTCGACACCGCCAAGGTGAACATCGACGGCGGCGCCATCGCCATCGGCCACCCGCTCGGCGCGACCGGCGCCCGCATCGTCGGCAAGGCAGCCTCGCTGCTCAAGCGCGAAGGCGGCAAGTACGCGCTCGCCAGCCAGTGCATCGGCGGCGGGCAGGGCATCGCCACCGTTCTGGAGGCCGTGGAATGAGCCCTCTTTCGAACGAAAGCGCAATCAAGAAGGTCTGCGTGATCGGCGCGGGTACCATGGGCGCAGGCATCGCAGCGCAGGTCGCCAATGCCGGCGTGCCGGTGCTGCTGCTCGACATCGTCCCCAGGGACGGTGCGAACCGCAACGCCATCGCCGAGGGCGCAGTGGCGAAGATGCTCAAGACCGAGCCCGCGCCGTTCATGAGCAAGTCGGCGGCCAAGCTGGTGGAAACCGGCAATATCGAGGATCACCTCGACAAGATCGCCGAGTGCGACTGGGTGGTGGAAGCCGTGATCGAGCGGCTCGACATCAAGCAGGGCCTCTACGCCAAGATCGAGGCGGTGAAGCGTGAGGGCACGGCTGTGTCCTCGAACACCTCGACGATCCCGCTCGGCCAGCTGGTGGAGGGGCGCTCGGACGCGTTCAGGCGCGACTTCCTCATCACCCACTTCTTCAACCCGCCGCGCTACATGCGCCTGCTGGAGATCGTCACCGGGCCAGAGACCGATGCCGGCGTGGCTGCGAAGGTCGAGCGGTTCGCCGACGTCGCCATGGGCAAGACGGTGGTGAAGGCCAACGACACCCCCGGCTTCATCGCCAACCGCATCGGCACGTACTGGATCCAGCTCGGCCTCAACGCCGCGTTCGACATGGGCATCACGGTGGAGCTGGCGGACGCCATCGCGGGCAAGCCGATGGGCGTGCCCAAGACCGGCATCTTCGGCCTCGTCGACCTTGTGGGCATCGACCTCATGCCGCACCTGCAGGCCAGCCTCACCTCGACCCTTGCCAAGGACGATCCGTATCACGCGATCGCCCGCAGTCATCCGCTGATCGAGAAGATGATCGGCGAGGGCTACACCGGCCGCAAGGGCAAGGGTGGGTTCTATCGCCTCAACAAGGAGATGGGTCGCCGCAAGGAGACTGTCGACCTTGCCACCGGCGAGTACCGTGAGACCGTGCGTGCGGCAGGGCCTTCGGGCGCGGCCGGCAAGGGCGACCTTCGCAAGCTGGTGGAGACGAAGGGCAAGGTCGGCGAGTATGCCTGGGCCGTGCTCGGCGGCACGCTTGCCTATGCGGCCGGCCTCGTCCCCTCGGCGGCGGGCGACGTGGTCGCCATCGATGACGCCATGAAGCTCGGCTACAACTGGAAGGCCGGACCTTTCGAGATGATCGACAAGCTGGGCGCTGCCTGGCTGGCCGCCCGTCTCGAAGCCGAAGGCCAGCCCGTGCCCGAGATCCTGAAGCTTGCGGGCGATCGCACTTTCTACCGGGTCGAGAACGGCAAGCGCCAGTTCCTCGGCCTCGACGGCGAGTACCGCGACATCGTGCGTCCCGAGGGCGTGCTGCGACTTGAGGACATCAAGCTCGCCTCCAAGCCGCTGCTGAAGAACGGTTCCGCCGCGCTCTGGGACGTAGGCGACGGGGTCGTCGCGCTCGAGTTCACCGGCAAGATGAACGCTCTCGACGGCGACGTCATGAAGCTCATCGTCGAGGCCATCGGCCTGGTGAAGGCGCAGTACAAGGCGCTGGTCATCTATAACGATGCCGACAGCTTCTCGGCGGGCGCCAACCTGGGCCTCGCGCTCTTCGCGCTGAACATCGCGGCGTGGAGCGAGATCGAGAAGCTCGTGGCGGGCGGGCAGATGGCCTACAAGGGCCTGAAGTACGCGCCGTTCCCGGTGGTCGGCGCGCCTGCGGGCCTCGCGGTCGGCGGCGGGTGCGAGATCCTGCTCCATTGCGACGCGGTGCAGGCGCATGCCGAGCTCTACACCGGCCTCGTCGAGTGCGGCGTCGGCCTGATCCCGGGCTGGGGCGGCAACGGCGAGATGCTCGACCGCTGGCAGAACAACAAGATGATGCCCAAGGGTCCGATGCCCGCGGTCGCCAAGGTGTTCGAGACGGTCTCCACCGCCTCGGTCTCCCGCTCGGCGGCGCAGGCGAAGGAAATGCTGTTCCTGCGCCCCGACGATGCCATCACCATGAACCGCGACCGCCTGCTCTACGACGCCAAGCAGAAGGCGCTGAGCCTGGTGGAGGGCTACACCCCGCCCGAGCCGCCGCACTTCCGCCTTCCCGGCGAAAGCGGCCGCGTAGCGCTGGGCATGGCGGCCGACGGGTTCCACAAGCAGGGCAAGGCGACGGACTACGACCTCGTGGTTTCCGACGCGCTGGCCAACGTGCTTTCGGGTGGCGAGGCGGACCTCGTCGACACCGTGAGCGAGCAGGAACTGCTGAAGCTGGAACGCGAGACCTTCATGCGCCTGGTGCGCGAGCCGCGCTCGATCGCCCGGGTGGAGCACATGCTCGAAACCGGCAAGCCGCTGCGGAACTGAAGACAAAGGGGCGGCTTCCGGCCCGGCCGGAGCCGCTCGAGGAGAGTGACACATGCAAGTCTATGAAGCGCCCCTGCGCGACATGCGGTTCGTGATCCACGAACTTCACCAGGACGACGGCTTCGGCGAGATCGAGGCGCTGTCCGAGTTCACCCCCGACCTTGTCGATGCGGTGCTGGAAGAAGCGGCCAAGGTGGCGACCGAGGTCCTGCTGCCCCTGAACCGCTCGGGCGACATCGAGGGCTGCACGCTGGAGAACGGCGTCGTCCGTACGCCCAAGGGCTTCAAGGAAGCCTACGACATGTTCCGCGAGGGTGGCTGGTGCGCGCTGGCCTCCGACCCGGAGTGGGGCGGACAGGGTCTTCCCGAAACCGTGAACAAGATGACCGAGGAGATGATCTGCTCGGCCAATCTCTCGTTCAGCCTCTATCCGGGCCTGACCCACGGCGCGACCACCGCGATCGAGGGCTATGCCAGCGACGAGCTGAAGCAGTTCTACCTGCCCAAGATGGTCTCGGGCGACTGGTCGGGCACGATGTGCCTTACCGAGCCGCACTGCGGCACGGACCTGGGCATGCTGCGCACCAAGGCGGTGCCGCAGGACGACGGCTCTTACCTCGTCAGCGGCAGCAAGATCTTCATCTCGGCCGGCGAGCACGACCTGACCGAGAACATCGTGCACCTCGTCCTGGCCCGCCTGCCGGACGCGCCCGAGGGCGTGAAGGGCATCAGCCTGTTCCTGGTGCCCAAGTACCTGCCCAAGGAAGACGGCACGCCCGGACCCTCGAACGGGGTGTCGGTGGCGGCGATCGAGCACAAGATGGGGCTCAAGGCCTCGGCCACGTGCCAGCTGAACTTCGACGGCTCGACCGGCTGGCTGGTCGGCAAGCCCCACAAGGGCATGGAGGCCATGTTCACGATGATGAACACCGAGCGTGTCTCGGTAGGCGTGCAGGGCCTCGGCGTGGGCGAGGCGGCGTACCAGTCGGCCGTCTACTACGCGAAGGAGCGCCTGCAGGGCCGCTCGCTGTCGGGCGTCAAGAACCCCGGCGGCCCGGCCGACCCGATCATCGTCCATCCCGACGTGCGGCGCATGCTGATGATCATGCGCGCCAACAACGAAGGCTGCCGCGCGCTGGGCGGGTGGGTTAGCCGCGCGCTCGACGCCGAGAGGCACGCGAGCGACCCCGAGGTGAAGCAGCGCGCCAGCGACTTCATCGCCCTGATGACGCCGGTGGTGAAGGCGCTCTTCACCGACCTCGGCTATGAAAACGCGAACCTTGCCGTGCAGGTCTACGGTGGCCACGGCTTCATCTCGGAAAGCGGCGTCGAGCAGTACGTGCGCGACGGGCGCATCGCCATGATCTACGAGGGCACCAACGGCATCCAGGCGCTGGACCTCGTCGGGCGCAAGCTGCCCGCGCACATGGGGCGCAACCTGCGCAGCTTCTTCCATCCCGTGTCCCGCTTCATCGAGGCGAACAAGGCGGACGGTCAGTTCAAGCCGATGATCGAAGGGCTGGAAAAGGCCTTCGGCGCGCTGCAGCTCTCCACCGCCACCATTGCCCAGAAGGGGATGAAGGACCCCGAGGAAGCAGGCGCGGCGGCAACCGACTACCTGCGCCTCATGGGGCTGGTGGCGATGGGCTACTGCTTTGCCAAGTCCGCCCTGATCGCGCGCGACAGGCTGGCGACCGGCACGGAGGACGCCGCGTTCTACAAGGCGAAGCTTGCGACCGCGCAGTTCTTCTTCGACCGCATCCTGCCGCAGGCGACCACCGCATTCCTCGCCATCAAGGCCGGCAAAGCCTCGATGATGGCGCTGGACGAAGCGGCGTTCTGACGGGTCGGAGCCGGGCATGGCCTGCGCCGCGTCACGGTGCAGGCGGTGACCAATGAAACCGGGGGCAGGCGCCGGGAAAGCGCCGCCCCCGTCTTGGCGGAGGATTGGAACCCGTTCGATGCGCTTCGGGTCGCGCCGGCATCGAACGAGGCTCTTTTCGCGCCCGAGAACTATATCCCGCAGTGTATGGAACTTGATGCGACGGTGAGCGGCGCTCACTGCAGCATGCAAGTCTAGCCCCATGGAAAAACGCGGCCCGTAGGGGCAGAAAGGACGGATGGGCAAGAAGGGGCGCGCCTGGGCAAGCGGGCGCGTGCGGCTATGGCTTTCGCCATCGTCATCCCCGAAAAAGGAACATCACCATGACGGAAGGACACGGAGCGATTTCCCGGCGCGACGTTCTCAAGACCAGCGCGGCAGGCGCCGCGTTCGCGGGTTCGATGGGCGCGGGCCCGGGGCTGGGCGGCGTCGCCCTCGCTCAGGCCGATGGCGCGGCCCCGCCACAGGGCCGGGTCGGCATGAAGGTCAACGGCAAGCCCGTCACTCTCACTCTCGATACGCGCACCACGCTGCTCGACGCCCTGCGCGAACACCTGCATCTCACCGGCACCAAGAAGGGCTGCGACCATGGGCAGTGCGGCGCCTGCACCGTCATCGTCGACGGGCGGCGCATCAACTCGTGCCTCAGCCTTGCGGTAATGCACGAGGGCGACGAGGTGACCACGATCGAGGGTCTGGGTACGCCGGGCAACCTGCACCCCATGCAGGCCGCCTTCGTGGAGCATGACGGCTACCAGTGCGGCTACTGCACGCCGGGCCAGATCTGCTCCGCCGTCGCCGTGCTCGAGGAGATCCGCGCAGGCATCCCCAGCCACGTCACCGGCGATGTCTCCAAGGCTCCCGCGATGACCACGCACGAAATGCGCGAGCGCATGAGCGGCAACATCTGCCGCTGCGGCGCCTACTCCAACATCGCCGATGCCATGGCCGACGTCGCCGGCATCGCAGGAGACCGCGCATGAGGCCGTTCACCTACGAGCGCGCCACCAGCGCGCAGGATGCCGCCGCCAAGGCCGCCTCGATGCCGGGCGCGCGCTTCATCGCCGGCGGCACCAATCTCCTCGACCTGATGAAGCTCGAGATCGAGACGCCCACGCATCTCATCGACGTCAACGGCCTTGGCATGGACAAGATCGAGGAGATCGACGGCGGCGGGCTGCGCATCGGCGCTCTCGTGCGCAACACCGACCTTGCCGCCGACAAGCGCGTGCGCGAGGATTACGCTGTCCTCACGCGGGCGCTCGTCGCGGGCGCCTCGGGCCAGCTGCGCAACAAGGCGACCACGGCGGGCAACCTGCTGCAACGCACGCGGTGCCCCTATTTCTACGACGTCAACATGCCCTGCAACAAGCGCAAGCCCGGCTCGGGCTGCGCGGCCATCGGCGGGTTCTCGCGCCAGCTCGCGGTGGTCGGCACCAGCGAGGCCTGCATCGCCACGCACCCCAGCGACATGGCGGTCGCCATGCGCGTGCTCGATGCGTCGGTGGAGACGATCCGCCCCGATGGCACCACCCGCGCCATCTCCATCGCCGAGTTCCACAGGCTGCCTGGCGACACGCCGCATCGCGACACGGTGCTCGACAAGGGTGAGATGATCATCTCCGTCGCGCTGCCCAGGCAACGGGGCGGTACGCATATCTACCGCAAGGTGCGGGACCGTGCGTCCTACGCCTTCGCGCTCGTCTCCGTGGCTGCGGTGATCGGACGCGACGGCCGCGGCGCGGTGGCGCTGGGCGGCGTCGCCCACAAGCCCTGGCGGGAAGCGGAGGCCGACGCGCTGCTGCCGAAGGGAGCGGGGCCGGTCGCCGACCGCCTGTTCGCCGAGGCCGCCCCGCGTGAGGACAACGCGTTCAAGATCACCCTTGCGAAGCGTACCATCGCATCCGTCATCGCGGAGGCTCGAGAGGCATGAAGTTCGACACACCCGCAGGGACCAACCCGATCGATCGCATGACGGTGGTGGGCAAGCCCACCCCGCGCATCGACGGGCCGCTCAAGGTCAGCGGACAGGCGCCCTACGCCTATGAGCACCAGGACGTTCCGGGGAAGATGGCTTATGGCTATATCCTGGGCTCGGCCGTGGCCAAGGGCACCATCCGCTCGATCGACACCGCGCGCGCGGAGCGTGCGGCGGGCGTCGTTGCCGTCGTCACGCACCGCAACGCGGGCAAGCTGGGCAAGGGGCGGATGAACACCGCCCACCTGCTCGCCGGTCCGCAGGTCGAGCACTACCACCAGGCCGTTGCCGTCGTCGTCGCCGAGACGTTCGAGCAGGCGCGCGCTGCGGCGGCGCTGATCGATGTCGACTATGCGCGCGACGCAGGCCGCTTCGACCTCGTGGCGGCGAAGCCCGACGCCAAGGAGGGCACCGGTTCCGACGCGCCGAGCGGCGCGGGCGATTTCGAGGGCGCCTTCGCGGGCGCTCCGGTGCAGATCGACGAAACCTACACCACGCCTGACCAGAGCCACGCGATGATGGAGCCGCACGCCACCATCGCCGCGTGGGAAGGGGGCAAGCTCACGGTCTGGACCGCGAACCAGATGATCAACTGGGGGCTCAAGGACCTTGCGGCCACGCTGCAGCTTCCGGTCGAGAACGTGCGCCTCATCTCGCCCTACATCGGCGGCGGCTTCGGCGGGAAGCTGTTCCTGCGCGCGGACGTCCTCATGGCGGCGCTGGGCGCGCGCGCGGCGAAGCGGCCGGTGAAGCTCGCGCTGCAGCGCCCGCTGATGGCCAACAACACCACGCACCGCCCCGCCACCATCCAGCGCATCCGGCTGGGCTGCGCGCGCGACGGCAAGATCACCGCGATCGGCCACGAAAGCTGGTCCGGCGATCTTGAGGGTGGCGGACCCGAGGCGGCGACGCAGCAGACCAAGCTGCTCTACGCCGGCGCCAACCGGATGACCGCGCTGCGCCTTGCCGTGCTCGACCTGCCCGAAGCCAACGCCATGCGCGCGCCGGGCGAGGCTCCGGGCATGATGGCGCTGGAGATCGCGATCGACGAAATGGCCGAGAAGCTGGGCATGGACCCGGTCGCCTTCCGTGTCCTCAACGATACGCAGGTCGATCCCGAGAACCCCGAGCGTCCGTTCTCGCAGCGCAATCTCGTGCGCTGCATGGAAGAGGGCGCGCAGCGTTTCGGCTGGAACCGCCGCAAGGCCAAGCCGGGGCAGGTTCGCGACGGGCGTTGGCTCGTCGGGATGGGCGTGGCTGCGGCCTTCCGCAACAACCTCAACCAGAAGTCGGGCGCGCGGGTGCGCCTCAGCACCTCGGGCGAGGTCTCGGTGGAAACCGACATGACCGACATCGGGACCGGCACCTACACCATCATCGCCCAGACCGCGGCGGAGATGATGGGCGTGCCTCTGGCGAAAGTGAACGTGAAGCTGGGCGATTCCTCGGCACCGGTATCGGCCGGGTCGGGCGGCCAGTGGGGCGCCAACAGCTCCACTTCCGGCGTCTATGCCGCGTGTGTCAAGCTGCGCGAGGCAGTCGTGGCGAAGCTGGGCTTCGGCCCGGGCGAGGCGGTGTTCGAAGGCGGTCAGGTGCGCGTGGGCAACCGTACGGCCGACATCGCCAGCGCCGCGCGCGGCGGCGAGATCGTGGTCGAGGATTCGATCGAGTTCGGCGATCTTGCCAAGAAGTTCCAGCAGTCCACCTTCGGCGCGCACTTCGTCGAGGTGGCGGTCGATCGCTACACTGGTGAGACGCGGGTGCGGCGGATGCTGGCAGTCTGCGCTGCAGGGCGCATCCTCAATCCCACGTCGGCGCGCAGCCAGGTGATCGGCGCGATGACGATGGGCGTGGGCGGCGCGCTGATGGAGGAACTGGCGGTGGACAAGCGCTTCGGCTTCTTCGTCAACCACGACCTCGCCGGCTACGAAGTGCCGGTTCATGCCGACATCCCGCACCAGGACGTCGTCTTCCTTGACGAGGCGGACGACAAGGTCTCGCCAATGAAGGCGAAAGGCGTGGGCGAGCTGGGCCTGTGCGGCGTGGGCGCGGCAGTGGCCAACGCGATCTACAATGCCACGGGCGTTCGCATCCGCGAATATCCGATCACGCTGGACAAGCACCTCGACCGGCTGGGCGAGGTGGCCTGAACGCCGGGGATGCGCTAGAGGAAAAGGGCCGCCGCCGCGCGGCCCTTTTCTTTTTGTCCATCGGAAACCTTGCCGCCATGCCCTTCAGGCGTTCGGATCTCGCCGACCTCAGCTATTTCCTCGCGATCGCGCGGCACCGCAACTTCCGCAAGGCGGCGACCGAGATGGGCGTGTCGGCCTCGGCGCTCAGCCATTCGCTGCGCGGGCTGGAGGAGCGGCTGAAGGTCCGGCTCGTCAACCGCACCAACCGCTCGGTCACGCTGACGGCCGCGGGCGACGACCTGCACGAGGCGATCCGCGATCCCTTCGCCGCCATCCACGAGGCGGAGGACCGGCTGAACCTCCATCGCGACGCGCCTGCCGGGCGAGTGCGCATCAACGTGCCGGACGATGCGGCGACGCAGCTTCTTGCCCCGGTGCTGCCCGAGTTCGTCGCGCGCTATCCCGACGTGGAGCTCGACATCTGTGTCGACAACGCGATGGTGGACGTCACCGAAGGCGGCTTCGATGCCGGCATCCGCTTCGGCGGGACAGTGCCCGAGGACATGATCGCGCAGCGCCTTTCCGCCGATTTCAGCTGGGTGATCGCGGGATCGCCCGCCTATTTCGAGCGGTGCGGCGAGCCGCTCCACCCCCAGGACCTGATGCATCACCAGTGCATCCGCATCCGCCTTGGCAACAGCCGCATCTACAAGTGGGAACTGGAGCGCGGCGAGGAATCTTTCGTGCTCGACGTGCCGGGCGGGGTCACCGTCAACAACGGCAGCGCGAGCCGCGCCCTGGCGCTGCAGGGGCTTGGCCTCATCTACATGGCGTGCGAAGGGATCGCCGACCTCACGCAGCGCGATCTGCTGCGGGTCACGCTGCCGGAATGGTCGTCGCCCGGCGAAGGATATTTCATCTATTATTCCAGCCGTCGGCAGGTCCCGCGCGGGCTGCGGCTGCTGGTCGATCTCATCCGCGAGATGAAGCCGCTCGGCCTCTGAGGACGCCGGAAGGGCTCCCGCAGGCACAGGTCATCGCCCGCTGGCGAGTGCGGGATAACGCCGGGGAAAGGTTCAGCGGACGGCAAGGCGGTCGGCGCTGGGGGTTCCTTGCGGGCATCACGCAAGGGCTGCCGGTTCAAACCTTTTGTTCGCCGAGGGCCCCCGGGAGAGGCAAGGTAACTCCCGAAGGCCGAGCCCGTGTGGTGCGTGGGGCCGGTGGGCAGGGCTCGCATCCCATGCCACCTTACCTGAGGGCATACCCTCATCTTCGTCCACGTATCCCTTTGTGGCTGTTCCGGTGTCCACGACCGAAGCGCCGACCGCGCCGGGAGAGGGAAAGCGTCAGCTACATGCTCCCGGCCCGCCGCTTTGCTCGATCGTGATCCTGAGATCAAAATCGATGCTGCGGCTTATAACCTAAATGGTTATTCAAGTCAAGGTCGGCGGCTCAGAACTCCTCGGTGTCGATCAAGGCCAGGAAATGGGCGGGGTAGCGGTGCCCCGCAACGGTCTGCTGGTTGATGAGCGCATCCGCCCGGGCGAGGATCGCGGGGTCCAGCGCCATCGCGCCGCTCGCATGGTTCTCGTCGAAGTAGGCGATGCGGCGCGTTCCGGGAATGGCGTGGACGTGCTCGCCGCGCGAAAGCACCCAGGCGAGCGACAGCTGTGCGCAGGTCACGCCCGCTTCGCCCGCCAGCTCGGCAAGCTGCGCGATGAGCCCGGCGTTATGCGTCCAGTTTTCGCCCTGGAAGCGCGGCATCGTGCGGCGAATGTCATGCTCGGGCAGCTGCGCGGGATCGCTCATCCTGCCGCCGAGCGCGCCGCGGCCGACGGGAGAAAAGGCGACTAGGGCAATGCCCAGCTCGCGCGTCGTCTCCAGCACCGCCAGCTCGACATTGCGCGTCCACAGCGAATATTCCGTCTGCACCGCCGTGACCGGGTGCACCGCATGGGCTTCGCGGATGTGCGCGGCGGACCATTCGGACACGCCGTAGCCGCCGATCTTCCCGGCCTCGACCGCGCGCGCCATCGCGCCCACCGACTCCGCGATCGGCACGCTCGGGTCCAGCCGGTGCATGTAGAACAGGTCCACATGATCGGTCTTCAGCCGCTTGAGGCTGGCATCGAGCGAGGCAGCGATGGCGGCGGGGCTGCAGTCCACCCCGCGCCTGTCGCCATCGGTCACGATCCCGGTCTTGGTGGCGAGGAGGAATTCGCCGCGCCGGTCCATGATCGCCTCGCCCAGGATTTCCTCGCTGAGCCCGGCGCCATAGATGTTGGCCGTGTCGAAATGGTCGCAACCGGCGTCGAGCGCATGGCGCATCAGCGCCACCGCCTCATCGTGCGGAGGAGCGGCGTTGTAGGCCCAGGCGACGTTCATGCAGCCAAGGCCCACGGGGTGGACGCTGCGGCCGGCGAGGATGCGCTTGGTCATGGTGGTTCGGATCGTCCTTCTGAGGCGAAAGGGGGATTGGGCTCGGACCGGCCCCGGGGCGTGGGGTCGCGCATCGCGGCTTTGCCGTCAACGCCGCATTATCTGCGAACCGTTCGCAATATCGGTGGCAATGTCGGCATGGCGGCTTATGTTGGCCTCAACGACCAGCAGCCAATGGAGACCCGAGTGAGCATGGAAACCCGGCGCGAATCCGACAGCATCGGCGAAATCGACGTTCCCGCCAGCGCCTACTGGGGCGCGCAGACGCAGCGCAGCATCGAGAACTTCCCCTTCGGCGCCTCCGAGCGGATGCCGCTTGCGATCGTCCACGCGCTCGCGCTCGTGAAGCAGGCGGCAGCGCGGGTGAACCGCCGCCACGGGCTCGACGCCAAGCTGGCCGACGCCATCGAGGCCGCCGCCGCCGAGATCGTGGAAGGCAAGCTTGACGACCAGTTCCCGCTCGTCATCTGGCAGACCGGCAGCGGCACGCAGACCAACATGAACCTCAACGAGGTGATCGCGGGCCGCGCCAACGAGATCCTGACGGGCACCCGGGGCGGCAAGAGCCCGGTGCATCCCAACGACCACGTGAACATGGGGCAGTCCTCGAACGACAGCTTCCCGACCGCGCTTCACGTGGCGGCCGCGCGCGCGGTGACGGCCAGCCTGCTCCCCGCGCTGGACCGGCTGTTCGCCTCGATCGACGCCAAGGCGACGGCGTGGGGCGGTATCGTGAAGATCGGCCGCACCCATCTGCAGGACGCGACGCCGGTGACGCTGGGGCAGGAGTTCTCGGGTTATGCCCAGCAGCTGAAGCTGGCGCGCGCGCGCATCGTGCCGGCGGTGGAGGAAGGCGTGGCGGCGCTCGCCCAGGGCGGCACGGCGGTCGGCACCGGCCTCAACGCCGCGCCTGGCTTCGACGCCGACGTCGCCGCCGAGCTTTCGCAGCTTACCGGCCTTTCCTTCCGCCCGGCCGACAACAAGTTCGAGGCGCTGGCGTCGAACGATCCGCTCGTCCATCTCTCCTCCACGCTGGCGACGCTGGCGGTGGCGCTGACCAAGATCGCCAACGACATCCGCTGGCTGGGCTCCGGGCCGCGCTCGGGCCTTGGCGAGATTGACCTGCCCGCCAACGAGCCCGGCAGCTCGATCATGCCGGGCAAGGTCAATCCCACCCAGTGCGAGATGCTGACGATGGTCTCCGGGCAGGTCATCGGCAACCATCAGGCGGCCACGATCGGCGGCCTGCAGGGCGCGTTCGAGCTCAACGTGTTCAAGCCGCTGATCGGCGCGGCGGTGATCCGCTCGATCGACCTGCTTTCGGTGGGGATGGTCAGCTTCGCGGAGCGCTGCGTGGACGGGATTGAGCCGAACCGGGCGCGCATCACCGAACTGCTCGAGCGCTCGCTGATGCTCGTCACCGCGCTGGCTCCCGAGATCGGTTACGACAACGCGGCCAAGATCGCCAAGCACGCGCACGAGAAAGGCCTGACGCTCCGGCAGTCGGCGCTGGAACTGGCGCTGGTGGACGAGGCGACGTTCGACCGGGTGGTCCGGCCTGAAAGCATGATCTGATACGATGGTGAGGGCGCCACCGGGTGGCGCTCTCATTTTTGCAACGATCCGTTCCGATCATTGCGTTTGATCGACAGGGGGTGAGCGGGCAGGGAAGCGGGGCTACACCCGTTGCCTTCGCCGCAGCCCAAACGATCGCGAGACCATGGCCGATACCCCCACTGAGGCGAGCAACGCCGCAGTTCCCTTGAGCGCCGACGAGATCGCCGCGGCAAGCGCCGCGCGCTCGCTTCCGATCCCTGCGTCTTGCGAGGCAGGCGTCGCCGCGAACCTGGCCCTGCTTGCCCGCCATGCGCGCACGATGCGGGGCGAGCCCACGGAGACGCAGGCATGATGGGAGTGCGCGAGACCGCCGCCGCCGTGCGGGAAGGGCGCGTAACCGCCCGCGCGCTGGTGGAGGAATGCCTCGCCGCACTGGTGCGCAGCGACCCGCAACTCGTCGCCGTCACACGCGTCCTTCACGACCGCGCCCGCGCTGAGGCGGACGCGGTGGACGCAAAGGTCGCCGCCGGGCAGGACCCGGGTCCGCTCGCGGGCGTGCCCTACGGCGTCAAGGATCTTTTCGACATTGCCGGGCTGCCCACCACGGCGGGGTCCATGCTCTATGCCGATGCCGCCCCCGCGCCGGCCGACGCCGAGGCGGTGGCGCGGCTCCGGGCTGCGGGCGCGGTGCTGGTCGCCACGCTCAACATGGACGAGTTCGCCTATGGCTTCGCCACCATCAACGCGGCTTATGGTACCACGCGCAACCCGCACGATACGGCGCGGCTGGCGGGAGGCTCCTCCGGCGGGTCGGCGGCGGTGGTCGCGGCCGGGCTGCTGCCTTTCGCGCTTGGCTCGGACACGAACGGGTCGATCCGGGTGCCCGCGAGCCTGACGGGCACTTACGGCCTCAAACCCACGAACGGCGATCTGCCGCTGGGCGGCGTGTTCCCCTTCGCGAAGAGTTTCGACGATGTCGGTCCCTTCACCCGTTCGGCGCAGGACATGGTGCTGGTGTGGGAAGTGCTTTGCGGCCGGAAGGTGGCTGCGTCCGGCGGCACTCCCCGCGTGGCGCGGCTTGGCGGGCGGTTCCGCGAGAACGTGGAGGCAGACCAGCTCGCCGCGATCGACGCGATCGCGCCCGAGGCGCCGCTCGTCGAACTGCCCGAGATCGCGCGCGCCCGCTCGGCCGCGTTCCTCATCACCGCGTATGAGGGCGGGGCGCTTCACCGCGAGGCGCTGGCGGCCGATGCCATGGCCTTCGATCCGCAAGTGCGCGACCGGCTGATCGCGGGCGCACTGCTGCCCGATGCGCTCTACGAGGAAGCGCAGGCCTTGCGGGCCGAGTACCGCGCCAGAATCGCGGCGCTGGTGGCAAATCATGACGTGCTGCTCGCGCCTGCGACGCCCACGGTGGCGCCGCTGGTGGAGGACCCGCGCATCGTGATCGACGGTGCGCTCAGCCCCGCGCGCGCCGACCTTGGCATTCACACCCAGCCGATCAGCTTCACCGGGCTGCCTTCGCTGGCGGTTCCGCTCCGCCGTCCCGGGCAACTGCCGATCGGCCTGCAATTGATCGGCGCACCGGGCGGAGAGGCGGAACTGTTCGCCTTCGCCGCCAAGCTCGAAGCGGCGGGGGTGACGGGTTTCTCGATGCCCGGGCAGCCGGGCGATCTTGCCACGCCTGCGCAGGCGGAGCCTGCAGCGCACGCGGAACCGGTAGGGCAAGGGCAATCGGGAGCGCAAGGGGCCCTGCTTTCGCGGGCCTGAGGGAAAAGCGGCCGGCGCGGCGACGAAATGGCTGGCGCAAGGTCCGCCGGCCGATCACGATGGCCGGACGATGAATTTCGGGATGCACCGCAGGGGGCGGTGGAAGGGGTGACGAGTGACGCAGACTGAGACCATGCCCGAGGGGCGGCAGGCGGAGCCATCCGGCGCGCTCGACCGCTATTTCTGCCTCACCGCGCGCGGCACCACCGCGCGTACCGAGGTGCTGGCGGGCGTGACGACGTTCCTGACGATGGCCTATATCGTGCTGGTCAACCCGGCGATCCTGGGAAGCGCGGGGATGCCCGTCGCCTCGGTCGCGGCGGCGACCTGCTTTGCCGCGGCCTTCGCCTCGATCCTGATGGGCTCCGTCGCCAATGTGCCGCTGGCGCTGGCGCCCGGCATGGGCCTCAACGCCTACTTCAGCTTCACGGTCGTGCAGCAGATGGGCGTGCCCTGGCCGGTGGCGCTGGGCTGCGTGTTCATTTCAGGCATCGCCTTCCTGGTCCTGACGCTGACGGGCGTGCGGCAGCTCATCGTCGCCTCCATCCCGCCCTATCTCTTCGCGGCGGTGGCGGGCGGCATCGGCCTGTTCATCGGCTTCATCGGCTTCAAGGACGCGGGGATCATCGTCGCCAATCCCGCGACTTTCGTGGCGCTGGGAGACCTCAAGGCCCCGGGCGCGGCGCTTGCCATCTTCGGGCTCGTGGTGATCGGCGCGATGAGCGTGTGGAACGTGCGCGGCGCCATGCTGATCGGCATCGTGGCGACCACGCTCGTCGGCTGGATCGCGGGCATGGTCTCGATCAGCCCCGAGCCATACTCGCTCGCCGCGCTGACCGGCACCGCCTTCCAGCTCGACCTTGCCGGCGTGTTCGGTCTTTCGGGGCGGCATGGGCTCGGCCTGCTTGAAATCCTGTTCGTGTTCCTCTTCGTCGACCTGTTCGACAACATCGGCACGCTCGTCGCGGTCACCAAGCGGGCGGGCCTGATGGACGCGGCGGGGCGCATCCCGGGCCTGAACCGCATCCTCATCACCGATGCCACCGCCACCATCGTCGGCTCGATCGCGGGGACCAGCACGGTCACCTCCTACGTCGAGAGCGCAGCGGGCGTGCAGGCGGGCGGACGCACCGGCCTTACCGCCATCGTCACCGGCGTGCTGTTCCTCGCGACGATGTTCGTGGCTCCGTACGCGCAGGTCATCCCGCTGGCCGCCACGGCGCCCGCCCTCATCATCGTGGGCGGCCTCATGCTGCTGCCGCTGACCGAGGTGGAGTGGGACGATCCGCTTTCGGCGATCCCCGCGTTCCTCACCGTCGCGATGATCCCGCTCACCTTCTCGATCGCCAACGGCCTCGCCTTCGGCATCACCGCCCATGCCGTTCTCAAGATCGTGCGCGGCACGGTGCGCCGAACCGACTGGTTCCTGCTGATCCTCGCCCTGCTTTTCGTCGCCCGCTTCGTCTGGATGGGAACCGCCTGATGCGTTCTACTGCCTTTTTTGCCCTCGCTGTCCCCCTCGCTCTCCCGCTCGCCCTCGCGGCCGTTCCGGCAGAAGCGAAGCGGCTGGACGAAACCGCGCGCACGGTTGTTATGACCGCGTTCCAGCCCGAGTGGGACGCGCTTCTGCCCGCCGTCCGGAACGCGCGGGAGCACAAGGTCAACGGCCTGACCTTCGTCACCGGGCGGCTGGAAGGCAAGCCGGTGGTGCTGATGCAAAGCGGCGTGTCGATGGTGAACGCGGCGATGAACACGCAGCTCGTGCTCGACCGGTTCAAGGTGAAGCGGATCGTCTTCTCCGGAATCGCCGGCGGCGTGGATCCGACCCTGTCCATCGGCGATGTGATCGTCGCACAGGACTGGGCGCAATATCTCGAGGTGTCCTTCGCGCGGAAGACGGACAAGGGCTGGGCCCCGCCCGAGCCGGTCGATCCCGAGGCGCCGGGGAACTGGGGCATGATGTTCCCGCGCGGCGTGCGCGTGGGCAATGCCGGAGAGGCAACGCGGCGCCATTACACCTTGCCGGTCGACGCCGGCCTCGTCGAGATCGCGCGCCGGATCACTCCCAAGGTCACGCTCAAACGCTGCATCGGCGGCGAGGGGCAGGCACCGGACAGCTCGCGATGCCTGGCGCAGGAGCCCAAGATCGTGGTCGGCGGCACCGGGGTGAGCGCCAGCGTCTTTGCCGACAACGCCGAGTTCCGCCAATACCTGCAGCAGGCGTGGAATGCGCGCGTGCTCGACATGGAAAGCGCGGCGGTGACGCAGGTCGCCTATGCCAACGCAGTGCCGGCGATCGTCTTTCGCAGCCTGTCCGACCTTGCCGGCGGCGACAGCGGAGAGAACCAGATGAACACCTTCATGGCGCTCGCCTCGGTGAACTCGGCCGAGGTAGTGCGCGCCTTCGTGGCCGCGCTGCCGGATTGATGGGGCGGATCGCATGAAGACCGTCAGCGCTCAGAGCGGCATCGTCACCGCGCCTCACTTCCTTGCCGCGAAGGCCGGGCGCGACGTACTGGCCGACGGCGGCAACGCGGTGGAGGCCTGCGTTGCCGTGGCGGCGACGCTGGCGGTCGTCTATCCCCACATGACCGGGATCGGCGGCGACGGGTTCTGGCTGATCCGCGAGCCTGACGGGCGTGTCCACTCCATCCACGGCTGCGGCGGGGCGGCGGCTGGCGCCGACCTTTCGCTCTACGCAGGGCTGGACGCGGTGCCGACGCGCGGGCCCCTGGCCGCGAACACGGTGGCAGGCACGATCTCGGGCTGGGCGGCGGCGCTTGAGGGGCAGGGCGGGAGCGGGGGCGAGAGCGAGGTCGAGGGCGCGCGCGGGGCGCTGCCGCTCGGACGCCTGCTGCGCGATGCGATCGAACATGCCGAGGTGGGCGTGCGCGTAACCGTCGGCGGAGCGGCCATCGCGGCGGCCAAGGGCGGCGAACTGCGCGAACAGCCCGGCGCCTACGCGCGCATCTTCGAACCCGAAGGCCGCCCGCTTGCCGAAGGGGACGTGCTGCGCCAGCCGCTGCTGGGAGAAACGCTGCGCACGCTTGCCACCGATGGGCTGGAAAGCTTCTACCGCGGCGAGCTTGGCGCGATGATCGCGGACGACCTCGCCGCGCTGGGCAGCCCCGTCTCGGGCGAGGACCTTGCCGCGCACCGCGCGACCCGGCCCGAGCCGCTGCACACGGTGATCGGCGGCGCCGCGCTCTACAACTCCGCCCCGCCGACGCAGGGCTTCGCCTCGCTGCTGACCCTGGCGCTGTTTGACCGGCTGCAGGCCGGTGAGGCGAACGGGTTCGACCATGTCCACGGCCTGGTGGAAGCGACCAAGCAGGCTTTCCTCATCCGCGATCTACACGTGGGCGACCCGGCCCATGCAGCGTTCGACTTCCAGGGCCTGCTGGCCGACCCGACCGCGCTGGACGCGCTTGCCGCGCGGATCGATCCGGCACGCGCGCTGGCATGGCCGCAGCCGCCGCAGTGGGGCGATACCTGCTGGTTCGGCGCCGCCGACGCCGACGGGCGCGTGGTCAGCTGCATCCAGTCCACCTACTTCGAGTTCGGCTCGGGCCTCGTACTGCCCCGGACCGGGATCACCTGGCAGAACCGGGGCAGTTCCTTCCGCCTCGCCGCCGATGGCTGGAATGCCCTGAAGCCCGGCCGCAAGCCATTTCACACGCTCAATCCGGCGCTGGCGGTGTTCGGCGATGGACGGGTCATGGCCTATGGCACGATGGGGGGCGAGGGCCAGCCGCAGACGCAGGCCGCGCTGTTCACCCGCTACGCCCGGTTCGGGATGGACCTGCAGGAGGCGATCAGCGCCCCGCGCTGGCTGCTGGGGCGGACATGGGGCGAGCAGTCCACCACGCTCAAGCTGGAGGACGGCTTTGCGCAAGGGCTCTACGGCGAACTTGCTGCAGCCGGGCACGATGTGGAGCGCGTGGGCCCGCTGACGGCGACGATGGGCCACGCCGGGGCGCTCGTGCGCCTTGGCGACGGTACTTTCCAGGGCGCGACGGATCCGCGCAGCGACGGGGCGGTCGCGGGATGGTAGGGCGCGCGATCTGTCCGCCCCGCACTCAGGCGCGGGCGCACCATGCCGGCTGCGGGCGGCTGCGCGCGGAGTTCTCGCGATGACGGCGCTCGACACCCCCGGCGGGGCGCGCGCGGTCGCCCGGTGCGACGCGCTTGCGGGCGCGCCCTACAGCGACATGGAGGGCGGGCTGTTTCGCGCTTACCTGACCCGGGCCCACCGCGCCGCCGTGGACCGGGTAGCGGTCTGGATGGAAGAGGCCGGGATGACCGCGCGGGTGGACCCGGCGGGCAATCTCGTCGGCACTTACGCCGGCACCGACCCTTCCGCTCCGGCCCTCGTGATCGGCAGCCATCTGGACAGCGTGCGCGACGCCGGACCCTACGACGGGTCGCTTGGCGTGATGCTGGGGATAGAGTGCGTCGCCGCTCTTCACGCGCAGGGCCGCCGGCTCCCCTTCGCGATCGAGGTCTACGGCTTCGGCGACGAGGAAGGCTCGCGCTTTCCCGCGGCCATGCTGACCAGCCGGGCCGTGGCCGGAACGCTCGACGCAGACCTTGCGGCGATCGTCGATGGGCAAGGGGTCTCGCTCGCGGCGGCGCTGGAGCGCTTTGGCGGAGGCCCGGATGCGCCGGGCGGGAACATCGCCGCATACCGGGACGCGCTGCGAGTGCCCGGCCGGACGCTGGCCTATCTCGAAGCCCATATCGAGCAGGGCCCGGTCCTCGAGGCTGACGGGCTTGCGGTCGGCACCGTCACCGGCATCGCCGCCCAGCTGCGCTATGCCCTCACCGTGCGGGGAATGGCAGGCCACGCGGGCACGACCGCGATGCGCCTTCGCCGCGATGCGCTGGCAGGCGCCGCCGCCATGGTCCTTGCCGCCGAGCAGATGGCGCGCGGCGACGATTCCGATGTCGTCGCGACCGTTGGCATGATCGAGGCGCTGCCCGGCGCGGCCAACGTGATCCCCGGCGAAGTGCGCTTCACGCTCGACGTCCGTTCGGGAAGCGAGAAGCGGCGGGACAGGGTTGCGGCCGCCATCCTCGAGCGCTTCCGCGAAATCGCCGCTGCCCGCGCGCTGGAACTGGACGCCGCGCTCATCCACGATCTTGCATCCAGCCCCAGCGACCCCGCGCTGATGGACCTCATGGACGAGGCGCTCGTCCTGGCGGGGCAGCCGGTGCGCCGCCTCGTCTCCGGAGCGGGGCACGATGCCATGAACATGGCGGCGCTGTGTCCCACCGTCATGCTGTTCATCCGCTGCCGCCACGGGATCAGCCACAATCCGGCCGAGCATGTCGGCCCTGCCGATGCGGACATCGCGCTTCGGGTCATGCTCGGCTTTATCCAGCGACTGGGAGAGAGCCTTGCCGCCTGAACTGGACCCGCTTCTGTTCGGAGAGATCGACCCGCCCCAGCGCCTGCTGATGGGCCCCGGTCCGATCAACGCGCACCCGCGCGTCCTTCGCGCGATGAGCGCCGACCTGCTTGGCCAGTTCGACCCTGAGATGACCGGCTACATGAACCAGGTCATGGCGCTCTACCGGCCGATCTTCGGGACGCGGAACCGCTGGACCATGCTGGTGGACGGCACCGCGCGCGCCGGGATCGAAGCGGCGCTCGTCAGCCTGGTGGCGCCGGGAGACGCGGTGCTGGTGGTGAACTTCGGTCGCTTCGGCCTGCTGCTCACCGAAATCCTGCAGCGCATTGGCGCGGTGATCGAGACGGTGGACGCACCCTGGGGCGAAGTGGTGCCGATGGAGCGGATCGAGGCGGCGATCGCCCGCGTGCGGCCCCGGCTGGTCGCCACGATCCACGGCGACACCTCGACCACCATGGCCCAGCCGCTTGACGGCCTTGGTGCGCTTTGCCGCGCGGCCGGGGCGCTCTCTTACGTCGATGCGACCGCGACGATCGGCGGCATGGAACTCGCCGCCGACCGCTGGGGCGTGGACGTGGTGACGGGCGGGCTGCAGAAGTGCCTCGGCGGCCCTTCGGGCTCCGCGCCGATCACCGTCTCGGACCGGGCGGCGGAGCATATCGGGCAGCGCCGCCATGTGGAGCGCGGCATTCGGGGGGAAGGCGCGGTGGACGGGCAGGGGCCGCGCATATCCTCCAACTACTTCGACCTCGCCATGATCATGGACTACTGGTCCGAAAAGCGCCTCAACCACCATACCGAGGCGACGAGCATGCTTTATGCGGCGCGCGAATGTGCCCGCATCGCGCTGGGCGAGGGGCTGGAGGCGCGCTACGCCCGCCATGCCGCAGCAGGGCGGGCGATGACCGCCGGGCTGCGCGCGATGGGGCTCACCGTCTTCGGCGACGATCGCCATCGCATGACGAACGTGACCGGCGTCCATATCCCGCAGGGCGTTGACGGCGAGGCGGTGCGCGGCGCCATGCGCGAGCTTTTCGAGATCGAGATCGGCACCGCGTTCGGCCCGCTGCAGGGCAGGATCTGGCGCCTGGGCGCGATGGGCTACAACGCCATGAAGCACAAGGTCCTCCTCACCCTGGCCGCGCTGGAAGCGTGCCTGCGGATGGAAGGCTTCGCGCTGACTTTGGGGCAAGCCGTTCCCGCCGCGATCGAGGCGTGGGAGGCGAAGTCGTGAACACCGCGCGCGAAACCTTCGCGGGAGACGCTGCCGTGATCCGCGATCTCGTCGGCTACGGCTCCACGCCTCCCGATCCGCGCTGGCCTGGCGGCGCGCGCGTGGCGGTGCAGTTCGTCGTCAACTACGAGGAAGGCGCCGAGAATTCGGTGCTGAACGGCGACGCGGGATCGGAGGCTTTCCTGTCCGAGATGGTTGGGGCCGCAAGCCACCCGGCGCGCGCAATGGCGATGGAAAGCCTCTACGAATACGGCAGCCGCGCCGGCTTCTGGCGCCTGCACCGCCTGTTCGCCGAGCGCGATCTTCCCGTCACCGTATTCGGCGTGGCGCGGGCCATGGAGATGAACCCCGCGGCGGTGCAGGCCATGCTCGCCGCCGGTTGGGAGGTCGCCAGCCATGGCCTGCGCTGGATCGACTACCAGTACGTGCCCGAGGAGGTGGAACGCGACCATATCGCCAAGGCCGTGGCGCTGCACGAAAGGCTCACCGGCGCGCGTCCGCTCGGCTGGTATCAGGGCCGCACCTCTCCCAACACTGCCCGGCTCGTGGCCGAGGAGGGGGGCTTCGCCTACGATGCCGACAGCTATGCCGACGACCTTCCCTACTGGGACATCCGGTTCGGCAGGCCGCAGCTGGTCGTGCCCTATACACTCGACGTCAACGACATGAAGATGGTCGCGCTGAACGGGTTCACCGAGGGAGAGCAGTTCTTCCGCCACATGCGCGACACGTTCGACCAGCTGTGCGAGGAGGGCGGGCGCATGATGTCGGTGGGCCTGCACGCCCGCATTGCCGGAAAGCCCGGGCGCGCACGCTGGCTGGCGCGGTTCCTCGACCACGTGCTCGCCAGCGGGGACGCATGGGTGGCCCGCCGCATCGACATCGCGCGCCACTGGATGGAAGTGCATCCCTATCAGGGAGGGGCCGATGCGGATCAATGACCCGGTGCTGGTGGCGCAGGTCACCCACGCCTTCCACGCCTACGAACTGGCGCTGATGGCCGATGACATTCCGGCGATGGACGCGCTGTTCCACGATGCGCCCACGACCAACCGCTACGGCGTGGGCGAAGTGCTCTACGGCATCAAGGAGATCCGCGCCTTCCGCAAGGGACGTGGCGGTTCTCCGCAGCGCAGGCTCGGGCGCGTCGCGATCACCGTCTACGGCGACGCCTTCGCCACCGCCGATGCCGAGTTCCACCGCGAAGGCAACGAGCGCAGGGGCCGCCAGACGCAGTCGTGGGTCCGCTTCGAGGATGGATGGAAAGTGGTTTCGGCACACGTCAGCCTAGAGGGGAGCACATCGTGACCGCCCTGTTCGAACACAGCCCCTGGGTGGAGGAACGCGCCGATGCGCGGCCATCGAGCGGCAGTCGCCACGCCGACCTTGTGGCCGCCATGTACGATGCGAGCGAGCAGGAGCAGCTCGCGCTGATCCGCGCCCATCCCGAGCTTGCCGGCAAGGCTGCCATCGACCGCACGCTGACCGACGCCAGCGCGGCCGAACAGGCGAGCGCCGGGCTCGACCGGCTGACGCCGGAGGAGTTCGACCGCTTCCACGCCCTGAACGCGGCCTACCGCGCGCGCTTCGGCTTTCCCTTCATCATCTGCGTGCGCCTGACCGACAAGGCCGGTATCCTCGATGCAATGGAGCGCCGCCTCGCCAACGAGCGCGAGACGGAAATCGCGACCGCGCTGGAGCAGATCGGCGAGATCGTGCGGCTGCGGCTCGAGGATCAGGCATGAGCGGCGCGACCGGCCTTCCCGCGCTTGAGGCGCGGCTCGCTCGTGAGTTCGAGCTCATCGGCTTCGATCGCCCTGCCTGGGTCCGGCCGCGCATCGCCTGGGGCGAGACAGCGCTCGACGTGGCGGTGATCGGCGGCGGCCAGTCGGGCCTTGCCGCAGCGCTCGGCCTGCGCCGCGAAGGCGTCGTCAACACCGCCGTGTTCGACGAGAACGAACACGGTATGGAGGGCCCCTGGGAAACGTATGCGCGCATGGTCACGCTGCGAACGCCCAAGCATCTCAACCCCATCGACTTCGGCGTCCCCTCGCTCACTTTCCGCGCCTGGTGGGAGGCGCAGCACGGAGCGGACGGCTGGGCCTCGCTCGACAAGATCGCGCGGGGAGACTGGATGGCGTACCTGCGCTGGTATCGCCGCGTGCTGGGCTTGCCGGTGGAGAACGGCGCCCGGTTGACGCGCATCGAGCCGTTGCCGGGCGAAGGCCTTCACCGCCTGCACTTTGCCGGGCGGGCGCCTGTCCTTGCCCGCAAGGTGGTGCTGGCCACCGGCATCCAGGGCGGCGGAGAGTGGCACACGCCCGCCATCGTGCGCGACAACCTGCCCCGGCACCTTTGGGCCCACACCAGCCATCCGATCGACTATGCCGCGCTGCACGGAAAGCGCATCGGCATCCTTGGCGGCGGGGCATCGGCGTTCGACAACGCGAACCATGCGCTGTCGCAGGGCGTGGCGGGGGCCGAGGTCTTCATGCGGCGCAAGGCCTTGCCGCGCGTGAACCCGATCCGCTTCATGGAGCGCGTGGGCTTCACCGCGCGCTATCCCGCGCTGGACGATGCCACCAAGTATGCCGCCATGGACGCGTTCCTCGGCCACAACCAGCCCCCCACCAACGACACGTTCCAGCGCGCGGCGGCGTGGCCCGGCTTCGCGCTTCACCTCGGCGCGCCGTGGCTGGACGTGGCCGAGCACGCCGGCGGCGGCGTGCGTGTCACCACGCCGCAGGGTCACCACGACTTCGACTTCGTCGTCGTCTCGACCGGCCTGGTGAGCGATCCGGCGCTGCGGCCCGAACTGGGCGAGGTGGCCGACCGCATCGCCCGCTGGGGAGACCGCGTGCTGCCGGTGAGCAGGCGCAACGCACTGATCGACGCGCATCCCTACCTTGGCCCGGCTTTCGAGTTCCTGCCGCGCGAAGGCGTGGACGGCGCGCCGCTGCACGGGCTTTTCGCGTTCAACTATTCCGCGCTCGTCAGCCTCGGCCTTT
Organism: Novosphingobium silvae; assembly: GCF_009856825.1. GTDB lineage: Bacteria > Pseudomonadota > Alphaproteobacteria > Sphingomonadales > Sphingomonadaceae > Novosphingobium > Novosphingobium silvae. The sequence goes on along the minus strand of NZ_WVTD01000003.1, from coordinate 161,261 downwards.
CCGCCTCGGCGCTGTCGGGCCTGCAGAATGCCCTGCCGAAGCTGGTCAGGGGCGTGGCCGACCAGCTGTTCCTCGATGACAAGGATGAACTTGTGGCCGATTTCCTCGCCTACGACGAGCATGAGTTCCTGGGCCAGTGGCCGCTTGCGGAGCAGGTGGCATGAGCACGCTTTCGACCCATGTCCTCGACACCGCCCATGGCTGCCCGGCGGCGGGAGTGAAGATCCGGCTTTTCGGCGAGGGCGACACCTGGATGTTCGATGGCTTTACCAATGCCGACGGGCGCTGCCCCAGCCTGCCCGAACTGCAGGGCGGGCCGTACCGGATGGAGTTCTTCGTCGGCCAGTATTTCCGCGCCAAAGGCGTGGAACTGCCCGACCCGCCGTTCCTCGATGTCGTGCCGGTGGAGTTCGGCGTCGCGGATCGCGCGGGCCATTACCACGTGCCGCTGCTCGTCTCGCCCTACGGCTATTCGACCTACCGGGGGAGCTGACGTGTCGATGGACCACACGGGCGTGCGCTTCCTTCTCGATGGCGAACTTGTGGATCTGCCGCAGGTGGACCCCGCCGCCACGCTGCTCGACCATCTGCGCTACACTCTGCGCCGCACCGGCACGAAGGAAGGCTGCGCCGAGGGCGACTGCGGCGCCTGTACGGTCCTCGTCGGCTCGCTGGAAGAGGACGGAACGAGCGTGGCGTGGCGAGCGGTCAATTCGTGCATCCAGTTCCTGCCGATGCTGAACGGCAAGGCGCTGACGACGGTCGAAAGCTTAAAAGGACACGACGGAGCGCTTTGCCCCGTGCAGGACGTCATGGCGGCGAACGGCAGCTCGCAGTGCGGGTTCTGCACGCCGGGCTTCGTCATGTCGCTTCATGGCCGCTCGATCGGTGCGAAGGGCTGCGAACTGCCGGTCGCGGACGTGATCGCGGGCAACCTGTGCCGATGCACCGGCTATGGTCCGATCCTGGAGGCGGGCGAAGGCCTCGCGCCCGCCCACGTTGACGATGCGGCAGTGGTCGATGCTCTCGCCGGGATCGCGGGCCAGGGCGCGTCGGGCGAGTGGCAGGGGCGGCGCTGGTTCGCCCCGCGCACCTCGGACGAACTGGCCGGGCTGCTGGCGGCGCACCCGGAGGCGCGCCTCGTCGCCGGTGCGACCGACGTGGGCCTGTGGGTGACCAAGGGCCTGCGCACGCCCGGGACCATGATCTTCCTTGGCGACATCGCCGATCTCTCGCGGATCGAGGAGAGGGACGGGGCGCTGACGCTGGGCGCTGCAGTCCGCTATGCCGACGCCCACGCGGCGCTGGCGCGCCTGCATCCCGAGCTTGGTGAACTGGTGCGGCGCATCGGCGGCCTGCAGGTGCGCAACGCAGGCACCATCGGCGGCAACATCGCCAACGGCTCGCCCATCGGCGATGGTCCGCCGGCGCTCATCGCGCTCGGTGCGGAGCTGACCTTGCGCAGTATTTCGGGGCGGCGGACCATTCCGCTGGAGGATTACTTCCTCGCCTACGGCAGCCAGGACCTGCGGCCGGGAGAGTTCGTCGAAGCCGTGCGCATCCCGCGCCCCGCAGCCGACACGGTGATCCACATCGCCAAGCTCTCGCGCCGCTTCGATAGCGACATCTCGGCGGTTTGCGGCGCCTTCGCCCTGCAAGTGCAGGACGGCATCGTCACCGGTGCCCGCGTGGCCTTCGGCGGCATGGCGGCCACGCCCCGCCGCGCCGCCGCCTGTGAGGCCGCGCTTTGCGGCAAGGCGTTCGACGAAGCGACACTCGCCGCCGCCGCCGAGGCGCTCGGGCACGACTTCGACCCGCTCACCGACGTGCGCGGTTCGGCCTCCTACCGCATCGCCGCCGCCGGGAACCTGCTGCGCCGTCTCTGGCTGCGCGAACAGGGCGTGCGCATCTCGGTGCTGGAGGTGGAAGCATGAGCCTGCCTGAAATCGCTCCTTTCCCTGCCGCGCCGCTGCTTCCCACGCTCTGCGGGAGCGCCTGTCATGGCTGAGCGCGACCCCGCCTGGAAAGTGCTGCCAAAGCCATCCCGCCCGCATGACAGCGCGCGCCTCCACGTCACCGGAGAAGCGCGCTACGCCGATGACGTGCACGAACCGGCAGGCATGCTGCACCTCGCCTTCGGCCAGTCGAGCGAGGCGCGTGCGCGCATCGTGTCGATGGACCTTGCCGAGGTGCGCAAGTCGCCGGGCGTGATCGCGGTCTTCACGGCTGCCGACATTCCCGGCGCCAACGATGTCGCGCCGGTCGCGGGTGACGACCAGCTGCTCGCCGATGGCGAAGTGGCGTGCCATGGTCAGGCGCTGTTCCTGGTGGCGGCGACCAGCCAGCGCGCGGCGCGCGTGGCGGCGCGGCTCGGGCGCATCGAGTACGAACGGCTTGCCCCCGCGATCACCATCGCCGATGCGCGCGCAGCCGGTTCGCACATAGAGCCGGCGCAGCGCATGGCGCGCGGCGATGCCGCCACCGCTCTCGAAGGCGCGGCCCACCGCCTGCAGGGCCGCTTCGCGATGGGCGGGCAGGACCACTTCTACCTCGAGGGGCAGGTCGCCGTCGCCACTCCGGGGGAGGACGGGCAGGTCCATGTGCTCAGTTCCACCCAGCACCCCAGCGAAGTGCAGCACCTGATCGCGCACATGCTGCAGCTTTCCTCGGCGGACGTGACCGTGGAGGTGCGGCGCATGGGCGGCGCCTTCGGTGGCAAGGAGACGCAGGCCGCGCTCTTCGCGGCGGCCGCCGCTCTCGCCGCGCACAGGACCGGACGTCCGGCCAAGTTCCGGTGCGACCGTGACGACGACATGGTCATGACGGGCAAGCGGCACGAGTTCGAGGTGGGCTACGACGTCGGCTTCAATGCGGACGGCCGCCTGCAGGGGCTCTCGCTCCATCTCGCCTCCCGCTGCGGCGCGAGCGTGGACCTTTCGCCCGCGATCAACGACCGCGCGATGTTCCATTCCGACAACTGCTACTACGTGCCCGACGTGGAAGTCGTGTCCGAGCGGCTGAAGACGAACACCGTCTCTGCCACCGCCTTTCGCGGCTTCGGCGGACCGCAGGGGATGCTCGCGATCGAGCGGGTGATCGACCATGTGGCCGCCCATCTCGGCCTGGACCCGCTCGACGTGCGCATGGCCAACCTCTACGGCCCGGGACGCGACACCACGCCTTACGGGATGGAGGTGGCCGACAATGTCGCCCCGCAGATCATCGCTCGCCTGCGCGCCACCTCGCGCTACGACGAGCGGGCAAGGGCGGTGGCGGCTTTCAACGTCGCGAGCCCGGTGCTCAAGAAGGGCATCGCGCTAACCCCGGTCAAGTTCGGGATCAGCTTCACCACCACGCACCTCAACCAGGCGGGCGCGCTCGTGCATGTCTATGCCGACGGGTCGATCCAGGTGAACCACGGCGGCACGGAGATGGGGCAGGGTCTACACGTCAAGATCGCGCAAGTGGTGGCCGATGTCTTCAGCGTTTCACCCGACCTCGTGCGCATCACGTCCACGCGCACCGACAAGGTGCCCAACACCTCGGCCACGGCGGCAAGCTCGGGCGCGGACCTCAACGGCATGGCGGCCTACAACGCGGCCATGACCATCCGCGAACGCCTCTGCGCCTTTCTGTCCCGCGCCTACGCCGTAGGGGAAAGCGAAGTCCACTTCACGCCCGGCGGCGTGCTGGTGGGCGGGCAGACGCTGGCCTTCGGGCAGGTCGCGCGCAAGGCGCACATCGGGCGCATCTCGCTCTCTTCGACGGGCTACTACGCGACGCCGGGCATCGAGTACGACCGCTCGGTCTTCAAGGGGCGCCCGTTCTACTACTTCGCCTATGGCGCGGCGGTGAGCGAAGTGGTGATCGACACGCTCACCGGCGAGCATCGGGTGCTGGCGGTCGACATTCTCCACGACGTGGGCCGCTCGCTCAACCCGGCGATCGACATGGGCCAGATCGAAGGCGGCTTCATCCAGGGGCAGGGCTGGCTGACGAGCGAGGAACTGGTCTACGATGCGAAGGGCCGCCTCCTCACGCACAGCCCGGCGACCTACAAAATCCCCACCGCTTCCGACCGGCCGGGCCACTTCACCATCGAGCTGTGGGACGGCGAGAACGTGGAGCCCACCATCAACCGCTCCAAGGCCGTGGGCGAGCCGCCGTTCATGCTGGCGATCTCGGTCTTCTCGGCGCTGAACCGCGCGGTCGCCGCCGCGGCGCCCGGGCGGCGGACAATCCCGCCGCTGGATGCTCCCGCCACGCCCGAGCGCGTGCTGTGCGCGATCGCCGCTCACGGAGCAGGGGAATGACGCAGTGGATCGGCTGGCTACGGCGGCTCGACCGCAGCGTGCCTGCGGCGATGGTCTCCATTCTCGCCAGCGAAGGCTCGGCTCCGCGCGGCGCGGGCACGCGCATGCTCGTGACGGCGCAGGGGCAGGAAGGCACCATCGGCGGCGGGCAGCTTGAATACCGCGCCGTGGAGCAGGCCCGTGCCTTGCTGGATTACGCACCGGGCACCTGGCGCGTGCAGGACTATCCGCTGGGCCCGCTGCTGGGCCAGTGCTGCGGCGGGCGCGTTCGCATCCTGGTGGAGCGGATCGACCCTGATGCGCTCGACTGGCTGCACGATGCGGAGCCCGGACGCATGCTCGCGACGACGTTCACGGAGGACGGGCTGGAGCGCGCGGTGTTCGAGCGAGAGACCGCCACCCGCCAGTCCGCTCGGGGAGACAGGCCGGCGGCGGGCACTCGCATCGTCGAGCCGGTGGGCGAGCGGGCCCGCCCGGTGTACCTGTTCGGCGCGGGCCATGTCGGGCAGGCGATCGAGCGGCACATGACCGGCCTGCCCCTGCAGCTCGCCTGGTTCGACACCCGGCTCGAGCAGGGCCACATCGACGGCGTCACCGTGATGGCCGAGGAGGACATCGCCACCTGCCTCGAGGAAGCCCCGGCCGACGCGGCGATCCTGATCCTGACGCATGACCATCCGCTGGACTACCACCTCGTCCTCGCCGCACTGGGGAGGGCGGAGCCGGCGGCGTTCGTCGGCCTGATCGGATCGTCCACCAAGATCGCGCGGTTCAGGTCGCGCCTTGCGGCCGACGGCATCGGGCCCGAGGCGCTGGCAAGGCTGACCGCGCCGATCGGCATGCCCGGCGTCAGGGGCAAGGAGCCGGACGTGATCGCGATCTCCGTCTGCGCGCAGCTGCTGACCCTGCGCGGGCAATGAACCACCACGCTGCGCCCGTACGCGCATCATCCCGTTCCCGCTCGCGCCACGGCCGGCGCCGGGCGGTCCGCCAGTCGAGTTTCAGGACATGCTGAAGGCCTACCGCGCCGAACTTCTCTCCGTCGCCCGGGATCCGCGCGATGCGGGCCCCGCCGCCGTGCGGCACGAGAGCGACGGCCTGCTCGTCGTCGAGGACGGCATCGTCGTCGCGCGCGGGCCCTATGCCGAACTGGCGGGCAAGTATCCCGAACCCGAAGTGCTGCCCGGGCTCGTGGTTCCCGGCTTCGTCGATGCCCACGTCCACTATCCGCAGACGGATTGCATCGCCTCCTACGGCGAGCAGTTGCTGGACTGGCTGGACAAGCACATCTTCCCTGCCGAGAAAGCCTTCGTGGACAAGGCGCACGCCGCCGCCGTTGCCGCCTTCTTCCTCGACGAACTGCTGCGCAGCGGCACCACCAGCGCGCTTGTCTATCCCACGGTCCACGCGCAATCGGTGGACGCGCTGTTCGAGGCCGCGCTCGCGCGGCGCATGCGCGTGGTCTCGGGCAAGGTGCTGATGGACCTTGGGCCCGAAGGCCTGAACGACACTCCCGCCACCGGCCGGGCAGAGAGCGAGGCGCTGATCCGGCGCTGGCATGGGCGCGGGCGACTCGGCTATGCGGTGACACCGCGTTTCGCACTGTCCTGCAGCGACGAGCAGCTTGCCGAGGCAGGGGCGTTGCTGGACGAGCACCCCGAAGTGCTGATGCACACGCATCTTGCCGAGAACGTCCATGAAGTCGCCGCCGTCGCCGCCCGCTTCCCGGATGCGGCGGACTACCTCGACGTCTACGACCGCTTCGGCCTGGTGACACAGCGTTCGGTGTTCGCGCATGCGATCCACTTGCCCGAGCGTTCGTGCGCGCGCCTTCGCGAAAGCGGGGCGGGTGTGGCGGTGTGTCCCTCGTCCAACCTGTTCCTTGGCTCGGGGCATTTCGACTTCGGGCAGGCCGACCGGCACGGGCTGCGCCTCGGCCTCGGTACCGACGTGGGCGCGGGGACATCGTTCTCGATGTTGCGCACCGCAGGACTTGCCTATCAGGCGGCACTGGCGCGCGAGGACCGGCTCGATCCGTTCCGCGCGCTCTATCTCGCCACCGCAGGCAGCGCGGCCCTGCTCCATATCGAGGACCGCGTCGGTGCTCTCGAAGTAGGGCAGGAGGCCGACTTCGTGGTGCTCGACTGCGCCGCGACGCAGCTGCTCGCCCGCCGCACCGGAGGCGCCGACCTTGCGACGCGCCTGTTCGCCCTGCAGATCCTGGGCGACGAGCGCGCCATCGCCGCGACCTATGTCATGGGCGAATGCGCGTGGAAGTCCCCAAAGCCTTCCACTTTGTGCTAGATGGACCCGATGACCGACTTTTTCGCTTTCATCGCCGGCCTTCCCAAGGCCGAACTCCACCTCCACATCGAAGGCAGCCTCGAGCCCGAGCTGATGTTCGAACTGGCGCAGCGCAATCGCGTCGCGATTCCCTATGCCAGCGTGGAGGAGGTTCGCGCCGCCTACGACTTCTCCAACCTCCAGGACTTCCTCGACATCTATTACGCAGGCGCGGATGTCCTTCGCACGCGAGCGGATTTCCACGACCTTGCGATGGCGTATTTCCGGCGCGCCGCGGCGGACGGGGTGGTCCATGCCGAGATCATGTTCGATCCCCAGGCCCATACCGACCGGGGCATCGCGTTCGAGGAAGTGATCGAGGGCCTGCTTTCCGCCTGCCGCGCCGCCGAGAGCGAGCTGGGCCTGACGTCCAGCCTCATCCTCTCGTTTCTGCGTCATCTTTCCGAGGAGGCCGCCTTCGCCACGCTTGAGATGGCGAAGCCGTGGCTCGAACATATCGTGGCCGTGGGTCTCGACAGTTCGGAAGTCGGTCATCCGCCCCAGAAGTTCGCACGCGTCTTCGCGGCGGCGCGAGCGCTGGGCCTGAAGATCACCGCGCATGCGGGGGAGGAGGGGCCGCCGGCCTATGTCCACGAAGCTCTGGAAATGCTCGGCGTGGACCGGATCGACCATGGCAACCGGGCGCTGGAAGACGAAGCGCTCGTCGCGCGGCTGGTCGCCGAGGGCATGACGCTGACGGTGTGCCCGCTGTCCAACCTGAAGCTCTGCGTGGTGGACGACCTTGCCGACCATCCGCTCGACCGGATGCTGGAACTGGGCCTGCGGGCGACGGTCAATTCCGACGATCCCGCCTACTTCGGCGGCTACGTGGCCGACAACTACCGCGCCGTGGCGGACGCCCGGGCCCTCTCGCGCGAGGATCTGGTCATGCTGGCGCGCAACAGCTTCACCGGCTCCTTCCTTCCACCCGAGGCGATCGCGGTGCACCTCGATCGGCTCGAGGCTTACGCGGCCCGGTGAACGCCCGGCCGTGGCAGGCGGCGCTTGAGGAGAGCGGGGCGCTGGCGCGCCTCGCCGCCTTCGATCCCCGCGTCGCCGGAACCTTCCCGCTCGGCCTCGACGTTGCCGGGAGCGACATCGACATCCTGTGCCATGCAGCCGACGCGCAGGCCTTTGCAGGTGTCGTCTGGCAGGCCTTTGCTCATCTGGAAGGCTTCTCCATGCACCAGTGGACCTGCGGCGAGCGGGCGGTGGTGGCCGTGTTCCGCGTCGCGGGGCTGCCGTTCGAGGTCTTCGGCTCGCCCTTGCCGGTCGATGTACAGGCGGGATGGCGGCACTTCCTGGCGGAACAGCAACTGCTCGAAACCGGCGGCGGCGCATTTTTCGAAGCCGTCCGGGCGGCGCGGCGCACCGGCTTGAAGACCGAGCCTGCCTTCGCGCATGTGCTGGGGATGAAAGGCGATCCGTACAAGGCACTGCTGGCCCTGGCGCCGCCCCTCAGCTGACCGAGGGCGCGGCGCGGGCCCGCGTTCAGACGTCCCTTGCGCCCAGCCAGTGCTCGTTCTCAGGCGGGACGAAGTTGACGATCCGGTCGATCATCGTCTCGGGATCCTTCTCCACGATCAGCATTGAGCGGTGGCGCGGCTGCAGGAAACCTTCCTCCACGACGTTGTCGATGAACTGGCGCAGGCCGGAGTAGAAGCCATTGACGTCGAGCAGCCCGACCGGCTTGTTGTGATAGCCCAGCTGCGACCAGCACCAGGCCTCGAACATCTCCTCGAACGTGCCGATGCCGCCCGGGAGCGTCACGAAGCCGTCCGCGAGGTTCGCCATCATCGCCTTGCGTTCATGCATGGTCTGGACGACGTGGAGTTCGCTGATGCCCGGATGGTCGTGCTCGCGCGCGCGCAGGGCCTCGGGGATGATGCCGATGACTTCGCCGCCGGCGGCACAGACCGCATCGGCGATCACGCCCATGAGGCCGACCATGCCGCCGCCGTAGACCAGCCCGATGCCCCGCCGCGCCAGCAGCGTGCCGAACTGCTCGGCCGCCTCGCGGTAGAGGGGATTGTTGCCGGGCGAGGAACCCAGATAAACGCAGATGCGCATGCGCCGGCGATCCTCAGCCGAGCCGCTCGGGGACGGAACGGGCCTCGTCCACGATCGCCTCGCGGGTGCCCACCGATTCCCACGGGAACACGAACCAGCGCTTGTCTTCGTCGCGATCGATCTCGTCGACGTAGAGTTCGGCGACGGCCTTGGAACGGGTGTTGTTGATGAGCACGGCGAAGCGCAGGTTCTGCGCGTCGCAGCCGTTGTCGCCCAGCAGCTGGCGGATGTATTCGATCGTGCCGCCGCTGTCGTTGATGTCGTCGACGAACAGCAGGCGCTTCCCCTCGGCGCTCATCCCCGCAACCTTGCCGAGCAGTTCGTCGGCGAAACCGGGCACCTTGGAGGAATGGTCGATCGACAGCATCGGCAGTTCGAGCTGGTGCGAGATGTACACCGCCGGGACCAGCCCGCCGCGCCCTACGCCGATGATGAACTCGGGCTTCCATTCGCCATCGCGGATCTTGCGCGAAAGGACGCGGACCTTGGCAAGGAAGTCCTCGTAGTATTCGAGGTAGTGGAGTTCGGGCTGCGCGTCGTGGCTCATCGGTCGCGAATCCTGTGCGGGCGATGTGGGGAAGATCCAGCCGATAACTTCCGAGCGGCCGCAGGGCAATCGCCTGCGGTCGTTCAATCCGCCGATTGTGCCGGGGACCTTGCGCGCACCCGCATCGATTCGTGGTAGCTGAGCTGCGCAAAGCCGAGTTCGATCTCGGAAAGCACGATCCCCGCCGCGTAGGAAGGCGTGCGTGCGGCGTTGGTGCACAAGGCGAGCGTCATCGGGCGGAGCAGCGCGTCGGAGATGCGCGTGAAGCAAAGCAGGCCCGCCTGCACCTCGGTGATGACGTCGAGCGAGGAGAGGATGCCAATGCCCACGCCTTCCTGCACCAGCGAGGTGATCATCTGGATGTTGTCCGAAGTGGCCTTGCGATCCACTTCCATGCCCGTCGCGCCCATCAGGACGGCGATCTGCTGGCTGACCGCGAGCGGCTCTGCAGGCACGATCAGCGGCGTTCCCGTGCAGGCGGAGAAGCGCGCCTCGCTCTTGCGGGCGAGGGGATGGCCGGGCGGCGCGACGAAGCCGAGGAACACCTCGACGAAGGCGCGCACGGTGAGGTCGCGGTAGGTCTGGGGCTCGAAAAGGATGCCGAAATCCACCTCTCCCGCAGCCACGGCCCTGCGCACCTCGTCGTTGGCGAGCACCCGCACGCCCACGGTGATGCCGGGGTAACGCTCCTGGATCGCGCGCACGGCGGCGGGGATGTATCCCTTGGCCAGCGCGTCGATGATCGCCATCTCGACATGGCCGCGCTTGAGGCCGCGCAGGTCCTCGATCTGGGCGCGGATATCGATCATGTTCTTCTGCCAGCGGTTCCCCGCCCCCATCATGATCTCGCCCGCCGCCGTCAGCCGAAGTCCGGTCGGCAGCCGCTCGAACAGCGGAGTGCCGATGTCGGCCTCGACGTTGAGGATCTGCCGCGCGATCGCCGAGGCCGAGACGTTGAGCTCGTCCGCGGCTTTGCGGATCGAGCCATGACGGCCGACGGCCATGAAATAGCGCAGGAAGCGGGAGAAGGCGGGCATGTGTTTTTTCGGACCTGCTCTAATTTTGGCAACGCTGCGTGGGATTCATTGCGTTTGCTAGAGCCGAGTCAAGTGCCTTACCACGATTGAGATACCGAAGGCTGCGCTGCGGGACCCGCCTGTTCGGACGGGGGCGCACTTTCGGCGGGGTTTGGCAACTTGATGACTGCGTTTCGATCCTGGCGCCTCCTGGGGGCTTGTCGTGGTGCGCTGGCGCTTGCCGGCGTAGCGATGCTGTCCCTGCCGGCCCATGCAGACCCTGCGGGCGAGACGGCGATGGCAGCGCTGGTGGACGAAGTTTCCGGCAATTCGGCGCGGCTGCGGATGGTTCTGCAGGCGATGCCCAAGGGCGCGGACCTGCACAACCATCTCGGCGGCTCGGTCTATGCGGAGGATTTCCTCGACGTGGCGGCGGCCCGGGGGATGTGCGCGGACGAGGGCATAACGCGCATCGCTCCGCCGCCTTGCCCGCCCGAGCGCCAGATCGCGGCGATGGCGAGCGCCGATCCCTTCACTTACGCGAAACTCGTCGATGCGATCTCCACCCGCGGGTACCAGAAAGGCATCGGCCCTGATCTGGTCTCGGGGCACAGCCAGTTCTTCTCCAGTTTCGGCAAGTTCGGCCCGGCGTTCCTGGGAGAAACCCCGCGCTGGCTGGCCGACGCCTATGCAAGCGCTGCGCGCAACAACCTGGTTTACCTCGAACTGATGTACAATCCCGATCGCCTGTCGCGGTACGTTGCGGCAGGCGCGGAAGCCAACGCGCCCGAGGCATCGATGCTCGAGGCCGCATACCGGCGCGACCTTCCCGAGGTCGAAGCCCTGCTCGGGCAGACGATGGAGGATGTCAGCCGCAACCATGCGCAGGCCCGCGCGCGCCTTGGCTGCGACACGAAGGCCGCCCACGAAGGGTGCGAGCTTGCAGTCCGCTACCTGTTCTCTGGCATGCGCGGCGTGGCGCCGGCCATGGCCTGGCGATCCCTGCTCGCCGGCTTCGTGCTGGCCAACAGGGATCCGCGCTTCGTCGGCGTCAACATCGTGATGCCCGAGGACGATCCGGTGGCCCTGCGCGACTACGACCTGCACATGGCCATGTTCCGCTTCCTCGAGGCGAAGTACCCGGACGTGAAAGTGACGATGCACGCCGGCGAGCTGGCGCTGGGTCTCGTGCCGCCCCTCGACCTCGAGGACCACATAGCCAAGGCCATCGACGCCGGGGCCAGGCGGATCGGCCACGGCGTCGGCATTGCCTACGAGAAAGCCGCGCCCGAAACGCTGGCGCGCATGGCGCGCGAGGGGATCGGCGTCGAGATCAACCTGACCAGCAATGCGGTCATCCTCGGCGTGAAGGGGGGCGAGCATCCGCTGCACCTCTACCGCTCGATGGGAGTGCCGGTCATGCTCTCCACCGACGACGAGGGCGTGCTGCGCTCGGACATGAGCAACGAATATGTGCGCGCCGTGGAGCAGCAGGGCCTGCGCTATCCGCAGCTCAAGGAAATGACGCGCGCCAGCCTCGAATATGCCTTCGTGCCGGGCGCCAGCCTCTGGCGCGCCCGCCAGCTGGGCAAGCCGGTGAGCGCATGCTCCGCCTCGTTTTCGGACGCCGGGTGCACGGCTTTCCTCGCGGGCAGCGAGAAGGCGCGGCTGCAGGCTCGCCTCGAGACGAGACTGGATGCCTTCGAGCGGCAGACGGCTCGCTTTGGCCGGGCGCAAGGCGTGAGGGCGGCAGGCGGCGGCTAGCAGGAACAGCGAATTCGCGGATGCCGGAACAGATCAACAAGGCGGCGCGCATGAGACGATCGGTGGGAGAGGAGGAACAAGAAAACCAGCTCACGGCGGGCGGGCACGATGCCTGGTCCAGCCGGATTCAGGGGGCATGACATGATGGACAAGATGGGGTTCGATAAGCGCACGTTCAGGAACCGGGCATACGCCGCCGCGACCGCGCTGCTATGCTGCACGGCGATGACCGCGCCAGCCTTCGCGCAGTCGGCGGATGCCGAACCGGACGGGCAGGAAATCGTCGTCACCGGATCGCTCGGCGCGCTGCCGATCGAGAACGTCGGCTCGGTCTTCGGGTTCGACAAGACGATCGTGGAGACGCCCCGTTCCGCCTCGACGATCAGCGCCGAGCAGATCGAGCGCTTCGGCATCACCGACATCTACGACCTCGTCGCGCAGTCGCCCGGCACTTTCACGAACTCGTTCTTCGGTGTCGGCGGCGCACTCGATATCCGCGGCACTCCCGGCGAGGTCTACTTCCGGGGCGTGCGCCGTCTCGACAACCCCGGCAACTACCCCACGCCTATCGCGGCTTCCGAGCGCATCGACATCGTGCGCGGGCCGGCATCGCCCATCTACGGTCCCTCGAAGACCGGCGGCTACATGAACTTCGTGCCCAAGTCCGCGCGCGTGCAGGGCGGTTCGTACATGTCCTCGCCCGAGGGCAAGGTCAGCTTCACCGGCGGCAGCTGGGAACGGGCCGACCTGCAGGCCGAGTTCCGCGGCCCGGGCCGGATCGGCACGCACGAGTTCGGCTACAGCCTCTATGCCGAGATCGAGAACTCGGGCAGCTACTACGAGAACATGTCGACCAAGCAGACCATCCTGCAGGCGGCCCTCGACACCGATCTCGCGCCGGGACTGCGGCTGGAATTCGGCGGCATGTACCACAATTACAAGGGTCAGCAGAACGGCGGCTGGAACCGCCTGACACAGGAGCTGGTGGACAACAGCACCTACATCACCGGCACTGCCCAGTCGCTCGACACCAACGGCGATGGCCAGATGTCGGTCGAGGAGATCAATGCCGCGATCCCGGGCGGGCTGTCACCCTTCGGCGGCTTCGCCTGCGGCGGCAATCCCTCGCCCACGTCGATCACCGACGCCTGCTTCACGAGCAGCCCCAACAACCTGCTGAACCTCGTCGATACCGGCACCGCCAAGCTCAGCCGCCGCAAGACCCTGACCGGCAAGGATGACCGCCTCGACAACAAGGCGACCACTCTTTACGCCGACCTCGTCTGGGAGGGCCCCGGCGACATCGAGATCAAGAACCAGCTGTTCTACGACAGCTACGAGAACAACAACGAGAACTCCTACGGGTACTCGCAATTCCACGATTCCTACGTGATCGAGGACAAGATCGTGGTCTCGAAGACGTTCGAGAACGATGCCGGCAAGTTCGCTTTCCAGCTCTCCCCCTCGATCCGCTACACGCATTTCAAGCACGGCGAGGATTTCACCTATGAGTACTTCCACCGCGTCGACCTGACGCAGGGGTACACGCCCGCCAGCGACCGCCTGCTCTCGACCGAGTGCGACTGCAACTACACCAGCTACGTCAGCGGCCACTATACGGACCTTGCCTTCGCGGGCCTTGCCGACCTCGACTTCAAGTTCGGCCTCGATATCACGCTGGGCGCGCGGTACGACCGGATCAAGGCGGTGTCGAACTTCAATGCCGCCAAGATGGAAGTCGCCCCCGCCATCGCAGGCGCATCCGACACGGACGGCGCGTGGTCATGGTCGGCAAGCGCCAACTACAAGCTGCCCTTCGGCCTCATCCCCTATGCCACGATCGCGCGCCAGTCGGTGGTGATCGCGGGGCAGGGCGCCGAGATCGCGCCGGAGAACATCGCGGGCGGCACCTTCATCACGGCCTCGAAACTCTATGAAGGCGGCCTCAAGGGCAGCTGGCTCAACGATACACTCTACGCCGCGGTGTCGGTCTACAAGCAGGAGCGCACCGACTACAGCGCGCAGTCCAGCACCGTGAACCAGGCGGTCGAAACCAAGGGCCTCGAAGCGGAAGCACGCTGGGCGGTGGACGAGCACCTGCTGCTGACGGCGGGCTATACGCGCACGAAAGTCTACAACCTCACCTTCCTGGAAGCGGGCAGCACTTTCAGCTTCCTGGGGATCGAGGACCTGGTGAACGTCACCGACCCGACGCTCTATCTCGGCGGGCAGCCCGGCGGCCTTATCCCGATCGCGGACCGTGCGGCCTCGCGCCGCGCGGGCATTCCCACCAACCTCTACTCGCTGACGGGGACCTATGCCTTCGACAACGGCATCGCGCTCACCGCCAGCATGGTGTCGGTGGACTCGGTCTACTCGGGCCAGTCGCGCGCGGTGAAGCTTCCGGGCTACACGCTGTTCGACCTTGGCGCTTCGTACGAGACCGGACCGTGGCTGCTGCGCATGGTGGTGAAGAACGCGACCAACGAGAAGTACTTCCGCGCGAACTTCACCGAGCTGTTCGGTTCCACCATCGTCCTTCCCGAAAGGCCGCGCAGCTTCCAGGCGACCGTTTCGTACAAGTTCTGAACCGACATACCCGGGGGCGCCGGGAAACCGGCGCTCCCGCCACTTTCCGCCCGCGTGGCGGACACGATCATTCGAAAGGCTTCCCATGCGATTCCAGACGCTCGCCACCCTTCTTGCGGGCGCCATGCTGTCCACCGCCATGCCGTCGCCGGCCGCCGATGCGCCGGCGACCCCTTCGATCGCCGGGTGCGAGCCGGGCGGCCCATGCGCCACTCCGCTGCCGGTCAAGGTCGTGGTGGTCTCGCTGTTCGAGATCGGGAAGGACGAAGGCGACGTCGCGGGCGAGTTCCAGTTGTGGAAGACCCGCCGCGGCCTGACCCAGCGCATTCCCTTCCCGCAGGGATTCCACGATCTCTACTACAATCCCGAGACGCAGGTGCTGGGGGTCGTCACGGGCGTTGGCACGGCGCGCTCGACTGCGGCCACCATGGCGCTTGGCCTCGACCAGCGGTTCGATCTTTCGCGCTCCTACTGGCTCGTCGCCGGGATCGCCGGCATCGATCCGGAGGACGCCTCGATCGGTTCGGTGGCCTGGGCGCGCTATGTCATCGACGGCGACCTTGGCCACGAGATCGACGCGCGCGAGATCCCGGCCGACTGGAAGAGCGGTTACTTCCCGCGCCAGACCAAGGGCCCCAACGACATGAAGGGCAAGCCCGACCCGTCCGGCGGCGAGGTCTTCCAGGTGAACCCGACACTGGAGAAATGGGCCTACAATCTCACCAAGGACATCGACCTGCCCGACAGCCCGGCGATCGCCGCCGAGCGCGCCCGCTTCACCGACTATCCGCATGGGCAGGAAGCCCCCTTCGTGCTGGAAGGCGACACGCTTTCAGCCATGACTTTCTGGCACGGCGAGAAGCTGACCGGCTGGGCGAACGACTGGGTGCGCTACTGGAGCGGCGGACAGGGCGAGTTCGTCACGTCCGCGATGGAGGACACCGGCGTGATGCAGGCGGTGACCTACCTCGACCAGATCGGCCGTGTGGACCGCGACAGGGTGCTGGTGCTGCGCGCGGGGTCGAACTTCACCATGCCGCCGCCGGGGATCGACGCGGCGACCTATCTCCTGCGCGAGAACGAAGGCTACGCCGGTCTCGAAGCTTCGGTCGAGAACCTCTACACCGTGGGGTCCAGGGTCGTCGACGAGCTGCTGGACAAGTGGGACCGCTACAAGGACGCGACGCCCTGATGGCGCGCGTGACCGGTGCAGCCTGGCGATCCGGTCACATGCGGCATCCTGCGCGGTTACGTCGAAGGGCTAGAACCGGAAGCCCTTCGACACCGCCCATGCCAGCACTCCGGCCAGCACAAGCCCCACCAGCGCGCGGATCGGCGACCATCCAAGATCGGCCACGGTCTCCCCCTCCTCGGCAAGGCGGCGGCCGGTAAGCATGGGGCGCACGAGGTTCTGGCGCTTCCACACGAGATAGAACAGCACGGCCAGTATGTGCACCGCCGTCAGCGCCAAAAGGACGTTGAAGACGGCCTCGTGCAGGCTGGCGGCGGCCTCGCTCTGCTCGAACGAGACATACGTGGCGAGCGGGCCGGATTCGATGCCGTCCACATCGCTTGCGAACAGGCCTGCACCGACCATGAGGGCGATCGCGGCCAGCAGGGCGACGACGCTCCACCCGCCAAGCGGGTTGTGTCCGTCCGCCGCGTGGCCCTTTCGGCTGCCCAGTTCGCGCACATAGGCGAACACCGCGCGCGGTCCTCGCACGAAGCTGGCGAAGCGGGCGGTTCGCGGGCCAGCGAAGCCCCAGAACAGGCGGAACACCAGCAAGGTCAGGATCGCATAGCCCGACAGCCGGTGCCGCTCCATGTCATGCTGTTCGCCGCTCCACCACGAGAACGCGAGGAGGGCGACCAGCAGCCAGTGGAACAGGCGGATGGTCGGATCCCAGATGCGGGCAGTGGCGGGAGCGGCGGACCGGTTCATCTCAGTTGTCCGCGCGGAACTGCTTGTGGCACGAGGCGCAGGAGCCGCCCACCGCCTTGAACTGCGCCGTCACGGCATCGAGATCGCCGCTGCCTGCCACCGCGACCATCTTGTCGGCCTGCGCGACGAACGCCTTGATCTGACCGTCGAAGGCGGAGCGGTTGGACCACACGGCGGGCAGGGCATCGGTCTTCGCGCCGGAGGATGCGCCGCTGCCGTTGGGGAACAGGCCCGCCTGCGCGCGCCCGGTGGCCGCCAGCGTCTTTGCCGCGGCGACTGCCTGCGGCCTCGAGATCGTGCCGCTGGAAATCTGGTCCTTCAGCACTTTCATCGCAGCGCCCATCTTCTTGAAGTTGGCCTGCCGGGTGGCCACTGCCGTCGCTGCCGGGGAAGCTGCCAGAGCCATCGTCCCCGTCACTGCCACGAGCGTTGCGGACAGGCCGAGAGCGGCAAGCGAAATCGTCTTGGAAAGCGTCATGGTCATGGTGATCCCGTTCGGTTCTTGTGAATCAAGGATGGGCCTCGGCCAGGGCCGGGGCTAACACGGGTGCGGCCTTTTGACCAAAGACTTGATCGTAGATGGCCTTCACCGTAGCCAGGCCGCCTTGCGCCATCGCCGCCGGCGTCGTGCCTCTCGCATCGGCAAGGTCCGCCCGGGCGCCATGGTCGGCAAGGACGCGCAGCATCGCGCCGAGTTCGCCGTGCATCCCCCCGCCAATCACCATGTGCAGCGCGGTCGCACCTGCGGCGTTCGCCGCGTTGGCATCGGGCGCCATCGCCAGCGCCTCTTTCAGCGCCTCCGCGCTGCGCCCGGCAGCGGCGGCGAGGACGACGTTGGTGCCGTTCGCGGCGACGAAGGCGGGTTGCGCGCCTGCCGCGACAAGGGCGCGCATGACGGGGACGTTCCCGTGTCTGGCCGCGATCAGCAAGGGCGGCGTGGGCGGCACCGGCGGCGGTGGCATTCCGAAGTTCGCCTCCGTCACCCAGGTAATGCGCGAGGGGCCGGTAAGGCCGTTCGGATCGGCGCCATTCGCCAGCAGCAAGCCGACGAGGGGCTCATCCCCGCTTGCCGCTGCGACGTGGAGCAACTGTTCGCCGTTGCGATCCCGCTCAGCAAGATCGACGCCGCCGCGCTCCACCAGCATCCGCAGGGCGTCCCAGTTCTTCTGGTAGGCCGCGAGCTGCGGGGCGCTGGTGCTTTCCGGACCGCGATGGGAGACATCGGCACCGGCATCGAGCAGCAGGCGGGTCGTCTCCGCCGATCCGCTGGCGACCGCGAAGAACAGCGGGGTGAAGCCCGCTTTAGTCGTGCGGTCGATCCTTGCGCCGGCTTCCAGCAGCATCGCCGCGCTTTGCGCCTTCCCGGCCGAAGCCGCCCACATCAGCGCGGTCTGGCCGCGACTGTCGGGCGTATCCACTTTCGCGCCGGCTGCCAGCATCCGCTCGACCGTTGCGGCGGTGGAGAAGCGGGCGCAGGTGGCGAGCGGCGTGGTGCCATCGGGCACTGCCCTGCGCACATTGGCGCGGGCCTCGATCAACTGTCCGACGATCTCGGCGTTCCCACGTTCGCACGCAAGGACGAGCGGCGTCAGTCCCTCGGCATCGGCGACGTTCGGCTTCGCGCCCTGCGCGAGCAACAGGGCAACCATCCGGGGTTGCTGCGTTTCGATGGCGCGCGCCAGCAGGCTCTCTCCATAGGCGAGTGTCTCACCCGCGCTGGCGCCCTGATCCAGAGCGGCGCGCGCTGCGGCCACGTCGCCCGCGGCCACCGCCTGCTCAAGCGAAAGGCCATCGGCAAGCGCGGGCGCGCCGAACAGCGGGAGGATAGCCGCGGCCGGCGGAGCGCTGCGTGCCGCCCATGCTGCGGCGCGTTGCCATAAAAGCTCAGCCATCGATGGCATCCCGCAGGGCTGCCGTGCTGTCGCCGAAGCTCTCGGCCGGGACGTCGAGCGACTGCAGACCGGCGAGCATCAGGTTCGACATGCTCGTGCCTTTCTCGACTCGCAGGTGCCGCCCGCCCTTGGCCAGACCACCCGCGACCACGACCGGCAGGTCCATGAAGTCGTGCTCGTTCGAATCGCCGAAGGCAGAGCCCCGGATCACCAGCGTGCGGTCGAGCAGCGATCCCTCGCCGTCGCGGGTATCCTTCATGCGCTGCAGGTAATAAGCGAAGAATTCCATGTGATAGCGGTTGATCTTCCCCAGCTGCGCCATCTTCTCCGGGTTGTTGCCGTGGTGGCTGAGCATGTGATGCGAATCGGGCACGCCGATTTCCGGATAAGTGCGGTTCGACAGTTCGCGCCCGATCATGAAAGTGCCGACGCGCGTGATGTCGGCCTGCATGGCGAGCACCTGCAGGTCGATCATCAGCTTCACGTGCTCGGCGAAGTCACCCGGGATACCCGCAGGCTGTTCCAGGCTGCCGGCCTGCGCGGTGGCAGGGGACGCGGCGCTCCTCTGGATGCGCTTCTCGATCGCGCGGGTGGCATCCAGATACTCGTCGAGCTTGCGCCGGTCCTCCATGCCGAGTTCGCCCGAAAGGCGGCGGGCATCCTCCATCACGAAGTCCAGGATAGACGACTGGCGACGCAGCTGGGCCAAGCGGCCGGCCTCGTCCATGTCGCCGTCGCCGAACAGCCGCTCGAACACGGCGCGCGGGTTGGCCTCCACCGGCAGCGGCACGGAGGGCGTCAGCCACGAGATACCGTTGGTGTAGGCGCAGGAGTAGTTGATGTCGCACGAGCCCAGCAGGCTCGCCTGGTCGATGCCGAGTTCGAGCGAGGCGAGCGGCGTCGCATCTCCAAGGTGCGCGGCGAAGACCTGGTCCATAGAGATGCCGGCGCGAATGTCCGGACCTTCCGTCTGCCTGGCGTGCGCGCCGGTGAGGAAGGCGGGGCACGAGCGGCCATGCCCTGCCGGGCGGTCGCCCATGGCGGCGGCCTGCGGATGGCCCAGGCCCGAGATGACGGAGAAGTTCTCCCGGTGCGGGGCGAGCGGCTCCAGGGTGGGCGGCAGGGCGAAGCCGGCGCCGGTCTCGGCGGGCTGGAAGCCGGGCATCGTCATGCCGTTGGGTGAATAGAACACCTGCAGCCGCTTGGGCCGCGATGCGCGATCGGCCGCACGCGCGCCGGGCATCATCGCCTCGAGAAAGGGCAGGGCCATCGCGGCGCCGGCTCCGCGCAGCAGCGTGCGGCGGGAAAGGACTGGGCGCACCACTCTCATCGCGCAAGCCTCCTGTCTGGGGTTCTCTGGAAGGCCGCGGCCTTGAAGCGCGCGGGGACGCGGCGCAGGGTGAAGGCCGGGCTTGCAACGATGCCGCGAACGATCGTGCGCACCCGGTACCGGTCTGCGGCCGCGTCCGCCGCGATGGCGCGGACGGAGGGCATGTCGTTGGCGCCGAGACCGCGCGCCAGAGCGTAAGTCATCAGCCGCTCGGTGAAGGCGCGGGTGAATTCGTCCCGCCGGTCCATGAGGATGCGCTGGAGGCCCGAGATGCCTTCGAACTTCGCGCCGTCCGGCATGGTCGCCATGGCAGCGATCGACTGCCCTGCATCCACGGTGCGCCATGCACCCACCGCATCGAAGTTCTCCAGAGAGAAGCCGAGCGGGTCCATTTTCACGTGGCATGCCGCGCAGGTCGGGTTGGAACGGTGCAGTTCCAGCTGCTGGCGTGCGGTGAGCTGGCGCCCGTCGTGCTCGGCCTTGAGCGCGGGCACGTCGGGCGGCGGCGGGGGCGGCGCTGCGGCGAGCATGTTGTCGAGGATCCACTTGCCGCGCTTCACCACGCTGGTGTGGTTGCCATAGGACGTCACCGTCAGCACGCTTGCCTGGCCGAGCAGGCCGCCCCGGTGCCATGCCGGATCGAGGCTGACGCGGCGCATGGCGGTCCCGGAAACGCCGGGAATGCCGTAGTGCTCGGCGAGGCGCTGGTTGAGGAAAGTGTAGTCGGCCGAGATGAAGTCGAGCACCGGGCGGTTTTCGCGCAGGACCTGCGTGAAGAACATCTCCGTCTCGGCTGCCATCGCCTGTCTCAGCCGCGTGTCGAACCTGGGGAAGACCTCGATATCCGGCCGCTGCTGGTCGAGGTTGCGCAAGTAGAGCCACTGGCCAGCAAAGTTCGTCGTCAGCGCCGAGGCGCGCGGATCGGCGAGCATTCGGGCGATCTCGGCATCGAGTACCGCAGGCTGGGCCAGCCTGCCCTGCTCGGCAAGGGACAGCAGCCGCTCGTCCGGGATCGAACTCCAGAGGAACAGCGAAAGACGGGAGGCGAGTTCGAGATCGGTGATGCGATTGACGCTGCCGGGCATCGCTCCCGCAGGATCGCGCTCCACCACGAAGAGGAATTCGGGCGAGACTAGCATCGCCTCCAGCGCCGCCTCGATCCCATGCTCGAAGTCCGACGCCTCCCGCTCGGCGGCATAGATGCGCATCAGCGGCGCCATGTCGAAGGCACCGACGGGACGCCGCCATGCCCGCCGGGCGAGCGCGGTGAGGATGCGGGCGGCGCAGGCCTGCTCCTGGGACGACTTGCGAGGCTTGCAGAGGAACACCGCGCGCCGGCTCGGCGTATCGGCAATGCCCTTGGCGTCGAACGGGCCGGCCACATCCACCTGATGCACGTCGCGCGGGAAGTTGCGCTGCGAATAGCGCTGGTGCATCCGGTAGCTGGGAACGCTGAGCGTGCTTGCCAGCTTACCGTCCACCCATACGTCGAGCGGGAGCATGACCGGCTTGTCGAGCGGCACGGGAACCTTGTCCGTGTCGTTGCGCAGCACCTGCACCGCTTCCGACGGGGCGAGCGTGCGGCGGAACGAGAGCGCGATCCGGTGCGATCCGGCCTTCATCGGCACCCGCAGCGAGACCCTGTCCTCGTCCATGCGGTCGGTCTCGTTGTTGCTGTTCGAGTTGAGCCAGGCCGCGATCTCGTATGTCCCTTCGTGGCGGGCATAGTACTTGTGCGCGTACCCCCCGCGCGAGGCGAGGGGCAGGCTCTCCCCTGCGCGCTCGTTCCACGCCGGCACGCCCGAGTTCTGGACCGAACCGTCCTTGGGAACCTGCCACGTCGTCACGATCCCGCGCCGTCCGGTGAGACCGGTGGCGAGGCGGCCGACCTTGCCTGCAACCGCGACGTAGCGCTCCATCAGGGTGGGCGAGACGGAAAGCACGTCGGCAATGTTGTCGAACCCGAAGCCGGAGTTGTCCGCCGGAAGCTCGCCCGCGAAGTCCACGTCGAGGGCCAGCAGGTCGCGAACGGCGTTGGCGTATTCGATCCTGTTGAGGCGCCGGATGGTGGCGCGGCCGGGGTCGGGGCTGGCGGCGAGGTAGCCCGCGCGCGACGTGTCGAGCCAGTTCACGAAAGCGGCGCGCATGGCGGGCGTTGGCTGGTCCTTGCCGTGCGGCGGCATCTCCCCGGCGGCGACGCGGCGCAGGATCTTCTCCCACTCGTCGGCATGGCGACCGGTGCGCAGGTCCCCGGCTTTCAGGTCTTCGACGGAAAGGTCGGCGACCAAGTCGATGTCGTTGTGGCAGCGCGAGCAGTATTCACCCAGCATCGGCTCGACGAAGGCGGCCTGTTCGGCCCGGGTCATCCCTGCAGCAGGAGATGCGCCTTCGCCTTGCACGGCGGCGTAGACGCCGGCTGCGGTAAGCAGCGCGCTCGCCGCAAGCACGATAGTGCCGAGAGTGGGACGCCCGATGAGGCTCATTGCGATGTTCCGACCCCGAGGCCGGATCGCTGCTTGCAGCCCCCGGCGTGCCCTTGCCCCGCTGGACGGCGGGGCCCCTGTCGGAATACCGGACTATCGAGAGGGGGTGTTGCAGTCCATTGCCATTAAATGGACGACGCGTTCGCAAAAACAGAGAGGGCGCCAAGAAGCCGGCGCTGGGCAGCGGCAGTCTTCGTTCGCGATCCCCGGCGCGGCCGGGGGTGACGGGAACGGATCAGAGCGAACCGATGGCGAGGAAGCGCTCTTCGCGCTGCTGCACCAGTTCCGCCGGGGTTCGCACCACCAGCGCTGCAAGTTCGCGGCCGATCGCGTCGGCAAGCGCGCGCGCCGCGGCGGCAGGATCGCGATGAGCACCGCCCACCGGCTCGGCCACCACGCCGTCAATGACGCCTAGCGAGAGGAGGTCCTGCGCCGTGACCTTCATGGCCGTTGCCGCATCCGCCGCCTTGTCGGGCGTACGCCACAGGATCGAGGATGCACCCTCGGGCGAGATCACGGAGTAGATCGCGTGCTCCAGCATCAGCACCTTGTTGGCCGCAGCGATCGCGATCGCACCGCCCGAACCGCCTTCGCCCAGGATCGCGGCCACCATCGGCACTTTCAGCGCAAGGCAGGCCTCGGTGGAGCGGGCGATGGCCTCGGCCTGGCCCCGCTCTTCAGCCTCGACACCGGGAAAAGCGCCCGCGGTATCGACCAGCGTGACCACCGGGAGACCAAACTTGGCCGCCATTTCCATGAGGCGGATCGCCTTGCGATAGCCCTCGGGTTTGGCGGAGCCGAAGTTGTGCTTGATGCGGCTCGGCGTGTCGTGGCCCTTTTCATGGCCGATGACCATGACCTTGCGCCCGTCCAGCGTCGCCAGCCCGCCTACGATCGCCGCGTCCTCGCCATAGACACGGTCCCCGGCCAGCGGCACGAAGTCGGTGAACACGAGGCGGATGTAGTCGAGGAAGTGCGGGCGCTGCGGGTGGCGGGCGACCTGCGTCTTCTGCCAGGGCGTGAGTTTGGCGTAAGTTGCGGCGAGCATAGCCGCGCTCTTCTTGGCGAGCTTGTCGATCTCGCTCTCGATGTCGAGTTCGCTGCCGTTCGCCGTCGCGCGCAGTTCGGCGATGCGGGCTTCAAGCTCGGCAATCGGCTTTTCAAAGTCGAGGAACGAAATCATGCTCATCCAGTCCGTACCGTCGTCGCCACAAGGGGACGACACCACATTGCATTCACTCACCGCATCCCGAACGTGTGCCTGGATCCATCTCGCCGATCGGCCCGCCGCGCGAACCGGGGAATGGACCCTGAAGCACCTTCAGGGTGAGGGTTGGCGCGGGGCGGGCCCCGGAGTGCCCGCCCCACGAACTCAGTCGGCGGCCCGCTTGGCGAGCCATTCTTCCAGCCACTTGATCGTGTAGTCGCCGCTCTTGAACTCGGGATCGTCGAGCAGCGCCTGATGCAAGGGGATCGAGGTCTTGACGCCGTCGATCACCATTTCCTCGAGCGCGCGCTTGAGGCGCATGATCGCGCCGTTGCGGCTGCGGCCCGAGACGATCAGCTTGCCGATCATCGAATCGTAGTAAGGCGGGATACGGTAGCCGGAGTAGAGGCCCGAATCGACGCGCACGTTCATGCCGCCGGCCGCGTGGTAGTTCGTCACCTGGCCCGGCGAGGGCGTGAAGTTCCAGGGATCTTCCGCGTTGATCCGGCACTCGATGGCGTGGCCCTTGAACTCGATCTCGTCCTGCTTGAACGAAAGCGCCTGGCCGTCGGCGATGCGGATCTGCTCGCGCACCAGGTCGACGCCGGTGATCGCCTCGGTCACCGGATGCTCCACCTGCAGGCGGGTGTTCATCTCGATGAAGTAGAACTCGCCGTTTTCCCAGAGGAACTCGATGGTGCCGGCGCCGCGATAGCCCATGTCCGCCATCGCCTTGGAAACGATGCCGCCCATGCGGTCGCGTTCTTCGGGGGTGATGACGGGCGAGGGCGCTTCTTCCAGCACCTTCTGGTGGCGGCGCTGCAGCGAGCAGTCGCGCTCGCCAAGATGGACCGCCGCGCCGTTGCCGTCGCCGAAGACCTGGAATTCGATGTGACGCGGGTTGCCGAGGTACTTTTCCATGTAGACCGTGGCGTCGCCGAAAGCCGCCTTGGCCTCCGAGCGGGCCTGGCCCATCTGGCTTTCCAGCTCCTCGGCCGAGTTCACGACCTTCATGCCGCGACCGCCGCCGCCCGATGCCGCCTTGATGATAACCGGGTAGCCGATCGTCTCGGCCAGCGCACGCGCCTCGTCGAAGTCCTCGATCGCGCCGTCGGAGCCGGGCACCAGCGGCAGGCCGAGCGCGCCTGCGGTGCGCTTGGCTTCCACCTTGTCGCCCATCGTGCGGATGTGCTCGGGCTTGGGGCCGACCCACTTCAGGCCATGCGCCTCGACGATCTCGGCAAAACGGGCGTTCTCGGACAGGAAGCCGTAGCCCGGATGGATCGCGTCGGCCTGCGTGATCTCGGCGGCCGAGATGATCGCGGCGACGTTGAGGTAGCTGTCCTTGGCGGCCGGCGGGCCGATGCACACGGCATGGTCGGCAAGGCGCACGTGCATCGCGTCGGCATCGGCGGTGGAGTGCACCGCGACGGTCTCGATGCCCATCTCGCGCGCGGCGCGGTGGATGCGCAGCGCGATTTCGCCGCGGTTGGCAATCAGGAGGCGCTTGATGGCCATGTCAGTCCCGCTCTCAGCCGATCACGACGAGCGGCTGGTCGAATTCGACCGGCTGCTGGTTGTCGACGAGGATGGCGGTCACGGTGCCAGACTTGGGCGCGGTGATCTGGTTCATGACCTTCATGGCCTCGACGATGAGCAGCACGTCTCCTGCCTTCACGGCCTTGCCCACCGAGATGAAGTCGGGCGCGCCCGGCTCTGCGGCGAGATAGACGGTGCCGACCATCGGCGACTTGACCGCATCGACGGGTACCGCAGCGGCTGCCACGGGCGCCGCCTCGGCAGCGGCGGGCGCGGGTGCGGCTGCGGGAGCAGCTGCCGGGATGGCGGCGGCCATCTGCTGGATCATCTGGCGCGAGACGCGGATCTTGCGCTCGCCATCCTCGACCTCGATTTCGGACAGGCCGGTTTCGGCCAGCAGCTCGGCGAGTTCGCGAACCAGGGCGCTATCGATATTCACGCGACTTCCTTTCGTGCAAGGTAACCGAGGAGCGTTGCCAGCGTGCCTTTGAGGTCCTTGCGGTGGACCACCATGTCGACCATGCCATGGGCATGGAGGTACTCGGCGCGCTGGAAGCCGTCGGGGAGTTTTTCTCGGATCGTGTCCTGGATCACCCGCTGGCCGGCAAAGCCGATGAGCGCGCCGGGCTCGGCGATCTGGACGTCCCCCAGCATGGCGTAGCTGGCGGTGACGCCGCCGGTCGTGGGATCGGTCAGGACTACGATGTAAGGGAGGCCCGCTGCGGCGAGGCGGCGAGTGGCGACCGTGGTCTTGGGCATCTGCATGAGCGAGAGGATGCCCTCCTGCATGCGCGCGCCGCCAGCAGCGGTCAGGATGATGTAAGCGCACTTCTCGGCGATCGCCCGCTCCGCGCCGGCCACGAACGCCTCGCCCACGGCCATGCCCATCGAGCCGCCCATGAACTTGAAGTCCTGCACGCCGAGCACGGCTTTCGCACCCTCGATCGTGCCGAGCGCATTGGTCAGCGCGTCGGGGAAGGGGTTGGCGGCCCGGGCGGCCTTGAGGCGGTCGGGATACTTCTTCGTATCGCGGAAGTTCAGCGGGTTCTCGGGAACCTTGGGCGTGGCAAGAACGGTGTAGCCGGCATCCAGCAGCTGGTCGAAGCGGGCCTGCGTACCAATGCGGCCATGGTGCTCGCACTTGGGGCAGACGGACAGGTTGGCCTCGAAGTCCTTCGCGAACAGCATCTCGCCGCAGCTCGGGCACTTCATCCACAGGGTGTCCGGCGTGTCGCGCTTCGACAGGCTCGAAAGCGAATTGCGTACCTTGCTGAGCCAACTCATTACGGTTCGTACCAATCTAAGCAGATAAAGGGTCGACGAAACCCCGCCGCCGTCGAAATGGGGCGGTGTCTCGGGCACGTCCGGCAAGCGACCCCGGTTGCCCCGTTTCAAGGTGCCGGTGCCGGTACGAGGCGCGCCCATTAGAGGAATCCGCGCACGACCCGCAAGGCAAAACGGCCTTCCCTGTGGGCAACTTGCACTCCGGATCATCGCCGAGGCGTACCGCCAGAGCGATGCGAGGATGTTATTCACCCAAGAAAAACGCGCAATTTCAATGTTATGTGGCAGGCGGTATCCAAAGTCGGATACATTCCTGCCGTCGCCCGCTGCGCGAACTGCGGCGGGTTGCCGGTCTTCAACGTGGCGGGCTTGCGATCCGCTCCCGTCGGTTCGACATTGCGCAAACCTGATCGGGAGTGTGAACGCTGAACCCTGAAGACGATATCCATGGCGCCGTCACCGTGTCCGTTTGGCGCAGCGACTATACCGACGGCGAACGCGCGCGCCGGGACTTGCCGGTTCCCGTGGAGGCGCCCGTGGCCATCGAGACGAATGGCATCGCCTATGCCGTGATGATGGCGACGCCGCTCGACCTCCAGGATTTTGTCACCGGCTTCCTGATGGCCGAAGGGCTCGCGCGGGCGGAGGAGATCGGCGAAGTGGCGCTTCACGCCAGCGCGAACGGCGAATGGGGCACCGGCTATGTCGCGCGCGTCAATCTGCCGGTCGAACGGCTCGGCCCGATCCTGGAGCGAGCGCGGCGAAGGGTGGGGGACAGCTCCTGCGGCATCTGCGGGATAGAAGGCGTGGAGGCAGCGCTGCGCCCCTTGCCGCCGCTTCGCAGGCGGAGCGAAGCGGCTCCGCAGGCGATTGAACGCGCGCTCGCCGCCATGCGCGAGGGGCAGGCGCTCGGCCGGGAGACACGCGCGACGCACGCAGCCGCGTTCTGCGACGAGGCGGGCGGCATGCTGATCGTGCGTGAGGACGTGGGGCGGCACAACGCGCTCGACAAGCTGGTGGGGGCGCTTGCCCGGCAGGGGATCGACCCTGCCCGGGGCTTCATCGTGATGACCTCGCGCTGCTCCTACGAGCTTGTCGAGAAGACCGTGCGCGCAGGCGTGCCGCTGCTGGTGACCGTTTCGGCGCCTACCGACCTCGCTGTCCGCCGGGCCCGGGCGGCGGGCCTTGCGCTTGGCGCGGTGGCGCGCGACGATTCCATGTTCATGGTCGATCCGGGTTCGCCGTTCGTCGAGGAATGAGGGAGCGGTCTTTCCGGTTTTCCTTGTAGTCCGGCGGAGGGACCCATAGATTTCCGGCAGACCCGGGTTTTTCACGAGGATTTGGCTTCCAATGGCGACCAGTGCCACCAGCACGAGCACCGATACTGCAGGCGAACTGAAGCTGACCCCGCCCGATCCCGTGCCCACCGTCCAGCCGGAACGGGCGGCAGGGCTCGTGCCCGTGGGCGACGAGGTGAAGTCCAAGCTGCAGGTGCGCGTGGCGGAGTTCGTCGACGATCTCGTGTCGCAGGACGCCAGTTCGCCCGAGTTCGGGCGCCGGGTCGACCAGCTGACGAACATGGGGCGCAAGGAAATCGCCGACGCCTCGGCCCATTCCAACCGCTTCCTCGACAGGCCGGTGCGGGCGATGGGCAAGGACGAGGGCGTGGGCGCCGACCTTGCCGAATTGCGCCGCACGGTCGAGGCGCTCGACCCCTCGCGGCAGGGCAACCTGATGGCGCCGCGCAAGCTCTTCGGGGTCATTCCCTTCGGCAACAAGCTGCGCAACTACTTCGACAGCTACGCCAGCTCGCAAAGCCACATCAGCGCCATCCTCGCACGCCTGCAGGGCGGCAAGGACGAGCTGCTGATGGACAATGCCGCGATCGACGTGGAGCGGCAGAACCTGTGGGCCGCGCTCGGCAAGCTGGAGCAGATGATCTACATGTCCCGCGCTCTGGACCAGGCGCTTGAGGACAAGGCCAACGACCTCGACCATACCGATCCGGCAAAGGCCAAGGCGGTTCGCGAATCCGCGCTGTTCTATGTGCGCCAGCGCACGCAGGACCTGCTGACGCAGCTGGCCGTCTCGGTGCAGGGCTATCTCGCGCTCGACCTCGTGAAGAAGAACAACATCGAGCTGGTGAAAGGCGTCGATCGCGCCTCCACCACCACGGTCGGCGCGCTGCGCACGGCGGTCACTGTGGCGCAGGCGATGGCGAACCAGAAGCTGGTGCTGGAACAGATCACCGCGCTCAACACCACCACCGCCAGCATCATCGACGCCACCGGCCAGATGCTGAAGGACAACACCGCCCGGATTCACGAGCAGGCAGCGAACTCGACGATCCCGCTGGAAACGCTGAGCCGCGCGTTCCAGAACATCTACGATACCATGGATTCAATCGACACCTTCAAGATGAAGGCGCTCGATTCGATGAAGCAGACTGTGACCGCGCTTGAAGGAGAGGTGGGCAAGTCCAAGGCCTACATCGCCCGGGCGCAAGGCCAGTCCGAAGGGCTCACGGCGGGCGATGGCACCGGCACCAAGTCGCTGCTGGAGGCTTTGGACTAACTCGCGATGGCACAGGTTCCGTCCACCAGGCGCGTCTCGCAGGACATCGTGCGCGCCGCGCGCAGGCAGCGCTCGATCCGCCTCTACAATGCCCGCAAGGAGCTGTGGCGCCATCGCGGACGCCGCGTGCGTCGCGCGTTCCTGGCAATGGCGGGGATCTATATCGCGGGGCTCGTCGCGGCGCTGGCGCTTGGCGGGGTCTCCTTCATGGCGACCCTGCTGACGGTGCTTCTGGGCGTTGCGGTGTTCATCGTGCTGTCGATCTACCCGGCCAGCCCGCGAACCCATGTGGAGGACCTGGGCGCTGCAAGCCTTCCCGAGCTTGCCGGCTCGACCGAGCTGTGGCTGGAAGGCCGCCGCCGCGCGCTGCCCCATGCCGCGGTGGATGCGGTGGACATGATCGGCGTGCGGCTCGAACAGCTGGCGCCGCAGCTCGCCACGCTGGACGAGCGCGGCCCCGCCGCGCGCGAGGTGCGCAAGCTACTGGCCGAGCATCTGCCCGCCATGGTGGACAGCTATACCCGCATCCCCCCATCGCTTCGCGGCAAGCCGGGCGCCGCCGGGACCAGCCCCTCTGAGGAACTGGTCGATGGCCTCGCCGTGATCGCCGACCAGATCGAGGCGATGAGCGTCGACCTCTCTCGCGGCGACATTGATGCACTGGCGACGCGGCGCCGCTTCCTCGAGGTGAAGTACCTCGACCACGAGTAAACGCTGATCGTCTGTGCGGAGCGCGGGGGAACGCGAAACCCGCGCGCGAAGCTTGCAGTTCGTCGCTCCGTCTGCCGCCTATCTCTTCGTGGAAAGCAGCCCGATGATCCCGCCATCCACCCGTATATCGGTGCCACTGATATAGGAGGCGGCCGGAGAGCACAGGAATTCGGCGACGGAGGCGATCTCGTCGCCATGGCCCATCCGTTGCTGCGGAACCATGCCGAGCAGGCTGCGAAGCTGGGCGTTCTCTTCCGCCTCCGCCATTCCCATCGGCGTGTCGATGAAACCGGGCGCGATCGATGCGATGCGAAGCCCCAGCGCCCCGAAAGCCGCCGCCTCCCGCTCGACGAAGGTGATGACCGCGCGCTTGGACAGGGCGTAGCTCATTCCCGGGCTCTCCATGTGCCCGGCGATGGCCGCGTCCTCCCCGGTCATCACGAAAGCGCGAACGGCATCGAGGAGGGCCATGTCGGCAAGCATGTAAGCCGAGACGGAGGAGATCAGGACTGCGGAGCCGCCCGCTTCGAAACGGGGGCGCAAGGCATCCACGAGACGCACGGTGGCGTGATAATTGACCTCGAAGATCCGGCGGCCATCGCTCATCGTCGGCGAAAGCCCGGCCGTGTGAATGAGCGCGGAAAGCGGCGCGTCGCCAAGGGCGTCCACCACGCGGCCGGGAAACTCCGGCGCGGCGATGTCGTCCGCGAGAACGTCTACGCTGCCCGCCGAGGGGCGCAGTTCGTGGGCGAGGGCCTCCACTCGCTCGGCGTTCAGGTCGCATAGCAGCAGCGGGCGCCCCTGCGCGGCGAAGCGCTCGGCGGCGGGCCTGCCCATTCCGCCGGCAGCACCGGTGATGACAACGGTTCCGCTCTGCTGCGGCGACGGAGTGCTCATGCTTTCTCCTCAAGGTCTTTGCGCCGCTGGCTGGGCGCCTGCTCCGCTTGCTAGCGCGCCGCTGCGCGGGCGGCCAGCGGGGCGGCCGCCTGCATCGCCAGGGCGGGGTAGTCGCCCAAGCTCCTTACCCCGGAACCGGAACCGAGCAACGCTGAGGCGGTATCGCAGCAGTTTCCCAATTAAGAGCCATGATCGCTCATAAGTGCTTGCATCGCAGGTCGTCCCGTCGTTCAATCCGGAAAAATGGAAGCACGTGCCGCAATCGGGCCATGAACGCTTCGAGGGGAGAGCCGGGAATGCAGATGACGGGCGAGCAGCGGATCGCGGCGCCGCGTGACAGGGTGTGGGAAGCGCTCAACGATCCGGCTGTCCTGGCGCAGTGCATCCCGGGTTGCCAGAGCCTGGAGCGCGATGGGGATGACCGTTTCACCGCCATTGCCGAAGTACGGATCGGCCCCATCGGGGCACGCTTCAAGGGCGCGGTCCAGCTCTCCGACGTGGATGGACCCAATGGCTACACGATCAGCGGGTCGGGCACCGGCGGCATCGCGGGTTCGGCAAAGGGCGGCGCCCGGGTTCGCCTCTCGGATGCGGGAAGCGGAGAGACGCTGGTCTCCTACGATGTGGATGCGGAGGTGGCCGGGCGGATGGCGCAGCTCGGCGGGCCGATCATCGATGCGACAGCGAAGAACCTCGCCGGCAAGTTCTTCGCGAAGTTCGGAGAGGTCGTCGGGGAAGACGCGCGGGGCGTCGCGAAGTCAGGCATGGCTGCCGACGTGGGGATGGCGGCCGGGGTGGCGGATACGCCCGTCGCGGCCTCTCCGGTCCGGACGCAGGCAGTGGCCGCGCCCGTGCCCTTGTGGGGATGGGTTGCGGCGGTGGTGATGGCGCTCGTAGTGGGCTACATGTTCGGCCAGACGGGCTCCACGACGGCGACGCTGCTGGCGCTGGTGCTGATCGTCGTCACTGCCGCCTGTGCCTATGAGGCGGGACGCCGGGGCTGCGGAACGTGAAGCCCGCGCCGTTCGACTATGTGCGACCGGCGAGCGTGGCGGAAGCCTGCCGCATTCTTGCCGAGGCAGGCGGCGGGGCCACCGTAATCGCGGGCGGCCAGACCCTCGTGCCGCTGCTCAATTTGCGGATGAGCCAGCCATTCGTCGTCGTGGACATCAACGGCATCGACGGGCTGCGCGGCATCTCGCGCGTGGAAGGCGGGACGAGGATTGGCGCGGGGACACGGCAGGCGGATGCTCTCGCCGACGACACGCTGGCGCGGCACTTGCCAGTCGTTGTCGCCGCGCTCGGCCACGTCGGTCATTATCAGACGCGCACTCGCGGGACCGTGGGCGGCTCGATCGCGCTTGGCGAACCGGCAGCGGAGATGCCCGCTGCCGCCGTGGCGCTCGGCGCCCTGATCGAGATCGCGTCGGTTCGTGGCACCCGGCAGGTTCCCGCGCGCGAGTTCTACGTCGGTCCCTACATGACCGTGCTCGAGCCTGACGAACTCGTCACCGGTATTCTCTATCCGGACTGGCCGGAGGGGCACTTTATGCTTTTCCGCGAAGTGGCGCGGCGCCCGGGAGACTTCGCGCTTGTAGGGCTGGTCGGCGCACTGGCAGTCGAGCGCGGAGCCGTTTCGCGCGCAGGCATCGCATGGTTCGGGATGGGGCCGACGCCGATCGCCGCGAACCAGGCCGAAGATGCCCTCGTCGGCACCGCGCTCGCCGGGATCGACGTCGAGCGGGTCGCCAGGCTTGCCGTGGCGGACGCAGCGCCGTTCGACGATCATCACGCCAGCGCCGAATACCGCCGCACCGTGGGCCTGCGCATCTTCGCCCGCACCCTGCGCGAGACGCTGGACATCAGGAGCGCCGCATGAGCGAGCATGGCATCGAAGTAACCGTCAATGGCCACCGCCACGCTGCGCGGGTGGAGGCTCGCACCAGCCTTGGGGAGTTCCTGCGCGAAGGACTGGGCTATACCGGCACGCACCTGGGCTGCGAGCACGGGGTCTGCGGCGCCTGTACGGTCATGGTCGATGGCGCGGCCGTGCGCTCATGCCTGATGCTCGCGGTTCAGGTGGATGGGGCGCAGATCACCACGATCGAAGGACTGGCAGAGGCAGACGGCACCCTGCATCCGGTACAGCAGGCGCTGAGGGACAACTTCGGCCTCCAGTGCGGCTTCTGCACCCCGGGAATCGCCATCTCGCTGGCGTGCGTCATGCAGGAGGAGGCTGGCGCGGGAGAGGGCGCGAGGGAAAACGCGCTCGTCAGGGCGATGTCCGGCCATATCTGTCGCTGCACCGGCTACCAGGGCATCCGCCGCGCTATTCGTCAGCTTTCCGGCCACCAGCCGGCAGCGGACGAAGCGGAGGCAGTGGCGTGAACGTGCAGACGAAGAGCGTGGGCGCTGCCCGTTACGTCGGCTCCCGCCAGCCGCGCAAGGAGGACGGGCGGCTGCTCACCGGGCGCGGCCAGTTCACCGACGACGTGCGACTGCCGGGCATGCTTCACGTCGCTTTCGTGCGCTCCGCCGTCGCGCGTGGACGGATCGTCTCCATCGAGCTGGAGGCTGCGCGCGAGATGCCCGGCGTTCACGCGATCCTGACGCAGGCGGATCTTGCCACGGTCCCGGTGAAGATGCTCAGCTTCTTCTTCACGCCGATCGAAAGCCCGGTGACGCTGCTGGCCGATGGCCGGGTTGCCTGCGTTGGCGATCCCGTCGTCATGGTCATCGCACATAGCCGCGCTCAGGCGGAGGACGCGGCCTCGCTCGTCGAGGTCGTGGTGGACGAGGAGACCCCGCTCGTCACCATCGCCGATGCGAAGACGGGACCGCTGGTTCACCCCGGGCGGGAAGACAACATCGCGGCGGAAATGGGCGACGAGGATGCACTCGAGGCGATCCAGCCTCTTCTCGACGACTGTGCTCATGTGGTCTCCACGCGCATTCGCCACCAGCGCATCGCGCAGTCGCCGATGGAAGGGCGCGCCTGCGTCGCCTCGCCCGATGGGGCCGAGGAGATGACGGTGTGGATGGGCTGCCAGAGCCCGCATCTTGCCGCGCGTTACCTGACGCAGGCGCTTGGAATGCCGCAGGAGGGAATACGCGTGGTCGCCCGGGACGTCGGCGGCGGCTTCGGCCTGAAGAACATCCCCTGGCGCGAGGAGATGGCGGTGGTCGTCGCCGCAAAGATCCTGCGCCGCTCTGTAAAATGGATCGAGGACCGCTTCGAAAGTCTCACCGCCTCAAGCCACGCGCGCGAGCAGGACACCGCGCTGACGCTCGGACTAGACAAAGACGGTCGCTTCCAGGCCGCCTGGTGTGACTATGCCTGCAACAATGGGGCCTGGCCGATGGGCGAGGATGCGAACATCGCCGTCCACATGTTCATGTGGCCCGCCTACCGGCTCCCGGCGTACGGCTTCGTTACGCGGGGCTGGTATACCAACACGATGGGCCTTGGCGCCTATCGGGGGCCATGGGCAATGGAGTCGCTGGTGCGCGAGACGCTGATCGACAAGGCGGCGCGACGGATCGGTGTTGACCCTGTGGAACTGCTTCGCCGCAACCTCCTCTACCTGGAGGATCAGCCGCACACATCCAGCATGGGCATCCCGGTCGAGGACATCACGCCCGGTGAATGCCTGGAGAAGCTGATGGCTAACATCGACTATGCCGCATTCCGCCGCGAACAGGCCGAGGCGCGGGTGGAAGGCCGCTATCTCGGCATCGGCTTTGCGACCTACATCGAGCCTACGGGTTCTGCGGGGTCCATGGCGCCGATGACTGGCGAGACGGTGCAATTGCGGATCGAGCCGACCGGCAAAGTGGTCGCCATGCTCTCCACCCATTCGCAGGGGCATGGCACGGCGACAACAATGGCGCAGGTCATCGCGGAGCAGCTAGGCGTCGCCTACGAGGAAATCACCGTCTACGAAGGCGACAGCGCGATCGGCGCCTTCTCGCCCGGCGCGGCTGGGAGCCGCCAGGGTGTGATCGCAGGCGGGGCGACGTGGCAGGCGGCACGCATGCTGGCGGACAAGGTGCGCGCGGTGGCCGCACACCTCTCCAACGCCAGCGTCGATGCCGTGTCGATCGAGGGGGGCATGGTCCACATCATCGGGGCTCCGGAGATGTCCCGCTCGTTGCGGGAAATCGCCGAGATCGCCTATGGCGAGCCTGCGCGCCTGCCGGAGGGGGCTGCCTCCGGCCTGGAAGCGCAGTATCGCTATCAGCCGCCGCCGATGACCATGACCAGCGCCGCGCATTGCGCGATGGTGGAGGTCGATGCCGAAACCGGCTTCGTGACGATCCTGCGCTGGATCGGCGCCGAGGATTGCGGCACGGTCATCAATCCCGGAGTAGTGGAAGGGCAGATTGCGGGAGGACTGGCACAGGCTATCGGGCAGGTGCTGCTGGAGGACATGCCCTATGACGCGCGGGGGAACCCGCTGGCGGCGACCTTCAAGGACTATCTGATGCCCTCTATCTCCGACGTGCCGGACTTCGAGTACCTCCATGCAAGCACGCCGTCCCGGACCATCGGCGGCATGAGGGGAGTAGGCGAGGGAGGCTGCATCATCGGCCCGCCCACGCTGGTCAACGCCATCGCGGACGCGCTCTCCCCATTCGGTGAGATCGACGAACTGGTCCTGCCGCTGACCCCGGCCCGTATCGTCGATGTGATCGAAGGACGTGACGTCTCGGGTACTCGCGTCCATTGGCAGGCTCTCGAGGCGGTACCGGCGGGGGGAGACGAGGCTGCCGCTCCGCCCTCGGCAGAACCGGGGCAGGCGGCCGGGATCGATGGCGATTGGAACATGGTGCTCAAGACGCCGATGGGCCCGCAGGCAATGGTCGCACACTTCGATACCGTCGGAGAGGCGGTCTCAGGCTATCTAGAGGCGCCCGAAGGTCGACAGGACTTCGCTGGCGGCACGCTTTCCGGCGATCGGCTGAAGTTCGAGATGAAGGTGGAAAAGCCCATGAAGATCACGCTGAAGTATGACCTTCGCTTCGATGGCGCCCACTTTTCCGGCAAGTGCAAGATGGGGATGTTCGGCTCGGCGAAAGTCTTTGGAGAGCGTGCATAGCAGGCCGGCGTTCGGCCGCGCCGGGATGGCGCTCCACTCTGCACTTGCGCAAGTCGCGCTGGCGGTCAGCTGTTCGCGTCTTTCACCGTCTCCATCGCGACGAAGGTGGAAGTGCTGGAGACGTGCGGCAAGCTGGAGATTTTCTCTCCCAGGACCTCTCGATAGCGGCGAATATCGGCGGTGCGGACCTTGAGCAGGTAGTCGAAGCTGCTGGCCAGCATATGGCATTCCTCCACCTCGGGAATTCGCGCGACCGCGCGGTTGAATTCCGTAAGCGCCGCCTCGCGCGTATTCGACAGCTTCACTTCCGCGAAGGCGACATGGTCGAGGCCGAGGCTGGCCGGATCGACGACTGCGCGAAAGCCGCGGATCACTCCGCTTTCCATCAGCCGTCGCAGGCGGACCTGGCACGGTGTCTTCGACATGCCCACCGCCTTGGCAAGGTCGGTCACGGTGATCCGCCCGTCGACGCGCAGGACCGCAATGATCTTGCGGTCCAGTCCATCCAGTTCGACCGGCTTGCCGGGCTTGTTCATCCGATCGGTCCGCCTGATAGGTCGATTTAAGTCAAATCGCGCTGTCAGATGCCTTTGAAAAGTCGGATCGGCAAGAAGGAATCTGATAGCTGCGGTGTGTCCCTTGAATGTCTCGTCGTCCCTGCGAAAGCGGGACCTCGCTTGTCCCTTCGGCGTTTCGCATAGGAACAGGTCAGGTTCTCCACGCGGGGGCGGCGAGCCTTCGTTCCGGATGACATCTGGCAGGATGCACGCACATGACCAATCCCTTCGCCGATTTCGCCCCCGCCGTCCGTGACCTCTCTCCGCTGCGCCGCGCGATCGCGCAGGCCCGCCGCCGCGACGAGGAGCAGTGTCTCGCACCGCTGCTTGACGCCGCCGCGCTGCCCGACGACATGCGCACCGCCGTGCGCGCGACCGCGACGCACCTTGTCACCACGCTGCGCGCCAATCACAAGGGCACCGGCGTCGAGGGACTGGTGCAGGAATATGCGCTTTCCAGCCAGGAAGGCGTGGCGCTCATGTGCCTGGCCGAAGCGCTGCTGCGCATTCCCGATCATGCCACGCGCGACGCCCTGATCCGCGACAAGATCGCCGACGGGGACTGGAGCGGTCATCTGGGCGGGGGCAAGTCGCTCTTCGTCAATGCCGCCACCTGGGGGCTCGTCGTCACCGGCAAGCTGGTGGGCTCGGTCGACGACAGGGGCCTTGGCGCCGCGCTCACCCGCCTTGTCGCACGGGCTGGCGAGCCAGTGATCCGCCGCGGCGTCGATCTTGCGATGCGAATGATGGGCGAGCAGTTCGTGACGGGCGAGACCATAGAGGAAGCGGTGAAGCGCGCCCGCGAGCTGGAGGCGCAGGGTTTCCGCTACAGCTACGACATGCTGGGCGAGGCGGCGACCACCGCCGCCGACGCCGCGCGCTACTATGCCGATTACGAGAACGCGATCCACGCCATCGGCAAGGCAGCGGGCGGCAAGGGTATCTATGCAAGCCCTGGCATCTCGATCAAGCTTTCCGCTCTTCACCCCCGCTACGTCCGCGCCCAGGCCGGGCGCGTCATGGGCGAGCTGCTGCCCGACGTGAAACGGCTGGCGGTGCTTGCCAAACGCTACGACATCGGTTTCAACATCGACGCGGAGGAGGCGGATCGGCTCGAACTCTCGCTCGACCTCCTCGAAAGCCTGGCGACGGACCCGGAGCTGAGGGGCTGGGATGGCCTCGGCTTCGTCATCCAGGCCTACGGCAAGCGCTGCCCCTTCGTGATCGACTGGATCGTCGACCTTGCTCGCCGCGCCGGTCGAAGGATCATGGTTCGCCTTGTGAAGGGCGCGTACTGGGATGCCGAGATCAAGCGCGCGCAGGTGGAGGGGCTTGCCGACTTCCCGGTCTATACGCGCAAGATCCATACCGATGTCGCCTATATCGCCTGCGCGAAGAAGCTGCTGGCCGCGCCCCATGAGGTCTTCCCCCAGTTCGCCACGCACAATGCGCAGACGCTGGCGACGATCTACCATCTGGCGGGCCCCGATTTCTCGCAGCGCCAGTACGAGTTCCAGTGCCTGCACGGTATGGGCGAGGCGCTTTACTCGCAGGTTGTGGGGACGGAAAAGCTCGACCGGCCCTGTCGCATCTATGCGCCGGTCGGCACCCACGAGACGCTGCTGGCCTATCTGGTGCGACGCCTGCTGGAGAACGGGGCCAATTCCTCGTTCGTCAACCGGATCGCCGATCCCGCTGTTCCCGTATCCGATATGGTCGCCGATCCTGTGGAGGTGGTGCGCGCGATGCCCTGGCCGGGTGCCCGCCACGACCTCATCGCGGCGCCGGCCGAGCTGTTCCCCGATCGCCGCAATTCCGAGGGGCTCGACCTCACCGACGAAATCGCGCTCGCCGGGCTTGCCGAAGGGTTGGAAGCGTCCGCTCGCGTCGACTGGAGCGCCCGGGCGGATGGAGCGGAAGGAGAGGCAAGGGCGGTGCGCAACCCCGCAGACCACCGCGATATCGTGGGAACCGTGACGGAGCTTGCTCCCGCGGAGGCTGCAGCGGCCGTCGCTCGCGCCGCACGAAGCGATTGGGCGCAGGTTCCGGTCCAGGCCCGCGCCGCCGTCCTCGAGAAAGCCGCCGACCTGATGCAGGCGCGCATGATCCCGCTGATGGGCCTTGCCATTCGCGAGGCTGGCAAGTCAGCTGCGAACGCCGTTGCCGAAGTGCGCGAAGCCATCGATTTCCTGCGCTACTACGCCGAGGAGGCGCGCCGCACCTTCGGGCCCGAGCAGATCGCCGTCGGGCCGGTGGTCTGCATCAGCCCCTGGAACTTCCCGCTGGCGATCTTCACCGGCCAGGTCTGTGCCGCGCTCGTTGCCGGCAATCCGGTTCTCGCCAAGCCGGCAGAGGAAACGCCCCTGATCGCGGCCGAGGCGGTGCGCATCCTCCATGAGGCAGGCGTCCCGGCTCACGCGCTGCAGCTGATGCCCGGCGCGGGCGAACTTGGCGCCGCACTCGTGGCAGCGCCCGAGACCGCGGCGGTCATGTTCACCGGCTCCACCGAAGTGGCTCGCCTGATCCAGCGCCAGCTTGCCACGCGCCTTTCGCCCGAGGGCCGGCCTATCCCGTTCATCGCCGAAACCGGCGGCCAGAACGCAATGATCGTGGACAGCTCCGCCCTTGCCGAGCAGGTGGTGGCGGATGTGATCGCCTCGGCTTTCGACAGCGCGGGCCAGCGCTGCTCGGCGCTTCGCGTCCTCTGTCTGCAGGAGGACGTGGCCGAGCGCACGCTGGCGATGCTGAAGGGAGCGCTGGCGCAGCTCACGGTCGGCAATCCGGAACGCCTGTCCGTCGATATCGGGCCGGTCATCACCGCCGAGGCGAAACAGGGTATCGAACGCCACGTGGAGGCGATGCGGGCCAAGGGCTGCCGTGTCGAGCAGGTCGCCCTGGATCAAGGCACGCAGCAGGGCACCTTCGTGGCGCCCACGATCATCGAAGTCGCGTCGATCCGCGACCTTGGGCGCGAGGTGTTCGGGCCGGTTCTGCACGTCCTGCGCTTCCGCCGCAGCGAACTGGCGCAGCTTGTGACGGACATCAACGCCACCGGCTACGGCCTGACTTTCGGGCTGCACACGCGGCTTGACGATACGGTGGCGAAAGTGACCGTCGGCGTGCGGGCGGGCAACCTATACGTCAATCGCAACACGATCGGTGCGGTGGTGGGCGTGCAGCCGTTCGGCGGGCGCGGCCTCTCCGGCACCGGACCAAAGGCGGGAGGGCCGCTCTACCTAGGTCGGCTCGTGAGCCATGCGCCGCAGGTGCTGCCACGGGGCGGCACCGCGCCGGGCGTTCTTGCAACGTACATCGAGTGGCTCGATGCCCGGGGCGACGCCGGGGTGGCTCGGCTGGCACGCGAACTGGGCGCGACTACGGGCCTCGGCTTCGAGATGCTGCTGCCGGGCCCGGTCGGCGAAACCAACCGCTATGCCCTTCATTCGCGCGGCCGTGTCCTGCTGAAGCCCGCCACGCGCGAGGGCCTGCTGGGCCAGATCGCCGCCGTTCTGGCGAGTGGCAACACCGCAAAGGTCGATGGCGCCGATCTGCCGCTCGACCTGCCGCGGTCCGTGGCAGAGGCACTTCGCGGACCAGATGACGAGCCTTTCGCGGCCTGCCTCGTCGAGGGAGATGCAGCAGCAGTGCGCGCGGCTTGTGAGCATGTGGCCGGGCTCGCGGGACCGATCGTGCCGGTCCATCGCTGGGACGCACAGAAAGCTGGACCTGCCTGCACCCGCCTGCTCGAGGAAGTCTCGGTCTCGATCAACACGACAGCGGCCGGGGGCAACGCAAGCCTCATGATGATCGGCTGAGGCGGCGTTCCCGTCGAAGAGGACGCTCGGCCACGGATACGCCCTCAGGTGATCGCCTGGGCCTGCGCCAGCGCGGGCCTGTTGCGGGTACGATCTGCCTCTGCGTATCCGTCAGTGTGCGTAGAGATAGGCCGATATGTCCCGTGCAGTGGCCTCGTCGATCCCCTGCTCGGGCATGCCGGTGCCCGGATCGATGTGCTGCGGATGCATGAGCCAGAGCCTCATGGCGGCGGGGCCATTGGGAAGCTTCCCGGCCAGTGTCGCTCTTGACGAGATCCCCGTCAGGTCAGGACCGACCTGACCATTGGCACCTGCAAGGCGCGGAATGACATGGCAGCCTCCGCAGCCGTAACGGCGCAGCGCGGTCTTGCCGCGCTTCCAGTCGCCGCCCGTGATGGCGTTCGCGTGCGTGCGGATCTGTTCGAGGTTCTGCGCATAGAGCACCGCGCCTGAGATCGCCGCCGCTGCCACGCACAGCGCCACCAACGCGGCAAGCCACCGCAGGGCAGCGGGGACCGGCCGGTCAGTCATGCCGGCTCTTCAGCCGGAGAGCCCGGGCAAGGCACGTCATGCAAGGCATGCGGGCACGATGGCGACGGCAAGGGTCTGAAAGGCGATGGCGAGCGCGAAGATACCGCAAAGCGCAAGCGCCAGGCGGGCAAGCCAGGGGTGAGCGAGCTTTGTGTCCGTCGTCCCTCGCAGTGGCCAGGCGAGATACATGGCAACCACGCATCCTGCGATGCTGGCCGCTCCCCATGCGAGGCCCACGGGCCAGAGGGAGCAATCGGCATGGAGCAGCGCCGAAAGCCCCTGTTCGAACAGGAACCAGATCAGCGGCGGTAGCGCCAGCGCGGTCCATGCTCGTGCCCGGATGCTCATGCGGCTCTCGGAGCCCAGTAGACGAGGGCATAGACAGGAAGCCAGCACAGGACCACGAAGGTCCAGTAGTTGGAGTTGTCCTCTACATCGGCGAACTGATCGTCGCCCACCTCATGCGTAAGGAGCCAGGTGCCGATGACCACCGTCTCGCCCCATTCGGTGATCAGGTGCGTGGTGTGGAGCACCAGAAGCAGCCAGACGGCTGAGCCATACGCGCTATCGTACCACGCGACGCCCAGATGCCGGAATTCCATAGCCCGCGCGGCCATCAGCAGGAGCGGGATCACGGACATCGCAAGAGTGCCGATGCGCGTCCCTGCGACGTTCTTG
Source organism: Novosphingobium silvae (assembly GCF_009856825.1). GTDB lineage: Bacteria > Pseudomonadota > Alphaproteobacteria > Sphingomonadales > Sphingomonadaceae > Novosphingobium > Novosphingobium silvae. The sequence goes on along the minus strand of NZ_WVTD01000003.1, from coordinate 120,080 downwards.
TTGCGGGCACAGCGCAGTACCCACAGGTTGGGTAACTGGCTCAGCAGCATCCCGGCGGTGAACAGGCCGCTCCAGAAAAGACCCGGCGGCTGCGCGCCGCCCGCAGGCCATTCGGAGCTCTGGGTCATGAGATAAAGGTAGGCCGCTGCCGCCAGCGCGAAGCCGGTTCCCTCGATCAACATGAAGCCGATGTTGCCCCACCAGACTAGGTTGCGGGGACCGCGGGCACTGGCGGGCAGGTTCGACAGGTTGCCGACGATTTCGATCTCGCGCGGCGGCTTGCCCAGTGTCGAGGTCATGAGCGCGCCCTCAGCGGACCGCTTGTCGCCCGCGCACGGGTGGGCCAGAACCAGCCGGTGAGAGCGGCGCCGATCGGCAGGAGGCCTGCCGCGATGGCCCAGGGCGTAAAGATGCTGGCGATGAACATCGCCGAAACCGCTGCAGCCGCGACCAGAGGCCAGATCGAGGGAGAGGCGCTCTTCTGGCGATAGACGGGTACCGCATCCGTGACGCTCGTCACCAGCACTTCGCGTCGGTCCACCGCGATGCCGTCGAAGACGGCGATCCGCGATGCGTCCTCCCACATCGGCGTAAGGCTGGAGACGCGCGGCGTATAGGCGAAGTTCCATGCAGGCGGCGGGGATGGGCAGGCCCACTCCAGCGTGGAGCCTCCCCAGGGATCAGGTCCGGACGGCGCGCCGCGCCAGTAGCTTGCAAGGGCATTGCCGACGAACACGAGCCCTCCGAGCACCGCTATCACGCTGCCTGCCGTGGCGACCTGATTGAGCCACTCCCACCCCATCTCCGCCGGGTAGGTGTAGACGCGGCGAGGCATGCCCATCAGCCCCAGCACATGCATGGGGAAGAAGCCCAGGTTGAACCCGCCCACGATGAGAGCGAAGGCAACCCGTCCCCACCGTTCCGACATCAGTCGTCCCGTCGCCTTGGGGTACCAGTAGCAGAAGGCTCCGAAGAGCGGGAACATCGCGCCGCCAACCAGCACATAGTGGAAGTGCGCGACGACGAAGTAAGTGTCGGTCAGTTGCAGATCGAGCGAGGCGGAGGCGGTCATCACGCCCGAGAGGCCGCCGATGACGAAAGTCGCGAGGAAGCCGATGATCCACAGCATCGGCGTGTGCAGCACGACGCGTCCGCTCCAGATCGATGCGATCCAGCAAAATATCTGAAGCCCGGCGGGCAGCGCGATCGCCATGCTTGCGCCGGTGTAGAAATCGTTGCCGAGACGCGGCAGGCCGACGGCGAACATGTGATGGACCCATAGGCCAAAGGCCAGCGCAGCGATGGCGAGGATCGCCAAGACCAGTACGTTGTGCCCGAACAGCGGGCGACGCGAGAAAGTCTCGACGATGGAAGAGACGAAGCCCGTCGCCGGGATGAAGATGATGTAGACTTCCGGGTGCCCGAAGAACCAGAACAGATGCTGGAACAGGAGCACGTCGCCGCCTGCAGCCGGAGCGAAGAAGTGCGTCGAGACAAGGCGATCCGAGATCAGCATCGAGGTCACCAGCATGATCGCCGGCATGGACAGGATCGTCATCAGCGAGGCGATCAGCATGGCCCATAGGAACACCGGCATCCGCGCCAGCGTCATGCCCGGCGGCCGCATCTTGAGGATCGTGGCGGCGACGTTCACCGAGGCGGCAAGGGCGGCCACTTCGGTAAAGGTAATCATCTGTGCCCAGATGTCGGCGCGGTGTCCCGGGGAGTAGGAGGGGCCGGACAGCGGCGGATACTCGAACCAGCCGAGGTCCGGAGTGATGTCCAGCGCATGCGCGATCCACAAGGTCAGCACGCCGCCCAGATAGAGCCAGTAGCTGAACGCGGAGAGGCGCGGGAACGCCATGTTGCGCGTGCCCAGCATCAGCGGCACCAGCCACAGGGCCATGGCTTCCATCACCGGGACCGACACAAGGAACAGCATCGTCGATCCGTGGAGGGAAAAGCTTTCGTTGTAGAGCTGCGGGCCCATGCGCGTGTTTTCGGCCACTGAGAGTTGCCAGCGCATGTCGAGGGCAAGCACTCCGGCCAGGAACATGAGGAGCAGTGCGGTGACGATATAGCGCGCCGCGATGCGCTTGTGGTCGACCGTGGTGAGGAAGCCCCAAAGGCCTGGCTTGTCCTTCCAGGTTGCGTCCAGTGCGTCCATGCGGGCGGGATCGGGGGTCATCGCAGGCCTGCAAGGTAGTGGGCGACCGCATCCGCGTCGGCCGGGGCAAGGGGGATGGCGGGCATCGAGGTGCCGGGCTTCAGCGCCTGCGGCTGTGCGATCCACCCTTGCAGGGCGCCGCGCGACATCGTGATCGTTCCGGCCGCTATCGACCGGCGGGCGCCGACATGGGTGAGGTCCGGCCCCGCTCGGCCCGACGCGGTCGTTCCGCGCACGGCGTGGCAGGCACTGCAGGTGCGCGCGAACACCGCTTGACCGTGCATGCCTCGGCTGTCGCCCACCGGTCGGGCCATGCGCGACTGCCGTGCGAGCCAGGCTTCGAACTGCGCGGGCTCCTCGACCTTCACGTCGAAAGCCATGTGGGCATGCTGCATTCCGCAGTATTCGCCGCACTGGCCCCTGAACCAGCCCGACTGGCGGGGCGTCAGGTCGAGAACGTTGCGTCGCCCGGGGATCATGTCGATCTTGCCGGCGACATTGGGCACCCAGAAGCTGTGGATCACGTCCGCCGACCCCAGAAGCACGCGTGTGGTGCGGCCCCGGGGCAGGTGCAGCTCGTTCGCCGTTTCGATCCAGCGCGCCGTGCCGCCAACGCGATATTCGATCCGCCACCACCACTGGTGTCCGGTGATCCGGACCTCCAGCGCATCTTCTCCCCGAGTGGCGAACAGCGCCCTATCCGCAAGGAAGCTGCCCACGATCAGGATGGTCACACCAAGGACGATGCCGATACCGGTCGCCCACAGGCCGCGGTTCAGCCCTCGCATCGCGCCGTCCCGGTCTTCATCTCTGCCGCGCCGCATAAGGCTCCACACGAGAGCCGCGACGACGACAAGATAGACGATACCGCAAACGGCCAGCGCAAGGAGAAACAGCTGGTGCAGCGTTTCGGCTTGGTCTCCCGCCGGAGCGAGAGGGCTCTGCCTGCCCGAGCAGGCGGCCAGCAAGCCGATCGCAAGGAGCGGAGACGCGCGGTTCATTGCGGACCGTTCCAACTGGAGCCCTGCGCCTCGCCCTTCTGGTCGACCAGAAGGCGGTAGCGCTTTTCAGCCGTGTGAGTGGGCAGGTCGCGCACATATGCGGTGATCTGCCACAATTGTTCGATGGCGATCCGCCTCACGAAGTCCTGTTCGGGATGCCCGCTCGCAACAGAGGCATAGACTTGCGCAAAGCCGCCCCCATGCCGCCACTTGCCATCCGTCAGGTCGCGATCGGCTGGACCGCCTTCGGCATGGCACTGAGAGCAGCCATACCATGCGAAGTACCGGCGGCCTTGGGACACCTGGTATGCGTTTTCCTGATACGCCCCGATGCGCGGATCGGCATCGCCCGAAGGAAGCGTCTGCGGCATCGCAGGTCCGATCGTTCGCGCCTCGTTGCTGCAGGCCGCGAGACATGCGGCCAGCAGAACGAGAATGCCCCCCGGCTTCATTCAGACGAGGATCCGCACCGGGATCCCCTTCGCCGCCGGGGTCTTCGACTGCTGGTCGTGGTACCAGACCGGCATCAGCGGGTTCATCTCCGGATAGTACGCGCCGATGCACCCGCGCGGGAGCAGGAACGGCGTGACGACCAGCCCATCCACCTGCCGATGCACGCCGTCCCCTGCATCCGTGACGAGGCTTACGACCTGCCCGTTGGACAGCTGGGCCGCGGCAATATCCTCGGGGTTCATCAAGAGCACGTCGCGGGTGCCCTCGATGCCGCGCAGCCGGTCCGAATACCCGTAGATCGTCGTGTTGAACTGGTCGTTCGACCGCAAGGTCACGAGGCGGTAGCGGCCTTGCGCATCGTCGAAGCCGATCGAGCGCAGCCTTTCGGGCGCAGTGAACGCGGCCTTGCCGCTTTCGGTCTTCCAGACCCGCTCGCGTGCGGAGTTGCCGCGATAGAAGCCACCCGGGGTGAATACCCGCGCGTTGAAGTCCCGGAACTGCTCCGGATAGGTTTCCTCGATACAGTCGCGAACCTTTGCGTAATCGGCCGTCCACTCGTCCCACTTCACCTTCGGGTTCGGCGGCAGCGTCGCCTTGGCCATCCCTGCGACGATCGCAACTTCCGACTTGAGGTGCCGCGATGCCGGCGTGTTGCGGCCAAGGGATCCGTGGATGCAGGAAAGCGAATCTTCCATCGTCACCGACTGTCGGCCGGTGCCCTGGACATCCTCTTCCGATCGACCCAGACAGGGCAGGAGGTAGGCCACCTGTCCGTTGACGAGGTGGCTGCGGTTCAGCTTGGTGGCGACCTGCACCGTCAGGCGCATCCGGGTCCAGGCTTCCTCCATCTTCTCGCGCTCGGGGATGGCGCGGATGAAGTTGCCGCCGAGCCCGATGAAGGCCTTCACCTCGCCCGCGATGATCTTGTGGCATGCCGCGACCGTGTTCATGCCCTCCTCGCGGGGAGGCTCGAAGCCGAACTGCTGTGCCAGACGGTCCAGCGGCACGAGCTCCGGCTTCTCGGAGATACCCACCGTACGCTGGCCCTGCACGTTGGAGTGTCCGCGCACGGGGGAGATGCCGGTGCCTTCACGTCCGACATTTCCCTTGAGCAGCCACAGGTTGGTGAGTGCGGCGAGATTGTCGAAGCCGTGGACGTGCTGGGTCAGGCCCATCCCGTACATCGCGATGGACTTGGGGGCATCGACGTAGATCTGCGCCGCCTCCTCGATGTCGGCCCGCGAAAGACCGCTTTCCCGCTCGATCTCGTCCCAGCCAACGGCCTCGACCGCGGCTTTCATCTCCTCGAAGCCGCTGGTGTGCTGGGCGATGAAATCGACATCCAGCACGTGCAGCTTCTCGGAGCGCCACTTCGCGTCTTCGGCGGCAAGGACGTGCTTGATCATGCCCGTGATCGCCGCGATGTCGCCGCCGGCCTTGACCTGCAGGTAGAGCGTGGAGATCTGCGTGCTCTTGGGGGTCAGCATTTCCACCGGGCTCTGCGGGTTCTTGAAGACCTCCAGGCCCTTTTCCCGGATGGGGTTGAAAGTGACGATCTTCGCCCCTCGCTTCACCGCCTCCTGCAGCGGGTGCAGCAGCCGGGGGCTGTTCGAGCCGGTGTTCTGCCCGAAGAAGAAGATCGCATCGCAGGTGTGGAAGTCGGACAGAACGCATGTGCCGACAGGCGAGCCAATGAGCTTCTTCAGCGCCACGGATGTCGTCTCGTGGCACATGTTCGAGCTGTCGGGCAGGTTGTTGTGGCCATAGAGCCGGGCGAACAGCGCGTAGAGGTAACTTGTCTCGAGGCTTGCGCGTCCCGACGCGTAGAAGACGGCGCTGCCCGGATCAATGGCCTTCAGCTCCGAGCCGATTGCGGCGAAGGCCTCGTCCCACGAGCATGGGACATAGCGGTCGCTGGCGGCATCGTACCGCATGGGATGGGTAAGGCGGCCCTGCTGTTCAAGGTCGTAGTCCTTCCAGGTTCGCAGTTCTGTGATCGTGTGCCTGGCAAAGAACTCCGGCGTGCAACGCTTGGTCGTCAGCTCCCAGAAGGTTGCCTTGGCGCCGTTTTCACAAAACTCCACGGCATGGGTATCGGCCGGTTTCGTCCATGCGCAGGACACGCACATGAAACCCTTGACCTTGTTCTGCCGTCTCAACGTGTCGAGCGCGCCCGGGCTGGGGCGTTCGCGCAAGCCGACTTCGGCGATGCCCCGCAGGGAGCCCCAACCGCCTTCGGTGCCCTCGTAGTGGACGGTTTCGTCTTCGTTGGTATCGGTCATCTCAACCCCGCAGCCATGGGCCTTGGAAACGCTGCAGCAAAACTCCGGTCCTCTCCGACTTGATCTATGATAGGATGAATGCGGATCGGCATGGCTCGCAGCGGGATCACTGGCGGTGACATGCGGACTGCGCCGAAGCAGTCACCCGATGAGTTGGGCGGAACCCGGATCGGCCGTGTGCTTTATCGCCTTCATGAGGAAGAAGGTCGGGACAGCCTGGTGGGAAACAGGGGTGATCTACCAGATCTATCCCCGCTCGTTTCAGGACACGAACGGGGACGGGGTGGGCGACCTTGCCGGGATCGAGGCAAGGCTGGACCATGTCGCAGCCCTTGGCGTCGATGCAATCTGGCTCTCACCCATATTCCCGTCGCCGATGGCGGACTTCGGCTACGACGTGGCGGACTACTGCGGCATCGAGCCGGCCTTCGGCGATCTTGCCGCGTTCGATAGCCTGATTGCGGCAGTCCACGCCCGGGGTCTCAAGCTGCTGCTGGACTTCGTTCCCAACCATACTTCCGACGAGCATCCCTGGTTCGTCGAAAGCCGTTCTTCGCGCGACAACCCCAAGCGCGACTGGTACATCTGGCGCGACCCGGCGCCGGGGGGCGGCGTTCCCAACAACTGGATCAGCGACTTCGGTGGTTCCTCGTGGGAATGGGACGAGGCGAGCGGGCAGTACTACCTCCACGCCTTTCTCAAGGAACAGCCTGACCTCAACTGGCGGAACCCGCAGGTACGCGCGGCCATGAGCGATGTGCTGCGCTTCTGGCTCGACCGGGGTGTGGACGGATTTCGGATCGACGTGCTGTGGCATATCGTGAAGCATGAAGCCTTGCCGGACAATCCGCTCAACCCCGACTGGTCGCCCGAGATTACCGAGAGGGATCGACTGCTGCAGGTATACTCCACCGATCAGCCTGAAGCGCACGCGATCTCGGCAGAAATGCGGGAACTTGCCGACAGCTATGGCGACAGGGTGCTGGTCGGCGAGATATTCCTGCCGCCGGAGCGTCACGCCCGCTGGTACGGCACGCCCGAGCGTCCACAGGTCCACCTGCCTTTCAACTTCCAGCTCATCGAGAGTCCGTGGGATGCCGCGCATCTTCGCGCCGTGATCGAGACGTACGAGGCTTCGCTTCCAGAGTTCGGCTGGCCGAACTGGGTCATCGGCAGTCACGATGCGCCTCGGATCGCCGCGCGGATCGGAGAAGCGCAGGCAAGAGTGGCTGCGATGTTGCTCCTCACCTTGCGCGGAACGCCGACGCTCTACCAGGGGGACGAACTGGGCATCGGCAACGTCACCATTCCCGTCGAGCGGATGCGTGATCCGCAGCATTTCCGCCAGCCCAGTCTCAACATCGGACGGGACCGCTCGCGCACGCCCATGCCTTGGGACAACTCCGCTTATGCCGGGTTCAGCACTGTCGAGCCCTGGCTGCCGCTGAACGACGATTGGCGCGAGCGCAATGTCGCCACGCAGGAAGCCGATCCGGATTCGATGCTGCGCTTCTACCGTTCCATGTTGGCGCTCAGGCGTGTGCATCCCGCCCTGTCAGCCGGGTCCTTAACACTGCTCGAAGGTGGGCGCGACGTACTGTGCTATGTGCGTGAACACGAGGGAGAGAGGCTGGCCGTGTTCCTGAACCTGAGCTCGGGTCTGCGCCATTGCGAACTGAGGGATTGCGGGAGCATCGATGGGGTGATCGCCTCCACGCTTTCGCCTCGCCCCTTCGACGGCACGCTGCTGCCCGATGAAGGGCTGATCCTGCGTCTTGCGAAGGTATCCTGAGGTGCGGATCGCAATGCTCGCGCCGATCGCCTGGCGCACACCGCCCCGGCACTATGGTCCCTGGGAACTGGTCACCAGCCTTCGGACAGAGGAGCTGGTGGCGCGCGGCGTGGATGTGACGCTCTTCGCGACGCTCGATAGCGTCACTGCCGGGCGGCTCGCTGGCGTCGTTCCTGCGCCGTACTGCGACGATCCCACAGTCGACGCGAAGGTCTGGGAACATCGGCACCTGGCGCACCTGTTCGAACGCGCGCACGAGTTCGACATCATCCATAATCAGGCCGATTTTCCGGCTCACGCTTTCAGTCGCCTGGTTGATACGCCGATGGTCACCACCATCCACGGGTTCTCGTCTGATCGGATCCTGCCGATGTACGAACCTTACGACGAGCGCATCCACTACGTCGCCATCAGCGATGCGGACCGCCATCCGCGCCTGCGCTATGCGGCGACGATCCACCACGGGATCGATCTGGAGGCTTTCCCATTCGAGCCGGACGGAGGAGAAGACCTCCTCTTCTTCGGGCGCATCCACCCGGACAAGGGCGCGCGCGAGGCGCTCGATGTGGCGCGGGGCTCAGGCCGCCGGATCAACCTTCACGGCATCGTGCAGGACGAAGCTTACTTCGCAAGCGAGGTCGAGCCGCGGCTTGACGGGGAGATTGCCCGGTTCTGGGGCCCGGCCGGAGGGCAGGACCGCCTGAACGCGCTTGGCCGGGCGAGGGCGCTGCTTCATCTCGTGAACTTCGACGAGCCCTTCGGACTCTCGGTCGTGGAAGCGATGGCGTGCGGAACGCCGGTCATCGCGACGAGACGCGGCTCCATGCCCGAGATCATCGAGGACGGGGTGAACGGCTTCATCGTCGATACGCCCGAAGAGGCGGTGGAAGCTGTGGCAAAAGTGGGTGCGCTGGACCGCGCGCAGGTGCGCCGCAGCGTGGAGCGGCGCTTCAGTGTCCGGCGCATGGCGGAAGACTACATCGCGTTGTACGAGGCTGTCCTTGCCGGAGATGCTGGCCCGGGCCTCTCGCGAACTCGACTACCAAAGCCGCCGCGGCTCGCCGAGCCTTCCACCTCGGCTCGACGCTAAGCTGTCGCTGGGGACGAGCCTGCGGAACCTAGCGCTCGAACACGGCGGCCACTGCCGCGATCCTCTCGACATGGCAGTATGCGGGGCGTTCAAGCTCCTCGCCGAAGATATCGGGATCGATCTCGCGGTATCGCAGCGAGCAGCCGGCCTCATCTGCGAGGTTCTCGAGTTTCCCGCGCAGATCGTCCTCTCCCTCCACGATGGCGCTGCCGGTGTAGAGTATGAGCCTGCCCTTGGGCGCCAGCCTGTCCAGCGCCAGCTTTGCCATCGTGACCGAAATGTCGCTGCCATTGGCGCCGCCCCCGTTCCGGTACTGCCTTTCGCTTTCGTCGATGATGAACGGCGGGTTGGCGAGCGCCAGGTCGATGGGATCCGTCACATCGTCGAGGTTGGGCGAAAGGATGGAGGTGGCACGGTATCCGGCGGCGCCAAGATTGATGCCGGCAAGCGCGAGCGCACGCGGATTGATGTCGGTGACGGTCAGCCTGACCGGATTGCACCGCCGCGCGGCGACGACAATGCCCACACCCGATCCGGTGCCGATGTCCACGACGTGCATCGAAGGGCATGAGGCGTGCCCCGCGAGTTCGGTCTCGATCAGATCGGCGAAACGATAGCTGTCGGGGCCGAAGAATACCGCATCCGCATCTGTCGTGGGGTATGACGAGTGCAGATAGAGGTCTTCACCAAGCGAGGAGACGCGTACCGCACTACGAAGAAGATCGCCGCTTTGCGTGATGACTTCCTCGCGCGCGAGGCTATCCAGCAGAGGCGGGGGCAGCAGGATGGGCTCGAACGGCAGGTTCCATCCGAAGACATCCCGCAGGGAGCGCGCGAGCGGGCGCTCGTTGCGTGCAATCACGCGCCCATGGGTGGCGGGCGTCGGCGTGATGAACCGGTAATCCTGGGTCTTCAGCCAGACCAGCAAGGCTTGGAGCGCCTGGTTTTGGTCAACCGTCTCTTGCTGCCTCGAAAGGGTGGGCACCATCCAAGCTCTTCCATTCTGGTAAAGCGCTCGGGCGCTTGTCGGCAGAGGTTGCAACCATATCGAGGGACTTCGTAAATGCCTAGGGGGCGTATTCGCCCGAGAAAACGCGCAGGGTCTTCAACCAGAAAAGGGGAGCGAGGCTCCCCTTTTGCCGGCTTTCAGTTGAGATCGCTTGCTCTGCTGAACGCTCAGGGAATTGCGCTGCCAGGTGTCGAGCCACCCGACGACGTGCCGGTTCCGGTTCCCGTTCCCGTTCCCATGTCAGTCCCGGTGCCAGTACCAGTACCAGTACCAGTACCCGTTCCAGTTCCAGTTCCAGTTCCAGTTCCAGTTCCAGTTCCCGGTCCTGTCCCACCAGTGCCCGGAGTACCGGTGCCAGTGCCTCCCGTGCCCATGCTGTCGGTGCCCGATGTCGAGGAGGGAGGAGCCTGACGACGATCCGACCGGGTCCGATCTGAAGTGCCCCGGTGGCGGTCGTGCGTGGTTGTAGTCGACGTAGAGGTGCCGGTGCCTGTCGTCGGGCTGCCGGTCGTCGTGCCAGTGGTGGTGCCGGTGCCGCTACCGGTTCCGGCACCCGTACCCGTAGCCGGCGCCGACTGGGCCAGCGCGCCAAAAGGCATCGCACAAAGCGACAGGGCGACTGCATATCCGAGTTTTTTCATCATCCACTCCTGATTATTATCGTGAACACTTGCTACCGGAGATATCGCCATGCCCAGGCGAAAGGTTTCCGAAGCCTGCTGTCGATCAACTCTCGCAAGCTTAATCTGCGACGAACCCTGCGCTTCTGCCGACCAGTCGCTGTGGGGTGTTCTGACGCCGCCTCGCTTGCGTTGCGGGCGATGCGATCTCGACAGGTGCTGCCTGATAGAGGCGCGCGCTGTCGGATCGGTTTGTCGTGCTTTGGGCATGAGCGCTTTTGCTCGCGGGCAGAAACCGGAACATGCTCAAAGCATTACGTGCAGAGCATCAATTAAGCGGGCAGGGCAATGTCCCCATCTCAAGGAGCCGAACCATGGTGAACACAGCCACCCCCGCTGCGGGCGAGCCTTACGAGTACGCCGACGGTTCGCTTCGCCTGCGCGGGGAACTCTACCGCCCCGTCGGCCCGGCGAACGGCCGCGCGGTGCTGGTCGTGCACGAGGCCGACGGGATCGGCGGGAATGTCCGTCGCCACAGCCGCATGCTCGCGGAGCTTGGCTATGTCGTTCTCGCGGCCGACATGCACGGCGGCGGGCAAGTGTTGGAAGGCGATGCGATGCAGGAGGCGCTCAAGCGCTTCCGCAGTGACCCGGAACAGTTGCGGCGCCGGGTGAGGGCAGGGTTCGACGCCCTTGCCGCGATCCCCGGCGTCGCTTCCGATCGGATCGTCGCGCTCGGGTACTGCTTCGGCGGCTTCGCGGTTCTCGAACTTGCCCGCAGCGGAGCGACAGTGAGGGCGGTCGCAAGCTTCCATGGTCTGCTTACCACCGCGCGGCCCGCCGATGCAGATACCTTGCGAGCGCGGGTCGCCGTGTACACCGGAGCGCTCGATCCGCTGGTTCCGCCCGAACATGTCGCCAGCTTCCAGGCGGAAATGATGCAGGCCGGCGCGGACTGGCAGATGAGCATCTACGGCAGAGCACTGCACAGCTTCACCAATAACGCTGTCGGCGGCCTTGGCGATCCGCGCATGGGTTACGATCGCGAAGCCGACGACGCTTCGTGGAGCGCTATGCTCCAGTTCTTCGACGCGACCTTCGCGACGGATCGCCCCTGAGCGTCAGCAGGGCTCGCGGCGCAGGGGCATCGTCAGGCAGTGGATGCCGCCGCCGCAAGCCGCGAACTGCGAAATGTCGAGTTCGACGACATCGAAGCCTGCCTTGCGGACATCGTCGGCGACAGAGCGCCCGTCCGACGAGCCCTCATCCGCCGAAACCGAGCTCATCAGGATGGTCTTGCCATCGAGTGAAAGGATGTTGCAGCCAAGCCGCCGCGAGGCCTTGTAGCTGACGGGGATCAGTTCAATCCCCTGCGCTGTTATGGCCTCGATGAACCAGTCGTCCAGCACGTCCACGCAGGCGAGTGCACGGTCCTGATCGAGCATGCAGAACATGGTGTCCAGATGCAGGAAGTGCGGGTCGAAGGCATAGCGCAGGACCTGCCAGCCATCCTTCTCGAACGGAGCCGCAAACGCGGATGCACCTTCCGCCGTGGTGCGTTCGCCCGACATGCCCAGGATCAGCAGGCCGGGTCTTGCGACGCATACGTCGCCCCCCTCGATCGTCCCCGAAACGACGCGGTCGTAAGGTTGTACGCCATGACGTGCGAGCGCCGCGAACATCTGGTCCACTTCGCTACGCCGGTGGGAAAGGGCGGGGTTCAGGCCGACCAATCCCCAAGGAGTCGTGACGGCCACATCGCGAGTAAAGCACTGATCGGCAAGATCGGGGTGCGCCGGTACGATGTGGCAGCGGACGCCGCGCTGGGAGAGGGTGCGTGTCAGCGCCGAATGTTGCGCCATCGCCTGTGCCATCGAGACCGAGAACCCGTTGCGAATGCTCTCGCGCGTCACCGAGCAGCAGGGGACCGTCGCCAGGTTCGAAGGCGCACAAAGCACCACATCGGTCAATCGATGGGTCTCGCCCGATACACCGGGCCGCAGGGGCGCAGGGTCGTTCAAAGGCAGGCGCTCTGCCGCGAAATCAAGTTTCATGCTATCTTCTTCCGATCGGGCTGGTTCAGTTCTCGGGAGCCGGTGGGCGCTTCACCACCTGTCTGGCCCACTCGATCTCGCCGGAATCCGGAGGTGTCTCCTCGGGCGAGGCACCCGTTTCCTCGGGTGCGCCGGACGTCTGCGCAGGGTCGGGCTGTTCGCCTTGCACGCCGCCGATCGATTCCTCGACCGTGCTTTCCACATCAGGCTTGGCGGCTTGTGGGTTTTCGTCTTGCTTGTCGGCCATCGTACTCTCCTTGCCCGTCTCAACGGGCTGGACGCGGCCGTGTTCCTGTGCATCGCTCGCGACCATGCGACTGACCCCGCCTGGTGCGCCACGCATGGCGGCCGCAGGGAAATGGAAGAGAGGAGAGGTCTACCGTGGCTACCAAGATCACGGGCTGGAAACTGCCGGAACCGCACCGGAGCGTGCTGCTGCAGCATTACGCGCCGCGCTATCCCAGGTTAGTGGCCGACCACGTCACTCTCAAATTCGGCACCGACGAGACCACGCCTCTGCCGACGCAGACTTGCGGGCGTATCGTCGGGTACACCGACGACGAGAAAGGCGTGGAAGCTCTCGTTATCGAGATCGACGGAAGCACATCGCGAGGAGACGGCAGCCACTACCACATCACATGGTCGCTCGCAGAAGGCCGGGAAGCCAAGGAGAGCAACGAGGTTCTGCAGGCCGGATGGCTTCCGGTGGAGCCGCCGATCGAAATCCCGCTCGATCCAGCACGGTGGGATCGCTGATCCCGCTCATAAGGCGCCGCGCTCGATAGCCGCCTCACAGCCGGAGCCATCGTGAATACCGGCTAAATCATAATTATAGGGGATTGGGAGGCTCGCTTGCGCCGTGGCCCTCCGAAGAGGGCCACATGGCGGAGACGCCGCCCATCGAACTACGCCGATAAGACGCTGAAAAATAAACGGCGCTTTGTGCGGGCCATATGGACGATACCCCGCTTTATACCCCCGCCTCATTTGAGGACAGTTCGGACCAGTCCATCGGCGCACCCACCCAGCGGTCAATCTCAGACTCGTACCAGGCGACGAGCCCGGCGCTGATTCGCACCGGCTTGGGGAAGGTGTTGGTGTTGATGCGGCGATAAATCGTCGTGCGAGAAAGACCAGTCCTTGCCTTCACCTCCGCGAGGCGAAGCAGACTGTTGCCGCGAGGCGCATTGCTCACGAACCCGCCCCCAAGGTCTTGCCGAAGATCTCCGCGAGCTTTGCGATCCCTTTTGGCGTGATGCGGACCTGTTCACTGACCCATTCGGTTCCGTCAGCCTTCGGGCCGCGCTCCACCTTATGGGTGACCAGCCCTTGCCGTTCTCTGAGAGCATGGCCACGCCAGCGGCCGGTGCCGGCGCGGCGGTATATCCATTCGCGGGCATTCAGTTCAGCCTCGAGATCAATCCGGCGCATCTGGAGGAGCTTGGCCGCATCCGTCAGGCAAAAACTGCCGTTGGCCTCGGCGATGAGGCCCAGGGCCTCGACCTTGGATGCGCTTTCTTCGACCTTGCACTCCAGATAGCCGATAGTTTCTCGGCTATCCTCCAGTTCGGCCAGGGCGCCCTGGAGTTCGGTCTCTGCGGCCATTGCCATCGTCAGCAGCTGCATTCGGGAGAGCGCGACCGGCTGGGCGGATCGAGCCTCCAACTCGGCCCAGCGGTCGACCAGTCGGGCAGTGAATTCAGGGCAAAGCTGTGCGACCACGATGATGCTGTCGCGCTTGCCCTGTTCACCGGTAAAAACGTAGACCTTGGTGATGCGCGTGCGGCCCAAGGCGTCGGTTTCGGGTTCATCCCCCATTGGGGGTTGGACGATTACGCCCCGCGCAGCCAGTCGCTCGATGGACTGCTTAACCTTGTCGTGGCGTGATTCGACCAGAAGGGCGATCTCAGCCGAGGTCATGCGTTGCGTGGTGCCTACGGGAGTGTGCCCAATGATCATGCCGCTTCTCCCATGGCAGAACGCCTGCCCGTCACGCCGGATCTGTGATCGCGCGTCGCCCGCGCTGTCGCCAGTTCGGCCTTCTCGAAGGAGGCGCCGCAAGCATCGGCCTGCTCTTTCAGCAGATCCATTAAGGACGAGATCACCGCCCACTCGCGCATGTTGGTGATCGGGCCGGCCTCCACCTTGCCCTGGCGCGACATGGCCTCGTTTGCCACAACATCCAGCGCAGCAGTAATCGCAAACGCCAAGCCATAGATGCGTTCGACGGTCACCGTCCCGTCCCACGCACCTTCCCTGATCTCGGCCAAAAGTTCCGGGGCGACAACGACGCCGGGTGCCGTTATATCAATCTTGTTCATGTAGCAGTCCTTGCTGAACAAGGTCGGGGAAGCGGCTGGAACCCGCGTCCTCGACCGCCTTTCGATTATGAGCAATTTTCCGAGCGAAACGCGGCTTCGAGTTCACTCTTGCGGAAGTAGAGGCGCTTCCCCTTGCGGATAACAGGTAGGTGACCCCGCTCCACAAGGTGATAGATCGCGCGGGGCGTGAGGCCCGCGTAGCTGGCGGCTGCGCTGGCCCCCGCAATCAAATCCGCATTAAGCATTTCGTTACCTCCGCTGGTTACAGGTGTATCCGTATCTCTTAATGTCCTTGCACGGTTTCCGTGTCAAGGGATAGAGGTGTGTCTGTATTCAGGAGGATTCGTGTCAAACTTGAGCGTGACATTCAGTCGGCTAGAGGTGCTGCTCACGACCTATTTTCGGATTGATCCTGATCGCCAGGGTACTTTCCGTGCCCGCATCAAACAGCTGCAACGCTTAAATTTTCCTACCGGTGTCAACGTCGGACGAGGCGCTCGTTTCGAATATGAAATAGAGCACGTCCTCAAACTCATTTTCGCTTTCGAACTCCTCGCCGTAGGCATTCCAGCAAAGCTGGCGACTGACATCGTCGAAAATGGATGGGATCGTATCTCAGCCGCTATTCAGCTTGTGGTAGGAACGTGGAGCTGTTCAGGCGATCAGGACGATATTTATTGCATCGTCGCTCCAGATCTATTGAATGATGCAAGCGAACTCTCGAATGCTGTTTTAGTTTATGAACGGGGTTATTTCGTCGAAGCCGTTTCACGTGACGACTTCAAGCCCGCAGCGATGTTGTCGGTCAATGCGACGAAGTTGATGAGGCGGTTCTACACGCATGGCGATCACGTTCGACTTGAAGAGAGAGAAGTCAAAAATCAAATCAGGCAATGGGAGACCATGGTGCCTGAGTTGTACGGCTTGGCTTGGTCAAATGACTGGCTGAAAATGTCTTGGTCTCGACTGAAAGAACATGCGCCGGTCGATGAGGAGTCCGATAGAATACCATTTTGATGGTGGCCGTAAGCGCGAGTAAGCCATTGCTAAGGGCTTCGCGCACGTCATTGCTCATTGCAGCGTCACTTTTGTATCGCCGACGGTCCGAATATCGTGCCACGTCCTGGCCGCGCCGGTGAACAGCGTCGTCAAATGGGCGTTGGGATCATCCATCCGACCCTGGGCGACCAGCGTGATGGTGATAATTGCGTCTTCGCTCATGTGCTTTCCCCGCCAGGGGTTGGCGCTCGGAGGGTTCTGCAGGGCTGAGGAAGGCTTTGTGGGTCAATGCCCACGCGCACCGCTTCGAGGCACATCTGCATGTCCGCGGTGTCAGCCAGGCGATCGAGGCGTTCCATGATCTCGAATTGAACAGAGCCCAGGAGCCCCACGATCAGCAGCGTTCCGAAGCTGAGTGAGATGGTGCGACTTTGCTGGCTCATGTCGCGTCCTCCGCCGGCGCCGGCACTTCCTCGTAGGCCATCAGCAGCGCGTCGCGGATTGCGGTCGCGCGCGTGTCGCCGCCTTTCAGGCCGGTGACGAAGCTGCCCCATTCCTCAGCGGAGTAGCGGAGCAGCGCCTGAAACATGCGGTCGGGATCAAAGCCCTCGGGTGGTGACGTCAGCACTTTGACGAGGCCGAGGAAGATCGAACCGGAGTGGACGACCTTCTGGTCGGGGAAAGCCTCCGCGATGTTCGTAAGCGCTGCCGAGACGATCTGCTCACCATGCTTACGCAAAGTGCTGGCTATTGATGCCGTGAAGGCGATCTCGCCCGGCTTCCAAGCGGAGGATGCGGTGTTCCGGGTGATCGTCAGACCCGCCTCGGTGACCAGCCGGTTGATCTCGAGCGCGTCTTCGTCGGCAGCGGCAAGCGCGGCGTGGAAGTCGTCCAGCCGGTTCATCGGCTTGCGCGCCCGGTTGGCGCTGATAAACATCCGCGCCTCTTCCTCGGGGCTCTGGTAGTTGAACACGCAGCACGGCATGTGCGGAATGTCGCCGCGCTGCTTGGCCGCTACGGTCCGGTGCTGGCCGTCAATTACGGAGAGCGTTCCATCCGGTCGGCGCGAGACGACGAGTGGCGCGCAGAGGCGCCAGTCGAAGTTCGCCGCGATCGACGCGATCAGTCGGCGCGAGGCCTCGTTGTCGGTCGAGCGCTGGTAGACGGCATCGATGCTCAGCCGGTCGACCTTGATCCACTCGATCGTCGGCGGGTCGCCCAGCGGCTCGGGGTAGGTCCGCTTGCGTTCTTGCTGCTTAGCTTTACCGGCGGCGCGGCCTCGTGCGGCCGGGGTCTTCGCCGCGCAGAACTTGTCGACGTTCTTGCCGGGGCCGGCCGGCGCGGGAGCCGCGCGATCCATCTCCTCGAGTTCGAAAAGCAGTTCGTCCTTTTCGGCGAGGGGACGAGCATAGGCCACGCTGCGGTGAACGACGACGGCATGCCCTACGTGGACTCGAGCCATCACCTCTGCTTTGCCTACCAAGGACCGGATCGTGAAGGCTCCGTTGGCCTCTCGCTCATCGGCGACGTGCGACGCCAGCCAGTCCGGGATCGGGTTTTGCCCGCGGTTGATCCAGAGCGGCCTATTCACATGGGGCTCGGTCATGCCGGTTTCCTTCGTGCAAATTGGGCGGCCTGCATCTTCGCAGCGATGCGATCGACCTTCTCGACAGCCTCGGCGAAGTTCTCGGCCCAGCGCTGGTCCCGCTTCGTCTTGGGCACCTTGCTGAGCATGGCGCGCTCGCGGACCCACCAGTCGAGCATGATCTTGAGGCGTAGCGTCTCGCGGTTGTCGCTCGGCAGCTGGGGCTCGCGGACACGGTGCAGCGGGAACGGGATCACCTGACCCATCACGCCCTCCCGATCGACGGGGACCCGCACGAGTGGGCCAGCTGCTCCTCCCACCATGCAAGGCGAGCCGGAGCGATGGCGCACTCCATGAAGCAGCGTTCGCAGCCGTATGAGCACTGAGGCGACCGAAGGGTCAAGGTGCGGTTCTCGGGAGCCGGGTAAGGTCGCGCCGCGATCCGCCGTGAGAACATGTCGACCATCGCCATCGCGTGGAGGGGGTTCATGCAACCCTCCTGCGCTTAGGGTGGAGCGATGCTGCGATGATGATCCGCACTGCGGCTGGCAGGCCGGGCGTATCGAGCAGTTCGGCCAAGAGCACGGTCGCGCACTGCTCATCCTCACAGCCGATCTCGGGATGAAACCAAGGCTGCAGCGACCGATCTGTGCCGATGGTGACGGCGCCGCCGATGCGCTGCCATGCGAGCAGCCAGGATTCGGCCAGCAACGGCGGGGCCGGGGGGTGGGGAACCCCGCCGCTGCTGACACTCCCGCCCGGGGGGACGGCGGGAATGCTGAAGGGCTGGAAGGTCATGCTGCGGCCTGCGTGGCTTCCGCTGCAGCCGCGAGAACGAGGTCTGGGCGGTGCTCAGCGATATAGGCAGTGAGGGTTCGGCAGCGCCGACCATGATCGAACGTCAGGATCTGCTGGAGGCGACGCTCCTCACGGCGCAGCCGATCGTCATCGGCGTCAATGAAGCCGAAGCTGAGCGATTTGGAGCCGTCACCTTTGATGATGACCGCCAGCGGCATGCCGATTGCTGATGCGCGTTCCACCCAGCCTTGCGGGTCGAAATCGATGTGGCCGGTGGCCAGCAAGCACGCGCCCAGATCGCAGTGATCAAGATCGTTGTAGACCGAACGATAGTAGGTGTCGCCGATGACGCTATCAGTTTCGATTTCCGGCAGGTCGACGTCGAAGAAGTTGCCGCTGTCGCCGTGCCTCAGGTGACTGCCAGCGGTAGGGCCAGCATGCCAGAGGACGTTGATGTAGGCCTTGACGAGGAAGTCGCCGGCCGTTGCGCACGGAACCTCAAAGACGACTGTCGCTGCATGGCAGACGCTATTGCAGAGCCGCCGTTCTTCGGTGTTATCGGAACCTTCGTAATCGGCCTGATCCAGCCAGGCCTTCCGAAAGACGGCGAAGGCCCGTTCCATGGTCGGGCTTGGCTGGGGTCGTGCGGCTGCCGTCAGGCTGCGCTCGAACGCGCCGCCATTAGCCATCCACTCGTCCGTATGGCTGAGCATCGCCTCGAGCTGGAGCAGGATCTCGAATCCGTTGTAGGCCGGGACAGCCACGAACTTGGCTATCGCCACGTCGAGGTTGTCCTGCGCGACTTGGAGGGATTCCGTGTCCGCCGGGTGAGTAGGATGCTCGAGCATATTGCACTCATGGTCGGCGGCTTTCACGCACGTCGTGAGCTTCGCCTTCTCGGCATGGAACTGGGAGTTCATGTGGAAGCGCAAGGTCATGCCTCCTTGATCTGATTGGGGTACAGGCGGAGCCCGCGAGCCACTGCGGTGTCGATCAGATCGCAAGCTTCGTTCATGATCGCTTGCAGGTCGCAGTCCGCTCGAGGGTTCTCGCGGTCGATACCGGCGACGTCGAGCTTCTGGATCGAGTCCGCGAGATTTCGCGCGGGCAGTGCCATGATCGTCATGGTAGCTGCGGTGATGGCGTCGTCGCGTCCAACGGTTAGCTCGCACGCGTCGCCGAGTTCCTCGTTCGCGCGGTCCCAGACCGCATCGAGCGGATGCGGCATTTTGATGATGGCCCAGGTCACGACGCCTGCACCTTCTTGAGCGCCTCGCCGATCGTGAAAGTCGACCTTTCGACACGTTCGATTTCGTCATCGACGACCTCGGCCGTCTCCGAGATGACCTGCGCGCAGACCATGATGCGCTTGAACTCCGTGTCGACCGGCAGCGTATCCGCGGCCTCTTCGATCACGCGCGCCATCTCCATCATTCGCCGGCAGAGGCTCTGGACCTCGATCGCGAGTTTGCCGTTGAGTTCGTTCAGCTCGACAGCGGTCATGCTGGTGTCGGGCATGATCAAGCCTCCCCACGCAGGATGCGGAGGTAGCGGCGGGTTGCCGCGATCTGCTCAGGCAAGCGCTTGGGCGGCGTGTGACCGATCTCGAACGCGAGATGCAGTCCAAGCCATTGCAGTTCGATACGGCCAACGTTGCCTTCGCTTTCGTCAGCGAATTCAGGATCGTGGGCGTCAAGCCGGAAGACGTTGGCGGTGCGCCAGTCGCACGACGGCACGAGGGCGTCGAAGAGGCGCTTGAGCGCGCCGAAATTATGGCAAGCCTCAGTGCGAGACATGAAAACCTCCTGCGGGATTGCGCAGGAGGTTGGCGGATGCTGGTCCCTATACCTGGTGACCGAGCGCGTTTCCCTACCTGCGTAGCGGAGGGTCAGCGGCCCGAGGGCGATCGTCTCCGATGCCCTTTAGGATTATGATTTTCGAAAGACTGTCAACCGGGAATTTCGAATTTCAAAACGCCTGGAGGCCTCCGGTCACGCGCCCGATCACTTTGAAGTCCGTCGAGCCTACCCGAAAAGGCACGTATTCATCGTTGTCAGAAACGGGCTCGAACCTCGCTGGATCGGAACGATAGCGCTTGATCGTGGCCTCCCCCTCGCTGTTTTGAAGCAGGTACAATTTACCGGAGTACAGATCCGTTTGCTCCGGGTCTACGATCGCCACGGAGCCCTCCGGAAGAACCAGGTTCATGCTGTCGCCGACAACATCAAGACCGAACTTACCGCTAGTTTCATTCGGCACCCATATCGCCCGCCGCGCTAGTTCGATCGCCTCCAGCCATTTACCGGCCCCACTCCAGCCAATTACAGGCAATTCACGTCCAGCGGGCTGATCCGAGGTGACGACCTGACCAATCATATTCTGGATCTTGACCGCCTCGTCGAACTTCAGGGCGCGGTCCCCGCGGAGCAGCAAGCTCACTGCCGAAGGCGAAATCGCAAGGCGGCTGGCGATCACTCGCTGCGGGATTCCGGACGCCCGCAAAGCCTCGATCAGCTTCACCGATGGCACTTCGTGTTTCGATTCCGTGGTCATGTTGCCCCCTTAGCATCCGATGAAACCTGCCGATATTTCGAAAAGCTAAATTTTGTATTGAAGTTACGTCATGAAAATCGCATCATCGCCCCATGTCCGAAATCGAAAGTCTGTTTGCGGAGCGAAAGCGCGTCAGCGCTATAGCTCGTGAAATCCGCGCGCCGGTCGGCACTGTTTGGGCCTGGAAGAAGAACGGCGCGATTCCGCCCTGGCGCCGGCCCTCCGTCCTCGCAGCCGTTAACCGCCTCGGCATCGATGTCCCTGCGGAGACGATCGCCTACCTCGCGACCGGGCTCTGAGCCGTGGGCGCGTCAAACGACGTCAGCATCTGGTATCCAACTTACATCGGGGAATTTTTCACGATGACCGCAGCAATGTCGGGCCATGAGGTCGGCGCTTACCACCTCATCATAGCGCAGTTGTGGAAGTCAGGCGGGGCGATCCCAGCCGACGAGGACTATCTTGCCCGCCTTACAAAGGCGACCTCGAAGGAATGGCGGCGGATCAAGCAAACACTCTGGCCGCTTTTCGACATCAAGGACGGCCTGCTGACGCATGGTCCTACGACCGAAGAGATTGGGAAAGCCCGAAAAAATCGCGAGCAGCGCCGGAAAGCTGGCATCGCCTCAGCGGAGAGCAAGCGGCTATCTGCGGCAGAACGGAAAGCAGCAGAAGCGCAACGTCCGTTCAACGGGCGTTCAACGGACGTTGCAACAAACGGCGAGCGACACGTCAACGAAACTCCAACGGCGAGGCAACCCCGCGCGGGTAAAGGTGAAGGTCCCTTCCAAGGGATCACTACCTCTAAGGATAGCACTGACACGCGAGGGCCATTTAGTGTTGGGGCTGGCCGATGAGCGCGCTGCCCCTGTTCGCCCCCGACACGGGCACCGCCGCCAACGCCGCACGCACCAGCGCGACCAACGCCAGCACCGATGCGGGCCGCGCCTCGACCTTCGCGACGGAGGCGTCTTCCTCGGCCACGGATGCGCGGGGCTCCGCCACGAGCGCCACCCAGGCGGCCGGGCTCGCCACGACCGCCAGGAACGACGCGCAGGGCGCGGCTAGCGCGGCATCGGACAGCGCCGCCACGGCAGCCAGCCAGGCGAGCGATGCGGGGACGAGCGCGTCGGCGGCGAGCGATGCGAAGACCGCTGCAGAAACGGCCCGGGGGCTGGCGCAGACCTCCGCCTCGAACGCTGCGACTTCCGAGACGAATGCCAAGGGCTCCGAGAGCGTTGCGACCCAGCAGGCGGGCGTGGCGACGCAGGCCAGGGTTGATGCTCAGTCAGCCGCGAGTGCCGCGTCCACCAGCGCCAGCACCGCCACCACCAAGGCGGGCGAGGCCGGCGCCAGCGCCACCGTCGCCAACAATGCGCGGACGGCCGCAGAGACTGCCCAGGGCAACGCCAAGACGCACGCCGACAATGCCGCCAGCTCCGCGACCACGGCGTCGGGAGCAGCGACGAGCGCCTCGCAGAGTTCCGGCGTCGCGACGAGCGCCGCCCACAACGCGCTTCTGACCGCCGCCAACGGACCGGTCCTGCCTTCTGATTTCAGCGAGGGCGGGCGTTACTGGGCGGTCAACAACGGATTGCCCACTCGGCCATCCCTCGAGACCGCGCCGAACGCTGCCTACACGTTCCCGACGGTTTCGGGCGTGGGCCGGGTGGCGCAGATCGAAGGCAGCGGCAATCGTTCGATCGCGCCGCTGGGGTGGATACCATACAGCGCCGGGCGCGTGGTTCGCTACCAGGTTCGTCATCGCGTGATCAGCGGCGCGGCGAACATCCGCCTGTACCTTGCCAGCCAGACCGAGGCAGGTGGCGATGCCGGCAGTGGAAGCGTCATCCAGACGTCCACCAGCGAATGGCAGACCCTCAGTACCGATCGTTCGGCCGCACCGCCAGCGGGCACCGTCTACACTCGTCCGGTGATCCGAGTGGAGGCCTCCGTGGCTTCTGTCGTCCAGATCTCCCTGATTGCCGTCTTCGACGTCACTTCCGAGGCCGCCGCCTCCGCTTCGGCCACGGCCGCCGCCGGCAGCGCCAACACCGCGAACACCAAAGCCGGAGAAGCCGGGCAGTCGGCAACGGCGGCGAGCGCGGCACGGACCGCTGCAGAGACCGCCCGTGGCGGTGCCCAGACCTCCGCCAGCGACGCCTCTTCGGCCGCCCAGACAGCGCAAGGGCATGCTGCGTCTGCAGCGACGCAGGCAGGCCTCGCCGCCGGTTCGGCGACCACTGCTGGCGAAAAGGCCACGGCGGCGAGCGAGAGCGCGACGACAGCAGGCACCAAGGCCACCGAAGCCGGTACGTCTGCCGGTGCTGCAGAGACGGCGCGGGCCAATGCCGTGACCGCCCGGGGCGCAGCTGAGAGCGCGCGCGATACCGCCGTCACCGCCCGCAACGATGCGCAGGGCGCGGCCACCACCGCAACCCAGCAGGCCCAGCTTGCGACCACGGCCAGGAACGAGGCCAATGGCTTTGCCGGCGCGGCATCGAACAGCGCTACCAGCGCAGCGTCCAGCGCCACCGACGCGGGCTCGCAGGCCGAGATCGCCCGCCAGCACAAGGATACCGCTGTCGCGGCAAGCGGTACTGCGCAAGGCGCGGCCACGAATGCCCAGAGCTATGCCACGCAGGCCGATGGATCGCGCGCCCTTGCCGCGAGCTCGGCCACGCTGGCGTCGTCGTTCTCGACGCAGGCCCTGAGCAAGAACGCCTTCTTCTCCGATCCGGCATGGACCACGCAGAGCGTCCCGCCCTCGTGGGCCCTTTGGTCGAATGACGGCAACCAGTACATCGGTAAGTGGGCCGCCGACACCGGCAACCTGTACAGCGGTCGTGCGGCGCTGCGCATCGCGAGGAGCGCCAACGGCAACAACGGCGTCTCGCAGGTCGTGTCCGGCATTGCCGCAGGCTGGTACGTGCTGGAGGCAGATGTCACCTCGATCAGCGGCAACTGGCTGGGTGCAGGCGTGGCCGTCACCGACGAATCCACGCCGCAGCAGGATCCGCGTCTCAGCTTCGGGGTGGACCCGGACCTTGGGGGTACGGTTCTTGCGGGCGCAGGCGCTCGCAACCGCAAGTTCTCCAAGCTGATCCAGCTTCCCCTCGGGCCGCCAAACGGGCGCGTCACGCTTCACGCCATGTCAGGCTGGTCGGGGTTCTCTACGACGACGAACGCGGCCAACTTCGTCTGGCACAAGTGCCTGATCCGGCCCGCGACGCGCGCGGAGATCGACGGCAAGGACGCGCTGGCCGCCACGGTCACGCAAGGCGCCACCATCTCCACGCAGGGCCAGGCAATCTCGACGCTGAACAGCGACGTCGGCACCCTGAAGACCACCGTCGCCGCGCAAGGCACTACCGTGTCCCAGCAGGCGACGGCGATCTCATCACTGAGCGGCGACGTCGGCGCGCTCAAGACGACGGTGTCCGCGCAGGGAGCCTCGATCACGAGCGGGCAGACCGCGCTGTCGAGCCTTGAAACGCGTATGGCCTCGGCTGAGACAGCCGTGACCACGGCGGGCAACCCGAACCTCCTTTACAACGCAGGCTTCGAGCGAGGAGATCTTTCCTCGTGGAGCCAAGGCGGTTCCACCTGGGGCATCCAGGGCAACCCTACCAACACCTGGGGCGTGTACGCGGTCTCCAATGGCAATATCGCCAACAATGCATCCGCATACCTTGAGACCGCCAGCGTCGGCGTCGATGGCGGCGTTCCTTACACCTTCAGCGCTGATGCAGGGCACTTCATTTCAGGCGGGACCGGCCGGTACTATCTTCAGCTCCTCTGGATGGGCGCCGACAACGCGACCCTCATCTCCGAAGTGGCTGGCCCGGTGCGCACCGCAGGAGACAACTTCGATCCGACGGGCGTGAAGCGTCGCGCGATGGCGGTGACTGCCACTGCTCCGTCGAACGCCCGGTATGTTCGCTGTCGCATCATCTGGCAGAAGACGAGCGGCACTTCGACAAGCATGCACGTCAGGCAGGCGAAGCTGGAGCGTGGATCGGTCGCGACCGGATACTCCGCAGAAGCCAGCGTTCGCCAGTCGTTCGAATCCATCAACGGGCTCTACGCCCGCGCCGCCGTGCGCCTCGATGTCAACGGCTATGTCTCTGGATGGGAAGCCAACAACAATGGCAGCCAGGGCAACTTCATCGTCAATGCCGACAGCTTCGAGATCCGCAAGCCCGCCGGGGGCCCGCGTACCGAGTACAGCAACGGCGTGTGGCGGGTCTAAGCTGGGCCTCGCCTGCGCGAAGAACCCGGATGCGGCATTCGGATCCTGCTCATGGGGCAAGTTCCAGGTGCTGGGCCTGCACTGGTCCAAGCTGCGCTACGCCAGCCCCTATGCCCTGGCGTTCTCGACCGTCGCCAGCGAGGCGGCGCACTATGAGCTGCTCGCCCGCTATATCGAGGTGTTCGGACTGACGGACGAGCTGCGCGCCCTTAGCCGCGATCCCGACGACTGCCGGGCCTTCGCCCAGGGCTACAACGGACCGGCCTACGCTGTCGGCGGCTATCACCAGAAGCTCGCGAGGGCGATGCAGTGAAGCGCGAACCCCTCTCCCTGCGCGACTACATCGGCGTCGGCCTGGTGTTCGCCTTCGTCTCGGTCCTGTTCGGCCTGATGTTCAAGAACATCCCGGAGAAGAACGAGCAGCTGATCGTCTATATGCTCGGCCAGCTATCGGGCTTTGTCGCCACCGTCGTCTCGTTCCACTATGTGCTGAACAAGAGCAGCGAGAAGGCCACGGAGAACACCGGCAAGGCCTTCGACGCGCTGAAGGCGGCGGCTGAAAGCACGCCCACTACGGCCGGGGAGAGCAAGGCCCTGCGCGAGGGGGACTCCGTGACGCTGGAGAAGGCGCCGTGAACCCAATCCCGATCGGCTGGTGCCTCGCGGGCGCCGGGGCGGCTCTGGCGCTCGGTGCCTGGGGCGGCTGGACCGCGAACGACTGGCGCCACGACAGCAAGGCACTCGAAGCTCTGGCCGACGCCACGAAGGCGGCCAACGTCAGTGCGCAGCACATGCGGGAACAGGGCGACCGCTACGAAAGGGACAGGCAGGATGACCAGGCACAATCCACTTTGCGGGAAAGCACCATCAACACGATCTACCGCGACCGGCCGGTGCCTGCTGACTGCGCTGTGCCTGATGCTGCCGGCAGCGTGCTCGACGACGCGATCGCCGCCGCCAACGCCCGCCGGACAGGCCAACCTGGAGGCGGACTGTCCGGCAGTGGAACCGAGGCCGTTCCCGTTCCTTGATCCCGCCAGGCTGCTGTGGGAGGCGCGCCTCGTCGCGCAGTATGGCGACTGTGCGAACCGGCATCATCGGTCGGTCGAGGCGCGAGCGGACCAGTCCAGCCGCTAGATAGAATCGAGCCAGCTTGCAGGGGTCCGACCCTGCAGCCATTCCGCAGCAGCGGTGCGCTCGGGTTCGCCGACCACTGAAAGCGTCGGCCACCACAGTTCAGGCGGGACCGCAAACCACGTCGGATTTCCCGATGAGTTCGGATGACCCATGGGGCGCTCCTCATCACCGTTCCAACGCATCAGCAGGCCAGGGTCGCCCTCCCACTCACACACGGCCAAGGACCAGTGCTGCGTTTCATGGATGACCCGCAGCCGCTTGAGGCGGTCGCGGGGTGAAAGCACTGTGCGGGGATCAACCATTCAAAAACCTCCGCGTAGGAGCAGGGGCGCCCGAGCACTGGCTCGAGGCGCCTTTTTCATGAAGGCCCTTCGGGTGCTGCCAGCCGCTCGATCTTGTCTTTGAAGCTCTCGCGCAAGTCCTGCTCCTGGAACAGGTCATAGGCATGCTGGTAAGCGATCAGGAAGTCCGCCAGATCGTCGCGCAGCAGGGCTCCGAACTTATAGGCCAGTTCGCGGCTGACGGCATACCTACCGGTCAGGACGCCATGCAGCCCGGCCCTGTCGATACCCAGCAGGCGCGCAGTCTTCGCGACATTGAGCCCGTACTCGGGCAGGATCACGTCGCGGATGAACTCGCCCGGGTGCTTCTCGATCGGCGGCTCCTTGTCGACGATCATATCTGCGGGATCGGTGATCTTGTATTCTGAATTGTCGCGCTTGGGCATGAGACACTCCTTCACCCTAGCAGGTATAGAGCGGCACTCTACAGATAGCAACGGAATAGTAGAGCCTCGCTCAACATTTTTCACAGCCGAGAAGCGGGAAGGGGCGGGGTTTCCCCCGCCCGCGCTCTCAGTGGTAATCTTCGTAGTCGAGGAGCCGGACCTCCTGCGCCGCCATATCGACGTGGAAGGTGAGGCGGTAGTTGCGGGTGACCACGAGGCTCCACTTGCCGGGCTGGCCGGGGGTCAGTTCATGAGCCTTCCACGAGGGGATGTTGAGCAGCTGAAGCGGGCTGGTCATCACCTTGATCGCGGCAATCATCTCGACGATCTTGCGGGTTTCCAGAGCGTCGAGCCCCTTGACCGAGGTGCGCGAAGGGCTGTCCACGAGAGCCTTGAGACGCTTATCCCGAACCGAAACGATCTTCATATTGTCCTCCGTTGCTGTTGAGGACCACTCTACACTTTCTGATCATTCGCGCAAGAGAAATGTAGAGCGCTGCTCAACATATTTTGCTTGCAAGGTGTAGTGCCTCGCTCTACAGTCTCTGTATCAGAACGGAGACGACACGATGGCTCAGCATCTCAAGGGATCGCACTTCAACGAGGCGAACGAAGCCTACTCGATCGCCAGTCCTGGGAGCCGCTTCGCCACTCGCGAGCAGTGGCTTGAAGCCTTCGCCGACGCTGCCCGCCCACACTTCGCGCGGGTCGGCGCGCCCCTGCCGCGCAACGTGCGGATCTCGGTCGGCTTCCCCTCGGCCGGCGCGCGCGGCAACGCCATCGGTGAGTGCTGGAGCAGCATCGCCTCGGCCGATGGATACTTCGAAATCTTCCTGCGGCCTTCACTGGAGCGCGACGCCCGCGTGGCCGACGTGCTGACCCACGAGCTGGTCCACGCCGCTGTCGGGCTGGAGGCCAAGCACGGCCCCAAGTTCAAGCGCTGCGCCACTGCTCTGGGGCTCACCGGCAAGATGACTGCTACCGTGGCGGGTGACGGCTGGCGCGAATGGGCTCTCCCGATCCTCGCTGATCTGGGCGCCATGCCTGGCGCGCCGCTGGCCGAAATGCAGAGCGGTCGGAAGAAGCAGGGCACCCGCCTCATCAAGTGCGAGTGCGATGCCTGCGGTTTCACCTTCCGCACGACCCGCAAGCACCTCGACGCCAACGCCGAGGGCCTGCGCTGCCCATCGCCTGAGTGCGACGGCGAGATGCGGGAGAGGTGAGCACGGGGAGGCGTTTAAACGCCTTCATGGCGCGCGAGCCAATGTCGCAAATGAGGAGGGCGGACGGCGAGGTTACGTCACAGCGGGAGGCGTAACCTCGCAAACCAGAGTGCTCTGGCGATCAGCCTTGGTCGTAATCTGGTTCGGGCTCGTCAGGCGGAAAGCCGATTGCTACCCATCGACCATCTTGAAGGCCGCTTATCTTCGCAAGCAATTCCGGGTCTGCCCCGTCGCCAAACGTGACCACATGGCCGTAGGTGACGCCGTCATTGCCGACCTGAGCATCAAGATCGAAGTCTAAGCTTTCGAGCTCGTCAAGGCTCAGCCCGACCTCGGATGCAATCCACGCGCGAAACTCACGCTCTTGTCGCTCTTCAAAGCCTGGGCTGCTCATATCCGCTCCTCCAGTAATGCGATAACGCGCGGGCGCCTCATCGTGCCCACGTCGGATCGTAGTGGCATCTTCGTTATAGCGAAAGCCGGTCGGGCGATGCTCCGGTGAGCTTCGGTCAGCGGTGTATCCGTATCACTTCGTCGCCAATCCAAATTCGCATCCCGGTCTTCTGCGCTTCTGCGCGGGCCCATTCCGCTTCGATGAGCGACAAAGCGGCCTCCATCCTGGCTTTGGATCGTATCTGCTTGCAGCCCATCTCGATGCGATTGAGCGTGTCGACTTGGCCGCGGGTGACCTCGTGGTCGCGAACGATCGCCCGAAAATGTTTTACATTGTGCGTGATCAGGACCAAGCCCTGCTGACGACAGGCGGCGGCGACAACTGGATCGGCTGAACTATCGAGCATCACGTCGCGCAGGCGCGTCACGTCGTGGCCGGAATCCCAAAGGAACCGACCAACATCGTCCGGAACGTCGTTGTCGGTGAAAAAAGGAATGGAGGATTTCCGCCGGCTCAAGCAGCCTCTGGCTGTCGGCGGGCCGCTTCGATGTCGCCATCCCTCAAGGCAGGAAATTGCTCTATAATCTGTGCGTTGGTATATCCCGCTTCGATGTAGTCAACTATCGCTGACACTGGAATACGCGTGCCGGAGAACACCGGCTCCGACGCATGCAAGTGGCGGCGCTTGACTACGTGGCCGACAGCGTCTTCCTGCCGTTCATTCAGCTTCTGGATGTCCTCGCGAGCATCGGCGGTCACAACTTCGAGGGCTATTTCTGCCACAAATTGCCGGCTCGATATCTCGCGCTTTTGAAGCGACTCCGGCTCTGTGAAAACTACCTTGCGATTCGACACCCAGAGCTTCTGCTTGGTCCATTTGTCGTCGCCAAGGTGGTCGAGCGCTCTTTCAACTTTTTTGAGTTCCTGCATCGAAACGCCATGCCTATTGCGCAGCTGATTCAGCACTCGAAGCTTTAGGAGGTCAGTGAAAGAGTAGATGTAGGTGTACGGTTTGCGCGCATCATCGTTGGCTTTGAACGACGGCCGGATGAAGCCATCTCTGTTCCAACGGCGCAACTGGGCACGCGAAAGGCCGGTGAGCGTAGCCACCTGATCTTCGCTAAATGCACCTATGATAGTCCGTTCCATGATGCCTCTATGTCAAACAGCCACGGGGCTATCCAGTTATAAAATTCGTAGGACGCGCGAAGTTGCTGACTGACACCGCTGGCGGCCCTCAGTGCCGCAGCGGCTCAGTCTCGGCGAGCAAAACGGCTTTGACCTTGCCGAACATGCCCTGCCATCGCTGCATCTCGTCGTAGTCGCGAGCATGGTGCAGCTGCCTGACGTGATCGAACACGAGGCGGGCCGCGCGAGGCCCTAGCTGGGCGACCAGATCGCCAGCATAAATCCAGTCTTCCGTCTCGCGCGTACGAAATTCGTCCGCGCTCATGCCGCCGCCCGGCCCTTCGCACCCTGAAGCGCCACCGGGACCGCCAGGAACCACTCCCGTCGACTGGCATCCCAAGACGCGAGTTCCATCTGGATGGCGTCGGCCATCGCTTCTTCCATGCTCTGGCGCCAAGGCGTGCGAGGCCGTCCGAAGGTCGTGATGCGGAAACGGTCACTCATGTTCAGAAACTCGCCCAGTCGAGCTCTGCATCGTCCAGCGCCTCGTGCATGTCCGGATCCGCGCCAAGCGAGTTCAGTCGCTTGCGCACGGTCTCTGGGTCACCATCCTTCGGGAACCCGCGATCGGCCTTCGCGGCTTTCGCGAGCTCGCCTATCAAGCCGCCCCGGTCCGTCTGCTCGAGCAGCCATCGGCCGAAAGACGTGCCTCCGTCCTCCGTCTTGGTGCGTCCGTTGTTGGCCAAACGAGAGTCGGGCGGCACAGGGGTAAAGGCGCGATAGTCTGTCGGCTTCGTAATGTCCTGCCAAGTGCCGCCGCCCGCGGCAATTCGCCCGACCTCGCGACGCAAGTCGTCGAGATCGGCGGCGTTCGTTTGACTGACCACGGTAAAATTCCTCTTTCCGAATCGATGACAGGAATTTAATCTGTTCTCATTATGTTCTCAAGGGTGACGTGATGGGATGGAACGACTTCAGCTTGCCGGCGATCGGCGAGCGCCACGACAACGAGGACGGCACCAGCCGACAGGAAGAGCTGGCGCGGTGTAGGCCCGGCGAGGATGTGCGGCTGGTCCGTGAGCCTGAGAACCCGCACGATCGAATGGCCGTCGCGGTCGTCAGCTGTCGCGGGACCAAGGTGGGATACCTGAAGCGCGACCGGGCCGTCTGGATCGGCAGCAAGATTGATCGCGGCTATGACGTGCGAGCCATCGTCCAGCGCGTGAAGGGCGCTCACCTGGAAGGCGCGACGCTTGGGCTCGTCATGAGGGTGAACCTGGACGGGGAGGAGCCGGAGCTACTTTCGAATGCTCAGGGGTCCATGGGCATTACCGCGAGAAACGGCGCCCCATTTCATCATCTATCAAGTCCCAGACCCGGGCAGGGTCCATTCCGTGCGCTAGACGTTCAAGGCCGATTGTAGCGACCCCTGTCGCCGCTGCAGGATCGGTGCGTACGATCTTCGGCACCAGTATGCCATCGCGGTAGAAGCGGCGAACCCCTTCGCCTTCATCGGCCCAAGTGATTTCTGGATCTGGCGCGAATAGGAAAGTTTCAGGCACGCCACGCTGCTGGGGTGTGATGCAAACGAGGTTCGGACCCATCCCGATAACCGAGTGCAGAACAAATTGGTGCGCCTGTTTCCACCAGCCGACGACATGCGTCGCCTGCTTCGACGGATCCGCATTCACATAGAAGCTGACATTGGCGTGGCATTCTCGAGGCTTCATTTTTGCCCAGGCCAATTTCTCCGCGCTTTCTCGGTAAGCTTGTTTCGCGGACAGCCCCATCAAAATGCTCGCGAGCTTCTGCTCGGCCTCGGACGGCGGCGCGGCAAGTGCCCTGAGTTCGTCCACCATCACCTTCCGAAGCGCTTCCTTGCGCCGCTTTGCCTCGCCCATCACGGCCTCCGGTTTGCTCGATTACTTCTCAAGAAGCGTTTGTGGCAGGCTCAGGCCGTCCGTCAACAGATTGGCCCATTCCTGCGCCAGTTCGCGCCGGCGGTTGAGGTAGGAAGCGCGGTTGTAGGCGAGTTCCACGCGATCCTTCGGAACATGTGCTAGCATCAGGTCGATGATCGCGCGATCGGGTGACGCGCCGACGTGCCCAGCCGTCTGCCACTGCCGCTCGACCCGCTCATTCATCAGGGTTGAGAAGCCAGCGCGCCACCCATGCGGCACATGCCGGCCGTGATAGCCGACGCGGTTATACAGGTAGCCAATCGCGTTCTCGCTGAGCGGCCGGTGTGCGTGTCGGTGCCCGGGAAAGACGAGCTTGCCGCGGCCTGAGATCCGGTATGCGGTGCGGAGCACGTCGACGGCCTGCCAAGAAAGCGGCACGAGGTGGTCGAACGCGTCTTCGCCCTTTCGTTCGAGCACCAGCTTCATGCGAGCGGCGGGAACGCGCCACATCGCCAGAATAGGGCCGTGCCTCTCATCAGACCAGTCCACCCCTTCGAATTCCGACCACTCAGCCCCCCGGATGATCGCCGGACGAACGGCAGTGAGCGCGAGCAGTCTTGAGGCGAGCTTCGTGATTGCGGAGGCATCCGACGATTCGGCGTCTCGGAGTACGCCGCGCAGATCGTCCAGCGCGACGAGGGCTGGCTGGCGCTTCTTCGATGGCATCGGCCGAAGTGCCTTCGTGACCGTGGCGGCCGGGTCGCCTGTCGCGATGCTCTCCGAGATGGCATAGACGAAGATGGCCGATATCCGCTGCCGCAGGCGGTGTGCAGTCTCGATTGCGCCCCGTCCTTCGACCTTGCGGAGCGTGGCGAGTACCGTAGGCGCGTCGATTTCGCTCGGGAGCATCAAGCCCAGATCAGGGAACACATCACGCTCAAGGCTGGTGATGACGTCATTCGCATGGACCTCGGTCCAGCGGACCTTCTGGAGCTCATGCCACGCACGTCCGACCCGCTCGAACGTCAACTCGCGCGCGCGTTCCAGCCGCTCTTGGGCCTTTTCCTGACGCGCTCGCTCCCGGGCACCCGACGGATCTACCTGCTCGCGCAGCTTAGTGCGTGCGTCGTCTCGCTTGCGGCGAGCCTCGCTGATCGTGACCTGGGGGTACGGGCCAAAGGTGAGTAGCTTCTCCTTGCCCTGGAACCGGAACTTCATCCGCCAGGACTTCAACCCTGTGGGAGCTACGTAGAGATAGAGCCCGCCCGAATCTGCGAGCTTGTAAGGCTTGTCACCAGGCGCCGCTTTCTTCGCCTGCACGTCGGTCAGCATCGATACCCCTACCTATGTTCCAATACCCCGCCTCGTACCCCAAAATACCCCGTGATGAGGTGGGACCGATCGGGATCAATCGATGTGGAACATAGCAGGAAACCAAACGCAAAACAGCCGGTCGTGGGACCGGCTGAGTGCGCTTGAACAGCAAGGGTGGCGGAGACGCCGTCCGCCATAAAGACCCCCCCTAGGGGGCCATTTCGACCGGACCTTAACCCAAAACGAAGGTTTTCTGCGGTTAATTTGTCCATCGAAAATCATGGCAGTTGCAAACCGACGCACCAAATGGCACACCGTTGCAGGTGTTTTTGGTGGGTAGATGGTGGTTTGAATGCCGAAGGTTGCGAAGGAACTGAACCCACGCGAATTGGACGCCCTCATCGCTGCCACTGTGGCCGAAATGGGCCAATCAGGCCAAAAGCATAGCGCCCGCATCCCTGTCGGTGGTCGGCCTCCTGGCCTGATGCTTCAGATTACGCCAGCGGGATCGGCATCATGGATTTTCCGGGCGACAATCGGGGGCAAGCGGCGCGAATTGGGCTTAGGGCCATATAGTCCTAACGATCGCAGCCGATCCGTTTCGCTGGCACAGGCTCGCAAGGCGGCTGCGGAGATCAGGGCGGGGCGCGACCCTGTGGCCGACCGACGCGGAACGGAACAGCCGACCACACTCCGCGAAGTGGCCGAAGCGTTCCTGTCCGCCAATCGTGACGGGTGGAAGAACGACAAGCACAAGGCGCAGTGGGAATCCACACTGTCCACGTGGGTCTATCCTCGCATCGGGGACAAGCCTGTCGCAACGATCGACCGCAACGCCGTTGAAGCGGTCCTAATGCAGCCGGTTGATAAAGCGGACGGCAAGCCCCTGTGGACGGCACGGCACGAGACGGCCACACGGGTCCGGCAGCGCGTTGAAGCGGTATTTGCATACGCCATCGCCCGAAACCATCGGAGCGACAATCCAGCTAGCCGGGATGGCCTGTTGCCCATTTTGCCGAAGCTGTCGAAGGAAGCCAAACGGGCCAAGCACCACGCCGCGCTACCCTATGCTGAAGCGCCCGCTTTCATCACCGCACTGCGAGAGCGTGAAGGCACGGCGGCGCAGGCTTTGCTATTCACGATCCTGACTGCGGCGCGATCGGGCGAAGTGCGAAACGCGGAATGGTGCGAAATCGACATGGAGCGCGCAATGTGGACGATCCCCGCAATTCGGATGAAGGCAGGCCGCGAACACGTTGTGCCGCTGTCCGATGCAGCAATGGCGATCCTAACGACCACGGGTGAGGACGATCGCAAGGGGCTGGTGTTCGCTGGTGCGAAAGCAGGCGTGCCGATGTCGGATATGACCATGCCGGCGGTACTGAAGCGAATGGGCCGGGCTGATCTGACCGTCCACGGGTTTCGGAGCACATTTCGAGATTGGGCAGGCGAGACGACTGGCCATGCGCGTGAAGTCATCGAGCACGCATTGGCGCACCAGTTGGCCGACAAGGCCGAAGCGGCATATCAGCGCGGAACACTCATGCCGAAGCGTGTTCGCCTGATGGCAGATTGGGCCGGTTATCTGGACGGGCACAGTGGTGCAAATGTGATCGCGATGACGCGAGGTGCGGCGTGACACTGACGTATAGCACGCACTGGCGCGATGCGATCTGGCGTGCAGGCAGGCAGCATGAGCCGGACGACTTGGCGGCACTCCTGCGATCCGATGAACCGTTAGGGGCAGGAGAGCGCGAATTGCTTGCCTGCTTGGTCGAAGGGGAAATGCGTCGCGCTGCGAACCGTCCATCCCACAAATCGAAGCCGTTAGACCAACGGATGTCCATCGGCGGGGAATATCTTGACCGCACCCTAAATGGAGAGGTCGCTGCATCCGTCGAAGCGGAATTATGCGAGCGCCATAAAGTTAAGCGTGGGCTTCTGCTTAAATGGGTCAACGAGGCGCGGCAATCCGAGGAACTGCGGGGCAATTTTCGATGCCTTTGGTGGGGAATGTGGTTGGTCACATAAGTGTCTGCCTTACGTGACCCGCATTCTTTTGCATCCCGGCGCATCATGCTTTCAATAGGTGGCACCCGAAGCAATGAGGTGCAAACCGATGGCAGAATTTCTCTCAATTGACCGCGTAGCCACGCGCTACAGCACGACAAAACATAGCGTTTACCGCTGGATGCGCGATCAGCGCGACTTTCCGGTGCCCATCGTTTTGCCATCCGGGTTGAAGCGGTGGAGTGTGGCCGAACTCGCTGCATGGGAAAGCCGTAACCGCGCCGACGCCGACTTCAACGCCTGAAACGAAGCGACCCGCCACACCGAAAGCAGGACGGCGCAACGGGTCGGAACAAGGTCAATTCGCACATGAATAATACCGCAACCGCTACGGCGGCGCAACCTGCCGTGCCCGCCGCATTCATCCCGTACCGTCAGTTCGTCACATGGCGCCTTATCCAGCGGCCCGGTGAGCCAAAGCCGCGTAAAGTGCCGTTCGATCCGAAAACCGGCTTGCCTGCCAGCGTGAACGATCCGGGCACCTGGGCCGATCATGCAACGGCCATCGCGGCCCATGCGGCGGGCGGGTGCAATGGCATAGGATTCGTGTTCACCGAGGCCGATCCATTCGTTTTCGTCGATCTGGACGACTGCGCCGATCCGGCCACAGGGCAGTGGAACGCTCAGGCGCAGGCGATCATGGCGGCGCTGCCGGGCGCGTGGGAAGTCTCGCAATCCGGCAAGGGGCTGCACGGCGTCGGCAGGCTGCTCGATCCGGCCCAACTGGCCGACAAGCGCCGGAAATTCAACGGTGTCGAGGTCTATCCGCACGCACGCTTCATGGCGATCGGCGGGGGCGGGTGGCACGGTGAGCCAGCGCAGGATTGGACCGCCACCCTTGCGGGTTGGGTGCCGGATGTCGAGAAGCTGGGGGATTTCCCGGCGGTCGATTGGGCGGATGCGCCGCGCGAAGGTTACGATGGTCCGGCAGATGATGACGAACTGATCCGCCGCGCGACCACGGGCAAGACGCCGCTGGCCCGCATGGGCCTGCTGGCCCCGTTTTCTGCACTGTGGACGGCTGACGGCACTGTCCTGGGGCAATACTGGCCGGATGAATCCCGCGCTTTCGATCACTCATCGGCGGACCTTGCTCTCGCCAACGCGCTGGCGTGGTGGACCGGCTGCAACCCGGCGCGGATGCTGCGTCTGTTCATGCGATCGGCGCTTTGGCGCGACGATGAGCGCAAGGCCCGGCTTGCCATAGCGAAAGCCATTGCCGATCCGAACCGCTCGTACTTCAGTCGGACGCAACGGCTTCGGGATGATGAGCGGATTGGCGACGATCTGGCGGCGGACGCCTTCCCTGAAGTGTTGACGCTGGAACAGGCGACCGCCGATCTAGTGTTCATCGGCAACGGCTCGCTCGTGGTGTCGCGCCGATCCAAGCGGTCGCGGTCAAAGGCCGACGCGGTGAACGAATGGGCAGCATCCAAGCACGCGATCGACACGGGCAAAATCGACAAGTGGGGCGCCCCCGTCATCAAGGAGGTGCCAGTCATCGGGGCATGGCTGGCAAGCCGCGACCGTCGAAGTGCTGACGTGCTCGCATGGGTGCCGGGCGATGGCGAGTTTTGCCGATCACCGGAACGGGCACAGGCTGGTGACAGGGCGTTCAACCTGTGGACGCCGCCCACGGTTTTGCAGCCGCCAGATGACTGGATGGATCGCGTGCAGCCGTTCATTCACCACATCGCCTACCTTGTGCCAATCGAAGCGGAGCGCGTGCGGTTCACACAGTGGCTTGCCCATATCGTGCAGCGTCCGGGCGAATTGCCGCACACAGCCTACCTCATGTTCACGCCGAAGACCGGCACAGGGCGCGGCACGTTGGCCAGCATCCTGACGCGGGTGCTGCGCGGGTACGTCGCGGCCAATGTATCGGCTGACACGCTGTTCGGCGCCTACAATGGGCGGTTGTCCATGAAACTGCTCGCCACCGTTGACGAGGTGCGCGAGGGGAACAGTCGCGAGAGATGGACCAAGGCGGAACAGTTAAAGTCAAAAGTGACAGAGGAATTTCGGCACCTGAATCCGAAGTATGGCGCGCAATCGGTCGAGAAAAATTGCTGCCGATGGCTGATGTTCTCCAATCATCCGGATGCGTTGCCATTCGATAATTCGGATCGGCGCATCATCGTAATCGAAAACCCATCCGAGTGCGCAACGGCGGATTGGTACGCGCGCTTGCACGACGATATGAATGACCCGGCGTTCATCGCATCGGTGCAGCACTACCTGGCCACCCTGTCGCTGCACGGTTTCAACCCGCACGAACACGCGCCGATGAGCGCAGCCAAGGCCAAGGCGCTGGCGTCACTTGTGACCGACGCAGAGGATGCGGTTCGCCAGTTCCAACGGGAATGGCCGGGCGATCTGGCATTTGTGTCCGACCTGCATCGCTTCGTGGCCGATGACGCTAAATCGGAGGATTGGTGCCGCCATGAGGCGACGCGCGCGGGGATGCGGACGGGCGAGCGGTTCAAGGTCAACGGCAGATGGGAACGCGTGCTTATCGTGCGGGGCCAATTGACGCCTGACGATTTGGCAGGTGGAGCGACTCGCCCACAGGTTCGCGACGCTGTGATTCAGGCACGCGCGCAGTTCGCTTTTGGAGCCTAGCGGAACAGTCGGAACAGCAAGAACAGCGATTCCATAAACGAAATTTCGGATTTCAAATTATTATATCTCTGAGGTTTCCGGAAATGGTGTTCTTGCTGTTCCGAGTGTTCCGATGAACGCCCAACTGTGAACGAATTAGTTGCAAGTTGGTGCAGGTGACTTTGACGCGCTTTCATCACCGCGTCACTATTGCATCACCTATACGGAAGGATTAATTATGACGATTTCAGTGAACCATACTGCACACGGCACGCAGATTTCGGACGGGGACCGCATCCAGTTCTTTGCGCCGAATGGTATTGTGGATCATCCCGCCATGAAGGCGTCGCTGGCACCTCTGGTGGCGGCCCTCGCTGGAACCGCCGAAACGATGGCCGAGCGGAGCGCCGAACTTACCGCTACCGGGCGGGTTGCCCTGGCCCGGACGATGTTGTCGCCCACCGCCCCCACGCACTTTCAAGCGGCAGTTCGCGCCGTCCCTGCCGCCCTTGCCGCTGTTGACCGTGAGGACGCCGACATGAGGCCGAAACGGCCAGCCCTGTCCGACGCCCGAGCCGTCGAGCATCGCGGCAACGCGCTGCGCATGAAGCTGCCTGATGTGATCCGCATCGCCAGCGAAGATCACGAATTTCGCAGGGCTGTTGCGGAAGGCTCGCCAGCAATGAGCGGTCTGCCTGCCGACATCCATGCGCGCCTTCAGGCCGACGATGCGCGGGACGCACTGGCAACGGCGTGGGCGAGCCAGCACGCGAAGGCGTCACCATCGGCGGACGATCCCGTGCCCGCCAGTGTCGACATGGCCCCGGCATACGCTTGGGCGGACGCATTCAATGCACGGGTGACCGCCGAACGTCAGGCGATCGCCAGCGTCTCCCCGTTCCTCGCGTCAGTCGTGACCGTAGTTGCCGCTATGACCGACACGACGCGAGACGACGCATTCGCTTTTCTGACGGGCGCAACCCCGTGAGCGGATTGCGCGCACTTCCCCGGCAGGTTCGTCTGCCGGGGTTCGACACGATCAACGCCGACCATCTTCGCATCGCTTTAGGCGTGAGCCGTTCGGTGCTGCATAGATGGCGCAAAGATCATGGTTTTCCAAAGGGATACAGGTGCGGAAACGCCGTTGTGTCCCTGGAAGCAGAAGTCGCGCAATGGCTGCGTGCGCATGGCGTGGAGGTGGTGGAATGACCGAAAATAACGGAAATTTGGCGGCACGCGATGCCAGCGGTCGGTTTGGGCCAGGCAACAGTTTCGGCGGTCGAAAGCTGGGCGCGAAGGGTCGCTTTAATGCGTCGGCCATGGAAAGCCTTGGCAATCTGGTCGGACCATCGTTCACAGTCTTAAAGGACAAATTAGCAGCGGGCGACCTCAAAGCCGCGCTGTTCGTCCTGACTCGGTTTCTTCCGGACAGCCGGGTGATCGACATGCCCAGTAGCGAGCCTTCGGCCTGGGCCGATGCCATGGCTGCTGGCGACATCACCGTGGGCGAAGCGGGCAAGGCGGCTCAGGCGCTCAAAGTTATCGCGGACACGCAGGAAGTTAAGGAACTGCGCCACCGGCTTGATGAACTTGAGGCGCTAATCAGTGCCGCACGGGACGCGCGCTAGTGAGCCGGGTGTCCATCGGGCGGCGACTTGAGCGCTTGTTCGAGCACTGGCGGCCTGGCGATTCATTGGCTGGTCGGGTTGCCCGCATGTCGGACGGTGATCGCGCCCGATACGAGGCGTTCTTGCGAAACAACGCCCGCGCACTTGCCAGTGCCAGCGACGACGCAGGCGAAGCATTCGGGGCATGGCTAGCTGGTACGGTGGCGCTGGATGAACTGCCACTGCGGATTAGCGATGCGATCATGCCTGAAACCGTGAGCGCTCGCGCAGCGATGGCTAGCGGAGATTTCTATTACGCATGGAACCACATGGCGCACCCGGACCGCGCGTGAGATCGGCTCGAGGAAGCAAGCCACTTAATTTTCGTTGGAGAAAACGACATGACGACCACCATCGCATTTCTAATCAACGATCAGCGCGAAACGCTGGTGGTCGATTGGCAAACGAATACCATCCGCCTTGCAACCTTCGCAGCTTACATGGCTGAAACCCCTGACATCATGCTCCACCCGATTCGTGGACTGCTGCACGTCGCACACCGTTGCCGATACGTCCGTGACGCGGAGTTCGGTATCATCGGCAAGGGTACGCAAGCTGTCCTGACGATCAACGCGACCACGGTGTTGCTCATGGCGCAAGGCGGGCTGAGCGAAGATGATCTGCGCCGGTTCCTACCGGAGCATGACGCAGCACAGGCGTGGGCCGAC
Source organism: Novosphingobium silvae (assembly GCF_009856825.1). Taxonomy (GTDB): domain Bacteria; phylum Pseudomonadota; class Alphaproteobacteria; order Sphingomonadales; family Sphingomonadaceae; genus Novosphingobium; species Novosphingobium silvae. Next base: position 80,274 of record NZ_WVTD01000003.1, on the reverse strand, counting down.
CTGACGGCTGGTGCGATGCGCTGGGCATCCGCTGCATAACGTTGCAAATGGGGATGGTGGGCAGATGGTGATACGCCCACCAACAGGGCGACCCGATCCATGAGAAAATCTAAAGATTTCAGATGGTTAGAGTCGCCTGACCCATAGGCGCATGGCGGAGACGCCGGGATTCGAACCCGGGGTGCCCCCTTAAGGGCACGACGGTTTAGCAAACCGCTGGTTTCAGCCACTCACCCACGTCTCCGGATGCGGCTCAGGCGGGCCCTATAGCGAGCACTATCGGGGGCGGCAAGGGGCGAAGCGCTGGCAAATGTCGATTTACGAGAAAGTTGCTGAAAGCAGCCGAAGGGGATTCGCTCCGCCGCAAAAGCGACTCGGATCGTCGTCCGTTCATTGCGAGGTCAGGCGCCATGGATTCTTGTGGGATGGCACCAATTTGACCGCGCAAGGGGCGCGGGGTGGGGCTCGTCGGCATGTTCGATGAAGAGGGCAGCACACCAGTGGAGGGTCAACTCATGCCTAACCGCAAGCACATTATCGAAGCGGGCGCGCAGGCGGGGCGCCTTCGTGGCCGCGGCCGGATCATCGGGGCAATCGCCGCGCTGCTCGCGCTCGGCACACCGATGGCACCCGCCGTCGCACAGGTAACCACCGTCGACCCGGATGCCGCCATCGACGGCGACCTGGGTCAGGGTACCACATATACGCCAGTGCCGCCCGCTGCAGACCCGGGCAACGGCATGCCCGTCGATGCGCCGCCTCCTGCCGATTGGAGCGGACAGCCGGCGGCTCCGGTAACGCCTGGCTCGCCTGCGCCCGCATCGCCGCCTGCGGTCGTCAACGGCGATACTAGCGCGACCTACCGCGAGGATGACCTGATCGGCGCAGCCGAGGGAGTGTTCGGCAAGGGCGCCAAGGGGCTTGCCGATGTCATCCGCGACCTTCTTGCCAAGCAGGGGGAACCCAACGCCTACATCGTCGGGCGTGAGGCAGGCGGCGCCATCGCCGTCGGCCTGCGCTATGGCTCGGGCACGATGCACCACAAGATCGAAGGGGAGCGGCCGGTCTACTGGACGGGCCCTTCGATCGGCTTCGATGCCGGGGCGAACGCGGGCAGCGCCTTCGTGCTGGTCTACAACCTCTATGATACGCAGGACCTCTACCATCGCTTCGGAGCGGGCGAGGGGCAGGCCTACCTCGTCGGCGGGTTCACCGTCAGCTACCTGCGGCGCGGCAACACCGTCCTGATACCGGTTCGTGCAGGCGCGGGCCTGCGGCTCGGCGCCAACATCGGCTACATGAAGTTCTCGGAAAAGCAGAGCTGGCTGCCGTTCTGACGCAACTTTATTGCTGTCGTGCAAACCGTGGCACTCGCCTGTTGCGCTGAGGTCGAGGCAAGGCTAATGGCCGCCCGCCATGCTCAATGACCTCACGCAACAGCCCGCCGATGCGCTCCTGGCGCTGATCAAGCTCCACAACACCGATCCCCGGGCCGACAAGATCGACCTCGGTGTCGGCGTCTACCGCACGGGCGAGGGGGACACCCCCGTGTTCGCGGCGATCAAGGCGGCCGAGGCGAAGCTGGTCGCGGAACAGGATTCCAAGGCTTACCTTGGTCCCGAGGGCGACATGGGCTTCGTCGAGAAGCTGATGCCCTACATCTTCGGCAAGGACAGCCCCGACATGGGCGGCCGCATCGAGGGTATGCAGACGCCGGGCGGAACCGGTTCGCTGCGTCTCGCGCTCGCGATGATCAAGCGCGCGGGTTATCGCCGCGTGATCGTTGGCAAGCCAAGCTGGCCGAATCACAACCAGATCTGCGCCGATCTCGGCCTCGAAGTGCTCGAGTTCAACCACGCGGCCGGAGGCGCCGCCGACATGGACGCCCTGCGCGCGGCGCTGGCTTCGGCAATGGAAGGCGATGCCATCCTGCTGCATGGCTGCTGCCACAATCCGACCGGTATCGATTATACCGATGCGCAGTGGGACGAGATCGCGCTGCTGGTCGCGCAGAGCAAGGTCCTGCCCGTGCTCGACCTTGCATACCAGGGCCTGGGCCTCGGCATGGAAGAGGACGCATACGGTCTGCGCCGCGTGCTCGTCGCCGTTCCGGAAGCGCTGGTGTGCTATTCGTGCGACAAGAATTTCGGTCTCTACCGCGACCGCACCGGCGCCCTTTATGCCATGGCTGCCGATCCGGCCGACCTTCCGCGCATCATGTCGAACGGCCATGCGCTCGCCCGCGCAAACTGGTCGCAGCCGCCGGACCATGGCGCCGCTGCCGTGCGCTTGGTTCTCGAGGACGAGGCGCTGACCAAGCAGTGGCTCGCCGAACTCGACGAGATGCGCGAGCGCATGCGCGCGGTGCGTGCCAAGCTCGCTGCGGCCGGTCGCACCGGCGGCGTGGACCTGACGCCGATCGGGGCTCAGAACGGGCTGTTCTCGATAATTCCCTTCACGCCTGAGCAGGTGCAGGAAATGCGCTCCAGGCACGGTATCTACTTCGCCGCGTCGGGCCGCATCAACGTCGCCGGGCTCACGATGGGCAACATCGACCAGTTCATCGCGGCTGTCGCGGACGTAACGGGCTGACGCTTCTTTGCACCGGCGTTGACGCAACTGTTCGAAGTTGTGTCAACGCCAGCGCGGCTTGCGCCTCTACCGTTTGGATCAGCTGCGCAAGGACTGCATGCGCTGCAGGTAACGGGCAAGCACGTCGATTTCGAGGTTTACCGCATCCCCTTCCCGCAAGGTGCCGAGGGTCGTCACCTCGGCGGTGTGTGGGATGATGTTCAGGGTAAAATGGCAGGTGCCGTCAGCCTCGTCGCTGACTTCGTTGACGGTAAGCGACACGCCATCGACCGTGATGGATCCCTTGGGTGCGAGATAAGGCGCTAGATTCTGGGGTGCGGCGATCACGAAACGGCGCGAATCGCCAACCGGTGTAATCGAGACGACCTTACCCACGCCATCCACATGGCCGGTGACGATGTGCCCGCCCAGTTCGTCGCCAAGCTTCAGTGCAGGCTCGAGGTTGAGCTGTCGGCCGGCTTCCCACCGGCCCGGTACGGTGCGACTGATCGATTCGTCGGAGATGTCGACTGCAAACCACGCGTCTCCTGCCATGCCGCCTTTGTCGACAACGGTCAGGCAGACGCCCGAGCAGGCGATGGAGGCGCCGATGGCAACCCCCGCAGGATCAAATGGGCAGCCGATGACCGCGTGCAAGTCGCCGTCATGGCGGCTCTCACGGATAGTGCCGATGGCGGTGATGATTCCGGTGAACATTCAGCTAGCTCCCTGCAGGGTTGCAGGCCTCGTAGACTTCAAGGGTATCGCTGCCAAGCTGGCGGCGCTCGGTCATCCGCCATCGTCCATGTGCCTCGGAAAGCGAGCCGAGGCCAATGTCGCCAAGGGCAGAGCGGCCGCCAAGCAGGATGGGGGCGCGGTAGATGAGCAGGCGGTCGACAAGACCCTCGGCCAGGAAAGCGCTTGCAGCGCCCGCGCCGCCCTCCACGAAAAGGTGAAGGATGCCTTCCATGTCCGCCAGGGCAGCGGGAGCTGGAAGCGCGCGCCAACCGTCCGGCACGCCGCCGCGCGTCAATACGAAGCGCTGCGGGCTGCGCCCTTCGAGGCCGGGAAGACGTACATCAAGCCGCGGCGAATCGGCGCGCAGGGTTCCGCCACCGACGAGGATCGCGTCCGCACGCGCGCGCATCGCATGCGTATGGGCGCGGGCCTCGGGACCGGTGATCCACTGGCTTTCCCCGCTCGGCAGCGCGATGCAGCCGTCCAGCGACAGGGCAAGCTTGAGCGTCACCTCCGGCCGGCCGAGGCGCCGTGCCGTAAGATAGCCCGAAAGGCTGCGTGCGCATGCGGGGGAAGACAGGAACTCAGCCTCGATCCCCGCCGCAGCGATGCGGGCCAGCCCGGCGCCTGAGGTGCGGGGATCGGGGTCCATGCAGCCAGCCACCACCCGGGCGAGGCCAGACGCGCACACCAGGTCGGCACAGGCCGGACCACGAGGGGATCGATGCGCGCATGGCTCCAGCGTCACGTAGAGCGTGGCCCCCTGCGCCGCCTCGCCCGCCGCGGCAAGCGCCACGGCCTCGGCATGAGGGCGCCCGCCCGGCTGCGTCCAGCCGCGAGCCACCACGCGGCCATCGCGCACGATCAACGCGCCGACGCCGGGATTGGGGGCACTGAGCGGGCGAGCCCGTGCTGCAAGCGCTGCCGCTGCGGCAAGCCAGCGCGCGTCGGCGCTGCAGGCATTCAGGGCTTCGGGCATGCGCCTACTCGGCGGTAGGGGCAGGAGCGAGCTTGGGATTGGCGATGCCGCCGCGCCGCAGCGTTTCCTCGATCCTGGCGCGTTCGGCCCGGTCGCGCTCGGCTTCCTCCGCCTCGGCTTCGCGGGCGATCTTGTCCACGTCCATGCCCGAGACGCGGCCGATCGTCTTGTAAAGCTCGCGCACGTCCTTGTCGCGCCGCGCCTGCTCGCGCAGCCAGGCTTCCTTGTCCTTCTGGTTGGCGATGTTCTCGGCGAGGATCTGCGCGTCGGTGCGGTGCTCGTCGAGAACGGAGATGTAGGTGACCTTCGGCGGCGGGTGCGGGGCTTTCGCCTCCTGCGTGGTCATCAGGTAGAACACGCCGAACGTACAGGCGGCCGAGACGGCAGCGATGCGCCAGCGGTTGCTCCCCGCCTGCTTCCACACGATGGCGAAGTCGGCAATCATGCCGGTCGGATTGACGTCTTTCCAGTATCCGAAACGCTTGAGCATGGCAGCCATTTAAGCGCTTTTGCCGCTGAACGCTAGCCGAACGGCACGTAGAGAGTGCGACCGTTCGCCTTCAGCCACCGGTTGGCCTCGTGCACCGAGCCTTCGAAGGTGGTCTTGAGGCAATGATGGAAGGCGGGGGAATGGTCGAAGTGCACGAGATGGGCGACCTCGTGGGCCACCACCGAACGTCGCACCATGTCGGGCGCCATGATGAGGCGCCAGTTGATGCGGATCGTGCCGTCGTGAGCGCACGATCCCCAGCGGCGTTGCGCGCTGGAGAGGGCAAGCGTCGGGCAGGGCAGGGCCGCCCTTGCGCAGTAATCGGCAAGGTCGGTCAAGAGAAGTTGCCGGGCCTCCTCCTGAAGCCAGCGCAGGACCCGCGGTGTAAGCGAGGTGGCCGCCCCGCCAAGGCGAAGGTCGCCGTCGTCGACCACCGGCCTGCGCGGCGCGGCAGGGTCATGGACGATACGAAGGTCGTCACCCCGGAAGCGCAGCACGCTGCCATCGCCAATAGCTGACGATGCGGGAATGGCGGCCAGTTGTCCGGCGAGCCAGTCGGTCCGGCTGGTGGCGAATGCGAGCGCTTCCGCGCTGCGGGTCCAGTGCGGAACAGAGATGCGGACCTCGCTGCCGTCGGGAGCCAGCCGCATGGTCATGCGGCGGGCTCGTTCGAGCCGGCGGATCACCACTGGCAAGCGGCGGCCGCCGACGTCGACCATGGGCTCGCTTGCCGGATCGCGCCGCAACCAGTCCAGCACGATGCTCAGTCCTTTCCTCGTGAGGGAAGGATGTCCCAGGGCGCGGCATCGTCATTCCCGAACTCGTCTTCGTCGAGATCGTCATCGTCGCCATAGGGCCAGACGATGTGGTTCTCCAGCGGGCCCGCGATGTCCTCGGAAATGACCTTGCCGGCAACAGACATGCCTGCCTCGTGCACCGTGTCGCGGCTGCCGCTGACGAGGTAGTGCCATTCGGGCAAGGGATCGCCTTCGGCGCGCAGACGATAGGCGCAACTCGGCGGCAACCAGGCATAGCGGCCCGCCGTCTCGGGCGTGAGTTTCAGGCAGTCAGGCACGAAGCTGCGGCGATTGGCATAGTCGCTGCACTGGGCCGTCTTCAGGTTGAGCAGCTTGCACGCGACGTTGGTATGATAGATCTCGCCGGTGTCCTCGTCCTCGACCTTGTGCAGGCAGCACTGTCCGCAGCCGTCGCAAAGCGCCTCCCACTCCTCGCGGCTGAGCTGGTCGAGAGGACGTTCCCAGAAGGGCTTGCCGGAAGGAGGCGGGCTGGTCACTTCACCCACTTGGCGAGTTCGGCGGCGACTTCCTGCGGGCCTTTGTCGATCGGAAGCATGGCGATCGGCTTTCCGTCCGGATCCATCAGGTAGGCGATCCGGCTATGATCCATCAGGTATCCACCGGGCGTTTCCTCGCCCTTCCTGTAATAGGATGCGAAAGCTTTTGCCGCCTTGTCGACCTGCTGGGGCGAGCCGGTCAGGCCGAGGAGGCGCGGCCCGAAGGCGGCGGTCCACTGCCCCACGACTTCGGGCGTATCCCGTGCAGGATCGATGGTGATGAAGATCGGCTGCACCTTCGCCGCCCGCGCAGCATGCGCCTTCTCGAAGGAAGAGAAGCCGCGCATCATGGCCTGCACATCGAGCGGGCAGGCGTCGGGGCAGAAAGTGTAGCCGAAGTAGACGATGCGCCAGCGACCCTTGAAGGAATCCCATGTGACCTGCTTGCTATGCTGGTCGACCAGCGTGAACGGCCCGCCGATCGCGGCGCCCTCGAGCGGCGGCGCCTCGGCCGAGGACTGCTGCTGGCATGCGGCAAGCGAAAGCCCGGTCGCAAGCGCAAGGGCTACAGGGGCGAGACGACGGAACAGGTAGGTCATGGCGCCAGGGTTCATGACCTGCTAAGCGTCCTCATGCAAGGCGCGGGTGGCGGGATCGCGCGAATTACCAGTGTCTGGAGGAAGTTGACGTGTTGAAGATTTCGATCCGCAGCGTGGTGGCCGCCTCGCGAGGGATCCTCAAGGCAACGGGGCTGAGGGCGATGGCTCCGGCGATCGCGATGGGGTTGCTGGTGGCAAGCCCGGCCCATGCGGATTTCTCGGAGGGATACAAGTTCCTCGAGGCGGTGAAGAAGAAGGAAGGCGAGAAGGTGGAGAAGGCGCTGATGGATTCGGCGCAGATCGTCAACGCCAAGGACGTGACCACCGGAGAGACCGCGCTGCACATCGTCACGGCCCGCCGCGACCTGACCTGGCTCAGCTACCTCGTCGGCAAGGGTGCGAACGTCAACGCGGCCGACGATCGCGGTCGCACCGCGCTGGAGCTGGCAGTGAACCTTGGCTGGCGCGAGGGCGCCGCGCTGCTCCTCCAGCAGAAGGCCTATCCCGACACTCCCAACGACGCGGGCGAAACGCCGCTGATCTTCGCAGTGCACCGCAAGGACATGCAGATGATGAAGGCGCTGCTCGAAGCTGGCGCCAATCCCGATCGGGCAGATAACTCCGGACGAAGCGCGCGAGACTACGCGAAGGTGGAAGGCGGCAGCGCCAATCTCACCGAGACGATCAACACGTACGCCAAGAAGAACCTGAAGGCTGCCAAGCCCGTCTACGGACCCACGTTCTGATGGCGACGAATATGACCTTTGATGCTCCTGCCGATGCGACGCTCGGCGATCTGCGCCGCCGTCTTGCGCCAGCCATCGCGGATGCGGCCGTGTTCGACGGCTGGAGCCCCGAGGCGGTGGAACAGGCCGCAGTCGCCAATGGCGTGGACCCGGCGCTCGCGGCTTTCGCGTTCCAGGACGGGCCGATGGCGATGATCGCGGCATGGATCGATCATGTCGACGCAGCGATGGCCGAGAGCGTCGCAGGTGCGGCGCTTTCCAACATGAAGATACGGGAGCGTATCCGTCGTCTCGTGTGGGCTCGCCTCGAGGCCGTGGGGGGGCGGGAAGAGGCGCTCACTCGTGCGCTTTCGATCATGGCGATGCCACAGAACATCGCTGCCTCGACCCGGCTGGGCTGGCGCAGCGCCGATGCCATGTGGCGACTCGCCGGCGATACCGCGACCGATTACAACCACTACACCAAGCGAGCGATCCTGGGCGGGATCTATGCCGCCACGCTTCACGTCTTCGCCCGCGACACGAGCGAGGACAAGGTCGAGACGCGCGCCTTTCTTGATCGCCGGATCGACGGGATCATGCGTTTCGAAAAGGCGAAGGCGCAGTTTCTTCGCACCCCGGACGAACGGTTCAGCGTGACGCGGCTGCTGGGAAGGCTTCGCTACCCCGCAGGCTGAGCTTAGGCTGCCGAACTGGCCTGCCTGAGTTGCACGGCGCACTCGCGATGCGGCCGCTGCCTTTGGTCAACTCAGGCCAACTTCCAGTGTTCGGTCTGGCGCCTGGTCGGCCTCTTCGCCCCGTAGCACCTTCATCCAGAAGCGGACGATGTTCTCTGCGTTCACGCCCCAGCTGAACCGGCTGACGTGCTCGGCGACTTCTGCCTGCGTCGGAGGGGCGGCGAGGATGTCCCGGACGGCTGCGGCAATGGCTTCGGGGCTGCGGGCGGCGATGCGGCCCGCAGTCTCGTCGGCGACGATCTCCCGCGCACCGCCCACGTCGGGTATGACGATGGGAGTGCCGCAGGCGAGCCCTTCGATCCACACATTGGCAAGCCCCTCGCTGGCCGACGGCAGGACCAGCACATCGGCAGCGCACAGGACATGGGGCAGAAGTTCATGGTCAACGAGCCCGAGGAAGTGAACCCTTTCCTCGACGCCGAGCCGCTTCGCCAGCGCTCGCAGCCTTCCTTCGTCCTCGCCTGAGCCGGCCAGTGCAAGCCGCGCTGTGGGAAGCCGGCTGAGCGCCTCGATGACAAGGCCCTGCCCCTTGCGGGGAATGAGCGCGCCGGGCGTCACCAGAAGCGGGCCTTCCGACCAGATCTGCAGGTTGGGCATGGCCGAGACCAACGCCCGGGCGGCGCCGCGCTCGATGGGATGGAACTTCTCGCGGTCGAGGCCGGTATAGTGCACGTCAATGCGGCCGGCGGGCATACCCAGCGCCACCATGTCCTCGCGCAGGGACTCGCTGACGGCGAGCAGTCCGGCCGCCTGGCTCGCGGCCTTCAACATCTGTTCGAGCGCACGGGGACGCTGGCCCCAAAAATGGATGTCCGCTCCACGTGACTTGATGGTCAGGGGCAGACCCAGCTCACGCGCGACGATCGCGGCTGCGGGTCCATCGGGGAAGAAGAACTGGGCGTCCACAAGATCGAAGGGCCGCTCCGCATGCAGGCGCCGGACCAGGGGCAGGATGGCTCGGGCGATGCAGCCCGGATTGGTGTCTCCGCCGATCTTCGGAAAAAGCGGGAACTTGGGGTAGTGGACCGATATTCCCGAGACATCGCTTACCTCGGGAATGGTCTTCAGCCGGGAATAGGGTTCGCGGCCGGACAGGGGCCAGGGAGGGACGCCGATCGGGCTCACCATGGTGAGCTGGACTTCTCCCCGCGCGACGACCGCTCGCATCTGGTTCCCCACGAAGATGCCGAAGGACGGCTTTACCGGGTTAGGGAACAGCGTCGCGATCGAGAGGATGTGCAAGGGAAGCGACGCCTCAGAGTTTGCGGACAAGCATCTCGGCAACCGCCAGCCACGCAGGTTGTTCCACCGTGACCCGGGCCTGTCCACTGGCGGGAGGCAGGATGACGATTGCCTCGTCCGATGCCTCGATCAGGCGACCGAAGGCAAAATGGCCGCCGCCGCGCGGCGCAAGGATGTCGCGGTTGAGCAGCGCCGAGCCGTCCTGCGGCCCATGCTGGCGCAGCCAGACCTGATCTCCCGACCGGTATTCGCCCGTTGCCGCGTCCACGGCAAGGACGACCCATGGCATTTCGGCGGACAGCGCGTTCGGCGCCACCGCCTCGATCGGCTTCCGCAGTGCTTCAGGGCCTTTCTCCCCAAGGGTCGCCACCAGCATCGGCGGTTCGTTGCCTTCGCTGCGGAGGAGAGTTTCGGGCTCCACCCCCAGCGCAGCGGCGATGCGGTTCATCCAGACGAGCGAGAGATTGCGCATACCCGTCTCGAGCCGCCCGATTGTCTGCGCCGTCGTTGGCGGATTGCAGGCGGCGGCGACGTCGGCGAGCGTCCAGCCCTTTTGGAGGCGAATGTCGCGAATGCGGTTGATCATGGCAGGCTCCCGAACCGATCTGGTTTAGGCGCTTTCCTATAAAGAAGAGCGCTTGGCAAGCCCGCGGGCGTTAGCCTTCCACTTGCTCCGCGAGCTCGAGCCAGCGTTCCTCAGCGACCTCCTTCTCCGATCTAGCCTTGGCGATGGCATCGGTCAGGGCGGCGAACTTCTTCGGGTCGCGCGTGTAGAGCGCGGGGTCGGCCATGGCTTCCTCGTCACGGGCGATGGCCGCTTCCAGTTCCTCGATGCGCTTGGGGAGCAGTTCGTAGTCACGCTGGTCCTTGTACGAGAGCTTCCCCTTCCTGGAGGGCATCGGCGGAGGCGGCGGCGCGCCTTCTGCCTTGGCCTTCTTCGCCGAGGACGCGGTGCGCTCCCGCCGCTTGGCTTCCCAGTCGGCATAGCCGCCTGCGATCACGTCGATATGGCCCGACCCGTCGAGACCGAGCGTGACGTTCACCGTGCGATCAAGGAAGTCGCGGTCATGGCTGACGATCAGGACAGTGCCGTCGTAATCGGCGATGACCTCCTGCAGGAGATCGAGCGTCTCCAGGTCGAGGTCGTTGGTCGGCTCGTCCAGGACCAGCAGGTTCGATGTGCGCGCGAACTCCCGCGCCAGCAACAGGCGCGAACGCTCGCCTCCCGAAAGCGTGCCGATCTTTGCCTCGACCATGCCGGGGTCGAAGAGAAAGTCCTTGAGATAGCCCTGCACGTGCTTGCGCACTCCGCGAACGTCGATCCAGTCGCCGCCCTCGGCGATGACGTCGCGAATGCGTTTTTCCGGGCTCATCAGGCTGCGCTGCTGGTCGATGACCGTGGCATTCAGCGTGTTTGCCAGTGTCACCGAGCCCTCGTCGGGCTGGATCTCGCCGGTCAGGAGCTTGAGCAGCGTGGATTTTCCCGAGCCGTTCGCGCCGACTACGCCGATCCTGTCGCCGCGTTGGATGCGCAGGCTGAAGTCCTTGATGACGGCCCGCTCGCCGAACCGCTTGGTGATCTTGTCCGCGACGATGACGGACTTGGTCTTGCTGTCGTCCGCTTGCACCGCCAGCTTGGCGGCCCCCTGCGGTCCCATCATTGCAGCGCGCTGAGCCCGCATTTCCCACAGCTTGGCAAGGCGTCCCTGGTTGCGCTTGCGCCGGGCGGTGACGCCGCGCTCGAGCCAGTGCGCCTCGATCTTAAGCTTGGCGTCTAGCTTCTGCGCCGCGCGCTCCTCCTCGGCGTAGACCTCGTTCTCCCAGGCCTCATAGCCGCCAAAGCCGATGTCCCGGCGCCGGATGCTGCCACGGTCCAGCCAGAGCGTGGCGTTGGTCAGCCGCGTGAGGAACGTGCGGTCGTGGCTGATGACCACGAACGCCCCGTTGTAGCGCTGGAGCCAGCTTTCCAGCCAATCGATCGCCGCAAGGTCGAGGTGGTTGGTGGGCTCGTCGAGCAGCAGCAGGTCGGGCTCGGAGGCGAGGGCGCGGCATAGCGCCGCGCGCCGACGCTCACCGCCGGAGGCGCTGGCAGCTTCGCGGGACAGGTCGATGCCGAGTTGGTCGGCGATGGCCTCCACCTCGTGGCGGGGCGGCGCGTCGGGCTCGTGGATCGCGAAGTCGAGCAGGGTGTCGAAGCCGGTGAAGAAGGGATCCTGCTCCAGCGTCACGACGCGCGTGCCCGGCTGGACCGAGCGGGTGCCCTTGTCGGCATCCCCCGTCCCGGCAATAAGCTTCAGCAGCGTCGTCTTGCCCGCGCCGTTGCGTCCGATCAGCGCGAGGCGATCGCGCGGGCCGATGTTGATGTCGAGGTTCTGGAAGAGCCAGCCGTTGCCCTGGACGAGGCCGAGGCCTTCCCAGCTGAGGATCGGTGCGAGTGCCATGCCGAGGGCACTACAGCCGTGCAGCGGCTATGGGAAGGCGCTCGGCAAATCCTTTCAGCCACCTTCCGCACACATTCAGGACTTGTTCAATGCGTGGGAATTAGGCACCGAAGCCGTGATGAAACGGTTTCCTCCTCCTTTTGCCGCACTGGCCGTCCTTTCTGTACTGGCAGGCGGCCTCCTTTCCATGCCTGAAGCCGCGCGGGCGGATGCCGGCGGCGAGCAGGGGGAAGTGCGCAAGGAGCGCCGCGCAGGCAACGTCCGCCCACTGCGCGAGATAGAACGGCAGGTCATTCCACGCATGAACGGCATGCAGTACCTGGGTCCGGAATACGACCCAGCGGCAATGGCTTACCGCCTCAAGTTCATACAGAATGGCAAAGTCCACTTCGTGGACGTGGATGCGCGCACCGGCAGGATCATCGGCCAAAGCCGGTAAGGTCCACCTGCCGCGATGATGGGAACCTCGGGGGTTTCCATTGCTTGACCGCTTCAGCCATTCGCCCCATTTCAGCTTGGTTCATAGAGGGAGGACCACAAATTGCGCATCCTGATCGTCGAGGATGAGCCCACCTTGGGCAACCAGCTCAAGACCACGCTGGAGCAGAACGGTTATGCCGTCGACCTTTCCGCAGATGGCGAGGACGGGCACTTCCTCGGTTCTACCGAAGACTACGACGCCGTGATCCTCGATCTTGGCCTGCCTGAGATCGACGGGCTGACTGTCCTTGGCATGTGGCGCCGCGAAGGCCGCACTTTCCCGGTTCTCGTCCTTACCGCACGTGACAGCTGGTCCGACAAGGTCGCTGGCCTCGATGCCGGCGCCGACGACTATCTCGCGAAGCCGTTCCAGACCGAGGAGCTGATCGCACGCCTTCGGGCCCTGATCCGTCGCGCCTCGGGGAATACCTCCAGCGAATTGACCGCCGGGCCGGTGCGCCTCGACACGCGCTCGGGCCGCGTCACTCTGGCCGGAGAGCCTGTCAAACTGACGGCGCAGGAATACAAGCTGCTGTCCTACCTCATGCACCACAAGGGCAAGGTGGTCAGCCGTACCGAACTGATCGAGCACATCTACGATCAGGATTTCGACCGCGATTCGAACACGATCGAGGTCTTCGTGACGCGCATCCGTAAGAAGCTGGGCGCAGACGTCATCACCACGACCCGCGGCCTTGGCTACAGTCTCGACGACCCCGCAGAACCCGGCCGCGGCTGAGGCCGGCCTGGCCGGCGCGGGCACGCCGCACAGCGGGCGGCCGGCCTCGACCGGCTCGCTCGCGCGGCGCATGATGCTGATCGCGGCGGGGTGGGTATCGTTCCTCCTCCTCGCGGGCGGGCTTGCTCTCGACCATACGGTCACGGGCATCGTCACGCGCAACTTCGACGAGCAGCTGGGCTACATGCTGACCGGCATGATCGGCTCGGCGGAGATCGGCCCCGACGGCGAGGTCTTCTTCATCCGCCCGCTCGGCGACCAGCGCTTCCTTGAACCCAATTCCGGACTTTACTGGCAGATACGTGCCAAGGGACATGAGGATTTCCCCTCACGTTCGCTGTGGGATCGCAGCCTTGTCGTGCCGGAAGGTCATTTCGACACGCACCCTCACGTCTATGACAGCGATCAGTTCCCCGGCGAACCGCTGCGCGTGCTGGAGCGCTCGATCATCCTGCCGGGGAGTGACACTCAGTGGATGTTCACCGTCGCGGCAAGCCGGCGGGACCTGAACGAACAGATCAAGATGATTCGTTCCATCCTGGTCTACAGCTTCGTCGCTCTGGGCTTCGGCCTTATGCTGATGGCGGGGATGCAGACCTGGTACGGCCTGTTCCCCCTTCGCCATGTGCGCCGGGCGATCCAGAAGCTGCGCGCGACCGGCGCGAGCCGCGTCACCGATCCGCTTCCGCGCGAGGTCGAGCCGCTGGTGGACGAGCTCAACGCACTGCTCGCTCATACCGAGCGGCAGGCGGAAGAGGCGCGCACTCACGCGGGCAATCTGGCGCACGCGCTCAAGACTCCGCTAACCGTGGTGATGAATGCGGCCACTGCCAAGGCGCCCGATCTTGCCGACACCGTAATCCGGGAAGCTGCGGTCATGCGCCGGCAGGTGGACCACCACCTTGCCCGGGCGCGGGCGGTAGGCAGGCGCGCCGTAGGGCAGTCCCGGGCCGATGTGTGGCCGAGCCTGGAAGCGGTTCTGCGCGCGGTGGAGCGGCTCTACGATCAGGCGCGCTTCGATCTTGACGGCAACCATGACGTGGTCGTCGCCATGGAGAAGCAGGACCTCGAGGAGTTACTCGGCAACCTTATCGAGAACGCTGCCAAGTATGGCGGCGGCAGCGTGTTCGTGACGGTGGATGCCACGCCAAACGAGCGGTTCTGCGAGATCTGGATCGAGGACGACGGTGTTGGCATCCCGGAAGCTGAGCGCGTGCGCATCTTCGATCGCGGGGCGCGGCTCGATACCGGCAAACCGGGCACCGGCCTTGGTCTCGCCATCGTCCGCGATGTCGTGGAGATCTATGGCGGCACGGTGGAGCTTGCCGAGAGCGAGGATCTTGGCGGCCTTCTGGTCAAGCTGCGGTTGCCGCGCATCGCGGCGTGAGGCAGGATGGGCCGAAACCATTTCGGGGGTAACCGTTTGCAGGACGGTTGCCCATCGCGGCGGCCCCCGTCAATTGACGCGCATCGCTTTTGCAGGAGTTTTCAATGTCCACGCCCATCAACGTCCCTCTGACTTCGGACGAGATCGAAATGCTGGTCGACGCGCTCGAGGTAGACCTTGAAGGCTATCTCGAATCGGCCAAGGAAGCGCGCGGCAACGGCAACCGCGAAGATGTCACCACCTTCACCGAGGCAGCGACCCGTATTCAGACCCTGATGGGCCGCCTTCAAGGTTTCGTGGAAGAGTGAGCCGGATAGGGGCAGCGCCGGGCGTTGCCCCTTCCTGACCGCCTCGCTGCAGGCGGCCGCCTCCGCCCGCGTCTCGAGACAAGCAGCGGAAAAGGCGAACGGTTAGGCAATCGCTCGCCGTCAGCCACGTGATCCGGGCCGAACTTTCCGGATCGGCTCGATGCCAGGCAAGCCTGAACGTCAGCCTGCGCTTTTCGCCCGCTCGTGGTGGCGGATGACCTCGTCGATGATGAAGCGGATGAACTTCTCGCCGAAGTCGGGATCGAGGTGCGCGTCTTCCGCAAGCGCCCGTAGCCGCGCGATCTGCCGTTCCTCCCGGCCTGGGTCCGACGCGGGAAGAGCGGTCTTCGCCTTGTATTCGCCAACCGCCTTGGTGATCCGAAAGCGCTCGGCCAGCATGTGGATCAGGGCGGCATCTATATTGTCGATGCTGGCCCGGAAAGCGGCGAGAACGGGATCGGCGGCCGGGGTATCCGGCGCGGTGGCGGGGTTGGGCGTGGCCTGGGTCATAAGGGCGCCGCTAGCACGGTGGGCGCGCCTCTGCCAGTCGGCTCGATCTACCGCTTGGTGGCAAATGCACTTGCGTTGCGAGCAGCTTGCCCCCAAAGCCCGGGGCGATGAGTGCAGATGTCGTCGCCCTGCGGTCGCGCAGGCCCCAGCCTTCCCTTGCTCCCATGCTGGCGCTCACGGCCGCCGGCATGAACAGCGTCAACGCCGTCATTCTTGACCGGATGCAAAGCGAAATTCCGCTCATTCCGTCGTTGGCCGGGCACCTGATATCGGGCGGGGGCAAGCGGATGCGGCCGATGCTCATGGTCGCTGCGGCAGAGCTGTGCGGCTACCAGGGCGCGCGCCACCACAAGCTCGCCGCCGCGGTCGAGTTTCTCCACACAGCAACTCTCCTTCACGATGACGTGGTCGACGGCTCCGACATGCGCCGGGGCAAGGCCGCTGCCAATATCGTCTTCGGCAATCCCGCGACGGTGCTGGTGGGGGACTTCCTGTTCACCCGCGCTTTCGAGCTGATGGTGGAAGACGGCAGCCTGAAGGTCCTCAAGGTCTTCTCCAAGGCCAGTTCCATCATCGCTGAAGGCGAAGTGGACCAGCTGACCGCGCAACGCAGGATCGAGACGAGCGAGGAGCATTACCTCCAGATCATCGGCTCCAAGACTGCCGCGCTGTTCGCCGCCGCTACCCGCATTCCCGCCATCGTCGCCGAGAAGAGCGAGGCGGAAGAGCAGGCGCTCGACGCCTATGGTCGCAATCTGGGAATTGCGTTCCAGCTCGTCGACGATGCGATCGACTACGATTCGGAAAGTAGCGAATCGGGCAAGGACAAGGGCGACGACTTCCGCGAGGGCAAGATGACCCTGCCGGTCATACTTGCCTACGCCCGTGGCAATGCCGAGGAACGCAAGTTCTGGGAGGAGGCGATCGCCGGATTCCGAACCGAGGACGAGGATCTCGCCCATGCGGTCGACCTGATCAATCGCCACGGCTGCGTCGAAGCCACTCGCGAACGGGCCCGGCTCTATGCCCAGCGCGCGATCGATGCCATCGCCGGCTTCCCTGCGGGAGAAGCCCGCTCTGCCATGGCAGAAGCCGTCGAATTCGCGGTCGCCCGCCGGTATTGACCGCCTGCATGCGCGGCCGCTTGCGTTTGCGACAGTCTGAAACATTGCCGTAATTGCGGCGCGAGCCCGGCTCGACTAATGAAGCGCCGCCATGCCCTCCGACGCCGATCGGGCAGTCACGGGCTACCAGCCCGGCTCGCCCCGCCAACGCCTGATTTCCACGCTGCTTGCGGCAGGCATCGTCGTGCTGGCGCTGCTGATCGCGATCTACCAGACCACGGTCGCTCCCGAGCTCCGGAAGAAGGCCAGCAATCCGGTCACTTTCGACATTCCCGGAGCCGATGCGGACAGCGGCCGGAAGGCGGCGGAAAAGGCTCCCCGTAGTGAGAAGCGAGAGGACGAGCAGCCTCCACAGGAGGAGGTCCGGGTTGAAGCACCGGTGCCTCCTGTCGAGGTCCCGACCCCTGCGGAAAAGCCTGCTTTCTCGTTCCTCAAGGTGTCCCGCGCTGACATGGCGGCGGCGGACATCGGTGCCATGAAGCGCGCGGGCAGCGGCGCTGCCGCACCGGGCGGAGGAAGCAGCGGTTCCACCTACGGCCCGGGGGAGGGACCCGGCGGCGCAGTGCTCTACAACGCGGACTGGTTCAAGGAGCCCACGGACGCGCAGCTTGGCGGCTACCTTCCGGCGAACGTCCCGCCACGCGGCTGGGGCATGATCGCTTGCCAGACGATCGACCATTACCGCGTCGAGAACTGCCAGATCCTCGGAGAATCGCCGCGCGGCTCCGGCTTCGGGCGCGCGGTGCTCAATGCCGCCTGGCAGTTCCAGGTGCTGCCACCACGCATCAACGGCAAGCCACAGGTCGGCGAGTGGGTGCGCATCCGCATAGACTACGGTGCACGCGGCGCGGGTTGAGGGCTAACGAGCCGTACTCACCTGAAGCGGTTTCGCTTCCGACAGCCCACGCAGCACGTCCTCGATCGCTTTCGGGCGCGATATGAAGAAGCCTTGGGCAAGCGAGAAGCCCGCCAGCCTTGCGCTGACAAGCTGGTTCTCGGTCTCGATGCCTTCGATGACGCATTCCAGCGAGAGCGAGCGGGCAAGGTGCCGGATTGCCGTGATGAGCCTGCGCCCGGCGGCCTCGTCAAGCCGGCGGGAGAAGCTGCGGTCGATCTTCACCATGTCGAGAGGCAACTGATGGAGTGACGAGAGGCTGGAGTAGCCTGTGCCGAAATCGTCCAACGCAATGCGGATGCCGATTTCGCGCAGGCGTTCCAGGGCCGCGCTGGCCTTGTCCATCTCGGCTATCAGGGAGGATTCGGTGATTTCGATCAGCAAGCGCCGGGGATCGCACCCGGATTCGGCGACGCGCGCCAGCACGGCATCGATCGTTCCGGGATTGCCGATGTCGTTGCCAGAGAGGTTGAAGGAGACGCGCAGCGGAGCGGGCAGGCGGGCCAGACCGGTCAGCGCCTTGTCGAACAGGGTCATCGTGACTTCGCGGGCGCGGCCCAGGCGCTCGGAAGAGGCGATGAGGTCTTCTGGTGCGATCTCGCCCAGACGAGGCGAGTGCCACCGGGCGAGGCACTCCACGCCGATCAACTCCAGATCCTCCGTCGCCACGATGGGCTGGAAGACCAGGGAAAGCTCTTCCTCGAGGTCTGCTCCCTGCAAGGCCGCATCGATCGCCTGCTCGGTGCGGATGAGCCGCTCCAGCTTTTCGGAGAACAGCACGCACTGGCCGCGCTTGTGGTTCTTCGCATGGTAGAGGGCGAAGTCCGCGCGGTCGAACAGGAGGTCGGCACTCGAAGCGGTCTCGGGGTAGACAGCCAGCCCTGCCGAACAACCGACAGACACCAGCGCCTCGCCGATGCGGGCGGGCTCGCGGATGGCCTTGCACAGTTCGTTGGCGACATGTTCCGCCTTCTGGGCACCGCCCATCACGATCAGCCCGAACTCGTCCCCGCCGAGCCGCGCCACGATCGTGTCATCGGGGCATTGCCCCATCATGCGTCCGCCCAGAACCTGCAGCAGCCGGTCTCCATGAGCGTGGCCGTGAGTGTCGTTGACGGGCTTGAAGCGGTCGAGGTCGATAAGACCGACAGTGAAGGTGTCTCCTTCGCCCGAGCGCTGGAGCAGGTTTTCGAGAGTGGCGAAGAAGAAGCGGCGGTTGGGCATCCCCGTGAGCGCATCGGTCTGCGCGAGGCGCGCGTTTTCCTCGCCCAGCACCTGGGCCTGCCGGCGCTCGATATGAAGATCGCGCTGCGATGCCTCCAGCTCTACGAAAGCCCTATAGGAATCCCGTAGGATATTCAGGATCACCATGGCGACGAGCACGATGTTGCAGGCAATGGCGATCAGGACCTCGGTGCCGATCCAGACCGAATAGGCCAGGAACGTGCCGAGTACGATGACGCTGACCGCCAGCGCCGCGAGCGGCAGGAAGCTGAGGCAGAACACGCAGCCGAGCAACGTCACGGAGACGAAAACGGCGACATGGCCACGCTCGTACGGCCCTCCGTACTGGTCCAGCCAGAGCGCCCACGCAACGAAAGCGGGAGCCATGAGCACGGCAACGATGACCGTGCGAGACATGCTTCGCCTCGCCTTCTCGGGGTCGAGTTCGGCGGGATTGACCGGCCGCATCCACGTCAGCATGCGGATCATGCATGCCGTGATCAGGATCGCCGGGAAAGTGTAGACCAGTCCTGTGGGCGCGACCGCGCGATGGGTGAACGCAAGAACGGCGGCATTGATGGAAAGCAGCCCGTACATTGGCGGTATGTGCGCGCGCAGCCGCAGATACTGCGCGATGCTGAGGGGGTATTGGCCGGCTCGATGCATTATGAAAGCATTCTGCGTATTGTTGACGAAACAGCGCGGAGTGGGTGTCATATTGATGACAAGTCTTTAGGAAGAGTGGATGCCCGGGACAGTTTGATCCGTTCCGAACATGAACAGACTGTAATTACAGCCGAACCGGTGCGATGGACTCGTGCCTGACGGCGCTTTCCTTGGCCCGGCTAGCGCTCTAGGCAGGAAGTGATGCTTCCGATCCATGCTGCTCTGCCTGAACTGCTCCATGCGCTCCGCAAAACGACCGGTGCTGTGCTCATCGCTCCGCCCGGCGCTGGCAAGACGACCGTCGTCGCGCCCGCCCTGCTGGACCAGTCCTGGTGCACCGGGACCGTGGTGCTGCTCAGCCCGCGCCGGGTTGCGGCCCGTGCCGCCGCTGAACGCATGGCCGAGCAGCTTGGCGAGCCTGCCGGTGAGACTATCGGCTACGTCACCCGCCTCGACGTGAAGCGGTCCGCCCGCACGCGGGTGCTGGTGATGACCGAGGCGATCTTCGTTTCCACAATCCTGTCGGATCCCGAACTGGCGGGCATCTCGGCCGTCCTGTTCGACGAAGCCCACGAGCGCCATCTCGACAGCGACCTGGCTCTTGCGCTCGCAATCGAGAGCAGGGCGGTGGTGCGAGAGGATCTGCGCATACTGGTGATGTCCGCCACGATCGACGGAACACGCTTCGCTCGCCTGCTGGGAGACGCCGCGCCGGTGATAGAGAGCGCGGGCAAGGCGTGGCCGCTGGAACTGCGCTGGCTCGGGCACGCCCCGGATCGCCGGATCGAGGATGCCGCCACCTCGGCAGTGCTCACCGCTTGGCGGGACACCGAGGGCGACGTCCTCGCCTTCCTTCCCGGCGTGCGCGAGATCGAGAGGGTGAGTGAAGGGCTGGCACAGAAGCTTCCCTCCGCACTCGTCCTCCCGCTGCACGGCCAATGCGAACCTTCCGCACAGCGAGCCGCGATCCGACGCGATCCCGACGGACGTCGCAGGATCGTGCTGGCGACAGCCATTGCCGAAACTTCCCTGACGCTCGACGGCGTTTCGGTGGTCGTTGATGCAGGCCTGTCCCGGCGCGCGGAGTTCGACAAGGCTGCCGGGGTCACCCGGCTCGTCACTCACCGTGCGAGCCGGGCTTCCGCCGCGCAGCGCGCCGGCCGCGCGGCGCGGCAGGGGCCCGGTATCGCCTACCGCCTCTGGGAAGAGGCCGCACATGCCGGCCGCCCCGAGTTCGACCCGCCAGAGATGCTGACTAGCGATCTTGCGCCCCTGACATTGACGCTGGCGCAGTGGGGTGCGGGCGACCCGGCAGCTATGGCATGGCTCGACCCGCCCCCGCTCGTTGCTCTGGAAGCGGCGCGAAAAGGCCTTGCTGGGCTGGGCGCTCTCGACCCGCAGGGACGCATAACTCCGTTCGGCCGCAAGGTCGCGAGCCTGCCGATGGATCCGGCGCAGGCGGCGATGATCCTGCGGGGCGCGCAGCTTGGGGCGGGCCAAGGGGCCGCGCGGCTTGCGCTGCTGTTGCAAGAACGCGGCCTTGGAGGGCGCAGCGAGGATCTGGTGCAGCGCCTGGCGCGGTGGAATGCCGATCGCTCGCCCCGCGCCGAGGCTTCGCGCAAGCTGGCCTCGGGCTGGGCACGGCGGGCGCAGGCCTTGGCCGAGAATGCGGTGGGCAGCGATGACGTGCCGCCGGGCATCCTGCTGGCGCTCGGGCGACCGGACATGCTGGCGCGCCGACGGGATAGCTCGGGCGAGAACTGGCTCAGTGCGGGAGGACGGGGCTATGTTCTCGACCCGGTATCCCCGCTTGCCACGCGCGAGTGGATGGTGATCGGCGATGCTCAGGGGCAGGCTCGCGGCGCCCGCATTCTCTCGGGCATTTCGCTGGAACCACAGGAGGTTGAGGCATGGCTCTCCGATATGGTCGAGCGTCGAGCCGTGCTGCGGTGGAATGAGGACGAGGGGCGGGTCGAGGCGCGGCTCGAACGACGGCTGGGGGCGATAACGCTCGCCAGCGGTCCTGATCCGGCGCCCGATCCGGAGGCCATCCGCGCTTTCCTGCTCGAGCGTATCCGCACTCGGGGCCTTGCGCAGATGCCTATGGGCAAGGGTAGCGAGGCGCTTCTGCGCCGTGCCCGCTACGCCGGCATCGCCGCCCTATCCGAGGAGTCCCTGCTCGCCGACCTGGAAGAGTGGCTGGGGCCTTTGCTCGGGCGCCGTCTCGACGGCATTGATAGCGGCGCAGTGCACCAGGCGCTGAGGAATCGTCTCGACTGGGAAGCGCAGCAGGCACTCGAACGACTGGCTCCGGCGGAGTTTCGCAGTCCGGCAGGCAGCACCCATGCCATCGACTACGAGGACGAGGGAGGCCCATCCGTCGAGGTCAGGGTGCAGGCGCTGTTCGGGTTGGACCGGCATCCCGGTTTCGGTCAGCCGCAGCGGCCGCTTCTTCTCAAGCTCACTTCTCCTGCGGGGCGTCCAATACAGACTACGCGCGATCTGCCCGGCTTCTGGCGCGGATCGTGGCGAGACGTTCAACGCGAAATGAAGGGGCGCTATCCCCGGCATCGCTGGCCTGACGAGCCCTGGAACGAGGACCCGAGCCTCAAGACCCGCAACGCGTTCGAGCGTGGCAGGAATGCGTGATCCGGCTGATTGCGTCTTGATTTTTGAGCTGATTCGAGGGCAAGGCATTCGCCCATGAGCGCACGCATCTATCAACGCCCGAAGAACGCCATGCAGTCCGGCAAGGCGCTGCTTGACCAATGGGTTCTGGAGTTTGTCCCGGCCGAGGCGAAGAAGGCTGACCCGCTGATGGGTTGGTCCGGCTCTGGCGACACGCAGCAGCAGGTCGTTCTGCGCTTCCCGACGAGCGAAGATGCGAAGGCCTATGCCGAGCGGTACGGGATCGAGGCGGAAGTTCATTCCACTCCTCCGCGCCGGCTCAAGATTCAGGCCTACGCCGACAACTTCCGTTAATCGCTCTACCTGCCTGCCGGTCTACCGGGCATGGGCAGGTGACCTGTGGCGGATGCCCCTCCATCACAGGCGGTCCGGCGCGTACTGGCGGCGTAAGCGGTCCTTTTCGAGGCGCGATAGCGGGCGACAAAGAAGGCTCATGCCGCGCTGTGATGTCGCGAGCCGGGCAGCGGAAGGTAACCTCTTCGCCGGGAAAGCTTGCGCGGGCGCGCGTATCTACCAGTTTCGCGCCATCCCCCATTGTCAGCGCAAGTCCTGCACAGCATAGCTGCGCACGATGGAATTATCGCGCTTCCTGCCGCTTCTGATCGGACTGCTGCTTGGCATATGGACCATGGCCGCGGCTTGGGCCGTGCTGGCGGCGCGCGCGCGGCAGAAGCGGGCTGAGGGGCAGCTGCGCTCAGCCCGCCGCCTGGGCAAGATGGTCGAGGAATCGCCAGCATTGCCGTTGCTCGTGCGGACCGACGGCCGGATCGAGGCGAGCCCTCGACTGGCGCAATGGCTGGGGCTTGAGGGGATGCCGCAGTTCCTGTCCGAGCTCGATGGAAACGGCCGGGGCCTGCCTGCGGACAAGCTCGCGGAACTGACCGAGGCGGTACGTCGCTGCCAGAAGACGGCGGCACCGTTCCGGATGGTGGCGACGCCGCATGGGTCGAGCCGCAGTCTGGCGCTGCGCGGGCACCTCGCCGATCCGCAGGTCTCGCCCGGCGGAGCGGCCATGGTCTGGATCTTCGATTTCAGCGACAGCGAAACGGAACTTTCGCGCCTGCGAGACGAAGCGGCGCGGGCGCGTGGCGATTTCCATGCTCTGGTATCGCTGATCGAAGCCGCGCCGATGCCGATGTGGTTCCGTCGCCCTTACGGCGAGCTGCAACTCGTCAATCATGCCTACGTCGCGGCGGTTGGCGCCGACAGCGCCGAAGCGGTGGTCGCCAAAGGCACGGAGCTGATCGAATCGGTGGAAGGTCTGTCGCCCGGGCATGTGGCGCGTCAGGCGATGGAAAAGGGCGTTCCGATCGAGCGTATCGTCTCCACCACGATCGGCGGGCAGCGCCGCGCGCTGAGGGTCAGCGACCTCCCGCTCGGCGAAGATGGCGTCGCCGGTTATGCAGTCGACATCGAAGACCTTGAGGAGATGTCGCGCTCCTTCCGCGCCTTCCGCGAAGCACAGCGCGCCATGCTCGACCAGCTCTCCGCCGGTGTTGCGCAGTTCGACGCGAAGAAGCGGCTGACCTTCGCGAACCAGCCGTTCCAGCGCCTGTTCAAGCTCGACGCGCGTGTCCTGCAGGACCCTCCGGCGTTCGAACGCCTGCTGGATGCCGCTCGCGATGCAGGGCGCGTCCCCGAAGCGCGGGACTTTCCGGCATGGCGGCGTGAAAAGGCGGCTTGGTTCGCGTCCGGCACCACGCAGGAAGAGGCCTGGGCTCTGGCGAACGGCACGCACCTTCGCATCGTTGCCCAGCCCGTGCCCGATGGCGGCCTGCTGCTGATTGCGGAAGACCGCACCGAGCAATTGCGCCTTTCGGCCGTGCGCGATACTCTCCTGCGCACCCGAACGGCGACATTCGACAGCCTGTTCGAATCGATCGCCGTGTTCGCGCCGGACGGCCGGATGCAAATATGGAACCGGCGCTTTGCAGCCGATTGGGGGCTCGAAAGCGATTTCCTCGATACGCACCCGCACATCGAAGCACTGCTCCGCAAGATCGCCGCGCGCCTGAAGCGCCCCGCGGAAGCGGAGACGGTGGGCAACGTGATGCGGGCGGCCACGCTCGACCGCTCCCAGAAAGGGGGGCGGATCGCGCTTGCGGATGGGCGAATGCTGGAGTTCGCGGGCGTTCCGCTCCCGGACGGCAACGGGCTTCTTGCAGTGCTCGACATCACGGATTCGCAGAAGGCGGAAGATGCGCTGCGGGAAAGCAACGCCGCACTGATCGAAGCGGATGCGATCAAGACCCGCTTCCTTGCCAACATGAGCAAGGAATTGCGCACGCCGCTGACATCCATCGGCGGCTTCGCTGAAATGCTGGACTTCGGCCTCGGCGGTGAACTCAGCGAGGCCGGGAAGGATTACGTCCGTTCCATCATTGATGCCTCGGCCAAGCTTGGCGAGCACATCGACAGCCTGCTCGACCTTTCGCAAAGCGAAGCCGGGCTGCTTCCCCTGAAGCTGGAGGAGCTCGATCCGATGCCTCTGGTGCGCAGTGTGGTGGAAGAGCGGGCAGGACGGCTCCAGAAGGCCGGATTGACACTCGATCTGCAGGCAAACGGGCTGATGCGCCCACTGGTGGCGGACCGGCGGCGTCTTGCGCGCGCAGTCGGCCACATCGTCGACAATGCCATTGCTGCATCGCCAAGGGGAAGCCGCATCCTCGTACGCCTGACGCGCCGCAAGTCGGCGAGCGGCGAGGGTGACGCCTTGCAGATACTCGTGCAGGACCAGGGCGCGGGGATGGACAGCCGCAGTCTGGCCCGCGCTCTCGACGGGATGAAAGTGAACGCCGACGGCAAGACGATGGACCGCCGACAAGGTCTGGGGCTGCCGCTAGCCCGCCAGTTGGTCGAAGCGCACGGCGGATATCTTCGCCTTGCATCGGAGCCGGGGAAAGGCACCAGCGCTGTGATCGAGCTGCCATGATCGCGCTGCCCGATCTCGCCGCAATGGACAGGCTTGGGCGTGACATCGCAGATGTGCTGCGGCCGGGCGACGTCGTCGCGCTCACCGGTGGACTCGGCGCGGGCAAGACCACGCTTGCCAGGGCCATCATTGCCGGGCTGGGCCACGAAGGCGAAGTGCCCTCTCCCAGCTTTTCCATCATCGAGCCTTACGATCCGCCGGGCGTTCGCATACCCCTTGTCCACGCCGACTTCTATCGGCTCGAGAGCCCTTCGGAAGCGCAGGAGATCGGTCTCGACGACTATCGCGAAGGTGCGGCGCTCATCGCCGAGTGGCCGGATCACGCAGGCGGCTTCGATCATGAGCCGGGCTGCCTCTCCATCGCGCTGGAAGTTGCGGAAGGAGGCAGGATCGCCATTGTCGAAGGCGGTGCCGATTGGTTAGGGCGGATTCCGAAATGACGCAAAACCAAGCCACAAATCCCATGACCCTGCCAGCCGGTCTGGAGCCGTTCCTTGCCGCCGCCGGGTGGGCGCACGCCGAGATCGAAGCGCTTGCCGGCGACGCATCGTTCCGCCGGTACTTCCGCCTGCGCAAGCCCGGCGGAGAGACGGCCATGCTTATGGACGCTCCGCCGCCCAATGAGGATCCGGGGCCGTTCCTGCGCGCTGCGCGCTGGCTTGACGAAAATGGCATGCGCGCTCCACGCATCCTGGCAGAGGATGGCGCCGCCGGTCTGGTCCTGCTGGAGGACTTCGGCGAGGCGCGCATGCGCGATTACCTCGACCAGTGGCCGGACGATGAAAGCGCCGTCTACGCAGCTGCGGTTGGCGAACTCGCCAGGTTGCACCAGCTGCCGCCCGGTCCCTTCCTCGACTATTCGCTGGGCGAGTACCTGCGCGAGGTGCGTCTCTTCATCGACTGGTACTGCCGGGCGCAGGACCTGCAGGTGGACGCCGACGGCTTCGCCCGCGCGTGGGAGCAGACGCTCGGCGATCTCCTGCCGCGCCAGCGACCGGGAGTGACCGTGCTGCGCGACTATCACGCCGAGAACATCATGCTGCTCGGCAGCCTGGAAAAGCAGGGACTGCTCGATTTCCAGGATGCGCTTGTCGGCCACCCTGCCTACGATCTGGTCTCGTTGCTGCAGGACGCTCGCCGCGATGTGACGCCCGAACTCGAGGCGGCGATGTTCGACCATTATGTGCAGCGTTCCGGGGCCGACCCCGACACATTGCTCGCAGACTATGCGCGGCTGGGGGCGCAGCGGAACACAAAGATCGTCGGCATCTTCGTGCGGCTGTGGCAGCGCGACGGGAAACCGCGCTACCTCGATCTCATCCCGCGTGTCTGGGCCCTTCTTGAGCGTGATCTCGCGCATCCGGCGCTGGCGCCCGTCGCGGTCTGGTTCGATGCCAACATTCCTGCGGCCCTTCGGGACGCCGACGGAGGCACGTTCCAGCGATGAGCGCGAAATCTCTGGCAAGCGATACCGCGATGATCCTGGCTGCGGGCCTTGGCAAGCGGATGCGTCCGCTCACCGCCACCCAGCCCAAGCCCCTCGTAAGGGTCGCGGGCAAGTCCATGATTGATCACGCGCTGGACAAGCTCGGCAGCGCAGGCGTGAGCCGCGCGGTGGTGAACGCGCACTACATGGCCGATGCGCTGGAAGGGCACCTCGAGCTGCGCAAGGTGGCGCCTCAGGTCGTGATCTCGGATGAGCGCGATCTGCTGCTCGAGACCGGCGGCGGGATGGTGAAAGCCGCGCCGTTGCTGCCCGATCCGTTCTTCTGCCTCAACAGCGACAATCTTTGGCTGGACGGGCCGTCCGACGTCTTCGCCGAGCTTTCGCAGGGTTGGGATCCCGAAAGGATGGACGCGCTTCTGCTGATGGTGCCGCATACCCGGGCGATGAACTACCGCGGGGAGGGGGACTTCCACCTCGACCCCGAAGGACGGGTCACGCGGCGACGACCAGGCCGGGTCGCGCCTTTCATCTTCACCGGCATCCAGCTCGTCTCCCATCGCCTTCTGCGGGACGCGCCGCAAGGCGCCTTCTCCACCAACGTACTGTGGAGCCGCGCCATCGAGGAGGGCCGTCTCTACGGCATCTCGCACATGGGCCTGTGGTTCGAAGTGGGTGAACCTTCCGCGATCAGGCCGACTGAGGAGTGGATGGCGCGTGCCTGAACGGGCGGGGCCCAGCGTCTACTCCATCGCTGCTCACCGCGGTTTCGCCGATGCGCTGGTGGCCGGACTTGTGCCGCGCTACTCCGAAGGCGAACTTGGCCTCGCGCGGCTGACCTTGCTTCTGCCGAGCCGCCGAACGGTGCGCACAGTGACGGAGGCTTTCGTCCGCCTTTCAGGCACCGGCATGTTGCTGCCGCGCATGACGGTCGTGGGCGATCTGGATCTGGACGAGACACTCGGGCCCTTGCTCGATCCGCTTGGCGCCGCGGATATACCACCTGCCGCCGATCCCATGCGTCGCTGGCTCAGGCTTGCCCATTATCTGCGCGAGGTGGAAGGGCCTGGCGCCGGTAAAGGGGCTGCCCTGCTCCGCCGTGCCTGGGAGATCGGGCAGACGATGGATCGCCTTATCGCCGAAGGCATCGCGCCGATCGATCTGCTCTCGGACCGGGTGATCGGCATCGTCGGCGAAATGGCCGGCCACTGGACCGACAACACCCGCACGTTCCTGATGGTGCAGCAGCACTGGATCGCGGAACTGGCCGGTCGAGGAGAGGTTGACGCGCCCGAGCGGCGCAACCGCCTGTTCGATCACGCAGCCCTGCGTTGGAGCGAGAACCCGCCTGCCAGTCCCGTCGTGGCTGCGGGCGTGACCGGCGCCTCGCCCGCCCTTGCGCGGCTGCTGCGGGTGGTCAGCGAGATGGAACGGGGCAGCGTTGTCCTGCCCGATCTCGATCTATCGCTCGCCGACGAGGTGTGGAACGAACTGGGCACGGCAGGCAAGCCGCTGCAGCACGACGATCCGCCGTTCGCACGTGGCGATGCGGTGACGCACCCGCAGTACCATCTCAAGCTCCTGCTCAATCGCATGGGCATTTCGCGCGCGGAAGTGCAGCCCTGGCATCGCTCGGGGCTGGCAGCCGCGCCGCCAGAGCGCAGCCGTGCGATCTCGAACCTGTTCCTGCCACCCCGTGCCTCCGCTTCTTGGGTAAGCCTTCCGGCGGAACACAGGCGGCTTGCGAACGTGCGGCTGATGGAAAGTGCGCATCCCGGAGAGGAGGCGCAGGCGATAGCCGTGCTCATCCGTCAGGCGCTGGAAACGCCCGAGCGGCGCGTGGCGCTGATGTCGCCCGACCGCGGACTGGCGGCCCGGGTCGTGGCGCACCTGAAGCGGTGGGGTATCGAGGCGGACGATACGGCCGGTCGCCCACTGCCGCAGACGGCAGCCGGCAGGCTCATGTTGCTGCTGGCCGAGGTCATGTCGGAGCAGGCGGCGCCGGTACCTCTCATCGCCCTCCTCGTGCATCCCTTGGCAGGCGGGGAATCGCGAGCGAGCTGGCTGGAGAATGCCCGCAAGCTTGATCTCGCTCTGCGCGGGCCCCGCCCGGGAGTGGGCCTGTCCACCTTGAGCGATGTGGCTGCGAAGGCGCACCTGGGCGAATGGTGGGTGCAGGTGGAGGCCATACTCGCCCCCGTGATGAACCTTGGCGATGCCGCGCCGCTGGAGGCGCAATTGGGGCTGCTGGCGGATGCGGCGGAAGCGCTTTGCGGCGAAACCTTGTGGAGCGGCCCGGATGGCCGGGCGCTGAGTGCTTTCGTCGAGGACCTTCGCGCCGCAGCCGGTGCGGCCGGGACCATGCTCGATCCGCGCGAGCTTCACGCCGTGCTGCGCGATGCGATGGACCGCGTGTCCGTTCGTCCGCCCTGGGGCGGCCACCCACGCGTTTCCATCTATGGTCTGCTGGAAGCCCGCATGAGCCGCGCGGACCTCGTCATCTGCGGCGGTCTCGTGGAGGGCGTCTGGCCGGCGAGCCCTGCACAGGATTCGCTGCTCCCTCCCGCCGTGCTGCGCGCGCTGGGCGTTCCCGGTGCCGACTTCCGCATCGGGCTCGCGGCGCACGACCTGGCCGCTGCGCTTGGCGCGCCCGAAGTCGTGCTGAGCTGGGCGCAGCGGGACGAGGGCGGTCCGGTCATCCCCTCGCGTTTCGTCCTTCGCGTCCGCGCCATGCTGGGCGACCAGCTTCCGCGCCATCTGGAGAAGAACGCGGGCATCGGAGCGGTCCGCCTGGCACGGCTCATCGACGATGCTGCGCCGCTGCCGCCCAGTCCCAGGCCCCAGCCGATGCCGACTGCCGAGCAGCGGCTCGTCGACCTGTCGGTCACCGGCCTCGACCGGCTGCGGGGAGATCCTTATCAGTTCTACGCAAGCGCCATTCTCGCGCTGCGCAGCATCGATGCGCTCGATGCCGAGCCGAGCGCTGCGTGGAAGGGCGATGTTGCGCACCTCATCATGCAGCGCTGGCACGAGGCGGGCGAGCCTGCAGGCGGCCTTCATGCCATCGCGCAGGAAGTGCTGGTCGAGAAGAACGCCCACCCGCTCATGCGCGCGCTCTGGTGGCCTCGGCTGGGTGCAGCTCTGAAGACGTTCGAGAGCATGGTGCTGGAGGCCAAGGCCCTTGGTCGAACGGTGCTGTCCGTGGAAGCGAAGGGTGACATGCTGCACCGGGGCGTTCGCATCCATGGCCGCGCAGACCGGCTCGACAGGCTGGCCGATGGCGGGCTTGCCGTGGTGGACTACAAGACCGGCCAGCCGCCTAGCGGAACCCGCGTGCAGGAAGGCTTCGCGTTGCAACTCGGGCTTGTGGGCCTGATCGCAGAGGCGGGCGGGTTCGAGGGCGTCCACGGTGCTGCCGAGGCGTTCGAATACTGGTCCATGGCCAAGGCAAAGGCGGGCGACATGGGCTACATGTTCGAACCCGTGCTTGAGGGAAAGAAGAAGTCGGGCATCCCTCGCGAGGATTTCCTGCCGGAGACACGGCGGTATCTCGATGATGCGCTGGACCGCTGGATCCTGGGCGCCGAGCCATTCACCGCGCGCCTCAATCCGGAACTCGGCAGCTATGCCGATTACGATCAACTGATGCGGCTCGACGAATGGATCACCTCGCTCGGCAGTTCCGAGGCTGCGCGAACCGCCCTGGACAACGAGGATCGGGCATGAGCGGGCCGGCCACCGTCCATCCCCTGCATGGCAACCAGATGCGTGCAGTCGATCCGCAGGAAACGGTCTGGCTGTCCGCCTCGGCGGGAACGGGCAAGACGCAGGTGCTTTCCTCGCGGGTGCTGCGGCTGCTGTTGCAGCCGGGCGTCGAGCCTTCGCAGGTCCTGTGCCTCACCTTCACCAAGGCCGGTGCGACCGAGATGGCGGCTCGCATCAACGGCACGCTGGCGGAATGGGTTCGTCTTAACGACGTCGATCTCGGCATGCGCCTTGCCGCTATCGGAGCCGATGGCACCGACGCCAACAAGGCGCGCGCGCGCACGCTGTTCGCGGCGGTGCTCGACAGCCCGGGGGGAGGGCTTCGGATAGACACGATCCACGCCTTCTCGCAGTGGCTGCTGGCGACTTTCCCTCAGGAAGCCGACCTCATCCCCGGAAGCCGCCCGACGGACGAGCGCGAGCGTGATCTGCTGGCGCGGCAGGTGCTGTCCGATCTGCTGGTCGATGCGGAAGGCGATCCGCTGGGCGATCCGGAACTGCTGCGCGCGGTGGAGCAACTGTCGCTGCGGCATGGGCCCGATGCGGTGCTGGAATTCCTCCTGCGCTGCGCCTCGGCGCGCAGCGCGTGGTTCGGTCCCGGTGGCTGGCAGGCCGGCGACATGCGGGCGAACGTGCTGCGCCTTCTTGGCCTGCCAGCCAATGCCGACAGGGAAGCGCTCGCCGCTCAGTGCGCCGACGCTGACTTCGATGTCGCCTCCCTGCGCCGCTGCATGGAGGTGAACCATCAATGGGGTACGAAGACCGGCCTCGCCGCGGTCGATACGATGAGCGAGTGGCTGCTGGGCGATGCCGCGCAAAGGCTTTCCAGCCTCGACACGCTGGCCAAGGCTTTCCTGACCGACAAGGGTGAGCCGCGGTCCAGCAAGTCGCAGGACAAGCTCGACCCGGACTATCCGGGCTACTGCTCGCGCGTTGTCGCCTGCATCGCCGCGATCCGCACCACCCGTGCGCTGCTCGATCTTGCCGACCGGCTCGTGCCGGCTCTACGCCTTGGCCGCGCCTTCGCGATCGCCTGGGACGAGGCCAAGCAGCGCGAGGGATTGATCGACTTCGACGACCAGATCCGGCGCGCGGCCGACCTGCTGGGAAACCGCGCGCAGGCCGACTGGATCCGCTACAAGCTCGACCGGCGCTTCGACCACATTCTCGTGGACGAAGCGCAGGATACCAACGCCGCGCAGTGGGACATCATCTTCGCCATGGCGGGCGAGTTCTGGGCGGGCCTTGGCCAGTACGATGACCGCCCCGGCGAATTGATGCGCACGCTGTTCGTGGTGGGCGACTACAAGCAGGCGATCTTCCGCTTCCAGGGCACGTCACCCGAGAACTTCCGCCGGGCAGCCGCCAGAGTTCGGCGCGAAATGGGCGAGGCTGCACAGAATGCGGGCATGCTGCGCAGCAATCTCGCTCCTCGCGAACTGCGGGAGTATGGCTTGGACCGCTCGTTCCGTACCGCGCAGCCTGTGCTTGATTTCGTGGACCGGGCGATCGCCGGGATCGGACATGCGAACTTCGGCCTCGACCGACCCGCCGAACCGCACCAGGGCCAGGACCGGAGCGGTTACGTCGCTCTCTGGCGCCAGGTAGGCGAGGGCGTCGACGAAGAAGCGGATGATGACGCGGGCGAAAGCGAGGACGGGACTGCGCCCAACTGGCTGTCGCGCCCCGATCGCCAGATGGCAGAACGCATCGCGCTGCAGGTGCGGGAATGGCTTGACGCTCAAGGGCCCGGCTTCACGCTGGTGAAGGGCGGCAGGCGACGCGCCGAGGCCGGCGACATCATGGTCCTGGTTCGCCAGCGCAAGGAACTGGCGGGGCTGATCGTTGCGCGGTTGCACGCCGCCGGCGTGCCGGTGGCGGGTGTGGATCGCCTGCGCCTCGGTGCGCCTCTCGCGGTCAAGGACCTCGTAGCCGCGCTTCGCTTCGCGGTGCAGCCGTTCGATGACCTCAATCTTGCCGCGCTGCTTGTCTCGCCGCTGGTGGGCTGGACGCAGGAGCAGTTGCTGGCCCATGCCTGGCGGCCGCCGCATACCCGCCTTTGGGATCACATGCGCCGCTCGCGCGAGCCGGAAGTTGCGGCCGCCATGGCCCAGCTTGGCGAACTTCTTGCCAAGGCGGACTACGATCCTCCGCAGGACCTGCTGCACTGGCTGCTTGTCGGACCATGGCAGGCGCGCCGCCGCCTTGTGGCTCGGCTCGGCACCGAAGCGAACGATCCGATCGACGAACTCGTCAACGCCGCTCGTGCCTATGCGGTGACCGGCACGCCAAGCCTTGCCGGCTTCCTGGCCTGGTTCGATGCGGGAGACGGCGAACTGAAGCGCGAGGCGGACAATGCTTCGGGGCTCGTCAGGGTCATGACCGTCCACGGCTCGAAAGGCCTGCAGGCGCCGATCGTCATCCTGGCCGATGCGACGAGCAATCCCGACAACGCGCGTGAACGCGGCATCGAGTTGACCGATCCGGCCAACGAGAGCCGGGCCGTCCCGCTGCCGCCGCTCTCGAAGGGGGAGAAGCAGGGCCGCATCGCCGAGCGGATCGAGGAGGCGCGCGCTGCCGATGAGCAGGAGCACTGGCGTCTGCTCTATGTCGCTATGACCCGCGCCGAGGAGGCGCTGTTCGTGGGCGGCGCCCTGAGTTCGCGCGATCACGGCGAGCCCAGTCCCAAGAGCTGGTATGCCCGCCTGCGTTCACTGTTCGAGCCTGAGGCGGAGATCCCCGATCCGATCTGGGGCGGGCGCTTCGAGGAGGGCGACAGGGCGGCCCCGGTCATGGCGGTGGCGGGGGCGCCCCAGCTTGACTTGCGCGATCCGCTGCCCACATGGCTTGCCCGCACGGCGCCTGCCGAGCCGCGCCCGCCGCGCCCGCTGGCGCCATCTTCCCTCGGCGAGGAAGATGCGCCCGATCCACCGTTCCCACCAGGCGCAGGCACGGACGCAGCGCGCCGCGGTACTCTCGTCCACAAGCTGTTGGAGCGCCTGCCCGACGTGGAGACGGACCGGCGCGGCAAGGCGGGAGCGGCATGGTTGGAACGGCACGCGGCCGATCTCCCGTTTTCTGAGCGCAATGCCCTGCTCGAAAGCGCGCTTGCAGTGCTTGCCAACCCGGAGTGGGCGGACCTGTTCACGCCCACCAGCCTTGCCGAAGTGCCTGTCGCCGCCGTTGTCGGCGGACAGGTGGTGGCTGGAACGATCGACCGCTTGGTGGTGGAGCCCAGCCGCGTGCGCCTGATCGACTACAAAAGCGCACGGCGGCCGCCTGCTTCCATCGATGCGGTTCCTGCAGCCGTGCTGCGCCAGATGGGAGCCTACGCCGCCGCGCTGGAAGCCACATTCCCCGGCCGTTCGGTGGAAGTGGCGCTGCTCTATACCGCTGTCCCGCGCCTGATCGAAGTGCCGGGCGAGGTTCTGGCGCTTCACAAGCCGCGCTTGACGGCGGGTGAGTAAAGCTTTGCCTCGTTGGCGTTGCGTCCCGCTGTTTCGTTCCTAGATTGCAGACCAACTCGTATTCCGGCCCCGCTTCGGGCCGTCTCCCAGGAGTGATTTCGATGTCCACCATTGCCGTTACCGACGCCAGCTTCGAGGATGACGTCCTCAAGTCCGACAAGCCCGTCCTCGTCGACTTCTGGGCGGACTGGTGCGGTCCGTGCAAGATGATCGCTCCCGCGCTTGAGGAGATTGGCGAGGAACTGGCGGACAAGGTGACCATCGCCAAGATGGACATCATGGCGAACACGGGCATTCCGGCGGAGATCGGTGTAAAGTCGATCCCGCTGCTGGTACTCTTCAAGGACGGCAAGCCCGTAGCCCAGAAGCTCGGCGCAGCGCCCAAGAATGCGCTGAAGGGCTGGCTCGAAGGCGAACTGTAATCGCCTGAGCCTTTATCGGCTATCGGGAAGGCCCCCGTCGCTAAAGCGCCGGGGGCTTTTTCGTTCAGGCTCAGCCAGGCATGTTCGCGACAAGCTCGGCGAACTGGTCCCACAAGGCGGGGCTGGATGCACCGATCAGATCGCGGCGTTCGTATTCATCCACCCGGTACGGACTGCCGTCCGGGCGGGCGGCCTTGCCTCCGGCCTCGTTCAGGAAGAGCACTCCCGCCGCGTGGTCCCAGGGAAGCGTGCGGTTGAACACCGATATGTCGTTCGTGCCCAGCACCAGCCGAGGGTACTGCTCGGCCGCGCAGCGCGGAATGTCGACGAGGCGGTAGTGCGGGGCAATGTGCGTGCAGACCTTTGCGCGGGCTGCCTCGTCGAGGAAGACTGTGGAGATGGCGGCGACTGGGGGATCTTCCCCCGTCGTGCGAGCGACAACACGCGTCCCGTCGATCCAGGCGCCACCCTTGGGTGCCGCCCGGCAGAAGCGTCCTGTGAGGCAGTCAAGGATCCAGCCCCCCAGGATATCGCCGCGATCGGCCAGCGCGACCAGCACCCCGAAAGGAGGTTTGCCTGCCGCGAAGTTGTTGGTGCCATCCAGCGGATCGACGATCCAGCAAAGCCCCTGCTTCAGGCGCTCCATCACCGAAGGATCGGCGAATACCGCTTCCTCGCCGACGACGGCGGCTTCCGGCAGGAGCGCGGCAAGGCGCTCCGTCAGCATCGCTTCGGCGTCGCGGTCGGCGACCGTGACGACATCGTCGGCCGCCTTGTTGTCGATGTCGCAGGCAGCCAGCGTGCGGTATCGCGGTACGATCGCCCGCTCGCTCGCTTCGCGCATGATCGCCTCTACGGCGGTGTTCAGGGCCGGGGTGGTCATGCCGGGTTCTTCATGTGAGGGGGATCATGACTTGCCGGGCAAAGCCCGGGCGGTCGCGGATGCGGGCGTACCATTCAGTCACGGCCGGAAACTCCGGCTTATCGAACGGTAGGCTGAACCAGGTGTAGGCATAGACGCCCATCGGGATATCGCCGATGCCGAACTGCCCGCCCGACAGCCACGGCGTCTCACCGAGGTACTTTTCAAGTACCGCAAGATGGCGGGCGCATTCAGACATTCCGGCTGCGATCGCCGCGTGGTCCCAATTTTCCCTGGCCGTACGGGCGAAGCTGAGGAACGGCGTGCGCTGCGCCTCGGCATAGCCGAACTGCCAATCCATCCACCGGTCGGCCATCGCCCGATCGATGGGGTCGCGGGGGAACCAGCGCTCACCGCCATATTCGGCGGCCATGTAGCGCAGGATCGTGTTCGATTCCCACAAGGCCACCTTGCCGTCCTCGATCATCGGCACGAGCCGGTTGGGGTTCCTGGCGAGGTAATCGTCGGTGTAGCCGAACTTGCCTCCAATATCGTGGCGCACGTAGTTCAGCCCAAGCTCCTCGGCGAACCAGGCGATCTTCTTGACGTTATGGGAGTTCAGACGCCCCCAGATGGTGAACGAAGGCGCCGCCATTCTCAACTCCGGTAGTCCGCGTTGATCGAGATGTAGCCGTGGGTCAGGTCGCAGGTCCAGACAGTCGCGCTTCCGTCTCCAAGGCCGAGATCGACCTCGATGGAGATGTCCTGTCCCCGCAGATGCTCGGCGACGGGCGCTTCGTCATAGTCGGCGAGCGGCACCCCCTCGCGCGCGGCCCACGTACCACCAAAGCCGATGGACAGCCGGTCGCGGTCGGCGGGTTCACCCGCCTTGCCCACCGCCATGACGACGCGGCCCCAGTTGGCATCTTCCCCTGCGATGGCGGTCTTGACGAGAGGCGAATTGGCGATGGCCAGCGCGACCTTGCGTGCACTCTCGTCGGTTACCGCGCCCGTGACGGTGACGGCGATGAATTTCTGCGCGCC
Source organism: Novosphingobium silvae (assembly GCF_009856825.1). Lineage (GTDB taxonomy): Bacteria > Pseudomonadota > Alphaproteobacteria > Sphingomonadales > Sphingomonadaceae > Novosphingobium > Novosphingobium silvae. Next base: position 44,480 of record NZ_WVTD01000003.1, on the reverse strand, counting down.
CTCGCCATCGCGCACGACGAGGTGGGCAAGCTGCCTGCAAACGTCATGCACGGCCGCAGCGAAGGCGTGGGCTCCCGGGCTCTGGAACGAGGCGAGGGGCGCGTTGCCGGCGCGGCCGGTGGCGAAAGCGAGCACGGTGTCGCTTGTCGAGGTGTCCGAATCGACCGTGATGCACGAGAAGGTGCGCTCGTTCGCGGCCGAGAGGCAGGCCTGCAGGAACCCGGGTTCCACTGCGGCGTCGGTGAACAGGTAGCCCAGCATCGTCGCCATGTCCGGGGCGATCATGCCCGATCCCTTGATGATCGCGCTGATGGTGACCTCGATGTCGCCGATCATCGCCGTCGCCGTCGCACCCTTAGGGAAGGTATCGGTTGTGGCGATGGTGTTCGCCGCTTCCTCCCAGTTGCAGCGCTCCGCTTCGAGCGCCCGGGCGACGCCTTCGCGCGCCTTGTCCTTGGGCAGCGGCACGCCGATCACACCGGTGGACGAGACGAAGACCTGCGTCCGCTCGCAACCGAGGTGCCCGGCAACCTGGTCCATGATCTGCTCCACCGCCTCACGGCCGCGATAACCGGTGAAGGCATTGGAATTGCCCGCGTTCACCACCAGCGCGCGCGCGCGGCCGAACGCCACGTTCGCGCGGCCAAGCTCCACCTCGCTCGAACAGCACAGGTTCCTGGTGAAGACCCCGGCGACCGACGTGCCCTCGGCCAGTTCGACATAGGTCAGGTCGCAGCGGCCCCAGTCCTTGTACCCGGCGCGGACAATGCGAGGCGTGACGCCCGCGATGTCGGGAAGGGCGGGGAAGGGCGAGGCGAGCGGGGAAACGGGATGGGCCATGGCGGGGTGCCTAACGGCTGGATACGGCAGGTCAAGGGAGCTTGGCGGCGGCGATCGCTCAGGGGTCTGCCAAGCCTGCCAAGTGTTCGCGCGCTGGTGAGTGCGAGCGTGGCGCGTGCCCGCTCGTTCCCGCAGGAGAACATCATTTGCCATTGCGCTCAGGCGCCCTCGGCGACCCTACGGCGGTTATTGAACACCGCACTCAGGCGGCCCGACGTCGCTGCGGCAAGGGCGGCGGCGATCAGGATGGCCATCGCTACTCCCGCCAGTCTCCCCGTTGCGCCGCCAAGCTGGTCTGCCGCATTAAGGATCGGGAAGTGGACGGCGTAGAGGGGAAAGGAAATGCTCCCCAACGCTGCGAGCGGCCGCTCTCCGGCCTGCGAGGGCGTGGCGCTCGCGGCGACCCAGAAGAGGGCGGGGAATACCGCCAGGATGACGAACGCATCGCCAAGCCACGTCGGCACGGGTGCGAGGGGAAGCACGGCGATCGCAACGACCGGCGCCGCCAGCGCTATGCGCCAGTCCGCGAGGGGCACGGGTCGGCGGACTTTCCAGACGCGGGCGAGCACGATGCCCAGCACATAGGACCAGCCCGCACGCAGCAGGCCCGCCGGCAGCTGCAGGATACCCGAGCCGAGATCGCCGGAGCCCTCCCATGCGAACGCGGCGGCCAGGCCGATCGCGCAAGCGCCGGCCAGGGCGGCAAGCCCGGCTGTGGAGACACGGTGGAGCCAGCGCGCGTGGACGGCGTTGGCGATAAGCTCAACCATCAGCGACCACTGCGGCGGATTGAGCGGGAACATCGTTGCCATCGGCAGCGGGATCATGGCGAGCGAAACCACCAGCGTCAGCACGCAGGCGAGAACCGGATAGTCACGTCCCAGGATTGCGGCAAAGCCCAGCACCGTCCCGGCAGCGACCATCGGGAAGAAGCGGCGCAAGCGCTGGCGCACGAAGGGACCGGCTCCAAGGCCAGCGGCGAAGCGCTGCTCCAGGGCAAGCGCAAGCACGAAGCCGGAGAGCAGGAAGAACAGGTCGACCAGCAGGTAGCCGCGCGGGAATGCAAGGCCAAGGCCGCCGAGGTCGGCATGGAAAAGGATCACGCCCACTGCGGCAAGCCCGCGCAGGCCGTCAAGCAGGACGAGCCGCCGAGAATGATAGTGGGTGTCGGTCGCGGCCTGTCGCATCGCCCGCATGCTAACCCCACAAGGTAAAGACCAGGTTAGCCGCGGTGGTATTGCACCCGGCCTCGGCGATGGCGATGTTGCGGTTCCCTAGGCATCCATTTGCGTCCCCGCACGGTTCGCGGTGGACAGCGGCAGGCGGCGCCCCTATCTGATCCGGCATGGCCCACCGCCTGCTTCTGACCCTGCTTGCCCTGCTTACGGGCCTGGCCGCACAGATCGGCCCGGCCGAGGCACGTGCATCGCACGTGGCGGACATGCAGCTCGTTGCTCCGCACGAACTGGCGACGACCAAGGCGCCGCGCGCTCCGGCCGGTCTGGCGCGGTTGCCGGGACCGGGATCGCGCACCTCGCGTCTTCATGCTCCCTTGCCTGTGGCCCGTGTGCCGGTTGCAGTGGCGACGGTGTTCACCGGGATCGACCGCGCGCGCGAATAAGGCGCAGCCGCTACACTTCGCCTCCTCGCGAGCTTCTCGACGCGCCCGGCTGTTTCGGGGCGCGCACTTCGATCATACGCAATCACGAAAACACAGGGGTTCACCGCCATGCTCGGCGCACTCGTCAAGTCCATCTTCGGCTCGTCCAACGAGCGATACGTCAAGTCGCTCGACAAGATCGTCGGGCAGATCAATGCTTTCGAGCCCGTCCTTGAAGCCATGAGCGACGAGGAACTTGCGGCTCAGACCCCCAAGTTCCGCGAGATGCTGGCGAACGGCTCCACGCTCGACGACCTGCTGCCCGAAGCCTTCGCAACCGTGCGCGAGACATCGAAGCGCGTGTTCGGCATGCGCCACTTCGACGTGCAGCTGATCGGCGGCATGGTGCTCCATCGCGGTGAAATCGCAGAAATGCGCACGGGCGAGGGCAAGACGCTGGTGGCCACCACCGCCACTTATCTCAACGCGCTGGAAGGCAAGGGCGTCCACGTCGTCACCGTGAACGACTATCTCGCCCGCCGCGACGCGGAGCAGATGGAGAAGCTGCATGGCTTCCTCGGTCTCACCGTGGGCGTGATCGTGCCCAACCTCAACGAGTGGGAACGCCGCGAGGCCTATGCCGCCGACATCACGTACGGCACCAACAACGAGTTCGGTTTCGACTACCTGCGCGACAACATGAAGCACGAGCGCAGCCAGATGGTGCAGCGCCCTTTCAACTTCGCGATCGTCGACGAGGTGGACTCCATCCTCATCGACGAGGCGCGCACGCCGCTCATCATCTCGGGCCCGACCGACGACAAGAGCGAGCTTTACGTCCAGGTCGATGCGATCGTGAAGCAGCTGGTCCCGGAGGACTACGAGGCGGACGAGAAGACCAAGAACATCTCGCTCACCGAGGACGGCGTCGAGAAGGCAGAGCGCATGCTCGAAGCCGCCGGCCTGCTCGAAGGGTCGAACCTCTACGACGTCGAGAACACGCAGGTGGTCCACCATCTCGACCAGGCGCTCAAGGCGGTGGTCATGTTCAAGCGCGACACCGACTACATCGTGAAGGACGACAAGGTCGTCATCATCGATGAGTTCACAGGGCGCATGATGGACGGCCGCCGCTGGTCCAACGGCCTCCATCAGGCGGTCGAGGCCAAGGAAGGCGTGCGCATCGAGCCCGAGAACCAGACGCTCGCCTCGATCACGTTCCAGAACTACTTCCGCATGTATCCCAAGCTTTCGGGCATGACCGGCACCGCCGCGACCGAAGCGGGCGAGTTCTACGACATCTACAAGATGAACGTCGTCACCATCCCCACGAACGTGCCGGTGCAGCGCATCGACGAGGAGGACGAGTTCTACAAGAACACGCTCGACAAATTTGCCGCCATCGCCAAGCTGATCCGCGAGAAGAACGAGAAGGGCCAGCCTGTGCTGGTGGGCACCGTTTCGATCGAGAAGTCGGAACTGCTGTCGGACTTCCTCAACAAGGAAGGCGTCAAGCACTCGGTCCTGAATGCGCGCTTCCACGAGATGGAAGCGCACATCGTCGCGCAGGCAGGCTCGCTCGGCGCCGTGACCATCGCCACCAACATGGCGGGCCGCGGCACCGACATCCAGCTTGGCGGCAACATCGAATTCCGGGTCGAGGACGAGCTTCGCGACATGGCCGAGGGGCCGGAACGCGACGCCGCCCTGGCGAAGATCAAGGCCGAAGTCGCCGAGCAGAAGCGCCTCGTCCTCGAGGCCGGCGGCCTGTGCGTTATCGGTACCGAGCGTCACGAAAGCCGCCGCATCGATAACCAGCTGCGCGGCCGTTCGGGCCGCCAGGGCGATCCGGGCATGTCGAAGTTCTACCTCTGCCTTGAGGACGACCTGCTGCGCATCTTCGGGCCGGACACGCTGTTTTCGAAGATGATGAACAACAACCTCGCCGATGGTGAGGCGATCGGCTCGAAGTGGCTGTCCAAGGCCATCGAAACCGCGCAGAAGAAGGTAGAGGCGCGCAACTACGAGGTGCGCAAGCAGGTCGTCGAGTACGACGACGTGATGAACGACCAGCGCAAGGTCATCTACGAGCAGCGCGCCGACATCATGGACGCCGAGACGGTGGACGATGTCGTCCTCGACATGCGTCATGACACGGTGAACGCGATCGTCGCCGATGCCTGCCCGCAGGGCTCCTATCCCGAGCACTGGAAGGTGGACGAACTCAAGGAGCGCGCGAAGGACGTGCTCGGCATCGACATTCCGCTCGACGCCTGGATCGAGGAAGACGGCCTCGAACCCGACGAGATCGAGGAGCGCATCTCGGCGATGGCGGACGCGCACATGAACGAGAAGATGGCGAAGGACGATCCGGCAATCTGGCGCCAGATCGAGAAGTCCATCCTGCTCGACCGGCTCGACCACTACTGGAAGGAGCACCTCGCAACGCTCGACGCGCTGCGCCAGGTGGTCTTCCTGCGCGCCTACGCCCAGAAGACGCCGATCAACGAGTACAAGCAGGAAGCGTTCAGCCTGTTCGAGCGCATGCTCGATACCATCCGCGAGGACGTGACGCGCATCATCTCCGTCAGCGAACTGCGCATGCCCGAGCCTGTGCAGCTGCCCGAACTGCCCGATTTCCTGACCGGTCACATCGATCCCTTCACCGGCCTCGACAACTCGAACGACGGCGATGGTTCGGCCCTCAACCCGGAGCTGTTCGGCAGCTTCGCCGGCAGTCCGCAAGGTGTGACTGACGGCGTACCCGCCGCAGCCGATGGCGCAGGCCCCGACGGCGACCCTTTCGCCGGCCTTGAAATCAGCCGCAACGCGCCTTGCCCCTGCGGCTCGGGCAACAAGTACAAGCACTGTCACGGCGCTCTCGTCTGATCCATTGATCGCGGGGTGAAGGGCGCTGTCCGGCGAAAGCCGGGCGGCGCCTTTTCGCGTGAAGCCCTTCCATGGGCCTTCGTCTCGTTGCGCAGCGGCGACGAACCGTCGGGCGGGCCGAAACTCTCCGATGCTCCCTTCGTTGCTTTGCGCGAAGGAGATGCACGATGACCGACAATGCCGAAATGATCCATGAGGATGGCCTGCCCGGGCACGAGAGCCAGCTTGAACCCAAGCCCGAGTGGCAGCCGCGCTATTCTGGCTCGGGGCGGCTGGCCGGCAAGGTCGCGATCATCACCGGGGCGGACAGCGGCATCGGGCGTGCTGTCGCTGCGCTTTACGCGCGCGAAGGTGCCGACATCGCGATCGTGTACATTCTCGAGGACGACGATGCGGCCGAAACCAAGCGCATCGTTGAAAGCGAGGGGCGCCGAGCCATCACCATCAAAGCTGACGTCGGCTCACGCAAGATGTGCAGCCGGATCGTGGAGGAGACGCTCACGGCGTTCGGCAAGGTCGACATCCTCGTCAACAACGCGGGCGAGCAGCACCCCGACAAGGAGATCACCGACATCACCGAGGAGCAGTTGCTGCGCACCTTCCAGACCAACATCTTCGGCATGTTCTACATGGTCCAGGCCGTGCGTCCGCACCTGAAGTCGGGCGCGGCGATCGTGAACTGCACCAGCGTCACGATGTACAAGGGCAGCAGGGAACTCCTGGATTACAGCTCCACCAAGGGAGCCATCACGGCGTTCACGCGCTCGCTTTCGGAAAACCTTATCGAGCATGGCATCCGCGTGAACGCGGTGGCGCCCGGTCCGATCTGGACGCCGCTGAACCCCTGCGGCGGCGCGAGCGAGGAGAAGCTGGCGACTTTCGGCGAGGATACGCCCATCGGTCGTCCCGGCCAGCCGAACGAGGTGGCGCCTTCGTTCCTGTTCCTCGCCTGCGAGGATGCCAGCTACATGACCGGTCAGGTCCTCCATCCCAATGGCGGCATCATCGTAAACGGCTGACGGCATACTCGAAATCTGTCATTGCATGTTCATGACCGGCACCTAGTTGGGCCCCCGAAAGGGGACTCAACATCATGAAAACTCGCGCATTCGCACTCGCGGCGGTCAGCCTGCCGGCGCTGCTTCCCGCCATGGCGCAGGCACAGGCGGCGAGCACCGGGGGCGGTGGCAGCGACATCATCGTCACCGCCCAGCTGCGCGAGCAGGATCCGATCGAGGTGCCGATCACGCTGAGCATGGTAGGCGAACGGGACCTCGACCGCCTCGGTATCGACGAGTTCGACGAACTTTCGCGCTACGTGCCCGGGTTCAAGGTGCAGAACCAGTCGCCGAACAATCCGGGCTTCGTGATGCGTGGCATCACTTCGGACAGCGGCACGGCGTTCAACGAGCCGCGCGTCTCCGTCTTCCAGGACGGTGTGTCGATCTCGAAGTCGCGCGGCTCCTACGTCGAACTGTTCGACATCGAACGCGTGGAGATCGCCAAGGGACCGCAGTCGACGCTCTATGGCCGCGGCGCGCTCATCGGCGCCGTGAACGTGATCCAGAACAAGGCGCGGCTCGACCGCTACGAGGTTGCAGGCGAAGCGTCCTACGGCAACTACGACGCATGGTCGGTGGAAGGCATGGCCAATGCCCCGCTGAACGATGACATGGCGGTCCGCGTCGCCGGTCGGATCCGCAAGCGCGACGGCTACGTCGAGAACCTGCTGGGAGGTGCTGACTTCAATTCGGTCGATACCCGTGCTGTGCGCGGTAGCTTCCATGGACGCAGCGGCGGCCTGACTTTCGACCTCATCGGCAACTACCAGAAGGACACGCCGAACGGCACCGCCTTCAAGTCCATCGCCTACAGCCCGACCGATCCTGCGACAGGTGCGGTGATCGGCACGCGCGGCCGCAACAGTGCGGCGGCGCTCGCTCCCGGCGCCGGCTTCGAGGGTGGCAAGGGCCTTGGCCTGGACCGCCAGGTCTGGGGCGTGACCGGCATTGCGAATCTGGAGATCAGCGATCGCTTCACGCTGACTTCCACTACCGCATACCGCCGCTTCGACGCGCTCGAGATCTTCGATGCAGACGGCCTCTCGCTGCCGATCCTGACTGCGGGCGAGGATGCACGGGGTCAGCAGACCAGCCAGGACTTCCGCCTGACTTTCGAGGACGGCCCGATCACCGCCGTCCTGGGCGGCAGCTATTTCCATGAGACCGGAACGCAGCGCACTCCCGCGCAGTTCGACGAGCGCATGGTGCTTGGCCGCCTGGCTGGCGTGCTGAACGGCGGCGGCGTCATTCCCGGGCGCCCGGCCACTGACCCGGCTCCCGCCGCGCTGTTCTCCAGCCCTGCTTTCACCGGCGCACTCCTGCAGGGCGTGGCCGCAAGCTACGGCGTGCCGCTTTCGGCAGCGCAGGCGCAGGCCATCGGTGCGAACCTGAAGCCCACTCACCTGGAAACCTCGACGAACGGCGCCACCACGCGCGCCTTCGACGTCTTCGGCGACGTGACTATCCGCGTCACCGATTCCTTCGAGATCGACGGCGGCTTGCGCTATTCGCATGACGACAAGACCAGTACGTTCAGTTCGGCAGTGGTCAACGGCCGCTCGGTTCTGGGTGGATTGATCGGCGCGTTGAGCCAGCCCGCCGCTGTGCGAACCGCTCTGCTGCAGGCGCTTGCGGTGCCGGGCGCGGCCTCGATCCCGCCTTCCGCCGCCTACCCCGTGCCGCTGTTCGGCCTCGGCACCCAGCCAACCGCCGGCAACGGCGGCGTGGACGAGGACAGCCTGAAGAACGGCGGTTTCTCGTGGCGTCTCAGCGCCCGCTATGCTCCGGGCGCGGACAGCAGCATCTATGCGACTTACGCGCGCGGACGCCGCCCGGCGGTCCTGTCCGCCAGCGCTCCCTCGACGCCGACCGGACCCACTCGCTTCTCGGTGCTTGATCCCGAAACGGTCGACAGCTTCGAACTGGGCGCCAAGACCGCGCTGATGAACCGCACCCTGTTCCTGGACGGGGCGGCGTTCTTCTACCAGTACGACAACTTCCAGACCACCGTGCAGCAGGGCACGCAGTTCGTGCTGACCAACGCGGGCAAGGCGGAAAGCTACGGCTTCGAAGGCCAGGTGCGCTGGGTGCCGAGCGACGCGCTGACCCTCTTTGCGAACTATGCCTGGAACCACAGCCGCTTCAAGGCAGGGGTGCGCGAGGGCAATCGCTTCCGCCTCTCGCCCGACCACAGCGCCTCGTTCGGTGCCATGGCCTCGCTTCCTGCAGGACCGGGACGCGTGGTCTTCACGCCCAGCGTCACCTGGCAGTCCAAGGTCTTCTTCGACGACGACAACGATCGGCCGGACCTGCAGCAACCGCCCGCCGCGCTGGTGGCCGACAATCTTCAGGACGAGGTCCAGGGTGGATACGCCCTTGTCAACGCACGCCTTGGCTACGAGGCGGCCGACGGCGGCTGGCGGGTGGAAGGCTTCATCGAGAACGCTTTCGACAAGAAGTACATCATGGACGCGGGCAATACCGGCGACAGCCTTGGCCTGCCCACCTTCATCGCCGGTGCGCCGCGCTTCTATGGCATCTCGGCAAGCTTCCGCTTCGGAGCCGACAAGTGAGGGTGAACCGGCGCGCGGCGCTCGCCGCTCTTGGTGCAGGCGCAGTCCTGCCGCAGATGGCTTCGGCCGCGCGGCAGGCGGGCGGCACCTTCGACCACGGAGTTGCCAGCGGCGACCCGCACTCCGCGGGTGCCGTGCTCTGGACCCGCGTCACACCGGCGGACGGGACGGGCAGCGATGCCATACCCGTGCGCTGGCACGTGACTGCAGGAGAGGGCGGCAAACCGGTGGAGAGCGGCACGGCCCACGCGCGCGCCGCGCGTGACTTCACCGTCAAGGTCGAGCCGCAGGGATTGAAGCCCGGGTTGGAGTATCGCTACTGGTTCGAACTTGCCGACGGCACGCGCTCGCCTACGGGCCGCTTCCGCACGCTTGCGCGCGGACACGCGGAAAAGGTCGTGCTGGCGGTCGTGTCCTGCCAGCTCTACCCGGGCGGCTTTTTCACCGCCTACGATGACATAGCGCGGCAGGAGAGCCTCGACGCGGTCGTGCATCTGGGCGACTACATCTATGAATATGGCGCGGATGGCTATGGCGCAGGCATCGGGCAGAAACTCGGCCGCGTGGTGGAGCCTGCGCACGAAATCGTCACGCTGGCCGACTATCGCATCCGCCACGCGCAGTACAAGCGCGACGCGAGCTTGCAGGCCGCTCATGCCAGGGCTGCGTTCATCTGCGTTTGGGACGATCACGAGACGGCCAACGATGCTTGGACGGGCGGCGGCGAGAACCACCAGCCCGCTACCGAGGGGGACTGGTCTGCGCGCAAGGCTGCCGCGATGCAGGCCTATTTCGAGTGGATGCCCATCCGCGACCCACGCGGCGGCGATCCGTGGGAGGCGATCAACCGCAGCTTCGACTTCGGCGATCTCGCAAGCCTCATGATGGTCGAGACGCGGCTTCTCGCCCGGTCCGAGCAGGCCGGCTTCAAAGGCGAGACGCCCGGCGCCTCGCAGATCGCAGGCGTTCTTGCCGAGCGGAACCGGGCGGACCGCGAGATGCTGGGCGAGCCTCAGCGCGCCTGGCTCGAAAAAGAGCTTGCCGCTTCCGTCGCCGCGGGCAAGCGCTGGCAGGTGCTAGGCAACCAGGTTGTCATGGCGCGCGTCAACGGACCCGACATGGCAAAGCTTTTCGGAGCCGAAAAGGCCGCGGCGATGATCGGTACCCTCGATCCGGCAACACGTGCGCAGGTCGAAGCCTCGCAAGTCGGCTTTCGCGCCGGTCTGCCCTACAACCTCGACGCCTGGGACGGGTATCCCGCGGCTCGCGAGCGGCTGTATCGCAGCATCCGCAAGACCGGCGCGACGCCGCTCGTTCTTGCGGGCGACAGTCATGCCTTTTGGGCCAACGAACTGAAGGACGACGCCGGCGCTCCGGTGGGAGTGGAGTTCGGCACGTCAGCGATCAGCAGCCCCTCGGTGGGCGACGCCATTCCGGCTCTGCCGCTTGGCGACCTGCTCGAGAAGGTCAGCCCGGAAGTCCGCTTCTGCGACCAGCGGGCCAAGGGCTACATCCGCCTCACCCTCACACACGAGGGTGCGCAGGGCGAATACGTAGCGATGTCCAGCATTTTCGAGCCGAAAGCCACCGCCCGCACCATCGCGCGGGTGACGGTGCCTGCTGGCGGACGGACCCTTCAACTGGAACGGGTCCAGTCGAAAGCCTGACTCAGGATGAAGGCCGGCCGGTTTCCCAGAGGCGCCGGCCGGCGCCGCGCCGCGGTTCCGAGTTACGGGGGCAATGATCGCGAGAATGGCGACAGTAGCGAAAACAAGCTTCAGGCGTGACAAGCCGAGCGCTCGACTGATGTCACGTGATCTTGCGATCTCGCTATACTGCCGCCCCTCAGGCGCCGCCTATCACATGCGATTGTTGCGCGTTTGACAGGAGATCATCGTGGCGTCTTCTGACGCAGCGCTGCGGGGATGGGCAGGAGTTCCACCTTACTGGTCGCGACATCGTAGACGGCGGGCACCACCGTCAGCTTGCCGTCCTTTACGGCGGTTTCGATCACGGTGGAGGAATTAATCAGCGTGGCGGCGTGGATCACCGCGTTCTGGCGGGTCACGGCCATCGGGTCGTCGCGCTGGCTCATGTAGATCGCCGGCAGGATTGAAGGGAACAGGGCGCTGACCTGTCCCGGCACCTCCGGATTCTGCATGGCCGCCTTGATCGCGCCGCAGTTGGAATGGCCCATCACGACGATAGCCTTGATGCCCAGCACCGCAACGCCGTATTCGAGGCTGGCGATGATCTCTGGCGTGGTGATGTTGCCCGCCACCCGCGTGACGAACAGGCGGCCGATGGGTTCATCGAAGACCATCTCCACGGGCACCCGCGAATCCGCGCAGGACAGCACCCCGACGCTCGGCCACTGGCCCTCCGCCGCGCGGGCGCGGATGATAGCGAGGTCCTTGGTGTGCGCGGTGGGTGCGCCCGCGACGAAGCGGGTATTGCCGGCCATGATCTCAGCCATGGCCTGTTCCGGGGTGATGGCGGCGTTCGCCTCTGCCCCGGCGGCGGCGGCGTCCATGCCCGAAAACGCGAGGGGAGCGACGATGCCGGTCGCGGCAAGCGCGCCAAGCACCTGGCGTCGCGAGGGCCCGCAGTCGCAGGCGTCAGATGGTGTGATGCCCCGAGTGGAAACGGGCGACGGAACGGTAGAAAGCGCATTGCTGTCAGTCATCGTTACCTCCTTGCAGCGTCAGGCCATGGAACTGATCGTCGATCTGAAGCGGGCGAGAGCGATGAGGAAGAAGGCTACGCCGATGGCGATAGTGGCGGCGAACTCGGGCCAGACGACGTCTAGCCCGGCGCCGCGGAAGAGGATCGCCTGGCCCAGCTTCACGAAGTGAGTGGTCGGCGCCACCAGCATGACGTCCTGCACCAGCTGCGGCATCGATTCGCGCGGCGTGCTTCCGCCGGAAAGCATCTGCAGCGGCAGCAGAACAAGGATCATGAGCATGCCGAACTGCGGCATGTTGCGCGCAATCGTCGCGAGGAAGATGTCCATCGAGGTGGTGGAGAACAGCACCAGCGCCGCGCCTGTGAAAAAGAGCGGCAGCGATCCCGCGATGGGCACGTGCATCAGCGCCTGGACGACGAGGTTGATCGACAGGGCCGACGCGAGCAGCACGACGAGCGCCATCGACCAGACCTTGGACATCATGATTTCGAACGGGGTCACCGGCATCACCAGCAGATGCTCGATCGTGCCGTGCTCACGCTCGCGGATCAGCGCGGCGCCGGTGAGAATGATCGAGAGCATGGCGATCTGGTTGATGATCTGCGCCAGCGCCCCGAACCACGACCGGTTGAGCGTAGGGTTGAAGCGGGCTCTGATCGCAAGGTCCACCTGTGGCACCGTGTTGGTGCGCATGCGGTTGACGAACTCGTTCACCTCGCCGTTGACGATCTGCTGGATATAGCCGCTACCGGTGAAGGCCTGGCTCATTCGCGTGGCGTCGGTGTTGAGCTGGACTTCGGCGCCCCGGCCTGCGAGCACGTCGCGCTGAAAGCCATGGGGGATATGCAGCACGAAAGTGAAGTCGCCTGCATCCATGCCGGGGTCGACCTCTTGCGGGCTGATCATCCTGGGCGGCACGAATTGCGGTGGATAGAAGGCAGAGACAATCCGCAGCGACAATGGGGACTCGTCCTCGTCCACGATGGCGATGGCGGCGTTGTGCAGCGTCTCTGGCGTCGAGTTGGCGGAGGTGTAGACCGATACCGTGAACGTGAAGACGATCAGCACCAGCATGATAGGATCGCGCCACAGGCTCCACAGCTCCTTCACGCCGAGCCGATAGATGTTGGAGAGCATGGGAGCCGGCATGTCAGGCGTCCTGTTTCTTCAGGAGCAGGATGGCGAGCCCGACGATCACCGGGGCAGAGATCGCCAGCGGCACCAGCGATCCGGCAACGTCGGAAAAGCCCAGCGCCTTTGCGAAGATGCCGCGGCTGATGGTGAACATGTGGCTCGCTGGGTAGATTTCACCCATGATCCGCGCCCCGCCCTCCATCGACGAGACCGGGTCGGTCATGCCGCCAAAGGTCGTCGCCGGGATCATCGTGCCGATCATCGCAAGGAACATCGCCGCGATTTGGCTGCGCGTCAGCGCCGAAGCGAGCAGCCCCATGCCTGTGGCGGAGACGCAGTAGATCGTCGCTGCAAGCAGCAGCGTCAGAAAGCTGCCTTTCACCGGCACTCCGAACACGAATAACGCCATCATCACCATGAGCAGGAAGTTGATGAGCGCCAGCGCTACGTAAGGTGCTTGCTTGCCGAGCATGAACTCGGTGCGGGTGACGGGCGTTACGTAGAGGTTGATGATGGAACCGATTTCCTTTTCCCGCACAACAGCCAGCGCGGTCAGCATCGCGGGCAGCATCAGCAGCAGCAGCGGGATCACGAGGGGCACCATCGCGGGCAGGCTCTGCACGTCCGGGTTGTAGCGATAGCGGTTCTCCAGCGTGAACGTGCCGACGCTCGAGCCTGATCGTCGGCGCGCCTGCTCGGCCAGCCAGTGCTGGTGCAGCCCCTGTATATAGCCCTGCACCGTCTCGGCGCGCTGGGGGTTGGCGCCGTCGAACCAGGCGCCGATCGCTGTCGGCCTTCCGGCGGCGACATCGCGTCCGAAACCGGGCGGAATTTCTATCGCCAGCGACAGTTCGCCGTTCTGCAGTCGCAATTCGAGATCGTCATAGCTGAGGATCGGCGCGTGTTCTCGGAAGTAGGTGGAGCCGGAGATGTCGAGCGCGTAGTTTTCGCTGAGCGCGGTGCCGTCCCGGTCGAGCACGGCGTAGGACAGTTCGTTGATATCCGTCGTCATCCCGAAGCCGATCACCAGCATCAGGATCAGCGATCCGACCAGCGCCAGTGTTGCGCGGACGGGGTCGCGCTGCAGTTCCAGCGATTCGCGCCAGGCGTAAGTCAGGCAGCGCTGGAAGCTGAACCCGCCCCCGGTCTGGGGATGAGCGCTCGTGTGCCCGGATGCCGCGTCTCCGGATGCAGGAAGCGCACCGTCCGCCTGCCGCGTGTCGCCGCCCGCATCGACGAGATAGCCGATGAACGCCTCCTCAAGGTCGGCGGCTCCGCGCTTGTCGATGAGGTTCTGCGGCGCGTCGCTGTCGAGCACGTGTCCGGCATGCATCATCGACATGCGATCGCAGCGCATCGCCTCGTTCATGAAGTGGGTGGAGATGAAGATCGTCACCTTGTCGCGCCGTGAAAGGCTCACGAGCAAGCGCCAGAACCCGTCGCGCGCGACAGGATCGACGCCCGATGTCGGCTCGTCGAGGATCAACAGCTCGGGGCGGTGAACCATCGCAACGGCAAGGCTGAGGCGCTGGCGCATGCCGAGCGGCAGGCTGTCGGGCAGTTCCTCCATCACATGGATGAGATCGAAACGTTCGGCCATCTCCTCCACGCGTGCCGGAATGTCGGCCGCCGGGACGTGGAACAGCCGCGCGTGGAGTTCCAGGTTCTGCCGCACCGTCAGTTCGCCGTAGAGCGAGAACGCCTGGCTCATGTAGCCGACGCGGCTGCGGGTGGAGATATCGCTGGAGTCGACTTCCTTGCCGAACAGCCAAGCCTTGCCCTCCGTCGCGGGCAGCAGGCCGGTGAGCATCTTCATCGTGGTCGACTTGCCGCAGCCGTTGGAGCCGAGGAAGCCGAAGATCTCCCCCCGGCGAATCCGGAAGCTGACGTGATCGACGGCGGTGAAGTCCCCGAAGCGCATCGTCAAGCCCTGCGCCTCGATGGCGATGTCATCCTCGTCTGCCTGAAGAGGCGGGATCACCACAGCCGTGTGCCCGCGCTTCTTCTCTTCCGGCAGCAGCGCGATGAAGGCGTCTTCCAGCGATGTCGTGCCGGTGCGCGCGAAGATTTCCTGCGGGGTTCCGGTATCCAGCACGTTGCCGTCGTCCATCGCCACCAGCCAGTCGAAGCGCTGGGCCTCGTCCATGTAGGCGGTCGCCACGACGACGCTCATGGCGCCTTGCGTCTTGCGGATGTCGGCGATGAGATCCCAGAACTGCGCGCGGGCGAGCGGATCGACGCCGGTGGTGGGCTCGTCAAGGATGAGCAGGTCCGGGTCGTGGATCAGCGCGCAGCACAGCCCGAGCTTCTGCTTCATGCCGCCCGAGAGCTTGCCCGCCGGACGCAACAGAAAGGGATCGAGCCCGGTCGCGCGGGTCAGCTCGTCGATGCGGCGGCGGCGCTCGGGGCCGTCATGGCCGAACAGGCGGCCGAAGAACTGCAGGTTCTCCTCGACGGAAAGGGTGGGGTAGAGGTTCTTGCCTAGCCCCTGCGGCATGTAGGCGATGCGGGGACACACGGCGAGGCGGTGCGCCTTGTCACGCATATCGCCGCCGAGCACCCGGACTTCGCCCTCCTGCACCTGCCGGGCGCCCGAGACGAGGGAGAGGAGGCTGGACTTACCAACCCCATCGGGGCCGATCATGCCGATCATCAGCCCGGCTGGAATGTCGAGGTCGATCCCGCGCAGCGCCTCGGTCTTGCCGTAGCGCAGGCGAACTCCCGATAACCGGACGACGGGGTTGGCCGGGACGGCGGGAGCCTCGGGCGAAGTCACGCTCCGCGTCTCAACGCGGCTGCTGCCTGGGTCCGGCCGGCGCTCCCTTGAGGTCGAGCGAGGCGGGCCATGCGACGCCCGGGTCGGTCTTGACGTAGGCCATGCCGGGCAGCCCGGTCTTCACCAGCGTGATGTAGCGGCGCAGCAGCACCGGATCGATGCGCACCTTGACGCGAAACATCATCTTCTCGCGCTCGCTCTGGGTCTCGACCGTCTTGGGCGTGAACTGCGCGACATCGGCCACAAAGCTGACCTTGGCGGGAATAGGGTTGTCGGGGAGCGCATCGAGCACGATGCGCGCCTCGCTGCCGATGCCAAGCCGTCCGGCCGCCGTTGCGGGCAGGAAGAAGGTCATCGTCACGTCGGTGAGATCTACCAGGCTGACGACGCGGCCTCCGGCGCTGACCACTTCGCCGGGCTGGGCGATGCGATACTGGACCCGTCCGTCTCGCGGGGAGCGCAGAGTGCTGTCTTTGATGTCGGCTTCGATCCGCTGGATGGTCGCCTGCGTGGCGGCGACGCGCGAGCTGGAGCCAATGACCTGGTTGCGCGCGTTGGTGACCGCGACTTGTGCGGACGCGACTTGCGCACGCGCGGCCTCGACCGCGGCGGACGAGCCTTCGACCTGAGCGGCGTCGTCGTCGCGCTCCTGCGTGGAAGTGGCGCCTTCCCGTGCGAGAGTGTCGGATCTCCCGAGCCGCTTGCGAGAAGCATTGAGTTCGGCCAGCCGCTGGCGGACGGTGGCTTCGGCGGCGGCCTTCTCTGCCTCGCGCTGGGCGACCTGGGTTTGCGCCACCAGCACCGCGTTGCGAGCCTCGGCCAGCTGGGCCTCGGCTTCCGCCTTCTGGGCGTTGAGCACATCTTGGTCCATGTGGGCGATCGGATCGCCGGCCTTCACCATCTGCCCGTCATTGACGACGATATCGCGGATGCGGCCGGGAGATTTGGAGGCGACGTCGATCTCCACCGCTTCAAGCCTGCCGTTGCCACCGGCGATACCGTCAGGCAGGCCGGACGGCTTGAGCAGGGTATAGAGCGCGAAGGCCGCCACGGCCACCGCGGCCACGATCAACCCCCTCGTGATCCAGGTCCTGCTCATCGTCACTGCCCCTCTGTGATTGCGCGAGTATTCACCGGAAAGCCGCCGCCGAGAGCGGAATAGAGCGCCACGATGCTGGCGAGTTCGGCTCGGCGCAGTTGCACCAGCGTCTGTTCGGCGTCAAACAGGTCGCGCTGCGCGTCGAGCACTTCAAGATAGGCGGAGCGGCCGTTGTCGAAGCGCAGCTGTGCCAGGCGGCCTCGCTCGCGCTGGGCCGAGACCAGCCGCCGGGTGGTGTCGATCTGAAGCGCCAGCTGCCGGCGGCGGACGAGAGCGTCGGCAACGTCGCGGAACGCGGACTGGATCGTTCTCTCATACGTCGCCACCGCCTGTTCGCGCCGTGCGCGGGCGACATCGAGGTTACCCGCAAGCCGCCCGGCATTGAAGATCGGCAGGGAAACCGTGGGCGTGAAAGTCCAAGCATCGGTGCCGCTGGCGAACAGACCGTCGAGGTCGGAGCTGGACGTGCCGAAAGCGCCGGTCAGGCTGATGTTGGGGAAGAACGCGGCGCGCGCGGCGCCGATGTCGGCATTGGCGGCGCGCAGCTGGTATTCCGCTGCGACCACGTCGGGCCGGTTGACCAGCAGCTCCGACGGCAGGCCCGGCGGCGGGGTGAAGTCGGGCAGGGCATCGCCGGCAAGGCCCAGCGTGCCGGGCGCGATATCGACTGGGCTGCCGACCAGCAGTGCCAGGGCATTGCGGTTGACCGCACGGTCCTGATCCATTGCCTGCAGCGTCAACTGGGCCTGGTTCATCAGGATTTCGGCCTGAGCCATGTCAAGCCGGGTACCCGATCCCACCTCGTAGCGCCTGCGCATGATGCGCAGCGAATCTTCACGCGTGG
Source organism: Novosphingobium silvae (assembly GCF_009856825.1). Taxonomy (GTDB): domain Bacteria; phylum Pseudomonadota; class Alphaproteobacteria; order Sphingomonadales; family Sphingomonadaceae; genus Novosphingobium; species Novosphingobium silvae. The sequence goes on along the minus strand of NZ_WVTD01000003.1, from coordinate 26,978 downwards.
TCAGCGACTGGCGGGCCAGCGCGGCGCGTTCCTCGTACTCGCGTTCAAGAAGATAGCCGAGCGCGATTTGACCTATCAGGTCGGTGGCGACGGCACGGCGCGATTCCTCGCTGGCAAGGTAGCGTTCCCGCGCGGCTTCGCGGAGATTGCGCAGGCGCCCCCAGAAGTCGATATCCCAGCTGGCGCTTAGCTGGGCGGTGATCTGCCTGATGTCGACAGACTGCTCGGTCCCGGCGATAAGCGTACGGCCACGGGTGCCGGTGGCCACACCGTCAAGCTGGGGGTAAAGCGCAGCACCTTCGATCCGCCATGCGCCCCGCGCCTCGGCCACGCGCGCGGCGGCGAGGCGGATGTCGCGGTTGTTGGCAAGCGCATCGGTAATCAGCCGCTGCAGCTGCGCGTCGCGAAAGAAGGTGCGCCAGTCATAATTGGCAATCGAGGTGCCCTCGACTGCGTCGGCGTAAGTTTGGGGAACGGGCAGCCCCGGCCGTTCGTATGGCGGAGCGAACGAACACCCGGATATACCGAGCAGTATGGTAGCTGCAGTTATATGACAAAGTTGCCTTGTAGTGGGCCGGCGTGAGGCTTTCATCCAGAAAATCCGATTAGAGGAAAGTCGGGTTTGCTGAAAAGCTATATGCTCAATTTTGGTGTGCGCCGCGAAATGGGGCAAGAGGTGTCTAAGCGCCTTTACTGGGACACTATCGATTCCCGGTTGATCAAAGTCAACGTTTCTCTATCTTTAGCGCCAGGCGCGGTTTGGCATTGAACGATGGTCGCCAAGTGCTAGCTTGCTGCATTGCAAACAGCCGAGGCTACGTCGTCATCGTCTCTTCCGCCCCGTCTCGTTCTGCGTGGCGCAAGCTGCGCAACCTGATCATCCTTCTGCTTGTGGTGAACGTCATGCTTGCTGCGGCCGTCGCCTTCCTCTTCCTCATGCAGTCCGCGCCAGCGGCACTGCGCAGCGCAACTGCCGAGCCGCGCGTCGTAACTCCGCGCGGCGACCTTGCGGCGGACGAGCGCGCGACCATCGAGCTGTTCCGCAATGCGCGCGATTCAGTGGTATTCATCACCACGCGCCAGCGGGTGGCGGACTTCTGGACGCGCAACGTCTACACCGTGCCGCGCGGCGGCGGCTCGGGCTTCGTGTGGGACGAGGCCGGGCATATCGTCACCAATTTTCATGTCATCGAAGGCGCCTCCGAAGCGACGATCCAGTTGGCCGACGGCCGCCAGGCCAGTGCCCGGCTGGTCGGGGTCAGTCCGCAGCACGACCTTGCGGTGCTGCGGATCGGCGGGGCAGGCTTCGCCATCCCGCGCCGGGTGCCGATCGGGACGAGCCGCGATCTACAGGTGGGGCAGAACGTGTTCGCCATCGGCAACCCTTTCGGCCTTGACTGGACCCTGACGAAAGGCATCGTCTCGGCTCTCGATCGCTCGCTCCCGAACGAGAGCGGTCCGGACATCCGCCATCTGATCCAGACTGACGCGGCGATCAATCCGGGCAACTCCGGCGGGCCGCTTCTGGATTCAGCGGGGCGGCTGATCGGGGTCAACACCGCGATCTACAGCCCGTCCGGTGCATCGGCAGGGATCGGCTTCGCGGTGCCGGTCGATACCGTGATGCGCGTGGTGCCGCAGCTGATCGCCACCGGCCGCTACGCTCGCCCGGCGCTGGGCATCGACAGCGACGACGAGATCAACGACAGCCTGAAACGCACCTTCGGCGTCGATGGCGTATTCGTCCTGCGCGTGGAGCCCGGCTCGGGCGCGGAGCGGGCAGGGTTGAAGGCGGCCGCCCGCACTGTTCGCGGTGTAGTGCCGGGTGATGTGGTGGTGGCGCTCGCCGGGAAGCCGGTTTCACGCTTCGGTGACCTGCAGGCCCGCCTCGACGACTACCGCATCGGAGAGGCGGTCGAACTCACCCTGCTGCGGGCCGGGGAGAGGCGCAAGATTACGGTCGCGCTAGGTGCGGGAACCGAGTGAGAGTCGGCCCCGGGAATGGTCAGCAGAAGCCACCCGGATACATTGGTATGACGACGCAGGTGTAAACTGAGACAGTATCGCGCAGTGTAGTATTGCGGAGTACCGAACCTTCGGGGCGTCCGAGCGGTTCATGGATCGCTATTCGTACAATTCTTTTCGAATGGAGTTCACCATGCAGACCATGAAAGTCGCCATTGCGCGGCAATTTAAAGCTCCGCTGTCTATAGAAGAAGCTCCCATACCAGTGCCGGGCTGGGGGGAGGTTCTTGTCAAAGTCGTCGCGAGCGGCGTCTGCCATACAGATCTGCATGCGATCGACGGCGACTGGCCGGTCAAGCCCGCCCTGCCGCTGATCCCGGGGCACGAGGGCGTGGGCCATGTCGTCGCCATCGGGCCGGGTGTGGAAGGGTTGAAGGAAGGCGACGCGGTCGGTGTGCCGTGGCTGCACCACGCCTGCCGGGCGTGCGAATACTGTGAGAGCGGCTGGGAGACGCTGTGCGAAAAGCAAGCGAACACCGGCTACAGCGTCAATGGCGGCTATGCCGAATACGTGATCGCCAGCGCGCCGTTCGTCGGCCATCTGCCCGCGCAGACCGACTTCGTGTCGATGGCGCCGATCCTGTGCGCCGGGGTCACCGTCTACAAGGGCCTCAAGGAGACCGAGGCGCGTGCGGGCGAATGGGTGGTGATCTCGGGCATGGGCGGGCTCGGACATGTCGCGGTCCAGTACGCCAAGGCTATGGGCCTGCAGGTTATCGGGATCGACATCGGTGCGCCAAAGCTGGAACTGGCAAGGTCGCTTGGCGCCGACATCGCCCTCGACGCCACGGACCCCGACCTTGTCCAGACTGTCCAGCGCGAGACCGGTGGCGGCGCGCATGGCGTACTGGTCACCGCCGTGTCTCCGGCCGCTTTCGGGCAGGCCATTTCCTGTGCCCGCCGCCGTGCGACGGTGAGCCTCGTTGGTCTGCCACCGGGTGACTTCCCCGCCCCGATCTTCGACGTGGTGCTCAAGCGGATTACCATCCGCGGTTCCATCGTCGGCACTCGCCGCGACCTGAGCGAGGCGATCGCGTTTGCGGCGCAGGGCAAGGTCAAGGCACAAGTCGCCTCGCGCCCGCTCGACGAAGTCAACGATGTACTGGACGACTTGCGCGCCGGCAGGATCGAGGGCCGCGTCGCCCTGACAATGTGAGGGACAGCAGCGCGATGCCGGTCTCGCTGCAGGGAACACGCGTGATTTGGCGGAGCATGGTTCCGGCCCTTGCGGGCCTGACCATGCTTCCGGCGTTGGCCGGTTGCGCGGGATTTCCGGCGTCCTACTCGTCCGGACCGGGCAATGTACCGCACGCTGCTGCTCCGGTGACCGGTGATGCGGCAAGGGGCAGCGCGACCCTGGACGTGCTGACCTTCAACGTGGAGGGCCTGCAATGGCCCGCTCGCAGTGGACGCGCGCCGCACTTGGCTCAGATCGGCCGGGTACTGCACGATCTCGGCGCCCGCGGTCAGGCGCCCGACGTCGTGCTGTTCCAGGAAGTGTTCTCGGCCGCTGCGATACGGGCGGTGAAGGCAAGCGGCTATCCGTACATGGTAGGCGGCCCCGGACGTACTTTTTCGAGCGTGGACCGGGCCGCCGACGCGCACCGGGAAGGTCGCGTCCGCCCGACCAAGGGCGAGATCGGCTTCCGGTTCGTCGGCTCGGGCCTCGTAGTCGCCAGCCGCTGGCCAATCACGCTGACCCGAAGAGACGCCTATTCGCGCAAGACCTGCGCCGGGTTCGACTGCCTTTCCAACAAGGGCGTGGTGATGGTGCGCGTCGCCATACCCGGGGTGCCGGAGCCGATCGACATCATCGACACTCACATGAATTCGCAGAAGGCCTCGAAAGTGCGGCTGGAGCGTCACTTGGCAGCGCACCGCTACCAGAGCGAGGAACTGGGACTTTTCATCAATCACTATCACACCGCCGGAGTGCCGCTGGTGCTGGGCGGTGATTTCAACATGCGCCATTCCGACGCGCGCTTTGCGGAGTTCAAGTCCCGCATTCCGTTCACGCTGGTCCACGAATACTGCGCCGTATCCAAGCGGTGCGACGTGCGCATGTCGTGGGACGGGGACGAGCCCTGGATGGATACGCAGGACTTGCAGTTCTACGCATCCGGCGCGCGCGTGCAGGTGGTGCCCCGGCGGGTCGAGGCGATGTTCGACGGATCGCCCGGTAGCCCGCAACTGTCGGACCATGACGGCTTCCGGGTGATCTACCAGCTAAGCTGGGGCGGATCTTCAGCCATCAGCCCGTGACGTTGTACCCCGCATCGACGTAAATCGTCTGGCCGGTGATCGTCGGCGCCCGGGGGGAGAGGAGGAAGGCTGCCATGTCGCCGACCTGTTCGATGGTGACCAGTTGGTGCAGCGGCGCGGTTTCCACCGCTCTCATCATGAGAGCATCGAAGTGCGACAGGCCCGAGGCCGCGCGGGTGCGTACCGGCCCGGTGGACAGCGCATTCACCCGTATCCTCGAAGGGCCGAGGTCGGCCGCGAGGTAGCGTACGCTCGCCTCCAGCGCGGCCTTGACCGGCCCCATGATCCCATACCCGGGAACGACCTTTTCCGAGCCATAGAAGCTGAGCGTCAGGATCGACCCGCCGTTCTTCATCAGCGGCGCCGCCCGTGCAGCAAGCCGGATCAGCGAATGGCACGAGACGTCCATGGCAGTCGCGAAGCCCTGTGCGGATGAGTCCAGCACGCGGCCGTGCAGATCCTCCTTCGGCGCGAAGGCGATGGAATGGAGCAGGAAATCGAGGCTGCCCCACTCGCGCGCAACGGTATCGAACAGGGTGTCGATCTGTTCGGGCCGCGTCACGTCGAGCGGAAGGAAGATCGGCGCCTCTACCGCGCGGGCCAGCGGCTCCACGTGCGGACGGGCCTTGTCGCCAAGATAGGTCAGCGCCAGCGCGGCGCCTTGATCGCGCAGCGCGCGGGCACAGCCCCAAGCCAAGGACTGGTCGTTTGCGACGCCGACGATGAGGCCCTTCATGCCGCCGCCTCCGTTCGCGCTTCCAGCAAGGCGCAGGCATGGATCGCCATCATGCGCTCTTCGTTGGCAGGGATGACAAGGCTCTCTACCGAGCCGAGGAAGCCCAGCCGGTCGCGGATGGCGATGCGCAGGCCGGGGGCATTCTCACCGATGCCGCCAGTGAAGACGAGAGCGTCGATCCCGCCCATCGCCACCGCCATCGCGCCGACATACTGGGCGACGTGGTACGTGAAGTAGTCTAGCGCGAAGGCGGCCTGTGGATCTTCGCTGGCGACCAGCGTTGCGACATCGTTGGTGAGGCCGGACAGGCCCTTCAAGCCAGATTCCTCGTAAAGCATGCGGTCGAGCGCATCGGCGTCGAAACCGAAGCGGCGCATCATGTAGGTGACGGCGCCCGCATCCAGCGCACCGCTGCGGCTGCCCATCGGCAGTCCGTCGAGCGCGCTCATCCCCATCGTCGTGTCGATGCTGCGGCCATGCTGCAGCGCGCAGAGGCTGGCGCCGTTGCCGAGGTGCGCGGCGACGACCCGCCCCTGCGCAAGATCGGGGCGCTGTTCAGCCAGCACGCGGGCGATCCATTCATAGGAAATGCCGTGGAAGCCGTAGCGCCGCACGCCGGCCTTCCGCATGGCTGCGGGCAGGGCGAAGCTGTGGACCAGTTCGGAGTGCCCGGCGTGGAATGCGGTGTCGAAGCAGGCGACGTCGATCGCGCGTGGGGCAAGGCGGCGTGATGCGGCGATGCCGGCAAGGTTGTAGGGTTGGTGCAGCGGCGCCAATGGGCAGAGCGCATCGAGCTCGGCAAGGGTCTCGGGCGTTACTATTACCGGCCCGGTAAAGCTGGCGCCGCCGTGGACTATGCGGTGAGCGAACGCGTCGATCCGCCATCCGTCGTCATGATCGTCGATGCAGGCGATGACGGCGGCGAGCGCGGCCTCCTGGTCGGCACCGGACAGGGGAAGGGATATGGTCGCCCCGGTTTCGATGACCCTGGCCTCAAGGCGGCAGTCGGTGCCGATGCCGGTGACCTTGCCTGCCATCAGCCTCTCGAGTCCGTCGCGGGCGAAGACGCGGAATTTGAGGCTGGAAGATCCGGTGTTGAGTGTGGCGATTGCCGGAGTTGCGGTCAAAGAATTTCCCCCGAAGCGCGCGCCTGCGCCATGAGCGCGGCGATGGCGCAGGACAGCAGCCGCGCCCGTTCGCTGTCGGCGCGGCTGGTCAGTAGGACCGGTACCCGCGCGCCCAGCACGATCCCGGCAGCTTCCGCCCCGCCGAGGAAGCTCAGTTGCTTGGCCAGCATGTTGCCCGCCTCGATGTCGGGCACCAGGAGGATGTCGGCGTTACCGGCAACGGAAGAGACGATCCCCTTTTCGCGCGCAGCCTCGCTGGACACCGCGTTGTCGAAGGCGAGCGGGCCGTCGATCACGCAGCCGGTGATCTGCCCCCGGTCGGCCATCTTGCACAGCGCGGCGGCATCGAGCGTCGCCTGCATGCGCGGGTTCACCGTCTCCACGGCGGCGAGCACGGCGACCTTGGGCATCTCTTCGCCGCCGAACAGCACGCGCCACAGGTTCACCGCGCTTTGGACGATGTCCGCCTTGGCGGAAAGGTCGGGCGCGATGTTGACGGCGGCGTCGGTGATGATGAAGGGCTTCGGGCTTGAGGATAGCGCCGAGCAGTTCGTCGCTATGAAGCGACCCCTTCATGATCGCGCCAACTTTGCCCGTACCGGCCAGCATTGCGGCATGCGCGGCAGCTTCGTGGCTGTGCTCGGTGTCGATGATGTTCCATTGAGTGACGGCAAGCACCGCCTGATCGATCGCATCCTCGATCCGCCGACGCGGCCCGATCAGTACGGGATCGATCAGCCCGCGCGCGGTCGCATCGGCGGCGGCTTCCATGGCGATGGCGGTGACGGGATGTACGACGGCGGTGGATACCGGCGAAATCCGGCTGCACCGCGCAAGCAGATGGTCGGTCGCCTCGGTCATGCGGCGGGTGCTTCGGTCCGATTGGAGCGGGCGGAAGGCATGGTTTCCGTCAGGGTCATCGTGGGTGATCCGGTGCAGAGGGCATGGTCGGGCGAAGAGCGCTGGGCCGAGCTTCAGGGCTGGGTTTGAGAGACTATGCGATCAGGAGCGTAAGTGATGTGACAAAAGACGACAATCCCTTTCGGGCCTGGGTCAAAGAGAATTGCCGAGAGCGGTTGCATCGATCTTGTGTTCAGCAGGGCGTCCTGGTGTGTCGTGTACCTCCAGAGCCTGAGAAATCGCGCCAAGCGGGCTAGTTAATCGAGAAGTAAGCCAATAAACTCGAAATCGTGTCTTGCACTTGTCTCATTTTGCGGTGCAATATCCTGCGATTACAACGTTCGGCGTGGCGATGCGCTCTGTCATCGACCCGTAACTTTCCCTGCAAGATCCACCCTCGATGCCGGAAGTGGCGTCACGGCAGTTTCGAAGGAAAGGCATATGACCCGATCCGCCGACCTCCCCCGGTCGTCATCGCCCGAATTGCCGGCGGACACTCCCTGGCATGCAATCTCATCGGCCGAGGTTCTCGCCGCGCTGGCCGTCACGAAGGCAGGGCTTTCCGACGCTGAAGCGGCCCGCAGGCTCGAACGGTACGGGCCGAATGCGCTGCCTGAAGAAGCGCGGGTCCACCCCTTGCGGCGCTTCCTGGCGCAGTTCCACAACCCGCTGATCTACTTCCTGCTGGCAGCCGCCATCGCGGCGGTGGCACTGTCCCACGCAGTCGATGCCATCGTCATTCTCGCCGTGGTGATCGTGAACGCCATCGTGGGCTTCGTGCAGGAGGGAAAGGCGGAAGAATCGCTGAACGGCATGCGCTCGCTGATCTCGGCCCATGCGGTGGTGCAGCGTGAAGGGCGCAGGCAGTCGCTGGATGTGACCGATCTTGTCCCCGGCGACATAGTCCTGCTGGAGCCGGGCGACCGGGTGCCGGCCGACCTCAGGCTGCTGAGGGCACGGGGACTGGCGATAGAGGAAGCGGCGCTTACCGGCGAATCCGTCGCCGCCGAAAAGCAGGAAGACGCCGTCGCCTCGGATGCACCGCTGGGAGACCGGACCTCGCTCGCATTCTCGGGCACGCTGGTCGCCAAGGGACAGGCGACGGGCGTGGTTGTCGCCACGGGTGCGGGAACGGAGATCGGTCGTATCAGCGGAATGCTGCAGGCAGTGCCGGTGCTGGTCACTCCGCTGATCCGGCAGATCAACCGCTTCTCGCACCAGTTAACCTTCACGATCCTGGGTGCCTCGATCCTGCTGTTCGCCTTTGCCGTGCTGGTCAGGGGCTTCGTCTGGGATGATGCCCTAATCGCCGTCGTCGCCGTGGCGGCGGGCGCCATCCCCGAGGGTCTGCCTGCGGTCATCACCATCACCCTGGCCATAGGTGTCAGGCGCATGGCGGCGCGCAAGGCGGTCATCCGCAAGCTTCCTGCGGTCGAAACGCTGGGCGCAACTTCGGTCATCTGCACCGACAAGACCGGCACGCTCACCCGCAACGAGATGACCGTACGGCACGTCTTTACGGCCAGTCGCTCGCTGGAGGTCGCGGGCTCGGGCTATGCGCCGCAGGGCGCCATTACTCAGGAGGGCGCCACCGAGGAGGGCATCGACGACGCCGCTGCGATTATGGAGGCGGCTCCGATCCTGCGTTGCGGCATGCTCTGCAACGATGCTCGACTGGCCGAGGAAGCGGGGGAATGGTCGGTCACCGGCGATCCGATGGAAGGCGCGCTTCTCGCGTTGGGCATGAAAGCGGGGCTGGACCACGTCCACCTTTCGGTCGAATGGCCAAGGGTGGACGAGATCCCGTTCGATGCGGCCTATCGCTACATGGCGACGCTGCACCGAGGGCCGGACGGAGAGCACGTGGTCTTCGTGAAGGGAGCGCCCGAGGCGGTGCTGGCACTCGCCGGGCCGCAGGACGATCCGGCGCGCTGGGACATGTTGTCCGGCAAGGCAGCACGGCTGGGTGAGCGCCTGCTCGGCTTCGGCATGATGCGGCTGGAGCCCCGGGAACGCCTGCGGGTGGAGGACCTTGAAGGGCTGACGATGCTTGGCCTGATGGGCTTCATCGATCCTCCGCGTGACGAGGCTCGCCAGGCGATCGCCGAGTGCCGCAGCGCCGGCATCGCTGTGAAGATGATCACCGGCGATCACATCGAGACAGCGCGCGCCATCGCTCGCCAGCTCGATCTTGCGGATGATCCGGTGGCCATGACCGGGGCGGAGCTTGAAAGTCTGAGCGACGCGGAACTTGAGGAGGTGGTAGGCGGCGTCAGCGTCTTCGCCCGCGCAAGCCCGGAACACAAGCTGCGCATCGTACGTGCGCTGCAGGCGCGCGGCGCGATCGTGGCGATGACCGGTGACGGGGTGAACGATGCCCCTTCACTCAAGCAGGCGGATGTAGGCACCGCCATGGGCCTTGCAGGGACCGAGGCGGCGCGCGAAGCCTCGCAGATGGTGCTGCTGGACGACAACTTCGCCTCGATCGTCGCGGCCGTGCACGAAGGACGCACCGTATACGACAACCTGCGCAAGGTGATCGCCTGGACCCTGCCGACCAACGGCGGCGAGGCGATGCTGATGGTGCTGGCCATCCTCCTGGGCTTCACACTGCCGATGACGGCGACGCAGATCCTCTGGATCAACCTTGTCACCACGGTGACGCTGGGGCTGGTGCTCGCCTTCGAGCCGCCCGAGAGCGAAGTGATGCAGCGCCCTCCGCGGCGGGCGAACGCCTCGCTGCTATCGCCTTTCCTGCTGTGGCGGGTGATCTTCGTATCGATCCTGTTCACGGTGCTGATGCTGGCGGTCTTCTTCGTGGCGCAGGCACGTGGAGAGGACATTGCGACGGCGCGAACGCTGGTCGTGAACATGCTGGTCGTGGCGGAGATATTCTACCTCTTCAACGTACGCTATCTGCACATGCGATCGCTTACCCTGCGCGGTGCGCTGGGTACGAGAGCGGTTCTGCTGGCCGTGGGCGCAGTGCTCCTCGCGCAACTGGCTTTCACTTACCTGCCGGTGATGCACGACATCTTCGGTACGCAGCCGGTGTCGTTACTGGACGGGATCATCCTGATCCTTCTTGGCATGGTGCTCTTCGTCGTACTCGAACTGGAGAAATGGGTAATGAAGCGCCTCGACTGGTTCGAGGAACTGCATGCCTGAGCGCTGCCGCCGACGGGGCAGAGACAAGGATCGATAGATGACCGCACCGATTGTCGTAGCGACCGACCTGACCGCCCGCAGTGACCGCCCGCTCGATCGCGCGGTGATGCTGGCCGAGCAGCGCGGGACGCGGCTCGTCGTCGTCCACGCATTGGAAGAGCGCGCCGATATGGACCTCCGGAAACAGATGCAGCGCGCACGCGAGGCACTCGAAGGGATGGTCGAAGACTTCAGCGTGCCTTTCGAACTGGTGATCGAGCGTGGTTCGGCGCCGCAGGTATTGGCGGATGTTGTGGAGGCACAGCACGCCGCGCTCGTCGTCGTCGGGGCGGCGCGTTACAACCACGTGTCCGACTTCTTCCTCGGGACGGCAGTGGACTATCTCGTCCGGCGGGCAAAGGCACCGGTGCTGGTGGTGAAGGAGCGGCCGCGCCTGCCCTACGATGGTATCGTTGTCGGCACGGATTTCTCCGAGCGATCGGCCCGAGCGGTGATTGCCGCTGCGGAGCTGTTCGACGTGCCGGTCACACTGGTCAACGCCTTCGGCAGGCCTTTTCCGAGGCGGCTGGGCGAAGATGCATCCCTGGAACTTGGCAAGCAGTGGTCGCACGAGGAAATGGCGCGTTTTCTGGCGTCACCGGCGCTCGCCCCCTGGCTGGGCCGCATCACGCACCACAGCGTGGAAAGCGATCCCGCAGGTGCGATCGAGAAGTTCGCCAAGCTCTACCGCAGCCCTGTCGCGGTGGTCGGCTCGCATGGCTGGGGCAGCATTGCCCAAGTGCTGCTGGGCAGCCGTGCCTCCGACCTTCTGACTGCCATCTCGCACGACATCCTCGTCGTGCGCGATGGCCTGAATGCCTGATAGTCTCACTGCCTGAAAGGATCGTATATGCCTGATATCCGTACCTTGCTCGCGCTGGCTGCTCTTGCGGCATCGATACCTGCGACTGTCCGTGCCGAGGACGAAGTCTCGCAGCGCAGTGCGCCCGAGGCAGGCGACCCCGAGGCCCGGCGCAAGGCTCTGAACGAGGAACAGGCTGCCCGCGCACGCCGCGATGTGGAGGACCACCGCCAGCAGGTGGCTGCGCACGCCGCTGCCATCGCCACCATGAATGCCCGAAAAGCGCGTGACGATGCCGCCTTTGCTGAGGCGATGCGCCAGCACGATGAACAAGTGGCGGCCTACGAGGCAGCCAGGGCCGAATGGGAACGCACAAATCCGGCCTGCAGGCGCAAGGATCCGGTGGGATGCCCGCGTTGAGCCTGTCGGCACTACGGCATTTGCCATGGTGCGTAGCAGGCTTCGCACTCATCGCCTCGCCTCCAGCCTTGGCGCAGGGCGCAAAGGCGAGTTCGCCTCCGGAGTTTGCGCGCAAGATAGAGCATCTCAAGCCCGGCGAATGGGTCTGGGCACCCGAGGTCTCTCCCAGCGGCCCGGTCCTCATCTACGTCGATCTCTCCCGCCAGATCGCGCTCATCTATCGCAACGGAGTGCGCATCGCGGCCACGACCATATCCAGCGGGAAAGCGGGCCATGAAACGCCGACCGGCGTGTTCACGGTTCTCCAGAAGGACGCGAAGCACCGTTCCAGCACGTACAACAACGCGCTGATGCCGTTCCAGCAGCGGCTGACGTGGGACGGTGTCGCGCTGCACGCCGGAGGCCTTCCGGGCTATCCCGAGACTCACGGATGCATCCACTTGCCCTATGGGTTCGCGCGAGAGCTTTTCGCGATTACCAGCCTCGGTGTCACGGTTGTGGTCGATGGTGACGCCGCCAGCCACGTGCGGACGAGCGACAACAGCCTGCTCGCCCCGTTCGACGCCAAAGGCCAGGCGAACGCCGCCGGGCCGCTTCACGGGGCCGAGTATCGCTGGACTCCGCAACTGGCACCAACCGGCCCGCTCAGCATCATCGTGTCCAAGACGGACCAGCGCATAGTCGTCGTGCGGGGCGGGGTGGAGATCGGCCGCAGCGCCGCCCGGATCGACGACGACGACACCGGCTCGCACGTCATTACCCTGACCATGAAGAACGGTAAGCAGCAGTGGGTCTACGTCGGCATGAACGGCCATGCGGAAGACGAGGCGCGCGAAGTAGATGAGGCGGTGATCAACCGCGTGCGCATGCCGCGCCGGTTCTACCAACTGGTCAAGGCGCAGTTGCGCGTGGGCTCGACCATCCTCGTGACGGCGTCGCGTGTGGGCGCTGAACCGCTGGAGCACCTCACGATCATGGACGCTGTGGTGCCGCAGCCCTGATGTCCGCGCATCACAAGTTCTCAAGCGCACTCCATCTCCCAAGGACCGCCATCCTGAAGATCGCCGTTACAGGCGGAACGTCAGGTAGGCGGCGGCATAGAACAAGTCGCGTCCCGGTTTGAACTTCTCGGAAACGTCGCCGTAGATCGTGTAGAAGCCCACTGTGGTGAACGGGTTGAGGGCATAGCGGCCGGCTGCCGTGGCCCGCTTTCCGAAGAACCGGGCATCGGTCTCCTCCGCGCTGCGCAGCACTTGCCCGCCCAGTGAATAGACGCCGTCACGGATCGAGGTGCGCCATAGACCGGCCGCCGAGAAGTCGAGCGTCAGTTTCGCTGTCGGCTGGAGCGTCAGCATCGGCTGGAAGATCGTCAGGTTGTGAGGCCCGAGGTCGCCGTTGTAGGTAAGGGGCTTGGGGAAAAGCGGGCCGTAGGTTCCGAGCTTTCCGTCGCCCGGATTGCGGTCGCCCGAACCCACGTCGACGCGCAGTGCCAGCTTGGGCTTCCACCCTCCCTGCCAGCCGTGGGCGAGGGTGCCGGTGACGTAATAGGCATCGATGTCGAGGTTGCCGAACGAACCCCATTGCCTGATGCCCTCCACATCGACGCTCCAGGCATCGGCTTTCCCGGCGTAGCGCAGCGAGAGCGTGCGGCGCCGGTCGCGCGCGGCGGGCGCGGTGGCGAAGGACACGCTGGCGCGGTCGGACGAGACAAACAGCATTTCGGCCCGGCCGGTATGGGTTCCGGCTCCGAAAGTGCGCCCGGCGTGAAGCCCGGCCAGATCGTAGTCGTGGTTGGTGTCGTCGTCGAACGTGCCCAGCTTTTCCAGCACTGCATGGCCGGTGAGGAAGCCGCCGTCCCAGGGTCCCATTGTGCCCATGACGCGCAGGAGGTCCAGCGAGCGGCGTGTGTTGGCGCCTTCGCGCATGTCGAACACCGTCTGGTTGCCGATGCCGATTTCCTGGCGGCCGAAGCGCGCCGTGACCCGAGCGGGCCCGACCGGCACATGCGCCTCTACAAAGGCCTGGTTGAAGTCCAGCCGGCCTTCCTCGATCGGCGCGACCACGGAGTCCAGCCCGGTGCTGGTGGCGTGTTCCAGGTCGACGAAGGCGCGGAACAGGCCCTCGACCTGCAGGTCGCCCCAGACCCGGGTGCGCTGCTGGAAGTTGCCGTCGTCATCCTGCGGGCCGCGCCCCCAGCGCTCGCCGATGCGCAGTTCGGGCCGCAGGCGCAGCTCTCCGCCGAGCGAGGCATATGTGTTGCCGGCCAGCGGGATGTACTTGATCCGCGTCCAGAGGTTGGCGCGCCGCACGGCGCGGAAGCTGGAATAGTCCTCATCATGGTTGATTGGCTTGAAGGCCGGCTTTGGCGCCTTTGCGCCGTTCGGACTTTGCGGCGCTGCGATTTCGGTCACCGTGGGCGAGGCGGGCTGCGCCGTGCCGGGCGTCTCGGTGGTAGCTTGCGCCGATACCGGCGTGGGGAATTGTGCGGGTACCTGGGCAGTGGCTGCGGTCAGGGCATGCGCCATGATCTGGAACATCGATACTCTCCCGATTTTTCGTTTTTCTGAAAGGAGCGGCTCCGTTCGCAGCCGCTATGTCGTCGCCGCCTTGAGCCGGGATCTGGACGTGAAAGTCTGGAGCAAGTGCACGGCGAGGCCGAAGATCAGGCCCCAGAACGCGGAGCCGAGACCCGCCAGCGTCATGCCCGAGGCGCTGACCGCGAATGTAACGAGCGCTCCGTCGCGGCCCTGCTCGGCGCGCAAGGCGGTGCTCAGCGAGCCGGAGACGACCGGAAACAGCGCCAGGCCGGCGAGCGCGGCAATCAGGGTGTTGGGCAAAGTGGCGAACAGGGCCAGTACGGTCGCGGCGAAGGCGCCGAAGATCAGGTAGGTCACGCCGCCCGCGATCCCCGCAAGATAGCGCTTCGCCGGATCTGGGTGCGCGTCCGGGCCGAGGCAGATCGCAGCGGTGAATGCAGCCAGGTTCAGGCCATGGCAGCCGAACGGGGCCAGCAGGATCGAGCCGATGGCGCTGGCCGAGACGATCGGGCGCGCGGATGGTGTGTCGTAGCCAGCGGCGCGCAGCACGGCGATGCCGGGAAGGAACTGCCCCGTCAGCGCCACGATGGCCAGCGGCAGGGCAATGCTTGCCGTGGCGGCCCAGTCGAACCTGGGCGTGGTCCAGACCGGCATCATCAGGCGAGGGATGCCCACTGTGCCCGAGAGGCCGCCGTCAAACATGGTAAGCGCGACGCCCGTCACCAGCACGGCCACGACGGCATAGCGCGGGGCGAGCACGCGTCCGGCGAAGAACGCGGCGATCATCGCGATTACCATGACGGGCGCGGAAGGCACGGCGGCGATCATGTCGATCACGAAGCGGAACAGGATGCCCGCCAGCATGGCCGCCGTGATCGCGGCAGGCAGGCGCTTCATCAGCCGGTCGAACGCCCCCGAAGCGCCCACGGCCAGTACGGCGAGGTTGGCGACGATATAGGCGCCCACGGCCGTGGCGAAGTCGGTTTGCGGCAGCATCGTCACCAGCAGCGCCGAACCCGGCGCCGACCACGCTATGACGATGGGTACGCGCCAGCGCCAGCTCAGCACGATGCCAAGGAGCCCGCTGCCGATCGAGATCGCCCATATCCACGAGGCAACCACCGCCGGCTCCAGCCCTTGCGCGGCCTGGAACACGATCACCAGAGGTCCGGCGTAGGATATGGTGGTGGCGATGATCCCGGCGATGATCGCCGGGATCCACGATGTCTGGCCTTGTGCCGGGACAGTCTCGAGGGTGGTGGTCATGATCGTCCGCTCACGCCGCAAGGGCGTAGGCGTCCCGGCTTTGCTGCTGGCGGCGGCTCACCATGTAGAGCCCGGTCGCCGCGACGGAGACGAGGCCCGGAATGGAGAAGGCGAGAAAGTTGAGCGCCATCGGAAGTTCCGCCGCGAGCAGCAGTCCGCCCAGCATCGGTCCGACGATCGCGCCGACCCGGCCCATACCCGAGGCCCAGCCCAGTCCGGTGGAACGCACCGAGAGGCTGTAGAACTCCGCGACGCTGGCATAGAGCAGGATTTGCGTGCCGGTGGTGCCGGCGCCGGCAATGAAGATCAGCAGGTACAGCACTGGCATGATGGCGTTCAGGCCGAGCAGGGCGATGCACAGCGCGCCAAGGGCGAAGTAGGCCATGACAACGCGGGGAAGCCCGAAACGATCGGCCAGACGGCCGCCCATGATCGCTCCGAACATGCCACCGAAATTGAGCGCGAGCAGGAACGAGAGGCTGGATCCGAGGCTGTATCCAGCACTGCGCATCAACTGCGGCAACCACGAACCCAGCGCATAGACCATCAGCAGGCAGCAGAAGAAGCACAGCCACATGGACAGCGTGCCCAGCGTGCGGTCATGCCGGAAGAGTTCTCCGACCGAGGCGCGGCCCGCGTCGGCCTGGCGCAGTACCAGCGGCGCGCCGGAGGCAGCTTCCGGGGAAAGCTGGCGAAGGATCGCGCGGGCCTTGTCCTGTTCGCCTTTGCGCACCAGGAAGCCGACCGATTCCGGCAGGCCGCGCAGGATCAACGGAAGCAGCGCCAGCGGCACGGCGGCGGCCAGGAACATCGCCTGCCAGCCGAACCGGGGCAGCAGCCAGATGCCCAGCCCGGCCGCGACCATCCCGCCCACGGCATAACCGCTGAACATCAACGCCACGAGCGTGCTGCGCATCCGCTTGGGAGCATATTCGTTCGTCAGTGCAACGGCATTGGGCATCAGTCCGCCACAGCCCAGGCCCGCCGCGAAGCGCAGCACGCCGAACATCGTCGGCGTCGTCACGAAGCCGTTCAGGAACGTCGCAGCGCTGAACAGGGTGAAGCAGATGGTGATGCACTTTTTGCGGCCGATCCGGTCGCCCAGCGGACCAAAGAGAAGCGCGCCGGACATCATGCCAAACAACGCCCAGCTTGCCAAAGAACCGGCTTGTGGCGCGGTAAGTTGCCACTGCTCCATCAGCTTGGGAAGAACGACGCCGTAAATGAATACGTCGTATCCATCGACTATGAGCAGCAATGCGCAGGCTACGATTATCCTTAGGTGAAGGTTACCGAACCTGGATTCGTCGACAAGACGATTTACATCGATACCTTGCATATCGATTCCTCTCCCATTTCACATTGTGTGATTTTCCGGAAAAGTGAATGACCTGCAGAGGTTCAACAAATACCGTTTAAGTCCGATGCGAATACGCAGCGGGTATCGCCGGAAACGTACCGGTCACAATTCCTCGCCAAGCGCGGCAGGCACGTCGTAGCCCCATTGTGCATATTGCCGCGCGATCACCGATGCCATGAGCGCCAGTTCGGGAGAGCGGTCTCCCGGGCGGTGGCTCATGATGATGGGGGAGGTGGCGGGCTCCACCAGTTCGCGAAAGGCGACATCGTGGCTGCGCGCGCGGCGCACCGATTCCGGGACGATGGCCATGCCTTCCTCCGCCGCCACGAGGCCGATGGCGATCTGCAGTTCGCGCGCCTCGTGAACGATCCGCGGCTCTATCGAATGGTCCCGAAACAGCGAGATAACCTGGTCAGCATAGCTGGGGCGGGGCGCGCGCGGGTAGATGATTTGTGGCTCGTCGGCCAAGTCGCGCAGGGAGATCGGCCCGCTTCCGCTGGCCAGCGGATGATCGACCGGGAAGGCAGCCACCAGTTTCTCGTTGCGCAGGATGATGCGGCGAACCGATGGATCCTCGAAGCGGATGCGCCCGAACCCGACATCGATGCGCCCGTCCTTGAGCGCGGCGATCTGATCCAGCGTGGTGGCTTCCACCATGACCAGTTCCACGTTCTCCGCCGCCTTGCGGAATTCGCGGATCAGTTCGGGCAGGCGAGCATAGATGGTGGAGGCGACGAAGCCGATCACCAGCCGCCGCCGCTTGCTGGTGGCGGCGGCCCTTACCATCGCCTCCACGTCCTCCATGCGCGCCAGCACCTGCAGCGCCTGTTCGTGGAGCAGGCGGCCGACGGCGGTGAGCCGCAGCGGGCGCACGCCGCGATCTAGCAGCGGCGCGCCGACATGCGCCTCCAGCTGCTGGATCGCGCGCGAAAGCGGCGGCTGGGCGATGTGCAGCCGCTCGGCGGCGCGGTTGAAGTTCCCTTCGTCCGCCACGGCCACGAAATAGCGCAGAAGGCGCACGTCCATCACTATAGTATACCTCTCAGGTATAGGCCTGTGACCGCATTGATCTTTGCGGCCGGTGCGACCGATGCCTAACTTTCCCTTCGAAAGCTAAACATTCGGGAGAGTCGCTGCAATGGCCCTGTTGAGCCAAGCTGATACCTTGATCGTCGATGTGCCGACGATCCGCCCGCATGTTCTGGCTATGGCCACGATGCATTCGCAGGCGATGGTGATCGTGCGCCTTACCGACAGTGATGGCGTCGAAGGCATAGGCGAGGGTACCACCATCGGTGGCCTCAGCTATGGCGAGGAGAGCCCCGAGAGCATCAAGTCCGCCATCGACACCTATATCGTCCCGGTCCTGAAGACCTGCGATATCGCCCGTGTCGGCGCGACGATGGTCAAAGTCGCCAAGTGCGTGCGCGGCAATCACTTCGCCAAGTGCGCGGTGGAAACCGCACTGCTGGACATGGCCGGCAAGCGGCTGGGCGTGCCGGTCTCTGACCTCATCGGCGGCGGCCGCGTGCGTGATGAGATGCCCGTCGCCTGGACCCTCGCCAGCGGCGACACCGCGCGCGACATTGCCGAGGGTGAGGAAATGCTCTCGCTGCGCCGGCACCGCATCTTCAAGCTGAAGATCGGCAAGCGCGACGTCCGTGACGACGTCGCCCATGTGGGCGCGATCTGCAAGGCGCTGGGCGACCGTGCCAGCGTGCGCGTGGACGTGAACCAGAACTGGAGCGAGGCGCAGGCCAAGCGGGGCATGGCGATGCTGCAGGACGTGGGCTGCGACCTCGTCGAACAGCCCATTGCCGGGGACGATATTGCGGCGATGGCCCGCCTCGCCACGACGCGAGGCGTGCCGTTGATGGCCGACGAGGCGCTGCACGGCCCGCGCACGGCGCTGCGCATTGCCTCGGCGGCGGCAGCGGGCGTCTTCGCGCTGAAGATCGCGCAGTCTGGCGGCTTGTTCGCCACCGCCGAAGTCGCCGCCATCGGCACGGCGGCGGGGATCGGTCTTTATGGCGGCACGATGCTGGAAGGCGGCGTGGGCACGGCAGCTTCGGCCCATGTCTTCGCCACCGTTCCCGAACTTGCGTGGGGCACCGAACTGTTCGGGCCGCTGCTGCAGACCGAGGAAATTCTCACCGCACCGCTCGGCTACGGCGATTTCGCGGTGAAGGTGCCCACCGGCCCTGGCCTAGGCATCGCGCTCGATCCCGACAAGATCGCCTTCTTCCGGCGTGACCGCTCGACCACCGTGGCCGCCGCACCCATCCTTCACGCCGTAAACGCAGGAGCCTGAGCCATGCTGTTCATGGTCGAAATGGACGTCAACATCCCACTGGACTTCGATGCCGAAGAGGCGGGGAAGATCAAGGCCGCCGAGAAGGCCTATTTTCAGAAGCTTCAGCAGGCAGGCACCTGGCGGCACATCTGGCGCAAGGTGGGGCTCTATTCGAATGTCTCGATCTTCGATGTCGAGAGCAATGCGGCGCTGCACGACACGCTCATGGGCCTGCCGCTCTACCCCTTCATGACCATGAAGGTCACGCCGCTCTGCCGGCACCCATCCTCCATCCATGACGACGATCGCTGATCGCCGGAGCCACTGCATACAGTCCCTGGGAGAGAACAAAATGGACGTCAGCTTTGTAAAGACCCCGGAAATCCAGCAGCTGCTCGACCGCGCCGCGGGCGTGAACGAGAGCGGCGGCAGCCCGCGCCTCAAGGCGATCATGCGCGACCTTACCGAATCGGTGATGGAGCTGATCGTCCGCCACGACATTTCCGAAAGCGAGTTCTGGCTCGCCATGAAGTACCTGTCGGACAGCGCGGGCGAAATCGGGCTGATCGTTCCGGGCATTGGCCTTGAGCACTTCCTCGACCTCTACATGGATGCCAAGGACGCCGAGGCCGGCCTCACTGGAGGCACCCCGCGCACTATCGAAGGGCCGCTCTACGTCGCCGGTGCGCCGCTGGTGGAAGGCAACGTGAACCTTTCCGTCGATGAGGACGAGGGCACCACGGTCCTGCACATGACCGGCCATGTCACCGGGCCCGACGGCGAGGCGGTTCAGCAGGCGATCGTCCATGTCTGGCATGCGAATTCGAAGGGCTGGTATTCGCACTTCGATCCCACCGGTGAGCAGACCCCGTTCAACAACCGCCGCCGCATCAAGCTTGGCAAGGACGGGCGCTATGCGTTCCATTCCAAGCAGCCGAGCGGCTATTCGGTGCCGCCGGGCGGTTCGACCGACCAGCTGATGCAGGCGCTGGGCCGCCATGGCAATCGTCCGGCTCACGTCCACTTCTTCATTGAGGCGCCGGGCTATCGCACGCTGACGACGCAGATCAACTTCGGCGACGATCCCTTTGCCGAGGACGACTTCGCCTTCGGCACCCGCGAGGGTCTGCTGCCCGTGCCCAGCCGCCAGGGCGACAGCGCCTATATCCAGTTCAACTTCCAGATGCAGCGCGCCGCCGACGATAGCGACGAGCGATTCTCCTCGCGCGCCCGCGCCGAAGCCGAGCCGCAGCCCGAAACAGAAACGGCCTGACCACAAACAATGACGGGAGACAGGACCATGTACGAACGCCTCATGCACCGGATCTCGACGGCCGTCGTCGATGACGTCGAAACCGGAGAGTTCCGCTGCCGCCGGGACGTCTTCACCGACCCGGCGCTGTTCGAGCTGGAAATGAAGTACATCTTCGAAAGCAACTGGGTGTACCTTGCCCACGAAAGCCAGCTTCCGAAGAAGAACGACTACTTCACGACCTGGATCGGGCGCACGCCCGTGATCCTGACCCGTGCCAAGGACGGCGGCTTCAACTGCGTCGTAAATGCCTGCGCGCATCGCGGCGCCAAGCTGTGCCGTCGCAAGCGCGGCAACCAGCCGCTGTTCGTCTGCCCCTTCCACGGTTGGAGCTTCAAGACCGACGGCAAGCTGCTCAAGGCCAAGGACGCCAGCACCGGCGCCTATCCGGACAGCTTCGACCACGAAGGCTCGCACGACCTCACCCGCGTTCGCGTGGAGAGCTATCGCGGCTTCGTGTTTGGTTCGCTGAACCACGACGTGCTGCCGCTGAAAGAGCATCTTGGCGAAACCAGGGTAATCATCGACCAGATGGTCGATCAGGCGCCCGAGGGGTTGGAAGTGCTGACCGGCAATTCCACCTATACCTTCGACGGCAACTGGAAGATGCAGATGGAGAACGGCTGCGACGGCTATCACGTCAGCTCCGTTCATGAGAACTACCAATCCACCATGGGCCGCCGCGCCGAAGGCGGCACCAAGGCGGTGGACGCCAACGGCTGGTCCAAGGCGCCCGCCAGCGGCGTCTACGGCTTCGAGCACGGTCACATCCTGCTCTGGACGCAAGTGATCAATCCCGAAGTGCGGCCGATCTGGAATCAAAAGCCGGACCTTGACGCCCGGCTGGGCGAGGACCGGGCCAGGTTCATCATCGAGCAGACGCGCAACCTCGCGCTCTACCCCAACGTGTTCCTGATGGACCAGTTCTCCACCCAGATTCGCGTCGTCCGCCCGATCGACGTGCACACCACCGAGGTGACGATCTACTGCTACGCCCCGAGGGGCGAGAGCGCCGAGAACCGCGCCCACCGCATCCGCCAGTACGAGGATTTCTTCAACGTCACCGGCATGGGCACGCCCGACGATCTGGAGGAGTTCCGGTCCTGCCAGAAGGCCTACGAAGGCGCGGGCGAACTGTGGAACGACCTCAGCCGCGGCGCCAAGCGCTGGATCCACGGCCCGGATGCCAATGCCTCAGCGATGGGCATGAACCCGCTGCTCTCCAGCGAGCGCAGCGAGGACGAGGGCCTGTTCGTGCGCCAGCACGAGTTCTGGGCGCAGATCATGCTCGACGGGCTGGCCAAGGACGCGGCCAATCAGCCGCCGATGATGGAGGCGGCGGAATGAGCACGCTCGACATAACGCGCGAGGCCCGATCCGAGGCTCTCTCGTACCGCGACATCTGCGCTTTCCTCTACCGCGAGGCGCGCCTGCTGGACGATCGGCGGTTCGACGAATGGCTGGAATGCTATTCCCAGAATGTCGAATACTGGATGCCCGCGTGGACCGACGATGACGAGCTCTGCACCGACCCGCAGAGCGAGATTTCGCTGATCTACTACGCCAACCGGCAGGGGCTGGAAGACCGCGTCTACCGCCTCAACACCGAGCGGTCCTCCGCCTCTACGCCCGAGCCGCGATCTGCGCACTTCATCGGCAATGTCGAAGTGCTGGAGAGCCGGGAAGGGCAGGTGGACTTGCGCTACAACTGGCACACGCTCAGCCACCGCTACCAGCAGACGCAGCAGTTCTTCGGAACCACGTTCCTGACGCTGGATACTTCTGGCGATGCGCCCACGATCCTGAAGAAGAAGATCGTCCTGAAGGACGACTACATTCATCAGGTCATCGACATCTACCACGTCTGAGGAGGTGGGGATGATCTTCAAGGCACGTTTCGCAGGCAAAGTCATGGTCGTGACCGGCGCCGCGCAGGGCATCGGGGCGGGTGTCGCGACCCGTGCGGCTGCCGAAGGTGCCATCGTGGTGCTGGTCGACCGCGCCGAGTTCGTGAGCGAGGTGGAACAGGCCATCGTCGCCGAAGGCGGAAAGGCAATGTCCGTCTGCTGCGATCTCGAGACTTATGAAGGCGCGGCCGAGGCGATGGCCAGGGCCGTCGCATCCTTCGGCCGCATCGATATCCTGATCAACAATGTGGGCGGCGCGATCCGGATGCGACCCTATGCCGAGTTCGAGCCGGCGCAGATCGATGCGGAAATCCGACGCTCGCTGATGCCCACCCTCTACTGCTGCCACGCGGTGCTGCCGACCATGCTGGAGCAAGGCGCGGGAACGATCGTGAACCTGTCATCCAATGCCACGCGCGGTATCCGCCGGGTGCCTTATTCGGCGGCCAAGGGCGGGATCAACGGCCTCACGCAGAGCCTGGCCATGGAATATGCCGAGGCAGGCATTCGTGTCGTCGCGACGGCGCCGGGCGGCACCAGCGCTCCGCCCCGCCGTGTTGCCCGGAACGCCGAAGGCGACAATGCGGCAGAGCAGGCATGGATGGCCGAGGCGGTCGCGCAAGTCACCGACTCCGCCTTCTTCAAGCGCTACGGAACGCTCGAAGAGCAGATCGCCCCGATCCTGTTCCTCGCCTCGGACGAGGCCAGCTACGTGACCGGAACGGTACTCCCCGTTGCCGGCGGCGATCTCGGGTAAGACGGAGACATAAGATGTCCAAGATTTACGACAGCCCACGGGTCGCCCTCGAAGGCCTGCTGTTCGACGGCATGACGATCATGTCGGGCGGCTTCGGCCTCTCGGGCAATCCCGAAAGCCTGATCCCCGAAATCCGCGCGGCGGGTGTGCGGGACCTGACGGTTATCTCCAACAACGCGGGCGCAGACGGGTTCGGCCTGTGGATGCTGCTGGAGAGCCGGCAGGTGCGCAAGATGATCTCGTCCTATGTGGGCGAGAACAAGCTGTTCGAAAGCCAGTACCTCTCGGGCGAACTCGAACTTGAACTCAACCCGCAGGGCACGCTGGCCGAGCGTATTCGCGCCGGCGGGGCGGGCATTCCGGCGTTCTACACCAAGACGGGCGTCGGCACCGTGGTTGCCGAAGGAAAGCCGGTAGAAGTGTTCGAAGGCGAGGAATACGTGCGCGAAACCTGGCTTCGGGCCGACCTGTCGATTATCAAGGCCTGGCGCGCGGACGAGGAAGGCAACCTGATGTTCCGCAAGACCGCGCGCAACTTCAATCCGAACATGGCGACGGCGGGCAAGGTCACAGTGGCCGAGGTGGAAGAGATCGTCCCCGCCGGCACCTTCGATCCTGACTGCATCCACACGCCGGGCATCTATGTCGATCGCGTGGTGCTCTCCACCATCAACGAGAAGCGCATCGAGAAGCGCACTGTCCGCGAGAGGGAGACCGTCTGATGAGCTGGACCCGCGACGAAATGGCCGCCCGCGCCGCGAAGGAACTGCGCGACGGGTACTACGTGAACCTCGGCATCGGCATCCCCACGCTGGTCGCGAACCATGTGCCCGAAGGCATCAAGGTCACGCTGCAGAGCGAGAACGGCATGCTCGGCATCGGCCCGTTCCCTTACGATGAGGACGTCGATCCCGACCTCATCAACGCGGGCAAGCAGACGATCACCGCGCTGCCCACCTCCAGCTTCTTCTCCAGCGCGGACAGCTTTGCGATGATCCGCGGCGGCCATATCGACATGGCCGTGCTGGGCGCGATGGAAGTCTCGGCCGAGGGCGACCTCGCCAACTGGACGATCCCGGGCAAGATGGTGAAGGGCATGGGCGGGGCGATGGACCTTGTCGCCGGCGTGAAGAAAGTGATCGTGGTGATGGACCACGTATCCAAGCACGGCGATCCCAAGATCCTCCCCGCCTGCACCCTGCCGCTGACCGGCAAGCGCGTGGTCGACA
This sequence comes from Novosphingobium silvae, assembly GCF_009856825.1. Classification (GTDB taxonomy): domain Bacteria; phylum Pseudomonadota; class Alphaproteobacteria; order Sphingomonadales; family Sphingomonadaceae; genus Novosphingobium; species Novosphingobium silvae. The sequence goes on along the minus strand of NZ_WVTD01000003.1, from coordinate 2,838 downwards.
TGATCGTCAGCGACCTTGCCGTCTTCGCGATCGACCGCAAGCAAGGCGGCCTCACGCTCGTCGAACTCGCCCCCGGCGTGACGCTCGACGAGGTGGCCGCCAAAACCGGCGCGCCTTTCGCCCATCGGCTGGAAATGGCGTAGGAGGTGGATAGCCTGGTGCCGAAGCTGATAGTTGTCGACCGCTCGGGACACGAAACCGCGATCGAGGCCAGAGAGGGCGCCACCGTGATGGAGGCGATCCGCGACAATGGCTTCGACGAATTGCTCGCGCTCTGCGGGGGTTGCTGCTCCTGCGCCACCTGCCATGTCTTCGTGGCCGAGGATTGGGCGGACGCGGCCGGCGCACCGGGAGAGGACGAGAACGACCTGCTCGATTCCTCCGACCATCGCGGCGCGCACTCGCGCCTATCGTGCCAGATCGCCCTCACCCCAGCGCTGAACGGCCTGCGCGTCACCATTGCCCCGGAGGATTGAACCATGCCTTTCACCCAGGTTCCCGGCGCCCGCCTGTATTGGAAGCGCGACGGCCGCGACGATGCCCCCGCGCTGGTGCTGCTCAACTCGATCGGCACGGACATGGATCTGTGGGACGATGCCCTGCCGCATCTGCGCGAACGTTTTGCCCTGTTGCGGATCGATACCCGTGGCCACGGCGCCTCGACGGCCGAGGGGGGAGACTTCTCCTTGGCCAGACTCGCTGACGATGTACTGGCCGTAGCCGACGATGCCGGGCTGGGGACCTTCGCGCTGGCGGGCGTGTCGCTGGGCGGCATGATCGGCATGGAACTGGCGCTGCGCGCGCCAGAGAGGGTCACGAAGCTGGCGCCGATCTGCACCTCGGCGACGATGGACAGGGCGGCATGGCAGGATCGCATCGTCAAGGTGCGCGGGGAAGGTATGGCCGCCATCGCCGATCTGGCGATGGGCCGCTTCCTCTCGGACAGGGCAGAGCCTGCCATACGCGAGACGGTGCGCCGCCAGTTGCTGGCCATGGATGCGCAGGGCTACGCGGGCTGCGGTGCGGCGATCCGTGACATGGACCTTGCGGATCGCATCTTCGGCATCGCTTGCCCGGTGCTGGTCGTCACCGGCACGCGCGACACATCGACGCCGCACGAAGGGCACGGCGAGCATCTCGTCTCCCGCATCCCTGACGCGGTCCACATCGCGCTGGAAGCAGCTCATCTCGCCCCCCTCGAAGCCCCCCAGGCGCTGGCTGCCGCGCTTACCTCCTTCCTCGAAAGCTGATCCCGTGACCGAAGCCTTCATCTGCGACGCCATCCGCACCCCCATCGGCAAGCTGAACGGTTCGCTCGCCACCGTCCGCGCGGACGATCTGGCCGCCCTGCCGCTCAAGGCGCTGATGGAGCGTAACTCGAATGCCGACTGGGCCGGGCTCGACGATGTGATCCTGGGCTGCGCCAATCAGGCAGGCGAGGACAACCGCAACCTGGCGCGCATGGCCGTGCTGCTGGCGGGGCTGCCGGAGGGCGTGCCGGGCGTGACCGTCAACCGGCTGTGTTCCTCCGGCCTCAACGCGGTCGGCATGGCGGCGCAGGCGATCCGCAGCGGTGATGCGGACTTTCTAGTCGCCGGAGGCGCCGAAAGCATGACCCGCGCGCCTTATGTCATGGGCAAGGCGGACAGTGCTTTCGGACGCGGCCAGAAGATCGAGGACACGACGCTGGGCTGGCGCTTCGTCAATCCCGCGATGAAGGCGGCCTACGGCATCGACACCATGCCGCAGACCGGCGAGAACGTCGCCGAGCAGTGGCACGTCAGCCGCGAGGAGCAGGACCGCTTCGCGCTCACCAGCCAGCACAAGGCAGCGGCGGCGCAGGAAAGCGGCCGCTTCGCCGCAGAGATCGTGCCGGTCTCGATCCCGCAGAAGAAGGGCGATCCCATCCTCTTCGCCGCCGACGAGCATCTTCGCGCGACCAGCATCGAGGCGCTGGCGAAGCTCAAGCCCGTGGTGAAGACCGACGGCACGGTGACGGCGGGCAACGCCTCCGGTCTCAACGACGGTGCGGCGGCCATGCTGGTCGCCAGCGAGGAGGCGGCGAAGCGCCACGGCCTCACTCCGCGTGCCCGCATTATCGGCATGGCCGCAGCGGGCATTGCCCCGCGCGTGATGGGCGCCGGCCCGATCGAGGCCGCGCGCAAGGTTCTCGCCCGCAACGGCATGAGCGTGGAGCAACTCGACATCATCGAGCTGAACGAAGCTTTCGCCAGCCAGGCCATCGCCACCTTGCGCGATCTCGCTATCGATCCTTTCGACCCGCGCGTGAACCCCAACGGCGGCGCCATCGCGCTGGGTCACCCGCTCGGCATGTCGGGCGCGCGCATTGCGATGTCGGCGGTGGAGGAACTCCAGCGACAAGGTGGGCGCTACGCGATGGCCTTTATGTGCATCGGTGTCGGGCAAGGTCTTGCCGTGCTGATGGAGCGCGTCTGATGATGGATCGGGCAGACGTCGTCATCGTGGGAGCGGGTCATGGCGGGGCGCAGTGCGCCATTGCCTTGCGCCAGAACGGGTTCACCGGAACCATCACCGTCATCGGCCGCGAGCCTGAGTACCCTTACGAGCGCCCCCCGCTCTCCAAGGAATACTTCGCGCGCGAGAAGACGTTCGACCGGCTCTATATTCGTCCTCCCACGTTCTGGGCGGAAAAGGACGTCACGTTCCTGCTCGGCACCGAAGTGACCAAGGTCGATGCCGAGGCACATGAACTGACGCTCTCGAACGGCTCCACGCTGTCGTACGGCAAGCTGGTCTGGGCGACCGGGGGCGATCCGCGCCGGCTTTCGTGCTCGGGCGCGGAGCTTGCCGGGGTCC
>NZ_WVTD01000039.1 GCF_009856825.1 Novosphingobium silvae | reverse complement strand
CCCTCCCACCCCTTTCAGTTTCGAAACTGGTTTCGAAATCACCACTCATCACCACCTCGCAAATGCAAGGCTCAACACCTACCAAATCGCGAAATCATGAGAATGTGGGGGATTTTGACCGCTTACGCTCCTTCATCCAGATCCTCGCATCATTCATTCCCCGCCGCCTGTCAAAGTCGATGAAGGTCCGCTACCAGACGCCCAAGCAGACCGGTTTAGGAGGTTGATCGCGATAGTAGCATTCTCACAATCTCCTTTGGCAGTTCGCCAGCGGAGGTGGTGCGAAGGTAATTGCGTCGAGTGCAGCCTTGCGAAGCTGAATCAGAGCCACACCGCTACGCATGTCATCCCAGTGGGCCTGCTCGATGCCTGTAGGCGGCTCGGCGCTCGTCATGTTTGCCTCGCGCAGAACCTCTTCTGGAAGATCAAGAAGGGCTCTGCGCCGATGGGCGTCACCATAATCACGCAGTTGACGTTCGAGGAGCTTGGCGGAAGCTGCCGGCAAGGGGGCGTCCGGAGACAAGCGCCCGATTCGCGTCAGGCTTGAGCCAGTGGCCCAATCTCTCAATTTGTTCTGTTCCGCCTTCAGGTTTTGGAGGATGCGTTCGCCTGGCGGCGCTAGGCGATACAGATTAAACCGCTGGCTCGCGCCAACAACGAGCCCCAGCCGCAGCAGCGGCTCGACTGTTCCCATCCGGTAGGGCTGTGTCACATAAGCCCCGCGTCCGCTCAAAGCTTTGAAGCTTGTATCAGAAACACCGGCAAGCTTGCGGTGGCCGCGCGCTCGTTTGCGCCGTTCTTTCAGCGCCTGGACCATAACTGCAGCTTCGATCGCATTGGCGCACGAGAGCGGCCGAACCTGATTGCCAATCTCCTCAGCTAACCAGACGCCGAGTAACGACCACGCGATGGGCATGCCGAAGCTCAGCCCACCAAGCCCTGGGACGGATCGGTCGTTATAGTGCCGGATTGCGACCGTCAGTCCGAGCGTCTGCAGGCGACGGTATGACGGAGCTGAGTCGGGAGCAAACGTACCCCACTGGACGCTCATCGCATCCCCCAGTCAGGCGTAGTAAGATTGCTGCGTTCGTTAGTGCCACACAACACTTGTCCTAATGTCAACTCGCCAGTCTCGGTCCAGAACACAGCAGCGCTTCGGACGGCCTTGCCAGCCTTAAACTCAACGGCATCGATGTAGGCTGCTAGCTGCGGCCAATAGCTCTCGAAGCGGGCTGCGTGATCAGCAACCGGGCCACTCTTGTGGTCCACGATCATGAAGCCATCCGTTCCCTCGGCGATGAGATCGACAATGATGCTCTGACGTCCTCCGTCGGCCAGTTCGAGCTCGATTGGCTGTTCGATATGCAGGCGCGTATAGCCAAGCTCCGCGAGGGTCTGGCGAAGTGCTTGCGCCTGTTGCTCGAGAAGCTGGACCTCAGCGTCGGAGACCCGGCAATGCTGGCCTACCCTGTCCCGCAGATCTGGCCTGGACAGCAAAATCCGCAATGCCTCGTGGACTGCAGTTCCCTTATCGGTTGCCTGGGCAAGATCCGATCCAGAGAGCCGGACACCTGCGGCAATCGCCCGGGTCTCGATTTGACGAGGCAGTGGCCGCGCGGTGGCGACGGCCTGCGAGGGACTGACCACCAAAACCAGCGAGCCGACCGCTCGCTTTTCAATGGCAAATCTGGGTTCGCGGTTGCTGCTCGCCAAGCAGACGCTGCCTTCCGTATCGAACGATGCCGGGATCTCCTTGTCACAGATCGTCATGCGCGACGGGAAGTTCGCCGAACCGACAGTGATCTGATTGCCCTGCAATTTGATGCCACAGACGTCGTTCAAAAGACGACGCGCCGTGATCGGCAAGGGCGGCTCAACCTTGTCGTCATCCTGCGGCCATTCGATTATCAGGCGATCACGCGCACGGGTCAGAGCGACGTAAAGCAATCGGCGCGCTGTTTCTTCACTCTCGGGATAGAGCTCATGGAGAAAGCGCGCCGTTGCCTCTGGAGCAGCAAAATCAGGAGCATAGGCAAGTGTCGCCTCTTCGATCACATGATCGAGGTCGTCGAAGCCGGGAAACTTTGTGCTGAATGTTCCAGCACGAGGATCAAGCTTATGGTCCAGACCGCATACGACCACGACCGGCCACTCGCGCCCCTTCGATGCGTGCCAGGTCACGATCTCGATGCCATCGGCTTCGGCGCCGGCAGGATTGGGGCGCAAATCCTCGCCCTTCAATCCCACCTTGTTCTCGAGCCAGCCAAGGAAAACATTGGCGCTTTGACCATAGAAACCGGAGGCTTCCCGCATATCGCGGTGTGCCTCCATGAAAGCCGCCGCTTCAGCCTCGAAGCGAAGGAGATCCGCTCTCATCTGCGCTGGATCGTCAAGCCAGTCGCACCAGTCCCGCAGTCCGGCGACCTGGATCACCTGGTGAACCAGTCTGTCCACGGGCGTCGCAAGGGAGTCCGGCCAAAGCCCCTGCAACGCCGCTAGCTCAGGTGTCTCGATCCGCCCATTGCGGGCAAGCGCGCCGAGGGCTTCTGCGAGAGGTGTTGCCCCAGGCCCGAGCGTGGCGGTGCAGATAGCTGCGTGATTGTCTGCAGGATCGACGGCGAAGCGGAGAGCAAAGCACGCTGCCTGGACGATCTTGCTTTGCCACCAGCCACCTTCTGCGACGCGGACTGGCAAACCCAGCGCACGCAGCGCAGCCGCGTAGCTCGCGCAGTGGTTGTGCGTCGGACACAGGATTGCAACGTCCCGTGGTTCCAGACCGCGCAGGGCCTTGGAATGCCTGTCGACGATGGTGACCTGATCATCCGTCAGCAGAGACAGGAGGCGATCAGCGATGAAATGCTGGGGCTTTCCGCCAGAGCGGGCACCGCGTTTGTTGGCCAGCTCGATGACCTCCAGGGCGGTGTCGTGCCCGGCGGCGTTCTGCGCAGCAAGCGCAGTGTAATCGTCTCCGAATAGGCACGGGCCCAGCGCGTTCACGAAATCCATGATGCGCGGATCGGAGCGCCAGTTCCGGTCGAGTGGGCTGGTTTCAAATTGCTGTGTAAGCGCGACGGTCAGCCGTGGATCCGCGCCTTGGAAGCCCATGATCGCCTGCTTGGTGTCCCCAACGATCAGCGCCCGCTTGGCCCTGCGCGCGAGTGCCCACAGAAAGGTGAATTGGATCGGGTTGGTGTCCTGGAACTCGTCGACAATGACGCAGTCGACCTCGTCCATGATGGCGCCAAGCACGGCTGGCTTTTCCTCGAGGATCCGAGCGGCGTTCGTCACCATGTCGCTAAAGTCGATGACGCCGAGCTCACGCTTGCGGGTCTCGTAGTCCGTCATCGCCGACTGTGCGCCTTCCACCAAAGCGCGCGCATGCGCGACCGCATCCTCAAGCGGTCCGGGATGAGAAACCAGGCTGTCGGCCGCGAGCATGACCGCCGTTGCAAGATCAATCTGGCCGACAACCTCGATCCAGCGACCCAGCGTCGCTTCACGATCCGCGCTGCTTTCAATGCCATGACGCCAGCTCAGGCAGGCAAGCTTTTCAAAGCCCGGTTTGACCTCGACTGGCCCTCAGAGTGGCCCATCCACCATGGCCAAACGCCAGGTGACTTTGCGGTCGTTGCGCACCGCGCGAGGCTGCTGGCGGAACGAGATCCAGCTGTCCTGGTGAGGTGGCTGCATGACGAGATTGACGCCCGCGGAGGCCAGGCGCGGGGTACGATGGGGTTCCACATGCCGAAAACGGGAGAACCATCCCCTCCATTGTCACCTTCTAAACAAACGGCTGTTTGAAAAGACTGATCAGCATAATCGCCATGGAACCATGGGAAAATCTGAAAGCGGCCATTCGTGATAGGGACGTACCGGATCGCTTCGTCATCAATGCCTTTGGTATGCGTTTAGCGCTGGCTTTCCGCAGACTTTGCCGCAATTCAATCCCGGTGAAGGGGGAAATGATGGATCTCGATTTGCTGGAAAAGCGCCAAGCCGCGTTGTCGTGGCGTGACGATTTGATCCTAGAGATGTGGAGCATCGTTAATCGCGCTGGAATGGAAGCCAAGCTCGGAGTGGAAAAGGATCTTGCAGAGGCGGGCATAGTCGAGACGCTTTGAGAATACCCTCGCGACCCTTGCGGAAAGTACCGACCGAATTCTCGCAGCAGTCGAACGCATCAGGCAGGATCAGTTAGCGAACGAGTTCTCGGCACTGCGATCTCAGGTGAAGCTCTTCGAGGAAGCCTGGCTTATGTCGAACCAGACCCGCGCTACGCAAGTCTGGCTTGATGTCGCCCAAGCGACCCGCCCCCATCAAGACCGGTTCGAGGGTCGTGCGCGCGAGTTGCTCTTCGCCATGCCGCCCGAGATCGAATTGGCAGATCCGATTATTGATGCACTCTCTCTTGCCGGAGGTCTTCGCGTCGCCTGCCTGATGGCCTGCAATGAGAGCCACGCTGCCCGATCTGCGGCGAGCGAGAATGCTCGCCAAATTGAGGGGCTGACCGGGGCGGTCGGCAAGGCCGACTTGGTAATGGCGCGCATCCCGCCATCCATCGACCGCGCTTCACTGGAGTGGGCGGACGCGCTGGCCGCCGCGATCGACGAAGCAGCCCCCATTGCGGAGCGCTGGCGCCAACGCGAGGCGGTTGCCGCCACTCGCGCCGCGCCACTGACACAACTTGAACTCGACGGAATTGCCCCGCATGAGTGGTTGAAGGCGGCGCGGGCGGAGCAAAATGAACCCATCCTGCTGCTAAAGGCGACCTAGCGAAACTGCGGCACATCATGCGGAAACGAGAAGGGCCCATTACGTCCGAAGGGCAGAAAGAGCCGGAAATCGCTCCCTAAATCGAAGCGCAATACGTGGCGAGTAGCATCGAGTGTCAGCCAGCTGACGCCATCGACAAGAGGATGCTCCTCATGTCGGAACACGGTCTCACCGTCTGAAGCCACCACCTCGATGGATGCTTCCTGACCGAGCGCCGCCAAGAACGGAGCTGCATCCCGAAACGCCTCCCATGCGTCAAGCGCATCTTCTGATCGGCCCGGAGCAACCGGAAGTTCGATGAGAGTCGCTTTGCGCCCCCTGTCATGGAATGGGGTGACCGTCCTGCTTCCCCCTGGCCAATCTGCAGGGATCATGCCTCCCAAGATCCGGATAGCTATGCCTCCGCTGGCGAGGCGAACTTCGTCGGCGAGCATATGCACGGTCTTGAATCCAAGGCCGAAGCGACCGGTTACCCGATCTCCATCTTTGGCAGAGTGATTGATGGCGAGCATATTCGAAAGGTCCCGTCGGTGACCTTCTTCCTCTGCCTTGCGTGGATCACTCCCTGGTTGATTGATGGGGCGCCCCCAATGGATCACTCGCAAGCAAGTGATCATTTGATCGTCATTGTAAATCGCTTCTACCCGGAAGCGTCCGATACCATGCCATTGCGCCTGGGCATCGACAGCATTCTGGTATAGTTCGAAAACCACGCGATGCGGAGCATAGCCCATCTCGTCGATCTTCTGGCGGGTGGCTTCAAGAAGCTCCCTCGCCCCGTCGTCCGCCTGCGCGGCTGCCCAAAGTGCGTTGCGCGCCTTGTCTCGGTCGCGTGGGGCGTCGCGATGATAATCATTCAATGCCTCGCGCATTACGGGCCCGGTCTTGATGCCGGCCAGGCGATCATGAAGCACCTCCTGCAACTCTTCACAGGTGTCTGCGAGCGTGCGCTGATCGCTTGTAAAATAGCTGTCCAAGAGCTCCGACAATGCCGCCTTGTGACGTTCGAAGCCCAGCATCAGAGCCGGAGCCAGTTTTTTGACGAACTGATCCAGCAACAGCCGTGCCTCGGCTTCATCGGATGGCGATACCGGTCCGATCACGAGGTCATAGACATGTCGATAGCCATATTCGTCGCGCTCAATTCCTCTCTGGATACAATCCAGCAGCAGCGCATCGTCTTTGCCAGACAGCGGAACGGTGCAGTCCGTGCCAGCAGCTGACCGCACTGTTACTAGCCCCTGTTCCGGTAGCTCCACTGCGAAACGCAGTTCAGCAAGCCGGTCCAAATTGGCACCGGTCAAGCCACGGTGTTCGTCGGCCAAATTGTCGAGATCATCGCAAATGCGGTGGAATGATCGCTGCCCTTCCCATCTGGCTGCGAGCGACTGGATCCTGTCATCACGACCAAGCATCGCCAGAGCTAGCAGAATCCCATCATGCACATCGTACTGGCTGACTGGAGTGAAGGCGCGCTCGATACTCTCGAGCCAGTCCGCCTTCGCAGACTTGCTGGCTGGAGTGGTTTCAGTCTTTTGATCGTCGGGCTGTTCCAGTTTGCCCGCATAATCGTGTGCGAGGAGCGCCGCAGGGTCGATACCTGCTGCACCTAGCGCAACCCTGTCTGCCCTGCTGAATCCACCTACTTCGGTCGGCACAAGGAGATCAGGAGGAAGATAGCTGGACGCATGCGTCAAAGCACGCAGATTTCGGGCAAATGTTGAGCGGTAAAGGCGCCGTGCCGCTTCGGCGTTCGTGCCGAGCCCGCTCAGAGCAGCCATTGCATTCATTTGAGCAACGGTGTTGGCAAGAGAGGGCGCGATCAAAACTTCAGCCATTCCCGCAATGACCTCATCGGCCACGCCGTCGCGAATAGCCGCAGAGATCAGAGGCCACGCTTTTGCGTCAAGGCCAACATTCGAGGCCGCCAGCTTCGCTAGCTCATCTAGGTGCTCGACGACATCAAAGCAAAGGCCGGTGGCTCCGTGGTCAGCGGCACGGCGGGCGGCAAAGAGAAATGACTGGGATCGATCGGGTCTTAGCCTCGCCAAGTGCCGCTGCACACCTTCTTCGCGAAGGGAGCCGGGAAGCATGCTAACGAACAGAAGTCCGCCTTGGTCGATAATTAGCTCCTCGAGCGCATGTTCAGCATCCAGAGGCAGGTCGAGGACTTTGGTCGGTATCCAGGCATTACCGCCCGCAGCGATCCAGGCGGTCTCCCGCAGCTGCTCTATCAGATCATCAGGCAGTTGCTCGATTTTGCTCAATGCCGCAGCAATTTCCGACGTAAACTGATGAGGGCTTGGCGCAGACAATGCTGTGCGGATCGCCGCTTCATATCCCCAGCGCGTGATAAGCCTGTTCTGAACCGCCGCTGCTAGAGGATCTCCCCAAAGCTCGACCAGACGGGCAAATGGCAAGAGCGCAGGCGCGACATCCGAAACACGACCGCTGAACAGATCAGTGGCCGGAAGAAGGGTTTCATGCTGGTCGGATCGGTGCAAGGGCAGCGACTTCAGAATATCGTCATCGATCCCTGACTTGAGCAATGCCATAGCCTTGGAGTCGTCCATCGGCGGCATGGTGCCGGCAAACTGCGCATCGCGAAGCCATGCGCCTAATTCGGCAAGATCGATCCGTCGCAGGCCAATGTGATCGCGCAATGCCTTTTTCAATTCCGCCGCAGTCGAGGATGCTACGAGGCGATCTTCCCTGCCCTGCAACAGCGCCAGGACCAGATCATCGAGTATCCCACCGAGCTCATCGAGCTCAATCAGATTGACGTGCGAAGGCACAGCCTGATCTCGTGCGACAAGGCGCCGCAACTCCTCGCGTGGAGCATCGGCACCAAGCAGTTCAGCAAGCTCGCCACACTTGCCAGGATCCCCAAAGCGGTCAACCTGCCGCAAGACTGCCAAGAGGCAATCGGCCTTCTTGGCCGATGCCAAATCCCCCAACCCGCCATCCTTCAATGTAACACGGTAAATCGGGGGTGACAGGACTGCGCCAGCGAGCACGACCAGCTCCCGATTTGGTGCCGCATCGAACAGCAAACCCTTGCGCTTCAATCCCGCGATGGCGCCCAAAGATAGCCGCACTTCCTCTTCGGCTTGCATCATGCGCGCCGGAATAACCTGCAATTCGTTACCCCGACGATCCGCCGCCAATGCGTCTAGCGATGGACCGTTCCGCAAGAGATGCGATATCAGCGTCGAAGCTTCCTGCGCTACGGTTCCTCGAGATGACAAAAAGGGTTCGGCGGCTGTCAACAGTTCGATTGTCTCGTTCAGCCCCAATTGCCGGGACATCGCCGCACCCTGCTCCGACCATGCAGCCTTAACCGGAATGCTACTTCCAGCGGCAGCCAATGCGTTTAGGAGCTCACGAGTTTCTACGCTCGGCGGAAGGACGAAGATGCGATCCTGTGGGAGGCGTCGAACAAGCGGCTTTAGCTTCTCAGCAGTAGCGAAACTTTGCTCGACCATGGCGATGGCGCTGCGGCAAGTTTCGACCAAAGCCATCCGTGTTGCTTCGCCGGGCTGCGCGCCCTCGAGCACCGTCGCCAGCGTTTCGGCGATCTGTCCTTTTTGGAAGGCCGCCGGCCCGGCAAGGCGCACCACGTCAGCAAGCTGCGCATCCGGCCAGTGTGGATCAGCATCAGCCAAGACCGTACCGAATGCCAAAACGATGACGTTTTCGCTGCACCACTCCTCGAGTCTAGGAAAAGCGGACTTGAGGCGGGCAATCGAGGTTGCATCGCCTCTCATCACCGGACGCAGCGAGTCACCTGCGCAAACCCGCCAGCTTTCCGCCTTGTCGCCCGTCCAACACCTGGCAAGAGCCTTGCCCTGGCAGGCTTCCGAACGGTGCTCATTCCACCATCGCGTACGCTGTAATGCTCGGATCAGCGCATGACGCTCTGCATCACTGGGTAAGCTGGGCAAGGTATCTGCAATCGCATCGAGCAGCAGCGGCAGCGCCGCCTCGCGGCGGAGCGCCTGGTTCCAACGGGTTTCGATATGATCGTCTTCACGCAGTTTTCGCCGGTCGCTCGACACGAAGAAATAGCCGTGCACGAGCAGATCGATATTGTCCGTTCCGCGTTCGAGTGGCTCGGCAAACAGAGGTTCACCTAGCGGCAAGTAAACAGCATTACGCAACCGCAAGTGGCTTATACCTTCACGGGCAGAAGATCGGCACAGGATTACTGCACCATGCGGATTCGCCTTGGGCGGAATGAGCTTACCGTGGATGTCGAACACCTTGTCCCATCCATCGGCCGTCAACAGTCGCGCAGCTTGCCCATCATGCTTCCATTGCTGGCGTCCGCTGAACGAGAGCTCGAAGCCCGCTCCCTGGACGTTACCGTCAATGCTCGGGGCCCCGCTCTCCACACCCGGGCCAGATAAGCGCCGGGCACCGCTACGCAGGGAGATCCTGCGCATCTCGCCCGCGACTGGCATGATCTCCACGCTCTCCAGATTGCGGAGGCAGCACAATGTCGCGGCCAATTCCTCACCATCGAGGATGTCTGAGATCGCACCGTCGGGGTGCCAGTTCGTATCTGACAGGCACAGCGCGGCCCCGGGACGCAAATGTGGGGTGCGCAGCGGCAGGAACAGCGCCATGCCCCGCTCCATGCCGAGCGCCGCCGCCTTATCGAGTAGCATCTTCGCTTCGGTGGCAGAAAGTTGAGGCCAGTCGCGATGTGCCGCATCGGCTTCAGCAACCTGTTCCCATGGGTTCATGATCAGCGTTTGTGGTCGGCCTTCGCGATCATCCACCCGACCAAGCGCAATGAATGCGTCGCACAGATGATAGACTGATTTTTGTCCTAGACCGAACCGCCCTACTGCCGACCGTTCATCCGCTTTGCTCCCGCCGCTGGCGCGGGTGATCGCGTCCATATGCCGGGCAAGGACGGGACCATCATTTGCGACAATCAGCCCAGGGGTTCGCAGCAGTGGGTTAGTCGCTTCATCGAACCCAGCGTGACCGGCCACGACCATCCGGCGAGCACCCGCGTCTTCGGCGTTCTGGAGCAGCTCCTTGAAGATCGTGAAGCCCGAGGCATACCCCTCCCGCAAAATCTGCTGCAAGCGAAGAATGTCGCTTTCCGCTGAATGCACTAACCCGCTAGATCTGATCTCCATCTCCGTTGGATAAGATCCGAGTACGTCAGAACCGGTCGCATCTCCCTCAGTCACATGCCCCCCTTCAGCAGCTCAATCCGATTTTCGCCGTGAACTACTGACATTAACGTGCGCACAATGCGTTAAAAGTGATGAAGTTTGGCCCAGGGAAGTAACTGCTCAGCGGGGGTGGCTTATAGTGGCCTTAGCAGGCGACTGCGAATTTGCCATCGACGAGATCTCGGATTGCTTGCAGGGCGGACTGGCCCGAGAGGCGCGCCGGGCCGGTGACCGAGCGGTATCCGGCACGGATTTGGGCGCCCCAGTCGGAACGGTAACCGTTTGTGACCTTGGGGAACACGACCGAGGGGTGGATTTCCCGCTCGGAAATGTTGTTGATAGCGGGGAACCTCGCCGATGGTCAGGAATGCGGCGTAGGCCGCCAAGGTTGTATCCTTTAGGCTGCTTTGTCGCTTGGGCGAAAGAGACGGGCCTCGCAAAGGTCTACAATGACGACGGCATTCCGTGGTGCGGACTGATTATGGCCGTGGTCGCGAAACGCGCCGGCAAGCCGGTCGTGGAAGGTCCGCTCTGGGCGCGCAACTGGGCGAAGTTTGGGAAAGCTGGTGATCGGGCCCAGCTCGACGACATCCTGGTGTTTCACCGTGCACGGGGTTCCGGCCATGTCGGGCTCTATGTTGGCGAGGATTACTGTGCATTCCACGTGCTCGGCGGCAGCCAGTCCGACGACGTAACTATCACCCAGATCGCCCGGGACCGCTGCATCGCCATTCGCTGGCCGGTCTACCGCAAGGCGCCTGTGACCGCGAAGCCGGTCCAGCTCGCGGCCAGCGGCGCTCTATCCACGAACGAGGCCTGATCGGTCGCCGCCATCACCGACCTGTCCGCCCGCGATCCCGTGGGCATTTTTGTGGAGAAACGACATAGAAGAACTGAAACCGTGGCGGGCGTCCAAGTCCATCTGGACCGTCGTCATCGGCAGCCTGCGGGGCGGAGCCGCGGCGCTCGATATCCTGCCCGAGGGGCTGATGCAGGCGAACATCCTGACCGTGGTGCTGGCACTGACCGGGATCGGAAGCGTAGTATTCCGGAAGACGGCCAGGGCGCGGATCCTCTGAACAGGTCTAAGATTCGATGGTATCTGCAGCTACTTGCTTCGAACATAGTTGCACCGCGGCCTTACTGGACATTCGCTGCAACGGGGTCGGCGCGACTTGCACACGAGGGCCGCAAAATCAAGAATGGCCCAGTTTGCCATTTCTGGCTGAGGTCCGCGCGCAAACCAAGAGGCGGCATCTCGTAACCAAGGGTCGTGCCGAATATCTGCACGGCTTCGCGGGTGGATAAATCGTTCGATTACCCGAGACATGTTCACGTCAAGCAGCGGGGCAGGTTCGCCATATTGGAACAACGCTATCGCGCTCGAAACGTATTGCCCGATTGCAGGAATCTTGCGGCGTTCTCGAGGATTACGCGGAAATTGGCCAGATACTGAGATGGCATATTTAGCCAACCCCAAGAGGGAGGCCGCTCGTTTCCGCCATAAACCCAATGGCTTGAGAAAGGTTGCAAGATCCTCGGGCTGAGCCAGTGCAAGTGCCTCCCAGGTTGGGAAGCGCGAGAAAAATGCATCGTAGAATTTCGACACGGCGGTCGCGGTGGTTCGCTGTAATAGAACTTCTACCACGATCCTTTCGTACGAGCTTGCTGCATTTGCACGCCATGGATAAACTCTGCCGGCTTGCCTTGCCCAATTGAGCAGGTCAGAACGTAGGCGTGTCAATTTTCGCTTCTCTCCGACCTGCAACCGATCAGCAGTAGGTGTCCTTCGGCCTCGGCATGAGATAGGCCGGCCGGGCTTTACATCCACCATCTCCCGGATCCCTTTCGAATCGACAAGTTGGCTATCTTAGGCGCTCGCGACAGCTGCGTTGAGATCACTTAGAGGCGAGAGTTGGGTCGATTTCACCGTTTTGCCAGCTTGTCCGGCCGGCTACGAGCGCCAATCCAGCCGGCTGCGCTCGTCCGCCTTGAGCTGAGCAACTCCCCATTGTTCAGTGAATGGAGAAATCCGGTGGCATATCGATAGGCCTCTTGTCTGCATCAGGCGAGGACGGCTATCGTGGACGGCTCAGGCGCTATAGCTTGATGTTGTCGAAGGAATGCAGCGGTGCGGCAGGTAACATCGTACTCTCGTCGCCCTTGCGCTGGCCGTAGCTAGCGAAGTGCTTGAGCTATGCTAAAATTACCTTGTTGCGTTGATTTATTGCGATTTCTTAGTTACCCAGGAATATCAGCATAGTGCCAATGAAGCGATCTAAAAATGTGGGGCAAATAAAAGTGACAGAAGATCAATGCGACGACATGTCATTTGCCCTAAAATCCGATAATTCAATTGATTATTTTCCTGATGCATTTGCGGATGTTTCAGAAAATATCGAAACTAGCGGCGTCATTGGGCGGCATAAGGTTGTTTCATATTTTGCCGGTTGCGGCGGGATGGATCTCGGCTTTCACGGCGGATTTGAGGTTTTTGGGGCCACTGTACCCGAGCTCGATTTTGAGATCGAGAAGGCATACGACTTTGATGAACGATGCGTCGAGACATACAAGCAAAACATCTCTGATCGTATCGAGCATGTAGACCTATCAAATTTTGACCCAAAGAACGCACCCAGGGCTGACGTCCTTATTGGTGGCTTTCCGTGCCAAGATTTTTCGTCATGTGGACCCAAGCGTGGATTAACGTCCTCCAGGGGGCAGCTCTACAGATCTTTGATAGATTACATGATGCATCATAAGCCGAAAGTGGTGATCGGTGAAAATGTTCCGCACCTCGCTAGGATGCAAAAAGGTCAAGTCTTAAAGACAATTTTAGAGGATTTGTCTTCAACAGGTTATAAAGTCGAACTCTGGAACTTGTACGCTCCTGACTATGGAATTCCCCAGAACAGGCGACGACTATTTTTTGTCTGTGTGCATCCAGATTTAGACGGCTTTCCGGAGCAGCCCGCTCCAGAATTTGGGCGAGACGACGGTGGGTATCGGTCAATCTCGTGGGCGATTGATGACCTTAAACACACTCTTGACGAAAGCGTTCCAAATCAAAGCCAATACTTTCTAGCAAGCAAGGCTAAAAAGGGCAACGGTCAAGGGGATGAGAAAAGTAAGCGAGATCAGCCAGCGTATACCGTAAGAGCTAACGCAAAATCACGAGTTCAGTTTCATTATAGCCTAGAGAGAAGGTTGACCGTCAGGGAATGCGCGCGCCTGCAGACATTTCCAGATGATTTCGCGTTCCCGCATTCCGCAACTACAAACGTGATGCAAATCGGAAACGCAGTGCCTCCTGTTCTGGCCCATAAAGTGGCCGAAGCAGTCTCCAACTTCCTCAAGGCTTCGAAAATATGACCACCTTGCAGACACTGCAAACCGCAGACATCACGCCAAGTCCTCGCATTCTTTGGGTCTTGGGGCAAATTCCCTTTCGATCCTGGCAGGCATTGGCGGAGTTGATCGATAATTCGCTAGATGCCTTTTTGGCGGCTGAGCGTGAGGGCGTGCTCCCCGACAATGCGCGGATTGATGTGAATTGGTCTAATTCCAATGTGGCCGCAGATAAGCGGGTGATCGAAATCTCCGATAACGGGCGCGGAATTGACCTTGAAACTGTGACATTGGCGGTTCGCGCAGGGTACACCAGCAATGACCCAGTCGGGAACCTCGGCCTTTTTGGGATGGGCTTTAATATCGCCACGGCTAGGCTGGGTGGAGTAACTCGTTTCCTGTCGACACGTGCCGCAAGCGACGAGTGGGCTGGCATTGAAATCGACTTTCGGGATTTGGCGAAGCGCGGGTCCTTCAGCGCTCCCATCGTGAAAGAGCCAAAGGCAGAGTCTTCTCTGACCGGCACTAAGGTTGTCATAGCCGATTTGAACGAGGGGAATTTCAAGGAACTGCGAGATCGAGAGACTGAACTCCGCAAGACCCTCGAAGACGTCTATGCACCGATTCTCAGGGATAAGAAGGTCGCGATCTACATAAATGGCCAGCGGCTATCGGCACGTCCCTACTGCATCTGGAACTCAGATCGTGGCGTGGTGCGTGATGGAGCCAAGGTGGCCGCCGTTTTAAACATCGATCGGGACCTTGGAAGTGCCCTATTCGATCTTGATAGAAATCAATACATTCCCGGCGCCATGGAGGTGGAACTCCGTACCAAACTTGCTAACGGAATAGACCTTCCCGATAACATTGTTGAACGACATAGAAAGTTGCGAGGCTGGATTGGAGTCCAACGGTATGCAGACCCGAATGACTTCGGTATCGACTTCGTCCGCAACGGTAGAAAGATACTTATAAAAGACAAAAGGCTATTCTCGTGGGAAAACCCACTGTCTGGTGAAGTCGTCTTGGAGTATCCCGTGGAGCTCGGAACGACGGTAGGTGGCCGCATCGTTGGGGAGATTCACGTCGACTATCTGGTTCCGACCTATCAAAAAAATGACTTTGATCGCTCCGAAAGCTCCTGGGTCGAGACTGTCCTTGCCTTAAGGGGCGACGGTCCCTTCTTGCCCAAGAGAAGGAAGGCCATGGGCTATGCAGATGCAGTGACATCCCCCATCGGATTGCTTGCAAATGCATATCGCCGTAGCGACCCAGGTACGCGCTGCTTAGCAGCCCGCTGCCGAAGTCGATTTTTCGGGACGGCGCTCAGCCCGGCCCCGCAGACATGATGATCAGCAGCACGCCGGCTTCGGCTGCGACTTGGCCGACGAGGGCGAAGATCAGCGCGTTT
>NZ_WVTD01000038.1 GCF_009856825.1 Novosphingobium silvae | reverse complement strand
ATCTGACCACGACACGATCAGATCCGCCTGCACATCACCATCACGTCGCATCGCCATCGTCGCTGACCGCCTTCTTTCCGTATCCAGGCTGAATCAGATCACACCGACTTCGTCAACGCGCTGATAATCCTCGAGGGTCACCTTGGTGGACGCATTCCACGAAAGGCTGCGCCGCATCTCGTACTCTATCTCTACGCGCGCGCTCGTCAGGGTGACGGCGCCGACCAGATCATAGGGACTGGTGGTATTGCTCTGTTCTATAACCCCGCGGAGGGCGACAAGACGCGATGGGAAATATCGGAGATGACCTGAGAGCGCGAGGCCCTTGATCGCTCCCAACTGCGGATCGGTGAAGTTGTAGCTGCGATATCCAACGCCAAGTTGAGCGACAAGAACACGGGATAACTCATATCGCAGCCCGGCGGTACCGCTCCAGTTCGTGGCATCCCGGTTTTCCAGCAAGGGTGATCGCGCATAATCAAATCGATCGTACTCGATACCCGTAAATATGGACGTTCGGGAACTTGCCTGGTAAGAGAGAACGCCACGCGCGCCATAACGGACGACATTTCGGAAGCTTTGATCGATCCGCTCGGCTCCCCCATTCTCGATGTCTTCGTAGCGCTGGCGTCCTGCGATAGCTTGACCATCAATCGAGACACGGTTGAACTGTTTTCGCCCTGTTATCGAGGCGCCCAGTACGCGCCGCATCAACGGTTCGCCACCGATCAAATCGTTCTCCACCGTCCCGCGAAGAACAGCTTCACGCCGGTAGTTTACATTCACGCTGATGGAGTCCGGGCTAACGGTGCCCCGCGTGTAAGTACCGTCGAAGCGATACTCGGTAGAGTCTTGATCGGACAATCGCAGATAAGTGTTGGTGCGCGCCACTGCATCGAACGCGATACTGCTGAACCGACCTTCTCTGCGCACGCGAAGCCGAGGCTCAGACTGCACCACCACGTCCGATTCCCTAACCGTCTTCCGAGAGAAGACGTTGCTGTCGAGCCCTGCACCAAACGTGACGGACGGCAGAACGTGAAAGCCTTGGAAGTCATATCCAATCGGAGAAAAGCCAGCGATGATCCTAGTGCCCGGCACGTCGTCGGGCTCCTGGATCACGGGGCCGATGCTTTGCGCTCCGGCCACCTGGCTCCACGCAGTCGAAAGGATGAGAGCGGTTAACCCGCTGGAGATCCGACCCGATTTTCTGATGTCGGGCGGCCGTCTGTACGCGGTACTACGAAGTCGCAGTTGCCTCATGGCTAGAACCTTCGCTCAAGCACACGAACCGTATCACCTGGCTGGACCGGCGTCGTTCCATCAAGCCGGTAGAGAACTTCCGCAGCACCATCCTTGTGCCGTATGAAGACGCGCTTCTCGTCGGCGCGGTACGTGAACCCTTCGGCTTTCGCTACAGCACTGAAGACGGTCTGACCTTCGGCATACGGGTATTCGCCGGGCTTGTTGACTTCGCCAAGGATGTAGTATGGCCGGAAATTCAGAACGTCGATTGCAACGCTCGGGTTGTCCAGGTACCCCTTGCTCAAGGCAGCGGTTATCTGCGTGGCGAGTTCGGGCGCGGAAAGCCCTTTTGCCTGTACGGTGCCGATCAGCGGAAACGCGATCGCGCCGCCGCCATCGACGACGTACTCGCCGGTCAATTTGTCTTCACCGTACACGGTGATCCGCAGCTTATCGCCGGCTCCTAACGTGTAGTTCGTACCGGCGGGGGCCTGAGCCAAATCCGGCAGCCTACCGCTGTCCGTCATGCATCCGGAGACCACACAACCGGTGATGGACAGTGACAAGGCAATCCAGAATTTGGGCATGCACGGCACCTTAGTTGCTTCGTTTAGAAGTGGATTGGAGGTTGCCGTGGTACGGTGGCGTACAAAGGGGTAAAGTTACAAAGCTATCTTCATTCAATATCGATGATATTCATCCATATTGTTCCATTACCGACAGTTCTTACAGGATAGGCGTATAGGAGCTTACTAGGGCCTAAATGGACAGGCATGGCGTTGATGAAAATCATACGTTCCGCCAAGGATGGTGGAGTAAAGGCACAAGGGAGCACTCGTCGTTGCACTCGCAGTGAGCGAAGGGCGAAAAGGGAGGCGCCGAGCGCCCCCCTCCCGAAATTACACAGCTCAAGAAAGCTGGGTAGTCTCAGTTGTAGAAGTTGTAGTCCCCAAGGACGAGTTGGTCACCGTTGATCGAGCCGATCGCGATAACATAGTCGAGGCCAGTCGTCGTGCTGTGGATGGTATAGTACTGGGCATGAATATCGCCATCGGGGTTCGAGCTGTTGAAGCCGTACCCCGTGAACTCGATGGTGGATCCTTCTCCGAAGCCATCAAGGTAGAGGAAGTCGTTGTTCCCGCCGGCTTCATACCCGCCAGCGCCATAGAAATCGTAGATGAAGTCTTGGGTTTGAGCGCCAAGGCGAGTGTTGGTCGTGAGAGAGGCGTCAAAATCCGACAGGCGGATCGTGAAGCAGTCATTCCCACCGCCGCCAAACAAATAGTCGATGCCTGCGCCTCCCGCGAGGACATCCTTGCCAGCCCCTCCGGCCAGACGGTCGCTCTCCGCTGCTCCCAATACAAAAGCCATATCATCCTCCTGAGTGAAAACACGTATCAATTGAACTGCCGCGAGAAACAGATTCACCTTCGGGATCGACATCAGATCGAATCATCGAAGTTTCAGCTACCACCCTGTTTACGGCCTGTTAGGTATAGTTCTAAGGTATTCGCTCACTCAAGAAGTCTTTCTATAACCGATCTTAGTGTACTGGCTTTTTTGACCACTATGGAGGAATCAAAGAGGCCTGAGTGGTGAGCTATGTGCAATTATACTTATTAGAAACGGATATTTTTTCCGGTTTTCAGAATATGCGACGTGCAAGGTGGTCGATTGGCACAACCGGGCTCTTCATTCCGGATGCGAAACATGCCTCTCTTCCTCATCGGGGTGTGTAAAGGCGGGCCCACCCGGTGCGGTCTCGTCGAGATGGAGTGGCTCGCGCAGGCTCATCTGTCACCATGCTGGACGATGTCTGTTTCCTCTCAGAAGTTCAGATCGTCCGCTCCTGCTGGAGTTAGCGCCCATGAAATTGCTGCGGTACCGGCCTGCCGTCCCGAACTTTGGTGACGATCTCAACGATCTTATCTGGCCCGAACTCGCGCCGGGCCTGTTCGACAGCGATGGGGGAGAGGGCGCGGATGCTTTTGTCGGAATTGGCACCATCATTGGTCTGGACCCACAAGGCAGCGAAAGCCTTCACGTCTTCTCAAGCGGAACGGGTTACAGCGATGATCGGCGCTGGAGGGGACGCAAGGTCGAGTACCATTGCGTACGTGGGCCCTTGACTGCCCGTGTGCTTGGATTGCCCAATAAGACTGCGTTGACTGACGGCGGGATACTTGCACCGCTCATCACGCGCTTTCAGGAACCGAATGCTTTCGGCGGAACGGGCGGCACCGTGGTTGTCCCTCACTTCGAGACAATAGCTTTTCCCGGTTGGGCGGAAGCTGTCGGCATGGCA
This sequence comes from Novosphingobium silvae, assembly GCF_009856825.1. Taxonomy (GTDB): domain Bacteria; phylum Pseudomonadota; class Alphaproteobacteria; order Sphingomonadales; family Sphingomonadaceae; genus Novosphingobium; species Novosphingobium silvae. The sequence continues at coordinate 11,642 of NZ_WVTD01000038.1, read as the reverse complement.
GGCTTCCATCTGGTCGATCCCAGGGGCACGCCAGATTTGGTAATAGGTGCACTCAAAGACGCATCTCTAGTGCTGACCGAATCGTTACACGGGGCAATTCTGGCCGACGCATTTGGTGTGCCCTGGCGCGCATTTGCAGTGTCACGCAACTTTTCTCGTGCCAAGTGGGCGGACTGGACATGCTCGCTCGATCTTCGGGTGGACGTCACCCTTGTTCCTCCTCCGGATGCGATGCCTCTACTTCGTTTCGGCAAGCCTCCTGAAGCTTTCGGTTCGGTATTCGCCCTCAACGAGGAACTGGCACTCGGGGAGTTTCGCGGGCGCATCCAGACGGCTGCAGAAGTGCCGTTCATGAAAGCACGGGTGAAACAGGTCCTTGAAGCAATACCTGCAACCCGCAAGTTCCTGGGGTTCAGTCCGGAGCGTACGGCGCGCGCCCTTGCCGATCTGGCGGCCGCCGATCCTTGCCTCAGTTCATTTCATCGGCGCGACGCCCTGAGGGATGAGATGCTGTGTCGATTGCAGGCCTTGGAAAAGAGGTACGAGCAAGCTCCGGTGCTTACCGCATAGCATGCTGGGATGCGGTGTGCGCGTCGGCATTAAGCTACCCCTTGCGAGCGGCACTCTGTCAGCGCCTGTTGTGCACGCGCGGAGCATGTGAACATCGTAGTTGCGCATCCTGAGTTGCTGGGGTGGCGGATTGGCTGGATTTTGGATGCACTTCGCATTGCGGCCTTTCCGCAGGCGTCCATAGTCCAACAAGTTTATGAATTCGGCTCGCCTGCCTTTCGGGGGTGCCGTCCACCTCTGGAACCCGACGGCTCTACGGCCGGTGCACCGGGTCAAATTGGCAGATGACCTTGAATAGAAACCTGTCAGTCTTCCTGGACCTTCTCCGCCTCTTCGCGGCCCTGCTCGTGCTCATAGCGCATGCGGGTCGGATCTATCAGATGCATTTACCCGACCTCGTCGCGCACAGTGCGAAAGAAGGCGTGGTCATTTTCTTCGCCCTGTCGGGATTTGTCATAGCCTTCGTCACCACGGAGAAAGAACGTGACTGGCGTTCATTTGCGCGAGCGAGAGCCGTTCGAATGTACTCCGTTGTGCCGCTGGCCATCGTCGTGATGGCAGTCTGCTATTTCCTGGGCAGTCCTTTGGCACCTCACCTTTATGGACTTTCGGATGCTGCAAGCGGAGGCACGTTTGGACAGGCGCCGAATGCGTGGGGTATTCTTCGGTATCTGACTTTCACAAACGAGATCTGGTTCGATCGCTCAGTGATCAGCACCGGTGCGCCATTCTGGTCACTTGGCTTTGAAGTTGCCTACTACGCGGGCTTTGCAGTGCTGTGTTACGGCAGAGGCTACTGGCGCTGGGGCCTCGTGGTGGGCTGGGCGGCTCTATGCGGCCCGCGCATACTGTTGGCCTTCCCGCTCTGGCTGGTGGGTGTCGCTGCGTGGTCTCTCGTCCGCCGGTATGCGGGCAGGGCCCCGACAGGCGGGTGGATAGGGCTGGGTGTAGTTGTGCTCCTGACACTCATCTGGCGGAAAGCGGCGGGGGGCGTCGCTGTCCCTCTGTTCGAGTGGCCAGCTCCGGGGGCGGTGCTCGCAAGCATGGGGTACTACCTTGTGTTGGCCGTGTTGACGGCGGCGCTGGTCGTGCTGTTCGCCGCTTGCGCGCCCGAGCACCGGATCTGGCCAGACGGTTTCGAGCGAGTCGTACGCTACTGCGCCGGCGCCAGCTTCACGCTCTACATCGCGCATCTTCCGGTTATGGTGCTGATTGCAGCGATATGGCCCGGAAGCATGACTTACACAGTATCGGGGCTTGCAGCGACGGCAGCGACCGTGATCGTGATGTTCGGGCTTGCTGAGTTCGGAGAACGACGAAAGGCCGCCTACGCCCGTATCTTCGATCTCTCTTGCGAGTACCTGAAGGGACTATGCAAGTTCAAGGTCTCTGCAATCGATTAAAAGTCGTTTACCAGAGTCCTTATGCCGCTTTTGTGAATGATTCAAATATTAGCCCGCTCGGCAAACGAGGCAATTGAGCCTCGCCGGCGAGGTTTTTCTAGCATGTCTTTTTCGTATAAGAACCACTCAGGAGTCTCACTTAAGAGTTCGGCTGCTTACAGCAAGTCAATCCTTGGGACGGCGCGCGCCGAGGCCATCAACGGCACCGCTCAGGCAGACGTCATGCGCGGATATGGCGGCGGTGATACCTATGCCGGCGGTCTTGGCGACGACACCTACATCATCTCGTCCGAGAAGGACAAAGTGTTCGAACTGGCGGGCGAGGGTGTCGATACCGTCCGCTCGTCCGTATACCACGTGCTTGGCGCCAATTTCGAGAACCTGATCCTGGAAGGCAAGAACTCCTGGTATGGCGCAGGCAATGCGCTTGATAACGTCATCATGGGGAACAGCTACGAGCAGCAACTCGACGGCGGTGCCGGTGACGATGTTCTGATCGGCGGAGCAGGCAACGATACTTTCCTGGTGACCGCCGGCAACGGCAGTGACATCATCGCGGACTTCGCCTCCGGTGGCGACAAGATTCAGCTTTCCGGTTACGGCGTGACCAACTTCAGCCAGATCCAGTCGATCGCAAAGCAGGTCGGCGCGGATACCGTGCTGCATTTCGGAAATGGTGAGGAACTGGTCCTGCGCGGAGTCAAAGCGTCGGCGCTGGTCTCCTCCGATTTCACCTACGAATTGAACCGCTCTGCCCTGACGCTGAACTTCGGCGACGATTTCAACGCGCTCAGCCTTTATCACAAGGGTGGAACCTGGCGCACCGAATACGGCAACGGCGGCCCCGGCACCGTGGCCAGTCGCACCTTGCACCACGAGACGCAGGTCTACATGGACGCGGATTGGGGAGGAACGGGCAAGAAGCCGCTTGGCGTCAATCCGTTCGGTATCGATGACGGGATCCTGACCATCACCGCCGCGCCGGCTACGGCGGACGTGTTGCCGTACATCGGGGGACATACGTATACGTCCGGGCTCCTCACCACGAAGTTCACCTTTGCCCAGCAGTATGGCTACTTCGAGATCCGGGCTGCGCTACCCGCAGGTCAGGGCTTCTGGCCGGCGTTCTGGCTGCTCCCGACAGACAATAGCTGGCCGCCCGAGCTCGATGTCTTCGAGATGCTCGGAAAGGATCCCAACGTTCTGTACATGACCAGCCATGGGATCGAGAACGGCAAGAACGCCCACACGCAAGATCGCGCCGTGCTCGATACCACGAAGTTCCACACTTATGGCGTGGACTGGAACGGCGAGCGTGTGATCTATTACATCGACGGGATGGAAGTGGCGCGTCAGGCGACGCCCGCGGCCATGAACAAGGAGATGTACATGCTCGTCAATCTGGCGGTCGGCGGCCCCGGCAGCTGGAGCGGCGCAGCTGACGAAACCACCGGCACCGGCGAGATGAAGGTGGACTATGTCCGCGCTTACCGTACCGAGGACACCGTTTCGGCCACGATCAAGGGCGCGCACACGATTTATTCGCATGGCGGTTCGAATAGCACGCCTGCCACCAAGCCGCCCGTGACCGCGCCTGCACCCACTGCGCCGACGACGGTGCCGAGTGCTCCGGCGCCATCGGCTCCCGCCAACCCGAACGGCAGCAATGCCGGGGTGGTGACGGGTAAGACTTACACCGGCACCAGTGGCAACGATACTTTCCGTGTAAGCTCAAAGCTCGACAAGATCGTGGAGAGCGCGACCGGCGGAATGGACACCGTTCTCTCGAGCGACAGTTACACGCTGCCTGATTTCGTCGAGAACCTCACGCTGACGACGGACAAGGCCATCGACGGTGTCGGTAACGCGCTCAACAACCGGCTTGTCGGAACCGGCGCGGCAAACCTGCTCAAGGGCCTTGCTGGCGACGACTACCTGGACGGAGCAGGCGGTGCGGATACGCTGCAGGGTGGTCTGGGTGACGACATCTACCGTGTAGACCATGCGTCTGTGAAGGTCGTCGAAGCGGCCAAGGAAGGGCTTGATCTGGTCACCAGCAGCGTGACGCACACTCTCGCCGCGAACGTCGAGAACCTGCGCCTCGTGGGCACGGCCAACATCAATGGCACCGGCAACGCTGAAGCGAACCGCATCATCGGCAATGAGGGCGCGAACGTCCTCACCGGTCTTGGCGGCAACGACTACCTCGATGGCGCTGGCGGTCTGGATACTCTGGTCGGTGGCACCGGCGACGACACCTATATCGTCGGGCAGACAGGCGAACGCGTGATCGAGCAGGCTAATCAGGGCAACGACACCGTGATGTCGTCGGTGAGCTTCACGCTTCCGGCCAACGTTGAGGTGCTGCGCCTCACCGACGTTGCGAAGAATGGCGCGGGCAATACGCTCGCGAACAAGATTTACGGCAACGACGGTGCGAACAAGCTGTTTGGCTGGGCCGGGAACGATTTGCTGGATGGTGGGCTCGGCAACGACGTGCTCAATGGTGGTGTTGGCGACGACAAGCTCACCGGCGGCGCGGGTGCTGATACTTTCGTGTTCGGTGCCGGATATGGCAAGGACACCGTTTCCGACTTCCAGCATGGCGTCGACAAACTGGTTCTTGTGGGTGCGAAGTCGAGCGCGGTCTCGATCAGCCATACGGCGACGAGCACCGTCGTTTCCATCGGCGTGGACAAGATCACCCTTATCGGCGACGATCACTTCGCGCTCTCCGACATCAGCTTCATGACGTCGAGCGAATATGCGAGCTCGATCGGCCTCATGGCCTGATTGCAAAGCATCAAGTTACTCGAGAATGAAGCAGACTTCCCGGCGGGTCGGTCGACCCGGCCGCCGGGGCAGGGTATCGAAGCCGCGGCACTAAAAGGTGTCGCGGCTTCGAGCCATTTGCCTTTTGCGAAAGCGAGTGATCGCTCCAGCCAGTTATGGCTTATCCGCAGCATAGGCGACGGCGCGAGTGTCGGACCGGGAAGTGCTTTCTTGGGGGCTCGTCGAACAATGCTGCTCAACATTCAGGTCCTGCGTGCCATGGCTGCGCTTCTGGTGGTGATCGTCCATCTGGAGGTGCTTGGCGCCGAACTTGGAGCCGGCAAGACCTTCTTCAACCTGTTTGCGGTGGGCGTTGATCTCTTTTTCGTGATCAGCGGGTTCATCATGGTCCACACCACCTCCCACCGCTCCGTCTCGCCGGGAGCTTTCCTGTTGAACCGACTGGTTCGCATAGCGCCGTTGTACTGGCTGCTGACGCTGCTGGTGTTCGCGCTGGCGCTGGCTTCCCCCTCCCTGCTGGGAGGCACCCGGGCGGACCTTGGTGCCTTGCTGCGTTCACTGGCATTCCTGCCTCATCTCCGGGATGATGGAACGATGCGGCCTGTCCTGTTCGTCGGCTGGTCGCTCAACCTTGAAATGGCGTTCTACCTTCTCTTTGCATTCGCTCTCACGATGCCGACCGTGGCAAAGCGCATCGGGCTGGGAGTTCTTCTTCTCGTCCTGGCGGTCGCTGCCGGAGTAGTGCTGAACCGCAGGTTGCCGGCCGAAGTGCGCTTCCTGACGCAGCCGATGCTGCTCGAGTTTGCAGCCGGAATGCTGATCGGGTGGATATATCCGCGACTGCCCAAGTCGCGGCAACTTGCCGGCTTCGCGGCGGCGGTCGGCCTGATCGCGCTGGTCGCGCTTGTGATCGTCGCGCGCTGGCCGTTGCCGGGCGGTTGGCCGGTCTCGCTGCCGCCAGCGGCACTGGTGGTCCTGTCGGCGCTGGTCGCCGAAAAGGGAGGCTTGATGCTGGGCTGGCGGCCCCTTCAGGTCATCGGCGATGCGAGCTATGCCCTCTATCTCACCCATCCTTTCGTGACCCAGGCGTGGACGATGGCTGCGACGAAAAGCGGTGTCCTCACGCCGTTGACAGCCCCTGTGCTCATGGCAGGAGCAATGTTCAGTGCGGTGGCGGTTGCCGTTGCGGTTCACGCCCGGGTCGAGCGCCCGCTTGGAAGGTGGGCGAAAAGACAGGCAGATCGGCTTGCGTTCACGCAGGCGGCGCACCGCAAGGTCAACCTGCGCCAGGAAACCTCCAAGTGAGCACAGCCCTTGCAATCGCCACCCGTCCCAGCGTGCTGAGGGAGGTAGCTTCCAGGCAATCGGTACAGGATGGGACTTTCGCTGCGTTGCTTGTCGCATCCCGCATTCCGGCGAACCTCGGCACGCTGGGTGGACTGCTGTTTCTGGTCCTTGCCGCACTTTACGCAGCGCTGCGTATCGAGCAGTGCCGCGATGCAATGGCGCGCTGCTGGCTGCAGCTTTGCTACCCGGCCTTCGCCCTGCTTTCCACGCTCTGGGCCGTCTACCCCGCCGTCACCTTGCGGGCGTCCATCCAGATGAGCCTCACCGCCATGATCGGGTTGCTTCTTTCGCAGGCGGCGCGTCCACGCGCGGTGCTCGCCGGGCTCTTCGTGGCCTACGCAGGTTACACGGCCATTTCGCTGGCGGCCGGCAACATTCGTCCGGACGGCAACGATGGCGCCATGGCTCTTTACGGATTGGGAGGAGAGGCAAAGAACTTCTTCGCGGAGACTTCCGCTACAGCAACCCTGCTTGCGATGGTGATCGCTAACGTCTGTGTGGAACGCAGGGCAGTGGCAGTGGGCATGCTGAGCATCGCTTTGGCGGCTGCCTGTGCCTTGGCAACTGTCCGGGCGCATTCGGCCGGGGCCGTGGCTTCGCTCCTCCTTTCCGCCGGGTTGCTGGGCGTACTGCTCGTTTTGCGAAGACGTTCGCCGGCAGCCAAGCTTGCGTTCACTGGCGCGCTGGTTGGATTGTTGCTCCTGTCGGCGTTACTGTTCCAACCTTTGCTGGCGATGGTCCAGGAGATGTCGGGCAAGGACGCGGGTCTGACGGGCCGTGGCTACCTCTGGTACCGGGCTCAGTTCATCATCGCGCAAAGGCCCTTGCTGGGCGTCGGCTACTTCGGCTTCTGGAATCCGGCCAATGCGGACGCAATCGGGTTTTGGCGCTACTTCGACGTACGACAGGAGGGCACCGCGTTCTCCTTCCACAACAGCTACATCCAGACGATAGTGGAAACCGGGTATTTCGGCGTCGGTATAATGGTCGCAACCTGGATCGCGGGAGTGCTGGCCTTGCTGCGCCGGTTCGTGCTCACGCCTTCGCTGGCGACATGCTTCTGGCTGGCGTTCCTTGCGCTGCAGTTCAGCAAGACACCGGTGGAGCTGGTTCGTCCGGGAACCCTGACCGCGCCTACCGTCATGCTATTCGCGGCGCTAGGGTTCGGATGGTTCCCGATCACCCGCCTATCCGTCGGGCGAAGGTCGCCGTGCTGACGCTTCACGCAACTGGCGTTCGTCGTCTCGGTCGATGGCGAGCAGGGACACACCCTTGCTTTCCGACATCACGAGTGCCGAGATCAAGCTGATCGTTCCGGCCACCAGAATATAGCAGGCGATCGGCAGCCAGTCGTCGTATCTGCGCAGAAGGGTTGCTCCGATGAGCGGCGCCCACGACCCTGCGAAGATTGCCGTCACCTGGTATCCTAGCGAAACGCCGGAGTAGCGCATGCGGGTGGGAAACATCTCCGCCATGATCGCAGGCTGCGGAGCATACATCAGCGCATGGACGATCATCCCCATGAAAATGGCTCCCAGGATGATGAGCAGGCTACCCGTGCCGAACATCGGGAACGCCACGAAGGGCCAAACCATCGTAAGCGCAGCGCCTGCGATGTAGACGGGGCGTCTTCCGATCTTGTCCGCCATGGTGCCGAAGATCGGTATCACCACGACATGCAGGACATGCGCGCAGAAGAGCAATCCCAGGATCTGCGTCGTCTCGACCCCGATGTGCGCGAGGTAAGTGATCGAGAACGTGACGACCATGTAGTAGAGGATGTTTTCTCCCACTCGCAGGCCCATTGCCGTGAATACGCCACGCGGATAGCGGCGAAACACTTCCGTCAAGCCATAGCCTGCATGGGCGCGCTCCTCTGCCGCCGATCTGGCTGCCTCGAATATGGGCGAATCGCTCACCTGCGTGCGGATGTAGTAACCAATGCCGACGATCACGGCAGACAGCCAGAAGCCTACACGCCATCCCCATGAGAGGAACGCGTCGTTCGACAGTGTACCCGAAAGTACCAGCAGAACGATGGTGGCAAGCAGATTGCCGAGCGGAACGCCAGCTTGCGGGAAACTGCCCCAGAAAGCGCGGCTTTGATTGGGGCTGTGTTCGGCGACCAGCAACACAGCGCCGCCCCACTCTCCACCAAGGGCGAAACCCTGCACGAAGCGGAGCGCCACCAGCAGGATCGGCGCCCAGTAGCCAATCGTGGGGAAAGTGGGCAGGCATCCCATCAGGAATGTCGAGCACCCGATCAGCATAAGACTGAATTGCAGCAGCGACTTTCGCCCGATCCTGTCGCCAATGTGACCGAACAGGACACCGCCCAGCGGACGGGCGATAAAACCCACCGCGTAAGTGGCAAACGCGGCGATCACGCCGTCCAGTTCGTTACCCGTGGGCGGGAAGAACAGCTTGCCGAAGATGAGGGTGGCTGCGGTCCCGTAAAGGAAGAACTCATACCATTCGACGATGGTCCCCGCCATCGATGCTCCCACTACCTTGCGCAGGTAAGGGAGATCGGCCGTCTGCTCGTGATCCATCATTTCCTCTTCGTCATCCTCTGCCCCGCAGTCTTGCAGGGCGTGTCGGACGACTCAAGTCGATAGAAGGAGAGCTCGTGGCTTGCGCCTCAAGCTTTGTGCGCAATGGCCAGCGGTTGCGTTCGCAACAGCTCCTATCGGCCGGGGTGCGGCCATGCCGTGATACGGCGAATCTGGTATCGGCCAGGAAAGGAGGTGTCCGCATCCGGGTACCCACCCCAAGCGCCCCCCACGGCAAGGTTCGCGATCATGTAGGCCTCGCGATTTGTCAAAGCGGTCGGGGTGGGAGCGGAGGCAACCACCCTTCGGTCAACGAACCACGTCAGCTCGCTTGGGCCCCAAAGGACACCGTAGCGGTGGAATCCCGCGGACGCATCAAAGTCGAGCTTCACGCGTGTGGCCTTCTTCTGTTTTCCGGCGATCACCGTGCAGAAAATCATGCGCGGATTACCCAGGCCCTCGAAGACATCGATCTCGCCTGCGTCGGGCCAAGTGCCATCCACTGGCATCAACCAGAACGCAGGCCACATCCCCTTACCCGCCGGAAGACGAGCTTCGATCTCGAAATAGCCGAACTTTTGAGAGAAGCTGAACTTCGTGGTTATTGCGCCGCCGTAGAACGGCTTGTTCCAGGCCAGCGGCCGCAAGCTTTTCGGCGTAGGTCGTGCAAGGATTGTCAGCTCACCGCGCTCATGAAGAAAAGGATCGAGGCCGAGCGGGCGTGCTCCCGGTCCTGCGGGCGTCATGCCGGAGAACCAGGCGTCGGAGGCGAAGCTGCCGGCGGACATCTGCCGGTTGGAGACCGACCGGGCCCCTCCGTGCCCGAAGACAGTCCGCCAACGGTGCGGACGCAAGGGGCGCCTCTGGTCGATGCCATGGTCGAACCGATCGAAGCGTTCGTCGAAGACCGGTGCTCCGAGGCCATCCAGCGCGTTCGCTGCAAGGGCGGGGGCGAGTGGTGCGAAAGCGACAAGGATCAAGGCCGCTGCGAGGACGAGCCGGCTTGCATCGAACACGCAGCTGCGGCGGATAGCGTCGGTCATGCCGTGGTGGCGTCCTTCTTCCATGAGCCGTGTGGAGTGGTTCCAGGTGCGCACTCTAGTGCGATACGGGCGCATGGCCGACAGTTTCGGCTCCGATTTGGATATCATTGGCGTTCGTCGGCACAAGCGAGTGGACTAGCATCGGCAGCGATCTAGCCGGGCGACCCCGCCCGAAACCATTCCCGAGGTTGCGATGACTACGCCTTTGGTGTCGATCCTCATGGTTGCGCGTAACGCTGCAGCATACATCGATGCGGCCATCCAGTCGGCGCGGGAACAGTCGATCTCAGATCTCGAAATCATTGTCGTCGATGATGGCTCCGTGGATGCCACCGCAAACATCGCCCGCGATCACGCTCGTCGCGATGCTCGTGTGCGGGTGATCCCCGGACCCGTTCGCGGTCTCAGCGCGGTCCGAAATGCGAGCCTTGCCGAGGCGCGCGGGCAGTTCGCCGCCATCCTGGACAGCGACGATATCCTTCATCCGCGGCACCTCGAATGGCTGATCGCGCCGCATCCCGTCGGACCAGTAGAAATTCGCGCCGCCAACATGGTCGAGTTCGAAGCGGCGGCTGAGGGGTTCGATGCCCGCGCCTTCGCACGGGGCTCAGCGTGGGAACAGGCGCGGATGATCACCACGAAAGAGTTTGTGGAACGCGGAATGATCGGAAACCGCGACGTTTCGCTCGGATACCTCAAGCCCCTTCTCGACCTTGGCTTCCTGCGCCAAAACGGTATCCGATACGACGAGCGCCTGCGCATCGGCGAGGATTTTGACCTTATACTGCGCGCGATGCTGGCGGGCGCACGCTATCTCTACATGCCGCAGGCAAGCTATTACTACCGCAAGCACTCGAGTTCCACTTCTCATCGCCTTTCGCGGGCTGATCTGGAGGGACTTCTGCACGCGACCTGCGATTACCGGGGAGGAGATCAGGGCGACGTTCTAACGCTGCTGCAGAACCGCCGTGACAACCTGGCCGGTGCCTTGATGCACGTCGAGGCGATCGACGCAATCAAGAAAGGTCGCCTTCTTCATGCGGTCCGCCATATGGCGACCGATCGCACAGCGCGTCGCCTCACGATCGCCAGCCTGCAGGAGGCGTGGCTCAAACGCCTTTCAAAAACTCGCAGTGTCGGGGCACGGCCTGCTTCAGCCTCCCTCCAGCAAAACGAGGCGCTGCCCGACCGCTTGTGCAGGATTTCGCAATCCCTGACTTCCGCAACATCCCGCTGATGATGGAGCCTCGATGCGTCCGCTGATCTTCCTTTTTCCTCACGACCGCATGGACGTGGGCGGCAATTCCGCTCAAGTCCGCTTTCTGGAAGCCTGCCGCCGCTTCACGCGTGCAGAGGCCGCCTTCTATGGTGAGCGGATTGCTGGGCGCCCGCATCTGGACGATTACCTGAATGGAACGGCGCCTGAAAAGAAGCCGATCTTCGTGATCCACTGGGGGCCGGATGTGGCAAGGCTTCTTGACCTCCTCGCGCGCGAGGACGTCATCTACTTTGCGCATAGCAGCGGTTGGGGAATGACGATGCCGCCAAGCGTGCCCATCCTGTGCGTCAGCCGCCACACGATGGCCTACTGGGGCCGTCATGCGCCAAACTCTTATGTCGCTTACGTCCCGAACGTCGTGGAGGTCGATGATCATCGTAGTGACGGCGAGCGCGACGTGGACGTGCTGGTTCAGGTTCGCAAGTCGTCCCGCTACTTGTTGGACGAACTGGTTCCGGCCCTAAGGGAACATTGCCGTGTCGTGGTGCTTGATGGCTGGGTGGATGATCTCTCCGCATGGTTCAGGCGCTCTAACAGCGCGTTGACGAAGTCGGTGTGATCTGATTCAGCCTGGATACGGAAAGAAGGCGGTCAGCGACGATGGCGATGCGACGTGATGGTGATGTGCAGGCGGATCTGATCGTGTCGTGGTCAG
>NZ_WVTD01000037.1 GCF_009856825.1 Novosphingobium silvae | reverse complement strand
ATATCTGACCACGACACGATCAGATCCGCCTGCACATCACCATCACGTCGCATCGCCATCGTCGCTGACCGCCTTCTTTCCGTATCCAGGCTGAATCAGATCACACCGACTTCGTCAACGCGCTGTTGAGGCCCTGCTGCACCAGCAAGGCCAGCCCCTGCATCCCCTTGCGCATATCCGTGTGACCCATCGCAATCCACACACGGGCGCCGGAAGGGATCATCGCAACGCCTTCAAGGCCGATGCCACCAGCGCCGGTGATGCCGAGGCAAAGATGCTGATCCGCTTGCCGCGCGCCAGATCGATGACGATCGCGGGCTGGTGGCCGGAAGGAGCGACTTCGACATCCTCGACCATCACGGCCGCGGCGAAACCGGGAGCCGCCAAATCGTCCGGTTCGGGCTCGACGTCGGCATCGCGCAGCTTACGCCGCCACGTGTAGACGAGCGCGGTCGATACATCGCGCCGCCGTGCGACCTCGGCGACGCACGCCCCGGGCGCAAAGGCCTCGTTCAGGATCTCCAGCCGTTCCTCGTCGTTCCAGCGGCGCCGCCGCTCCGGCCCGGAAAACACCGTGATCTGACCCATCGATCGCTCCTAAGCGCACTCTTAAGAGCGGACTTAAGACCGCTCGCTCCCCTCATCGGCAAGGCGGGCCTCACCGGATGGGTACGGCGTAACCCCCGTTTCCTGCTTACTCCGAGGGCGGGCCAACTTCACCGCACGAACATACGGCCTAGTTTCGGCTGACTATGGTTTAAATGCCCGTGACTGAATCTTGTAGGGCACTATGTCGCGCTCTTGCGGGTTTACCGTGATTTCCTTGTCGCTGGGAGGAAAGGCGCGCTGATCGCAATCATCCCGCGTGCAAATTCGGCACGATTCACCGATGTGGGTTGGGGTGTCAGGATTCTGCAAATTTATGCCATCAGCATAGATGAAATCAGGTGCAAAATCGACCTCGCAGCCGAGCGCGACGGCATATCGTCGCGGCTGCTGAAGGAAGCTGTCGGTCTGCTTAACGATGCCTTTTGCAATCGAGACGTAGCGGACGCCATCAGGCATCTCTGAAAGTTGGACGTGGATCCTGTCAGGGACAGCGACTGCCTCGTGCACTACCCATAGGGGGCAGGCGCCTCCGAACCGGGCGAAACGGAGCCGCGTCGCCGAGTGGCGTTTAGTTATATTTCCCGCCATATCGACTCTGCAGAAATACATGGGAGTACCCCGCGCACCGGGACGCTGAAGCGTAGATAACCGATGACAAACCTGCTCGAAAGTTGAACCGAAAGTATGACGTAATCGGTCGATGTCATGCCTGGCGCTGCGTGCGGCAGAACGGAAGCGCCCGTACGGCATCAAGATCGACCCTGCCGCGTAGTTGCCCAAGCCGATTGTCAAAAGGTGCCGTGCAGTCTCCGACTTGAGGATCGCGTTCTGAGATATGTCGGCAATTTCTGCATTAAATGCGGTGCTGGCGATGTGCCACGATATGTGAAACCTCGCGCTCTCGTTTGTCTTTGCAGTGTTGATGGTAAGGGTGTCAGTTAGGTTGTCGTAGCGGCGGACGGGGCCATTGCCCGAAAATCGTAACGAAGTCCCCTGTCTTTCGAGCCATTGCACCATTTGCGTGGTCGATGGGCTATCGTGCGCATCGGAGATCGTTTCTGAAAAGGCCTCCGCTGCCCGGTCGAGGGTGTCGACGTAATTGTTGGTGTTGTGGAACCAATCCCTTACCTCCTCCCACGGCAGCCGTCCGCCGGCAGCGTTGTTCGCTCCAATAGCTTCATCAAGCATTTCAAGTCGCTGAATCGCCGTTCGATGATCACGGTTCAAGTGTATGAAGCGTTCAGCAAATTCAGGGAATTGCTCGACGATCTTTCTCACTTGCGCTGTCGTATGTCCGACAGGGCTTACTGATGAGTTGAGGGCCTCCTCAAAAGCATGGAGCAATTCAGCGGCCTGATCTGTTGGTATGTCCTGCCATTCGACTGGAAAATGGCGGCGAAGACTGTCGTTCAGCGTGGGAGTAAGGGCACGGTCGTCGCTTTCGACTTGTGAGAGATATGACGGACTGATGCCCAGCAAACTGGCTAGCTCCGATTGGCGAAGACCTCTGGCCTTGCGCAAATTGCGGATATTCGCCCCGGCAAAAATTCGGCGTTGTACCATGCGTACATTGATACTTTGCAAAGTCAGGGTTTGCAACTTTGCTGAATTGCATTGGACAACAGTGCCGCGTCGCAGCAATTGACGCTGCATATGCCGAGGCAAGAGGATTCAGATGTCCGCAAATATCGCCGAAATGGAGAAGCGCCGCTCCGCTGCAAAGCTGGGTGGTGGTCAGAAGCGCATCGACGCGCAGCACGCCAAGGGCAAGTTGACTGCGCGCGAACGCCTCGACGTGCTGCTCGACGAAGGCAGCTTCGAGGAGATGGACCTCTACGTCGAGCATGACTGCGTCGACTTCGGCATGCAGGACCAGAAGTTCCCCGGCGACGGCGTAGTTACCGGTTCGGGCACCATCAACGGTCGCCTCGTCTACGTGTTCAGCCAAGACTTCACCGTGTTCGGCGGCTCGCTCTCGGCCCGCCACGCGCAGAAGATCTGCAAGGTGATGGATGCGGCTCTGAAGGTCGGCGCGCCGGTCATCGGCCTCAACGATTCCGGCGGCGCGCGCATCCAGGAAGGCGTCGCCTCGCTCGGCGGCTATGCCGACGTGTTCCAGCGCAACGTGCTGGCATCGGGCGTGGTGCCGCAGCTTTCGCTCATCATGGGCCCCTGCGCGGGCGGCGCGGTCTATTCGCCGGCCATGACCGACTTCATCTTCATGGTGAAGGACAGCTCGTACATGTTCGTCACCGGTCCCGAAGTGGTGAAGACCGTCACCAACGAAGTGGTGACGCAGGAAGAACTGGGCGGCGCGATCACGCACTCCAGCAAGACCTCGGTGTCCGATCTGGCGCTGGAGAACGATATCGAGGCGCTGCTGGCGGCGCGCGATTTCTTCGATTTCCTGCCTTCGTCCAACCGCGACGACGTGCCCGAGCGCCCCAGCGCCGACGCCTGGGACCGCCTTGAGCCCAGCCTCGACACGATCATCCCGCCCAGCGCCAACCAGCCTTACGACATGCACGAAGTCATCCGTAAGACCGTGGACGAGGGCGAGTTCTTCGAACTGCAGCCGCAGCATGGCGGCAACATCATCATCGGCTTCGGCCGCATCGAAGGCCGCACGATCGGCGTGGTCGCCAACCAGCCGATGGTGCTGGCCGGCGTGCTGGACATCAACTCGTCGCGCAAGGCCGCGCGCTTCGTGCGCTTCTGCGATGCCTTCAACATCCCGATCGTGACGTTCGTGGACGTGCCCGGCTTCCTGCCCGGCACCGATCAGGAACACAACGGCATCATCAAGCACGGCGCCAAGCTGCTGTTCGCCTATGCCGAAGCCACCGTGCCCAAGATCACCGTCATCACCCGCAAGGCCTATGGCGGCGCCTACGACGTTATGAGTTCCAAGCACTTGCGCGGCGATCTCAACTACGCCTGGCCCACTGCGGAAATCGCGGTGATGGGCGCCAAGGGCGCGGTGGAGATCATCTTCCGCGGTCAGGACGCCGATGGCATCGCTGCCAAGACCAAGGAATACGAGGACCGCTTCGCCAACCCCTTCGTGGCGGCAAGCCGGGGCTACATCGACGAGGTCATCTATCCGCACTCGACCCGGCGCCGCATCGCGCTGGGCCTGCGCAAGCTGCGGAACAAGGAACTCGAGAATCCCTGGAAGAAGCACGACAACATCCCGCTGTGAGGTGGGATGAACCCGATGCTTGGCAGGTCATTGTCTTTAAAGGCATCGCGGCGTTTTCATGTGGAACCGGGTTCGAGGAGTACGTGAAGGGACTGTGCACATTCCGCTGCAGTTACTGAACGACGATGAATTGGAGCGAGGCGCGACGATGGTCGGGCTCGCTATAACGATGACTTTTTTGGCTGCTTTGGCGCGCTGGCCGGGCTGCTCTGGCGGAGAATAGGAACCGGATGATGGCTGACATTGAAGACATCTACATCGTCAGCGGCGTGCGCACGGCAGTCGGCGATTTCGGCGGTTCGCTGAAGTCGTTCATGCCTTCGGACCTCGGCGGCCTCGTCGCCACCGAGGCACTGTCGCGCGCCCGGATCGAGGCGGACGCGGTGGAGCATGTGGTCATCGGCCAGGTCATGCCCACCAGCGCGCGCGACCAGATGCTGGCCCGCGTGATCGGCATCAATGCCGGCATCCCGCTCGCCACCCCGGCGCTGACGCTGAACCGCCTGTGTGGCTCGGGCGTGCAGGCGATCATTTCCTCCGCGCAGATGATGCAGCTGGGCGAAGCTTCGGTGACGCTCGCGGGCGGCGCGGAAGTCATGTCGAACGTGCCCTATCATGACCACGGCGTGCGCTGGGGCAAGAAGATGGGCGCCAACACGCAGGAAGACGCGCTGGTGCTCGGCCTGTCGGACGCGATCGGCGGCTACCACATGGGCATCACCGCCGAGAACGTGGCCGAGCGTCACTGCATCACGCGCGACGAGATGGACGCGCTGGCCGTGACCAGCCACCAGCGCGCTGCCCGCGCCATCGCCGAAGGCCGCTTCAAGGACCAGATCTTTCCCGTCGAAGTGAAGACCCGCAAGGGCGTGACCGTGTTCGACACCGACGAACACGTGAAGGCCGACACCACTGTAGAAGTGCTGGGCAAGATGCGCCCGGCCTTCAAGAAGGACGGCACGGTCACGGCGGGCAATGCCAGCGGCATCAATGACGGCGCCGCCGCCGTGGTGCTCGCCACCGGTGCCGAGGTCGAGAAGCGCGGCCTCAAGCCGCTCGCGCGCATCGTCGCCTGGGGCCACGCGGGCGTCGAGCCGGAATACATGGGCGAAGGTCCGATCCAGGCGGTGCCGATCGCGCTGAAGCGCGCCGGGCTCAGCCTCGACCAGATGGACGTGATCGAGAGCAACGAGGCATTCGCCGCGCAGGCTGCCGCCGTCGCCAAGGTGCTCGGCTTCGATCCGGCGAAGGTCAATCCCAACGGTTCGGGCGTCTCGATCGGTCACCCCGTCGGTGCGACGGGAACCATGCTGACCATCAAGGCCATGTACGAGTTGAAGCGCATCGGCGGAAAGTACGGCCTCGTCACCATGTGCATTGGTGGCGGGCAGGGCATCGCCATGGTCATCGAGAACGTAGGATAACTGGCATGAAGCTCGGCCGCCTCAACCACATCGGCGTCGCCACGCCCAATCTCGACGCTTCCATCGCGTTCTACAGGGATGTGATGGGCGCTACCGACGTGACCGAGCCGTTCGTGCTCGAAAGTCAGCAGGTGCGCGTCTGCTTCGTCAACACGCCGGGCGAGGATGGCACTGCGGGCACGCAGATCGAGCTGCTCCAACCCACCTCGCCGGACTCGGCGGTGGGCAAGTGGCTGGAGAAGAACCCGCTCGGGGGCCAGCACCACATCTGCTACGAAGTGCCCGACATCATGGAAGCCAAGGCCTGGTTCGAGAAGCTGGGCAAGCGCGTCCTGGGCGAACCGCGCATCGGCGCGCATGGCACGCTGATCTTCTTCATCCACCCCAAGGACATGGGCGGGCAACTCACCGAGATCATGGAAACGCCCAAGGGCGCGCATTGAATTGACGTCGTCCCGGCCAAGGCCGGGACCGTGGGCTGTCTTTAGGCGCAGCCCAGCCGGGAGCATCCGCCTAAAGACAGCCCACGGTCCCGGATCAGGTCCGGGATGACGAGTGAAGGAACCGGGAAATGGCTGACATCAACGACTGGCAGGCAGCGGCGACCAAGGAGGTCAAGGGCAAGGACCTGACCTGGAACACGCCCGAAGGCATCGCGGTCAAGCCGCTCTACACCGCTGATGACGTGACCGTGGACCCCGGTCTGCCCGGCTTCGCGCCCTTCACGCGCGGCGTGCGCGCCTCGATGTATGCGGGCCGCCCCTGGACCATCCGCCAGTACGCGGGCTTCTCGACCGCCGAGGAATCGAACGCCTTCTACCGCCGCAACCTGGCGGCGGGCCAGAAGGGCCTGTCGGTCGCCTTCGACCTGGCGACCCACCGCGGTTATGACTCTGATCACCCGCGCGTGGTCGGCGACGTCGGCAAGGCGGGCGTGGCGATCGATTCTGTCGAGGACATGAAGATCCTGTTCGACGGCATCCCGCTCGACCAGATGTCGGTCTCGATGACCATGAATGGCGCGGTGATCCCGATCCTCGCCTTCTTCATCGTCGCCGGCGAGGAACAGGGCGTCGAGCGCAAGCTGCTCGACGGGACCATCCAGAACGACATCCTCAAGGAGTTCATGGTCCGCAACACCTACATCTACCCGCCCGAGCCGAGCATGCGGATCATCTCGGACATCTTCGGCTACACCAGCCGCGAGATGCCCAAGTTCAACTCGATCTCGATCTCCGGCTACCACATGCAGGAAGCCGGCGCGACGCAGGTGCAGGAACTGGCCTTCACCATCGCCGACGGCGCCGAATACGTGAAGTACGGCGTGGCCTCGGGCCTCGACATCGACAAGTTTGCGGGCCGCCTGTCGTTCTTCTTCGCGATCGGCATGAACTTCTTCATGGAAGTCGCCAAGCTGCGCGCCGCGCGCGTGCTGTGGCACCGCGTGATGACGAACCTCGGCGCCAAGGACGAACGTTCGAAGATGCTGCGCACGCACTGCCAGACCTCCGGCGTGTCGCTGCAGGAGCAGGACCCCTACAACAACGTCATCCGCACCACGATCGAGGCGATGGCCTCGATGCTGGGCGGCACCCAGTCGCTGCACACCAACGCTCTGGATGAGGCGATCGCGCTGCCGACCGACTTCTCGGCGCGCATTGCCCGCAACACCCAGATCATCATCCAGGAAGAGACCGGGATGACCAAGGTGGTCGATCCGCTCGGTGGCTCCTACTACATCGAGGCGCTGACCCAGCAGCTGGTCGACCAGGCCTGGGAGATCATCGAGCGCGTCGAGGCCGAAGGCGGCATGGCCAAGGCGGTTGCCGCCGGCTGGCCCAAGGCGATGATCGAGACCGCCGCCGCCGCCCGTCAGGCGCGCGTCGACCGTGGCGACGACGTGATTGTCGGCGTCAACAAGTATCGCCTCGCCAACGAGGACCTCTTGGAGACGCTCGAGGTCGACAACGCCAAGGTCCGCGAAGCGCAGATCGCCCGCATCAACAAGGTCAAGGCAGAGCGCGACGAGGCCGCCTGTCAGGCTGCGCTCAAGGCGCTGCGCGAAGGCGCCGCCGCGCCCGCCAGCATCGAGAACAACCTGCTCGCCCTCGCGGTCGATGCGGCGCGCGCCCGCGCCACGCTGGGCGAGATCAGCTCGGCCATGGAAGAGAGCTTCCAGCGCTACGGCACCCAGCCGACCCCGGTGAAGGGCGTCTATTCCGCCCCTTACGAGGGTGACAGCCGCTGGCAGCAGGTCGTCGACGGCGTTGCCGCGGTGGAGCGTCGTCTGGGCCGCAAGCCCAAGCTGCTCGTCGCCAAGATGGGCCAGGACGGCCACGATCGCGGCGCCAACATCATCGCCTCGGCCTTCGGCGACATGGGCTTCGAGGTCGTCTCCGGCCCGCTGTTCCAGACGCCTGAGGAAACCGTGGTGCTGGCCTTGCAGAACGAAGTCGACGTCGTGGGCGCCTCGTCGTTGGCCGCCGGTCACAAGACGCTGATCCCCGAACTGATCCAGCAGCTGCGCGATGCCGGGCGCAGCGACGTCAAGGTGATCGCAGGCGGGGTGATCCCGGCAAAGGACTACGAATACCTGCGCAATGCCGGCGTTCAGGGCATCTACGGCCCCGGCTCGAACGTGGTCGAATGCGCCGCGGACGTGCTGCGCCTGCTTGGCCACAACATGCCGCCTGCTGACTTTGAGCTGCGGGCAGCTGAGTGATGTATGTCGTGATTGTACTTCCTGGGGAGGGAGGGCGTGCGGCGGCGCCTTTGCTGGTGTCGCCGCCATTCCCGGCTACGCAAGACCTGATCCTAGGGAAAAATGATCTGGGTTGATCCGATGGACGAAATCAAGAGGAATACTCGCACCGACTGGACCCGCGAGGAAATCGCGGCGCTGTTCGGCCTGCCGTTCCCCGAGCTGGTCTTCCGCGCCGCCGAGGTCCACCGGGCCAGCCACAAGGCGGACGAGGTGCAGCTGTCGACGCTACTCTCGATCAAGACCGGCGGGTGCGTGGAGGATTGCGGCTACTGCTCGCAGTCGGTGTCCGCCAACAGCGGCGTCAAGGCGACCAAGCTGATGGAGGTCCAGCAGGTGCTGCAACGCGCGGCGCAGGCGGCGGATCAGGGTTCGACCCGCTTCTGCATGGGCGCCGCCTGGCGCAATCCCAAGGACCGCGACATGCCCGCCATCATCGAGATGGTGAAGGGCGTGCGCGCGATGGGCATGGAAACCTGCATGACGCTGGGCATGCTGACGCCTGAACAGGCCGACATGCTGAGCGACGCGGGCCTCGACTACTACAACCACAATATCGACACTTCGCCCGAACGCTACGATCAGGTCATCACCACGCGCACGATGGACGACCGCCTCGATACGTTGTCGAACGTGCGCATGGCGGGCATCAACGTGTGCTCGGGCGGCATCGTCGGCATGGGCGAGACGCGCGCAGACCGCGTCGGTTTCATCCACACGCTGGCTACGCTTCCGGATCACCCGCAGTCGGTGCCGGTCAACGCGCTGGTGCCGGTTAAGGGCACCGTCCTGGGCGACATGCTGGCCGACACGCCGCTCGCGAAGATCGACGATGTGGAGTTCGTGCGCACCGTGGCGGTCGCGCGCATCACCATGCCGGGCTCGATGGTGCGCCTCTCGGCGGGCCGCGAATCGATGTCGGAGATGACGCAGGCGATGTGCTTCCTGGCCGGCGCGAACTCGATCTTCACCGGCGACAAACTGCTGACCGCACCGAATGCGGGAGAGGACAGCGACCTTGCGATGTTCGCGCGCCTCGGGCTGAAACCGTTGGCCATCGAACTGACCCCGGCGCAAGTGGAAGCCCAGCGCATGCCCAAGGGCTGCGCGAAGCTGGAGGCTGCTGAGTAGTGCCGTTCGAGATAATCAGGCCAGGAGATGGCCGCCGAACTGGCGTTCGGGCGGATTGGGAGCGCTGGATGTTGAGCGCCGACGAACTCTACATGCGATTTTATGATCGTTTGGAGGGCGATTCTCCGTTTCTCTATCATGAGGTCGCCTCAGTAGGTTTTCTGGCTAGCTCTGCTGCAATGGCCGGCTATCTCCCGATGAACGAATATGACGTATTTAAAAAGGGAAAGCTCGACAAACGCTATAAAGAGCGCGGTCGAGCCGATCTCTGGTTTGACGCAGGTGACAGATGTTACTCATTTGAATTCAAGCGGACAAGAAGGCCCGTGACAATGGGATATCTTGAAGATCGATTGAATTCAGCGCTTGAAGACATAAACTGCATTTATTCAGAGGAATATCATTACGCTGCTGCCTGCTTGGTGACCGTTGCGACGGAACCAAAGCGGATCGCCGTGTGCCAAGATTTCGGTCGGTCCAGACTTGTAGACTTCGCTTACCAAATAGGACCCGTCGAAGAGCCAGCTTTCCTGTTCTTCCGTTTGAAAGTGTAGCCGATGTTCAAAAAAATCCTGATCGCAAACCGGGGCGAGATCGCCTGCCGCGTCATCAAGACGGCCCGTCGCATGGGCATCGCCACGGTCGCCGTCTACTCCGACGCTGACGCCCGCGCGCCGTTCGTGCAGATGGCGGATGAGGCAGTGCACATCGGCCCGGCGCCTGCCGCGCAGTCCTACCTGATTGCCGACAAGATCATCGCCGCCGCCAAGCAGACCGGAGCCGATGCGGTCCACCCCGGCTACGGTTTCCTCTCCGAGCGCACGTCCTTCGCCGAGGCGTTGGCTGCAGAGGGCATCGAGTTCATCGGCCCTCCGGTGAACGCGATCGCTGCGATGGGCGACAAGATCGAGTCCAAGAAGCTCGCCAAGGCGGCGGGCGTCAACGTCGTCCCCGGCTTCGTCGGCGAGATCGAGGATACCGAGCATGCGGTGCGCATCTCGGCCGAGATCGGCTACCCGGTGATGATGAAGGCCAGCGCGGGCGGCGGCGGCAAGGGCATGCGCCTCGCCTACAACGAAAACGACGTGCGCGAAGGCTTCGAGGCCACCAAGCGCGAGGGCCTGAACTCCTTCGGCGACGACCGCGTGTTCATCGAGAAGTTCATCCTCAACCCGCGCCACATCGAGATCCAGATCCTGGGCGACCAGCACGGCAACATCCTCTACCTCAACGAGCGCGAATGCTCGATCCAGCGCCGCCACCAGAAGGTCGTCGAGGAAGCGCCATCGCCCTTCGTGACGCCTGCCATGCGCAAGGCCATGGGCGAGCAGTGCGTCGCCCTGTCGCGCGCGGTGGGATACTACTCGGCGGGCACCGTGGAACTGATCGTCTCAGGCGCGGACCCGACGGGCGAGAGCTTCTACTTCCTTGAAATGAACACCCGCCTGCAGGTGGAGCACCCCGTCACCGAAGCGATCACCGGCGTCGACCTCGTCGAGCAGATGATCCGCGTCGCGGCCGGCGAGAAGCTGGAGATGACGCAGGACGATGTGAAGATCGACGGCTGGGCGATCGAAAACCGCGTCTACGCCGAAGACCCCTATCGCGGCTTCCTGCCCTCCACCGGCCGCCTCGTGCGCTACAACCCGCCGGTCGAAGGCTGGGCGGATGATGGCGTGGAGAACGGCCGCCGGGGCATCGATGGGATCCGCGTGGACGATGGCGTCTATGAAGGCGGTGAAGTCTCGATGTTCTACGATCCGATGATCGCCAAGCTCGTCACCTGGGGCGAAACGCGCGACGAGGCGGCGGACAAGCAGATCGCCGCGCTCGACGCTTTCGAGATCGAGGGGCTGGGCCACAACATCGATTTCGTATCTGCCATCATGCAGCACCCGCGCTTCCGTTCGGGCGAACTGACCACCGGGTTCATCGCCGAGGAATATCCCGAGGGCTTCCATGGCGCGCCCGCGTCGGATGCGCTGAAGGTGCAACTGGCCGCCGTCGCCGCCTTCGTCGCCACCGCGCGCGCCGATCGTTCGCGCCGGGTCGAAGGCCAGCTTGGCGGCCCGCTCGAACCTCCGGGCGAGTGGACCGTGACCATCGACGGCAGCACGTTTGCGGTCGAACTCGACGAAGACCTGCTGACGGTGGGCGGCGAGGAAGTCGATCTGGAGTTGGAATACACGCCGGGCGACCGTTTCGTGGATGCCGAGGTCGATGGCGAGGACGTGACGCTCAAGCTGGACATTACCCGCACCGGCTTCAGGATGACCACGCGCGGCGCGATCCACAAGGTGGACTGCCTGCCCGCACATATCGCGGGTTACACGCAGCACATGATCGAGAAGATTCCGCCGGACCTTTCGAAGTACCTGATCTGCCCGATGCCGGGCCTGCTCGTTTCGCTGAGCGTAGGCGAGGGCGACAAGGTCGAAGCAGGGCAACCGCTGGCCGTCATCGAGGCGATGAAGATGGAAAACATCCTGCGCGCCGAGAAGTCGGGCACGGTGAAGTCGGTCAACGCCAAGGCGGGGGAAAGCCTTGCGGTGGATGCGATTATCCTCGAAATGGAGTGACATGCGCCCTTGTGCGGCATGTGTATGCATTGGATCGAGACACTCTCGTCTGAGAGGTATCTCGATCCAACCATATTCGGGGGTCCGTTCCGGACGGCGGGGGTCTAGCGTGTCGGCTTGAGCCTAGCGGCGCTAACTCGATCGAAGCGATCTGATCATGCGTTCATAATTTCGCGGATTTCCGGATCGAATCCCATGAGAGAGAACCAGCGCCGATCAACGTCGGCTCGGTGGGTTGCCTGCTCGATCACAATTTGCCGAATATGCGAGTACGATTCTTCGTTACCATCGACCAGAAGCGCGACAAGCAGGCCGTCTAGGCCTTTCTGCAGAGAGGCGGTCTGCTGAAGGGCGGACTGCTTCAAGCTTTCCGCAAGCAGTTTCTCGGCTTCCGACGTCGCTGCTGCGGTCACAGACCCACCCTTTGCCAATTGAATGACCGAAGTCAGTAGGTCCCGGAAATCATCTGCTTCCTGCGTCTCGAAGTCAGGTGCGCTTGCATATTGTGCCAGTGTGATCTGCAGATGGCCAATAACCAGTTGGGTTTGTTCACGGGCAAGGCTTGCATCTGACGGAAGGGCCGGCAAAACAACGAAATTGAGGGCGCGGATGGCGCTTGTGAGGCGATCAGGCACGGAAGGATTCACTGCACTTCTCCCATCGACAGCAAGTTGGCGAGTTCAGCAAGGTGCATCGGACCAGTGGCTGCGAGGAAAGTAAGCAGCACGTCCTGGTGATTGTGCTGGGCATTAGCCGCGCGCATTCCCAGAACCGACACGAGAATGTAACTTTTCCAGTAGTTGAAGATCTTGAAGTAATGTAATTTATTTCGGTCGATGACGTTTCCGCTTACGGCTTCGTATGAGGTGATGAAATCTTCTTCACCTTCAAAAATATCGCTTGCGCGAAATACGCCATTTATCTTGGTTCCAAAAACTGGCGCAAGCAGCCATGCAAAATCTGCATGGTAGTCTCCGATGTACGACATCTCCCAGTCGAGTATCGCGGTAATGTTACCGGTATGTTCGTCGAAGAGATAATTACCGGTCCTGAAATCTCCATGAACGAATGCCACTTTGTCGCAATCTGGAATATTTGCCTCTAGATACTGGGTCGCCAGCCTGATTATCGGTTCATATGCGACCACATCCTGATTTAGGAGTTCCTTCCAGAAATTTATGAGCCAGCGAGTAGCCTGCTTCGGGTCTGCCAAGGGTGCGGCGAATGATGGAAGGTTGGCGTTGGCCCAGTCGAAATTATGGATTTTCGCGAGCATTTCCAGATATTGGGGACGGATGAGCTTGCGCAGTCGACCCCCCAAAACAGTACCAATTCCTGTGACGGACAGATCTATATCGCTGGGTTTAGTGGTCCCGCGCACCATCTCCATTATCATCGCGGGACGCGGAAAAATGCTGCCGTCCGCATCCATCCAGGCGGGCCGAGGAACCGGAACAATCCCTTCAAAGGCTTCCAAAACCTCGAATTCCCGCTTCCGACTTGTTTCCGTGATCGCCTCGAGCGGGTCCATCCTCAAAACGAAACGGTCAGCCTGGCCGCTGGTTTGCGTCAAGGTGAAGACAAATTGCTCCTTGGACGCACCGCCGCCCATCCGCGAGACACCGCTTATGGCCGCGCCCGGCAATTTATCGGCGAAAAAGGTGATCAGCAGGTCGCGAATGGCCCCGTCTTCCTGCGGAATGTAAGGAGGTAGGCTCCGCCGGCCTTTTCTGTTCTCCAGCATTTCGGCCAGATGCGGTTCGGTATCGATCACACAAGTATCCTCTCTCTTTCTCAGTCCAGAATGATCACATCGCAGACAGTCCACCGTCGATCGCCAGTTCGGCTCCGGTGATGAAAATCGCTTCCGGAGAGCAAAGATATACGGCCGCCCAAGCGACATCATCGGGTATACCCACGCGTCCGACAGGGATTTGTCTCGCCAGCTTGCCCAGCGTTTCCTCCCTTGTCCGTCCAGCCGTAAACTCATCCAACAGCGGGGTGTCGATGAAAGTGGGGTGGAGAGAATTGCAGGTTATGCCGTACCGCATCTTGGCGCAGTGAAGGGCTATCGACTTCGTGAGATGTCTGACGGCCGCCTTTGCCGAGTTGTAAGCAGCCATATTACCGGCAGCGACAATGCCCGAGATCGATGAGATGTTCAGGATCGCGCCGCCATGTGCCGTCGACGTGCGCACCATGAGCGGCAGAAAGGCTTTTACACCAAGGAACACGCTGTCGAGATCGACGGAATGCGTGCGATGCCAGTCCTCGAGCGAAAGATCCTCAACGGAACCTGGTATGCAAATACCTGCGTTGTTCACCAGGATGTCAAGTTTTCCAAAGCGATCGGATGCCGCAGTTACGGCCCGCTCCCAGCTCTTCGGGCATGTCACGTCAAGTTCCAAGGCAATCGCTGCATCGCCAATGGTGTTGGCGTGGGTCTGTGCTTTGGCCTGATCGAGGTCGCTTACGATCACCTGCGCACCTTCGGAGGCAAATCTCGTTGCTATTGCGGCGCCCAGGCCAGAAGCGGCGCCTGTAATTAACGCGGTCCTGCCGCTAAGTCTCGATGTCATATTAAAGTGGTCCCTATCAGGGGAGCCGAAACTGGCTCCCCTTGGCGACGATGTTCAGAATTTAACGCTTGCTTCTATCCCGAAAGTCCGCGGGGAACCTCGGTTGAAGTAGTCCAGATAGAATGCGTTCAGGTTCAGGCCGTACGTATAATAAAACTTGTTCGTCAGATTCTTGGCCCAAACCGCGATCGAATAATTCTTCGTCTCGTAGGACAGTCGGCCGTTTACGAGCCAGTAGCTCGGGTTGCCGCACGCCATCTCCGGTGTGGCCGAGAGGACCATCGAACCGCCTTTGGGTTGATCGCACGGGTCCTGGCCATAGTCCTTGAACGGGTCGAAATAGTATCGTCCCATGTATTGGGTGTCACCGCGAAGTACGATCTTTCCGTCGTTGGCTTGCGTCCGCAGCATCGTCCACTCGAAACCGGCCGAAAAGGTGGTGCGTGGGGCATTGGGGAACGGGTTGCCGTTGATGTTGATAGTTGTATTAGCCGGATCGGCTGGATCGATCGAGTTGCCCTTGTACTTGCTGTTCAACAAACCGAGTGCGGCATTCAGATGCAGATTGTCGAATGGCTCGGCCTGGAGTTCGGCCTCAGCCCCGAATACCCTTCCGTTGGCGCTGCGCAGGAACGAGGTCGCACCGATGATCTGGGCGATCTGCTGCTTCCCATAGTCGTAGTAGAATGCCGCGAGATTCAACTGGACGCGCCGATCGAAAAAGCGTGTCTTGAGGCCTCCTTCGTAGGCATTCACCTTCTCGGGATCGACAAAGTAGACTTGGCTGATGTCCTGATAGGCGAGGCCGTTGAATGTGCCCGAGCGGTATCCTCGGCTATAGCTGGCATATGCGAGAATATCCGGTGCAATCTTGTAATCGAGGACCAGTCGGCCCGTCAGCGCTCCTTTGGAATTGCTCTGGTTCACTGCGGGGAGGGATGCATCGTATGGATTGCTAAACGGCACCAGGCTGGCCTGCGGCGTCACCCCGTTAACAGCCCGCTGCCGAAGTCGATTTTTCGGGACGGCGCTCAGCCCGGCCCCGCAGACATGATGATCAGCAGCACGCCGGCTTCGGCTGCGACTTGGCCGACGAGGGCGAAGATCAGCGCGTTT
>NZ_WVTD01000036.1 GCF_009856825.1 Novosphingobium silvae | reverse complement strand
ACGCGCTGATCTTCGCCCTCGTCGGCCAAGTCGCAGCCGAAGCCGGCGTGCTGCTGATCATCATGTCTGCGGGGCCGGGCTGAGCGCCGTCCCGAAAAATCGACTTCGGCAGCGGGCTGCTAAGGTGGCCGCGTAGCCATGCCCAGCACAAGCATGGACAAGGACCCCCAAGATGACCCAGACTCTGGCTGAGCGTTTCGCCGCCCTTCAGGCCGAGCGGGAGCAAACCTGGAGCCCCGAACAGCTGGAGCGCAACGCCGCCCAGCGCCGCGTCCTTGTCGAACGGCACGACATTGCGGGCCTGCCCCGACTGGGCGACACGATAGCCCCCTTCACGCTCATCGATCAGGACGGGCGCGAGCTGACCCGCGACGGTATCCTCGCCGATGGTCCTGCGGTGCTGGTATTCTTCCGCTTCGGCGGCTGCCCCGCCTGCAACATCGCACTACCCTACTATAACGAGACCCTTCTACCCACCTTGCGCGAGCGCGGTGTGTCGCTGGTTGGGGTGAGCGCGCAGTTGCCGGTGGACCGCGACTTGATCGCGCGCCACGAGCTTGGCTTCACGATAGCGGGGGATCCCGGCTATGCCCTCGCTCGTGCGCTTAGCATCACCTTCCTGCCCGAAGAGCAGCCCGGGGTCGTGCCCGGTCAAAGCTGGATCGGCGCCACGCTGGGCACAAAGAGCTACGAGATCGACAAACCCGCCGTGCTGGTGTTGGACGAGGACGCGCGCGTTCGCTTCTTCGACGTCAGCCCCGACTGGCTGGCGCGCACCGAGAGCGAAGCCGTCCTTGCCGCCCTGCCTGAGAAGGTCTTGCTACGCTCCCATCGGTCACACTGATACCTTGAGCCTTGGCCTCGATCCAGGGCACCACACTAATCACCATGCGGGTACCCAGCCAATCTAGCGATCCGCCATCGGAATACCGCTACAGGACTGGCGGTTCTTCTGATGCCAACACCCGCGCGGATGCGCAGAGGTCGGCTGAGGCATGTTGCCTCCGCCAGCCCCGAATCCGCGACGGGGAGTGACGCCGCCAGCGCGGACATTTGAGCAGATGAAAACGGCACCCAATGCCCGCCTGAACTGCGCCAAGGTGTGCCGAAGAGGGCAGCAGGCATGGCCCTTCGGACACGATCAGAGGCACGCCTGCTGCCCCTGTACTTCGCCTCGTCCGCATCCAATTGACTCCCCTATGTCGGCGATCGAAGCGGAAGACCTGCAAAGCACCTGCCTCGGCCACTCGTCACCCTGATATCGTTGCCCTGCAGCAGACGGTTTCTGCAGGTCTCGACCAAGCATCCATGTCCATGTGCGGCGGGATCTTGGGACCAGGCAGCGGAAATTCAGCATTGATGGCAATTCTTAAATTTTCCTAATTTTCCTCGCTGTCACGGAACCGTCAATGCCTCCTCGTAGTGGCCGTCGCGACGATCGATGATGTTGTTGCGCTGCAACGAGTTGCACTGATCCGAAGCTCGGATCTAGCAATTTAGGAACTTTTGCTCACGCACCAGCGCGATATCTCCGTCGTCACGAGCAGATTTCTATTTTGCGACTTCAAGTCGTAAAGCGGGGGCAATTTTCCATGTCGGCATTCT
This sequence comes from Novosphingobium silvae, assembly GCF_009856825.1. Classification (GTDB taxonomy): domain Bacteria; phylum Pseudomonadota; class Alphaproteobacteria; order Sphingomonadales; family Sphingomonadaceae; genus Novosphingobium; species Novosphingobium silvae. Next base: position 13,943 of record NZ_WVTD01000036.1, on the reverse strand, counting down.
CTATTACATTCAAGTCTGGCCTTTGCCTTCGTGTAGCATTGACTGCTGTTGCTGCATCGAGCATCACTGTAGTCTGCGCGACGGCTCAGGCCCAATCGACAAGCTCTGCCCGTGCGGAAGGGCGCGTCGCGGGCACGGTCGTCAACGCTTCGGGCGATTTTCTCCGCGGCGCGGAGGTGCGTGTCGAGGGGTCGGAGATCGTTTCGGTCACGGACAACGATGGCCGCTTCACCTTGCAGCGGGTGCCGACCGGCCGGCAGCAACTCACCATTTCATACATCGGCTTCAAAACCGGTCACCAGTCGGTTGACGTAGGCGGCGCTGGCGCCACTGACGTGCGAATCGTGCTGCAGCCGATCAGTGTCGATCAGGCTGGCGACATCGTCGTGAGCGGCAGCCGCCCTATCGCCGAGTCGGAGGAGGCTGCCCTGCAGCTCAAGCGTTCCTCCACCTCGCTTGTCGACGTCATCGCCGCGGACAGCGTCGGCCGCTTCCCCGACCAGAACATCGCCGCCGCCGTCAGCCGCCTGCCGGGCGTCAGTGTCGGTCGCGACCAGGGCCAGGAGCGCTACATCAGCCTGCGCGGCTCACCGGCGAGCTGGACGACCCTTGCTTTCGATGGCGTCAACGTGATCAGCCCGGCAGGCCGCGAGACCCGCTTCGACACGATTCCCTCCTCCATCGCCAGCCAGACAGTGATCCGCAAGGCCGTGACCGCCGACATGCCGGGCGAGACGGTTGCCGGCAACATCAACATCGTCACCCGCAGCCCGTTCGATTACCCGGGCCTCAAAGGCGCACTGGATGGCGGCTACGGCTACAACGACCTTGGGCAGGGCAAGCAGTACAACTTCAGCGGCTTCCTGTCGGATCGCTTCGCCAACGACACCATCGGCATCCTGATCGGAGCTTCCCGCTATGAGCGGGACATGGTCACCGACAACTTCGAGAATAGCTGGGAAATCGCTTCCGAAGATCAAGAAGAAGGCGCGGAAAACCGCATCTGGAACTCGAAGACCCAGAACAAGCTCTATCGCCTGACCCGCAGCAACACCTCGTTCTCGGGCCGCTTGGAATGGCGCCCCGACAGCGCGAACAAGGTGTTCCTGAGCTCGATATACAGCCAGTTCCGCGACGACGAACTGCGCAACGCCTGGGTGTTCGACCTCGATCAGGACGCCAAGAAGACGGGCAGCAGCACCGTCGGTACGACGACCGGATACGCGGACATCCGTACCGGGAACACGCCGATGCAAGGCACGCTCTATGGTGCCGAAATCGAAAGTACGCTCAACTCCAATTCCTCGCGTCAGAGCATATTCACCAACACGCTTGCCGGCGAGCACGAGATGGACGCATGGAAAATCAGGTGGCGGGCGAACTACACCCGCGCCGACGACCGCGCCAAGCCGCCCTTCGGTTCCTCTTGGGCGAGCCCGAGCAGCTTCACCTCACGCCCGACGCTGGTCTATGACTTCACCGACCCGAACCTCGCAAAGGTGCAGCTCTACGATACCGTCCGCAATGCGGATGGCACCTACAGCGCGGGCGCTTCGCGGCCCTACATCTCGCCTACCGAGCTGAACTTCCTGTCGATGACGCGCAATCGCCAGCTCGACCGGACGAACGCCTATACCGGAAAGCTCGACCTCGAACACACCATGGACCTGTTCGGCGCCGAAACGGTGATCCAGTTCGGCGGCGAGTACGACAAGCGCACCAAAACCTCGACCCGTACCGTACTCGAGGTGACGCCAGAGACACTTGCAGGGGCCGGCCTCACCGCACCCACGCAGGCGGACATCAGCATCGACACGCCTTACAAGGGCAAGCTGCCGCTCGGCTATGGCTTCAAGTACTTTTCGAGTGGCCTTGGCGAGACGCTGTTCGACAGATACGTCGCCGCGGGTGCAGCGCAGGTGCAGGAGGACACCAGCGAGGAGAACAACTACCGGGTCCGCGAAGAGGTCGTCGCCGGGTACCTCATGGGAACAACCTACTTCGACTGGGGCAACATCGTCTATGGCGCCCGTGTAGAAAAGGTCACGAACAGCGGTTCGGCGCTGTCGATGATCGATGACGTATGGACGCCAACGCATGTATCCAGCAACTTCACCTCGGTGTATCCCAGCATCCACCTGAATTGGGACATCAACCGCGACATGAAGCTGCGGGTCTCGGGCAACACCGGTGCGGCGCGTCCGGACTACGACCAGCTGCGACCCAACTTCTCCTACGACGACGTCGAGCAGGTGGTTTCGGGCGGTAACCCCGAGGCGCGGCCAGAGCGCGCCAAGGGAGTCGATGTCTACTTCGAGTGGTACATGCCTTCGCGCGGCTTCCTCTCGGTGGGTGGGTACTACAAGAAGCTGGACGACATCCTCTACGATGTGGAGCTGACCAGCTTCGGGTCTGACACGCTCAACTCGGACGGAATCGATCGGTCGGACTACCGGTACGCTACCATCGCCAACGGCGGCGGCGGTCATATCGCGGGTCTGGAGTTCGCGTTCTCGCAGCCGTTCGAGGGGCTGGCACGCTCCGCTGGCCTGCCCGACTGGGCGCAGGGTTTCGGAATCCAGGCTAACCTGACACTCAACGACTCGAAGGCCACGACCCCGGACGGCCGCACCACAGACCTGCCGGGCGCCTCGCCGCTGATCTACAACCTCTCCGGCTACTACGAGCGCTACGGCTTCTCGGCCCGGGTCAGCTACCAGTGGCAGAAGGCGTACCTTGACTCCATCGGTTCGGGCGACATCCTGGGCGACACCTACTGGGCAAACGTAGCGCGTCTCGACTTCTCGATGCGCTACTCGATCAACGAGAATGTACAGCTCTATCTCGATGCCAACAACCTCACCGATGAGCCGGGCATCCGATACCAGGGCGACACTCAGCACCAGATCGAGCACGAGACGTTCGGCCGCCGCTATCTCGCCGGCGTGCGCCTGAACTTCTGATCATGAGCGCGGGCGGTGGCGCTTCCCCGGGGAGCGCCGCTACCTCCGCAGATGCCAGGCTTGCATGAACAGAACCATCCTTGTCGTGGAAGACGACCCGGCCACAGCCGGGTTCCTGCGGTCCGGCCTTGAGGAAGAAGGCTATACCGTCTCCTGCGCGCGTGACGGACGGCTCGGCCTTGAACTCGCCCAGCACGGCGGCTTCAGCGCCATCGTGCTGGATCGGATGCTCCCTGAACTCGACGGGCTCGACCTGCTTCAGACCCTGCGAATGCAGGACTGCGACACGCCGGTCATCATCCTCTCGGCCATCGGCTCGACAGATGAGCGGGTCCGTGGCCTCAGGGCGGGCTCGGACGACTATCTGGTCAAACCCTTCGCCATGACCGAGCTGCTTGCCCGGCTTGAGGTCCTGCACCGCCGCCGCGCGGCAGTCCCTACCGTCGTCACTCGCCTAACGTGCGCGGACCTGACGCTGGACCTTCTCTCCTCAAGGGTCGAGCGAGCCGGACAGGCGCTTCTCCTTCAACCCCGGGCAATCCAGCTGCTGGAGTTCCTGATGCGGAACCAAGGGCAGGTGGTCACCCGTTCGATGATCCTCCAGCACGTATGGAACTATGATTTCGATCCCGGCACCAACGTGATCGACGTCTACGTCAGCAGCCTGCGCAAGGAGATTGACCGGCCGGGCCTTGTTCCCCTTCTGCGCACGGTTCGCGGTGCGGGCTATCGCTTCGGATTGCCTTCATGAAGCACGCCGGGCAATCCCTACTGCCGTGGCGATCGACGAGCGGACGCTTCGTGCTGCTGCACCTGGTCCTCAGCCTCGCGTGTACCCTGCCGGTCCTTTTCTACGTCTACTTCCAGATCGATCGCATCATCTTGGCCGATTTCACCCGGCCGCTTGAGTTTCGCCAAAGCAATCTCGACAAACAGTATGGGCTGGGCGGTATCGCCAAGCTGGAGAGCGAAGTCAGGAGCCGTGCCGCCCGCGCCCACCGCGACAAGACCGCGATCCTCCTCGTCGATCCCGCCGGCCACACGATTGCGGGCAATATCGATAGGTGGCCCAGCGGCCTTGCCGCGCCGTCAAACTGGACGCCTTTCACCCTCAAGCGCGAGGACGAGCCACGACCGGAAGAGTTCCTCGTCAGGACGGTACGCTACCCCTCCGGCCACCGCTTGCTCCTGGGTGGACTGCTGGATAACCGCGCCGACATGCATGGAGCCCTGTTGCTGGCGCTTTTCGCGGCCTTCGCGCTCGCCATCCCGCTCGGCCTCTTGGGCAGCTTCGTAATCGTACGCGAGATGAACCGCATGGTTGCGGCGATCGGCAGCATCGGCCAGCAAGTCGGCGCCGGGGACCTTGGGCGGCGCGCAGAGACCGACGGCAGCGGCGATCCGGTAGATCGCCTGAAAACATCGCTTAACGCCATCCTCGACCGCATAGAGGCGCTGGTCGAGGAGCACCGCACGCTCACAGATGCCTTGGCGCACGACTTGCGCTCGCCGCTGACCCGCATCCACATCCAAGTCGCACAGGCGCTCGCAGCCGATCCCGATGCCGCAGAACGCGAACGCTTCGACACGATCTCACAGGAGGTCGGCATCGTCCTGCACATGCTGGAAAGCGCGCTTGAAATAAGTCGTGCCGAGGCAGGCGTGGGCCGCAGCACCTTCGAGCGCTTCAACATCGCCGACATGCTGCGCGATCTTCGGGAGATCTATCAGCCCCTCGCCGAAGCGGGTGGCGTCGCCATCACCGCCGCCTGCCACCAGGACCTCCACGTCCAGGGAAACCGCGCCCTAGTCGCCCGTGCGCTCGCCAACCTCATCGACAATGCACTGAAGTATGGGGCTCAAGGCGGCGTGATCGCGCTGGAGGCCGAGGCTATCGGCACCCACGTCCATGTCTGCGTGGCAGACCAGGCCGAAGGCATTCCGGCCGAGCGCCGTGCCGAGGCCATCCGCAAGTTCGGTCGCCTTGACAGTTCGCGCAGCACGCCGGGCAGCGGGCTTGGCCTCAGCCTCGTCAGCGCCGTGGCCTCGCTCCACGGCGGTCGTCTCGAACTCGAAGACAACCAGCCCGGCCTGCGTGCCCGGCTGGTTCTCTCGTGTGTCCAAGATACGCATGATCCCACCAAGGAGTAACAGGAATGCACATCCCCAAGAAGGCACTGGCCGTCATGGCCGCCGCACTGCTGACCGGCACCGCCGGCATTGCGCAGGCCCAGGAAGCGCGCAACGTCATCGTCTTCCTAGGTGATGCAGGCGGCCTCCCCACACTAAACGCAGGCGGCATTCTCGCCCACGACAAGCCGCTATCGCTGTTCATCCAGTCTATGCCCTACGTGGCCCTGTCGGACACCTCTTCAGCGAACCGCTGGGTCACGGACTCGGGTGCGGGCATGACTGCGATCATGACTGGGCACAAGACGAACAACTCGATGGTCTCTGCCATTCCCACCAGCCCGAACGGTGGCGTCACTGCGGTCAAGACCCTGCTCGAGTATGCCGAACAGCGCGGGCTCTCAACCGGCGTCATGACCAACATGAAGATCTGGGACGCGACGCCGGCTGCCACATATGCCCACGTCGCATCGCGCAAGGACAAGGACTCGATCTTCCAGCAGATGCTCAAGCCCCACCTTGGTGACGGCGTGGACATCCTGATCGGCAAGGGCCGCGCTGATGCCGTCGCCTCGTTCGCGGCGCGCCAGACCACGGCCGAGAAGGCCTTCGCCGGCGCTGGCTACCGCTTCGGCGAAGATCCGGCGATCGTGCGCGACGCGGCCCGCGCGGCAGTGCTGCGCGACAGCGACTTTGCCCCGATCCCGGCGGTGGAGGCCACCATCGCCCAGCTCGCCAAGAACCCAAAAGGGTACTTCCTGATGGTCGAATGGGACATGCACACCAGCGGCGATCCCAAGAAGGGCCTGCGCCACGTTGTTGAGATGGATGACATGATCCGCCGCGTGCAGGAAATTGCGGGCAAGGACACGCTGATCCTGTTCACTGCAGACCACAGCTTCGGACTGCGCATGGGCGGCGGCGAGCGTGGCGCGCCACTGCTCCAGCAATATGAGGCTGCGGCCGGTGAGCCCGGCGTCACAACAGAGACCAACGACGTCATCAGCGTTCAGGACGGCCATACCGGGGAAGAAGTGATCGTGGCAGCCTCGGGACCCGGCGCCGATAAGGTCCGCGGCTTCATGCCGAACACCCGGCTGTTCGACATCATGCTTTCCGCCTTCGGTTGGAAGCGCGACCAGTAAAGAGCTGTTCAGGAGGCTGCAGTGTCCGCTGCAGCCTCTTGTTCTGGTGTCTTCTAAGACGCAGGGCATCTATATGCGCATTGGCGCGATTGCAGTGTAGTCGAGCGGCCGGCGCGAGTGTTTTCAACGTAGCGCGTCATGGCTGGGATCCCGTCGGCGAAGAGATCTTGCTTGAAGCGAAACGTGAGTGAATTGGCTGCTAACCTGCTTCGGCGAATGGACGACATCTTCTCGCGCGAGACCGTCCGACTGAAGCAGTTTCCAGGCGCCTTTCCAGTGCTGTACCTGGTGTGGGGCCAAAGGGGCGCAACGGGGTGGGCAGCACGATGTCTGCGCTCATGACCGTGTCAGGAACAAACGGCTTCGGTGCGATGGTTGACACATGCGCGGGTCTTTCAACTTTGAGGGATACCGTGAAGCCAGCTCCCATCGCACCCAATCTAGCAGCCGTTTATCGAAAAGCTCCAAAGAAGATGGCAACCTACGGCTTCAGGTCAAATGCGGACACTGTCAATCGGCGCCCTACGAATTCTCCTTGATATCCGGCTTGTTGTCGAAAGGGCGTTCGACGATAGAGCCGGCATTCGCGGGAGGAAGCCGAAGAAATTGCAAGCGCGCGCATGTCAACCAGGATGGACATCAATTCATCACAAGGATGATGGCTAGACTTTTGCCGTTTTCCTCGATCCGAATCGTCGGCGCAATTTTTATCACCGGGCTACTGGCCAACTACGGTAGCGTTCTTCCGATTGCCTTTGAAATCTCGGCAGCTGCCTCGTTTTCAGATGCCTCGGAAGTGAACGTTCTTACGCTGAGTTTTTGAAATGCACCTTCGGTCAGATGACAGGAATTGGGACTTTCGCGACCGTCGGCTTCCGATGAACCGTTGTAGGAAAGCGGCCATTCACGGACCAGCAAGAGCCTCCTATTGGGGGGCGGCAACGCGCCCCTTGCAAAAGAGCAGCGCTGATTGCGGTTTGTGCTCAGCTGAAGCAGCTTTGGTGCACCCGATCCCCGCCAATCCACTCCTGTAGACCGGAACGGCGATTACCGTTGCAGCACCAACACCACTGTTCGTTGACGCGCTGAGATAAAGCCGCTGACCGTGTCCAGCTCAAATTCGGCGGTATACAAGCCCAAGCGGAACCAGCGGTCATCTCGGTTTCCGTTGCCAGCCCGCCTTAGCGGCGCATCGAGCTGCTGATTGCGAGGCACCGTCCTTGACATGTTAAGGTTTATCGACACATATGAGGCTGTAAATCTTAACATGGCGGTGGTATGAGCGTGCTCGCGGAAGAATTTGAGGCTGGCCCCCGCCTCGCACAGCTGGGAATGACGACGGCCGATCTTCTCGACATTGTCAGGGGCGCTGTCGGTGCCCGCCGCAACGCCGTCGCCTTTCACCCTGCGAGCGCTGCGGGCCTGTTTTCTTGGCTGGAGGGGACTGCTCAGCTTCGGCGCGTATTTCTGTCCAAGGAGGGGTGGGAACTGAGCCGCCGAGACAACATCGAATCCGTCTATAATCCCCGGCTCGGCATCAAGATCATCTTCCAGAACGCCGAGCGGGCCGGCGATCCGATTTTCGAACCGATGGCGGCAAACCGCAAGGGCGCAGCATCCGCGCGCGCTGTGGACCTTGGCCAGATCGAACTGTTTCCCGAACACCGGATCGAGAAGGAACAGTCGGTAGCGGAACTCAACGCCAATGTCTGGATCCTGTTCGTTGAGGCCCAGGGCCCGAATGTCCGCGCGGAGTTTTCCCGCCCCAAGGCCATCAGCGACGAACAATACGCAGGCTTCCACGAACGTATCCTTCTGGTACAGGACGGCGAATGGGATAACCCCGGTCCGCTGTCCGACGATGGCGAGCCGCCTGCCGAATACGAGGTTACCGTCTCCCGCAAGGGCTGACTAATGCCATGTTCAACGCCCAGAGACTGATCCTTGCCCGCAGGCGGCGCAAGCTTACGGCCCGCGCGCTCGCCAATGCGATCGGCGCGTCGCCGGTCACGATCTCGCGCCTGGAGAATGCCTCCAACGAGCCGGGGGCGGAGACTGTCGACGCGCTCGCCCGTGCTCTCGGATTTCCAAAGGAGTTCTTTTTCGGCGAAGAGTTGGACGAGCTGCCAGGGCATGCGGCAAGCTTTCGCAGCCTGTCCTCGATGACTGCCAGGGAGCGTGATGCTGCGCTCTCCGCAGGCGCGATCGCATATCTGTTTCACGACTGGGTGGCGGAACGGTTCAACCTGCCGGCGGCAGATGTACCGACCATGAGCGAAAATGCATCACCGGAGGAAGCAGCACAAATCGTGCGTGCCAGCTGGGGCCTTGGTCAGCAGCCGATCTCGAACATGGTCAAGCTGCTGGAAGCCAAAGGCGTGCGGGTGTTCTCGCTCAGCGAAGAGACAAATTCGGTCGATGCCTTCTCGTGCTGGCGCGGCGATCAACCCTTCGCATTTCTCAATACGTTCAAGTCCGCCGAGCGCAGCCGCTTCGATGCGGCGCACGAACTTGGGCACCTTGTCATGCACCGGCATGGGGCGCCGCAGGACAGCAAACAGGCCGAGAGCGAGGCCGATCGCTTCGCTTCGGAATTCCTCATGCCGGCAGACGATGTTCGCAGCCGTATTCGGCACGTGACTTGCGTCGAAGATCTCATCCGCCTCAAACTGCGCTGGGGCGTCTCGGTGGCTGCGCTGAACTACCGTGTGAACAAGCTCGGTCTGGCCAGCGAGTGGCAGAACCGCAGCCTCAATATCGAGATCGCGCGCCGGGGATACCGCAAGAACGAACCTGCGGGCATGCTGCGAGAGCAATCCTCGCTTTGGCCCCAGGTCTTTACGTCTTTGTGGCAGGAGCGTTTGACGAGAGAGAGCATTGCAACGCAGTTGCATGTGCCAACTTCCGAACTCGACCAGTTCCTCGTGCATCTGAACGATGTCCAAGTCGCTGCAACCGCCGAAACGCCGGGGCTGCGCGCGGTAAAGTAGGAAAGTCCGGACCGTTCGGGTCTAATGGGAAAGCAGGCGCAGGGAAGGCATAACTCCAGCATGAGCCGAACGCGAGACCCCGAGCGCTCCATCAGAACGGTCGACTTTGAACTGCCGCGCGGCGAGGTTTCGATCGAGAAACTGATGGCGATGGAGCCTGCGGAATGGGAGCATTTGCGCCGGGAAATCAATATTCGACACCAGCAGAACAAGGCGCGCCCTTTGGCGTGCTGCGGTGTGTGCAGGGGGCCGATCTATATTCGGGGGTCGCAGCACCGCGGCCGAGACGTTCCCATGTTCGCGCACTATCCGGACAGTCTGATGGACTGCCCCTGGCATCATGGCCCATCCATGACGCCCGACAAAGCCCGGGCCGCGCAGTACCAGGGGCGCCAGGAATCATCCCGGCACGCACGGCTATGCGAATTGCTTGAAGAGGTTGCCAAAGCCGATCCTAGATGTACCGATACCGCCATCGATACCTACCGGCGATCGCAGATACACAAGCGCGGACGCTGGCCCGACGTTTTTCTCGACATGGGGCCCCTTGGGCGCTTCGTGCTCGAAGTACAGCTTTCTAAGCCGTTTGCACCCGAGATCGCGGCCCGGCACCTCCACTACGAACGCGAAGGTGAACACCTCATATGGGTCTTCAGCGAGCTGGAGAACCCGATGCCGCTGGGTTTCCGCGATGTTGTGACAATGCAGCGCGGTAATGCTTTCGTGTTCGATCACACCGCACAGGTAGCCTCGTACGAACACAGGACCGTCGTTCTCAATTGCTATATCGAGGATGGGCATGGTGGCTGGCTGCCGCCCCGGCTGGTGAAACTCGACGACCTGAAGACCGGCAAGGGCCGCGCAGTCTTCCTTGAAGACAGGCGCAGCGAGCTTCTGGAGCAGCGGTGCCGCGCCAATCGAAAAGTCTGGGTGAAGGCGTGCAGAACTGCACAGCAAAGAACGCCCGACGATCCCGCCTACGACGATGTATTCATCACCCAGTGGTCTGGGCTGAAGGATCGGGTACCCGGTTTGGGCAAGTGGGAAGCCGAAAACTGGCCGTTCGGATCAGACCGCGCGCGCTTCATGATCGCCAACCTGGTCCTGATGCTGTGCTCGATCGCGCACAGCGCAGCAGGGGCAAGCCCGGTGCTGTATGTGACAAAGTTCAAAGGCGCAAATGCCGTCCTGCAGATGCTGAATACCAAGATGACGGCGGGTGAACTGAGGCCATGCGCAGATCTCGTGCGCACATTTGTGTCCCGCACCGTGCTGGCAGGGCTTCTCGTGACGCCGTCTCTGCAGCGCATCCTAGAACAGGGCCGTATGGCGGCCCCGCAGATCGGACCCGGCCACCCGGTCTGGGAAGCAATGGCCGTGCTGTTTGCAGAAGTGCTGGATGGCCTCGTCCGCGCGGAGCTGTCGGATCTTGATCGTTTGCCCGCCTGGGCCAGCCAAGGCGCTGGCACATTCGAGCCGGCTGGCCGCGCCTGCCCGGTCTCGTGAAGCAGCACGATGGATTGGCGCCATAGCGCGTGCTTCGACCCGGATGCATGCTGTCGTGCAGCGATTGGACTTAGACGCTGATCACATCATCGTCTTCGTGAACGTCACGCACGGATGCAGCGAAGTCCATTAATATCTTGGTATTGCGATAACGCTTGTACGTCTTGGTCGCGGCTGCGAGTAGATTTCCAACGGAAGTCGCTCCAGCGTCCAGTGCCACCTCGCTCAGCTCGTCGAACAAGTGCTTTCCAAGCAGAGGATGCTCGGCAACCTTGGCGACAATTCTCGTCGACAAAGATCGCCGCTCATCGACGAACTCTTTCCATGTGTTGGAAACATGCGCCGCATCTTTCAGGTCTGCAAAGGCCTTGGTCATCTCGGCATTGAAGCTCGTGATGAACTTGGCCCCATGGCCTGTGGCCAGTTCATCCTCGTAGCGCTGGACAGACGACAGCACGGTTTCTCGAAACGCTTGGAAGATGACATCGCGTTCTCTGAGTTCCAGAAGCTTTTCGTTGTTCAGTTTGTCCGGATCAATCAGAAACCCCGTCTCGAACGCCAGACTTTGATGCACAAATTCAACCTGCCGAGCCAGAAGCTGCTCGTCCAGCGCTTTACAAAAACCCTGATACGTTGAAAGTGAGCTGAAGTTCATCAGCGGGACAACCACGTCAGGCAGAAGAGTGGCGGCGAGCTTATTTTCGGCGTGGCCTCGATATCCCTTGGCGGTCATCATTTCGAACGAAACATCAACCTCGAAGGATCCGTCCGCGGCTTTCTGGGTTGCCTGTTTGAAGGCATCGCGCCCGAGCGCGCCTTGATACATGAGGTTCTCTGCGAAGGCGGAGCGGATTGTCCCATTCTCCGTCTCGGTGTCAGTTCTTGCACGGATAACCTGGGCCGGTACGACCAGTCCTGCGGCAACAAGGGGACGGACGGCGCGCAGTTCGGCAAGTGCGAAATCGACTATACCGGAATCGAGCCCGCCCCCTCTGAAGGCATCTTCAAGTGGATCCCAGAAAAGGATCGCATCGGCAAACATGAGAAGAGAGCGTATCCGATCTGGATATCGCAGCCTATCCACCAGATAGATGCCGGAAGTTGCGTGACAGGACTCCCGCAGCGGCGGCGTGATCGCTTCCGCGCTGTGGAGATCCATCCATTCTTGCCGCGCCTTTTCGGAGTTGAGGAACACCTTGCCTGTTGAAAGGCCCTCCACCGCCGGCGCCCAATCCAGATAAAAGCGACGAAGTGTGGCAGCAAGGTCGGCGAGGGCGAAGGTCATGCCGTGATAACCGGCATCCAGCCGGCATCCTATCGCACCTTCGACGGCAGCCAGATAGGCCTGCCCAAGATTCTTGAAATGCTTCGCTGCGTCCATGCTTATCATTGCCAAGCGAATGTGCCGCAGTCACCGGAATATTTGAAGATCTGGCACTTACCTCACGTTCGGGAACGTGGGCCTGGTTACCTCCCCGCGCTCGACACGCGCGGCTTCTATCCCGGCCATTTACCACAGGCATGTCTGGAAAAGAGCCGGGGCGGCCACTCCCTCAGGTGACCGCTCTTGGCCGCTAACTCACTCGGGAACTAATGCGCGTATGCTGCGAGGCCCTAAGCCCAGCAATGACTTGACGGACCCACTATGTTCACCACTTATTCTCAAATGAAAATGCGAGGGATGTATGAAGTTCGAGGGGTTCCAGGTCACCAATTTTCGAAACATCATCGATTCGGGCTGGATACCAGCCAATCAGATAACCGCGTTCGTGGGTCAGAACGAAGCGGGCAAGAGCAACCTCTTCGAGGCGCTATACTGCCTGAACCCGATAATCGCCGACGCGACGTATAACCTCGATGAGGACTGGCCGGTCGATAAGTGGGAGGGGAGGAAGGATGCCAACGGCACTCTCGTGTGCAGGGCTCAGTTCCTCCTGTCCGCTGACGAGATAGCAGACCTCGCAAACAGTGCCCTTATGAAGCCTGAGGTTGCGGAAGGAGAGACTCCGCCCCCGGCCGCCCCGCTACCCAAAGAGACTCGTGTCGTCATCTGGAAGAGCTACGGGTACAAGACCCAGTTCAAGGTTCACGATTTCCCAGCAAACGCACTTGAAGAAGACGCAGCGCAAGACTGGATCTGGGAGAACCTACCCAAGTTCGTTTACATACACGATTATGAAATGTCGGGCGCGCAGATCGAACTCGACCAGTTGAAGCAGCGTTTGGCGCAAGCTGGCGGGCACCGTCACCGTTTGAGCAATGAGGACCAGACAATCCTCATCATTCTTGACCTCGCCAACATCGACCTTGGGGATTTCTTAGAGAAGGGGGACACGTCTGAAGGGCGCACCATACGCTCCTTCGACAAGCGCTCGGCGTCCAAGTATCTGACCAGCCAGTTCGCCAGCCTATGGCGGCAGAAGGAGGTCGAGTTCCACATCGAGATCGACGGGCCGACGCTCAACATCTTCGCCGAGGACAAGGCGGTCGGGATGCCCGTCCGACTGCACCGACGTTCCACTGGCTTCCGCTGGTACGTATCTTTCGCTTGGAAGTTCACCCATGCGACCGGCGGCGAGTTCAAAGATTGCGTCCTCCTGTTGGAGGAGCCTGGCGTCCATTTGCATTTCACCGGCCAGCGTGACCTGCTCACGGTCTTTGAGCGGCTCTCTGAGCACAACACGATCCTGTACACGACGCACCTCGCGTCGATGGTGGACTTGGCCCACCCTGAGCGGGTCCGTATCATCGAGAGCCGGGACAATCACCTCGCCGTCACGCAGGGTATCGTGAGCTCCCAACGCGAACCGATGGCGGTGATCGAGCAGAGCCTCGGGCTCACCGGCGATCAAAGCGGCCTTCTCAGCAACCGGCAGGTCTTGATCGTCGAGGGGGGCGATGATGCCGTGATACTGCACAAACTGTCTGGCCTACTGAAGGCCGCCGGCAAGGAGGGGCTTTCGGACCGCGTCTATCTCTGGCCCGCCCACGGCGCCTCCAAGACGCCGATGTATGCTGGCTTCGCAATTGGTCAGGGGTGGGACGCCGGGGTGTTGCTCGACAGCGACGAGGCAGGCAACAAGGCTAACAGCGCGTTGACGAAGTCGGTGTGATCTGATTCAGCCTGGATACGGAAAGAAGGCGGTCAGCGACGATGGCGATGCGACGTGATGGTGATGTGCAGGCGGATCTGATCGTGTCGTGGTCAG
>NZ_WVTD01000035.1 GCF_009856825.1 Novosphingobium silvae | reverse complement strand
CTCTCCAAGTGGCACCCCCTTCGCGTGTAGCCAGATTACCCGGATACCTCGTCCGGCGAAATGCGCTTGCTGTCAGCCGGTCTCAGGCCGCCGCGAAACGCACACCAGAGGGATCACTTCATATTTTTTCGAGCAGGGAATAGTAGGGCGGCCAGTGCTTGAAGCGGCGCGGCTGATAGCGAACGATCTCGAAAGGGATGCCGCGTGCTGCCATCCATGGCCGGATCACGTCGAGGTACTCGTAAGTGGCCGGCTTCTCGACGCCGGTATCCGCCGTGATGACAAGGTCCGGCTTTTCGCCACGCGCTTCCAGTTCGACCAGGAGCGCGGTGGAATCGACACCCACGCCATAGGCGAGGACGTTCGGGGCGCGGGGCGGCAAGAGGAAGTCCGGAACGCGGGTTCCCGCGTCCACGACCTTGTGAGCGCTCTGCAGCTGCGTCGCGGGGAGGTGCCTGGAATGCGTCACCACTCGTATTCCGGCAGCTCGTCGATCTGCGGACCATCGCAGTCCCACATGATCCATGCGCAGTTTTCGCGCTTGGCGACGTGGATGGCCGAACGGATCTCGGCGGGGACGCCCTTGGCCTCGGTTATGCCGACGTCATCGCAGACGTGCATGAACCAGCCATAGTCGTCCTTGTCGAAGCAGGTCCAGGGACAGTGCGGCATCCAGTTTGCAGCCGTCGCGGGGCTCATATGCCTCGTGCTGAGGGCGAGCATTCTGGCGATCTCGAGCGGAGGCGGGACGTGGACGGCCTGGGCGAGAGCGACAGGAGTAACGACCGAGGCCCCCTCCCCAGCTTCGTTGGTGATGACGATCGGGGGAACAGCGAAATCGGCCTCGTCCAGATAAGCGTTCACCGCAGCGAGACTGCCGAGCGCCTCGATCTTCGCGCGATCGACGTATGGGGTGCCGTCTTCGCTGCAGGGATAAATGACCGGATCGCCCGTTCCGGTGAAGACGACCTTCTCCGGGCCCCACTGCCCGGTGAAACCGTAGGAGGACCGCACGAACGGCACGCCCTGCGCCTCGCAGATGGGCTCCAGTTCCTTGAAGGTGCCATTGGCGACTTCGTGCGCATAGAGGCGCAAGGGCTGGCCTTCGGTCAGGTCGCTGTCGTTGAAAGGCTCGCCGTCCCAATCGGTGGACAGAGCCTCGGCCGCGATCGCGACCGTGAGGCTCTTCCAGAGGGCGTGACTGATGGTGCCGCCGATCGTGATCGACGCGGAAACACGGTCTACCATGTGGCGGCCCTCAGCGCAGTTCTTCGAGGACATCGGCGCAAAGCTGCGCATCCTCGCGGGTAAGCCGTTCGACGCGGGGCATGTCGCCCATGTCGATGACTTCGTAATCGTCCGACATGAACGACCATTCGGCGGGATCGAACTCGTCGTTCCAGCACCAGGTTCCGTCGGGCCAGAGGACGATTTCATGGCCGGCGTTCGGGTTCGGGGCGGCAATCTGTGTGGTGTTAGGGCACATGCTGCATCTCCTGCTGGCGCGGAAAATCCTTGCCTTTGCCTTCACCCCTCCCCCTCTCCTTTCGCGGCCTCGGACAGATTCAGTATGTCAGCGAGGGTCGGAGGTTGTGGCCTGCGCGGGCGACGGCCGAAGACGAGGCCCTGCTTGCCGGCATATTTGTGAAGGGCGCCGACTTCTCGGCCGAGCGCTGCGGCAAGATCTGTGAGGCTGATGCCATGCTCATGCGCGATGCGCAGCGCGGCCAGATGATCGGGGGTCCAGCGCTGGCGGCCTTCATGGACAAGGCCCAGGACATTCGCGCGCGTGAAGATGGCTGCGCGTGTGCGGCCCATTTGCCGGGCCAGTTCGGGCGTCGGGATCTTGCCGTAGTCCCGCCGAAGCCATGCTTCATCGGCCTCAGACCAGTCAGGACCAAGGCGCCAGCCTTTGGACCGTGCATGAGTGCCGCGAAGATTCAGATATTCCGCGCGCCAGCGGATCGAGAAGACCGATCGGCCGAGCCGGTTGCGCAAAGGGGTAAGGCTGGCGTTGTCGCGGTAGGCTTTGATGAGCAACTCATCTTCCTCGGGCATCCAGACGCGGCCCCAGCCCTTCCCCTGCCCGGTTCGCCGCATAAGCGCCTGAAGCGACGACTTGGTGCGGGTCGAGAAGCCTTCCGTGCCAAGGATCACGCCGATCTGGGTGTAGGAATGTCCGGCTTCAGCAAGTTCAATGGCGCGCTCGATCTCGGCATTGGTCCAGCCCTTGGGCGTGCTCGCGTGCTTGATGCCCAGCTTCGTTGCGCGGCTGTAAACGCCGGCATGGGGTCTGCCGATGATGAGGGCGACCTGAGCCGTTGGAATGTCGGCCGCAAAGCCGGCGCGCAGCTGTGCATCTTCCCATGGTGTCCATGGCGGTGCCGCCGCTTCGCTGATGCCGAGGATCGCGGCACGGGTATAGACTGCGCCACATGAGCGGCCGAGGCGCGCAGCGATGGTGGCAGCCGACTCCTTTCCGTAAGTCTGGATCAGTTCGTGATCTTCAAGCTCACCCCACGGCCGCGTTGAATGGCGGCGCAGGCCAAGGGTGCAAACCTTGTCCCTGACACCTTGCAAACCCCGGCCCAGAGCCTCGGAGATTTCCGGTAGCGGAGTGTCATCGTTGAATAGCTGGCGCAGGGTGCGAACTTCGTCCGGGGTCCAGCTGTCGGAGCGATACGGCATTTCGCCAAGCGGCGCCGATGGCGTGGGCACCGGCGCTGCGAGCGGAACAAGTTCGACGATGATGGGTGCGGTGTCGTCGTTCATGACAAGCCCACCACATGGACATCGCTGACCGGCATCGCGCAGTTCGTCGCTGAGAGCGTCGTGTTCGGCATCGAGGGCCTGCCAGGCTTCTTCCTCGAGTTCCTCGTTCTCCATTTCGAGGCTCACGATGCTGAGACGTGCTTCGATTTCTTCGATGCGGGTCAGCTGTGCTTCGCTCAGCGGAAGGCTCGGCAGGCTGACGTGGAACAGGCCGCGCGCGACTTCCCAGGTCGAGTTCGAAGCGACGGGGCGAATCCAGGCGAGGCCACGTTCTTCACCGATGCGCTGGGCTTCGGCTTCCATCTTGGCGGCCGCGAGCGTCTGGGCGATCTCGGGGTTGGTCCAGCGATCGCCGTTGTCGCTGAACAGGTCGCGATCGACGACGCCGCCCGCTGCAACATAGGCTTCCTCGCCGACGAGGCGCGCGATCGGATCGCTCGACTTCATGGATTCGTTCGCGATCACACGGCGGATGGTGTCGGCGCTGGCATGGTAGCTGTTGGCGCCGTAGCTCCTCCAGACCATCAGCTGGCGCTCGTGGCTTTCGGTGGAGGCATAAGCCTTGGCCATGTCGAGCGTCATCTCGCCAGACTTCAGGGCGTCGAAGATCGGTTCGGCAAGGTTCGCGAGGCGCAGGCGCCCTTCGACGAAACGGCGGGTGATGCCGAAACGCTTGGCGATTGCATCGATGTCGCCGCCCTGCCCGAGGCAATACTGGAAGGCGCGGCATTCGTCGGCGGGCGACATATTGAGGTGATGGAAGTTTTCAGCGAGCGAGGCTTCGGAAAGTTCGTCGTTGCCGCCGCTGAGGATCAGCACGGGCACGTCGTATTCGGCCGCGTTGATGTCGCCGCGTTCGGCAAGCAGCGTGAGGGCACGAAAGCGGCGGCTGCCGGCAATGACGCCATAGGAGCCGCGCGGCTTCTTCACAGAAGTCACGACCAGGTTCTGCAGGATACCGCGCGCAAAAATGTCAGCAGCGAACTGTTCGATCAGGTCTTCGCCGCGGGTACGTACGTTGATGTCGGAGAGGACCAGCTTTGCCAGCTTGACGGTCTGGATCATGGGAACAACACCTTCTTCTCATCGTCCGGCCAATTCACGGACACCCCTTCCCTTCCCCCTCCCCTCTCCTGACCGACCCGGCTGCTTTGGGGCTCTTGGTCGACCAGGGAGGACAGGTGCAGGGTTCAGGAGGGCTTGAGGATTTCGGCGATGATGGCCTCTGCCTGCGCGACGGGGACGAAGACGCGGGTGAGGTAATCTACGATCTGGTCGGTGGGCGACAACTCGATCTGCGGCTCTGCGCGTTCCTCGGCCGTCATCTCGGACAGGCGCCTGTCGAGGATCGCCTCGGCCGTCGTCACCAGTTGCACGACCACCGAATGCTCCTGCTTCAGGTGCCCCTCGATTGCGGCGAACACGGTGGGGAGTTTCATCGATAGCAGCACCTGGCCGAAGAAGCGCTGGCGGGTGCCTTCCAGACGCGAGCGGGCTGCCGCCTTCGCACCCGAGTTGAGCGTCTTGCCCTCGAGGGCGTCGACCACATTCGTCGCTTCGAGCGCGGCGGCAAGGTTGGTGTTGATGACCTGCCAGGCGCGGCAATAGGTGTCGTAGATCTCGATCTGGGCGGGCGTCAGTTCGTGGCGCAGCACGTCATATTCGACGCCTGCGAAACTGAGGGCGCGCGCCGTGTAGAGGCCGAGGGCCTTGAGGTCGCGGGCGACCAGTTCCATCGCCGCGATCCCACCCTGTCGAATGTTGGAGATGAACGATTCCCGGTCGGGGAAAGAGGTTTCCGGCCCCCAGAGGCCAAGGCGCACGGCATAGGCCAGGTTGTTGACGTCGGAAGCCCCGGTGGCAGAGGCATAGAGCACGCGCGCATCGGGCAGGTGGTTCTGAAGGAGGACGCCGCAGATGCCCTGCTGTGAGCCTTCCGTCTTGCCAAGCGCGCCCTCGCCGCCCGCGACACCGCCCATTTCGTGGGCCTCGTCGAAGGCGATCACGCCGTCGAAATCGGGACCAGCCCAATCGAGGATCTGCTGAAGGCGGGTTGCATCCGAGCGGCCCGATCGCAGCCCCGGGTAGGTGACGAACAGGGTGCCCTCCTCCAGCGTGATGGGCTGGCCGATCTTCCAGTTCGAGAGCGGCTGCACGTCGGCTGAGAGGCCGCCAAGCGCGGTGACGTCGCGGCGGATGTCCTCGAGCAGCGGCTCGTTCTTGGTGACGAAGATGTGGCGGCGGCGGCCCTGCAGCTTGTTGTCGAGGATGCAGGCAGCGATCTGGCGGCCCTTGCCCGCGCCAGTGCCGTCGCCGAGGAAGAAGCCCTTGCGGTACTTGCGACCTTCAGGATCGATGTCGAGGCCAACGCCTTCCTTGGCGGGCTTGAAGGTGCCGGGAAGCGTCTGGTTCCAGGCATGGCCCGCATAGACGACGGTTTCGAGCTGGGAGGAGGACAGGAGTCGCTCGCTGACAGTCCGTTCGGGCAGATGCGGGATGTGCGTGGGGATCGGCGCCGGGATCGAGCCCATGGCGACCGATTCAACCAGCGCCGTCGGGTGTTCGCCGGCAGCGTCGAAAACGATACGGCTTGGCCTGTATGGCAGGTAGACACCGACCTGTTCGGCCAGCGGTGCGGGTTCCTCCAACTGGCGATAGCCGACGGGCAGGACCGCATTGGCCTTGGGCGCGTGGTACGGACGCGGCGCGGCCACCTTGGTCTTGCGCGCGGCCCCGAACAGTGAAGTGGGCTTGGGAGGCGAAAGGCGAACCGGAAGGTTGGCGGTGGGGTCCAGATTGATGCGAGCGGGGATGTCGATGGCATCGAGGAAGTCGAGGACGGCCGACCGCTCGATGACCGCAGGCATGAGGTCGCCGGCGATCTTGTCGATCACATAGAGGCGAACGGCAATGTCGGTGCCGTGCTTGCGGTAGCAGTGCTCAAGCCGCAGCGAGGCGCGCACGGTGCAGCCGGTCAGGATCGTCTCGTAGGCCGTGCGCAGCCGCGCGCACGGAGCGAACCAGTCGGGCATGATGACGACGACGCGGCCGCCGGGGCTGACACGCTTAATCGCGGCCTGCAGATGGCGCAGCGCTGCCAGGTCATCGGCGCCGCGGCCGATACTGCGCGAGAACGGCGGGTTCATGAGTACAACGCTCGGGCGCGGAAGATCCGCGTGAAGCGCGACCAGCGCAGCGCCGTCATGGCCGGTGATCGTGGCATCGGGGAAGATGTGAGTGAGCCGTTCGCGGCGGCGCGGGTCGATTTCGTTAAGCTGGAGCGCGCGGCCCCGCGGGGCCTGGGCGATCAGGAGGCCGTTGCCGGCGCTCGGTTCGAGCACGACGTCGTCAGCGCCGATCGCGGCGAACAGCATGGCCAGCGCTGCAATGTCGGCGGGGGTCGAGAACTGCTGCAGCTCGATCTGTTCCTCGCTGCGCACGGTCTGGGTTGGCAGGCGCTGCATCAGCGCGCTGGAGGTGGCGATGTCTGCCAGGGTGTCGATACGATGCCCATCGCTGGCAAGGTGAAGCGCAAGGGCATGCTCAAGCATCTCGAAGCTGTCGCGCTGGGTCCAGCGCCCGTCCGCATCGCTGCCGCCGAACGCCTGCACCATGGCATCGTTCAACTGGCGGCGGGTGATTGCGGCATCGGTGGCGAGAAGGGCGGCGATCGTGCGCGCTGCCGGCGCATCATTGACGTGCGTGAGATCGAGAAGGTCGCGCATGGGGGTCTCCTTTGGCTCTCTGCCGAACAGCAGATCACCCTTCCCCTCCCCCTCCCCTCTTCTGCGCCTCGAGGGCTTCGAGCATCTGGGCCCAATCCTTGTAGCCCTTCGGGAAATCGACGCGGATCAGGCGGTTGTCGCTGGCGTAGCGATGCGATGCCCGGTTTACAGCCCTGCGCCCCGCCGTGTCGTAGTCGCCCGCAAGGATCAGTTCGGTTACGCTGTCAGGGATCGTCACCAGGCCGAACCGCCGAGAGCCGAGCGTCGCCCAGCATGGAAGGTTGTTGATGCGGCTCCATGCCCACGCTGTCTCGAAGCCTTCGGCAAGGCCGATGGTTGGACCGATACCGCCCCCGCGCCATGCGCCCATGCCGAGCGAACCGATGGTGGCCTTGGCGGTGTAGCGCGCGGTTTCGGGATCGAGGAAGATCCGCTGAAGTGCAACAAGTCGCTGCCCTTCGCGCACCGCGACCAGCAAGGCGGGCTTGAAGACGGTGTTGGGCTTCGCGCCATGGGGGCAACGCGGGTGAAAGCGCACGTCACCGGGAACAGGCAGGAGAAAGCGCGAGCCGAGATAGCGTTCGCCAAGCGTACCCGGCACGGATTGCGCCTGCGACCAGAGCCGCTCGATTGTCAACGGCGGAGCAAAAGTCGGCCATGGGGCGGCGTAAAACCAGGCCATCGTGTTACATGCCGGGGGGAGTGGCGTGAGGGCGTAGCCCGAGGGGCACTCCCCCCGGCATTTGCGTAATTTTCAGGGTCTGGTTTTGGCCTTGCGGGCCCGGCTGTGAGCGAGGCGATAGCTTTCGCCATTCATCTCGAGGATGCTGACGTGATGGGTCAGGCGATCGAGGAGCGCGCCTGTGAGACGCTCGGATCCGAAGGTTTCGGTCCATTCGTCGAAGGGCAGATTGCTGGTGATCAAGGTGGAGCCGCGTTCGTAACGCTGAGAGATCAGCTCGAACAACAGTTCGGCGCCGGTCTTGGAGAGCGGTACGAAGCCCAGTTCGTCAATGATGAGCAGCTTGTATCCGACCATCTGCTTCTGGAAGCGCAGTAGTCGCCGCTCGTCGCGCGCCTCCATCATCTCGCTGACCAGCGCCGCCGCAGTGGTGAAGCCCACCGACAGCCCTTTCTGGCATGCTGCCAGTCCGAGCCCCAACGCTACGTGCGTCTTTCCGGTGCCCGATGGTCCCAGAGCGATGGCGTTCTCACGCCGCTCGATCCACTCGCAGCGCGCCATCTCGAGCACCTGCATCTTGTTGAGCCTGGGGATGACGGTGAAGTCGAAGGTGTCGAGGCTTTTGACGGCGGGGAAGCGCGCGGCCTTGATGCGCCGCTCGACCATACGACGCTCCCTGTCGATCATTTCCATCTCGACGAGACGGGCGAGGAAGCGGATATGATCGACGCCTTCTGCGGCACATTGCCGCGCGAGCTTGTGATGCTCTCGCAGGCACGTAGGCAGCTTGAGTGCCTTGAGATTGTGAGCGAGAAGAAGCTCCGGGGCCTGATCGCTCATGCGGCCTCCTGCTGGTCGGAGAGCAGGCTCAGATAGGCTCTGGCAAAAGTCTTCTCGACCGTGGTGCGTGGCAGGAAGGGATAGACGTCCAGGTCCAGCCTGGGCGGTACGCGTTCGACCCGGCACAGGACGAGGTGCTTGACGGCATCGAAGCCGATGGCGCCAAGATCAATGGCCTGTTCCACCGCCGCCTGGAGATCGGCGACGGTGAACGTTTCCAGCAGGCGCAGCACCTGTACATATTCACGCCTGCCATGTTTGTGCATGCGGCCTTCCATCAACCGCTGCAGTGTCGTGAACGCTTCGGGCAAATCCCAGCCCTGCAAAGGGGCGGCCTGGTCGAATGCATTGATCTTCTGCTCGATCAGCGGGAGATAATGGAGCGGGTCGAAGATAACCTCCTCGCGGGCATAGCAACGAGGATGACGGGCGATGACTTCGCTGCGGCAGCCGATCACCACCTCATCGACATAGGCCCTGATCCAGACCTCCTGATGGCCCCAGGCCACCGGAACCGAATAATCATTGGTCTTGTAGCGCACCAGGGATTGCGAGGAGACCCGCCCGCCGGTCTGATCGCAGGCCTCGAAGGGTGTAGCGGGCAAAGGCTGCATGGCCGCGAGATCGCGCTGCAAGCGCTCACCGATCGTCTCGCTCTCCCCGCGCACTTTGTCCTGCTGGCGCTTGCGGCATTGTTCCTCCAGCCACAGGTTGAAGGCCTCCCAGGTCGGGAACTTCGGGATCGGCACCATGAAATTGCGGCGGCAGTAGCCAACCAGCCCTTCCACATTGCCTTTCTCGTTACCCTTACCCGGGCGGGCATAGCGGTCGCGGATCACGTAATGCGACAGGAAAGCGCTGAACAGCGTGGCACGCTTGCGCGTGCCGTCTGGCAGGATCTTCGCCACAAGGCAGCGGTCGTTGTCATAGACGATCGAGCGCGGCACCGCGCCGAAGAACGCGAAGGCATGAACGTGTCCGTCCACCCAGGCCTCCGCCACCGCCGCCGGATAGGCCCGCACATAGCAGGCATCACTGTGCGGCAGATCAAGTGCGAAGAAGTAGGCCTTCTGCTCCACCCCGCCGATCTCCACCAGAGCTTCCCCGAAATCGGCCTGCGCATCTCCCGCCGGGTGCGCCAGCGGCACGAACATCTCCCGGCTGCGCTGCTCGCGCTCCCGGATGTAATCCTTGATGATCGTATAGCCGCCGGTGAAACCATGCTCGGTGCGCAAGCGGTCGAATACCCGCTTCGCCGTATGCCGCTGTTTGCGCGGGACGCCGCGGTCCCCTTCAAGCCATCCATCGATGATCGCCACAAACCCGTCCAGCTTCGGGCGCTGCGGTACAGACTGACGCCGGTAACCCGGTGGCGATGAAAACGACAGCATCTTGCGTACCGTATCGCGCGACACATTGAAACGCTTCGCCGCCGCCCGTTGGCTCATGCCATTCGCGCAAGCCAAACGGACCTGAAGATAAAGTTCCACGCTGTAGATCCCCACACCTCCCTGACTTCGCAGAAAGGCTTCAAGGTGGACGACTTTTACGCCGCCCGCAGCGGGACTATCCCGCCGCTAGCGTGGCCGAATATTGCTCCGCCGTTCTCACCAACGTCGATGCTCATTGCATAATCCTCCGAGGAGAATTTAGCATGCCGAGATCACCATGGCAATAAAGCTGAAAGGGACGCCTGTCGGTCCCGGAAATATCAGCGATGATCCGATATGCTACTGCACACTCGGCTTCTCGTGGTTAATTGTTTCAGCGTTGGGACTACTGCCGCTAGCGGAGGTTTCGTTAAATCGCGAACCCTCTATTACTGCACCGATTGTCGCCGCATTCTTCATCGCTGTAGGCAGTGGTGCAATCCTGCGCAGAAGGTATACTTGGGTGGGCATTGTCCTGCATATCTATAGCCAGGTAGCCAATTGGACACCCTGATTTACCTGTAGCGGTGTGTGCGGGATTGTGATTCCATCGAGCTGAGCGATGGAGGCGTGAAGTGTCGGCACAGCGTGGCTTTTTCGATCTCGACGAGCGGTATGCAGCCTTGTCCGCGGCGGGCGATCCGCTGGAGAAGCTGGCCGGTCTGATCGACTTCGAGATATTCCGGCCCGCGCTGGATGCGGCCTTGCAGCGTTCTGATGGTAGCAGGGGCGGTCGCCCGCCGCTTGACGCAGTCATGATGTTCAAGACGCTGATCCTGCAGACACTCTACGGATTGTCGGACGCGCAAGCCGAGTTCCAGATCCTGGACCGCCGCAGCTTCGGTCGCTTCCTGGGGCTCGACGATGGCGATAACACACCGGATGAGACGACGATCTGGCGTTTTCGCGAAGCTCTGGTCCGGGCGAATGCGATCGAGACTTTGTTCGCCCGGTTCGACGCTCACCTCAAGTCGCTGGGTTATCTGGCCATGGGTGGGCAGATCGTGGATGCCAGCATCATCTCGGCTCCGCGCCAGCGCATGACAGACGAAGAGCGCGCCGTTGTCAGGGAGGGTGGCATTCCCCAGGCCTGGGCGGCGAAACCGGCGAGGCTCGCACAGAAAGACCGTGATGCGCGCTGGACGCTCAAGCGGGGGCGGCGCAAGAAGGGTGCGGATGGAAAATTCCTGGCGGAAATCGCCACGCCCATGTTCGGGTACAAGTCGCATATCGGCATCGACCAGCGCCATGGCTTCATTCGTACCTGGTCGGCCAGTGACGCCGCCCGTTACGACGGCCGGGAATTGCCGGAATTGATTGATCCGGCCAACACCGGCAGCGCAATCTGGGCAGACACGGCCTATCGCAGCCAGAAAAATGAACGCGCCATTCTGCGCGCCGGGCTCATCTCGAAGATCCACTTCCGCAGAGCGCCGGGCAAGCCGCTCCCCGGGCAGCGCCAGCGCGCCAATGCCGCCCGGTCCAGGGTCCGCTCCGCCGTCGAGCATGTCTTCGCCACCCAGAAGCACCGAATGGGCCTGTTCATCCGTACCATCGGCATAGAGCGTGCAAAGGCAAAGATCGGTCTCGCCAACATCGCGTTCAACTTCAAACGCTTCCTCTACTGGGAATGTCGGCCGAACTCGGCATGATGCACGCCGGCACCGCGCTGATGCCTCCACAGAGCGCCCCCGGTTGGCAGAAAACACCCCGTAGCCGCGCGCGCCATGCCCAAGACTGCGTCTGATACCCTCAGACCGATACCCAAGCCGGGTAAATCAGGGTGTCCATTTGGCTTTCTCTCTTTTGCGCGTCCCTGACAGCGGTTTTGATCTGGCTTGGCCCCTAGTTTGCTTTCCGCCGCATTCACCGCGCGATTGGTACTTGGTCGATGCGTGTCGTCCACGATGGGCTCTTGTAGGCTCGCTTCGTGTCGTAGGACTTGGCGCCCATACCTTCGGAAGCGAGGCGCAGGGTGTTGCGGCCGAACCTGTCGTTGATGCCGTCGAGCACCGCCAGCAATGCAGGCGAACGCGGATCGGGTAAGGAGAACAAATCCTGCTGCGCTCCCGATTCCGGTTCCAACCCTTCCAGCATGACGCCGCACTTGGTGTAGACTGCGCCCTGTTCGAACATCGCTTCCGCCATGCGCGCCGCAGTGCCGGCAATGACGCGCGGATCGTTGGTCGAGGGGGACAGCCGTGCGACCTTGGATGCCGACGGTGCATTGGGCTTGAACCGGCTACCGTGTGCGAACGCGATCAAGCGGCAAGCCTGGAGTTTCTGAGCGCGGATCTTCTCTGCCGCGCGCACCGCCCTTCTGACCATTGCTTCGCGCAGCACCTCGCGATCGCGCACCGGTTCTCCGAAGCTGCGCGTAACCGCTGTGGACTTGAGCGCTTCTGGCTCAGGCTGGAAGTCGCTGCATTCGACGCCGTTCAGCTCGCGCACCAGGCGCTCGAGCACAACGGTCCCGACATCGCGGGCAAGATCCGGGTGCATCGCGGCTAGATCGGCTGTCGTACGGACACCGAGCGGGTGCAGCCGCTTCACCATGGCCTTGCCGATGCCCCACACCTCCTCGATCGGCCATTTCGCGAACATGCGCCGGCGCAGCCCCTCGTCGTGCAGGTCTATGACGCCGTTCCAGACTTTCTCCGATGCCTTCGCCAAAGCGTTGGCGACCTTGCTCAAGGTGCGTGTCGGACCAAGCCCGATCCGGGTCGGCAGCCCGACATGCTGCTTGATGGTCGTCCGGATGCGCTGTGCCTGCTCGACATCGCCGAGACCAGAAGGTAGAACTGGCAGACGGAAGAAAGATTCGTCGATTGAGTATATCTCGACTGTATCGCTAAACTCGGACAGAACCATGTTAAAACGTCGGTTCATATCTGCGTAAAGCTCATAGGAACTCGACCGATATTGTACACCGTGGCGTTTCACGATTTCGCGTATTTTGAACATAGGTGCGCCCATTGCAATATGCAGGGCCTTGGCTTCTGCCGATCTCGCGATAGCGCAGCCATCACCATTCGATAATACTATCAGCGGAACATTGCGCAGCGTGGGATCGAAGACCCGCTCGGCCGAACAATAGAAGTTCTCGATGTCGACGATGGCCCAGCTCATGATGGATTAGGCCTGAAGGTTGCGCACGCTGGCGCGGACTACGCCCCAGACCTCGACGCTCTCATCTGCAACGACAGGGTCGTAATGCATGCGGCTGTTGCGTGCTTCGAGCGTCGGCACGCCATTACGAACGCAAAGTTGGCGAACGACGAAGCCGCCGTCAACGACAGCAATGACAATACGGCCATTGACGGGCTTGGCGTCGCGATCGACCACGAGGACGTCGGAATCGAACAGCCCTGCATCGAGCATGGATTGCCCGCTGACACGGAACACGAAGCTGCCGGCGCGATCGAGGCGCAGCAGGTCGACTAGGCTTATCGCTGATTCTTCCCAGTCCTGCGCCGGACTCGCAAAGCCAGCCCCAGCAGCGCCGACTACCTTCAGTTGGAGGGGGCGCGAAAGATCGCTGAGGGGAATCGGGGTAGACGCCGGCATAGCAAGAACGGTGGACATTGGCCACTCATACCGCAAACCAGAACGTGAAGGGAACATAGCAAAAACACAACATGCACAATTTGCTATCAGACCCCTGTCGGATAGGTCATATGGGCCTGATTGGCGGCGGCATCGTAATTGACTCCACGTTGCACGCGAGCCTGACTCTACGTTGCACAGTGACTCGGGCTTGCCGCCGGCAATCAGCACTGTGGGAAGGCAGGATCAGCGTGGAGCTTTCCAGCTTGCGCAGCGCTGATCCTGCCATGCACTTCGTTTCGATCGATGCTCGTTGGACCCATCGCTCAGCGATGGGCTCTTTCGATCGAAGCCGACCGCATAGTGCCGAGCGTATGGGTATCTCGACGGGAAACAACCGGGTCGGGCCGATTGCGGAAAGTCCGCTTACTGCTCGAGAGGGGCAGATAGCTGCCCGTCGCCTTCGGTGTAGCGCATCGCCGACCAGAGAGATTTTCTGCCGGTCGGCAGACGCCCCATTGCTGCCGCCGCATTACCGATCTAGTCATCCATCTGAATTCATGGAGAACGCTGTGACGCGAAGAGGTGTAGTAGGTTGGTCGGCCAGCTTTCTGAGCCTATTCTTCAGCCGCAGTGCTGGAGCCTCGCAGTCTAAGCTGGCCGATGACATATCAGTATCGGCGGATTGGATCGCCCGCGCGCTTACCAGTTCTGGTTACAAGGCTGATTTTGCACCAGCCAGTATAATCGAGATCGAACGTTTCTTCGTAACACAGGTAACGGATGGGAAGGCTGTGGCGGGCGGCCTATTATCACAAGACCTCGGCTCTAGGTTGTTCGCACTGGGAAGTTACTGCGGCGAAGTGCTCAGACTAGATGTGGGAGGTAAGTGGATCACCGATGATTCCGATCCACAAGCCGAGATCAACGCGGCCCTTCAGCTCACGAATGGCGCTACCTGTTGGCCAATTCAGCGGGTAATGAAGCGTTTCCAAAGCGCCGATGACAATCTAGTCACTTGGGCGGATTCGCTTCGGAGGGGCTGATTACCACCCCTCCCGGCGATTTGATGGAGTGAACGAAGCGACGATTCGCGCCGGTGCGGTCGGTCCGGTTTATGTTTGCACCAAATCCGACGCCTGGACGGCCCGCACGGGTGGAAAACGGACGTGGCATCGGACACATTGCCAAGGATGCGATTACAATCCTGCTTTTCATTCGCCCTGCCCCTCCTGGCTAGCGCTCTAGTCACGGGGCCCGCCCATGCTCGCGCCGAGTGCTACGACGCGAAGGTTCTCGGGGCTATCGTCACTCAACGCGAAGGCAGAGTTGGTGAGTGCAAGGGATGCATATATTTTACAGTGCCTTACGCCCTCGAAATCGATATCAACAAAGTCCTTGAAGGAACGGTAAGATCATCCCGGGTATCTGTCAGGTCGATACAGCACATGGCGGAACCGCGTATACTACGCACTTGGTGGCTCAGGCGTAATTCAGGGGGTTCTTATAATCGCGTTGAATACGATCAACCGCATGAGGCTCGGCGATGTTCGACGAAATCTCCTCCGGCCAAACCCTTGCCATCCGAATACCGTTGACCGCAACGGGGCGTGTCTGGTCAGGCTGCTTTTTCTGAGGGCGGCGAGCACCGGAAAGGCCGCTATAAAGAGCGGCCCGAGGGCTGCTGAATTGCTGACTTGGGCGCGTACCAGACATTTCCGCATCTTGTCGGCGCGATGATCAACGGCGCATGGGCGAGTCTCGGGTGCAACAGCGAGTCATTTTCGTTTGCCCTGCGGAGTCAGTCTCGATGCCGCCGCCATGATGCCAATCCGCCCGGAAAACCGCTGGCTCTATCCCATCGACTGGCAGCAACTGTCCGATGCGATCCGGTTCGAGCGCGCCGGATCGCGCTGCGAGAAGAGCAGGCGCCCTCACCTGCGCCCCGTCGTTCACCTCGGCGATGGCCGCTGGTGGTGGGATGCCGAGGTTGGATACTGGCGCTCCGACCGTGGATGCCGTATCTCGGCAAAAGGCTTCACCCTCGCCTCGCTGCGTTCAACATACGTGGTACTGGCTTGCGCCCATTTAGATCACGACCCGGGCAACAACGATCCTGCGAACCTAGCCGCACTATGTCAGCGCTGCCACATGATCCAGGATGCGGCCGAGCATCGCTGGGAGCGGTGGTGGAACGTCTTCAGGCTGCGAGCGCTTCGAGATTTGTACGAAGATCCGCGCATCACGCGCGAGCGGATCATGCGACCTCAGTAGTCAAGGTTGCGCATTTCCATCGTGGCCGCGAGATCGGCAAGGACGCCCCCTACAGCCATGTTGTAAAGTGCGATGACCTCTGCGTCACTTCGAACGTTCAGACTTGCTTTCACCAGGCGCAAATTGTTGGTCCTTCTGGGATGGCTCATTAGGGTTGCTAATGACACCTTATGCGCCAAGGCTTTTGCGCTAGGCGCATATGGTATAGTTTGCGCGCCATGTTGATTGACCCTCCTCCCCCTCCTGCCCTTCAAGTCGCTCGGGTCTACCTGCGCGTCAGCACCGATGCGCAGGATCTACGCCGGCAGGATGCGATCGTGGTCGAGGCTAAGGCCGCAGGCTATTATGTTGCAGCGGTCTATCGCGAGAAGGCGTCTGGCGCGCGGGCCGATCGGCCCGAACTGTTGCGCATGATCGCGGACCTTCAGCCAGGCGAGGTCGTCATTGCTGAAAAGATTGATCGGATAAGCCGACTACCATTGGCCGAGGCTGAACAGCTCGTAGCGACGATCCGATCTCGTGGCGCCCGACTTGCCGTGCCCGGCGTAGTCGACCTTTCTGATCTCACCGCTGGGGTCGATGGCATCGCCCGGATCGTTCTTCAATCGGTTCAGGACATGCTGCTGAAGATTGCGCTTCAGATGGCTCACGACGATTATACCGATCGGCGTGAACGCCAGCGGCAGGGTATCGCTTTAGCCAAGGCAGAGGGTCGCTCAGGTGGCCGCAAGAGCGATTTAGGCAAACACGCCCGTATCGTGGCGTTCCGTACCGCTGGACGGAGCATTGCTCACACCGCCGAGTTGGTTGAATGCGATCGCAGTACCGTGAAGCGTGTCTGGGCGGCTCATTGTGCAATCCGCGGTAAGCCGGGTAACTGATTGGATCGATCGCACTGCGATGCCCCTGCTGCCACTACTCGGTCAGCTACTCCGGCTATTTTCCACCATATCGCGGAAGTCCTGAATGGATTGCCATAGAGCGCGATGACCTTGCTGCTCAGTGTAGCTTTCAAACCATTCCGCAAGCTCTTGCGGTGCTCGAATGTAGATCGTCTGACTAGGCGGTGGTGCAGGACGCTTTCGCCGCCCTCCCCTTCTCTGCTGTCCTCGATCAGTAAAGCCAAGCGCTTCGCCACGCTGAACCGCCTCTTGTTCCCGTGCTGGATCTAGCGCGATTGGTCCGCTCGGTAGGCCGGTGACGTCTATTGCTTTGCCTTTGACCTCGCCGGCCCCCTCTGCAGTCTTCTTGAATCCGAAGTTGCTCATTGGGCGTACTCCTCTTTCACGGCTGAGATAACGGCTTCAGCAAGCTGTTGGGCGTTCTCCTGTGCTTTGAGCAAGCCTGACGTATTCTTATCGTCAAGTTCACTTAGGAGAGCCCCAAACTCGTAAATGTCACGGTAAGCCGCCCTCTCTACCAGCCCTACTGGCAGGGTTGGCAAACCTGCTTCGTCAATTGCCATAGCGATCCGTTTCGAAGTTTTGGTCGCGATCGCGGCGCTGTCTCGGCTTCTAACAAGGCGAAACGGAATGCGTCGACCGAGGGCCTCGCCTTCTTCGTGGATCAGGGCGACTGCGGTGGCAGCTAATTCCGCGTCAACAGGTGATTGGTTGAACGGCACCAGAACAAGATGCGATCTAGCCAAAGCCCTGGAAATCATCCGCGATGCCGCACCTTCCAGATCGATTAAAACAATATCATGCTCGTTGGCCAACCGCTCAATTGTCTGAATCATTTCACTTTCAGTTGGGCGCGGTACGACCGTGTATGGCAAATCGTTGCCAGCATCAGTGCGCTTGGCGGCCCACTTCGCGATGATGGCATTTGGATCAGCGTCAATCACCGCCACGTTTACGCCATTTTCGGAGAGCTGGTCCGCAAGAACAAGGGCGAGCGTTGTTTTGCCCGCGCCGCCTTTCGGATTGCCGATTGATATAACAGACATGGTGCCTCCTGATGGCGCAATAGCTTTCGCAAGCGCTTTAGCTTTTTCAATGCATAGCACTAGCCATTGCGAAAGCACAAGCGCCTGCAGATGCGCTATGCATTACACTTGCGCATTGCAATGCGCAATGCCTTTCGCTTGCGCAGGCGCTTGCACATGCGCTTTCGCAGTCAATTGCGCTTGCGCTTGCGCTTGCGCTTTCAGCAATGCTTGCAGCGCGAAATGTGTTTAGCAATCGTGCCCGCTTGCACTTTTGCTTGCAGATATGAGTGAGGACCATGCGCGGGCTCTGTTGCAAACTCTGACACGGTTTCCAAGATTGGGCTCATGTACTGTCAAGGTCAGTTGCGATGAACGATTTCAAAGGACGGCATTTTACCGGCGAGGTCATCCTATGGGCGGTGCGCTGGTA
>NZ_WVTD01000034.1 GCF_009856825.1 Novosphingobium silvae | reverse complement strand
AAACGCGCTGATCTTCGCCCTCGTCGGCCAAGTCGCAGCCGAAGCCGGCGTGCTGCTGATCATCATGTCTGCGGGGCCGGGCTGAGCGCCGTCCCGAAAAATCGACTTCGGCAGCGGGCTGCTAAGGTGTACCTGTACGATTCCCTTGAGCACTGGGCCGATGTCGGAGCCAGCGAAGGCTTCGGCCTTCCACCGCTTGAGGCGATGGCGAACGGCTGCACGGTGTTTTCCAGTGTCAACGATGCCTTGGCCGATTACCTCGATCCCGGTTTCAACTCTCGCAAGATACGGGTGCATTCGTTGGGTTGGGACCGGACGGAGATATTGCGCACGGTACACCGAGGCGGTCCGCCGCCGCCTGAAAGGTCCTGGTTCGAAAGCTATTCACCTGCACAGGTAAGCGCACGTCTGGAATGCGTAATGGATGACGCGACCCGCTTCTTCGAGTTCACGAACGGGTCCGAGCCGGACATCGAGGATCCGTGGGAGCGGCGTCGCCCCACACGCCTGCAACGCGCACGCCGCGCGGTGAAAATGCTGGCGGGAGTGTAAAGCCTTCCGCTCTTGCATGCGCCGCAATGCTGGGGCGCGCCGCCGTGGCCGCTGCGATGCCAACGGTTCAGAAACGGGCCGCCGAAGCAACCAGTCACTCACCTGCCCCACACAGCAGCAGTTCCATGACGTTGCGCCCCGGCTTGAGGGGCAAGCAATGAGCTCGAGCTGTGCCTTGCCGCACCCAAATGCCATGAGCGCTTTGGATTATCGCTGATCACCTACAGGCATGGTGCTAATGGGTTTCAGCCTTGTCTCAGCGGGGCTTTTGAACGCCGGCGCGAGACGATCATCGATTGTACCTGATCTATGATCTGACGATCTTGCCAAAGATAAAGTGCAACGTAGATCAACGCGCCCAAAGGAAGCCAGAGCGAGAGAACAGCGACCCGAGGCATGACCCCCGAGCACGCGCTGGCGCCTAGATGAACCGCAGCCGCCATGACAAACGAACTCACCAGAGCTGGACGGACGGTGGCCGCAACGTCTACGAAACGAAGGCCTATGTACCTGCGCAACAGGTGAAAGCCGTAGGGCAGGATCGCGTAGCCGCGAACGACACCAATCATGAGCATGGCCTGCCATCCCCAACGGCTTGCAGCCACGGTCGCCAAGCCTCCGATCACGATCTGCGTTCCCGTCCAGGACAGGACCGTGCGCGATTCCCCCACAGCAGTTATGGCCGCCACCATCAGGTTGTTCATCTGTGACGCGACCACCGCGCATGCAAAGATGCGGATGGCATCAGCGACGGGTTCCCAGCCGGGGCCGAATACCAGGCCCACAATCTCGTGCGCCATCGCAAGGCATCCGAAAAATGCCGGGAACATGACGAATGCCGAAAGACGACTGAGTTGGAGGTAAGTGTGTCGCAGCGTCTCGAGATCGTGTGCGCTGCGCGTCAGCGTGGGCATCGCGATCTGCTGGAAAGGCATGTAGGTAATCTGGTTGAGCACTTCCGCAATGCGAGACCCAGCGCGGATGAAGGCAATGGCGGCGGGCCCCACAAGTGCTCCGGAAATGATCTCGGCACAGCGAATGTTGATCTGGTTGAGAGTGCCAGCAATGCCGATGAAAGCTCCAAAGCGAACCATTTCGCCGCACGACGTAGTGTTAAATCGGAGGCGGGGCAGCCATCTGAAACTTGCCCACACGGCCAACACGGTGACCAGCGCCACAGCCATGCGTTGCGCCACCAGGGCCCAGGGTCCGAAGCCCGCATATGCCAGTGGCAGACCCACCGCCGCGCCGGCCAGCGATGAAGCCAGGTTGCGCATGGCGATGGACTGGAAGCGAAGTTCGCGCGTGAGGCGGGCGGTGTGGATCGCACCAAGCGGTGTGATCGCAAAGATCGGGGCGAGCGCGATGACGATTGGAGTGAGAGCAGGCTGATCGAAAGCGAGCGCCACCAGAGGCGCTGCAGCCAGGGTGGCGAGGCAGAAAGCGAACCCGCAGGCCAGGTTCGCCCAGAACGCGGTGTCTGCGTCGACTTCACTCAGGACTCGCCGCTGGACCACAGCCTCATTGATGCCGGCGTTGCTCACCACGACCAGAAGATCGATAACGAGTGTGGCGATGGCCACCAGCCCGAAGGCCGTCGCACCGAGCAGGCGGGCAAGAATAGCGAAGGTGAGGAACGCCAGGGCTTGGGTTCCAAGGCTGGAAGCCGTGGACCAGAACAGCGGCGAGGCCAGAGGAGGGCGGCTATGGCTCATCCGGACGCACCCGATCTGCAAGCGGAGCATGCGCGTGGACGGTTTTCCTCAAGCCAGGCAGCGAACTCGCCATGGCATGCTGCCGGCGAGAAATACCGCCGGGCAGCGGTCAACGCCGCTTGTCCAAGCGAAAGGCGGCGATTTTCATCGGCGAGTTCCAGGATGGCAGCCGTGAATGCCTCGGGCGTATCTGCATGCGCCACGGCGCCTCGGCATTCATCCTCCACGCCCTGCAGTGTCACGCCGGTTGCGACGATGGCCTTCCCCTGTGCCATTGCTTCGACAAGCTTGATCTTGAGCCCGGAGCCGAATGTCAGCGGTGAAATGACTATGCCCGCACTGGCATAATACGGGGCGAGATCTGCGACCATCCCGTGGAACGTGACGCCGCGCGGGCCGCCGTTCGGGAATGCTCCTGCAACCGATCCGGCCACATTCAAAGTCACGCCGGGAGAGCGGACTTGCACAAGCGGCCACACATTGTCGAACATCCAGCGAAGACCCATGACGTTCGGCGCCGTATTGCTGCCCACGAAGAGAAGCTGTTCCCCGTCGCCGACCTGCGGCTGCTTCACCGGATGCACTGCCATGCCGGCGACGATAGGACGTGCGGAAGCAACATTTTCCGCAACGAAGCGTGCCTCGGTTGACTGTATGGCCACCACCGCATCGGCCCGTGAGAGCAGTGCGATCTCTGTGTCGCGATCAAGGCTCGCCACGGAGTCCGTGCCGTCCCGCGCCTCGCGGCTGTGGAAGAGGTCATGCATGACGATGGCGGAGGGTCGGCCGGGGAACAGATCGATGGCCTCGGCCTGGAAAGCGTAATCGGCAATGACGATGTCGACCCGCTCGGGCGCATGATGCTTGAGATAGGCGCGATCCGCCGCCGTCCACTTCGCGGCGATCGCATAAGGACGCGGGCGATCTGCCGACCAGGCTGCCGTCACGCCAAAACGGCGCGCAAAACGCGAGACAACGCCCCGCACAGCGTCGAAGCCAACTTTCGGATTGAGCGTCATCACCCAGCGTCCCGACCGCAGCACGCCGCGGATGCGGTGGGTCTGGAAGACCTTCAGTTCCGGCCCCAGCCGCATGATCGGCCACCGGCCCATGAGGTCGGGAGAGGGCTGGATCAGGTGCGGGGTGAAGCCGGCATTTCTGACAGCGGCCGCAAGGTCGAGAAGATATACGCTGCTGCCATTCGTGCGCCCGACAATCCGCTGACGGCTGACGAAAAGAACGTGCCCCTTCGTTCTTGGAACAAGGCCACCGGCCCGGTCTTTCGCTTCATCGTCACCTTCATCGGCAATGTGATGGCTGCTTGTCTGGTGAGACAGGTGCTGAAGGAACAGGGGCACCGGAGGGGGAGATGAGAGGGTGCTGGAAGTACCAAGGCGCATCGTCAGGCCTCTCCTTGCAGTTGGGGCTGTGCGATCAGCGGGGGCGCAGCTTTGTCGCCGCGCCCCTGCAGCTTACCTGCAAGCCAACGGCGGAGCGGGGGCTCCGCGCAGATCGCCGTCACCCATGCACATGTTACTGCAGCGATGGCGATGACCGTCAGCATCGGGACGAACGATAGCGGCAGCGCAGCTTCAAGCATGTGCTTCACAGGCGCGTGAACAGCGTATAGCGGATAGGAGATCATGCCGAGCCACGACGATGCCGCCGCAAGGCGTCCACTCGGCCGGGCGGCCGCAGTCAGCATGACCAAAGCGGGCGACAGCACGGCTGCGAATGCAAGGTCGTATGTCGCGCGCGGAGTGCCGTCGAACTCAGCTGCCAGCAGGCAGAGGCATGCCAAAAGCAGCAGGGGAACGGGCAGATGGGGAAGGCGGGGCAACCACCGTTGCCGATGGCGACTGAGTAGCGCGCCCAGAGCGAACGAGAACGTGATGCGGGAGAGCGCAACAGGCGCATCGGCTAGTACCACTCCTCGGTCAAGAGAACCGCCTAGTGCCAGCGAAGCTGACAAGCCGGCCAGTCCGCCCAGGCATGCCAGCAGGAGCCATCGGTCTACCGTGCTGCTGGCCTTGGCCCCCTTCAGCCTTACCCGCGTTTTCCTGATCCCGGCGGCGTAGACGGCGTTTGCGACAAGCTCGTAAAACAGCGACCACGCGGGCGGGTTGAGGAGAAAGATACCCCACGGAACAAGGACGTTCGGGAGCATGAGCAGGTTGGCGGCAAACGACGTCGCAATCGCGAACAGACCCGCCGCGTCCGCCGCTCCCGATAGGCGCTGCGAGAGCGCTACGGCAAAGCCGAGCAACGTTGCGATCGCGATAGTCGGCTGAAGGCGAACAAAGCGTGCGATCATGAAACGTCGGAGGGACAATCCGTCGTGCAGGCGCTGATCATAGGCGTGGGAGATCACGAAGCCGCTCAGGAGGAAGAACAGGTCCACGGCGAGGTATCCGCTGGCGAAGGCCGGCAGGCTCGCATGTGCGCCGTCCGCTCCTTCCAGAGTGCGCAGGTGGTAGAACAGCACGGCGAAGGCAGCGACGCCGCGCAGCGCATCCAGCGCTTCGAACCGGTGTGGGGGCGATCCCGGGCCGTCAATCGACATAGTAGCCCTTGAACTTCTTGTGATAGCCGAATGCGTCGGTCAGCCCGGCGCTGGCATATTCCCGGATGTTCACTAGGCTGAGCGCCACCCCGCCAAGCTTGCTGCCATTCTGCGCCAGCAGGTCGAGCGCTGTCCTCACGGCTTTCAGCGGCGTGGCGCGCCAGCGGGCCACCACCAGGGTAGTGTCGGACAGACGCGATATCATGCGTGTTTCAGCAACGCCGAGAACTGGGGCGGAATCGATGATGACGATGTCGAACCGCTGCTTCAGCGCCACCAGAAGCGCTGCCATGCCTGCTTCCGTGATCACGTCGCCAGCGCTCGCCTGTCCATGGGTGGCAAGGATGCGAAGACCGGTCCGATCGTCTGCCACGAGCGCTTCGTCTATCGTGATCGACCCATCCAGCACGCGAAACAGGCCTTCATGCTGCATCCCGGGGGCAAGTGCATCGGAGGTCGTATGCCGCCGCACATCCGCGTCCACGAGCACCACGCGCCGCCTGTCCGCTGCCAGTGTTCGTGCAAGACACATGGACGTGGTGGACTTGCCCTCGCGAGGAAGAGCGGACGTGATCGTGACCACACAAGGTCCGTCGCTTGCGTTGAGCCCGAGGTAAGCGGCGAGGTTGCGCAGGCTTTCGGTGAATAGCGACATCCCCTTCAGCACCACGTAGTCTTCTGGAGCGATCCCGGCGGCCTTCGAACGCGTGGCGGACTGGAGTGTAGGTACCGCCCCTGCGTAGACGACGCCAAGCCCGCCCTCGATGTCCGCACGCGTGGATACGGTGTCTTCCACGTATTCGGCGATTGCGATGACCGTGAAAGCGACCACCAGTGCAGCGGCAAAGCCTGCCATCGCTCCCAGTAAATAGTTGGGAGATGACGGTGCGCCCGGCACCCTGGCGGAGGAAGCGATGCTGGCGTCGGCGTTGGGCAGGGCCGCCGTTTGTGCCGTTTCCTTTGCGCGGGTCAGGTAGGCGTTGTAGATCGCGCGGCTGGCTTCGGCCCGCCGCTCAAGTTCCAGCCTGCCGACCTGGGCTGAGCCGTTCTGCACCAGCGAACCCCGGGCCTGGGCTCGGCTGGCCAGGAGCGAGGCTAGCCGGGATTCGGCGATCTGCACATCGCCCCTCAGTCCGGACAGCACTCTCGCCAGCTCGCTCTCCATCTGCCTGCGCACATCGGCCAGTTCGTCGCGCGCCTGGACTACCTCCGGATGCAGGCTGCCGTATCTCGCATCCACCTGCGCGAGGTGAGCGCTGGCCTGCGCCTCCTGCTGGCGCAATTGCCGGACCGTCTCCGAGGCAAGGGCCGCTCCGGTATCCGCGCCGCCGCCGCCACGCGCAAGCTGGGCTTGGGCTGCGGCAAGGCGTCCACGCTGCTCGGCGACCTGCGCCTGCGCGGTGGCGATCTCCCGGTTCAGTTCCGAGACCTCCTGTTCCGCCATCGTGGCGCCTTCGGCGCTCATAAGGTTGTGGCGGATCATGTAGCTCTGCAGCGCCGCGTCGTCTGCGACCGCCTGCTTGCGCAGCGCTGCGGCCTGACTTTCGACGTACCGGGCGGAGCGGGCATTGCGTGCCTGCTTCTTGGCATTGTCCAGATCGATATAGCGCTGCGCCAGCGCGTTCGCGATGCGCGCAGCCATCCGTGGATTGGAAGCCGAGGCGGATATCTCCACCAGGTAGGTCACGCCGACACGCCGAACGGAGGTGCGTGCCAGGAGCGCGCCGGCGGCACGCCGCTCTGACGGGCTCATCTGCTGGACATCGCCTTGCTCGTCCGGTCGGCCGACGGAACTCGACGGCGGAGGAGTCTTGCCGCCGAACTCGGGCACCCGATCCAGCCGGAGACTTCGGACCACGTCGAGCGTGAGCGTCGGGGAGCGGATGACCTGCACGGCCGTGTCGATCAGGTTGTCGTCTGCGGGAGCCACGGCACCGCGATCATTCACCTTGACCGGCTGCGTCTCGCGCGGCTCGAGCAGCAGCGAACTCGATGCGGTATAGGTTTTCGGGAGCCACAACATCAGCAGGCAAGACACGGCAAGCGTGACCAGGAACGCGATCGTGAAGATTCTGCGCCTGCGATAAAGAATTGCGGCAATTCCCGACGGATCGGGAAGTAATCTGGACGAGGTCACAGAGGAAATCTCGTCCGCATCAGCGACACGATTGCGATTGCTCAAGACGTTACTCCAAATAGGATGTTGTACGTATTGAATTGTAATTCGTTGGAGGCCTTAGTTTTGGAGCGACGCACTGTTCGAAAGAACTTAGGTACAATGCCGATATGCGCGGTGACTGGGAACCGGAGTTCAGTCCAATCGTGAGCAAGTTCTGGAGTTTTCCAATGGATCTGGATGAAAGTGGCGGCGCGCAGGTTGCGTACCTCGTGCATGATCTGGACGACGCAGCTGTGCGGCGAAGGGTGAAACTGTTGGCCCGGGAGGGATTTTCGGTGGGCTTGGGGGGATTTCGTCGCCATTCCGCAGCGGCTTCTGCAGGCGCGGTCGGCACGGCGGTGGATCTTGGCCGGACGATGGATGCCCGCCTAGTGCATCGCGCGCGTACCGTGTTGAGGCGCCTTGTCTCGCCGGATGCGCTGGCGGAATTGTGCCAGAACGCGCCGGTCATCGTGGCAAGAAATCTGGAAATGCTGGTGCTTGCAGCGCGTGTGCGGTCCCGCAATCAAAGGCTGATCTATGAATGCCTCGACATTCATCGGATGATGCTGGGCACCGGCAAAGCGTCGCAAATCCTGCGATGGCTCGAGCGGCGCCTTCTCGCGCGGACGGATCTGGTGATCGTCAGTTCCCCCGCTTTCGCGCGCGACTATTTCGCAGAGCGTCAGGGTAGGCGTGACAGGGTACTGCTGATCGAGAACAAGGTCCCTGACGAGAGAAGGCATTCCAGGCCCTCTGCTCCCGCAGGAAACGCGCGAGGGGTATGGCGGATCGGGTGGTTCGGCATGCTTCGCTGTCGCAAGACGCTGGAGCAACTTGCAGCTTTGGCCGCCATGTCCGACGGGCGGATCGAAGTCGTTGTCGCGGGCATTCCCAGTCCCGCAGAATTCCCGAACTTCGCTGCCGAAGCCGCCTCTATTCCCGGCCTTCGCTACCTGGGCCCGTTTCGGGCCGAGGATCTCGCCGACCTTTATGCGCCAGTCGATTTCGTCTGGGCCATCGACTACTTCGAGGAAGGGCTGAATTCTAACTGGCTGCTTCCCAATCGGCTGTACGAAGGGCTTGCTCATGGAGCCGTGCCGATCGCGCTGCAGAGTGTCGAGACGGGTCGCTGGCTGCAGCGCAATGGCGTCGGCCTGCTGATCACCGATCCGTTGCGGGAGTTGCCGCAGCGTCTCGCTGAGCTTGGCACTGCCGGGTACACTTCGATGAGGGAAGCCATTGCTGCGCTTCCGGAGAGCACTTTGTACCAGACACCCGGTGAACGTCGGGAAATCGCCGCCGCTATCGGAGGCTATCATCGTGCTTGAGGATGCACGCAACCGCGACACTCTCGTCGTGGTGCCTTGCCTGAACGAGGCGGCACATCTGCCGGGGCTTCTGGAGGGCCTCCTGCGAGATGCGAATGGCGCGCTCGTGGTGGTGGCGGATGGCGGAAGCACGGACGGGAGCCAGGCAATCGTCACCACAATGGCGGCGACCCGGCGGAACCTTGTTCTCCTCCACAATTCGGACAGGATTCAAAGCGCGGGAGTGAACCTCGCGGCGCGGCGTCATGGAGCAGGGTGCCGCTGGCTGGTCCGGATCGATGCTCATGCCGAGTATCCCGAACACTTCATCTGCCGCCTGCGAGAGGCGGCGAGCAGATCAGGAGCCACCTCCGTGGTGGTGCCGATGGTCACGGTCGGCCGCGCTTGCTTCCAGAAGGCGGTGGCTGCCGCGCAGAACTCGGTGCTGGGAACCGGGGGCGCCGCCCACCGGCACCTGGGGGCCGGTCGATGGGTCGACCATGGCCATCATGCGCTTTTCGACCTGCGACTGTTCATGGCGGCGGGGGGGTACGATGAAGGTTTCGCGGCAAATGAAGATGCCGAACTGGATCGCCGGCTCCTTGCTGCCGGAGGGCGTATCTGGCTGGAGCCGGCGGCGGCGATCACCTATTTTCCCCGGCGCACAGCGGCGTCGCTTTTTCGGCAGTACCGCAACTATGGCAGGGGCCGCGCTCGCAATCTGCGGCGTCATCCAGCTCCGGTCAAGTTGCGTCAGATGCTACCCCTCGCGGTCGCTCCCGCAATCCTGGTCGGTGTTCTGGGGGTGCTGCTGGCCTGCTTCAGGACTGAAGGCCTGCTCCTTTGCGTCCCCGCTCTCTCCTGGCTTGCAGGAGTGCTGCTCGCCGGGGTCGTCGTGGGTGTCAAAGCGGGCACCTTGTGTGGAGCAGCTTCGGGGCTTGCTGCGGCGACAATGCACGCAGGATGGTCACTCGGCTTCCTTGAGGAAGTGACAGGCCGCAAGGCCTTGCCGCCTGTTCCCCGTCCGATCGCTGTCGAAGGCGAAGAGAATATCTCTGTAGTGCTCATCGGACCATGTAAACCAGCCGTTGCCTGACAACGGAGGCTCATCGCCATTCCGGGGCGACTTGCGGCGGCTCGTACGAGTGGGTGAGACTGACGGGCGGAGTGGCCCGCCGGGCGGGCTTCTCCTCCCTTGTGACCGACCGGACGACCGATGTTCAAACGCGGACTTGCCACGTGGCCCTGTTGCGCTGCACAAGGCTGCTTCCATGCGCATTGCCATCATCGACGAAAGCGCCGCCCGCGCCTCAATCATCCAGGAAGGGCTTGCTACCCTGGAGGATTGCGAACTGTTTGTCATAACGGACCGGCGCGGATTGCTGGCCCGTGTGGCAGAGTTCGATCCGGATATCGTGTTGATGGATCTGGGCAATCCTTCGCGCGACGTTCTGGAGGAATACTTCGTCGTCAGCCGCGCATTGCAGCGGCCGATTGCCATGTTCGTCGACGAATCTGATGACGAGGCTATCGTCGCATCGGTCGACGCGGGTGTTTCCAGCTATGTCGTGGACGGTCTTGCGCCGAACCGGATCCGTCCGATCCTGGATCTGGCAGTCACGCGTTTCAACGCATTCTCGCGTCTGCAGCGGGATCTGGCCGACGCGAAGGGCAAGCTTGCGGAGCGCGATACCATCGACAGTGCCAAGCGTATCCTCATGGATACGAGAGGGTTTCCCGAACCCAAGGCTTATGCCGAGATGCGCAAGGCGGCGATGAACCAGGGCAAGCGCATTGTCGAAATCGCGGAAGCGATCGTCACAGCTCACAACCTTATGGGGGGCGCCTGATGAGCATCGGGGTGAGCAAGCGGCGGCGTAAGGGAGTATTCGCGTGACGAGGGA
Source organism: Novosphingobium silvae (assembly GCF_009856825.1). Taxonomy (GTDB): domain Bacteria; phylum Pseudomonadota; class Alphaproteobacteria; order Sphingomonadales; family Sphingomonadaceae; genus Novosphingobium; species Novosphingobium silvae. The sequence goes on along the minus strand of NZ_WVTD01000034.1, from coordinate 8,207 downwards.
ACTTACGATCGGCTTCCTGCCGCTGGTCGATGCCTGCCTGCCGATCCTCGCGCATGAACATGGCTTTGCGGAGGAGGCCGGCGTTTCGCTCCGCCTCGTCAAGGACATGAGCTGGGCGACGGTGCTGGATCGGCTGCTCTACGGCCACAGCGATGCCGCGCATCTTGTGGCGCCGCTTGCCATCGCGACTACGCTGGGGCGGGGACGTCCGGCGCAGCCGCTTGCGGTTCCTTTCGTGCTGGGGCTCAACGGCAATGCGATCACGCTGCGCACGCAGATCGCCCGGCAGGTCAGGCCGGAGGGACACATGGGAGAGCCCGTGCAGGTGGGCGCGGCTCTTCGCCGGGTAGTGCAGGAGCGCCTTGCCGCCGGAAGTCCCCTGCGCTTCGGCGTGGTTCATCGATATTCCAGCCACAACTACATGTTGCGCTACTGGCTGGCGGCCTGCGGGATACAGCCCGATCGCGACGTTGAGATCGCCACCGTGGCGCCTCCATTCTGCGCCGACGCGCTTGCGCAGGGCGAAGTGGATGGCATCTGCGTGGGCGAGCCGTGGAACAGCGTCGCGGTCGAGCAGGGGGTCGGCGAGATCGTCCTCTCCTCCGCGCAGATCTGGCGCCGCGGCGTGGAAAAGGTCCTGGCCTTGCGCGAAGCCGTGCTTGACGAGAGGCGCGAGGCGGTGCTGGGCCTGATCCGCGCGCTGTGCCGAGCCGGTGCGCATTTCGTGGACCCGGCCAACTGGGAGCAGAATGCCGCGATCCTCGCGCGCCCGCAGTACCTGGACGGGTCGGCCGAGTTGATCCGCCGCGCCATATCCGATCGGCTGCTGATCTCGCGCGGCGGCGCGCTGATCCACTATCCGGATTTCATGTTCCAGTACCGCGAGGCCGCCAACTTCCCCTGGGTCAGCCAGGCGGAGTGGCTCTACACCCAGATGGTCCGGTGGGACGGTATGGCCTTCGACCCTGCCGACGCTGCGAAGGCGGCAAGAGTGTTTCGGCCCGACATCTACCGCGCCGCCCTTCTCGGCACCGACGAGCCGCTTCCCGGAGCGAGTTCGAAAGTGGAGGGCAGCCTTGCCGCCCGCACCGTCGTCGGGACCCAGCAGGGCGCCATGATGCTGGAGGCGAACAGTTTCTTCGACGGCAAGGTGTTCGATCCCAACCACATCGAGGGCTATCTTTCGAGCCTGCCCTGAGCAGTGCGGGGGTGGTGACTGGGACTTGGATCGAGAAAGCCCGGTCGCTGCGCCGGGATCGACGCTAGTTGATGAAGTGCAAGCGCGGCAGAGGCTTTCATGGGCGGAGCGGTGGCACTCTATGCGAGATGTGAAAGAACCTGGGCGACGGTAGCAGACCGCCGCCATGTAGGAAATCGGAGCAGTAGGCGGGGCGTGCCAAGCGGGCTTGAAGTGCCGCCAGAAACACGGCGCTGCTACTTGACGAGCAGCCGGAGGGCGCGAGCGAACGACAGGAAGTCCGCTCATCCACGCAGGCGGGCGATTGGCTATTTCAAAATCGAAATGCAGTAGGCACCGCCACCTTCTCTTGTTAAGCGGCTGAGGCGTACGGCATTTGCGAGGTCGCTAGATGATTGAAATATCCAGTCTGAATGCCGGAACACCTGCGCTGTCGCCCTATGCCGAGCCGATTGCGGTGCATTCTCTGGATGAATGCTACTTTTATCATACGATGGAAGTACCGGGGCACGGCACGATCCCGGGCGAATGGGACCTGAGAGGCCGGATCGACGACTATCTCGGCAACTTCGATTTTCATGGAAAACGCATTCTCGACGTCGGAGCGGCAACGGGGATTCTGAGCTTTCATATGGAAAAGCAGGGCGCGGAAGTCGTCTCGTTCGATCTTTCGGGAGATTTCGACTGGGATATCGTGCCGTTTGCCGGAAACAATCATGAAGCCACCCGTCTTGAGCGCAGGAACCACCTGCGCAAGATCAACAATGGCTATTGGTTGTGCCATCAGGCCTTTCAATCGAAGGCGCGCATGGTTCACGGCGTGGTCTACGACATTCCAAGCTCGATTGGTAAAGTCGATGTCGCGGTCTTCGGGAGCATTCTTCTTCATCTGCGTGACCCGTTCCTGGCCCTGGAGAATGCCGCCCGGCTTACTGAAGAAGCGATAATCGTGTCCGACCTCTCGCCGTTTGGCAAAGTGGCAAGCAAGTTCAAGAAGAACCCGCGCTTCATGCCTCGCAGTTCGGAGCCCGATGGCATCAATGACGGATGGTTCCGGCTTCCGCCGCTTTTGGTGAAGGAATACCTCGGGATTCTGGGATTCCGAAACTGCACGGTCACCTGGAACAAGTTCAAGTATGGCGAGCGAGTTCGTCCGATTTACACGATTATCGCTCGCAGATAGTTCAGGCCGGAGGGCGGCTTTCGTCCCACCCTCTGATTTGTGCCCCCGGCGCTTATCGCTGCGGAGCCAGCCCGTGCCTCGAACCTTGCGAAAACATCGGCCTCTGCTGCGCTGCAAAAAACTGCTTTACGTGAAGCGCGCGAATCGCTTAGTGTTGGCTTCAGCAGCACGGTGGGTCTCCAAGGACGGGGGCCGATGACAGACCAGGCTGCGGTCTTTCAAGAACAGTGGCAACGTGGCCGCCCGATGTAGTCCGACAGGACTTTACGTCGAGGCGGCTTTTTCGCGTCTGCCGTCAGCCGGGGTTGGTTTCGATGAGCAGGGTTCGGGGGAAAGGTCGGGCACATCGCGCGGCGTGGGTCGCCTTAATGGCGGGAGTGGCGCTGGCGGGATGCGGCGGCGAGGCTGATGCGCCTTCGAGCAAGGCGACGGGTCTGGCAAAGGGCGGAGTGGAAAAGCCCGTGCTCAAGCTCGGTTTCATCAAGCTGACCGACATGGCCCCACTCGCCATCGCCAGGGAAAAGGGCTTCTTCGCCGAAGAGGGGCTCAACGTCACGCTGGAGCCGCAGGCGAACTGGAAAGTCCTGCTCGACGGGGTGATCGGCGGGCAGCTCGACGGCGCGCACATGCTGGCTGGCCAGCCGATCGCCGCCACGCTGGGCCTTGGCACGCGCGCAGAGATGATCGCGCCGCTCAGCCTGGACCTCAACGGGAACGCGATCACGCTCTCCAATCGCGTGTGGAGCATGATCGAGCCGAACCTGCCCAAAGGTGCTGACGGCAAGCCGGCGCATCCGATCCCCGCTTCGGTGCTGCAGCCGGTCGTCGGGAAGTTTCGGCAGGAGGGGCGGCCTTTCAAGATGGGGATGGTCTTCCCCGTTTCTACGCACAATTACGAGCTGCGGTACTGGTTGGCCGCAGGCGGGCTCAATCCGGGGTATTACCTGCCTGGCGACGTGGGCGGAACGACCGGGGCCGATGTGCAGCTATCGGTGACGCCGCCGCCGCAGATGCCGGCCACGCTGGAGGCGGGCACGATCGAGGGTTATTCGGTCGGCGAGCCATGGAACCAGGCCGCCGTGAAGAAGAAGATCGGGGTGCCGGTCGTCACCGACGACCAGATCTGGCACGACAATCCCGAGAAGGTCTTCGGTCTGCGGCGGGACTTCGCCGCGAAATACCCCGGTACGACAGCGGCCTTGCTGCGCGCGATCATCAAGGCGCAGGCCTGGCTCGATGCCGATAGGGGCAGGAACCGCGCCGAAGCGGTGCGAATACTCGCCCGTCCCAACTACGTCGGGGCCGACGAGGACGTGATCGCGGCGTCGATGACGGGCAAGTTCACTTTCGGCCCGGGCGATACCCGTGATGCCAAGGGCTTCAACGTCTTCTTCGACAGGTTCGCAGGCTATCCGTTCTATTCGGATGCGATCTGGACGATGACGCAGATGCGCAGGTGGGGGCAGATCCCCGCCGATCACGACGATGGCTGGTACACCGCGCAGGCGAAAGCCGTCTACCGTCCGGATCTCTATCTTTCCGCCGCGAAGGCGCTGGTGGAAAGAAAGGTCATCCCGGCATCGGCGCTCCCGCAGACCGACGGGTTCAAGCCGGTCGATACCGGCTTCATCGACCATGTGCCCTACGACGGGCGCAAGCCCAACGCCTACATCCAGTCGCTCAGGATCGGGCTGAAGAACGGCCAGAAGGTCACCGCTTCCGGCGTGACCGGCGGCTGACTTGAGCCTCGAAAGGAAAAACACGATGGCAACTGCTTTCGCTGATATCGAGCCGGTCGTGCAGGCCGAAGCGCCGGTGGAAAGGCCCGCGAAGGTCGCCTCGCGCGGGGGAGCGACGGCTTCCCGGTTGCAGCAGGCGCTGGCGCGGCAAGGGAAGGCGCTGCTGGCGCCGATGCTGGGGATCGCGGTGTTCATCGGCCTCTGGGCAGCGCTCGCTCCCATGGTCCAGACCTCGCTCGGCGCTCTGCCGGGTCCTTTCGAGGTTGCCGCGCAGGGCGGTGCGCTGTTCGACGAGTGGCAGGCCTCGAACGAGGCGGCGGCCCAGTTCTATGCCGAGCAGGACGAGCGTATCCGCGCGGGCACGCAGGTCCTGGCCTTCGACTATGCAGGTGCGCCCACGTTCGTGGACCAGGTGGCGACCTCGCTCGAGACGGTGGCCCTCGGCTTCGTACTGGCGACGGTGTTCGCCGTGCCGATCGGGCTGGCGGCGGGCCTGTCACCGCTGTTCAATGCCGCGATCAACCCGCTGGTGCAGATCATGAAGCCGGTGAGCCCGCTGGCGTGGCTGCCGATCGTCACCATGGTGGTCTCTGCAACGGTCACGAGCGCGGATCCGGTGCTGGCCAAAAGCTTCGTGATCTCGGCCATCGTGGTGATGCTCTGTTCGCTGTGGCCCACGCTCATCAACACCGCGATCGGCGCCGCGTCCATCGACAAGGACCTTCTGAACGTGGGCCGCGTGCTGCGCCTCGGCGCGTTCCAGAAGCTGACGCGCCTCGTGCTGCCGAGCGCGCTGCCTTTCATCTTCACCGGCATGCGCCTGTCGCTCGGCGTGGGCTGGATGGTGCTGATCGCGGCGGAAATGCTCGCGCAGAACCCCGGCCTCGGCAAGTTCGTGTGGGATGAGTTCCAGAACGGCTCGAGCCAGTCGCTGGCGCGGATCATGTTCGCGGTCGTCGTCATAGGCCTGATCGGCTTCCTGCTCGACCGGGTGATGATGAGCCTTCAGACGCTCGTCAGCCGCAACCGCACCGTCTGATCGAAGGAAACACGACCATGGCCACGATCCTCTCGCTTCAGGGTGTCACCAAAAGCTACACCGGCAAGTCGGGCGAGCAGACCAGCGTGCTTGGCGGTGTGGACCTCGACGTCGAGGAAGGCGAGTTCATCGCGATCCTCGGGTTTTCCGGCGCGGGCAAGACCACGCTGATCTCCGCGATTGCCGGCCTGATCGAGCCTGACGCCGGCCGGATACTGCTGCGGGGCGAACCCGTGGACGGCCCGGGCAATGACCGGGGGCTGGTGTTCCAGTCCTACTCGCTGTTTCCCTGGCTGACGGTGGAGCGCAACGTCGCGCTGGCCGTCGATGCCGTCCACAAGGACCGCAGCAAGGCCGAGCGTGCGGCGCTGGTGCGGCAGAAGGTGGAACTGGTCGGTCTCGGCCACGCGATGGACCGCAAGCCCTCGCAGCTTTCCGGCGGAATGCGCCAGCGCGTGGCGGTGGCCCGCGCACTGGCGATGGAACCCGAGATCCTGCTGCTGGACGAGCCGCTTTCCGCGCTCGACGCGCTCACCCGCTCGAAGCTGCAGGACGAGATCGAGCGCATCCGGCGCGAGGAGCGGCGCACGATCATCCTCGTCACCAACGACGTGGACGAGGCGCTGCTGTTGGCCGACCGGGTGGCCGTCCTCACGCCTGCGCCCGCCGCAACGATCGGACGCCTGTTCACGGTCGACGTACCGCGCCCTCGCGACCGCGAGGCGGTGAACGACGACGCGCACTTCCAGAGCCTGCGCAAGGATATCGTCGAGTATCTCGGCGCTCTCAGCCAGCAAGGCGCGGGGACGGGAGATGCGTCCGTCGCGCTGCCCGAAGTCACCCCCATCGACCTCTTTGCCGGACGGCGCGAGCCGGAACTCCCGGCCGCCTATGTCGCGGCAGGCAAGTCGGCGGTGGAGCGGCGATATCTGGAGTTTTTCAAGCTCCACAAGGTCTACCCCACGCCGCGCGGTCCGCTGACGGTGGTGGAGGATTTCAACCTGCTGATGGACAAGGGCGAGTTCGTCTCGCTCATCGGTCACTCGGGCTGCGGCAAGTCCACGGTGCTGACGATGGCGGCGGGGCTGAACGCAATCAGCTCGGGCGGCATCGTTCTCGACAACCGCGAAATCGACATCGCCGGGCCGGACAAGGCGGTGGTGTTCCAGGCGCCCAGCCTCATGCCATGGCTCACCGCGCGCCAGAACGTGGCGCTCGGCGTCGAGCGGGTCTACCCGCACGCCAGCAAGGCCGAGCGGCGCGATATCGTCGACTACTACCTCGACCGGGTCGGCCTTTCCGCCTCGCGAGACAGGATGGCGGCGGAGATGTCGAACGGGATGCGCCAGCGCGTCGGCATCGCGCGAGCCTTCGCGCTCTCGCCGCGCCTGCTGCTGCTGGACGAGCCTTTCGGCATGCTCGACAGCCTCACGCGCTGGGACTTGCAGGACGTGCTGGTGGAGACGTGGAACCGCACCAAGGTCACCGCGATCATGGTGACTCACGATGTCGATGAAGCGATCCTGCTGGCGGACCGCGTGGTGATGATGACCAACGGACCGAACGCCACGATCGGCAAGATACTGAAGGTCGACCTGCCGCGCCTGCGTGACCGCAAGGCGCTGCTCGATGATCCCAGGTTCTACCAGTACCGGCAGGAAGTGCTGCATTTCCTTGCCGAGTACGACCACGGGCCCGCGAAGGCGGCCTGATCCCTCACGGGGCAAGAAGCGCGCGCTCATGAGGGGCGGCGGCGGGCAAGGAGGCCTGCCGGTTGACGCGCGAACGATCACAACCGGCGGACAACGGCGTCTGCCTTCGACCCAGTCTCATGGGGAAGGGCGCTCCTCAGCGTGAGCGCCCATCGGAGGGCACGACTTATGAAGACCGCAATCCCGCTTGCAGCATGCTGCGCAGCAATCGCCACCACTCCGGCCATGGCGGCGGCGCCCGGCGCGCCTGTTCCGATAGCGGACGGAGTAACCCTAGACCCCATCGTCGACGGGCGGCTGCGCTGGGAATCCGTCGACCAGCCCGACATCGACAGGGGTGCGGACGGCGTCACCATGCGCCTTCGCGCAGGCGCGGAGATCAAGGCGGGCAACTTCTCGGCACTGGCCGAAGGCGAGGGCGTGCTGGCGCTTGCCGACGGGTACAATGCCTTTCCCTTCGCCAACGCGGCAAGCGGCCAGTACCGCCCCGGCCGCTCGGTTGTGCCCGATCCCGAGACGGTTGGGCTCAACCGGCTGCAGCTTGCCTACAAGGTGAACGGCAGCGGCGTCACAGTGGGCCGCCAGCGCATCAACCTCGACGACCAGCGCTGGGTAGGTTCGGTTGGCTGGCGGCAGGACGAGCAGACCTTCGATGCAGTGCGCGGCGAGGCGAAGCTTGGGCCCGTCACGTTCGACGGCACGTGGAGCTGGAGCCAGCGCACGATCTTCGGTTCGGAGAGCGGCCCGCGCCAGTCCCATGACGGCGACTTCTTCTTCGGCGGCGCGGAAGTGAAGGCGGGGCCGCTCGCCATCAAGGGCTTCGCCTACCTTCTCGACTACGACGACCCGCTGCAGGTCGCCGCGTCGAGCAAGACCTACGGCGTGCGCGCGACGGGTGCCTTCCCGCTCGGCCCGGCAGTGAAGCTCGACCTCACCGGCTCCTACGCCCGGCAATGGGACTGGAGGACCAGCGCCCGCAACTATGCGGCGGACTATGTGGCGGGCGAGGGTGGGCTGGCGTTCGGCGGCCTTCGTCTTGCAGGCGGCTACGAAAAGCTGGGTTCGGACAACGGCTTTTCGCTCCAGACCCCGCTGGCGACGCTGCACAAGTTCAACGGTACCGCCGACGTCTTCCTGACGACGCCCACGAACGGCCTTCAGGATGCCTACGCCAGCGCCACCTACAAGCTGGGCGACGTGGGACCGCTCAACAGCCCGCTGCCGAAGTCGATTTTTCGGGACGGCGCTCAGCCCGGCCCCGCAGACATGATGATCAGCAGCACGCCGGCTTCGGCTGCGACTTGGCCGACGAGGGCGAAGATCAGCGCGTTTTCGG
>NZ_WVTD01000033.1 GCF_009856825.1 Novosphingobium silvae | reverse complement strand
CACAGCGGCCGGTCTGCTGCGCTGGTTGATGGCTGCTCAGACCGGCCTATTGCCAACCCCACCAACACCAGTTCAGATCACCAAAGGACTCTCGTTATCGCTGGATGAGAAACGGGGGTCACGTCAGATGCATTGAGTCGGAAATGCATTCATCTGTTACCCCGACCGTAATGAACCAAGGGCCGCATGGGCGGATATGGCAGGAAGACTGAATTGAAGGACAAGGATATACACGCGACGACGCCGACCGCCGATCATGGGCATGCGGGGCCGCCCGCTTGCGTGCAGGTTCGCGGCGCGCGCCAGAATAACCTCAAAAATATTGACGTCGATTTACCGCGCGACGCCTTCGTGGTGTTCACCGGCATATCGGGCTCGGGCAAGTCATCACTCGCGTTCGGCACCCTTTATGCCGAAGCCCAGCGGCGTTATCTGGAATCGGTTGCGCCCTATGCCCGTCGCCTGATCGACCAGGCCGGCGTGCCGGAGGTCGACGCGATCGACGGGTTGCCGCCTGCGGTCGCGTTGCAGCAGCAGCGTGGCTCGGCCAACGCGCGATCCTCGGTCGGCAGCGTGACGACGCTCTCCAGCCTGGTGCGAATGCTCTATTCGCGCGTCGGCGAATATCCGCGCCATCAGCCCATGCTCTATGCGGAGGATTTCTCCCCCAACACGGTCGCGGGGGCGTGCGCGACCTGCCACGGCATCGGCCGCGTATATGACGCGACCGAAGAGACGATGGTTCCCGACGACAGCCTCACCATTCGCGATCGGGCGATCGCCGCCTGGCCGACCGCCTGGCATGGCCAGAACCTGCGCGATATCCTCGTTTCGCTCGGCTATGACGTCGATACGCCGTGGCGCGACTTGCCGAAAAAGGATCGCGACTGGATCCTCTTCACTGACGAGGCGCCGACGGTGCCGGTCTATGCGGGCCTGACGCCCGAACAGACCCGGACGGCGCTCAAGCGCCGCATGGAGCCGAGCTACCAGGGCACCTTCACCGGCGCGCGCCGCTATGTGCTGGAAACCTTTGCCAACACTAAAAGCGCGCTGATGAAGAAGCGCGTCTCGCAATATATCATCGGCCGCAATTGCCCGACCTGCAACGGCAAGCGCCTGAAGCGCGAAGCCCTGTCGGTCAAATTCGCCGGGCTCGATATTGCCGAGTTCGGCGACCTGACGGTGCTCAAGCTGAAGGACTTGCTGATGCCCGTCGCGCATGGCGAATATGGGGCAGTCTCCGACACCTCAAAGGGCCATGTTCTGGAAAAAGCGGCCCGCGAAGCAGCGGTCGAACAACGGGTTGCCGCGGGCGGCTCTGCGCACAAGAGCGCGCCCGACGTGCGCCGCACGCCCAATCTCTCCGACGAGAAGCGGATCGCCGCCCAACGCCTTGCCTGCGAATTGATCGAGCGGCTCGAGCCGCTGATCGATCTTGGCCTTGGTTACATTTCGCTCGACCGCAGCACGCCGACGCTCTCCTCCGGAGAGTTGCAGCGCTTGCGGCTTGCCACCCAATTGTCGTCACAGCTTTTCGGCGTGGTCTATGTGCTTGACGAGCCTTCGGCAGGGTTACACCCGGCAGATGGCGAAGCCTTGCTCACTATCCTCGAGCGTCTCAAGGCGGCGGGCAACTCCCTGTTCGTCGTCGAACATGATCTCGACGTGATCCGCCACGCCGAATGGCTCGTCGATGTCGGGCCAGGAGCCGGGGAAAAGGGCGGTGAAGTCCTCTACAGCGGGCCGATAGAGGGGCTTGCCCACGTCGAGACTTCGATCACCCGCCGCTACCTGTTCGCAGAGCCGCTCCGCAGTGAGCGCACACCGCGCGATCCCAAGGCATGGCTACGCCTGGAAGGGATCAGGCGTAACAATCTTCAAGGTCTCGACGTTGAGTTTCCCATCGGCTGCTTCACCGCTGTCACCGGCGTTTCGGGATCGGGCAAATCCAGTCTTGTCAGTCAGGCGCTGCCCGAGCTCGTCACGGAACACCTCGGCGGCTCCCCCGTGGCCGAGGACGAGGATATCGATCCGCTGCTCGAAGTTGCTCAGAACGATATTGAAGGACGCATTATCGCAGGCATGGAGCATGTTCGCAGGCTGGTGCGGGTCGATCAGAAACCGATCGGCCGCACGCCGCGCTCGAACCTATCCACCTACAGCGGCATGTTCGATCATGTGCGAAGGATCTTCGCTGATACGCCGCTCGCCCGCCGGCGGCACTATAGCCCGGGAAGGTTCTCGTTCAACGTCGCGCAAGGCCGCTGCCCTGTGTGCGAGGGCGAGGGATACGTCATGGTGGAACTGCTGTTCCTGCCGAGCGTTTTTGCGCCGTGCTCGACCTGTCATGGCTCTCGCTACAACCCGCAAACGCTCGAAGTCGAATGGAAAGGGCGCAATATCGCCCAGGTGCTCGAACTGACGGTCGACGATGCGTGCGATTTCTTCGCTGGCGAGGCATCTGTGATGCGCTCCCTCGACGTGTTGCGGGAGATCGGTCTTGGCTATCTGAGGCTCGGACAGCCTGCGACCGAGCTGTCTGGCGGGGAGGCGCAGCGCATCAAGCTGGCGACTGAACTGCAACGCGCCCAGCGCGGCAACACGATCTACATCCTCGACGAGCCCACTTCGGGGCTTCACCCCTCCGATGCCGACCGGCTGATGCAACACCTGCAGGGCCTCGTCGACGCTGGCAATACCGTCGTCGTCGTCGAACATGACATGCGCGCCATCACGCAGGTGGACTGGGTCATCGATCTGGGACCGGGGGCTGGGGAAGATGGCGGCCGTATCGTTGCCAGCGGCGTCCCTGGCGTCGTTGCGGAAGCAGAAGGCAGTCTCACCGCCCCCTATCTCAAAGCGGCGCTGTAGGTCGTAAACCTGACCGAACGGGCGTTCGATCAGGTGTATGTCAACCGGACGCTGGAATGGGTCGAATCTGGAAGCGGGAGCCGAAGATGTGTCAACGCGGTTGACGCGGTTTAGGGTTCGAGTGCCCGTCAGGTGCGCCGTGTTAGTCTGATATGCGGCGTAGCGGACAGCCAATCGCCGGCCATCCGCTACGCCTGTTTTGTGCGGAACTTCTCCAGGGAGCGGGCCCTCACATGGTTCGTCGAAACCGCCCCGTCTTAATTCCCGGCTGCGAGCCCAGCGCCCACACCTTCCGCGATTTCGTCCACGAGTGTGGCGCAGAAGGCGGGTAAATCATTAGGGTCGCGGCTTGTGACAAGGCCGTTGTCGACCACGACTTCTTCATTGATCCATGTACCGCCGGCGTTCTCGACATCGACCTTCAGCGTTGGGTAGGACGTCAGGGTGCGACCCTTAAGCACGCCCGCCTCAATCAATGTCCAGGGTGCATGGCATATAGCCGCAACCGGTTTTTTCTGATCGAAGAAAGCCCGGATGAAACCAATTGCCTCGCCGCTGCCGCGCAGCTTGTCGGCACCGACAGTTCCTCCGGGCACAACAAGTCCGTCGAAATCGTCGGCTTTCACCTCGGAAAACGTCTTGTCGATAGTATAGCTGCCGCCCTCGTCGAGATCGCTATTGACTGTGCGAGCCACGCCCGCTTCAAAACTGACCACGGTCACTTTGCCGCCAGCCTCCTCGATAGCTTGCTTGGGCTTCGAGAATTCTGGCTCTTCCGTCCCGCGGGGCGCGATCAGAACGGCAACTGATTTGCCCTCTAATGTCATAATTTATCCCTATTCCGTAGAAGACTAAGGTCAGGCACCCGGTTTGAGCACGACCTTTGTCCAACCATTATCGCGCGCATCGAAATGCTTGTAAGCGTCTGGTGCCTGATCGAGCGGCAGTCGGTGCGAGATGATTTGACCAGGATTGGCCCGGCCTTGCTCGATAAGCTTCATCAGCCGCCGGTTGTAGTGCTTTACATTACACTGGCCGGTGCCGATCTTCTGCCCCTTGAACCAGAAGTTGCCGAAGTCGAACGCCATCTTGCCTTCCTTCTGGAGATCGTCGGTCGCATTCGGATCTTCCGGGATAAACACGCCGACGACGCCGATGCCGCCGGTGGCCTTCGTGCTTTTGACGAGGCAGTTCATCGTGTAATTACTGCGCTCCTTGCCGTGGCGATCGCAACACTGGTAACCTACCGCCTCGACCCCCCGGTCGGTTCCAAGGCCGCCGGTCGCGTCAAGGATCTGCTGGGCGGGATCGCCCTTGCGCATGTCGATCGGGATCGCGCCCATCGCTTCGGCCAGCTTCAGACGGTCATCGTGGGAATCGACCACGAAGATCTGAGCGGCACCGCGGATTTCGGCCGAGTGCGCGGCCATCAAACCGACCGGACCAGCCCCGTAGATCGCGATACTCTCACCAGGCAAGAAACCTGACAACTCGACGCCATGCCAACCCGTCGGGAAGATGTCGGAGAGCATGACATAGTCATCCTCCTTCTCCTCAGCGTCCTCGGGCAGCTTCAGGCAATTGAAGTCGGCATAAGGTACGCGCATCATCTCGGCCTGACCGCCTTGCCACGGACCCATCTCGGCAAAGCCATACGCTGCGCCGGCGGTCCCAGGATTGGTCGTGAGGCAAAAACCCGTCAGACCGCGTTCGCAATTTTCGCAGAACCCGCAACCGACGTTGAACGGCATGCAGACGCGATCGCCCTTGTTAATCCGATCTACGGCAGCGCCGACTTCGATGACTTCGCCAAGGTTTTCGTGGCCAAAGACCCTGCCCTTCTCGAAGCTGGTGCGGCCCTCGTACATGTGAAGGTCCGACCCGCAGATGTTGGTCGTCGTCAGCCGGATGATAACATCGGTCGGCTTTTCGATCTTGGGATCATCGATGGTATCGACGGAAACGTCTTTGGGCCCGTTGTACACGACAGCTTTCACGGATCTTCTCCTTTTGTAGCTCTGCTCTGGGCGTCATCAAATCGAGAGCTTGCTGATGATCCGAACCAGCGCAAAGGCGCATAGCATGGCATCTTTCCAACCAATGTCTGTCTCCTAAACCGCCTGACGCCTGAACGGTTCCTTCCCGTTCGGCAGTTCTCGGATCGATTTACGGCGGCTTTTCGATTGCCAGGGCCAGGACGATCTAAAAAGCGGCAGATTGATGACCTAAAGAAGTTCCTGCGAAACCAACGGCGCCATGATAACGCAACACATCAACGCCGACTTATCAGCAGCAGCATCAAAAGGCCGGATAAGCGCAAAAGACAAGGCCATCCACTATCGCGGATGGCCTGTCGTATTCTTCTATTTAGTTCCAGAGCCGGCCGGGCCGTCCATTCCCGAGGGCAGGCGACCCTAACCGTGCAGTCGTACGGCAGCTTGGGGTGCCGACCACTCCGCTATTTCGCGGCCAGCAGGGTGAACTTGTGAATCTGCGGCGGTTCCGAGAACAGTTCTTCCGCCTTCTCCATCAGCGCGGCGGCAACCTTGCCGTCAAGATGGGCCTGCCGATCCTCCTCTGTGTCGAACGTATCGAAGATCGCGTACGCACCGGGACCTTCCTCGATCGCATACCAGGTCAGAGTGCCCGGCTCGGCTTGAACGAGCGGCAATGCCGAGGTCAGGAAATTGGCGACATCGCTCTCTTTACCGGGTTTGGCCTTCAGTGGCACGTACAGCGCGAGTTTGGGCATTATCGACTCCTCAAGTTAAACGGACAGATATCATTCGGCAGAGTAACGGACGAGCGGGCCGGTACGTTCCCATGAGGCGGAGCACACGCGGCCCCGCCTCCTCGTCGAAATCAGAACTGCTGTGCGGTCGGCCGGATGACGATCGCGTTGACGTCGACGTCATCAGGTTGTTCGACAGCGAACGCGATAGCACGCGCCACCGATGCCGCCGGGATGGCCTGCTTGTAGAAGTCGAGCACCGTCTCGGCTGCCGTGCCAGACGTCGTGAACTTCAAATCGCTTTCGACAGCTCCAGGCTCGATCGACGTGACACGGACCTTTTCCCCCACCTCGTGGCGCAAGCCCTCGCTGATTGCGCTGACGGCGAACTTGGTGCCGGAGTAGACCGTGCCACCTGGTGCGAAGACCTTGATGCCCGCAACCGAGCTCAGGTTGATGATGTGGCCGCTGCCCTGCTCGAGAAAGCCGGGAAGGGCCGCCGCGATGCCGTAGAGCGTACCCTTCAGATTGACGTCGATCATCTGGTCCCACTCTTCGGTGTTGACCTCGGCCATCGGACGGATCGGCATCAGCCCGGCGTTGTTGATCAGCACGTCGAGGCGGCCGAAGTCGGCAATGATTGCGGCGACGACGGACTGGACCGCCGACTTGTCGGTGACGTCGAGCGCGTAGCTACGTGCCGTGCCGCCGTTTGCGGCGATGTCCGCGACGACCTCGTCGAGCCTGTCCTTGCGCCGCGCGGCGATGGCCACCTTCGCGCCGCGTTCAGCGAGAAGCCGAGCGGTTTCCGCGCCGATACCGGTGCTGCCGCCGGTGATGAGGACGACCTTGCCTTCGATACCTTTGGTCATGGCTGTGTTTCCTTCATTTCAGATGTTGATTTTTCGCCGGATCGCGGCTCCGCCCGAGCGGTAGCCGCGTGGATGAATGAGGCCCTAGAGACCCACGCGAAGCGCAAGTGCCAACAGGCTGATCATCCGCAACGCATCTGTGTCGAACGCCTGTACAAGCCGTGCCCAACCCGCCCATTCTTCAGGCTTGCCCATTCGCACCATCCTCAGGTTGCCGAGACAGGGTTGAGGACAAGCGCGGTGCGCTCGGCCAGATCGCCGATCCGAGAGAGGTAGTTCTGGAAGTGGGGCGTCGCGCGGTGGGCGGCGACCGCATCCGCGTCCGCGTACAGCTCGTCGAGGACGAAACGGTTCGGATCGTTCTGGTCCTGCCAGAGATCGTAGCGCAGATTGCCCGGTTCGGCACGGCTCGGCGTTAGCATAGCGTGGAGCAGAGCGCGCAGGCGGTCGACGGTATCCGCACGGGCGGTGAGGACGGCGACGATCTTCACGTTGGCGGTCATGGCACCGGTCCTTGTCTTGGTCATATCCGTGGGAGGGCGCACCCTTAGCGCCCCGCCGGTCATCCTGGTGCTCACGCAGCTGCGCGGTCGAGGGCTTCGATCAACGCGTCGGCCATGGCCCGGTCCGACGCCGGATTCTGACCCGTTATCAGCTCACGGTCCACGACGACATTCGAAGCAAAGTTCTTGTCGGTGACCGATACGTTGCCACCGGCCGACCGCAGCGCCTTTTCCATGTCAAAGTAGAGCTCGCCCTTCAGCACTTGCTCCTCAGCGATCTTCTCCTCGCTCGCCGAAAAGACGGTCATGCGGTAGCCCGCGTAGATCCAGTCTCGCGCCAGGTCGGCCGCCCAGGCGTCATCGCCTTCCTCCAGCGCCTTGCGGAAGGCCGAAGCATCCTCGAGCGCGGCGACAACGACCACCGGTCCGTGGCAGAGGAGCGCGGTCGGCTTGGCCGCCGCGTGGAAGTGACGGAGGATCGTGCCCGCATCGCGGTCCACCATCAGGTCGACGATGGGCGCGTGACCTCCCGGCACGAACACGCCAGCAAAGCCGTCCAGACCCTCGTCGACGACCGATTTCAGCGTACGCACGTCGTTCATCGCCGGGTGGCTGGCAAAAAAGTATTTGGCGCGCTGGAATGCCGTCTCATCGCCGCCAAAATGATCAACCGAAACGGAGGCGGCGTCGATGTGCGGCTTGGCACCATTGGGCGTGGCGAGAACAATATCATAGCCGGCGTCGAGCAGAGCCAGCGCGGGGACCGCCGTCTCGTTGAGATACTGACCGACCGTCGCGGTACCGCCGCCACGCAGACCGAGTTGTGTCGCGTTCGACCCAAGAACGAGAACCTGACCCTTGCTCATCTGAACCTCCATGTGCGCGGTGTCCGTCGCCAATGGACGGGTAAGTGGGCCTCGTTGACATATTCTAGAAGTTTATCTTTCTGATTTCAGATATACGTCTGACAGGATGACTGCATGCGCTACGATCTGAACCTGCTGCCGATCTTCGTGGCGTTGATGGAGGAGCGCAGCGTCACCCGGGCTGCCGAGCGCATGGGTATGACGCAGCCCGCCCTGTCTAACGCCCTGTCGCGTCTACGACAGATGCTTCAGGACCAGCTGTTCGTCCGCGAGCGCTATGGCATCCAGCCGACCCCGATCGCGCTTGAACTCTCACCGCTGATCGCCGAGGCACTCGCGCAGCTCGACGACGCGGTCCTCGGTCAGCAGGCCTTCGACCCCGCACACGCCGAACGGCTCTTCACGATCGCGCCGAACGGCTATGTCGAGTTCGTCCTCGTCCCCGCTGTACTGGCGCGCCTGGAGAAGGTCGCGCCCGGCATAAAGCTCCGCCTGACGCCCTACGGCAACGATCTTGTGGAAACAGGCGTCGTGTCGGGCACGACGGCGCTCGTGCTGGGCCGCATCGTCGATCCGCCCGACAACCTCGTCGTCCAGCACCTGATGGACGAAGGGCTCGCCTGCGCCGTCCGCGCCGACCATCCGGCCATCGGCGATGCCATGACGCGCGAGCAGTTTGAGACGATGAAGCACGTCAACATCGTGCCGCCTGGCCGGATGCGCGCCGGGCTGTTCCAGGCGCTGGCGCAGCAGCAGCTTAAGCGCGACGTCGCGATTTCCGTGACCAATTTCTTCGCGGTAGCCGAGATGGTGGCGGTGACCGACTACTGCGCCACCCTGCCCTCGCTCATCTGCAGGCGGCTGATGCACGACCCCCGGCTGAAGATCCTGCCCGCCCCGGTCGACCTCGGCAGCTTTCCCGTGGAAATGGCCTGGCACGTCCGCTACCGGCACGATCCCGCACACCGCTGGCTACGGGCGCTGATCGGCGAGGTCATCACCGACTTCAAGGGCAAGACGGCAGCGACAGCCATGCCGTCGCCAGCGTGATGGACGTCTGTCGGCCGCGCGACGCCGGTTGACTTCCGTAAGCGCCCCTGAAGGCTGAGGTTCCTCTTGCGCATTTCCACCGACGCCATCTCACGAAGCGGCATCGGCTCACCGCGGGCGAAGAGATACCGTCGGCGCATCCGATCATGTGTTCGGCCTCATGCCATTCTTCGGCTACCGCTTCGCGACGCGCCTGCGCGGCCCGAGGGACCGGCGTCTGCATCTGCTGCCGGGCCAGGAAGCGCGGCTGCTGCTGGCCGCATGAGCGGCGATCCGGTCGCAATCGGGCATGTTGACGCCCATTGGGACGAACTGCTGCGTCTCATTATCTCGATCCGCAGCGGCACAGCCACCGCATCGGCGATGCTGCGCAGATTTTCCGCTTACCCACGTTAGAATGGACTGGCGCTGTCGGGATTAACAGGCCATCGATGAAGGCCTGAGGCATCGCAGACCACGTCGCGCAGATTGGCCGGCTCGCCCGTCGACCGCGCGCCGAACTCCAGCATCACGCTGGGGGCGACATAGCCCGATCCGGTTGAGGTCGGTTCGTAGTCGATAAACAGCCGATCACCTTCGACGCGGATCGTCGCCGCCAGACCTTCCGTTGCCAGGGCGTCGGCGATCACCGGCTGCACTACAGAGCCAACCCATTCCGGCAGCCGGCGACGAACCTCGCTGGACCAGCGCTTTTCCTCGCTTCGTGTTTTCGGCAGGCCCTCGCCATTGTCCCCGACCAGGTCAGGCGCGATGGCCCGGATGTCGTAGGTCAGATCCACATCTTCGGAAAACCGATGGATGACCTGATAGGCTTTCGACAGCGATGTGCCGCCCTTGAACACCAGATGCTCACCAAGCGGCGCCGCGTAGAGCGTGCTCAACGCCACACCACCCAGACGTCCTTTTCGAGCAGATGCGCGGGCCGCCCCGAACGATCAGCCGCGACGCCAAGGGCGTCGCGGCGATCCTGAGCCGAGAGGAGCAGGAAGGTTTCAGCCATAGGCCGCCTTCCCGACACTCTGCGCCAACCATGTCGGAAGCTGCGGC
Source organism: Novosphingobium silvae (assembly GCF_009856825.1). GTDB lineage: Bacteria > Pseudomonadota > Alphaproteobacteria > Sphingomonadales > Sphingomonadaceae > Novosphingobium > Novosphingobium silvae. The sequence continues at coordinate 11,389 of NZ_WVTD01000033.1, read as the reverse complement.
GCGGCCGCCACCAATTCGCCAAAGGCGCCAGGCGGCAGCTTTCGCTTCAATGTCCTGAGCGCAGTTTCGGCTTTCTCCGGGCCGAGCCAGGCCAAGGCCCGGACGGCCTCTCCCGCCGGCCGGTTGGCCATAGCCAGTTGCCAGCGCGGGGCATGGCGCAATTCCACGACCTGCTTGCCGAGATTCATCTTCCGGCTGCGCCCGGAGGTCAGATAGACCGAGCGAACCGGCACCTGCGTTGTCAGGCCAAGGGCGTTTGCGGCCGCCGCACCGTTCGAGACGATGGTCTCGCCACGCTGGCTGGCAAGGGCTTCCACAGCCTGTTCCACCGACGGCGCGCGCGTCCCAAATCGACTGGCGACGGGGCGGAGATAGACACCGCGCCCAGCCCGGATGAGTTGTTCGCGCTCGGCCAGACGCGACAAGGCCTGGTCCACCGCGGCGCGATTGCCGAGATGGAGCAGCCCCTTGGCGGACACAGAAGCGCCCTCGGGCAAACCCGCCATATGCGACAGAATCTGTTCGGTCAGCCGTGTCATCGTCTTTCTCCTGTCAGGAACATACGCAGTTTTCTGACAGTTTTCAAGGAAACAGGTCCGGGACGGAAAGCTGGGACAAGGGGGAAAGCCTTCCCCTGCGGTCGAGCCTCGGGTCTCGCCCGACCCCTTCTGCGGGGAGATCCCCCAGGCTGTGCAAAAACTAACTTTCACGACGAGTCGCCCGCGCCCGCTTCGGAGTCAGCTATGCCGTTCGCGCACCTATCGCAGTCGCCGGATAGCTCCCGATTGGTGTTCGAAAAAGCCGATCGCGGTATTGTCGCGTCGAGATGCTGGAGGGGTGGCCACACCTATGATAGCGTGGTGCTGATGGTACTAGGTCGAAACAATGTCCAAATCTCTGGGCAGGGGAACCGCGCGATGATGTTCGCGCACGGGTTCGGCTGCGACCAGCATATGTGGACCGCTGTTGCCCGGGCGTTCGAGGCTGATTTTCGCGTCGTGCTCTTCGATCATGTCGGTGCCGGACAATCCGACCTCGGTGCGTACGATGCCGCGAAATATGCGAGCCTGGATGGCTATGCTGACGATGTCGTCGAGATAGGCCGTGCGCTTGACCTCAGTGATGCCGTGTTCGTCGGGCACTCAGTCAGCGCCATGATCGGCGGCCTCGCCAGCGTTAAGGCACCGGGGATGTTCTCTGACTTGATCATGGTTGGCCCATCTCCACGCTATGTCGACGATGATGACTATGTCGGCGGCTTCAGCCACGCCCAGGTCGAGGAATTGCTCGAGTTCCTCGCCGACAATCACTTGGGTTGGTCGGCGGCCATGGCGCCGGTGATCATGGGCAATCCCGATCAGCCCGAACTCGGCGCGGCGCTTGAACAAAGCTTTTGTGCGACCGATCCTGAAATTGCGCGGCAATTCGCACGCGCGACTTTCTTCTCAGACAACCGTGCCGACTTGCCGAAGATCACAGCGCGCACGCTCGTGCTGCAATGTCGCGAGGATATCATCGCGCCGCCATGCGTCGGTGAATATGTTCACGCACAGGTTCCAGGCAGCAGATATACGCTGCTCGATGCGACCGGCCACTGTCCCAATCTGAGCGCCCCGGAGCAGGTAACGGCGGCGATCCGCGCTTTTGTCTAGCCCGGTTGCTGACGACGATCTCGCCGATCTGGTCGAGAATCTCCCGTGCGGCTATCTCTCGCTGTCGCCCGATGGCCGCGTGCTGCGGATCAACGCCACGCTTGCCGGTTGGCTCGCATCTGACGCCACGGCGCTCGTGGGCCAATCGATTCACGCGTTGCTAAGCTTCGGCGGGCGCATTGCCTACGAAACGCATCTCGCGCCGATGCTTCGACTGCAAGGCAAGGTCGATGAAATCGCGCTCGACCTGCTGAGGTCCGATGGCGGGAAGCTGCCAGTTATCGCGAACGCCACCGAAAAGCGCGCCAACGATGGTACGCATGTCCTGACGCGTGTCACTTTGTTCAAAGCTGTCGAGCGGCGAGCCTTTGAGCGGACGCTCGTCGATGCTCGAACAAAAGCCGAAGCGGCTGCCAGTGCCGAGCACGATGACGCGGTATTGCGCGAGCAGTTCATCGCAGTGCTCGGGCATGATCTGCGCAATCCGCTCGCGGCGCTGGATGCCGGGGTGCGCATGATCGGCGACAGGGAGACATTGAGCGACCGGGGCCGCTTTCTCATCACCGAGATGGCGAAAAGCGTGGGTCGTGCCGCTCAGTTGATCGATAACGTCCTCGACTTCGCGCGCGGCCGTCTGGGAAATGGGATCAGCCTTACGCGCAACGCGCAAGAACCGCTGGGCCCCGTCATCGAGCAGGTTGTAAACGAGATCCGCGTGGCGTCGCCGGAACGGCGCATCATCACGTCTCTGGCCATCGAAGAGAATGTCGATTGCGATCGGGCGCGTATCGCGCAACTCGCGTCCAACCTCATTGCCAATGCCGTCACTCATGGCGCCCCCGAAATCGCGATCGAAGTGTCGGCCCGCACAGAGGGCGGCAATTTTATCCTATGCGTCTCGAACGGCGGGGCGCCGATTCCGCCCGCCGCCCGCGCACAGTTGTTTCAGCCATTTTTTCGCGGGGCGGTGCGCCGGAGCCAACAAGGACTGGGGCTCGGCCTGTTCATCGTCAATGAGATCGCCAAGGCGCATGGCGGAACGATGGAGGTAATATCGTCCGACGCCATAACGCAGTTCGTGTTCTCGATGCCCCTGACTGACAGCCGTGATCGAAGCCAGTGATGGAGGCGCGGCAGCCAAATGCCCGACTATCGAGGCGCTCTGCCCAGAAACTTCAGGTGACCGATAACCACCCGATGCCGGAACCGCTCGACTCGACTCCTGAACGCCTGATCTGAATTGCCTGTCGGCCATCCGGCTGTCCGCTAAACTTCGAGATGTTGCGAGGGCGGGAGGTGCGCATGGGCTTCATTGAAGGCATGGATCGTGGGCAGGCTGCTCTCCTGCCACCTTGCGTTGATGACTACGTAGCGCCGGACGCTTTGGTCCGCGTGGTCGATGCCTTCGTCGCCAACCTCGATCTGGTCGACCTCGGGTTCGACCGCGCGATCAGCGCCGCTACCGGCAGACCTGGTTATCATCCGGCCGACATGCTCCGCCTCTACATATGGGGCTATCTCAATCAGGTGCGCTCGTCCCGCCTGCTAGAGCGCGCCTGCCATCGCGACCTCGAGGCGCTCTGGTTGTTGCGGCGGCTCACCCCGGACTACCGGACGATCGCCGCCTTCCGGCACGACAATCCCGAGGCGATCGTCGCCTCGAGCGCCGCGTTCGTCCAGTTTTGCCGGAGCCACGGCTTGATAGGCGGTCAGACGGTCGCCCTGGACGGCACGAAGATGCGAGCCGTTGCCAGCCCGAAAAATATTGCAGGCGCAGAGAGACTGGCGCGTGACCTTGCGCATACCGAGCGCGAGATCAGCTACTATCTGGATCGACTGGACACTATTGATGAGCAGGTAGAGCAAGGGTTCGGCGACAAGCCGGCCCACCGCGAAGCATTCGGGGGCGCCATTGCCGCGCTCCGGCAGCGTCGGGAACGCTTAGCCAAGCGCCAGCTCGAACTCGAAAAGCGCGAGGAGAAGGTTCTGGTCTTCGGCGAGCCGGAAGCCAGACCGATGGGCTACGGCCGCGCTCCGAAAATGCCTTCCTACAATCTTCAGAGCGTTGTCGATGTGGAAAGCGGCCTCATCATCCATCACGATGTTTTCAATGACGCAAACGACAGCCACCTCCTTCATCCAATGTCGACGGGCGCCAAGGGAGTGCTCGATGCCAAGAAACTCCATGTTCTGACAGATGGCGGCTATTCAAATGCTGAGGAAGTTGCCCGATGCGAGCGCGACGCGATCATGGTGTCAGCGCCGATCAAGCGCGGCGCCATGAACAGCGAACATTTCCGTCCCACTCAGTTCATCTATGACGACGTGAGCGACACGATCCGTTGCCCTGCCGGCGCAACGCTCCGACCATCGGGCAAGCACACACGCAATCGAGCGATCCGCTACCGAACGAGCGCGTGCAAGGCGTGCGCCATAAAATCGCAATGCACCCCCGGCGCCCAGCGCACGATCCATCGCCTGTTCGATCAGGCCGCCCTCGATCGAATGGAAGCCCGCATATATGCTGAACCAGATCTAATGAGGATCAGGCGCTGCACCGTCGAGCACCCCTTCGGCACAATCAAACGAATGTCAGGTGGCGGCAGATTCCTGACGCGCGGACTGAGAGCGGTGAAAGCGGAAGCGGCCCTGTCGATCCTAGCATTCAACGTTCTCCATGCCGTGAACGCCTTCGGGCACCGGAAAATGATCGGGACTGCCTGATCCGCTCGGCCCTTCGGGCCGATTTGTTGGCGGAGGCGTTGCAGAGTTTCTGCACAGCCTGCCCCGCAACGCCCCCCATAGAGTGAGAGTGCGGACGGGGTTTCCCGTGACGGGTTGAGGGCCGGAGAAGAGGTCTCCGGCGCCCGTCGCGGAGAACCGCGATGTTCAGGAAAAACCACGGCGCCCGCGCCAGTTCAGGCCGGGCGAGCCTCTATGACGACATCACCGACAAGATCATCGCTGAGCTTGAGGCGGGCCGCGCGCCCTGGGTCCAGCCATGGGGATCGGCCGCGGCCAAGGCGCCGCTCGCCATGCCCCGAAACGCTGCGACCGGACGGCACTATTCCGGCATCAACGTGCTCATCCTCTGGGGGGCGGTGATCCAGCACGGCTTCCCCGGCCAGAGTTGGCTCACCTTCCGCCAGGCGCTGTCGCTGGGCGGCAATGTCCGCAAGGGCGAGCACGGCACGACCGTCGTCTATGCCGACCGCTTCACGCCGGAGGACGAGAAGAGCCGAGCCCACGAGACCGGCGAGGACGCCGCCGCGATTCCCTTCCTCAAGCGCTTCACCGTCTTCAGCGCCGCGCAATGCGACGGCCTGCCGGACAACATCGCCGCCATCGCTCCACCGCCGCCGCCTGGCCTCATCGAGCCGCGCGTCGAGGCTCTGATCGAAGCGACGGGCATCGATTTCCGCATCGGCGGCGATCGCGCCTTCTATGTGCCGGCGCACGACTATGTGCAGGTGCCGCCGCCGCAGGCCTATTTCGAGCCGATCAACTGGCACCGCACGGCCCTGCACGAACTCGGGCACGCCAGCGGCCATGCCTCCCGGCTCGGTCGCGACCTGACCGGCGGCTTCGGCACGAAGAAATACGCCTTCGAGGAGCTGGTGGCCGAGATCAACGCGGCCTTCTGCTGCGCGTCTCTCGGCATCGTGCCCACCGTCCGCCATGCCGACTATATCGGTGCCTGGCTGGAGGTGCTGCGCGAGGACAATCGCGCCATCGTCCGCGCCGCCTCCCAGGCGAGCAAGGCGGCCGATTGGCTGCTCGGCTTCCTGCCCGACGCCGATCTCGGCCCGGACGACACCATGGCCGGCGACGAACGGCAGGCGGCGTGATCGAATATGAATACCGGAAAGGCGGGAAAGCAGGTCTCCGGCTTCACGTCTTTTCGCATCTGCGGCGCTGCCCTTCTTAGAGTGAGAGGGCGGCGCTTCGCTTCGTGACGGGTTGGAGGTCGAGAGAGAGTCTCCCGGCCGCCCGTTGCGGAGTAACGAACATGGCGAGTGCCATCCAGAAGATCACCCTGTCGTCGGCGCGCGACATCCCCTTCAACAAGTTGGTGCTGAGCCAGTCCAACGTCCGCCGCGTCAAGGCCGGCGTCTCGATCGAGGAAATGGCCGAGTCCATCGCCCGGCGCGGCCTCATCCAGAGCCTCCATGTCCGTCCCGTCCTCGACGCCGATGGCGCGGAGACCGGAATGTTCGAAGTGCCCGCCGGCGGTCGCCGCTATCGCGCACTCGAACTGCTCGTGAAGCAGAAGCGTTTGGCCAAGACGGCGACGGTGCCCTGCGTCATCGGCGACGCCAACAGCGACATCCTCGTCGACGAAGTATCGTTGGTCGAGAACATGGAACGCGCACCACTCCATCCGCTCGACCAGTTCCGCGCCTTTCAGGCCATGCGCGACAAGGGCATGACCGAGGAGGCCATCGCCGCCGCCTTCTTCGTCAACGTCACCGTGGTGAAGCAACGCCTGCGCCTCACCTCCGTCTCGCCGACCCTGCTCGACATCTATGCCGATGACGGCATGACGCTCGAACAGCTCATGGCCTTCACCGTCAGCCCCGACCATGCCCGTCAGGAGCAGGCTTGGGACGCAATCAAGGAAAGCTGGCAGAAGGAGCCCTATCAGATCCGGCGGATGCTGACCGAGACCGCGGTACGCGCCTCGGACAAACGGGCCATTTTCGTCGGTGTCGATGCCTACGAGGCCGCAGGCGGGATCGTGCTGCGCGATCTCTTCCAATCCGACGACGGCGGTTGGCTGCAAGACCCCGTCCTGCTCGACCGTATGGTGGCAGAGAAGCTGAAAGCCACCGCCGATCAGATCGCCGAGGAAGGCTGGAAGTGGATCGAGGTCGCGGTGAGCTTCCCCTACGGCCACGACCACGGCTTGCGTGAGCTTTCCGGCACCACGATCGATCTGACCGACGAGGAGCGTGCGACCCGCGAAGCGCTGCGCGAGGAATATGACCGGATCGAAGCGGAATATTCCGAGGCCGACGAGCTGCCCGACGCGATCGATCAACGTCTCGGCGAAATCGAGCAGGCCCTGGAGGCCTTCGAGAACCGTTCGGTCAGCTACGATCAAGCCGACATCGCAATCGCCGGCGCCTTCGTCAGCCTCGACATCGACGGCTCGCTGTCGATCGACCGCGGTTATGTCCGCGCCGAGGATGAGCCCCAGGCCGAGCCCGATGGCGAGGCGTCCGGGAGCGATCAGCCCGATACGCCGGCCGTCCAGCGCGCGGTCATCACCATCGGCGGCAAGCCCGCCGAGCCCGAGGAGGATGAGGAAGACGGCATCAAGCCGTTGCCCGAGCGTCTCGTGATCGAGCTGACCGCCCATCGCACCCTGGCTCTGCGCAACGCGCTGGCAGAACATCCGCACGTCGCCATGACCATGTTGCTGCACAAGCTTCTGAGCGACACCTTCATCCACACCAACCCGGCCGGCTGCCTCGAGGCCAATGTCCGCCACATCTTCTTCTCGGCCCAGTCCGAGGAATTGAAGGACAGCCCATCGGCGCAGGCGGTCAACGATCGCCACGAACGCTGGGGGGACCACATCCCCGCGGAGGATCAGGCCCTCTGGGCCTGGCTGACCGATCTCGATGACGGCACGCGCCTGGAGCTTCTGGCGCTCTGCGTCAGCTACGGCGTCAATGCGCTGTTCGAGCGTCCGAACCCCTATTCCGGCTCGGGCGTCAGCCAGCACGGTCTCGACGTGCGTCTGGCTCAGGCCGACCGGCTCGCGCGGGCGACCGGCATGGACATGGTGGCCGCAGGCTGGAAGCCCACGGTCAGCAACTATCTCGGCCGCGTGACCAAGCCCCGCATTCTCGAGGCCGTGCGCGAAGGCGCCGGCGAGCGGGCCGCGCAGCTCATCGATCACATGAAGAAGGGCGACATGGCCAAGGAAGCCGAACGCCTGCTGAGCGACAGCGGCTGGCTGCCCGAACCGCTGCGCCTGACGTCCTTCGATGGCGATCAGCCTGGTCCCGACGATCAGGCCAATACCGGCGGAGACACCGCCTTGCCGGACTTCCTCACCGAGGACGGCGAGGACGAAGACACCGACGAGGACGAAGTCCAGCACGCCGTCGCCGCCGAATAGCGCGGATCGCGCGGGGCGGCGCCGTTCGTCCCGCGCATCTCACCCCGATCCTCCACACCGCCCGGTCCCACGGTCGACAGCCTGCGTGGCTGTGCCGTGCGGGCCGGGCATTCCCTTTTCAGGAGCCTGTCATGGCCGACTATTTCACCCATTTCTCGTGCCTGCTCGATGTCGGCACGCCCGAGAACGCCGCCCGCGCGCTCGACCTCTACAACCGCCTCTCCGAGGCCGGCGCATCGGAAGAACCGCCTTCCGAGGGCTTTCTTCTCTCGATCCAGCCCGAGCATGGCGGCACGCAGCTCTGGATGCGTGACGACGTCACTGGCGATCCCGAGCACCTGATCCAGTTCGTGAAGCGCTGCGCCGCAGAGTTCGGTCTGACCGGCCGCTGGGGTTTCCAATATGCCAACACCTGCTCGAAGCCCCGGCTCGACGGCTTCGGCGGCGGTGCGCATGTCCTCGATCTCGCCACCGGGGAGACTCTGGACTGGATCTACACCGATGGCTGGCTCGACCAGACCCTCTCCGACGAGGGAGGCCCGCTATGAGCATTCCGTCCCATGCCCGGAGCAATTTTCAGACGCTGCTGCGCGCTGCCGGTGACGGCAACCTTGCGCTCATGGAATGCCTCGATGCCGTGACCGGCGCTCCGCGTTACGTCATCTGCGCGGTGGGACGAGACGATGGTGATTTCGTCTTCACGCCCTTCGGCCACCTCGCCGACGGCAATCCCTATGACGCCTACCTGCCGCCCGACCCAGGCGATCCTGGCGGCTTCATGCATCCGGGCGCGCCCGGAGAAGCGCCATGATGGACATCGACGCCATTTTCGCCGCCGATCGTGAGCGACCGCCCGCCGAGCGGTCTCTCCCCTGGCTGGAAACCAGAGACGGGATCACGGTTGTCGTGGAGCCCAAGCCCCATTGGGCCAGCGACATGCGGGTCTTCCGGGCCAAGGCTCGCGAATATTGCGCCTATGCCGATTGGACCGCGAACGGCGCGCGCGCCCGGTTCTTCGGGCACATCGACACCAGCGGCGATGACCTGATCCGCAAGGCGCGCAGGCTCGTCGCCCGCGAGATCGCCGATGGACACTGGGCCTGACCCCCTCAAAGCGCCTCTGCCGCTCGGCCGAGGCGCTTTTTTCATGTCGGCAGCGACGTGTTCGGGAGTGAGAGGGCCGCCGGGACGGGTTTGAGTCCGTGCGGTCGAGAGAGAGCGCCGTCCGGGCCTGCCGTTCCCGCTCTCCCGAGGTTCCGATCCATGAACATCATGTCGCCCGTAGCCGGTCCGGCTGCGCCCGTTGCCCGCGCGTCCGCCATCATCGCCGCCGCCCATCAGCTTCTCACCCTGCTCGAACGCGGCCAGCGGATCGACAACGCCAATCTCCGCATCGCCATGCAAACGGCCTTCGAGGCTTCCGACACGAGCGGGGCCTGGGACTGGAAGACGGCCTACGAAGCCTGTGAAGGCGCGACCGTCCTGTTCCTGCGCAAATACGGACGTGCGCTTTTCCGTAAAGCCGGCACTCCGGCTGCACGGCTTTCTGCCCTGTCGAAAATCACCGGCCTTCTGCCGACGCACACCCGTCGCTCCGAGGAAGCCCAGGCGCTTCAGCAATTCTCGACGCCGGTCCCGCTCGGCCTCGCCGTTATCGCGGCCGCCGCGATCACACCGCACGACATTGTGCTGGAGCCGTCGGCAGGCACGGGTCTTCTCGCCATCCTCGCCGAGATCAGCGGCGGCTCGCTGCTCCTCAACGAACTGGCGGAAACCCGCGCCGATCTACTTGGCCAGCTCTTTCCAGCCCTTGCCGTCACGCGATGCGAAGCCGCCCAGATCGACGACCACCTTCCGGCGTGCGCCGTCCCTTCCGTAATCGTGATGAACCCGCCCTTCTCGGTGATGGCGCACGTCTCCGGCCGGGTCGCCGACGCCGCTGCGCGTCATGTTGCTTCGGCCCTGGCGCGGCTTGCCGATGGCGGGCGTCTGGTGACGATCACCGGCGCAAACTTCGGCCCCGAGCAACCGACCTGGCGCGACACCTTCGTCCGGCTTCAGGAGCGTGGCCGCGTCGTCTTCACCGCGGCGATCCACGGCTCGGTCTATGCCAAGCATGGCACGAGCATCGAAACGCGGCTCACCGTCATCGACAAGCTGCCGGCCGAAGACCCGGCAGCGTTCCCTGGTTCCGCCGGCCTTGCGCCCGACGTCGCTACGCTGCTCGCATGGATCGAAGCGCAGATTCCACCGCGCCTGCCGGTCGCACTGCCCGACATCGCGCCGCCCGTGTCGGGTTCGGTACCCCGCACCGTGCGGGGTTATCTCGCGCGCACCGCCACGGAGCGTCCGGCCGCACGCTCCACCATGGACCCGCAGGGCGTTGAACTCGCCTACGACACGATGGACTGGACGCCGCCGGAAGGCGCCCATCTCACGGACGCGATCTATGAAGAATACGGATTGCAGTCGATCCGTATTGCCAGTTCTCAGGCGCACCCCACCAAGCTCGTGCAGTCGGCGGCCATGGCGAGCGTTGCACCGCCCAAGCCCGCCTATCGGCCGATGCTGCCCGCGAACATCACCGATCTCCTGTCGGACGCCCAACTCGAAACCGTCATTTATGCCGGCGAAGCCCATTCGGACTTTCTCGCCGGCTCCTGGACCGTCGATGCAACCTGCGATCTCGTGCAGGCAGCCAAGCCCGAAGCCGAAAACGCCGTGCGCTTCCGGCGCGGCTTCATGCTCGGCGACGGCACCGGGGCCGGCAAAGGCCGTCAATCTGCCGGCATCATCCTCGACAACTGGCTGCGCGGTCGCCGCAAGGCGGTCTGGATCTCCAAATCCGACAAGCTGATCGAGGACGCGCAGCGCGATTGGTCGGCGCTCGGCATGGAGCGCCTGCTGGTCACGCCGCTGTCGCGCTTCGCGCAAGGGCGGCCGATCACGCTGTCGGAAGGCGTCCTGTTTGCAACCTATGCCACGCTACGGTCCGACGACCGTGGTGAGAAGGTTTCCCGCGTCCGGCAGATCGTCGAATGGTTGGGCTCCGATTTCGATGGAGTGATCATTTTCGACGAGAGCCACGCCATGGCCAATGCCGCAGGCGGCAAGGGAGAACGCGGCGACGTTGCCGCCTCGCAGCAGGGACGTGCGGGCCTTCGGCTCCAGCATGCCCTGGCCAACGCGCGCGTCGTCTATGTGTCGGCTACCGGCGCGACCACCGTCCACAATCTCGCCTATGCCCAGCGGCTCGGCCTGTGGGGCGGTGAGGATTTCCCCTTCGCCACCCGCGCCGAATTTGTCGAGGCGATCGAGGACGGCGGTGTCGCGGCCATGGAAGTGCTCGCCCGCGATCTGCGTGCGCTGGGCCTCTATACCGCCCGCTCGCTCTCCTACGATGGCGTCGAATATGAGCTGATCGAGCACGCTCTGACCGACGAGCAGCGGCGTATCTACGATGCCTACGCCAGCGCCTTCGCCGTCTTATGGCGAGCTGCGCATAAGATGGCTTATCGCGAGGAAGCGGTAATGCGAAGGAACGCGGCGTAGGCCTGCGACGCTGCGGAGCATTTCGCCACGTCCTTCACATTATTCTACAGGGTGT
>NZ_WVTD01000032.1 GCF_009856825.1 Novosphingobium silvae | reverse complement strand
CCCTCCCACCCCTTTCAGTTTCGAAACTGGTTTCGAAATCACCACTCATCACCACCTCGCAAATGCAAGGCTCAACACCTACCAAATCGCGAAATCATGAGAATGTGGGGGATTTTGACCGCTTACGGTAATCAGCGGCAATTGAGCTGTGGTCGGTTCGCGTTTGCGGACGTTGGCCATAGGCACCGTATGTGCCCGGAGCGACGCCAAGCTGCGCAGACAGGTAGTTGAGTATAGCATCGGGGATGTCCGAGTTCGTGCGCAGCCCAAACCCAGGATGCCGCAGTAAGGCAAGGTGAGCAGCAATACCGAGCCGATTAACGGGGCCTCGTCGCTTTCCGATGATATCCAGGTCTTCGACCGTCAGCGTGTAGTTCCTGATGATCGAGAAGTGGTCGGTTCTTGGTAGGAATAGCCGCTCGCGCTCTTCCCGCGTCAGTAAATTGCGCCGCGCCATGTTGTACCCCGCCTGAGTCGGAATGACCCCCCAATCGGTCAGGCTAGACCCGCGCAATGGGGCAGGCATGCAAAAAGGTTATTGCAGAGTTTCAGAGACATCTCCGGCTTAGCGTTGTCTGGCGAACGAACCTTGAGGTGCCCCCAACAACGCCGCATCACCGTGCCGGCCCGGTCCGAAGACGTTGCGGACTATCTCAAGAGCCGAGGGGGGCAGGGGGCTCGTCCCGCATCGCTGGCGCGCTACAAGGCCTCGATCGCGCGGCTCCATCAGTTGCTGGGCCTGATCGACCCGACAACGGCCCCGCTGGTCAAGCTGACGCTGGCAGCGATCCGCAAGGAGAAGGGGGTGGCCCAGCGCCAGGCGGCGCCGCTGCGCTTCAAGGGTGCTGTCTCGGACATCGAACGCGACCCGGCGCGCGGCCTCAATCTGCGCGCACTGCTGGAAAGCTGTGCCGAGGATCTCGTCGGCCTGCGCGATCGCGCTCTCCTCAGTCTGGCTTACGATACAGGGCTCCGGGCCAGCGAGCTGGTGGCCGTAAAGGTTGGCCACATCCTCCCCGCCACCGATCCCGATGCGCGGTTGCTCTCCATTCCACGCAGCAAGAGCGACAGCGAAGGGGAGGGGGCGACCGCTTTCCTCAGCCCTCGCACCGTGCGTGCGGTGAAAGCCTGGATGGAAGCGGGGAGGATCAGCGAGGGCGCGGTTTTCCGGCGGGTCTTTGTGCGCCGTTACAAGGGGAGGGCCCGTGTACCCGGCCGAGACCTGAGGACGCTTTCCGGGCGCGAAGCGTATGATTGGCGCAAGGCCTTGCCCAAGCCTGCCGTGCCGGCGCGTACGGAATACAGCATCGGCGATGCCGCGCTTCATCCTGGCTCGATCGGGCCGATATGGCGCGCGATCATCCGGCGAGCTTTTGAAAAGGGGGCCTTGCCGGATCTGACGCGCGATGATCTCGATCACTGGCTGAAGCGCATCAGTGGACATTCCACCCGTGTCGGCCTCAATCAGGATCTCTTCGCGAGCGGTGAGGATCTCGCGGGCATCATGGACGCGCTGCGCTGGAAAAGCCCACGCATGCCCCTCGCCTACAATCGCAACCTCGCCGCAGAAAATGGCGCGGCCGGAAGGCTGATGAAGAAGCTGGGTTGAGCGCTTCGCGAAACCGCGCGCCCGCACCGAACCCAGCCCCTCGTTTCAGGCTTGGGTCCGCGTGGGTGCGACAGAACCGCTGGGCCGTGCGCGCGTCAGGTGTTCCGTTTTCTGGCCATCGGCATGTCTCTTCGCAGCGTATGCGCCCGCTGCCGCAGCGATTATCGTGAGCGGGCTCAGCCGGCGTAGCAGGATTGGCACTGCGGCCCCCAAAAGTGCTCCGCCCGTTCCATTGAGGCCTCGCACATGCTTAGAGGCCTGGCTTCCGGCGACCGCTCCAATAATTTTGCCAATCATGCTATTGTCTCCTTCGGCTCCATCAAAGACGTACCGGAAGAATGGTTCCGCCGGCAGCCTGGCGCGCCATGCGATCGGAAGGAGAGGCCCCTTATGGGCCAATCAGGCTGGAAGTTGTTTCTGAGTATCCTGGAGCGCTGCGGCAATCATCGCCGCGAGTGTCTCTTCGGCGCGAGCGCGAATGGCGCTGTCCCTGGACTCCAGATCATGGCGGACCCACTGCGGTGCGCGTTCGATCACGGCGAGGATCGTTGAGGTCATTGCGGCATTCATGGCGCGCCTATGAAGGACGGGTACGCGATGTGTCCAGCCGGTATGGGCCGTGTCTGCGCCTTGTGCGGCGCGGCGGCCTTGTGGATAAGATGGTGGATAGGTGGCGTAGAACCGGCGGAAATCCAGGGGATTGCTCGATGATCATCGGCATCGGCGGCCCGCCCAAATCCGTCGACTGCCGGGCAAAGGGGCTACGCAAGAAAAAAGCCGACCCGAAGGCCGGCTTGAGAAGTTTTTGGGAGAGGATGCCTGAAAGGCAGGACTGCCTATGACGCCGCTCCGGGATTCGCACAATTGCACGTAATGCACCCACGATCGCCTTTCCTGCATGCAGAAACGGCAAGTGCTTTCGTTCGTTTTGGGTTCGCCAAGCCAGGCGTGTTCGCGAGCGAGTTCGACAATATCCCCGTCAATCACACGTTATTGTAAGGCGATCTATCCGCGCATCATGGCCTTCTTGGGCACTTTCGCACTTGCAACGGGTTCATTCGGGCGTGACAAGCAAACAGTCGCAATTAGTTGAACCTGCTCGACAGTCCCTGGAGTAGCACTTGTAATGGCCGAACCTGAAAATCCTGCCGATGTCACGGCATTGACGGTGCAATTGCTGAGCGCATACCTCACCAATAACACCGTCGCCTCGGAGAACCTCGCCGAGCTCATCCGCACGACACGCGCAGCGCTGACACAGGATGCCTCTGAGGTGGTGGCGGCGGAAGAACCGGAAGTGCACACGCCGGCCGTTTCGGTGCGCAAGAGCCTGTCGTCGCCCGAGTATCTCATCAGCCTCATCGATGGTAAGCGCTACAAAACCCTGAAGCGCCATTTGGCCGGTCACGGCCTGACGCCCGATACCTATCGCGAGCGGTATGGTCTGCCTGCCAGCTACCCGATGGTCGCGCCTGCCTTTGCCGACATGCGTCGTGAGATAGCCGGACGGATTGGCCTTGGTCGCCGCCGTCAGGCGGACGCCGCCCCGGTGCCAGCGCAACCCGCAGCGAAGTCCCCTGACGATGCGGTAAACGGGTCCGATCCTGCGAACGTTCCTGTCGTTGCCCCAGCAGCTCCCGCGAAGCGGACCAAGAGCACGAAGCCCGCTTCTCCAAAGGCTGCGCCTGCGAGAAGGAGGGCGGCGACCGCGCCGAAGTCAGCCACCCCGTCAAAGGCGCCTGCCGCTGAGGTGCTAATTGCCGCACCGGCGGAAGCTGCCAAACCCGATGCGCTGACCGTTGAGAAGAAGGTGGCCAAGCCGCGCAAGGCGAAGCCCGCAGCGGCTACGGAGGTGCTGTCCGAAGATACCGCAGCGCCGCTCGCCCCCGCGAACGCAGACACTTCTTCGGCTACGGCCGGCGAGGCGAAGCCGAAGAAAGCGCCGGTCAAGCTGCCCCCGCGGAACGCGGCAAAGTCGACTGACGCCAAGAAGGCCTCTTCCGACCCGATCGAGGCCCTCGCGCCGGGTGCCGACGTCGCAAGCGAAGTGCCTGCCAAGGTAGCGCCGAAGCGCCGCGGCAAGCTGGGTCTTTTCGGGAAAGGGCAGGGGGCTGATGCAGGCACATCCGCTGACACGCCAGCATTTGCCGAGATTGCCGCGCCTTCTTCGGATCCGACCAAGAGTGGCAAGTCCGCGAAGGTGACGAAGCCCAAGCGGATGGCGCGAACCCCGAAGGCGCCTGACACCGAGACCGATTGAGGTATTCGCCTGACTGGCGAGCTATTTGAACGTGACGGGGGCGGCCTGTCCTGTAATGGGCGCCGCCCACCCCAAGAACGCAGGAGAAACGTATGAACAACAATGATCTGGCGGAGGCCATCGCAGCCGATGCGGGCCTCACCAAGGCAGACGCGCGCAAGATTGTCGATGCGGTCTTCACCGCGATCGCTGATGCTGCTGCCAATGGCGACGAGATTTCGTTGAATGGCTTTGGCAAGTTCAAGGTCAAGGACACGCCGGAGCGCGAGGGCCGTAATCCGAGGACCGGCGGTGCTATGACGATCAAGGCTGCACGCAAGCTTGCCTTTACCCCCGCGAAGGGCATCAAGGATAAGCTGAACGGCTGATTTTGACGAGGCGGCGCGTCATGCCTGGCGCGCCGTTTTGCAGGTCGATGAACGCGGCTAATACGCACGGTGGCTTGTCAGAGTCGTTTAGGACGGTCTCAAGTAGCGACGATTTTCCTTCAAACGGACACACCAGTAATGGCCGGGGCTGGGACTTTCGGCCTGTCGGCTTTGGAGAGGGCGCCCTGGGTAAGCCGACCTTCGCTGCGGGGCTGCCCCACGTCGGCTCAACGGCTCGCCCTGGGACCTTCGCGACGGTCGGCTTCAGAGAAAGCGTTGTAGGAAAGCGGCCACTCAAGCCGTTCGACCGAGATCACGGGAAACCAATGAGCGGGCATTCTACTTAAGACCGGGGCGGGGACCTAGTGCCCAGTCCGGTTTGGAGCGCCTTGCTTGTTGCGCGACAGCCGTAAATCCCGGGCGATCTCCTTGATAGGCTTCCCGTTCCGGTGCTCCCGACGGATCCTCGTAATCTTCTCCACAACCAACATCCCCGTACCCACCGTTCGGAACCCAAACGGGGGCGCCTCTCATGATGAGATGAAGGGGGTCAATTTTGCACGGCGCTCCACACTTATCGGCTTTCCTGCGCGGCCGGTTACCGATGCCCGACTGGAGGATATCGGCACGCGCAATGCCTATGCCCACGTCAACGCCGCATAGGCCTGGGCGACGAACACGCCGTTTCCATAGGGCAAGTCGATGACAGGGCACCTGGGCACCTGACATGAACCCGACTCTGCCGTAGATCGACGGTTCGTACACCACCCTGCGGGACACGACCTCACCGGGCCCGATCAGGCCGGCGATATAGGCCGGGTACATTCACCGTCGCGTCTTGTTGCCCAAGGCTTCCAGATATGGCGCAAGCTATGGTTCAAGATCCGCCCGCCACGCCTCTTCCATCGCCAACCTCCTCATGAATCACGCAATTGCCGCCATGGGAATCCCGAAAATTCAACTTTTGCCAAAGTAGTGCTAAATGGCCGACGCCAAATTCCGGTGCGAGCTGCGCTTTGCTCTGAGACTTCGAGAATCATTCGGCCCAAGCAGCTAATTTGACATGTCGTCGAACAACCGGCCCTGCTCGGGAAAACGCAGAAATCCCTTTGCGTCTTCTGAGACCATTCCGTCCGTGATACCTTTCATCAGGACGTACGGAAGCATTGCTGGGTCCCTAAAGCGGTAACGGTAGCTACGTTCCTGACCCATCCTCTGTAGAATGGCGGATCGCTTGTCAGTGGTGAATTCGGCGAGATGATTGCGATACTGGGCGATCGTCATGGATCGGCCGCGTATCTTCTCAAACGGGCCAAGCACCGCAGCGGGCGTAAAATATCCTGTGTCGTCGGCGGATGAGAGCGCACAGGCAAGCAGGATTTCCTTGAAGAGGCTCCCTGGCTGATTGCTGTGAATGGCTTTTTCATACACGGTTCGTAGCGATTCAAAGGAGCCGTGCAGGACCTCCTCGATCCCGACGTCCACGTCTTCCTCACAAATCCGACGACGCAGGTTCGTGACCGCGCGGCTAGCAGCATGCTTGCCCAGCCGATGCACATATGTGGGGAGACCGCGCGAAAGAATGATGATTTTCCAGCGCGCGTCAGGCTCGATCGTCAGGCCAAGCGTGGCAAGCCTCTTATCGATGATCTCGCTGAGCTCATCGTTCGACATGCGCGGCATCGGCACCTCTTCGGTGCATCGCTCGATGGATGCATGTCCCGCAAACAACTGTGCCACACTGTCGCCGACCCCCACGATCACGATAGTTGCCGCGACACCATCATCGGAAAGGGCTTTCATCGTGTTTGCGAGAAGTCCCGCGGTTCGGCCGTCATCGCGGATCTCGTTGAATTCGTCGATCACGAAGATCGGAATGTCGTTAGCCGAAAAATTTCTCATCTCGCGCACGATGTCGTCAGGTTCCAGGTCGCGACCTGCGTAGACCTCGGAAAGAGTTTTCGTGACCTCGCGACCGTTCTCGTTCTGGTGTACCCGCAGCTCCTTGAAGAAACGAAGCCAGATCGTCTCGAACGTGTCCGCCGCGATACAGGCCTTGCGAGCGTGAAGAACATGTTGCCGCCCTGCCGGTACGATCAGCGCGAGAATTTGCGACAATGACGTCTTTCCGACCCCGCGCTCGCCATAGATGAACGCATGCCGGCCCGGCTCCGCGACGGCTTCGAGCAGCTGATTGATCTGACGCCTGCGACCGGCGAAAAGATCGGCAAGCCTGATGGGGGTCGAGGGCGTGAAGAGCTGTGCGATCTCGAAAAGAAGAGGAGATATGTCCTCACTGTTCAGCTTTCGCGGATTGGACGGGCGATAGTTCATTGCGAACACATAGCCTTTCACCACCTACTTAGATAGTTTCCTCTGATACTAAGACCTTTTTGGGGTGAAGTAAGAGCGGCGTGATTGGGATCGCCAATCCTCATCCCTGCGCCCCCCCTACAAGCTCCAGTTCATCGATCACCGCCTGATCGGTGTCGGCTGCGTTTAGCGCCGCTTCCAAGCGTTCTTTCGGCAAATCCATCGGCATGAACGCCGCGGCCAACGCAGGACTTGGTGGCCCTGCGAGCGCTGCAAGGACCGCTTCCCTGGAAACTCCGAGCAGCCCGGCAATCTTCCTGGGCAAGATTTCGCCGACGCTCGATGGGTCAATCACCCCGGCGTCGAGCTTGCGGGCGACGATGACGCTGAAGCGGCAGCGATCCGCTATATCCTGCAGCGTCCTGCCGACCGCCCCCGCCAAGGCGGCCAGCGTGGCGGGTTGGGTCCGTGCCGCCAGCCTTGCCGCGAATTCGCCTCTGGCATTCACAAGTGCGATCTCGCTGGTGGATCCTGTTTCGACCGGCTCCGGCAGATGCACTTCCTCAGCCCAGCTGGCGGCAAACTCCAGGAGCATTGCGCGATATTCCGGAAAGCGCCGCGAGGTGGCGCTGATCGCATCGGCGGTCGGTGCGCCGAATTCAGCGAGCATGCCGTCGAGTATGTCTTCGAGGCGACCTTTCTCGCTCATCGTTTCATCCTTCTTTCGATTTGAGCAGCCCTTGCGCTTTGGCAAGGCGCTTGCGCACTGCCCGGGGCGTTATTTTGTAGAACTCTGAAAGTGTCGGCTCGGCGCCGGATTTTGTGTCGGAGGATTCATCTCCGACCCGCCAGCCCTCATAGAATCGCAAGATAACGAGTTCGCGAAGCGGATGCGGCAATCGTGCCAGCGCATCGCTCAGTATCGCTCGATCCTCCGGAGAGAGTTCGCTCGAGGCGAGCTCCTGAGCAGACGCAGCGCCCTCCTCGTCCTCGACGGCAAGGTCCGCGCTGAGAAGCATCCTGGCCCTTGCGCGGAGCCAATCCCGGCGCGCCGTTACGATCCTGCGGCGCAGATAGAGCCAGAAGCGCGATTGCAGAAAGTCGCCGCTGTCATCCTCTGCCAGCAGCAGGCGGATAATATCGCCCAAGACCTCCGATTGCAGATCCTCGCGTTCAGCCTCGTCGTTGGCTCTGAACGCCTTTGCGAATGCAGGCCTGCAGCGCTTCATGAGGCACTCGAAAAGGTCCTCGGCCAGAACCCTTTCGCCCGAGACTACCGCGCGGCGAATGAAAAATATCAGGGCCTCGGTAGAATATCGGCCCGGCAGGTCATCGTCAGGCGATGAGAACGCTTCCGCCAGCCGCCGACGATCTGCGTGCCACAGCTCCTGAATATCCCGTTCTGTCCGGGGCGTCCGTGTGTACCCGTTCCGGGTAAGAGGAGGAATCTCGACCGGCGGGTCGGCTCCTGGCAGTCCTTTTGCTGGATCAGATACTCGCATGGCTTTTTGGTCGATTCTGCAGTTCCTCAGAGCCTAGTCGCCCCTCAGTTGCAAACCGGAACCGGATTTTTGAAGCGATGGCGATTATTTTCGGCCGGTCAGTTCCAGCGAGGTGTCGCGCGACGCCTTCTCCCAGCGGGTGACGCGCACGAGATCGTGCGCCGTCTTTTTCGACAGCGACAGACGCAGTTTCACAGTCTCGGCCTGCGCAGTCTTGCGCGGCGTGCGAGTAGCAGTGTCGTCCTTGGTCATGGCCGTCATTCCCAGCGAGGTGTACCGCCTGCAACGCTTTTGCGCCACAGTTGGTGCTTTAGCCTATCATTTAAAATTTCAACGAGCAATCGGGGCCCTTTAAAGCATGTCAATAACATTTCCAGTGTCATCTTCAGGTCTGTGTTAATCATGAAACGCACAGGAAAGCGTATCTTCAAAGCAGCGCCGCGATTGCATTTTATCGGAAAGTTGTGAAGGTATCCCTAAATCAGGGCTTGAGCGGATCAAATTTTACAGTGTGGAATCGCGTTGCGACGGCTGAGCGCTGGTCCAGATGCTCACCGCCATTCTCCTTCTATCATGGGCTGATCCATCGTTACTGGGCCGGGGGGCCAAGCGAGGAATCCGGCGCGCCGATCCACCGGATCTGCACTTTGGTACGCAAGATGGGCGCGCGCTCGATTGTGGTCGAGGACGTCCTCGAACGGAGCGATATCCTTGAGGAGCTGGGCCACCTTGAAGCGTCCAGCGACCTTACCGGCGGTGATGTCACCGCCTGCGCGGTCACGTTTCTACGATGCGGCGTGCGCCGGGACCGCGATGCGAACCGGATTGAGTCCAATGCCGTGATCGGGCAGGTCACGATCATCACCTTCCCCACTGCGGAGGGAAAGCGCAGCTACGTTTTCGAGGCGATCTTGCGTCTGCCCGGCAGTCAGTATGGCACCGAGCCGCTGTTGAACAATCACGTACCGATCAGTTCCGAACTCGCGCTCAGCTTCATGGGGGTGACGCACACGATACCCTCTTCCTATTTTTGCCAGCAGAACGGTCTCACCAGCATTTGTCCACACAGTGCGGTCAGAACGCTGATCCGCACCATGACGTCCCGCAGCGTCTCGGTGCCGCAGCTCAATGAATCGTGGCGATATGATCCGCGCACCCGCAAGGTGACGACGGTCCAGGTCGGTCACGCCTTACGTGAGTTCGGGGATTTGCGGGCAATTCCCTACGATCCGGGAAAATCTTGGAAGCCTAATCTGTCCGAGGGCTGGGAGCTTCCTGCGCTGCTGGCGGATTCCGGCTCAGCAAGCCTGCTTGTGCTGTCCGACGGGCACACCGACCATGTCATCCCCGTCCTTGGACATACGATCAACTCGGATGAGTGGCATCCGATCGGGACGCAGCTTCACAAGAAAGGCCAGACGACCGTCTCCTCGAGCAGTTTATGGACCGATCATCTGGTCATGCACGACGACATGCTCGGCCCGTATTTCTGCCTTTCCAAGGCAGGACTGCTCCCGGCCAAGGATGCTCCGCTCAAACCCAGGCTTGCTATCGCGATCCTTCCCGAAGGGGTGAAGGTGTCGCCGACCCAAGCCGAGGATTTCGCAAGACAGATCCTGGGACTGCTCATCCGCGAGATTGCACCCACCGGCTTTGGCCAGGGCCGCTGGTGGAAGCATTTATCGGAATTGCGTGAGCGACAGGTCTTTCGCACGACGCTGATCACCCGTGACGAATATATCGCGACGCTGCCCGACACCACCCATACAGGCCAAGCCAAGGAAGTCCTCGCGCAAAAGCTGCCCGAGACAATGTGGATGTCCGAGATATCGGTTCCCAACCTCTTCATAGGAAATCGATCGAAGCTGGGAGAGGTCCTGGTCAGGGCTGATCAGTTTCCGCCCGATACCGGAGCGGACCCGCTGGCTGTTCTCAACTCGTTGGCGGGCTTTCGTCTACCGTCCATCATAAGCTGGCCCGTTGGAATCGACGGCGACCTCAGCTTCGAGATGATGAGATGGCCGGAGCGAGAACACCGGCCAATCTACGCTCCGAAACATCATCGCAACTGGTGGTGACACCTAGTCGGCCTGGAAAGGGATGGGCTTAAGCAGCGGACGCAATATCCGTAGGACACGGTCCAGCTCCTTGGGCGCAGCGGTCTCATCGAACCGGGCGCGGGTGACCTTGCCGCCCTTCTCGAACTTGAACTCGAGCACTGCGGCATCCCGGACCCGCCCGACTTGCCCCATGCCGGCGCTGAGAAGCGCCTGCACGGCGTCATCGAGTTCGGCCGCCACATCAGCCGGCAAACTGGAACTGTCCACCAGGCAACGCAAGGTCAGATTTGCCCATCCGCCTGATTGTGTCAGTTCGACCCTCATGGCCTCACGTCAGGTTGGACCCCAACGGCTCGCCATGCATTCGAGACAGCCAGTCCGGCTTCCTCACCGAATTTCTGCCGGGCGACCGAAGCGGTGGCAAGCGCTGCCTGCTGAAAGCTCGCTCTCCGGTTTAGTACGTTCGTGAAAGCCTCGAACCATATTCTCGCGGATCGGTCCCATACGTTACCGCCAAGCGCCTGTGCGACGAGGTAGAAGGCATGGTTGGGAATACCGGAGTTTATGTGCACACCGCCCCTGTCCTTGTCGGTGAAGACATAGTCCCTCATGTGTTTTGGCTGAGGGTCGGTGGAAAGGTTCGGATGGTCCTTGAACGCCGGCCTGGCCTCGAACGTCCGGATCGCTTCGACATCGGCCAGGGCCGGGCCCAAGAGTTCAGCGCCAAGCGACCAGCGGGCCTCGGCCACGCTCGTTCCATTGGTATACTGCTCGACCGAGATGCCCATCACGTCACAGAAGCTCTCGTTGAGGGCACCGGTCTCGCCCTCATAATCGAGGTCAGAAGAGAAGCTCAGCACACCGTGGCTCATTTCATGGGCGGCGACCGCCAGTGACCGTGTGAACGGAAGGAAAAGGTTTCCATCTCCGGCACCGTAGACAATACGCTCGCCGTCCCAGAACGCATTTCCAACCTGGAAGCCGAAATTCACGCTCGAAACGATCGGAAAACCTCCGCCGTCAAGCGAATCCAGCCCCATCACGGAGCGATAGAACTCGTACGTGCGTCCGGCATTCTCGAAGGCTTCGTCGACCTCATCCTGTAAGACTGCGGACTGATATTCGGTGCGGCGCAGCGTTCCTGGGAGCGGCATCGATCGGCCTTCCATATCGTAGACCACGCGGCTGCGACCCTGCCCGGGCGCTACAGAGCGGCCCAGCAGCTGCGAGGGATTGACCAGCCGGGTCGCTCGCGCAGTGGTGGTCGCCTCCAGCGTCGCGAAGGCGACCTTGCGAACCCTCGCATCCTCGCTGTCCGCCAGGGATTCGACAAGGTAGGGCGGAATGAAGCCGCAGATGCAGCATCGGTCTTCGTGACGGTGATCGGGCATTTCAATCTTCCATTGCTTCTCGGTGATCTAATCGCCGTCCTGCCCGATTTACGGAACTGGAAAATTTTCGCGCGCCGGTGGGATAAGAACGCGGCGCTCGATGCGCGACCTCTGCCGGACGGATCGGGCCACCAGCAGGTGAGGGGCTCCGGAAATTTTCCGCGCGCCGGTTCCGGTTCGGTGAGGTCGTCCCGATTGGTGTTGTAAGGCCACCGCATCTTCGCGTCGGTCGCGACAAGGATTGATTTATGTCTCATATGACAAACGCCGCCGATATCGACGATGTATGCGATGCCGTGCGCGAAGAAAGGGCGCTGCGGGGCGGTAAATATCGCGTGGGCCTGGCGGTCGACAGCGTCGATTTCAGCCCGCTGATCCTGGATGACCCGGTTCCGCTCGGTCGTCAGGTCCTCTATGCTGCGAATATTCGCGATCTGGATCGCTACTCCTTGTTCGTGGTCAGCGAAGGGGGGGATTTCGAGGATGTACGGCCCGACGAAGCCGTCGATCTGCGCGAACGCAAGGCCTATCGCTTCATCGCGTTCTCCGGCGATCCGCTCTATCGGTTCACCCTCAACGGTCGAAGGATCGTCTGGGGAATGCCCACTGTCTCGGAGGAAGCCCTGCGTGCACTGAGCGGAATCGGAGCAGAACAGGCTGTGTTCCTCGAAATCCGCGGCGGTACCGATCGCTTGATCAGGCCGGGATCGCAGGTCGATTTGACGGAACCGGGTGTCGAGGCCTTCATCACGGCCGCACTTGCCCAGAATTTCCCGTTCTTCGTGAACGACAAGCGCTACACGACCGACAAGCGCATCCTGACCGGCGCCGAGATCAAGGCATTCGTTCCCGGCTGGGATTCGACGCATGACCTCGTGCTTGAAGGCCACGGCAGCGAGCCGGATCAGCTCGTGTCCGACGAAGAACGCGTCAGGATCGACATCGAACACGGGGTGCGCCGTTTCTCCTCGGTTCCCAAGGCGAACTTCGGCTGATGTCCGGTGCGATCGACATGCAGCTCGAACAGCTGCAGGAGCGTTTTGTCGAGGCCGATATCCAGCGGCTGGCAAGTGGGACCCGGCTCGTTACCGTGCCGAAAGTCATCTTGCCGGTTGGCTGGTCGCAGCCCTCGACCGTCATTCGCTTTCTCATCCCGCCGGGTTATCCTTACGCGCAGCTGGACTGCTTCTGGGCCGACTGCGGGCTGCGGCTTGCCGGCGGGGGCCTGCCGCAAAACTCCCAGGCCATGGCGATTCCCGAGGCGGACATCATGGGGTGGTGGTTTTCTTGGCACCTCAACGGTGCCTGGGATGCCAATCGCGACACGCTGTCGTCGTGGATGAACGTAATCCTCGAAAGACTGAAGGAGGCGAGATGAGCGGACTTCGTTTTGCATCGCCGGGTTATCGGCAACTGGCCGAGCAACTGCTTGACGCGGATGGACTTGAGAGCTGCGCTATCGGTTACGCCCGATACGAATCCTCGTGTGGGTCCTGGCTTGTCGCTGACGTCCAGGTGCTCTTGGAAGACGCGTATGAGAGCAGGGGGCCGGTTTCCGCGACGCTGAAGACGGCAGTTCTTGTAGAGGTCGCGAACCGAAGCCGGGTGTCGGGTATGGCCGCTGTTTTCATCCATACCCATCCAAGAGACGAAAGCTGTCCATGCTTCTCGAAAATCGATGATCGTGGTGAAGCGGAAATAGCGCAATTCATGGAGCGCCGAGGCGCACAGCTGCCTCACCTGGCTATGGTGATCGGTCCCCACGGAACCCGGGCACGGCACCTTGGAAGCGGTGAACCCGTGGACATCTGGGAAGTCGGCGAAACCCTGTCGCTACGTTCTCCCCTGGCGCCAGACGTGAATGAGCAGAGCATGGATCGCCAGATCCGCGCGTTTGGAGACACTGGTCAGCAATTGCTCCGGCGTCTCCATTATGGCGTGGTCGGTGTCGGCGGAACGGGCTCGCTGATCTGCCAGCAGCTGGCTCACCTGGGGGTCGATACAGTTACATTGATCGATCCCGATCTCGTCGAGACCACCAATCTGAACCGCGTGGTCGGAACGATTCCATCGGACGTCGGAGCCCCAAAGGTGGAGGTCGCGGCAAGAATGATGCGGGCTATCAGGCCCTCGATGACCATCGTCGCACTCTGCGCCGACGTCGTTGACGTTGGAAACATGGCATCCCTCACTGCATGCGACTTTATCTTGCTGTGCACGGATTCGCATGCCAGTCGTGCGCTGGTAAACCAGGTCGCGTACCAGTTCTTCATCCCGGTAATCGACATGGGAGTGAGCATCACGACGGCGCAAGGCGATGTCACCCACATCACCGGTCGAGTGCAGATGCTTTCGCCCGGTCTGGCTTGTCTCACCTGCACACGAGCACTCGATGGAGACCAGATCCGGCAGGAACTGATGACGCCGGAACAACGGATGGCCGATCGCTATGTCATCGGCGAGCGTGTTCCGCAGCCAGCAGTCATATCCATCAATTCTACCGTCTCATCGCTCGCGATCACCATGCTCCTTGGCGCGGTAACTCCCGTGCCTGCAAAACCGCGCTTCCAGCGGTATGACGGAATTCGCGGTGAGGTCCGCACATTGGCATCAAACCCGGTTCACGATTGCATCGCGTGCTCCCGGCATGGGGCATTAGGGCGTGGGCAAAATTGGGATCTTCCCGTGCGCCAGCCCTATCACGGAAACAGGTCATGACCCAGCTGCCTGCGAGAAGAACCCAGTTCGTCGGCGACGCTCAATACAGGGGCGATGCAGAAGCATTACTGAGGCGTCCGGGCGATTATGCTCTTGTGCACCGAGGATTGCTGCGCTCCGTTGTGATGGCATGCCCGGACGGATGTGGGGAGACCGTTGTGATCAACCTCGATCCGCGTGCAGGCAAGGCATGGCGCCTGGACAGACGCGGCGAGGGCCCGACCCTTTATCCCTCGGTTTGGAAGGAGCATGGTTGCAAGGCTCACTTTGTCGTCTGGAGAGGCTTCATCGTTTGGTGCGAGCGGTTCGAAAAGGGCAACGTGCTTCCGCCGTACGATCAGGCTCTCGAAGTGCTCGTGCTTGCAGCCTTGAGTGACAATGCGTCGGTCACGGCCGAGGAAGTCGCCCTAAGGATCGATGAGCTCGTCTACGATGTCGATCGGGCGGCTCGAACGCTTGCCCACAAGGGGCTGGCCAAGATCCATAGATATGGCAACGAGGTGAAGTTTGCGCGTCGGGAATACTCCGGGTAAAAGCGGCATCCGCGGATGATGGATCTTCCCTAATGGCGGCCAAGCGCAGTGTTTCAGCCGACATTGTCAGCAAGCGTTCGCAAATTGAGCGCAGTCGTCTCAATTGAGGCCTGCGCGGGATGGAATGCGGGTAGGCGAGAGTGCTGTACTTGGTCAGGCAGGGGCATCCCGAGTCAAGGCCTCGCACAAGAAAGAGTGAGGTAGTCCCGTGAACCGCTCTCGGGTTTTCCAGAGTCAGTTTGGTTTGAGTCAGGTGACCATATCGAGGGTTTCGAGGGGCGCATATACCGAACCAACACCCGTTGTCAGACAGCGCGTGAATGGCCGCTATCTTCAGATTGGGTTCTGGATACGGAAAGCCCGTCGCCGGCCCGGCGTGCGCGCTCCGACAGGAAAAGCGGAACGTCCCTACCTGGGAATGCGAAATCGGCGGCTGAATGTCTTGGAAGGGTCGATAGTGTTGAAAAACTCCGGCTTGAAGTAGTCTTCGGGGTCTGATTCACTGTTCTTGCGGGAGGGAGGCAGGCCGATGATGGGCGAGCGGACGGTGGCGCAGGAGGCGCTGTTTTACAGCTTCAACCTGGAGCGGCACGTACCGGCAGGTCATCTGCTGCGATCGATTGACAGGTTCGTGGATCTGTCCGGCATCCGCGAGCATTTGCAGCCCTATTACAGGGAGACAGGTCGTCCTTTGACCCGGAACTGATGATCCGGATGCTGCTCATCGGCTACTGCATGGGGATCCGCTCGGAACGCCGGTTGTGCGACGAGGTACTCCTCACCCTAGCCTATCGCTGGTTTTGCAGATTGGGACTGGAAGGCGATGTGCCTAAACACTCGACGTTTTCCAAGTACCGCCATGGCCGGTTCCGCGACAGCGATCTGCTGCGAAAGCTGTTCGAGACGACGGTGGAGCGCTGCATGGCAGAGGGACTTGTCGGCGGTGATCCGCCTTCCGCTTCGAGCATAAGCGCGATGTCTATGTCTGCCCCGGGGAAAAGGATCTGAAGCGGCAGCATCGCAACTTCGCAACAGCGCGCTCCGGCGTCGATCAGGATGGCTTCATGCGATATCGCGCGGCCAAAGCCGATTGTGACGCTTGCGTGCTTAAGCCGGACTGCTGCCCGGGCCAGCCCGTCCGCAAAATCCTGCGTTCAGTCCATGAAGGCGTTCGCGATCTAGCCCGCGATCTGGCGCTGACCGAAGCCTATGTCACTTCACGTCGGGAACGAAAGAAGGTCGAGATGCTGTTCGCGCATCTCAAGCGCATACTGAAGCTGGACCGGTTGCGCCTGCGTGGACCAAATGGAGCAAAAGACGAGTTCCTCCTCGCCGCTACCGCTCAGAACCTTCGCAAGATGGCCAAGCTTCTGCCGATGAAGGCTCAACTAGTATAGGGTTGAAGGCCAAAACGTCATTCAGCCCATTCCCGCTTCAATCCCAGCACCTAGCGAAGATCGACTTCTTCAACACTATCGGTCGGCACCGAACCTATGCATCTGCGCGATCAGTTTTCCGCAAAAGCCGTCGGCGAGGCCAGATCTAGCACGAGGAGGAGGCGCGAGACGCCGGTCCCTGCAATTGGCGGCGAGCGATGGAGAATTGCTGGGGTTTCGGCCCAGATGCGTCCCTTGAACAAGCCGACGGCTCCCGCGCGCAGGTGGCGGACCTGGCTGTCGGGCGCTGCGTCTACCTCGATCCACTCGGTGCCCGGCTCGGTGAATGGCATCAGCAGGCGCGCCTTGACGTTGTCCATGTGGAATTTGCGGCAGGCGTCGGTCTCGACGATCTCAAGCCGCATTCGGATGGATTCGACTTCCATGATCTGGGCGTAGAGGCAGGCGAGGGTGCCGATCTCCTGGCTCAATGCGGTATGCGCCCCATCGGGATAGCCCGCTTCGAGCAGAATACCGGGAAGGCAAAATGCCAGGCTTTCCACTGCCAAGGTCTTCTGCACATCGTCGATCTCGTCGAAATCGAGGCTGTCGAGCCAGTCGAGGGCACGCGGGCGGCGCCGCTGCCACAAGGCGAGTTGGACATGCCTTTCATGGATGCGCTCGAGCACCGCCGAGTCCTCGTCGGCGATCCACGCGGCGCCGGTGCGTTCGAGTGCCGCGATGCTCACTGTGTCGCCTCCAGCGCCTGCTCGCCCCAGGCGGGGAACGGATCGTGCAAATCCTGCCACTGAGCGGGGGCAAAGGTGTCGACAGGCAGGAGGCATGCATCCAGCCGGGTACGAATTCGATCCTCGTCCATTCCGATGCCGATGAAGACGAGTTCCTGCCGCCGATCGCCCCATGGCGCTGCCCAGTGCGCAGCGACGAAGCCCTCGAAGCGGTCGTCTTCCGGCCACTGGTGCTTGGGTATGCTTGCCCACCAGCGACCCATGCGCGAAGTGATGGTCTGCGATCCGGCGACGGCCAGTTCGCCTACCCAGTCGGGCCGGGTCGCCAGCCAGAAGTGACCCTTGGCACGCACCACTGCGTCAAGGCCGTCTGTGGTCAGGAAAGCGTGGAACTTGGCTGGATCGAACGGGCGGCGGGCGCGGTAGACGAAGCTCTCGATGCCGTATTCTTCGGTCTCGGGCGTGTGGCTGGCATAGCCGTAGAGTTCCTTGGCCCACAGCGGATGCTGCGCCGCCTTTTCCTCGTCGAAAGTGCCGGTGGCGAGAATCTGCGCAAGCGGCACCCTGCCGTGGTCGCAGGTGATGATAGTCGCATCGGCATTCAGGCTGGCAACCAGCTTTTTTACGACCGTGAGGTGCTCCGGCTCGACAGATGACGTCTTGTTGACGATTACCACGTTGGCGAACTCGATCTGCTCGACCAGCAGGCCGACAAGGCTGCGCGAGTCCTCTTCGCCCAGTGCCTCGCCGCGATCGGCCAGGAAGTCCTGGCTGGAGTAGTCCTTCAGCAGATTGATCGCATCGACGACGGTGACCATCGTGTCGAGCCGCGCCACATCGCCCAGGCAATGCCCTGCTTCGTCACGGAAAGAGAAGGTGCTGGCGACGGGCAGAGGCTCGGAAATGCCAGTGCTCTCGATGACGAGATAGTCGAAGCGGCCCGCTTCGGCCAGTGCGCGAACTTCCTGCAGCAAATCATCTCGTAGGGTGCAGCAGATGCAGCCGTTAGTCATTTCCACCAGCGCTTCCTCGGAGCGGGACAGCGCCGCCTCGCCGCCACGCACCAGATCGGCATCGATGTTCACTTCCGACATGTCGTTCACGATCACCGCCACGCGCAGGCCCTCGCGATTGGCGAGGATGTGGTTGAGCAGCGTGGTCTTGCCCGCACCCAGAAAGCCCGAGAGCACGGTGACGGGCAGGCGGCCATCGATAGCCGGGACGATGTTCTGTTGGAAGGTCATGGTCGGCCTCTTGTGAATTTATAGAGATGATATACCATAACATTTGAAATTTGAAAACGGGGGTGATTTTGATCCGATTGCATTTGACGGCGGCCCTGCTGGGCGCGCCTTTGTTTGCCGTGCCTGCCTTGGCTGAAACCGAAGACCAGACATCCGCCCATCGCGGTGAGATTACGGTTACTGCCATCCGCGAGGATGACAGTTACGCGCCCAAGAAGGCGACGGTCGCGGGGAAGGCGCCTGCCGACATTCTGGAAATCCCGCAATCGGTGAGCGTGGTGACGCGCGAGCAGATAGAGGATCGCAACTTCTTCACGATCGGCGAGGCGTTGCAGCAGGTAACCGGAATCACCGTGATGCCGTTCGATGGCTCCAACCCGGACTATCGTGCGCGTGGCTTCGTGCTGGACTATGCCTACGACGGCGTCCCCTCGACTTTCTCGTCCGGCGTGCCCGAGTTTGATCTGGTGATCTACGAGCGCCTTGAAGTGCAGCGTGGACCGACGGGCCTGTTTCGGGGGTCGGGTTCGCCAGGCGGCACGATCAACCTCATACGCAAGCGCGGACAGGACAAGGTAGCGGTCTCCGGCGCCCTGTCGGCCGGTTCGTGGAACAACTATCGCGGCGAGTTCGACGTCGGCGGCCCGGTGGACGCAGCCGGGCGGCTGCGCGTGCGGGCGGTGGCCAGCCTGACCGATCGTGATTTCTTCCAGGCCAAGTCGCATGCCCGCAAGATGATCGCCTATGGCGCCTTGGATTACGACCTGACGCCCAGCACGACGATTGGCGCGTCGATCTCGTACCAGGACAACAAGGCCAACACCCCGATGAACGGGCAGCCGGCCTTCTCCAACCAGGGCTTCCTGAACTTTCCGCGCAGCTTCCAGCACCTGCCGGACTGGAACATCTTCACCGAGAAGACGGTGGAATATGCCGCCGAAGTGCAGCAGCGGGTGGGAGACTGGTCAATCGTGGTGCGCGCGCTGAAGCGTGACATCCCGCGCTCGTGGATGGACGCCTTCATCCAGCCCGGCACGGGCGTCGATCCTGCGACGCTTACCGCCACCTATGTGA
Source organism: Novosphingobium silvae (assembly GCF_009856825.1). GTDB lineage: Bacteria > Pseudomonadota > Alphaproteobacteria > Sphingomonadales > Sphingomonadaceae > Novosphingobium > Novosphingobium silvae. Next base: position 6,943 of record NZ_WVTD01000032.1, on the reverse strand, counting down.
ACCGCCGCAGCGAGGGTGAGAACGGCAAGGAGGCGCTGGACGCCTACGCGACCGGCCCCTTCACTCTGTTCGGGCGCCAGCATGACCTGACCATCGGCTACAGCTTCGACAAGCGCACGACTGCGTTCCTGTCGCGATCCCAGACGGTGGCGGGGCGGTTCTCGATCTTCGATGCTGACGTCGTTCCGCGACCTGCCCGTGCCTTCACCTCGGGCAGCGAGACGGATCTGCGGCAATCGGGGCTCCACGCGCAGTTGCGCCTGCGTCCGCTGGAGCCGCTGACCATCGTGCTCGGTGGCCGGATCAGCGACTATACCAACCGCATCCGCGGCATCGCCCCGTCGCCTGTCACTGCGTTTCGCGTGACGTCGAAGGAGCGCGGACAGTTCACCCCCAGCGTCGGCGCGGTGCTGCACCTTGCCAAGAACGTCACGCTCTATGGCAGCTATGCCGACATCTTCAATCCGCAGACCGCGCTGCGCAAGGACGGCACCGTCCTCGATCCGCGTGTGGGGCAGCAGTATGAAGTCGGCCTCAAGGGGCGCTTCCTTGACGGCAGGCTCAATGCCTCAGCTGCCGTGTTTCGCAGCAAGGACAAGAACCGTCTGCTGGAAGACGTGACCGCGCCCGGGTTCTACGTCGCGGCAGGCGAAGTGAAGATCGAGGGGTTCGAGTTCGAAGCGACCGGCAGTCCGATTGCTGGGCTGGACCTGACGCTAGGCTATACCAACGTGAAAACGGAATATGCGGTGGCGCCTGCCAGCCAGCAGGGCGCCGTGTTCGACATCTTCACGCCGCGCCACCAGTTCAAGGCCTATGCGCGATACGAGCCTGAAGCGCTGGGCGGGGCGTTCGCTGCGATCGGCCTCAACGCACAAAGCGGCGTTGTCGGCGCCGGTGTTGCAGGGGTACGCGAGCAGGGCGCCTTCGCCATCGCCAATGCGCAGTTGGGCTTCCGCTTCAACGCGCACCTGCGTGCTTTCGTGATCGCGAACAACCTGTTCGACAAGGTCTATTATGTCCGCGTCGGCTCGATAAACACGTACAACAACTATGGCGAGCCGCGAAACGTTCTGCTCACGCTTCGCGCCAGCTACTGAGGCCATTCACCGCCTTGTCAGCCTCATATGCCTTGGGCGGACAACGCTCTGGCCGAGCAGGGAAGATACGAACGTGCTGCTTCCAGGGAGCACATAACGGAGGCTGAACGGCGACTACGCGTCGTTTGCAGAGACATTGGGTGATGGCGCTCCTATCTGGCAAAGGGCAGGACGCCGTAGCAAAAGAATTTCTCCATCCCTGCGATTTCCAACCTCAGCGTGCCTTCAACCAATGAGAAGCTTACTGTCCACAACTAGCTGGGCGCAAAGCATAAATTGCTGCGATCGCCGTGAGAGGTGCAGAAAGGGCATCATGAAAGGAGATGCCACCAATGGCTATTGGAAGCACGCTGCTATTGAGAGGCTTGAGGGCCGAGGTTGTATGATGCTCGACGGGAATACTATGAGTGCGTGCAATGCGCACATTGCATTGAATAGGCCGCAAAGCGGATTGCCGTGATTTCGTAGGATTCGATTATCGGGAATCGCCTGTAATCAAATCTTGAAATGTAGATCAAAAATTGATTAGATAATTTCAAATTATAATCTAAATTTATTAGTAATAAACAGAGTTTTGTTTTTCGTTGTGGTGACGGAAAATCGGTATCATTCGAACGAATTTAAGGCTGCCGTTCGCAGAAATTAACTGAGGTCGGCAGCCTTGCACGGTTAGGGCGCCTTCTTGGGCAGAGCGTATGCTATGATAAAGTCGCCGTGGTCCGGAGAGCCTCGTGACCCACCAGCAGTGACGATGACATATTGCCTCCCCGATTTCGGCGATGTGTAGGTCATAGGGGTCGATTGGGTGCCGACGGGTAGGCGCCCTTTCCACAATTCATCGCCGGTCTGAGTGTCGATCGCCCGCAAGTAGTAATCCTGCGTGCCAGAGTAAAATGTCAGACCTGAGGCCGTTGTCATCGGTCCACCGAGTGTCGGCATGCCCACCGGGATTGGGAGCGGCGATTTGACGCCGATTGGCAGAACGGAATCTTTGATAGTTCCCATAGGCCGCTGCCACACGATCTGACGGGTTTTCAGGTCAATCGCCGTCATGGTTCCCCATGGCGGTGAATTGCAAGGAATCCCAAGAACCGACATCAGCGACTGGTGCCGGGTGGCAAAAGCACCGTCCTGCTGCGGATACAAGCCGAGCGAGTCGGAAACTGAGGCCTCCTTAGGATCCACTTCGGCCTGCGGCACCAGAGTGACGACCTGCGGCATCCGAATGTCGTTGAGGATCATCAGATTGCGACTTTCATCGATGCTAACGCCGCCCCAGTTGAAGCCGCCATAATAGCCTGGATAAAACAGGGTTGGCTTGGTGGTGATGGGGGTGAAGGGACCTTCATACCGAACTTTGCGGAAGGCAATGCGACATGCGAGTTGGTCGAAGAAGGTGGCACCCCACATAGAAGCTTCGGTCAGGCCGCTGGACCCAATCTGCGGCATGCCAACCGAGTATGGCTGGGTGCGGGATGTTCTGTTACCTGGCTGCCCGCGCTGGGGCACTGGGAGTTCCTTCACAGGACTGATCGGTTTCCCGGTCCGCCTGTCGAGCATAAAGATCTGCGCAGTCTTGGTTGGTTGGATGAGCGCAGGAACGGTCTGGCCGTGCTCATCGAGCACATCGACAAGCGCAGGTTGGGAAGCGACATCGTAATCCCACAGATCATGATGAACAGTTTGGAATTTCCAACGTTCGCGTCCGGTGGCGATGTCGAGTGCGAGGATCGACGTCGAATATTCTTCGGTCGCCTTGCTACGGTTTTCCGACCAGAAATCATCGGAACCGCCGCCGAGTGGCAGGTAGATCATTCCCAGCTTGTCGTCGAATGCCGGCGTTGACCACATGTTGGGCGTGCTAGGCGCGAAATCCTTGCCGTCTGCCGGGGGCGTTGTTTCATTGGGACGCGATGCGTCAAACGCCCAAACCAGCTTTCCGCTCTTCACGTCGTAAGCCCGGATGACCCCCGACTGCATCTTCTCTGCGCGACCGTCCATCACGAAGGAGCCGACGATGACGAGGTTTCGTACGATAGTGGGAGCGGAGGTCTGGAAATAGAACGCAGGGTTACCGCCACCGACCTGTCGCTGCAAATCAACGACGCCGTTTTGGCCGAACGATTTGCATGCCTTTCCGGTTTCGGCGTCGAAGGCAAGCATCTTGGCGGAGACCGTGGTCATCACGATCTGTTTGCGGCATTCCGCCACAAAATTATGGGTCGTAGAGGCGGAGTTGGTCGCCTTGACCTGATCTGTCTCGTGGTATCCCAGTCCGCGGCATCGGCTATAGCTGGTTTCACGGATACCAGGGTCGAAACGCCATTGAACTTTTCCGCTATCGGCGTCCAAGGCCAGGACCTGGTTGCGCGGCGTGCAGGCGTACAGCCTGTTACCGATCTGAAGCGGCGTGTTCTGCGCTTCGACACCTGTCTTGCTCATATCGCCTGTCCGCATGGTCCAGGCTACCTTGAGGCTGGCGACGTTAGCAGGCGTAATCTGTTCCTCGGGCGCAAAGCGTGTGCCCGCAGGAGTTCGTCCGAAATACTGCCAGCGCGATTCGGTTTGGTTGTGGGCCGCCGGGCCAGCAGTTCTCTTCGGCGTGTCCGGTCGAATAACCCCGTGCGCCTGGAACATTGACGCAAACCCAACAATTATTCCGCCTAGGACCGCCAGCGCGCCGATGTTTGCAGCGCGGCGGCCTCGTCCGTCTGTAAGATGGGGCAGGATTGCGAGCAGCACCGCCGTCATAACGAGGAAAGGGCCGAGCCGAGGGACAAGGGGCCAGAATTCGAATCCGACTTCCCAGATCGACCAGATCACGGTTGCTAGCAAGACGCCGGCAAATACGATGGCGCCAGAGAGGTGTGATCGTGCGACTTGGATCCCGGCGACGGTCAGCCCGGCACCGGCCAGAAGATAGTACCACGACCCACCCAGCGCTGCGAGATAAGCCCCGCCGGCTGCAAGAATTGCACCCGTTAGCGCCAAGGCAGATCCCAACAATGAGAGATACCAAACCCGGGGAGACGTGCTTTGTTTTTTCATAGGGGAGGCTCCAGCGTTTCCACGGCTCGCCTTCGAGCGTGGCGTCGTCTATGCCGGGGCCTATACACCCGTAGAGGGCTCTAACAATACATCTGTATAGGATTTATGAATGCCGATGAGAACAGAGCGGCAACAAATGATCGCGGATGCTGCGGTACAGACGCTGGCCGAGAAGGGTGCGCGCGGACTGACGCACCGCGCGGTTGACCAGGCTGCTGGTCTGCCTGCCAGTTCCACCTCCTACTATTGCAAAACCAGGGAAGCATTGCTTGAGCTTGCGATGGACTCAGTGCTTGGCGCCGATTTTCAGGATGCGCAGGATTACCTTTTCGATGATGGTTCGGTAAATTTCGAAGCGTTGCTTTCGCACTTTTCCCGCCCGTCAAACCGTCAGAGAGGCCTAGCGCGCTTCGAACTGTTCCTGGAAGCTGCGCGTAATCCGCACTTTCGAAAGCTGCTCGCAGACTATCGAAGCATGCTCGTGACCCTCATTGCGGAGCGAATGACCCAAAATGGCGTGGGGGATGCGGAGCGCGCGACACAGCGGGGAATGGTGGATTTCGAGACCCGCCTGTTCCACATCCTCATCTTTCCCGATGAAGAAGCTGCTTCGGGCTCCTGACCTGCGTTCGCGGAGATCTTGCTCACTCATGCGCAGCAAGAGCAGATCGGATCATGGCGGTCAGATGGCCAGGCAGCGCGTGCTTGGCAAGTTCAGCCGCGAAAGACGGAGGCTGGGCGCGGCGATGCAGGCTGAATGAAAGGGAGTGCTTCCTCACCTTTCCATTCAGGCGGTAAGTGGCATTTCGGCGAGTTCACATACTTGCGGCTTGGCTGCAAGGAGGCGGGCAAAGGGTGCGAACAGACTTCCGTCGATCTGGCTCGATGCGCTGCGATAGCCCGCCGCGCTGCGCCAGCGCTCCATGAAAACCACCGTCTCGGCCGGTTTATGACCCACCAGCATGGTGCAACTCAGGCATTCGTCGATGTCCGCGAGCGAAGCGGCCAACGCGCGCAGAGCCGCGATGAGGTCGTCAGTCATACCTTCCTTGGGCTGCAGCTGGTACATTTTGACGAAGGGTTCTTCGATCAATCGAATTACCTGTTTCATGGATAATTGGTGGGGATTGAATGTCCGGACGGCGCCCGGTTGGGAGCGAGCGCCGTCCGAACGGTGCGGCCTAGCTCAGGCCTTGAGTGCGTCTTGAACGCCGGGCGCTACATGCTGAGCCCCCTTTTCAGCCACATGGGAATCGATTCGTGCGCTCACCGCCGACTTCATGGCGCCGGAGAACGTTGCATGATTGTCGCGCAGCCAGGCTTCAGAGGCCACGCGGTTGGCATTGAGGTTGTTGATCTTCGGAATGACGTATCGTGCGAAGAGTTCGTACGAGCGCTTGGTCTGGGCGAAATCGGCCCAGTTCACGCCCAGCTTGAGGAAACATCCAAAGCCGCCGGACTGATCGATGAGTCGCTCGAGCTGCTCGACGGCATCGTCAGGCGTGCCGACCACTGCGAAGCCCGAATCGATCATCATCTGGACGGGATCGACGCCGGCGGGTGCCAGCGGAAGGGCCGCCACATGACGGAAGTAGTCGATCCAGCGGTGGAAACCGTATTCGACGTTCGCGCGGGCTTGCTCGCGAGTTTCAGCAACATGAATCGGGCCGACCAACCGCCAGCGGGACCGGTCCACGGTCTGTCCGTGATCCTTGGCCAGATCTTCGGCGATCGCCCAGTTGGAGGCGAGGGCGTTGAAGCCGCCTGTCGTGGTAGCGCCGAGCGAGAGCATCCCAAGGCCGAACGTGCCCGCTGCGCGGGCGCCAGTGGGGGAAACCTGATTGGCGACCGCTATATCGACACCGTTTTCATCGTAAGGAGCGAGCTGAAGGCGCGCGTCGCGCATCTCGAACCAGTCGGTCTTGCAGGTGACGGTCTCGCCCTTGAGCAGGCGGACCATCGGTCCGATCGCTTCGTCGAGCATGTCGCGCACCTTCGCGGTATCGATGCCCAGCATATGGGCGTCCGACGGAAGGGAGCCCGGACCCATGCCGAACATTACACGGCCCTTCGTCAGATACTCGAGCTGGCGGATACGGTCGGCAAGCATGAAGGGGTGATGATAGGGAACCGATGAAACCCCGGTGCCAAGGCGGATGCGCGATGTGCGCTGAGCTGCCGTAGCGATTGCGAGTTCGGGGCTCGAGTTGATCTCCCAGCCACCACTGTGGTGCTCGCCGAACCAGACCTCGTCGTAGCCCAGCTTTTCCATCCACTCGACCAGCTCGAAGTCACGCTCCAGCGCCAGACCGGGATTTTCGTCAGGGGTGTGGAAAGGCGTGATGAACGCACCAAACCGAATTCTGCCTCTCGCCATGATATCTTCTCTCCTCGCGCTGATACGCGCTTGATGACCCTTATCACCGACCAGGCGTGCGGCGGTGTGGAGCCAATAGCGATATGCCCCCGGATCGCCTGCGTAACCCAGTAGTTGATTATGGGGTGCATATGAAAACCCTATGCAGCCGTATAGGTTATGGTTGGATGCCGACGTCGGAGCATTTTGGGTCATCATATGGGTTTGCTATGGCAGGCAGACGCAAACCTTAGTTTGACGAAACCGCGGTCGGTTGCACCACTACTTCCAGAACGACCCGTACATCGGGCATAACAGCGCGTTGACGAAGTCGGTGTGATCTGATTCAGCCTGGATACGGAAAGAAGGCGGTCAGCGACGATGGCGATGCGACGTGATGGTGATGTGCAGGCGGATCTGATCGTGTCGTGGTCAGATA
>NZ_WVTD01000031.1 GCF_009856825.1 Novosphingobium silvae | reverse complement strand
TCTGACCACGACACGATCAGATCCGCCTGCACATCACCATCACGTCGCATCGCCATCGTCGCTGACCGCCTTCTTTCCGTATCCAGGCTGAATCAGATCACACCGACTTCGTCAACGCGCTGTTAGGGGAAGTTCGGCAGTGCCGCCTCGCTTCCATGCATTCAGTTTTAGGTCTGCGAAGCTGAACGGCAGTGATATGGGCCGTCGCACAATAGTCTGCGTTTGTAAGAGAGTGTCGCAGGCGGCTGCGCCTGCTATAAGGCCGGCATGTCGCTTCCAGCCATCTTCCTGACCGTCCTTGCCACCGTTGCCGCGATGGAGTTCGTCGCGTGGTCCAGCCACAAGTACGTGATGCACGGCTTCGGTTGGGCGTGGCACAAGGATCACCATGAACCGCATGACAATGTGCTGGAGAAGAACGACCTCTACGCGCTCGTCGGAGCGGCGATCAGCATCGGCATGTTCGCGCTGGGATCGCCGATGGTGATGGGAGCTTCGGCTTGGGAGCCGGGGACATGGATCGGGCTGGGCGTGCTGGTCTACGGCGTGATCTACACCCTCATCCATGATGGCCTGGTGCACCAGCGCTACTTCCGCTGGGTTCCCAAGCGGGGTTACGCCAAGCGCCTCGTCCAGGCCCACAAGCTGCATCACGCAACGATCGGCAAGGAAGGCGGCGTGAGCTTCGGCTTCGTCGTCGCGCGCGATCCGGCGGCGCTCAAGCGCGAACTGCGCGAGCAGCGCAAGCGCGGCATCGCAGTGCTCCGAGATGCCGTGGACTGAGTGCCGACCGGCACCCTCCCAGCCTCGACTCGCCTGATTCCGGGCAGTCCGCCTTGAATGCGCCACCTTTCGTCCTGCATCGCCGATGAGCACTATTCCCCGGAGTCGCAAGCCCGATAAGCCTTTGTACGTGCCATGGGAACGCGGGGCCAGTCCGTCGCTTTCCCTCCCCCGGCACGCATCAAGGGAGGAACCCTGTATGAACAAAGGTCTCATCGTTCTGGCGGCAGTGAGCGGTCTTGCCCTCGCCGGCTGCAAGAAGGAAGAACCTATCGTCGCCGCTCCGCCGCCGCCACCGGGCTCTGTCGCCGGATCCACGGCAGCAGACCGTGACGGCGATGGCGTGATCGACGGCTACTATACGGCAGACGGCATCTATCACCCGAACTACACGCCTCCGCCGCCCCCGCCGCCGCCCGCTCCAAGCAGGACCGGTGAACGCGGCTAAGTAAGGTAACCGAAGGGTCGCGATGAATTTCCGCCAGTTTCTCCACGGCCGCGCAGCGGTCGTGTTGATGTCCATGACAGTCCTGATCGCCAGCCCGGTTCCCGCGCAAGCGGCTCCGGCCAGGGCGAAACCCAAGGCAAAGGCGATCGCAACGGGGGTGGCGGCCAGGAAGGCCACTCCCGCCGCTGCGGTCGACCCTGCGCTGGCCGCGGCGATCAGGAACGAAGCTGGCGGAAAGATCGCGGACTTCTACCAGTCACGCGGATTCCGGCCGCTCTGGACCACGCTTCAGGGTCGCATCGGCACTGCGGCGCAGGAGTTCCTGCAATATCTGGATGAAGCCGAGGTCGATGGTCTGCGATCCTCGCGCTACAAGCCGGACGCCTTGCGCGAGGCAATCGCACGGTCCGACCAGGGCGGCGCGGTCGAGATCGCAAAGGCCGACGTGGCGCTGACAAAGGCATTCGTTCGCTACGTGGCCGACATGCGCAAGGTCAGGAACGTGGGGATGACTTACGTGGGCAAGGGGCTGAAGCCCGCAAAGGTCGCCGACAGCACAATCCTTCGCGTCGCCGCGCTCAAGAACTTTGGCGACTACGTGCGCGCGATGGGGTGGATGAGCCCGCATTACCTGCGAATGCGCTCCGCCTTGCGTGCCGCCGAGAGGAAGGGCGCCGACCGCGAGACCCTGTCGGTGCTGCGTCTCAACGTGGAACGAGCCCGGGTGCTGCCTTCTCCTGCGGTGCGGCATATCGTCGTCGATGCCGCCGCGGCCCGTCTGTACTATTATCAGGACGGCGAGCAGGTGGGGTCCATGCGCGTCGTCGTAGGCGCGCGCGAGACGCAGACGCCGATGCTGGCAGGCTACGTCAACTGGGCTATCTTCAATCCCTACTGGAACGTACCCGACTACCTCGTGCGTGATAATGTCGCCCGGAAGATCCTTTCAGGCCGTACTCTTGATTCCATGCACATGCAGGCGCTCTCCGACTGGAGCGCGCAGCCCGCCGTTCTCGATCCCGCCACCATCGACTGGCAGGCCGTTCGCGACGGTCGACAGGACCTGCGCGTGCGCGAACTGCCGGGCGCATGGAATTCGATGGGGAAGGTGAAATTCCTCTTCCCCAACGACGAGGGCATCTATCTTCACGACACGCCCAATCGTGACCTTCTCGTCAAGGAGGACCGTCATCTCTCCAACGGCTGCATCCGTCTGGAAGATGCGCCGGCGCTCGGACGATGGATGATGGGAAAGAGCTTCGGCACCAAGAGCGAAGCGCCTGAGCAGGCAGTGCCGCTTCCCGCGCCGGTGCCGGTCTACCTCACCTATCTCACGGCGACAGCGGGAACGAAGGGCGTGGCGCTGCTGGCCGACGTGTACGGCCGCGACGGGCGACGCGGCGAGCGGCCCGAACCGCTCCTGTAGGCGGATCGTTCAGCGCCTCTTCTGCGCCGCTTACTCCGCTCGGGTCCAGATCCAGGTCCCGATCGTCGCCATCACGGCCAGCGGGATCAGCGTCCACCAGCCACCGGCCGTGAACGCCACGACCGCGATGCTCAGGGCCATTGTCGACAGCGCGGCGATCTTGCCCTTGCGGCTGATCGCACGCCGGTCACGCCATGCGATCAGGTGAGGGCCGTACCTGGGATGGGCATAGAGGCGTTCGGCCCATTCGGGATGGCTGTTCGAGAAGCACCATGCGGCAAGCAGGTAGAAGACGACCGTCGGCAGCAGGGGCACGAAGATGCCGAGCGTGCCGAGGCCGACGAAGAACACTCCGCCGGCAAGCCAGAGCGGCCGGCTAGCCTTGCGCATAGCGCGCTGCCGTCTCCCGGATCAGCGCGATCATGTTGGGTATCCCCTGCGTACGGTTGGATGACAGCTGGTTCTTGAGGTCGAAGGGACCGAGTTCCGCCGCGATATCCGTCGCTGCCACGCTCGCGGCGGGCCTGTCCTGGACGGCCGAGATTACCAGCGCGACGATCCCCTTGGTGATTGCCGCATTGCTGTCGGCCAGGAAGTGCAGGGTGCCGTCTTCCCGCGCCGCCGGATAGACCCAGACGCTGGCGGAACAGCCGCGCACCCGCGTGGCATCCGTCTTGAGAGCGTCCGGCATGTCATCCAGTTCGCGGCCCAGTTCGATGAGCAGGCGATAGCGTTCGTCGCCATCGAGGAACTCGTACTCTTCGCGGATATCGTCGAGACTGCGCATGCAATCGGCATTTAGGGGCGGGAACCGGGAGGGCAAGGGGAACATTGCCAGCCCAGACAGTTCCTGTCAGGGAATGGGCCGCAGAGGAACGGGCCAGAAAAGGAAACGGGAACCCCGATGACCGCAGATACCAGCCATCCCTTCTTCTCGATGCACGACCATGGTTTCGTGCGTGTCGCCACCTCCACGCCCCGGGTGCGGACCGCAGACGTCGCCTTCAACCGCGATGCCGTGCTGGCGGAAGCGCGCAGAGCACACGAGGCTGGCGTCGATCTCCTGGTTTTCCCCGAACTGTGCCTTTCCTCCTATGCGATCGACGACCTGCACTTGCAGGCTGCCCTGATCGAGGCAGTCGAAGCGGCCGTGGCCGATATCGTCGCTCAAAGCGCAGGACTGTCTCCCGTGCTGCTGGTGGGCGCCGCGCTGATGCGCGAGGGCCGGCTCTACAACTGCGCGCTGGTCATCGCGGATGGGCGGCTGCTTGGCGTAGTGCCCAAGTCGTACCTGCCCAATTATCGCGAGTTCTACGAGAAGCGCTGGTTCGCGAGCGGCAAGGCGATCCGGGGCGCCACGATCACCGTGAACGGCGAGGACGTGCCTTTCGGCGTCGACCTCGTCTTCGCCTCGCAAGTGCTGCCCTCCTTCCGTTTCTTCGCGGAGATCTGCGAGGATTTCTGGGCGCCCACTCCGCCGTCCTCGCTCGGCGCGATGGCGGGCGCGACGATCCTGTGCAACCTATCCGCCTCCAATATCGTGATCGGCAAGTCGGACGAACGTCACATGCTCTGCCGTTCGCAATCTGCGCGTGCGGCCGCAGCCTATGTCTATTGCGCGGCGGGCCATGGAGAAAGCACGACCGACCTGGCCTGGGACGGGCAGGGGGTGATCTACGAACTGGGCGATCTTCTGGCGGAATCCGAGCGCTTTGCCCTCGAGCCGGAACTGTGCGTCGCCGACGTGGACTGCGACCGCATCGTCATGGACCGCGTGCGCCTGCCCACCTTCAACGACGCAGCGGAAGTCGCCGCCCTGCCGCAGGAGACCTTCCGCACGATAGTCTTCGGCCATATACCCGCGCAGGGAGACATCGGCCTCATCCGCCCGGTCAGCCGCTTCCCCTTCGTACCGGCGCGCGCCGACAAGCTCGACGCCGACTGCTACGAGGCGTTCAACATCCAGGTCGACGGCCTTATGCGCCGCATGGAATCCACGCGCTCCAAGTCGCTTGTCATCGGCATCTCTGGCGGCCTCGATTCCACGCATGCGCTGATCGTCGCTGCCCGCGCCTGCGACAGGCTGGGGCTGCCGCGCACGACTATCCGGGGCTACACCATGCCCGGCTTCGGCACGAGCGAGGGGACGAAGTCCAATGCCTGGAAGCTGATGGAGGCCGTCGGCATCACGGCGGAGGAAATCGACATTCGTCCTGCCGCGACGACGATGCTGAAGGACATCGGGCATCCCTTCGCCGGAGGCGAGCCCGTCTACGACGTGACGTTCGAGAACGTCCAGGCGGGCCTGCGGACCGACTACCTGTTCCGCCTCGCCAGCCAGCATTCAGGGTTCGTGGTCGGCACCGGCGACCTTTCCGAACTGGCACTGGGCTGGTGCACTTACGGCGTCGGGGACCAGATGAGTCACTACGCCGTCAACGCCGGCGTGCCCAAGACGCTGATCCAGTACCTCATCCGCTGGTGCGCGACGACGGACCAGTTCGAAGCCTCGACGGAGGAAATCCTCCTCTCCATCCTCGCGACCGAGATTTCGCCCGAGCTCGTGCCGGCAGGCGAAGACGGCGAGATCCAGAGCACGGAGGACAAGATCGGTCCTTACGAGCTGAACGATTTCTTCCTGCATCACGTTATGCGCTTCGGGCAGAAACCCTCCAAGGTCGCCTTCCTGGCGCTCCACGCCTGGCGCGATGCGGCGAGCGGAACCTGGCCTGCGGGCTTCCCGGAGGCGAAAAAGAACGAGTATGACCTCTCCGCCATCCGTTCGTGGCTGGCCAAGTTCCTCGAACGCTTCTTCGGCTTCAGCCAGTTCAAGCGCTCGGCAATCCCCAACGGACCGAAAGTGTCTTCCGGAGGCGCGCTGTCGCCCCGGGGCGACTGGCGCGCGCCTTCGGATGCGAGCGCGGCGGTGTGGCTGGCGGAACTGGAGGCGAAACTGCCCTGAGGCAAAGTTCTCCTGCCCCCGACGAGGCGGCAGGAGACTTCCATCTCAATCCCGGAGCGACTCGATCTCGCGGGCCAGATCGTTGCCGCGCTTCTCGTCGGTGGCGATGCGTTCGAGAACGGCGATGCGCTTGCGCATCGCTTCCACCTCGCGTTCGAGTTCATGCTCGCGCGCGCTTGGATCGTAGCCTTCGCCGGATGCGTCCCGGCGATCCCCCAGCGCGCGATAGCGCTGTGCCTTCAGCCAGGTTACGCAACCGATAGCGAAGAGAACGACGACGGCAGTCCAGAAGCTCATTGGGTAGTCACCTCCGATGCACGGCCGTCTTTTCGCAGCGCCTCGATTTCAAGGGCGATGCCGCGGCCATGACCCTCATCCGTAATGATCCTTTCGAGCACGCGCACGCGATTTTCGAGTTCGCTGTTGTGCGTCGCATACTGCGCGGCCTTTTCGGCAGCGGCTCCGGCAGTGATCTCCAGCTTGCGCTCGAGATGGGCCAGCCGCTGCTTGTAGATGCCCGACAGGATCGCCAGGCCCGCGACGATCGCGAGCAGGAGGCAGGCAAGTGCCATGACGTCGCCGATGCTCATTGACGGGTTACTCCCCTGCCGGAGACGGAGGCGTCCCGATTTTCCACTTCCCGCGCATCGCGCAGCGCCTCGATCTGCAGCGCCGTGTCATAGCCGCCATCGGTGATGATCCGTTCGAGCACGCGCACGCGCTCTTCCAGTTCGCGAGAGTGGGAGGCGTACTGCGCGGCCTTCTCCGCGGTAGCTTTGATCTGCAGTTCGGCCATCTTGCGCTGGTGCCGGGTCCAGATCGCGATGCCCCCCATGATGAATGGTGCGAGCGGAATAAGCAGCGCAACGATACCTGCGTCCATGATGTGTCCCCTGTTGCCCGTCGTGCCGCTCAGCGCAGGTTGTCGATTTCGGCCGCCAGGCGCGAGTTGCTGTTCGAGTAATGGGCTTCCATGTCGGCGATCCTGCGATCCATGTCCGTGAGATCGGAGCGAAGGGCGGTGGAAGGGGAAGATCCGCGCGAGGACAGGCCCTTGCGAGCGCGGCGGCGCTCCATCCGCTGCAGGAGGCGCAATTCCTCCTCGTCGCTGTAAAGATCCATGGGGCGCTTGTCCGCGACAAGGGCGACGGCGATGTAGATCGCGATCACGAGCGGAAAGCCCAGGAGGAGAAGGAGCACTGCTCCCAGCCGTACCCAGAGTGCATCGACGCCCGTATAGTCGGCGATGCCTGCACATACGCCGGCCAGCTTGGCGTTCGACTTGTCGAGATAGAAATGTCCGCGTGACACTGGTTCTTCCTTTCCCTCGAGTGTCTTACTGTTGGCTCGGCGATGCGGCGCCGTCCTGCGCCTTCATCGCGCGCTTCATTTCCGCGAGCTCGGCGTCGATGGTGTCACCGTCTGCGAGCGCGGCGATCTCCTCGGCAAGCGTGGGCTGGCGGTGATCGGAAAGGCTCATCGCTTCGGCCCTGCCTTCCGCATAATCCACCCGGCGCTCGAGCTGGTCGAAACGGGCCATAGCCTCGTCGACGCGCTCGCTGGAGAGTAGGGTGCGGAGCTTGACGCGATTCTCCGCGCTCTGCAACCGCGCTGCGATGGACGACTGGCGGCTGCGCGCTTCGCGAAGGCGGGTCTGGAGCTTCTCGATGTCCGCCTCATATGCCCGAAGCGCATCGTCCAGAACCATGATCTCCGCAGCCAGCTGCTCGCCCATATCCGCCGCCTTCTTGCGCTCCAGCAGCGCTGCGCGGGCGAGATCCTCGCGCCCCTTGGAAAGGGCGAGCTGCGCCTTGTCGGCCCAGTCAGCCTGAAGCTTTTCCAGCTTGCCAACGTGGCGGCGCAGTTCCTTCTGATCTGCGATGGTGCGTGCCGAACTGGTGCGCACCTCCACCAGCGTCTCCTCCATCTCGAGGATGATGAGACGGATCATCTTCGCCGGGTCCTCGGCCTTGTCGAGCAGGTCGTTGAAGTTGGCGGCGACGATGTCGCGGGTGCGGGAGAAAATGCCCATTGCAGTGGTTCCTGGTGCGAAGGTCTTGTTGAAGGGGGGCTGGAAACTCGCCCCGGGGGAATTCTGGAGTATCTGGATTTCCGCGTCGAGCCTGCTCATGCGAGCGGTGCTCCGCAGGCGTGGGTCTTGACCGGCGCGGCATAGGCCTTCGCCGGGCCGAACTGGTCGGCCATGACGTACAGGTTGAGCGCTCCCATCGAAAGCAGGCTGACGATGATGGCCCAGTCCAGCCTGGACCGGAACGCGCCGTTGGCAGCCGGGACCGGTGCGGCGCCGTGGAGCTGTGCGGCCCCGTGGAACGATGCGGTGGTGGCAGTGCGCGATGACATGGCTTGGTTTCCTCGGTGTCCTGAACTCTTGCTTGCGAAGATTACAGCAAGGGCCGTGCCAAATCCGGAGAGGCACGGAAACCAGGACTTCTCTGCTGGCGCCGTCGCTAAATCAGCAAACTGAATTGCCAAAGCTTGGGAAATTTCGCTAAGTGCTGGCAATGGAGCGTGACGTTCAGTTCATCGGGCAGTCCACCGCCTTTCTCGATGCAGTCGAGCGGGCCAGCCGTGCCGCACAGGTGCGCCGTCCCGTTCTCGTCATAGGGGAGCGCGGAACAGGCAAGGAGCTGATCGCGCAGCGCCTTCACCACCTTTCGCCACGCTGGGGCGAGCCGCTCGTTACGCTGAACTGTGCTGCGCTGCCCGAGACGCTGATCGAGGCAGAACTCTTCGGTCATGAGGCGGGCGCCTTCACCGGCGCCACCCGGGCGCGGACGGGGCGCTTCGAGGAGGCGGACCGCGGGACCTTGTTCCTCGACGAACTCGGGAACCTTTCCATGGCTGCGCAGGAACGCCTGTTGCGCGCGATCGAATATGGCGAGGTCGTGCGGATCGGATCGTCCCGCGCTGTAACAGTGGATGTCCGCATCGTTGCCGCCACCAATGCCAACCTACCGCAGATGGCAGCGGAAGGCACCTTCCGCGCCGATCTGCTCGACCGCCTGAGCTTCGAAGTGATCACTCTGCCGCCACTCCGGGCACGGGAGGGAGATGTCGCGGAACTCGCCGACTATTATGGCCGCCGCATGGCGAGCGAGCTGGAGTGGAACCGCTGGCCGGGCTTCTCGGCCTCGGCGACGGATGCGCTCGAGGCGCATGACTGGCCCGGCAACGTGCGCGAACTGCGCAACGTGGTGGAGCGAGCCGTCTACCGCTGGGGCGACGAGGGCAGCCCGATCGGCGAAGTGGTGTTTGATCCCTTTGCCAGCGCGTGGGGAATGCAGGCCCTCACTCCCAAACCCGAACGCCGCGCCGGGGTGGAGCCGGTGCTGCCCTGTGCCAGGGCCAGCGAGGAGGATGGCTCCTTTGATATGCCGGCTTCCCTGCGCGAGGCGGTGGAGGCGCATGAACGCTCGCTCGTCCTGGGGGCGCTGGAGCGTCTGCGCTGGAACCAGCGCAAGGCGGCCGAAGCGCTTGGCCTCACGTACGACCAGCTGCGGCATTGCCTCAAGAAGCACCGCCTGCATCAGGCGCGAGGCCAGACGCCCGACGCTTAGTCCCTGGCTGGACCCGCCAGGTATTCCTCGTCGCTCACCTTCTCCATCCAGGTCACATTCGTTCCGCCCAGTGCTTCCTGAAGGGCGACGTGAGTCATACCCTCGTGCGGCGTGGCCCCGTGCCAATGCCTCTTGTCTGCCGGGCAAAGCAGCACGTCACCTGCATGGAACTCCAGGACCGGGCCATCCTCCACCTGCGTCCAGCCCACGCCCTCGGTGACGATGAGGGTCTGTCCGAGCGGGTGCTTGTGCCACGCGGTACGGGCGCCGGGCTCGAAGTGAACGATGGCGCCGGTGAGGCGCGAGGGCTCCTCGCGCTGGAACTGGCCGGTGATGGTAGCCTTGCCTGTGAAGTATTCGGCAGGTCCATCGACAGTGGTCATTTCGGCCTTGCGCTTTACTTCCATAGCGGGTTCTCCGTTCTTGGCGTGAGCGGGGCTGAAAAGGCCCCAGGCTGCGAGGGTGCATGCCGCCGCCGCGGCAATCGTCTTCTTCATGCGGGGTCTCCGGCTGCGTCGGGTCGGGCATCTGCGCTGTGCGATCAACCTAACGCCCCGACCGCGCGATCCGCACCCGCGAATGGCTGCACGCAGCGATGAGGGAAGCTCACTGCCAGGCGTCAAAATCGGTGCGACGCCTGCCAGACGGGAGCCCCTTGCTTTTTTCCGGAATCGGGCCTATCTGCCGGTCATCCCGTAATTGGTGAAACAACGAACGGGCTGGCGCCGGTAGGGGCCGGCGCGAAACCGCGTTGCATCCATTGCGTCAAAGCATACACGAACGGAGCCAGGATTGGTCGATATCGCGCGCCTTACCGAAGTCATCGAGCCGGAGGTCAATGCCCTTGGTTTCGATCTCGTGCGCGTTCGCGTGTTCGGCAAGAGCGAAGTCGGCGACGACGAGATCGCGCTTCAGATCATGGCCGAAAACCCGAAGACCGGCCAGCTTGTCCTGGATGACTGCGTATCGCTGTCGCATCGCATCTCCGACTGCATGGACGCGCTCGAGGAAGCGGGCGAGACCCTGATCGAGGAAGCCTATCGCCTCGAAGTCAGCTCGCCCGGCATCGATCGCCCGCTCACCCGCCCCAAGGATTATGCGAATTGGGCCGGGCACGAGGCGAAGGTTAATCTCGTCAATCCCGTGGAAGGCAACCGCAAGGGGCTCCACGGCGATCTCGTCGGCATCGAAGGCGATTTGGTGACGCTGGAGGACAAGAAGTCCGGCCGCGTCTCCTTCCCGCTCGCCGACATTCAATCGGCCCGCCTGATCCTTACCGACAGGCTGATCGCGGCAACCCGCCCGCTGGATACCAGCGGTGCAGACGATATTCTTGAGGAACAGGAAGACTAAGTCATGGCCAGTGCGATTTCCGCCAACCGCGCCGAGCTGCTCGCGATCGCGAACTCCGTCGCGTCGGAGAAGATGATCGACAAGTCGATCGTCATCGAGGCGATGGAAGAAGCCATCCAGAAGTCGGCCCGCAACCGCTACGGCGCCGAGAACGACATTCGCGCCAAGCTGGATCCGCGCACCGGCGACCTGCGCCTCTGGCGCGTCGTCGAAGTGGTCGAGCATGTCGAGGACTACTTCAAGCAGATCGACCTCAAGCAGGCCGAGAAGCTGCAGAAGGGCGCGCAGCTCGGCGATTTCCTCGTCGACCCGCTGCCCCCGGTCGATCTTGGTCGCATCGACGCACAGTCGGCCAAGCAGGTCATCTTCCAGAAGGTCCGCGACGCTGAGCGTGACCGTCAGTACGAAGAGTTCAAGGACCGCGCCGGCGAAGTCATCACCGGCGTGATCAAGTCCGTCGAGTTCGGCCACGTGATCGTCAATCTCGGCCGCGCCGAGGGCGTGATCCGCCGCGACCAGCAGATCCCGCGCGAAGCCGCCCGCGTCGGCGAGCGTGTGCGCGCCATCGTGCTGCGCGTCGAGCGCCAGAACCGCGGCCCGCAGATATTCCTGTCGCGCGCTCACCCGGACTTCATGAAGAAGCTCTTCGCGCAGGAAGTGCCCGAGATCTACGACGGCGTCATCGAGATCAAGGCCGCCGCTCGCGATCCTGGCTCGCGCGCCAAGATCGGCGTGATCAGCAACGACCATTCGATCGACCCGGTCGGCGCCTGCGTCGGCATGAAGGGCAGCCGCGTGCAGGCCGTCGTGCAGGAGCTGCAGGGCGAGAAGATCGACATCATCCCCTGGAGCGAGGACACCGCGACCTTCGTCGTCAACGCGCTCCAGCCCGCGACCGTCAGCCGCGTCGTCATCGACGAGGAAGAGAGCCGCATCGAGGTGGTGGTGCCCGACGACCAGCTGAGCCTTGCGATCGGCCGCCGTGGTCAGAACGTCCGTCTCGCCTCGCAGCTGACCGGCTCTCAGATCGACATCATGACCGAGGCGGAATCCTCGGAGAAGCGGCAGAAGGAATTCACCGAGCGCTCGAAGATGTTCGAGGAAGAGCTCGACGTCGACGAGACGCTGTCGCAGCTGCTGGTGGCCGAAGGCTTCAGCGAGCTTGAGGAAGTCGCCTACATCGACGTCAACGAGCTTGCCGCGATCGAAGGCTTCGACGAGGAGCTGGCCGAGGAACTCCAGAGCCGTGCGCACGAAGCGCTCGAGCGCCGCGAAGACGCCAACCGCGAGGCGCGTCGTGCCTTGGGCGTCGATGATGCGCTGGCCGAGCTGCCGCACCTGACGGAAGCCATGCTGGTCACGCTTGGCAAGGCGGGCATCAAGACGCTTGACGATCTGGCTGATCTTGCGACCGACGAGCTCATCGCCAAGAAGCGCGCCGAGCAGCGCCGCCGCGACGGGACGGTCAACCGCCGTTCCGGACGCGACGAGGACAAGGGCGGCGTTCTGGGCGAATATGGCCTGAACGAAGAGCAGGGTAACGAGATCATCATGGCCGCGCGCGCGCACTGGTTCGACGAAGAACCTCAAACCGAGGAGGCCGCCGATGCGGAATCCTCACAATGAGCGCGTAAGCTCCGACATCGATGGCACTCTGGCGGAGAGGACATGCATCCTCTCCGGCCGGAAAGCTGTGCGGGGAGAGTTCATCCGCCTGGCGATTTCGCCAGACGGTCTTGTCCTCCCCGACGTTCACGCGCGTGCCCCCGGGCGCGGCGCGTGGATCGGCGTTTCACGCCAGGACCTTGAAATTGCCGTCTCGAAGGGCAAGCTAAAGGGAGCACTGGCGCGCGCCTACAAGGGCGCGCCGCTTTCCATTCCCGAAGATCTTGCCGACAGGATCGAGGCCGCACTCGTGCGTGCGCTGACCGACCGGCTTGGGCTGGAACTCAAGTCGGGCAGGTTGCTCATGGGCTCGGACCGCATCGCGCAGAACGCGCGAGAGGGCCGTGTCGAGTGGCTGGCCCATGCCGCAGACGCACGCGAGGACGGATCGCGCAAGCTGGACCAGGCCTGGCGGGTCGGGTCCGATGCGGAAGGAAGCGGGCTCAGGGGCGTAACCTTGCCTCTGGACCGGGAGACGCTGTCTGTGGCATTGGGCCGCGATAACGTCGTTCACCTGGCGCTGAACGATCGCGGATCGGCTCAACGAGTCGAAACGCTGCTTACGCGCCTCCTGCATTTCCAAGGGCAGGTCACCAGCCGGAACGACGGCGAGACCGGCATGGATGATAACGACGGAGCGGCACCGGCCGTGTCCGTCACGACGAATTGACCGAAGGGCGAAGACGAGAAATATGAGCGAGACCGACAACAAACCGACCCTGGGCCGCAAGCCGCTTGGGCTTAAGCGCTCGGTGGAAGCGGGTGAGGTCAAGCAGACCTTCAGCCACGGCCGCACCAATAAGGTGGTGGTCGAGGTGAAGCGCCGCAAGCTGATCGGCAAGCCCGGAGCGGAAGGCGTGGAGGCGCAGCCCGCGCCCGTCACGCCGGCCCCTGCACCCGCTCCCGCGGCACCTGCCCCGGCAGCGCCTGTCGCGCAGCGCCCGGCGCCGCAGCCGGTCGTCCGCCGTCCTGCGCCCTCGAACGAAACTCCGCAGGAGCGCGTCGCTCGCCTTCAGCGCGAGGCCGAGGAGGACCGTCTCTCGGCACAGGAAGAAGCCAATCGCCGCGAGCAGGAAGCCCGTCTGCGCGCGATCGAGGAAGAGAAGCGCCGCGCCGAGGAAAGCCGCCGTGAGGCCGAGGCCGCTGCTGCAGCCGAGGTCGTAGCGCCCGAGCCGCAAGCCGAGCCTGCCGCGGCACCTGCTGCTGAACCTGCCGGCGACGCCGAAGCTGCCGCAGCGCCCGAAGCTGCTCCCACTCCTGTAGCGGCAGCAGCGGATGAAGCGGCTGTGGCTGCTCCCGCTTCCGAAGCGGAGCCTGCCGCTGCGCCGCCTGCCGCACCCGCACCGGCGCCCCAGGCGTTCACGCCGGTTCCCGCGCCGCGCCGCTTCACGCCCGTGCAGCGTCCCGAGCCGGTTCGCCGCCCTGAGGCTGCACCTGCGGCTGCCGCCGGCAATGCGCCTGCCGCCACCACGAGCACGGCGAGCGCTGGCGCCGCGGCCAAGCGTCCCGATGCCGTCAAGAAGGGTGCCGTCCCCGCGCGTCCCGCGCCCCAGGGAGGCGATCGCAGCAAGGGTGCCGGCGCCGATCGCCGCCAGTCCGGAAAGCTCACGGTCACCCGCGCGCTCAATGATGACGAGGGCGCCCGCGCCCGCTCGCTCGCCGCACTCAAGCGTGCTCGCGAGAAGGAGCGTCGCTCGCACTTCGGGGGCAAGTCGCAGAGCCGCGAGAAGCAGGTCCGCGACGTCGTGGTGCCCGAGGCGATCACTGTCCAGGAACTCGCCAACCGCATGGCGGAGAAGGGCGCGGACCTCGTCAAGTCGCTGTTCAAGATGGGCATGATGGTCACCGTCAACCAGACGATCGACGCCGATACGGCGGAGCTGCTGGTCGAGGAGTTCGGCCACAACATCCAGCGCGTCTCCGAAAGCGACGTCGATATCGACACCACGACCGACGTGGATGCCGAGGACACGCTGAAGCCCCGCGCTCCGGTCGTCACGATCATGGGCCACGTCGACCACGGCAAGACCTCGCTGCTCGACGCACTGCGCGGCACCGATGTGGTGCGCGGTGAAGCAGGCGGCATCACCCAGCACATGGGCGCCTACCAGATCAAGACGAAGGGCGGCGACCTCGTCACCTTCCTCGACACCCCGGGCCACGCGGCGTTCACGCAGATGCGCATGCGCGGCGCCAACGTCACGGACATCGTGGTGCTGGTGGTGGCGGCCGACGACGGCATCATGCCGCAGACGGTCGAGGCCATCAATCACACCAAGGCGGCCGGCGTTCCGATGATCGTCGCGATCAACAAGATCGACAAGCCCGAAGCCAACGCGCAGAAAGTGCGCGAGCGCCTGCTCGAGCACTCAATCGTGGTCGAGGAAATGTCGGGCGACGTGCAGGACGTCGAGGTTTCAGCCAAGACCGGCAAGGGCCTGGACGACCTCATCGAGAAGATCCTGCTGCAAGCCGAGCTCATGGAGCTGAAGGCGAACCCCGACCGCATGGCGGAAGCCACCGTGGTCGAGGCCAAGCTCGACAAGGGCAAGGGTCCTCTCGCCACGGTCCTCGTCAATCGCGGTACCCTGAAGGTCGGCGACATCTTCGTCGTCGGCACCGAAAGCGGCCGCGTTCGCGCCATGCTCGACGACAAGGGGCGGCAGGTGAAGGTTGCTCCTCCGTCAATGCCGGTCGAGGTCCTGGGCCTTGGCGGCGTGCCGATGGCCGGTGACATGCTCACCGTCGTCGACAGCGAGCAGCGTGCCCGCGAGGTGTCGGCCTACCGTCAGGAGCAGGCGACCGCCAAGCGCACCGCGATGGCTCCTGCAAGCATCGACACGATGTTCTCGGCGCTCACCGCCAAGCAGCAGGTCATCGAATATCCGGTCGTCATCAAGGGCGATACGCAGGGTTCGGTCGAAGCGATCAACGCGGCGCTCAACGCCCTCTCGAACGACGAGATCAAGGTGCGGATCCTGAGCTCGGGCGTCGGCGCGATCACCGAATCCGACGTCACCCTGGCGGCTGCCAGCGGTGCCCCGATCGTGGGCTTCCATGTCCGCCCGAACGCTAAGGCGCGCGAGCAGCTGGAGAAGACCAAGACCCCGCTGATGTACTACGACATCATCTATGAGCTGACGGCGGAAGTCGCCAAGCAGATGGCGGGCATCTGGGGTCCCGAGCGGATCGAAACGGTCGTCGGCCGTGCCGAGGTCAAGCAGGTCTTCCCGGCCGGCAAGAAGGACAAGGCCGCCGGTCTGCTGGTTCTGGAAGGCTACATCCGCAAGGGTATCAATGCGCGTCTTACCCGCAACGACGTCATCGTCTCGAAGACGCTCATCCAGTCGCTGCGTCGCTTCAAGGACGATGTGGACGAGGTCCGCGCCGGTCTGGAATGCGGTGTGGTCCTGGCCGACACCAACGACATCAAGCCGGGCGACATGCTCGAGGTGTTCGAGGTGACGGAGCGCGAGCGCACCATCGGCTGACGCCCGTTTCCGGTCCATGAAACAAAGGCGGCCATCGCCGGGGAAGCCCGGTGGTGGCCGTCCGCGTTTGATGACGCAAAAGCGGAACCCCGCTAAGGGGTGTTCCGCCTATTACGACGGAAAACTCAATATGCCTCGGTACTGCGCCTTCTTTGGTTCGATCAACGTCGGCGGAAACCGCATCACCATGGCGGACCTTCGTTACGCCTTCGAGCGCGAGGAGTTCGAGAACGTGGAGACCGTGGTGGCGAGCGGGAATGTGCTGTTCGACTTCGACGAGCAGCCAACCGACGGACTGGAAGACCTTTTCTCGCACATGATGCTCGACCGCTTCGACATTCGCAGCTTTGTCGCGGTGCGTTCGGCAGCGGAAGTGCTTTCGGCTGTCGAGGACAATCCCTTCACCGGCATCGGGCAGGATCATCTGGTCCACACGATGTTCCTGGAGCGCCAGCCCGACGAGGCCGCGTTTGAAAGGATGGTCGCCGATCACGCAGGGCGCGGACCGGAGAAGATGGCTCTGGGCAAGCGTGCGCTCTACATCGACTATATCGATGCAGCCGGATCATCGAAGCTGACGGGCGCCTTCATCGAGCGGCGGCTCGGTGGGCGCGGCAAGGCGCGTAACGTCCGCTCGCTGGCCCGCATTCACTCCAAGATGTGAGGCCGTCGCGGGCTTAACGCGCAATCAGCAGTTGCAAATTGCGCCCGCGCGCCCAAATGCAGGCACGACCATGGCACAGCAGATCACTCCCGAGCAGCACTCCGTCCGCCTCCTAAAGGTGGGCGAGCAGGTGCGCCACGTCATCTCCGAGATCCTCACGCGGCAGCAGGTCCACGACGACACGCTGAGCGCGCGAACCGTGTCGGTCACGGAAGTGCGGATGACACCGGACCTGCGGGTTGCAAATGTTTACGTGAAGCCGCTGCTGGGCGAGGACGAGGAGCTTGTCCTCAAGGCGCTGCGCACCAACACTGCCTTCTTCCAGCGCGAGGTCGCTCAGCGACTGCGCCTGAAGTTCGCCGCCAAGATCCAGTTCCGGGCGGACGAATCGTTCGACGAGGCCAGCCGCATCGACGCTTTGCTGAACGATCCCCGCGTCAGGCGTGACCTGGACCGCGACGCTTCCGAGGACTGAGAGCAGGCCGGGTGCTGCCGGTCGCCGAAAAGCGCGCCGTGCACGATAGTCTCGCCCTGTTCACTGGTCGTGGAACGTGAGCCTGGCCGCACCCCAGTTGCCAGCGGCAAGGTCGGCGGCATCGATGCGAAACCGGTAGACGCCACCCTCGGCCCAGTTCCACTCCATCATATCGTCGTAGCCGAGCTGCAGCAGGTGCAGGCCTTCTATTTGGTCGGTACCTAGTTCTGCGAACATGAGGTGCTGGTGCACGGGCGGCAGGCGATAGTCGCGGTTGATGCGTTCCAGAACTTCGCGAGGCACCGCCGCAAGGGCTTCCGCCGGTCCTGCGACCATCGCCCGGAGCGATAGCGTGGCCAGCTGTGCCAGCGATCCCGGCACATGGTAGCGCACGAGTTCTCCGAAGCGTTCGTGAACTTCGGCGAGGATGTCGGCAACCACCTCCAACTCGTCGGCGGTGAGCTGCGACCACGGCTCGCGCCCTTGGACGAAGCGGTCGACCGCCTCGGCCATGTCGGGCAGCGCCGCGCACAGGTCTTGCGCTTCGGCCAGTTCCTCGGCTGCGTCGGCGGCGGCTTGCCGCGCATGTGCCACGGCCTCGTGCGAGATCGCTGGGTCGGCCTGCAACTGTGCCACCGCCGCCCGCTTGCGATCCAGCGCGGCACGCTGGACGGCGAGTGGACGGGAGCAGGCGTCGAGCGCTTCGTGCAACTGGTCCGCAAGATGGCTGACCGAATGCCACCAGAGCGCTTCGACCGGTGCTCCGACGCCTGCGGCATAAAAGGGGTGATCGCGCATGGAAACACGGCGCTGGAGCTGGAGTGCCACCGCTTCCTCCATGCTCCCCTGGGTCGCGGTGCCACCGGTCGGGTCGTGAGGGGCGGGCAGGTCGAGAGGGAGAAGGTCGATGGGCCAGAACGGGAAAAACCAGCGGGTCAGGCGCGTAACCCGCGACGGGAAAGCGGCGCCGCCTTCGTCGAATGCGGGCGGCAGGTCCGAGGGCGGGTCCGAGAAATCGTGCGCCCCTGCCGGCACGAAGACGACTGCTCCGGCGCCCAGGAAGAACGCCAGCGAGCCGGTGGTCGGCAACCCGGCGACCGGAGCCGCCGCGGCAAGGTGCGCAAGGTCGACCTGCGCGGCGAAGGGCAGCGGGGCGCCGTTCGTGTCGCGGGGCCACGCACGCTCGCCGAGGCGGGGAAGACCGCCGAGCCAGCTGGTATCAGCGAACCAGTCGCGCGCGGGATCGCGTGGCTTTCGGACCAGTACGATCGGGGGCGGCACCGGTGCTGCGGCGGCGGTGAGGGCGCCCTCCTCTTCCTGTTCAATCTCGCGGGTGAGCAGGAGAGCGCCCCGTTCGTCCGCCTCGGCCTCGCGCGGCTCCTCACCCGACTCTTCCTCGCCGGTCTCCTGTCCGCCGCTCCACCCGATGAGAAGCGCGGCGGCGGCGGCCAGCAGCAAGCCCAGCATGAGAAAGCCTGCGACGGCGACATCGCGCCCGGCAGCCTCGGCGATCCGCGCTGCGACGCGGTCCAGCGGCGCAAGGCTTCCGCCGACCGGTGCCAGCGCGACATAGGCGCCGACAATTGCCGGCAGTGCGAATCCGGCCAGGGCCGCGATCACTCTTTTCATGCCTGCTCCCGCCTCATCCGCATTCCCCAACTGCTCTTGCGAGTGTGAGGCGCATTGTCCTCGGGGAGAAGCCCGTAACAGACCGTGCACGGGGGCTCATGCGGTGTTATCCCCAGCGCGGATGGCCAAGCTCTACTTCTATTATGCCAGCATGAACGCCGGCAAATCGACGACGCTGCTCCAGGCGGACTTCAACTACCGCGAGCGCGGCATGCGCACGATGCTGTGGACCGCCGCGATCGACGATCGCAGCGCCGAACTTGGTGCCGGTCATGCGATCGAAAGCCGCATCGGCCTGCATGCCTCCGCCAACCGCTTCACCCCGTCCACCGACCTTTACGAGCAGGTGGGCGCCACCCATGCGGTCGAACCGCTGTCGTGCGTCCTTGTCGACGAAGCGCAGTTCCTGACCGCAGCGCAAGTGTGGCAATGCGCCGACCTTGCCGACAAGGCCGACATTCCGGTGCTCTGCTACGGTCTTCGCACCGATTTCAGGGGCGAGCTGTTCCCCGGCGCGGCGGTCCTTCTTGGCATCGCCGACAGTCTGGTGGAGCTGAAGGCGGTATGTCACTGCGGTCGCAAGGCCTCGATGAACCTGCGCGTGGACGATGCGGGGAAAGCGGTCAGCGAAGGCGAGCAGACCGAGATCGGCGGCAACGACCGCTACGTGGCGCTGTGCCGTCGCCACTTCAGCGAGGCGCTCGGCCGGAGGCCCGAAGGCGCAAGTTGATATAGTGCATGCGCTGGCGATGCTTTCTTGAAGGGGGGCGCGGCTGCCGGATGCACGGTGTGAGAGAACCTGCGCGAAGGTAGCAGCGCCAGGTGGTGTAGGAAAACCACGGTCGCCTATATTCACCCGGACATATTGACAATTTCATCCGGGCTAATAAATGCGCGGTCGTGAAAGGACATGTGCCATGGCCGTGACGGTATTCTACAAGGACGAGGTTATCGCCCGCGGGGCGCCCGGGAACTTCGCTCCCGCGCTTCGCGAACTCGGACCGCTCGCGCGTAGCAGCGACCTGCTGGCGTTCGACGACGACACCGGCCGGCAGGTCGAGCTTGACCTTGCCGAGCCCGCCGTGCCGCGTCCGCGCGGACGCCCGTCGCTCGGCGTCGAGGCTCGCGAGGTGACGTTGCTGCCGCGTCACTGGGAGTGGCTGGCCGAGCAGGGCGGCGGGGCTTCCGTCACGCTGCGCAAGCTGGTGGAAGCGGCGATGCGGGCGGGGCGCAGCGAACGCGAATGCCTCGATGCGGCGTGCCGCTTTCTTACCGTCATGGCCGGGGATCGGCCCGGATACGAAGAGGCGATACGCGCGCTCTATGCGGGCGACCGCGAGAACTTCGATGCGCTGTGCGTCCTGTGGCCGACCGCCGTCGCCGAGCACGCGCGCCGTCTGGCCTGGCCTCGGGAGAACGCATGATGCCTCACGGCTGGATCATCCTCGACAAGCCGGTGGGGCTCGGCTCGACGCAGGCGGTGGCGGCGGTCAAGCGCAACTTGCGCGAAGCGGGTTTCGGCAAGAAGGTGAAGGTCGGCCATGGCGGCACGCTGGATCCGCTCGCCTCGGGCATCCTGCCTGTCGCCATCGGCGAGGCGACGAAGCTGACCGGGCGCATGCTCGATGCCAGCAAGGTCTACGAGTTCACGGTGCGCTTCGGTGAGGAGACCGACACGCTCGACCTTGAAGGCGCCGTCATCGCCGCGAGCGACGTCCGCCCTTCGATCGGGCAGGTGGAAGCGGTTCTCGCCCGCTTCACCGGCACCATCGAGCAGGTGCCGCCGATCTATTCCGCGCTGAAGGTCGATGGCGAGCGGGCCTACGACCTTGCGCGCCAGGGGGTGGAAGTGGAGATGAAGTCGCGCGTGGTGACGGTCTTTGCCTTGGACGTCCTTCCACAGCCCGGGCAGGGCGAGGCGCTGCCCGAAGTCACGTTGCGCGCCTTCGTCTCCAAGGGCACCTATATCCGCAGCCTTGCGCGGGACATCGCGCATGCGCTTGGAACCTGCGGCACCGTTTCCATGCTTCGTCGTACCAAGGCGGGGCCCTTCGACCTGTCTCACGCGATTTCGCTGGACAAATTGAACGAAACCGGTAAGGGCGCGCCTCTTGAGCAGATACTCTTGCCGCTGGAGGCGGGGCTGGACGACATCCCGGCCCTCGACCTCGACCCGGAGCAGGCAAGGGCGGTCCGTCAGGGCCGCGTTCTCACCGGAATGCCCCATGAAGACGGGCTCTACTGCGGGTACGAGGGCACGCTCCCCGTCGCGCTGGTGCAGCTTACGGACCGGGAGGTCCGCGTCGTTCGGGGGTTCAACCTATCCGATGTCGCGGAGTAAATGAAATGTCGGTTACCGCTGAAAAGAAGCAGGACATCATCACGGACAACGCTCGCGTCGCTGGCGACACGGGCAGCCCGGAAGTCCAGGTTGCGATCCTCACCGAGCGCATCAAGAACCTGACCGAGCACTTCAAGGCTCACCACAAGGACAACCACTCGCGTCGCGGTCTGCTGGCCATGGTCAACAAGCGCCGCTCGCTGCTGGATTACCTGAAGAAGAAGGACGTGGCGCGCTACAACGCGCTCATCCAGAAGCTCGGCCTGCGCAAGT
This sequence comes from Novosphingobium silvae, assembly GCF_009856825.1. Classification (GTDB taxonomy): domain Bacteria; phylum Pseudomonadota; class Alphaproteobacteria; order Sphingomonadales; family Sphingomonadaceae; genus Novosphingobium; species Novosphingobium silvae. The sequence goes on along the minus strand of NZ_WVTD01000031.1, from coordinate 5,503 downwards.
AAGACCCGAGACGACGGCCCGCTTCGGCGGGCCGTTTTGCATTTGAGGCACGGGGCGTGGTAAAGCCGCGCCATCGAGACGAAATTACCGGGCACCTTCGCAATTCGGCGCAGGGAGCCCCGGGGGCCACGAAACAGCCCCGAACCGGACCGGGACGGTATCCCCGGCAGTAAGCCCCGCAAGGCAATAGGGCCTCGTGGGTCAAGGAAATCGAAAATGTTCGACGTAAAGACCGTAAGCATGGAGTGGGGCGGAAAGACCCTCACTCTCGAAACCGGCCGCATCGCCCGTCAGGCCGATGGCGCCGTCCTCGCCACCTACGGCGAGACCGTGGTGCTCTGCGCGGTGACCGCCGCCAAGTCGGTGAAGGAAGGCCAGGACTTCTTCCCGCTGACCGTGCACTACCAGGAGAAGTTCTCCGCCGCCGGCCGTATCCCGGGTGGCTTCTTCAAGCGCGAGCGTGGTGCGACCGAGAAGGAAACGCTGACCAGCCGCCTGATCGACCGTCCGGTCCGCCCCCTGTTCCCGGAAGGCTTCTACAACGAGATCAACGTCATTGCCCAGGTCCTGAGCTTTGACGGCGAGACCGAGGCCGACATCGTCGCGATGATTGCCGCTTCGGCAGCGCTGACGATCTCGGGCGTCCCCTTCATGGGCCCGATCGGCGCGTGCCGCGTCGGCTTCGTGGACGGCGAATACACGCTGAACCCGAAGCAGTCGGCCGCTCTCGAGGATGGCCGCCTCGACCTCGTCGTCGCCGCCACCGGCGATGCCGTGATGATGGTCGAATCGGAAGCCAAGGAGCTGACCGAGGAAGAGATGCTGGGCGCCGTCGTGTTCGCGCATGACGAGATCCGCAAGGTCGTCGACCTCATCATCGACCTGGCAGAGCAGGCCGCCAAGGATCCCTGGGACATCGACCTGTCGGACAACACCGCCGACATCAAGGCGAAGCTCAAGAAGGCCGTCGGCAAGGACATCACCGCCGCCTACAAGCTGACCGACAAGTCCAAGCGCTCGAACGCGCTGAACGCGGCCCGCGCCAAGGCGAAGGAAGCGTTCTCGGACGAGACGCCGCAGACCCAGATGGTCGCCATCAAGACCATGAAGAAGCTGGAAGCGGAAATCGTTCGCACCGCCATCCTCAAGGATGGCAAGCGCATCGACGGCCGCACGCTGGAGCAGGTTCGCCCGATCGAGGCGATCGTCGGCTTCCTGCCCCGCACGCACGGTTCCTCGCTGTTCACCCGCGGCGAGACGCAGGCGATCTGCACCACCACCCTTGGCACCAAGGACGCGGAGCAGATGATCGACGGCCTGGAAGGCCTGTCGTACTCGTCGTTCATGCTGCACTACAACTTCCCGCCCTACTCGGTCGGTGAAGTGGGCCGCTTCGGCGCCCCGGGCCGCCGCGAAGTCGGCCACGGCAAGCTGGCATGGCGCGCGCTGCACCCGGTCCTGCCCGCCAAGGAAGACTTCCCCTACACGATTCGCGTCCTCTCGGACATCACCGAGTCGAACGGTTCGTCCTCGATGGCCACCGTCTGCGGCGGTTCGCTCTCGATGATGGACGCCGGCGTGCCGCTGGTCCGTCCAGTCTCGGGCATCGCGATGGGCCTGATCCTGGAAGGCAAGGACTTCGCCGTCCTGTCCGACATCCTGGGTGACGAGGATCACCTCGGCGACATGGACTTCAAGGTCGCGGGTACCGAAGCCGGTATCACGACGATGCAGATGGACATCAAGATCGCGGGCATCACCCGCGAGATCATGGCCAAGGCGCTCGAGCAGGCGAAGGCCGGCCGCGCGCACATCCTGGGTGAGATGACCAAGGCTCTGGGCTCCTCGCGCACCGAACTGTCGGCGCACGCCCCGCGTATCGAGACGATCCAGATCGACAAGTCGAAGATCCGCGATGTCATCGGCACGGGCGGCAAGGTCATCCGCGAGATCGTCGCCGAGACCGGCGCCAAGGTCGACATCGACGACGAGGGCGTGATCAAGATCTCGTCTTCCGACATCAACCAGATCGAAGCCGCCAAGAAGTGGATCCTCGGCATCGTCGAGGAAGCCGAGGTCGGCAAGGTCTACAAGGGCAAGGTCGTCAACATCGTCGACTTCGGCGCCTTCGTGAACTTCATGGGCGGCAAGGACGGTCTCGTCCACGTCTCCGAAATGAAGAACGAGCGCGTGGAAAAGCCCACCGACGTCGTGAAGGAAGGCCAGGAAGTCTACGTCAAGGTCCTCGAGATCGATCCGCGCGGCAAGGTTCGCCTGTCGATGCGCGTCGTCGACCAGGACACCGGCGCTGAACTGGAGGACACTCGTCCCCCCCGCGAGCCGCGCGAACCGCGTGGTGATCGTGGCGGCGAGCGTGGTGGTGATCGTGGCGGCGACCGCCGTGGCCCGCGTCGCGGCGGCGACCGTGGCCCGCGCGGCGATCGCGGTCCGCGCCGTGACGGTGGCGGCGAGGGCGGTAACCCGGACCACATCCCGGCCTTCCTCAAGGAAGACTGATCGCGTCCGGTCCTTCGAAGGCGGAACGAAAAGGGGGCCGCGCTGCAAGGCGCGGCCCCTTTTTTCATTTGCATTCGCAGCGGTTACGTCGAAACACGAAGCGGCTTGCGATGGAGGACCTGATGAGGCGACTGGCACTGGCAGGGTTTGCGCTCGGCGGGCTGGGGGCGCTGCCGCAGCCTGCAGGGGCGAGCGGCGACTATGGCTGCAGCCCGAGCTGGACGCTGGCCGTCTCCGCGTACGAATGCGCCGGCAGCGCGGTGATTGGGCCGCGAAACGACACCCGCGTCAATCTGGCCTTCCTGCTTCGCCATCGCACCGGCCTGTCCGCGCCGGGCAAGCTGTCGTACCCGAAGACGGAATGGGGCAACGGCGATTTCGGGCATGTCTTCCTCGGCTGGGAGGACATGCAGGAGGCGTTCTGGCCGGGCACCCGGGCCACTGCCGATGCTGAGGCGCCCGAGTATGCGGGATCGCGCTGCCAGACGCTCGCCAGCGGCGGCGCAGACTTCCGCGCAGCCCTTGCCGCCAGCAAGACATTGCATGCGCAGGAGCGGGAGGCTCTGGGCCTGGCGCGCGAACTGGTGAAGCCCGCCTGCGAGGGTGACAAGGGACCTGCCGCCTGGCCCGCCGTGGCAAGCCCGCCCGCGCGGGAATACCTTGCATACCTGCAGGGCGCGCGGGCGTTCTATGTCGACGATTTCGCGGCGGCGCGGACGCTCTTTGCCGGTCTCCTCCGCTCGCGCGAGCCTTGGCTGGCGGAGACTGCGCGCTACATGGTGGCCCGCAACGAACTTGCCGCCGCACAGGCAGGCGCTTTCGACGAGTGGGGAGGGTACGAGGGCGGCGACAAGGTGGATCGGCCTTCCGCCGAGCGGGCGAGCGTGGCGCTTCGGGACTACCTTTCGGCATATCCCCGGGGACGCTATGCGGCGTCTGCCTCGGGCCTCACCCGCAGGGCCGCATGGCTGCTGGGTGATGGAACCGCGCTCGCCCGAGACTATGCCTCGCTCATGGCCACAAGGCCGCCGCTGGCACCGGACGCCCCGGCGCTGCTGGAAGAGGTAGAAAGCAAGGTTCTGTTTGGCACCGGGCTCGGCGATACGGCGGACGCGCCGCTCCTCGTTGCGACCTGGGATCTTCTGCGCATGCGCCGGCACGGGCCCGGGGCACAGCCGCTGCTCGAAGCTGAATTCCCCGCCGGGCTGACCGCCTCGGAGCTCGAAGGCCAGAAAGCCCTTTTCTCGAAGGCTCCGGGTCTCCACGCTTTCCTCCAGGCCAGCTTCGCCTACCACGTCGCGGGAGATTACCGGCGAGTGCTGGCGCTGGTGCCGGATGATGCGCGCGCGGGGCACTTCACCCCGCTTGCCTTCAGCGCCCAGATGATACGTGCACTGGCGCTCGAGAAGCTGGGTGACCGCGCGGCGGCAGGCTTCCTGCAACAGATGCTGGGCGGCGCGAAAGACCTTTACCAGCGCCCGGCGGTGGAACTGGCGCTGGCCATGCACTGGGAGCGCAGCGGAGAACTGGCCCGGATATTCGCCGCGAGCAGCCCCATTGGCGAGCCGGAGGTTCGCACGCGCCTGCTGGCCTATGTCGCCGGGCCCGAGCTTCTGCGGCGGCAGGCAAGCGCCGCGAACGCGGTGGAGCGCGACGTGGCAACCTTCACGCTGCTGGCGAAAGGGCTCAGCCGTGGTCGCTATGCGGAAGTCGGCCGGGACCTTGCCCTCGTTCGCGCCGATGCTTCCGCGATCGGCTGGGTCGGAGAGGGCTGGACCGGGGCGTGGATGGCCGACAACCCGGATGCCCGCGCACCGGCGGGTGTCTTCGTGCGGGGCAAGGTGCAGGAGCAGTATCCTTGCCCGGCGCTGGCGAAGACCGTGGCCACCCTTGCGGCCACGCCCACGAACGTGAAGGCGCGCCTGTGCCTGGGCGAGTTCTGGCGCCTCAACGGCTTCGACGACTATCTGGCCACCCGCGCGCACCCCCGCAACGATCAGCTGGGGGGCACCAAAGACCTGTTTCCCGGTGCTCCGCTGCCGCGCGCGGGGATCTACGCAGCCGTGCTGGCCGACCCCGGCGCCTCGGGAGAGGACAAGGCCTATGCACTCTACCGATCGGTCATGTGCTATGCGCCAAGCCGCTACAACGCCTGCGGCGGCCCAGGGGTGAGCGAAGCACGCCGCCGAGGGTGGTTCCAGCAACTCAAGCGCGACTATCCGAAGAGCAAGTGGGCGAGCGAACTCAAATACTACTGGTAAGCCGTCGCGGCCTTCTTGCAGGCGCTGCCGGTTCGGCGTTGCTGGCGGCGTGCGGGACGGGTCGCGGCGCGCCCGTCGATCCGCGCCGGTACGAGGCCTTCTTCCTCTGGCCGGGCGTGAAGGCGCCGGACTGGCTGGACGAAGCGGGCGAGGTCTATGTCCTTGCCGGAGAGGTTCGCCACCGGGCCGGCCGCGGTTTCGTGCCGCTGCGTGCGACGCCGCGGGTCTCCGGTCCGGCGCTGTGGTGCGTGGTGCGCGTCGAGCGGCTCGACTGGGAGGAGGGCGTCTATCTGGCGGTCCTGCGCACGCTGGCCCTGTGGGAGCAGGCAGGCAACCGCCTTGTGGGGCTTCAGGTGGACTTCGACGCGGCAACCAGAGGACTGGGCCGATACGCGGAGTTCCTGGCCGACCTGCGACGCCGGCTGCCCCGCCGCTGGAAGCTGTCGATCACCGGGTTGATGGACTGGAGCGCTGGCGGCGACGCGGCGGCCCTCGCCGGTCTTGGCGCAACCGTCGACGAGATCGTGGTGCAGACTTACCAGGGGCGGCGGACGATACCCGGGTACGAGGTTTATCTGACGGCGCTGGCGCGGCTTGGGTAAGCGGTAAAAATCCCCCACGTGGCCTTGAGAACGGGGCTGTAATTTGGACGATCAGGCGGCGCTTGCGATGCTGCTCAGTTCGAACGAGGTTTGCGCGGCGTTGGCATCGGTCCAGCAATAGGG
>NZ_WVTD01000030.1 GCF_009856825.1 Novosphingobium silvae | reverse complement strand
GAAAACGCGCTGATCTTCGCCCTCGTCGGCCAAGTCGCAGCCGAAGCCGGCGTGCTGCTGATCATCATGTCTGCGGGGCCGGGCTGAGCGCCGTCCCGAAAAATCGACTTCGGCAGCGGGCTGTTATGACAATCTTGCCTACATGTTTCGCCGCTTCGAGCTTGCGATAGGCGTCAGCTGCCCGGTCGAATTCAAATACTTCATCAATCACGGGTTCGATGCGATGTACTTCGATCATCCGGTTCATGGCTTCGAAATCATTACGCGAGCCGACGAGGATGCCGCGGATGGTTTTCCAGGACATGATCGACAGCGGATTTATCTGCCCGGACGTCAGGACGCCAATGAGATGAACCTGACCATTCACCGCCGTCGATGCGATCGATTTTGGCAAGGTTCCGCCGCCGCCGATCTCCACGACATGGTCCACGCCGCGCCCATCGGTGAGGCGAAGAACTTCGTGCTCCCAGTCGGGATGAGATGCATAGTTGATGGTGTCATCAGCGCCTAGCGCGCGCAATTGGGCGAGTTTCTCGTCACTGGAAGAGGTCGCGATGACGCGTGCACCCGCGGCGCGGGCGAACTGAACTGCAAACATCGAGACGCCGCCGGTTCCGAGTGTCAGGACTGTTTCCCCAGCTTTTACCGCCCGTGGACCATTCAGCGCGGACCACGCTGTCACGCCGGCACAGGGCAGGCACGCGGCCTGCTCGAAGGACAGGTGCGCTGGCGGTTTCACGGCCACTGCTGCATCGCAGACGAGATACTCAGCAAGCACCCCATCGACAAAACCGCCCAGCGACGTCGGAATGTGTTCCGCCGCTACGGGTCCACCAGTCCAGTTGTTGGAAAAGGTGGGACAGGCCCGATCGCCAACGACAAAATGGGTGACATCGTCTCCGACGGCGACCACCTCGCCGCATCCATCGGACAGGGGAATGATCGGCACAGGCATTTCCGCGCCATAACCGCCCTTGGCCACAAGGAGGTCGCGGAAGTTGAGCGACGCCGCGCGCATCCTGATGAGGATTTGTCCGCGTCGGGGAGACGGGACCGGGAGCTCGGCAGAGCGCAGATCGTTGATTCCACCGGTTCCAACGAGTTGATAGGCAAGCATCGGGTCGGCTCCTTGGCGCATATGCTTTCTGATGGGGCAACGGACAGGGGATGACATAGCGGACCGGTAGTAATTTGGGAATTTCGTTGCCCGGCGCTGCTTTGCGCGAACCTCGTTACAGAACCTGGGAGAAGAACTCGCGGATATCGTCGGAAAGTGCGACAGGTTCTTCAAGCGCTGCAAAATGTCCGCCGGCCGGCATGCTCGTCCAGCGTGTGATATTGTAAGTTTGTTCTGCAAGCGCGCGAGGCGGATAGGGGATGAATTCTGCTGGAAACTGCGCGACAGCGGTCGGAGCCTCGACCCGTACGCCTGCATATCCGCCTTTTGCCGCTTCCGTGGCGCGGCCGCGATATAGCCAGATGGATGTCGCGACAGCATCGTTGACGAGCGTGATCATCAAGTTGGTGATGAGGTCGTCAAGCCCGAAACGCTGCTCCAGACCAAGAGGAGCGTCGCTCCAGGCATTGAATTTCTCTAGGACCCATGCGGCATAGCCTATTGGGGAATCGGATAGTGCAGTGCCGATGGTTTGCGGGTTCTCGGTCTGGACCTGATGGTACCCGAAGGATCGGGATTGCACCTTGCCGAGAGCGCGCCAATAGGCGGTTTCTTCGTCGGATGAAGGGGGGCTGACTGGACGGGACATCGCCGCGACCATGTTGAGGTGAATGCCGGCGACGACGTCGCCGTGGTCCGCTCCGAGAAAGGTTGAAACCGCAGATCCCCAATCCCCTCCCTGGGCGCCGAAGCGCTCATAGCCGAGGACTTCGGTCATTAGCTTGCGCCATAGAGACGCTATGCGGCGCGGGCCGATGGGGCGCGGCGCTGCCTGAGAAAACCCATAGCCAGGCAGGGAAGGGATGACGAGGTCGAAGCCTAACGCCGGGTCGCCGCCGTACCGGTCAGGGAAGGCGAGGGGCTCGACCATTTCCATGAACTCCAATGTGGATCCCGGCCATCCATGGGTAAGCACGAGTGCGCGTCCCCTGCCGCTTCCGCGCACGTGGTAGAAATGCACATCCAGCCCGTCGATCCGAGCGACGTACTGGGGCCATTTGTTGAGCCGTGCCTGTGCTGCCTGCCAGTCGTACGCATGGACCCAGTGGTCAATGAACCGGTTCAGGAAGGCCCCGTCGATCCCGTAGTTCCATTCACCTGCGTCATCTGGTTCGGGCGGGAGGGCCGAATTGCGAAGGCGGGTGCGGATGACGTCCAGCTTTGCTTGCGGGACGTCGACCCGGAAAGGACGAGGCAAGCTCATGCCGTTCGCAGCCACACCGTCTTCGAATAGAGGTAGTCTTCGATATGATGCGGACCGCCCTTGCTTCCGTATCCGCTCATTTTCGTTCCGCCATAGCTGACCGAGGGATCGGTCACGCCGTAGCAGTTGACCCACAGGATGCCCGCCTTGATCGCGCGCGAAACCCTATGCGCTCGCCCGACGTCGCGGGTCCAGACGGCCCCACCCAGACCGTATTCTGTCTGATTGGCGAGATGGATGACCTCTGCTTCGTCATCGAAGGGAATGATGGATATGACCGGACCGAAGATCTCTTCGCGCGCCACGCGCATGTCGTTGTTGACGCCTGCGAGAACCGTCGGCGTGACGAAATACCCTTCCGCGAGCGATCCACCAAGCCGTTCACCGCCGAACATCACTCGCGCGCCTTCCTGCTGCGCAAGGTCAACATAGCTGGTCACGCGGTCGAGCTGGGCCTTCGACACGAGGGGGCCAAGTTGGGTTGCAGGATCGCAGCTGTCTCCCACCCGCAGTGTTGCCGCAAAGTCGGCAAGGCGCTGTGCGAAGGCGTCGTGGATCGAGCGCTGAACGAAGAGACGCGTGCCTGCGTAACAGACCTGGCCGGTGTTTCCGAAGCATCCCATCGCGGCTCCCGGCACCGCAATATCAAGATCGGCATCCTCGAACACGATGTCTGGCGACTTTCCGCCGAGTTCTACTGCAACCTTTTTCATGTTCAGGGCCGAGGCCTCTACGATCCGCTTGCCCGTGGCAGTGGACCCCGTGAACGCGATCTTGTTGACGTCCGGATGCTCTGCCAGTGCGGCGCCGGCAGTGGCTCCGGGGCCGGGTACCACATTGACGACGCCGTCGGGCAGACCCGCTTCCATCATCAGCTCGGCAAGCCGAAGCGATGACAGCGGTGCCTCCTCCGCCGGTTTCAGAACCAGCGTGCAGCCGGTGGCAAGGGTCGGGCAGATGCTCCACAGCTGCGTGATCAGGGGGCCGTTCCACGGAATGATGCCCCCGACGACACCGATCGGATCTTTGACGGTGTAGCTCATGAAGGAGCCGGGGAAGCTGTTCTCCAGCGTTTCGCCGCGAATGTTCACTGCCTGGGCGGCATAGAACCGGAAGGCCTGGAGCATCCACCGCTTGAACATGCTTGTCCGGGCAACCGGTGCACCCATGTCGAGGGTTTCCAGCAGGCCGAGATCATCGAAGTTCTTCTCGATCGTGTCAGCGATCTTGAGCATCAGGTTCTGCCGATCGAAGGGCGACCAGGTGCTCCATGGTCCTTCGAAGGCTGCGCGAGCAGCGCGCACGGCAAGGTCGATGTCCTGGGCATTGCCGCGTGCGACAGTCGCGATGACCTTGCCCGTTGCAGGATTGGTGACCTCGAAGGTCTCGCCGGTTACCGAATTCACCCATTGCCCGCCGATAAGCAGTCGCTTGGGATGGCCGTCGAGAAACGGATGGCTGGTTTCCTGGCGCTCGATGATTTCCATGTTTCCTCTCACAGCGGTTGCTTCGGCAATGACCGAATCGCTTGAGCGGACACCTTCGGGCCTGTGGCGACCAAGCCAAAATAGCGACTTCGTCTGACAGGGATAACCACTTCCTATGAGCGGGGGAGGCGCCGGCAGCTTAGGTGGGAGGGATAAATCAAGGAGAACGATGCATGGCTGGCAAATGGTTCGACGAACTCAACGTGGGAGATGTCTTCGACCATCCCATCCGTCGCACGCTGACCGAGACTGATAATGTACTCTTCAGCGCGATGACCCATAACCCGGCGCTGCTGCACCTCGACGAGGAATACTGCAGAACGGAGACGGAATTCGGCAAGCGGCTCGTCAACTCGGCCTTCACGCTGGGCCTGATGGTCGGCATTTCGGTCGGCGATACGACGCTGGGTACGGCCGTTGCGAACCTGGGCTGGGATGAAGTCCGCTTTCCCAAGCCCGTCTTCCATGGCGACACCATCCGCGTCCAGACTGAAGTCATCGAACTTCGCGAAAGCCGGTCCCGGCCCGATCAGGGTGTCGTTACATTCCTGCACCGCGCCTACAACCAGCATGGTGATCTGGTCGCCCATTGTCGGCGGTCGGGACTGCAGCGCAAGCGTCCGGTGGCTTCATGACGCCGCGGTCCTGGCTGTTTATTCCCGGAGACAGCGACAAGAAGCTGGGCAAGGCCGATGGTGCCGGCGCCGATGCGCTGATCCTCGATCTGGAGGACGCCGTAGCTCCCCAGAACAAGCCCGAAGCGCGTGAAAAAGTCGCGGCGTTTCTGCGGGAGCGAAAGATCGGCACCCGACACTGCGAACTGTGGGTCCGGATCAATCCGCTTACAAGCGGTCTCGCTCTCGATGACCTCGTCGCGGTGATGCCGTTCGCGCCGGATGGACTGATGTTGCCTAAGCCCGATGGCCCGGAGGATGTCCGGACATTGTCGCTGTATCTTGACGCATTCGAGGCTCAGAACGGTCTCGACCTCGGATCGACCCGCATTCTGCCGGTCGCGACCGAAACGGCGGTAGCACCGTTCCGGCTCGCGGACTATGCAGGAGCAAATCTCAGTCGTTTGGCCGGGTTGACCTGGGGAGCCGAGGATCTCTCCGCCGCCATTGGTGCGAGCACCAATCTTGATGCCACCGGCGCCTGGGCGATCACGTTCAGGATGGTGCGATCGCTGACGCTGCTGGGCGCGCACGCTGCCGGCGTCCCGGCGATTGAGACGCTGTTCGTCGATTTCCGGGATGAGGAGGGCCTGGCTGCATCGTGTCGTGCCGCGCGCGCCGAGGGCTTCTCCGGCCGCATCGCAATCCATCCGGCTCAGGTGGACGCCATCAACCGCAGCTTCACGCCCAGCGAGGAGGAGATTGCCTTTGCGCGCAGGGTTGTCGACGCATTCGCAGCCGCGTCGGATGCCGGCACCATCGGTCTCGATGGCAAAATGCTCGACATTCCGCATCTCAAGCAAGCCCGCCAGACCCTTGCTTTGGCTGAAGCGGTGTCGAGATGAGCCTGGAGGCCATACTCGATACCATTCGCCCCGGTGATACCGTCTTCGTAGCTGGATCTACGGGAGAGCCCACCGCTCTTCTCGACGCCTGGGGCCAGGATCCGGAACGAACCCGCGGTCTCCAGATCGTTACCAGCGCAGTACCAGGCATCAACGCACTGGACCTCGGCGCCTGGCATCCTTCATGCCAGGTTACAGGGCTGTTCATGCAGCCTGCCTTTCGCTCACTGCACGAAGCGAGGCGTTACCATTGGCTGCCGCTCTCGTATGGGGGCTTCACCAAGCATCTGAGAGAATGCAGCACCCCACCTGACACCTGCGTCGTACAGGTATCGCCGCCTGGGCCGGATGGCCGGCATTCCCTTGGGTTTGCGGCGGAATTCATGCCTGTTGTTCTGGGGCGCGCACGGCGGATTCTCGCCGTCGTCAATCACGCGGTGCCCTACATCGCCCGATCCCCGAAAATCGACAAGACCGCATTCGACGCCATTTGCGAGGTCGAGACATCTCTTCCCGCTTACGACACCGGAGAGCTTGACGAGGTGTCGGTGACAATCGCCAGGGCAATCGCTGGCCACGTCAAAGATGGCTCTGCGGTTCAGGTCGGCATCGGCAAGGTGCCGGCTGCTCTACTGGCGGCGCTCGCCGGCCATCGCCGCCTTCGTATGCAGAGTGGGATGCTCGGAGAGGGCTTTCGCGTGCTGGTAGAGGCTGGGGCGGTGGAGGAAGGTTGGGCCCATCAGGGCTGTGTTATGGTCGGCAGCCGTTCGCTGTACGACTGGGCAGCCGACCAGGACTGTTTCGAAATCGCGGGCTGCGAGCATACGCATGATCCTGCGCGGCTCGCATCGACCGCGGATCTCGTGGCCGTTAATTCTGCTTTGGCGGTGGATCTGTTCGGGCAATGCAACCTTGAACTGGCGGGCAGTCGTGCCGTTAGCGGGGCAGGCGGGGCACCCGATTTTGCCCGCGCTGCCAAGCTTTCGCCGGGCGGACTGAGCATAGTTGCCCTGCCGGCTACAGCAAAGGGCGGGTCGGTTTCCCGGCTCGTGGTCGCCTTGCCGTCGCCCGGACTATCGAGTCTGCCCCGCACCGACGTCGATATGATCGTGACGGAATATGGCGTTGCGGATTTGCGAGGTCTGGATGTGGCTGAACGCGGTGCCCGCATTGCGGCAATCGCGGCTCCGCAATTTCGAGACCAGTTGCAGCGCGAGTGGTGGGCGCTACATGCGGCGATGTAGCGCCACGCCTTTTCGTTAGAGGTCTTCGAGAACGAGGCGGCCGGTCACATTGCCCTCGCGCAACGCGACCATCGCCTCGTTCACTTTGTCCTTGGCGAGGGTCGCGACCGGCGTCGGGGGAAGCAGCCCCTTGTTGGCCATTTCCACAACGTCGCGCAGATCCTGGATCGAGCCGGTCAGAGCGCCGAGGATAGAGTTGGCCTTGAAGACCAAGCCGGCCAGGGAGAGGGTGATTTCACCGCCGCTCACGCCGACGACGACCAGGCGACCTCCCTTGCTCAGGGCGTCGAAACCCATTCTCGCGGTGGGAGAGATGTTCACGAAATCAATGACAGCGGGAACCGGGCCGCCCGTGACCTCGAGCAATCTCTCGAGGCTACCTTCACCCGAGCTGTTCACAACGGCACTGGCGCCTTCGGCCGTCGCGGCCGCAAGCTTTTCGTCACTCACGTCGACCGAGATGATCGCCCGGTGGCCGAAGGCGCGAAGCATTGCGATTGCCGTCAGCCCGAGGCCCCCGGCACCGATCAGGACCACCGGCTGCTCGGGTGCGAGCGGCAATACCTTTCGGATCGCCGAATAGGCCGTAATCCCCGAGCATGCGTAAGTCGCAGCGAGGGCAGGGTCGATATTGCCCGGGTCCACGAGGTAGCGCGGATGGGGGACTTTCACGTGGCTGGCAAAGCCGCCATGCTGGACAACACCCAGGCTGCGTTGCGCGGTGCAAAGATTGTCCTGCTCGGCCTTGCACGCGTCGCACGTTCCGCAACCGATCCAGGGATAGACGATGCGGCGGTCGCCGATCGCAACGCCCTGTGCATCGGGGCCCAAAGCGACGACCTCTCCCACGATCTCGTGGCCGGGGCATCGCGGCAGCCTCACCCCGCGATCGGCAAGCTTCATCACCTTGCCCCCGCCCAGATTGTACTCACCCTTCCAGAAGTGGAGATCGGAATGGCACACCCCGCAGTGCGTGACGCGTACGACGACTTCACTGGATTCAGGTCGGGGCGTCTCCATCTCGAGCTGCTCGAGGGGGGCGTTGGGTGCCGTTACGGCCCAGGCTTTCATGAAACGTCCTTTCAGGTAGTTGTATTGGCGATGAAGCGCGCGATCGCGCGCTCGGCATCGAGACGGTAGCGTTCTGCAACCGAGGCTGACGCGACGAGGTTGAAGCCGTGGTAGGCTCCCGGATAGACGTGGAGCTCGACCGGCACTCCTGCTTCAAGCAGCCGCCTCGCGAACTCCATGTCTTCAGCAGCGAACAGATCGATTGAGCCGGTCGCGATGAATGTCTTTGGAAGACCGGCAAGGCTCTCGGCGCGCGCAGGTGCGGCGTAGGGATGGGTGCCGGCATGCCCCGGCTCGGTCCCGAGGTAGCTTGTCCATCCGAAGCGGTTCGCCGCGCGCGTCCATACGAAATCACCGGTTCCAGGCGCACCGGATGTGCGATCATCGAGCATGGGGTAGAGCAGCCATAGCCACGACGGAACTGCTCGGCCCCGATCCCTCAGCCTGAGCGCAAGGCCGGCTGCAAGTCCGCCGCCAGCGCTTACGCCGCGGATGCCGACTTCGTCGCTTGCAATTCCAAGCCCGCCTGCGTGCGAAATGAGCCAGTGGAAGCCGGAAAGACAATCGTCCAGTGGGGCAGGGAAGGGGGCCTCGGGTGCCAGACGATAGTCGACCGAGAGGATGACCATCGAGTGGCGTGCGCAAAGATCTCGCATGAGCACATCCTCGCGGGCAGCCGTTCCCATCACGAAGCCGCCCCCATGGATATTGAGCATCGCCGGGGCGGGCTCAGCGAGCATGGGGCGGGAGGGACGATAAAGAAGGGCGGAAAGCGAGGAGGAAATCTCGATCTGCTCAACGGCCACCGTATCGTTTGCGTCAGTGGGAGCACCGTCCCCCATGATGGACCTGAAGTCGCCGAGAGTTTCGGCTGTCAGCGTGTCAAAGTTCGGGATTGCTGAGAGTGCAGCCACAAGTTCCGGATCGACCAGAGAAAGCGGTTCAGCCGCTTCAGGCAGCGCGTCAGTGACAGCTGGCAGTTCCAACATCCCGTCCTTCTTGCGTGGGCTTTGGTCAGCCGACGCTTGTTATGGTCTTGTGAAAGATGGCGGCTGTGCGTGCAGGCGACCAATAGGAGTTTGGACTGCGCGCCATAGCGCGGCGCTATGTCGGCGTTTGGGAAGGGTGTCTTGACCATACGGTCCAGCTATGGCGCGCATACGCAATCCATCATTACGCTGCGTTGCCTACCACCGTTAAGACCGGTGTATGGACTTTACATTATCAGAACAGCACCTCGCGATAGACGAGAGTGTTCGCCGCATCTGTGCCAATTTCGGTGACGATTATTGGACGGAATGTGAGGAGAAAGCGCGCTTCCCTCACGAGTATCACCGGGCGATGGCCGATGGAGGATGGCTCGGCATCACGATGCCGGAAGAGCTGGGAGGTGCAGGGCTCGGTGTGACCGAGGCGGCAGTAATGATGCATGCCGCCACCTCGAGCGGCGGTGGCTACACTGCGGCCTCCGCGATCCACATCAATCTTTTCGGCCCTCACGCAATTGTCGTTCATGGCACACCGGAGCAGAAGGCTCGTTGGCTCGGGCCTCTCATCAAGGGAGATCAGAAGGCCTGCTTCGGGGTCACGGAACCCGATGCGGGTCTCGACACCACGAGCATCAAGACGTTCGCGCGCAAGGTCGACGGCGGCTACCGCATCACTGGCCGCAAGATGTGGACTTCGAGCGCCCAGGTCGCTGACAAGATCGTCATACTTGCACGGACGACACCGAAGGAAGATTGCAAGCGGCCCACCGACGGGATGAGCCTGTTCTACACCGACCTTGACCGCTCGAAGATCGAGGTCCGTCGAATTCACAAGATGGGCCGTAATGCCGTCGATTCCAACGCGGTGTTCATCGACGATATCTTCGTCCCTGACGAGGACCGCATCGGCGAGGAGGGCAAGGGCTTCTCCTACATTCTGCACAGCCTCAATCCGGAACGTATCCTGGTTGCGATCGAAGCAATTGGTCTGGGGCGTGACGCTCTGCGGCGTGCGGCGGACTATGCGCGCGATCGCAAGGTGTTCGGTCGCCCTATCGGTCAGAACCAGGGTATCCAGCATCCCCTCGCAGAATGTTGGGCGAACCTTGAGGCCGCCTACTGGATGTGTATGCGCGCCGGCTCCCTGTACGACTCGGGACAATCCTGCGGCGCGGAAGCCAATGCCGCCAAGTTCCTGTCCGGCCGTGCCGCCTTCAATGCCGCGACACAGGCCGTGCTGACCCATGGCGGTATGGGGTACGCCCGTGAGTATCAGGTCGAGCGCCTGTTCCGCGAATCGATCCTCACCCGGATCGCACCGATCACAGAACAGCTGATTCTTTCGTTCCTTGCCGAGAAGGTTCTGGATTTGCCGAAGTCGTACTGATCCTTCGGGCCAGTTAGAACAAAACATATTGGGCGAGTGATATGACGCAGTACCCGCTTGAGGGCATCAGGATCGTCGACCTGAGCCAGATCTATAACGGTCCCTACGCAACCTACCTGCTGGCCCTTGGCGGGGCAGAGGTCATCAAGATCGAGCCACCGGGTGGCGAATCGCTGAGGCGCCGTGCGGCGGTCGGCGGTGCGGCCTTGCCATTCGCAATGCTCAATGGCTGCAAGCGCTCGGTCGTTCTCAATCTCAAAACGCCAGAAGGCAAGGAGGCGCTGGAAGCGCTGGTGGCCGAGGCCGATGTTCTCGTAGAGAATTTTGCTCCGGGCGTGATGGACCGGCTGGGCGTAGGCGCAGACAGGCTGATGGCCCTCAACCCCAGGCTGATTTATGCCTCCAGCTCGGGCTTCGGGCGTGATGGACCCTACAGCAAATATCCCGCGATGGACCTGACGGTGCAGGCAATGGGCGGCATCATCAACATCACCGGATTCCCGGACCAGCCTCCGGTGAAGGCGGGGCCCGCAATGGCCGACTTCTTCGCCGGCATTCATCTCTACGGGGCTATCACCACTGCGCTGTTCGAACGCGAACGGACCGGCATCGCGCGGCGGCTCGAAGTGGCCATGCAGGATGCCGTCTACGCCTCGCTCGCATCGAACCTCGGGATGCACTGGGGCGGCGAGGGCGATGCCTCGTTGCCGGCGCGGACAGGCAACCGCCATGGGGGTCTCGCCGAGGCACCCTACAACGTCTATCCGACAGCAGACGGCTATATCGCGATCATTTGTGTGGGTGAGGCCCATTGGCGCAGTCTTGCCCGGCTGATGGGGGCAGAAGCCCTGGCGGACGATGAGCGTTTCGCAACACTCAAGGCCCGTGTGGAGCATATGGATCTCATCGATGCGACCGTGACCGACTGGACATCGCGGCATCCGAGTTCGGCGCTTTTCGAGCAGATGATGGCGGCCCACGTGCCCTGCGCTCCTGTCCGGACGCTCGATGAGGTCGTCGCGGACGCCAACATGCACGCCCGGGGGGCATTAGCCTGGATTGAGCATCCAGAGTATGGCCGCATTGTTGTCCAGCAGTCGCCGTTCCGCTTCGACGGCGTTCCGCGCATTCCGCTGGCACCGAGCCGGCCGCTGGGAGCCGACACCCAAGACATTCTGGGTAAGCGCGCAGGCTTCACGTCCGACCGGATCGCTCAGGCGGTCGCAGCAAGCAAATAGGAAAAGACCATGTCCTCCAACAAAGTGATCATCAGCTGTGCGGTCACCGGTTCGATACATACGCCATCGATGTCGCCACATCTTCCGATTACGGCATCCGAGATTGCCGATGCTGCGATCGGCGCCGCCGAAGCTGGGGCAGCGATTGTCCATCTTCATGCCCGCAATCCGAAAGACGGACGGCCGGACCAATCGCCTGAGGCCTTCGAGCCGTTTCTCAAGGTCATCCGGCAAGCAAGCGACGTGGTGGTGAACTTGACCACTGGCGGCTCGCCTTACATGCCGGTTGAGGAACGGGTTCGCCCGGCCGAGGTCTGGAGGCCGGAGGTTGCCAGCCTCAACATGGGTTCGATGAACTTCGGCCTGTTTCCCATGCTGAAGCGGTACAAGGACTTCCGCTTCGACTGGGAAGAGCCGATGCTGGAAGGATCGAAAGACCTCGTTTTCCGCAATAGCTTCAAGGACATCCGGTACGCCCTGGAAACGCTCAATGCGACCGGAACCCGTTACGAGTTCGAGTGCTATGACACCTCGATGCTCTATAACCTGCATTATTTCTGGCAGGAAGGGCTCGTCGAAGGCCCGCTGTTTATCCAGACCTGCTTCGGGCTGATGGGAGGCATCGGTAGCCATCCCGACGACGTCATGCACATGAAGCGCACCGCGGATCGCCTGTTCGGCGACAACTATCGGTGGTCGGTTCTTGCCGCCGGCGTCTCGCAGATGAGAGTGGCCGCAATGGCCGCCGCCATGGGAGGTCATGTGCGGGTCGGCCTCGAGGACAATCTCTGGCTTGATAAGGGGCAACTCGCTAAGTCAAATGCTGAGCAGGTCACCCGGGTACGCCAGATCATCGAGGGGCTTGGACTGGAGGTCGCCACCCCGGATGAGGCTCGCGAGATCCTTGCGCTCAAGGGTGCCGACAAGGTGGGATTCTGAATCTCATGCAGAATCGGCGGGTGATCCTCTCCGCACGCCCTGCGGGCGTTGCTCAAGCTGAGCACCTGTCGATTGACACTGCCACGGTCAAGCCGCCGCAAGACCGGGAAATCCTGGTGCGCAATCATGCGCTATCGGTTGATCCG
Source organism: Novosphingobium silvae (assembly GCF_009856825.1). GTDB lineage: Bacteria > Pseudomonadota > Alphaproteobacteria > Sphingomonadales > Sphingomonadaceae > Novosphingobium > Novosphingobium silvae. Next base: position 14,247 of record NZ_WVTD01000030.1, on the reverse strand, counting down.
GTCATGCGGTGGTGGCTGTCTGACGGCGGCGGCGTATCGACCCCGATCGGGATCGGGGAAGTCGTGCGTTCGCTTGCCGTCGGTGAAATTGTCGCGTCGAACTGTGAAGGCTTCAAGCCCGGGGAGATGGTCCTCGGCTGGTTCGGCTGGCAGGAATATGCCGCAGTTGGGGCCGAATCCGTTATCCGCAAAGTTCAGGAGAATGGGCTGGCGCCCAGCCTTTCGCTGGGCGTGCTCGGGATCAATGGAATCACGGCATATCTGGCCCTTACGCAAGTGGCCCGGCCGAAGCCCGGAGAAACGGTGCTTGTGACGGCTGCGGCTGGTGCTGTCGGATCGGCTGCAGGCCAGATCGCCCGAAACCTGGGATGTCGCACCATCGGCATCGCCGGGTCCGATGCCAAGGTCGCGGCATGCCTGGACCACTACGGGTACGATGCGGCCGTCAGCTACCGATCGGAAAATCTGACACAAGCCCTTCAGCGGCATAGCGGCGCCGGCATCGACATCTTTTTCGACAACGTTGCGGGGCCCGTCAGTGACCTGGTGATGAATCTTCTGGCGGAACGCGCGCGGATCATCGTCAGCGGTACGATTGGCGTCAGTGACTGGAGCTCGAAACCGGAGGGCCCCAGACATGACCGCGTACTCTTGTCGAAGCGCGCGCGCTGGGAAGGGTTTGTCGTGTTCGATCATATGGACAAGTATGATCTGGCCGTGGCACAACTGGCGCAATGGATCCGCGACGGATCGCTACGGTATCGCGAAGACGTTCTGGACGGGATCGAGAAAGCGCCGGACGCGCTGGCTGGGTTGTATCGTGGAGAGAACGAAGGGAAACGTATTGTCAAGCTGATCTAGCGGGCCGATCCCGCAGCAAGACACAATGAATCGCGAGGATTGCAAGTGCCCGAAAAAATGGGCCGACCTCGCGATTGATAGGAGAGATGCGATGGAATTGAGGCATTTGCGCTATTTCGCCGGCATGGTCGAGGCGGGCAGCCTGATGAAGGCGAGCGAGCGTTTACACGTCGCGCAGCCGTCGCTCAGTGTTCACTTGTCCAACCTGGAGGTGGAACTCGGCACTACCTTGGTCACACGCAGCAATCGCGGTATCGAGCTGACCGACGATGGGCGCCTTCTCTACGAGCGGGCCGTCGTGATTCTGAAGCACCATCAGGATGCGATCAATGCTCTGAAGGCGCGCAAGGGCAAGCCCAAGGGCCTGGTATCCATTGGTCTGCCTTCCACGCTGCCTGGAATTATCAGTGCGCAGCTCTACACGATGCTGCGCAGCGAACTGCCAGATGTGCGACTCTATATTGCAGATGCGAGCACTGCAGCGATCTATGAGTGGCTGCACGAAGGCAAGCTTGATCTTGCCGTGCTGTTCAGCCTCCCGGAGAACAGCGGCGTCGATCTCATTCCGCTCTATGTCGATGAATTCTGCCTTGTCGGCAAGCCTGCCAACAAGCCCGTGCCCGCAGAGATCGAGTTCGAAGAAATTTTGAATTTCCCGCTGGTGATGCCGTGTCGTTCGACGGCCTGGCGCAAGATTCTGGACGATGTCGCCGAGCGTCGCGGCAAGGCCCTTCATTCCGTAATCGAGACGGAATCGCTTTCGGCTCTGCGGTCGATGGCGCTGTCGGGGGAATGCTACGCTTTGCTACCTCGATCATCTGTCATCGAGGAAGTGCGTGACGGCCGCCTCCAGGCGCGCCGGATCGTAAATCCCGATATGCGAGGCGTGATGTCGATTGGGAGCCTGAGCGGTCGCGAACTGGGTAGGGCGGCCACCGAGGTGCGTGACATCGTGGTTCGCGCCTGCGCTGCGCTGCGTGATGACCTGCCGCTCGAGACCGAGCAGCCTTCGCAGTCCCATGTGCTCAGGGTGAAACCCTCCACACTGTTTCCGATCCCGGCCAGCGCAACGCGCTGACCGGAATTGGTAGGATCAGGCCGGGATTGCCTCGGCCTGATCTTTTGTCTTGATGAAACCTGCATACCCGTTTCGCACCACGTCATCGCATTTTGCGACGTAGGTATCGAAACCGCCGACATACGGCATGAAGATGCGTGGCTTGCCGGGAACGTTCGCGCCGAGAAACCAGGAATTGGCTTGGTAGTAGAGCGTCTGGCAGGCGACATCATTCACATGGTCGACCCATTCCTGCTGTGCGCTTTCCTCGGCCTCGATGGTAGCGATGCCCTCGTGCTCCATTTTCTCGATGCAGTCGACGATCCATTCGACGTGCTGCTCGATGGCGATCACGACATTGCTGAGGACGGATGGACTGCCAGGGCCCGTCACGATGAACATATTCGGGAAACCGGCGATTGCGAGTCCGAGGTAGGTCTTCGGGCCCTCGGCCCACTTGTCGCGCAGGGAGTGACCGTTCCGGCCGACGATGTCCATTTTGAGCAGAGCGCCGGTCATCGCATCGAAGCCGGTCGCAAAGACCACGGCGTCCAGCTGGTAGCTTGCATCGGCGGTCTTGAGGCTGGTCTGATCGAAACCGGTGATGGGGGAAGGGCGCACGTCGACCAGGGTCACATTGGGCCGATTGAACGTTGCATAGAAATCGGTGTCCACGCAGATCCGCTTGGTTCCGATCGGATAGTCCTTGGGCATCAGCTTGTCTGCGACCGTAGGATCGATCACGATCTCGCCGATGCGCTCCCGGACGAAATCGGCACTGATCTGGTTAGAGGCCTCAGAGCGCAGGGTGTCGTTGTAGGCATAGAGGAAGTTGGTCCCGCCCTTTTCCCAGCGGCGGCCTAGTTCGACAGCATGTTCTCCAGCGTCGACCTCAAGGGCTGATTTCGTGCCGTAGTCGTAGAGCACGCCGGAACGGGTCGAACGCGCCTTCGCCCGCTGCGCAGGATAGTTCCGTTTCCATTCGGAATCATACTGGTCCTCGATCGGGCCGTTACGCGCCGGCACGCTGAAATGCGGCGTGCGCTGGAAGACATAGAGATGCTCGGCCTGCTGGGCGATGGGCGGAATCGACTGCACTGCCGATGACCCGGTCCCGACCACGCCGACGCGCTTCCCGGTAAAGTCCACGCCTTCGTGTGGCCAATTGCCGGTGTGGTAGATCTCGCCGGCGAAATCCTGAAGTCCTGCGAATTCGGGGATACGGCCAACCGACAGATTGCCGGTCGCCATGATGCAGAAACGAGCGGAGAAGCATTTACCTGCTTCCGTTGCGATCGACCAAAGGTTAGCGCTTTCCTCGTACCGCGCCGAGGCGACCCTGGTATTGAACAGGAAGCTGCGCCTCAGATCAAACCGATCTGCAACGTGCCCGAGGTAGGCCAGGATTTCCGGCTGCGGTGCAAAGCGCTCGGACCAGCGCCATTCCTGCTGGAGTTCCTCCGAGAAGGAATAGGAATACTGCAGGCTCTCTACGTCGCACCGTGCACCTGGATACCTGTTCCAATACCATGTGCCGCCAACGTCTGCCGCAGCTTCCAGACCGAGTACATCGTACCCAAGGGAGCGCAGCTTGTGCACGAGGTAGAGCCCCGCAAATCCGGCGCCAACCACGACGACGTCTAGCTGTTGCGCACCCTGTTCGGAAATTTTGTCAGTCACGTAATCCGTCTCCAAGCCACCGCCGCAGGCTTTGCTGCTTGCATGCCCGCCGTTTTGCATCGTTGTGAGTGGCATCCGGGTAGGGGGGCTGGAACTAGGAATTGGGTCTGCCAGCCATAGTCGCCGGATATAGCAGCGCGGCGGAAGGCCCTTTGGGCAGGGTGCCCGCCGTGCTGGGTATAGCGCCCGCTTATGGTGTGCAGACCAACTCAATATTGGCGCTGAGCCAATAGTTCAGGCGAGTAGGCCCCAATTATAGAGCGCAGGGGAGGGTTGGTCTTGGCGAGGAGTCACCAGCCAGACGATATCGAATTGGTTAAGGCTGATCATCAAGCATCGCTGCCGGAAACGGCGCAATTCGAACCTGGCAAGTATCGCTATGTCGTTCTCTTCGTCCTGGCGATCATCTATTGTCTGAATTACATGGATCGGCAGATCCTCGGAATTCTGTCGCTTCCGATCAAGGCAGAGCTGGATCTCAGCGATATGCAGCTCGGCTTGATGGGCGGTCTCGCCTTTGCGATATTCTACTCCGCCCTTGGCATACCCATCGCGCGTGTCGCCGACCGGGTGAATCGGGTGCGGGTCATTGCGCTGGCGGTCGGGCTCTGGAGCGTATTCACTGCGCTTTGTGGACTGGCGGGCAGCTTCACCCAGCTCTTTCTCGCACGCCTCGGCGTCGGCATCGGTGAAGCCGGTGGCGTGGCGCCGACATACTCGGTCCTCGCCGATTATTTTGCGCCTCGTGAGCGCGCCCGAGCCATGGCGGTGCTTACGCTTGGCCTGCCTGTCGGCTCGGCCCTTGGGCTTTTCGTCGGCGGTGCGATTGCGGCCTCGTATGGCTGGAGGGCTGCATTCTTCGTACTGGGGGTCGGCGGGCTCTTTATGGTCCCGATCGCGCTGTTGAGCGTTCGTGAACCTCGCAGAGGCCGCCTTGATCCGGTGACGTCGGCAAGCACAGAGGCGTCGTTGGGCGAAGTTGTGCGCCACGTGGCCGGCAAGCCCAGCTTCTGGCTCTTCTCGCTCGGTGCCGCCACGGCCTCAATGCTGAGCTATGGCCTGGGCTTCTGGCTTCCGTCCTTCGTTCACCGCAGTCAGAACCTTTCACTGACCGAAACGTCACGATACCTCGCGTTGATCACCTTTGTGGGAGGTGTTGCAGGAACGCTGCTGGGCGGATGGCTCAGTGACCGACTGGGGGCACATCGCAAGGCTGCGTATGGCTGGGTTCCTGGCACCGCGTTCGTGATCGGCCTGCCGTTTTTGCTCGCGGCTGTGACGGTCACGACGCCATTCATGCTCTTTGCCTTGCTTATCGTACCGCAGGCAATGGGGCTGGTATGGACTGGGCCAACCATTGCCGCGATCCAACAGCTTGCGCCTGCGCGAATGCGGTCAACGGCAGCTGCCATCTTCCTGTTCATCTGCAACTTCATCGGGCTTGGCATCGGCACCGTGAGCTTTGGCGCGCTGTCAGATACGCTTCACGGGCAGTTCGGTGACGATGCGTTGCGATACTCCATCATGATTTGCGGGCTGATCCTCTATCCTCTGACTGCGCTTTTGTACTTCGGTGCAGGAAAGCGATTGGCGAAGGACTGGGAACAGGTCGCCTGAAGCGTGGGGACGCTTGGACGCTCCCCGCCAACAATGAGAAAGCCAAGGGCTTGGGCGCGAGGACCTCAACCGCGCCAATACCAAACAACAAGGGGCTCGGACCCTGTCCGCACTGAGTGTCGGCGCTCATCTCCGACAGCGACGAGATCATGCGGCAGCTTCCGGGGAAATTAGGAGAAGGATCGTCATGCGTAATTCAACTGCAATTCTGTCGGCGCTGCTGGGTGCGACCATACTGAGCGGCCAGGCGGCAGCGCAAACACAGTCGGGTGCAGACCGCGCCGCGGCACCGCAGGAGCAGACAGGCTCGGACACCGGGATCGCCGATATCATTGTGACGGCGCAGAAGGGCGCCAACGCGCAGAGCGCGCAGAGCGTGCCTGTCGCAATCACCGCGCTTTCAGCCGAGACGATCAAGGCTGCGCAGGCTGTGAACATCATCGACATCAGCCACATGGCTCCCAACGCCAACTTCACGTCGGCTGCGACGCTTCCGGGCTTTTCCAATTACTCGATCCGCGGCATCGGCGTCTCGGGGAGCACCAGCTCTATCGATCCGGCCGTGAACGTTGTCGTCGATGGCATGGTCTACGACTTCCAGGGCGGCACCATCCAGGATGCCTTCGATCTGGAGGGCGTGGAGATCCTGCGTGGCCCGCAGGGTATTCTGTTCGGACGAAACACGACCGGCGGCGCGGTATCGTTGCGCAGTCGCAGGCCATCCGACCAGTTCGGCGTCCAGGCTGAATTCACGCTTGGAAACTACAAGCGATACGATGGCGCCGTATCGATCGAGGGTCCGATCGTCGAGGACACCATCCTTGCACGGCTGACCGTCTTGCACCGTGAGCGTGAAGGCTACTTCAAGGATAACAATGGCGGTTCGTTCGTCCCGGCACCCTTCAATCCGTCTGGAACTGCGCCGGACGGCGAGACGGGCCGGATCGGCTCTGTCGATACGTGGGTCATTCGCCCGACCCTGGTTATCAAACCGACCGATACGCTGGACATCGCATTGTTCGGCGAGGTCGTCGACATGGGAGGTAACGGCAATGCCGCACGCGTGGTTACCGGCTATGAAGGCCTTATGCGGTCGCGCTTCGGCTATACCCCACCTACCGGCAAGTGGGAAACCAACCAGAACGGGCTGGGATATACATCGATTAAGACCCAGCGGTTGGTCGGCGAAGTCAACCTTGACGTGGGCTTCGGCAAGATAACCTCGGTCACCGGATACCGGCACGTGAACTATCAGTTCGCTTTCGAGGACGGCTTACCCTTCCGAATTCTCGAATTTCCGCGCGGAAACATCATCCGCAGCCGGCAGTTCAGTGAGGAACTTCGCTTCGCCTCGACCTTCTCCGACACCGTGGATTTCGTCGCTGGCTTCTATTTCGACCGGCATCGTCTTTCTGTGCAGGAACGCCGCTATCAATCCAATGTGCTCGCCGATCCCAACGCTGCGACTTACTTCGTGACGAACCGGCAGGGTAATTATGTGCAGAAGGCCGAGGCCTATGCTGGCTTTGCCAGCGTGAACGTCCATCCTGTCGACGGACTGACGCTGAGCGCAGGCGGCCGTTACAGCTGGGAAAAGAAGCAGCTGCACATTGCTCCGCTCGGGGTCTGCACGGGCCCGGGTTTCACCGGCTGCCCAAGCGTCTTTTCCGATTACGAGAAGAGCTGGGATAACTTTTCTCCCAAGCTTGGGGCCGAATATACCCTCACTCCAGGCGTGATGGCCTATGCGTCCTGGACCAAGGGCTTCAGAAGCGGACAGTTCAACGGTCGTGCGACGACCGCGGCCCAGCTCGGTCCGGTTGATCCGGAAATGGCCTCCTCGTTCGAGGTGGGTTTCAAGTCGACGTTCTGGCAGCGCAAGGCACGCTTCAACGTCAGCGCGTTCTATACGAAGTATGACGATCTGCAGCTGACCATCCTCGATGGCGCAACGCAGGTTCTTCAGAATGCCGGCGCAGCCACCTTCGGAGGCATCGAGGCGGAACTTACCCTCAAGCCCGTCGAGCCGCTCGAATTGACCGGAAGCTTCGGTTGGACGGATTCCAAGTACGACAGGCTGGACGGGCCTTTCGCGGCCAATCTGACCGTTCAGCAATCGCTGAAAAAGGAACTACTTAAGGCTCCGGAATTTACGGCGTACGGGTCGGCGGCCTACACAGCCGAAATCGGAAGCGACACGGAACTTACCGGGAGGGTCGCCTACTCGTGGCGAAGCCATTTCTATGTTGATGTCCTGAACAGTCCTGCTGCCTATCAAAAGGCTTACGGAACCCTCGACCTGAGCCTGGCCGTCAAGCGTGACCGCTATTCTCTGACCGCCTTCGGCAGGAATGTCACCGGCGTCCAGTACAAGGACCTCATCAACACCGTCGTCGTGCCCGTCCAGTTCGGGGGTGAACCGGCGACATATGGGCTGACGCTCGGCCTGGATTTCTGAGCCTTCGCAATTGAGCAGCGGGCCGTGCCATCAAAGGAGTGAGTGAAATGACATCAGGCAAACTTTTCGAGGCGTCGAACCTTGGATCGCTCAGCTTGTCGAACCGCGTTGTGATGGCACCGCTCACGCGTGCGCGCGCCTCGATCCACCATGTTCCGACAGACATGATGGCGACCTATTACGCGCAGCGTGCTGATTGCGGCCTTATCGTCTCGGAGGCAACGGCGGTCGACCCACTTGGCATGGGCTGGTTCAAAGCGCCTGGCATCTGGACCGAGGAAATGGTGGAAGGCTGGAAGCGGGTGACCGACAAGGTACACGACGGTGGTGGGCGTATTGTGTGCCAATTGTGGCACATGGGCCGCCTTGTGCTTCCGGACTATCTGAACGGAGAGGTTCCGATCGGACCATCCGCGATCGCGGGCGAGGGGGAAACATTTGCGCCGCGCTCCGCGCAGGATACAGGCCTTCTTCTTCCGATGAAACCTTACGTTGTTCCGCGTGAAATGGAGCAGGAAGACATCGACCGGGCAATCGAGAGCTATGCCGCAGGAGCGCGCAATGCCCTGCAGGCCGGGTTTGATGGGGTGGAGATCCATGCTGCGAACGGATATTTAATTGATCAGTTCCTCCAATCCAAGACGAATGTTCGGCAAGATCGCTATGGTGGCTCGGTCGAAAACCGAGCGCGGTTCCTGAGCGAAGTTGTCGATGCCGTCATTTCAAACGTCGAGCCGGGTCGGGTGGGAATGCGGGTCAGTCCCACAAGCGAGCGTAAAGGCATGGGAGACGAAAATCCTGCTGCGCTCGCCGAGGAAATTGGCCGCATAGCCCAGACCGCGGAGCTAGCTTATGTCCACCTCATTGAGGCAATCGTTTCTGGCTTCACGGAAAAACCAGAGCATCCCGTGATGGCGAATTTGCGCCGCAGCTACTCCGGAATGGTGATCCAGAACGGTGGTTTCGACGCTCACTCAGCGAACCAGTTTATCGCAGATGGCCAAGCAGATGCGATCTCGTTCGGAAGACCATTCATAGCAAACCCTGACCTCGTCAAGCGCATGAAGGCAGGCGTTGCTCTATCGGCACCCAATTTCGATTATGCTTATGTCGGTGACGAGAAAGGCTACATTGATTATCCTTGCTACGGCGATTGCCACTCGGAAACTACGTGACATCATAGGGGTTGACGTGACCCCCGGATTTTCCTCCAAGCTTGATTAGAGTCTGGCCTGATGGAAGGACGGACAAATGAAGCGAGCAAGGTTCACAGAAGAGCAGATCATCGGCGTGCTGAAGGAACAGGAGGCTGGCGCGAAGACTGCCGACCTGGCTCGTCGCCACGGGGTATCGGAAGCGACGATCTACAACTGGAAAGCCAAGTATGGCGGTCTGGAGGTTTCGGAGGCCAAGCGATTACGGTCGCTCGAGGACGAGAACGCCAAGCTGAAGCGTCTGCTGGCCGAGGCGATGCTGGATAACTGTCAACCGGCGCGCAAAACTGACCCCCTATCGGCGTCCAATATTGACCCCACCTTTGGGTAGTGCGGCGGTTATCCCGGTAGTCGATAGGAGGGGCCCACGGACGACGACGCGCACCGTCAGGTGTGCTGGCGGCGGCGTCCGTGGGAGGTCCCTGTTGACCCACCGGGTTAACCGCCGGGGATGGGGGTCCGGGGGAAGGGGTTTTGGGCTCAGTTCCGGTTTTTGAACCGCCAGCTGTCGTTGCCTGTCTCGATGATGTCGCAATGGTGGGTGATGCGATCAAGGAGCGCGGTGGTCATCTTGGCGTCGTGGAAGACGCTCGGCCATTCGCCGAAGGCAAGATTGGTCGTGATGATCACAGAGGTCTTTTCGTAGAGCTTGCTGATCAGGTGGAAGAGCATCTGGCCGCCGGAACGGGCGAAGGGGAGATAGCCCAGTTCGTCGAGCACAACGAGATCAAGACGTGAGAGTTGAGCGGCAAGGCTTCCCGCTTTGCCCAGGCGTGCTTCTTCCTCAAGCCGGTTCACCAGATCAACCGTATTGAAGTATCGGCCTCTGGTGCCAGCGCGTACCACGGCAGCGGTAATGGCGAGCGCCAGATGCGTCTTGCCCGTGCCCGTTCCGCCGACCAGCACGATATTACGCCGCTCCGGCAGGAAGGAGCCGGCGTGCAGGGAGCGGATCAGCCCTTCGTTGATCGGCGTTCCGTCGAATATGAACCCATCCAGGTCCTTGATTGCCGGAAGCTTCGCCGCGGTCATCCGGTATCGGATCGACGCTGCCTCCCGATGTGCAGTCTCGGCACGCAGCAGGTCGGCCAGCATCTCCATGATCGTTCTGTCGCGGCGGATGCCATTGGTGACAGCGTCATCGAAGGCAGTGACCATGCCCTTGAGCCCCAGCCCCTTGAGGGCTGCCACAATCTCATGCCGCTGCATTGAGGCCTCGCACCGTGTCGTAGCGGGCGCAATCTGCAATCGGCGGATGCTTGAGCTTCAGGTTGACGACGACGTCCATGGTCTGGGCATCGCGAGGCTCACGCCGGCGGGACAGGATGTTGAGGATGACCTCGTCGCTGACCGTTCCTGCGCTGAGGGCCTCGGCGACTGCAGCTTCAACAACCTCGAGGCCGTCGTCGGGAATGGCAGCCAGGACGCGCACGAAGCGGCGATCTGCATCATCGCCCTTACCCAACTTGCGTCGCAGCTGGGCGAGTACAGGTGGAAGGTCCCAGTCCTGGAAGGGAGCGCCGTTCCGCAAGGCGCCGGGCTTGCGCGCAAGGATCGGCAGGTAATGCCAAGCGTCCGTGATCGTCTGGTTCCGGCCGAAGACGCGCTCGTGCTCGGCGATGACCGAACCATCCGAGCGGATCACGATGCGCGTCGCGTACGCACGTACCTGGACGGTTTGATGCGCTGCTTTTGCCATCACCGAATACCGGTTGCGATCAAAACTCACCAGGCACGTCGAACTCGCCACGTGCTCGCTCTCGAAGAACCCGTCGAAGGGCACCGGCAGCGGTTGCAGCATGGGCCGCTCCGCCTCCAGTGCCTGTGCGATCGTCATATCCAGATCAGGATGCCCGTTGCGCTCTGCCCAGCGCCTGCACTCGGCTTCCAGCCAGATGTTCAGTTCCTCAAGGCTGGCAAAGCGCAGGCGCGGCTTGAACAGTCGCTCCCTGCTGGTCTGGACCTGGTTCTCGACCTGTCCCTTCTCCCATCCCGCAGCAGGGCTACAGGCCACCGGCTCCACGCCATAATGATCCGTCATGATCAGGAACCGCCGGTTGAACAGCCGCTCCTTACCGGTGAAGACCGTCGTCACCGCCGTCTTCATGTTATGGGATGGACGCCTCCCGTCTTCCAGCCACCATAGGTGGTCAACCAAAAGGAGGAAGACGATGACAATGGAAATGTTAGCGATCGATCTCGGTAAGCAGTCATTCCATCTGCACGGAATCGATTCCGATGGGGTGGTGATCTCGCGCAAGGTGAGTCGTGCGAAGCTCGAGAACGCAGTGACCGAACTGGCACCCGCGGTTGTTGCCATGGAGGCTTGTGCGAGCGCCCACCACTGGGGACGGCAGATTTCGGCAGCCGGCCGCCAAGTGCGTCTGATCAACCCCCGCTTCGTCAAGGCGTTCGTGCGAGGCTCCAAGAACGATGCCATCGATGCGGAGGCGATCTACGATGCCGCTTCCAGGCCGACCATGCGCTTCGTGCCGGTAAAGACGCTGGAGCAGCAGGATCTTCAAAGCTTGCATCGCGTGCGTGAGCGACTGGTCGTCCAACGCACTTCGCTCATCAATCACGCACGTGGGCTTCTCGCCGAGTACGGCGTGGTGCTGCCCCGGGGGCCGTGGCGCTTCCGACAGCAGGCCCCGGCTGCGGTGGCTGAGGCCAATTTGTCCGAGCTCGCCCGCGAGTTGTTTGCGGAGTTGCTCGATCAGCTCACCGATGTCGAGGCGCGCCTTGCAAAGCTCGATGCCAAGCTGGTCAGTATCTGCCGCGAGCACGACGCTTGCCGCCGGCTAGCAGCCTTGCCGGGTGTTGGGCCGGTAATCGCGACCGCGCTCGTTGCCGCGGTGGATGACGGTCGGCATTTCCGCTCCGGCAGGGAGCTCGCCGCCTGGATCGGCTTGGTGCCAAGGCAGTACACGACTGGCGGCAAGCCCAGGCTCGGTGGCATCGGTCGACGCGCCAACCACTATGTGCGACGCCAGCTTATCCATGGCGCACGGGCGGTGATCAGCCGACTTGCTGCAAAAGACGATCGGCGCTCGGTCTGGCTGAAGGGCATTGTTGCTCGAGCGGGCTTCAACAAAGCTCTCGTAGCCCTCGCCAACAAGACAGCCCGCATGGCATGGGTGCTGCTAGCACGGAAAGAAGAATATCGGTCAGCATAACGGAGCGGTTGAAGAGGGCTCAGGTCCTCGGATGATTGCGAGGTGGATGATGATGGTGCAACGGCAAGGGCCGCCGCTTCAAAGCCTGATTTTCGACAGGGCCATCAAGGCCGATCATGTTATGAGGCAAGAGGTAGCGGACTCCCATCAAGGCCAGGAGCTTCACGGCTCCAACCACAGGCCGGATAGATTCACGCAAGCCAAGCCGCAAGCAACGATCAGAACTACCTTGCGGCGGGAGGCGTCCATAGATTGTCGTAGATACCGCGCGTCGGAACCCCGCCGAAGAACGTGAAGGCGCGGGCATGAGCGTCGAAGACCATCTCCTGCGTCTCGCGGGGATAGGCGCGGACGAAGGGCGCCCGTGACCAGCAAAACCGCATGTGCGCGACCTTCACCCGCATCGGCTTGCCCGCGATCTCGACGTCCTCGTGGCTCCAGTCGAACTGGTAAGCCTCGCCTGGCCTGTACATCAACGGGATGAACACCTTCCCCATATCGCCGGCGTCGGCGCGACGCTCACGCTTCCAGCGCGCGGCATAGCGCCGCACAGCGTCATAGGAGCCGCCGAACCCTTCGCGCTGAAGCAGATCATGGATCCTCGTCATACGAAGCCGGTCACGCCGGGGCAGCCCTTCATTCTGCTCGAGCAACTCTTCGAGGCGAGCACTGAAAGGTCCGGTCTGCGGCCGGTGCTGTTCTTTACGCTCGTAACTGGCGTCCGCGTCCGGTGCCCGGACCGCCTTGCGCACCGTGTTGCGCGACAGCCGCAAATCCCGCGCTATCGCCTTGATAGGCTTCCCGTCCCGGTGCTCCCGGCGGATCCTCGTAATCGTCTCCACAACCAACATCCCTGTACCCGCCGTCCGGAACCCAAACGGCGGCGCTTCTCATGATGAGATGAAGGGGGTCAATTTTAGACGCCGATCACCCCGCTAAGGGGGTCAATTTTGCACGCCGCTCCACACGCTCGGCGGCGAGGACGTGTGCCTCGATGAGGCGATAGAGCGGCATCAGCGCGAAGGCAGCGGCACCAACCTGGTCGGCGAGCGTCGAAGTGCTCAGCGGTACGCCCTCGCGGGCGAAGCGCTCCGCCTGGCGGTTGAGGGGTTGGTGCTGGCCGTACTTCTCGAACAGCAGCATGGCGAGGAAGCTGGGGCCAGCCCAGCCACGCGGCACGACGTGGAAGGGCGCGGGCGGCTGCGTGATCGTCTCGCAGTCCCGGCAGGAGAACTTCTCGCGCACGGTCTGGACGACCTTCCAGGCGCGCGGGATCACCTCGAGCGTCTCGGTGACGTCCTCGCCAAGCTTGGACAGCCGGCTCCCGCCGCAAGCCGGGCAAGAGCACGGTGCCGGTACCACAATCCTCTCGCGAGGCAGGTGCGCGGGAAACGGCTTTCTGACCGGCCGCTTGCGCTCGAAGGCGGTGACGGTGGCCGTCTTCTCGGCCGCGACTTCGGCGGCAAGATCGTCCTCGGCCGCATCGGCCTCAAGCTCTTCGAGCTGCAGTTCCATCTGTTCTAGCAGGCGGCGGGTACGCTCGGCGCTGACGCCGTACTGCTCACGCTTCAACTTCGCGATCTGCAGCTTGAGGTGCGCAATCACTGCCTCGGTGGCACTCTCCCGGGCATGGGCATTGGCGAGCTTGGCTTCGGCCTCATTGGCCCGCTGGGTCGCACTCGCCAACCGCGCCTTGAGCGCTTCGATATCGTCAGGAAGGGGCGAGACGGCGGCTTCCATGACCGCGATGGAATCACAGAAGCTCGTCTAAATGAAGCGTAAAATGCTCCGCTGGAGAAGAAAACGACGCCCCTATCCAGCGCTCTGCGGACGCCAGGAATACTGCGGGTTCCGCCAGTCGATCCCGTCGAGCAGGCAGGCGAGTTGCGAGGCTGTCAGCGACACCGTCCCGTCCTTGGCCGATGGCCAGACGAAGCGACCATTCTCGAGCCGCTTGGAGTAGAGCGACATGCCGATCCCATCGTGCCAAATCAGCTTCACCAGCGATCCGGCCCGCCCGCGGAACACGAACAGATCGCCGCCGTGGGGATCGCGCTTGACAGCCCGCTGCCGAAGTCGATTTTTCGGGACGGCGCTCAGCCCGGCCCCGCAGACATGATGATCAGCAGCACGCCGGCTTCGGCTGCGACTTGGCCGACGAGGGCGAAGATCAGCGCGTTTTCG
>NZ_WVTD01000002.1 GCF_009856825.1 Novosphingobium silvae | reverse complement strand
CCGCCGGCATCAACGTGGGCTTTGACCAGACGGTGATCCGGGGCGACATGGACGCGCGCAGCTTCTCGGTCGTCTACCTGAAGGACGGGCGCGTGGTGGCGCTGGACTGCGTGAATGCGGTCAAGGAGTACGTGCAGGGCCGCAAGCTCGTCGAGGCGGGGCTCTCGCCCGATCCGGCCGTGCTCGCCGATGCAGGCACCGCGCTCAAGGAGCTGATGTAGGAGAGGCGTCTCACTCGACTTGCCTGCGCAGATGCGGCTCATCGGACATTGAGAGGAAAGTTCCGGCAGCGACTTTCCAGTCGCAGTCAACAATATCGAAGAGCCTGCAGCGCGGGGTGAGAGAGCTTATCTCGACGCCTGGCTAAACTGTCTCGCTGCGCCTTGAACGCAGTGAACAGATAGCCGTCCTCTCAGAGGAATTCTGGGCGTGCCGCGTAGATGTGTTGGTCGGGGAGACAGGATCCCTGACCGAACTTCGCGTACGTCTAAGTCACTGATTTCACGCCAGTGAACGGCCTGCTTTATCAAGCAGGTGTACATCGATGGGTACAATGATGGGGGCAGCCGGGCAAATTATTTCGCACCCCTCCGTTTTCTTTGTTTTTACCGCAGAGGTGCCGGCAACCTTTCATGCTTAGCGAATATTCAGGCGGCGGCTGCTTAGCCGCCTTTTGTCCAGATTATCTGAAGGACGCCTCAATCCTTTCGAGGTCGCGTTCGGTGATAGGGACAAACGTGCACCCGATCTGCTCCGCGACCTTTTGAGCTGCCGCGCTCGCGATAGTTTGGTGTGCAGCAAGCGTCTCGGTATCTCTCATCGGTCGTTCACGCCCAGTATCCTTTAAGCGTCGCGCGGCGATCACGTGAGGGTCGGCCGAAAGATAGAAAATGGTATCTAAGCCAAGTTCGGCAAATGTGGTCGCAGGAATCTCTATGAGCCCATTTTGCCCATCGATGACGCTGTGCCCGTCGAACACGACAGGAACCACGACATTCGCTACAGCTCGTCGGAAGGCTGAAATCATCAGAACCTGATTGTCCACGACAGGCCCAGTACGGAGCGCCTCCGAATTCTGGAAAGGTTGCGCTCGATGAGCGAGTTCTGCCTTAATTAGAGCGCTGGCCTGAAGGTGGAGAATGGGCTTCCGCTCGGCAAGGCGACCGATGAGTGTCGATTTTCCCACACCGGACAGGCCCAGCAGCGCGACACGTAGTGTCATGTTGCGAACCCGAATGTACCGCGCTCCAGCACGGAAATCTGCTGCGCCGGAGCTAGGTTTTTGATCGACTGGGGAGGTCGTTCAGCAAACACATTGGTCTGCCGGAGAGCGTCGAGCGACATCGGTGGTTCGAGATGGGCTGCAAGAAGGAAATTGATAACCTTGACGGGCCGATCTTCTGAGGCGTTCATCATTCTGAGCTGCACATCGCTGTAGACCGACCGGCCGCCTGCGAGGCGGCGCAGCTCTTCAGTCGACCTAGCGAAACTCATTTCCTCGAAGACCCCGACCGTTGTGATGGCTTGTGAAGGGATGCCTTCCGACTTGCCTTTGTAGAAGAACAGAAGGGCTCCCGGCTGGGATATCATGGCGGGCGCTCGACAGAGGTAAACCTTGCGGATCGTGTTGCCAGGGCGTTGCGCTCCGGAGTCCGAGAACAGGCTCATCTGGATGACGGGAGGTACCAGTTCGGGGAAGAGAATTTCGTGGAAATCCTCTTGAATGGGGATCGCATATGCGGCGACGCCGTCGCCCGTTGCGAAGCGCGGATAGTTGCGCCGTGCGAGGTCAAATAGGGAGACAGCGGGTTCCGGCAGCAGTCGACTTCGCGACAGGCTCTTTTCATAAACCATCTCGCCGCCCTTGTTGTTGTGCGTGTGCTCGAAGCCATAGTATTCGAGTAGGGAAATCAGCGTAGCCTGGGTAGGAAAAGTTGTCAGATAGACGACGTCATGCTTGTTGGTCTGCGCATACCAGAGGACCTGCTTGAGGAGCAGTTCGCCCAGTTTCACGCCACGGCTTTCCGGGCGCACCTTAAAGGTACAGACTTTGAGAATCTTATCGCCCTGAAGCGTGGCGTCGGTGTCCCCGGGTTTTTCGTCCTTCCTTACCACGAGGCCAGCAATGCGCTTGTCATCCATTACGACCCAGCATTTGCGCATCGCCTTCACGCATTTGTCGCGCCACCAAGTGTCAAAAGGCGCATAGTCGCTACGCAGACTCTCGAAGATCGGATCGTCCTGGGGGAGCGTGTGAGCCTCCACCTCAACGACCGCTGGCAGGACAACGTCGATAGCCTCGTAGGTCGTCCGCAGAAGTGAGACAGCGTCTGCAACGTAGAGTACGCGGGCGCCGAACGTAGGCGAGATGCGTTCGGCACGTTCATGCAGGCCCTGATCTTCGGTGACGAGGAAATCGGCGACTTCCATGTCCAGAGCATGAAGCAAAGTGGCGTCGACGAGGTCGTTTGCCTTGCGGATCCGTCCGAATTTGGCCTCCAAGGCGGCCTGATCGATACCAACCGTCTTCTTTATAGCTGGGAATTTCTGGATCTTGCTAAGAGAGACGCGGCGCCGTGCTTCGTCCTTGTCCCGGCGGATGTCGTCGATGGCTGCTTCATGCACGAACACGCCCACCGAATGACGGGTAGCCAGCTGCAACAAGGATGAGAAGACCGGCGCCACTTCGGCGTGATCCTCAAGCCCAATGAAGACGTTGGTGTCAATTAGGTATCTTGGCGCGCTCATATAGGAGTGCTTCTCGCATCTTCGGCGTGGCGTAGAGGAACGACTGTGGTGGTTCGAAGCTAAATCGGTCGCGAAGCTCGCTCAGTAGGAGCGGGCGCGGAAGTGAACGTGCATGGCGCAGCTCGATGGCGAAGGCACGATCGACACCCGTAAAATAAGCGTCGAAATCCTTCCGGGCGATGCAGGCCTGGTCGCCGAAGCTCTTCCAGATTTCCTCGGGCGACCGCCGGTGGACATCACCGATCTCGGCGATACCAGATAGAGCTCGCGTCGGACTGGTTTCATAGATCAGCGCCGTGGTTCCCGGGGGAACCGACATGGGAAAGCGTCGCCGGAGCTCGATCGTCTTCTCCCCGCTCACGATTTTCCGGCTGTATTCTGGCTTTATGCTGAAAACCACGTCGCGGTGCGGAGGAAGCGGGGCCTCGCCGAAGATAGGAAGCAGAAGCTGGTTCTCGTCGATCTGTTCAAAGCCGAAGTCGGCCTCGCGCAGATTGTTGATGAGGGCGCCTGCATCATCGAAGTGTGCGTGTAGACGCAGCGTTGCTCCCATCGCCGAAAGATAGTCGCGCAAGGTGGAGACATGCATATCCTTGCGTCGCTCCATTCCAGTAATGGCGGACTGCCTAATATCTAAGCGTTTGGCGACTTGAGCCTGTGTCAAACCCGCAAGCTTGCGAATTTCGCGCAGCCGCCGGCCGATGTGACCGTCCGAGGCATCATTGCCATCTGGATCCGGTTCGAACACCTTACCGACAACCTTCATCATATCTCCATGCACGATCAGTGAAATTTCCCAAGCGATATCACTTTGGAGTTATATTTCCTAACGGATTATGGACAGTGCGGACTCAGGTGCCATTCGATTCCCAAGGTTGAACCTTGCCGGGTCTTGTCAGGGGATATCTCGGAAGTGATGCATGGAAGGCGATTATAGGGAGGTTGCCGGCGACCTTACATGGCGGCTTTGTTGGCGAGGCTTGACTGTCAGTTCGAAAAGCGAAGAACGGCAGGTGTCGGCGTCAGCCGACATATCCAGCCCTGAAGCGGAACGGCATATGTTGGTCAGCTGCCACCGGAAGGTCGTGGGACTTTCCGGCCGTTCCGGCACCACGTGTTCAGCGGCAGGTCTTCTGCCGATACCCGACACTCAATGCTCGCCTTCGCAAGCTACGCGGATGCGAATCCGCCCCCCGACCGTCTCTCCACTCTACGCAGTCTTGCGGTGGATTCTGGATTGATCAAGCAGGACGTCATAGACGACCAGTTCGTCTCCGCTGTCTAAAGCAGTTTTCGGCGGAGGATGGTTCAGATCAGCTTCTTCGGTGACTTGCGCGATTAGGTATTCCGATGAACAACCCTGTTCTGGCGAAGAACTTCGATTCGTGATCGTGTACCTGATCCGAGCGTTTTCGAGTGCCAGCATTCTACTGAACCCCAACCGACGGCTGTCCAGGCTTGTATACAAAAGAGGAAATAGCGGCGGCCATCGAGGCCAACCGGTTGGCGGCCGCCGACGCTCTTGCCGCGATTCAGCTTCTCGGTGCCGCGGAGGCTGAAGCGGAAGGCTACGTCCCCGTTCCCCTGTTGGCCGATGGGCTCGACGCTGCGGCCGACCTGTTCGGAGAGGCCAGGGGCGATTTCTGGGTTGGCCGGATCGAGGCTCGCGATCTCCTCGTCGCATTTGCACACGCGCTCTCTGCCCGGGGTGTCGCGGTGGACCTCGAACCAGATCCGATACCCGATACCCATGTCGATCCGGCCGTCGCAGCGCGGTTCCCGAGGCAGGCTACGTCATTTCGCTGCCGCATCATGAGGTCCGGGGCGGTATCGGGATCTGGGGTCCTGATCGGCCCCAGCACGGTCCTGACGGCGTGGCATGTGGTTGCGCCGGCCAATGCATATCAGCCTGCGGCTGCTATAACGGACGTGACGGTTATGCTTTCCGACGGGCGCAGCTACGGCGCATCGGTCGTCGCCGCGTCGCCCTGTTCGGAATGCGAATTCTCGGCGAGGATGCCCGCTAACGACGACGCG
This sequence comes from Novosphingobium silvae, assembly GCF_009856825.1. Classification (GTDB taxonomy): domain Bacteria; phylum Pseudomonadota; class Alphaproteobacteria; order Sphingomonadales; family Sphingomonadaceae; genus Novosphingobium; species Novosphingobium silvae. The sequence continues at coordinate 401,619 of NZ_WVTD01000002.1, read as the reverse complement.
GTCGCCGAACTGCACGACATGGCGCTTCTCCGCCTCGAAGCGCCAGCTGGAGCTACTCTCGGCTACGCGACCCTAGCCGCCGATCCCGAGCCCTACCGCAAGTCCACACCGATCTATCTGGTCCACTACCCCGAAGGCGTGGACCGCGGGCTTGGTGAAGGGGTCACCGGCAAGATCCGCAAGATCAGCGCTCGGGTCGGACACACGGTGGGATCGGCGGGCGGGTCGTCGGGGGGCGGTTGCTTCGATACGCAGCGCGAACTCGTGGGCATCCACCAGGGAAGGCAGCCGAACGGCAAGGGTCGCTACGTGCCGCTTGAGCGCTTCGTGGAACAGGCGCGGGCGGTGGTTGCCGCCGACGTGGCGCCGCCGATCCTGTGGTCCTCGGACGATACGGTCGATGGACGGCTGGTCATCGGCCGGCGCACCTTCTTCCAGGCCTTCGCGGCTGCATCTGGGAGCGGCCGTGTTCGTGGTATCCATGTCAAGCGTGCCACCCCGGGCGACGCCCCGTCCGAACTCGTTTTCACCTACGATCTGCTGAAGAGCCTGGTGGCCCGGAATCCGGCTGCCCGGCTGTGCCGGGTGGCGCTCGGGACGCTGATAGACGACATTCCGGCCGAGATCATCAGGCGCGTCGCGGACAGTGGCATCTCGGTGGATGCGCTCGAGGAGCGGTCCGGTGTCGCAAAGGGCCAGACGGCGCCCGAGGCGGTCGGGGCGGACCGCGGGCTACGCGCCGCCGATCTCGTCAATAAGGCGGCGGCTGCCGCCGGCGTGACCATGTGGCTGTTCTTCGATCAGCCTGCCGTGTCCTTCGGCGACGAACAGCGTTCCGCGATGGAGGGGGTGATCGCCAGGTCGCTCAGGCTCGACAATGTCCGCATCGTGGTAGCTGGTCTGGAGGCCGCCGCGATGCCAGGCCAGGACTACTACCCGAACGGACCGCAGGACGGCGCACTCGGCTTGATGGTCGACTTCATCCGTGGGTTCAGCCGCAACGACGTCATCGCTGCGATCGAGCTGGCCAGCAGGGCAGTCGGCGCCGACCTCGGCGATGCGGGGGCGGGTGTGCTGGCCGATCAGGCGATCCAAGGGCTGCCCGCCAACAACCAGATCATTTCGGCCAGTCTTTCGGCGGAAGTGGCTGCGCGGCTGTCTGGGCCGATAAGGTCGATGTTCGAGGAGAGGTCGAGTGGCTGACACCCGTCTTCCACGAGGACCGGAGGGTCTTTCCGAGGCGCTCGAGTATGCGGCCCTGTCGGGTCCTTTCGACCCGAGGGCGGCACTCGCTGCAATCAGCCGGGAGTCGCGCCAGCGGGCGGCGGAAGCCGCATCCGCTCTGGCCGCCGTCTGCGACACCAATCCCGACGAGAGCGACGCCTGGTTGCTGCTGGCACCCAACCGGCAGCAAGTGCTGAGGGCACTTAGGGCGTCCGGAACGCTCCAAGACGCCATCGAGCGCCGTCGCGCGGATAGCGCTGGCACGATCACGGCGGACCTCCTGGACGCACTTTCCGACACTGGCGCATTCACGCTTCAACGGGTCGGCGATGCCCTCGGGTCCGCGGGTCGCGAGGTGCTGGTGCGGGTCGCGACGGTTCTCGACTGGGCCGGCGAATTCGCCGCCGCGGCTCCTTTGCTCGAGCCGTCCCGAACGGCGATCAAGCGGTTGGACCGGCTCGCGAGGCGGCAGGAAATCCGGGAACAGCCCTTTGTCGGGCGCGAATTTGAGATCAAGCGGCTGATGTCGCTGCTGGCGCAGCCCGTTCGGCGGAACGTCCGCGGCGTGTTCATGAGCGGACCGCCCGGGATCGGCAAGTCGGCCCTCACGGAGCAGGTCATCCTTAGGCACTACGACGAGTTCGGCAGTGTCGTCGTGAGGCTTGACTTCGACCGCGCTGGTCTGGACGTGACCGATCTCCGATCGCTTACGATGGAGGCGTCGCGTCAGATCGCTGACAGGATCGGCGACGCCGCCCGGGACCTTTTCGACGAACGCCTGCGCACTGCCGGTCTGCGCGAAGGATCGGAAAGTGTGCTCGAGACGCGCCGGACCTTCCCCGAGACTCTCGCGGCGATGCTCGCCCGGACCCTGGAGGCGGCGAATCGGCCGCTGCTCGTCGTCGTTGACACGCTTGAATCGCTTCAGGCCCGGGGCGAAACTCATCTGCGGCAACTGTTCGACTGGCTTCAGCTCCTGTCGGGTTCGGGCGTGAACCGGATGAGCGTCCTAGTCGCCGGCAGGGCCGCGCCGCCGGCTGAATTCGACAGGGTGGTCGGCGATCCGGTCGTGCTGGACGGACTGAGCGAGCCCGCGGCGCTCGAGTTCGCCACCCGCCTTCAGGTCGAGCCCTCCAGTCGCCACTTGGTCGTCGATCGTGCGGCGGGCGTCCCACTCGCCATAAAGCTTGCGGCTGATATCGTTCGGACTGATGGGATCGGGGCCCTACCGCGTGACAGGCTGAACCCGAAGCTCGCGAGCGCGATGCTCTACAGGATCCTGCTGTCGAGAATCGACGACGACGCCTTGCGGGATCTCGCCCATCCAGGCCTGATCGTCCGGCGGATCAGCGCGGACTTGCTGCGGGACGTCATCGGTCCTGCGGTGGGGCTGCCGAGGTTCGACGATGAGCGGGCTCGCGAGCTCTTTGATTCACTCGCTCGGCAACACTGGCTGGTGGAGACCGATCCGAGTGAACCCGGCTTCGTCCGGCATCGTGGCGACATCCGCCGCGACCTGCTGCCGCTGCTCTATCAGGACAAGCCGCAGCTCTGCGCGCGCATCGACCGTGAGGCGGTCAAGTGGTTCGCTGCGCGCGACGACGACGCGAGCGCGATCGACGCCCTCTACCATCGGCTGCAGCTTCTAAGGCGATCACCGACGCGGCCCGCGATCCCGGAGCGACTGGCTCGGCTCATGGATGCGGCGACCCTCCAAGAGTTGCCGGAGATCGCCCAGGTGATGGTCAAGCAGGTGGTCGGCGATTTCAGCGGTTCGTCTCCGAGCCTGTCGGGGCAACCGTCTTGGAGCGACGATCCGCGGGTCGTCCGGGACCTTGTGAACATAATCTCCAAGGCCGACTGGGCCGAGGGCCGGGCGCTCGTCGACCGCGTCGAGCGCACCGGAGGGATCGACCCGAGGAGCCGGTTGGCAGACGCCGTTAGTGCGTTCTGGTGGCGGGCGGGACAGTGGTATGATGCGAACTGGTTGCTGCGGGAACGCGATCGCATGGGGGAGGATGACAGTGATCTGCGGCAGCTCGAGCCGCCGCTTGCGGTCGCCCGCATCGAGATGCGCGGTGAGTATGGTCGCGCGGCCCAGCTGCTGAAGCGCCCGGATGAGCTTCTGCGGGACACGCCGCTGAGATCCGGGCTGACCGGCATCAGCCGGTATGGCGGCCTCGCCTTCCGCCTCCGGCGGGTGGACCCGGACGTGCTAGGTTCGTTTGAGATCGAGGAGGCACCGGATCCGGTGCAGGCCGCCTTCAACCGCTGGTCCGCCGATGGGCAGGGACGGTGGGATGGCGGCGCAGTGGAATTTGTCCATCGCCGGCTCCAGTCGGTGGGCGTCAGCCTTCAAGGACCTGCGCGCCCGTGGGTTGAGACCCAGATGATGGCATCGCTGACCCCATACGCGGGCGTGGCGGTGAACCTGGACCAAGGCGATCGTCTCCTGTCGTCCAGAGCGCGGGAAGCGGTCGCTACGCTTCTTGCCGGATCCCATTCGCCCCTATTGCTTGCCGACGAGATCGCTATTCCGCCGCACGCCGGTGTCGACATCGAGCCCATCACGGCGATAGCCAATGCCGGGCTTTTCGCGGAGTGGGCGGAGGCGCTCGGCTATGTGCTCGAGCACCCGAACCTCCGCAGCATCGGCCGCGCCGCTGACAACTGGCGGCGGACGATGGCGGGCGACTGGAAATACGGTCCTGCCGGTCCCCGCGGATGGAAGCCTCGGCTGATCGACGAGGTCCTGGAGGCGCGCATACGTCGGCATCAAGATAGCCCCGCGCCGCGCGAGCTCGCGTTCATCCAGCTCTCCGCCTGGGTTCCGCACCTGGGGCCGGGCGAGGCCGTGTGGGACCTCATCCAGCGCAGGTCCGCAGGGGCCTTGGAATCTGCGGCGCGCGCGCGTGTCGATGGAGGGTTCGCGGCGGCTGCGGCGAAGCTCCGCCAATACAAGGTTCCGACGGCCTTCGTGCCGTCGATTATCACGTTGATTGAGGCGAGGTATTAGACAGGGGAGGAGATACGATGGACGAAGTTGATGTCGAGGCGCTCCGCGTTGCCATGACTCCGGAGATGGTGGAGGCCATACGGGCGAAGGCGCAGCGCGGCACGTTGCCGCCCGCCGCGATGGCGGCGCTGTCCCACGCGGCGATCGAGGCGATCACCACCGACGCGGCACCGCTAGAGAGCGTCGTTCCGCTTGCTGCGTTGGAGGCGATCGTCCAACTCACCGGTCGCCCTCCGCTGTTAGTCCGCAATGGATCGATCGTCATGGAGCCGCTGACCGACCTCCCCGGCGCCGATGCGTTGGTCATCGGGACGGAGGCACTCCTGCCATCCGTGGGACGCATCGAGTTCCGCAACTACGACATGGCCTGGGGCGGGACCGGCTGGGTCGTCGCGCATGACGGCGCCGACCTCCTGGTGGTGACCAACAGGCACGTCGCGAAACTTGTGGCGCGCCGCACTTTCGACGGGAGCGGCGTGTTCATGCGCTCACCGGCGGGCCCGCTCTACGGCTCGTCGATAGACTTCGGCGAGGAGGTCACCAGCGTGATTGGCGATACATCGAGGACGGTGAAGGTGACCTTCATCGATTACATCGCCGACGATCTTGAGGCCGACGTGGCGCTCCTTCGCGTCGGTGCACCGGCATTCACTCCGACCCCGCTCGATCTTGCGGACGGTGAGGCAGGCCTGGGCGACCTAGTGGCGCTCATCGGCTATCCCGCCTACGACTCCCGGAACGATGCGACGGTGCAGTCCCGCTATTTCCGCGACCTCTACGACGTGAAGCGCGTTGCCCCCGGCCGGGTCACGCAGGCGCTGGGCAGTGACAGCCTGCTGAGCCACGACTGCACTAGCCTGGGAGGCAACTCGGGTTCGCCGCTCATCGCTCTCGCGGACCGAAAGGTCGTGGGCCTGCACTTCGCCGGTCTGTACGGTAAGGGGAACAGCGCAGTCGGCGTGGGGACGCTGAAAAAGCTGCTTGCGGGCGAGCGTCTGCTGGCGGTCGTGCCCGAGATGGCGGCTGAGCGCGCCGACGGCGTCCACCCGGCGACCCACTTCGCGAACCGCGAAGGGTTCGCGACCCGTGACTTCCTCGACGGGGTTGCAACCCCTTGGCCGAAACTGTCCGGCGAGGCGGCTGATGGTCTGGCCCAACCGTCGGACGCCCCCACGGAACCGGGTGAGATCCGCTACACCCACTTCGGAGTGAAGTATTCCGGCCGACTGAAGATGCCGGTGATGACGGCCGTCAACATCGACGGCAAGAACGCAGTCAGGATCAAGCGGTCGGGGGACCAGTGGTTCGCCGACGAGCGCGTCCCGCTCGACATCCAGCTTGTCGCGAAGAACTTCAAGGACCTGGAGATCGACCGGGGCCACATGGTTCGCCGCGAGGATCCCAACTGGGGTCCGGATGCCGAGAAGGCCAACTTCGACACATTCCACTACGTGAACGCCGCAGCCCAGCACAGTCGCCTCAACCAGGGCAAGCAGCTGTGGCAGGGACTGGAAAACTACATTCTCGATAGCGCGCGCACCGCCGGATTCCGCATGTGCGTCTTCACTGGGCCCGTGCTGACCGATGGAATGGAGTTAATCGATGGCGCGCTCGTGCCCCGGGAGTTTTGGAAGCTGGTCGCGGCCGTTAACCAGGAGACTGGCGGCCTCCACGCCACGGCATACCTGCTGAGCCAGGGGGACCTAATCCGGGCGCTGCTAGAGAAGCGCAGCAGATCCGAGGCTAACGAGGGTCTGAACTTGGGCGCCTACAGAACGTTTCAGATCGCCATTGCCGACCTCGCGGACGCGACAGGGCACGATTTTTCCGCCTACACCGCAGCAGATCCGCTTCGGAGGATAACCGAAGGCCTGGCCGACGGTGCGCCCCCGACGTTCACGCCGCTTGAGAGCCTGGATTCGATTACGCTTTAGGCGAGAAGTTGAGGGAAGGCCTAGCGCGCATACGGCACGCCACCCCTGAACTACAGTTGCCGATCTGCACTCAGGATGGCGCCAACTCGCCGGCGGGCTTTAACCAAGCTTCACCCGGCGAACTTTTCGGAGCGGTAGCAGAACTCGACTTAGCTCATGGTTGACGATCAAAACGACCAACCAAGTCCAGTTGAACCGGATTTTTTCAGGCGGTTATCCACCAAGCGAGAGGGGGTATAATGAATTTCCGTTTTTCGGGTGGCCGACGGCCGCAATGAAAGGCCGAGATGACGACGCGTTGCTGACGAGCCGCTTCGGGACGGCCTACAGGCAGCTTCTCTCTGGAGCAGACGTTCGCCATCGCTGATCTAAGGGGCCGGGTCGCCCACAAGGAGGATTTACATGAGGCTCGCGCATCTGCGCATCTGCAACTTCAGATGTTTCGGGAGTGTGGCGACCGACATTGCGTTGGATGACACGACCTTTATTTTGGGGCCGAACGGCACAGGCAAGACAGCCGTGTTGCAGGCGTTGGCACGCATGTTCAGCCTCGACCCTGCCTTACGCAAGATAAGAGCCTCTGATTTTCATATAGCGGCCGACGAAGCGCCTGAGGCCTTGCCGGACGAGCGCAGGCTCTGGATCGAAGCCGTTTTCGAATTTCCCGAGCTCGAAATCGAGGAAGACGGTGCCATGCCCGCCGTACCGGGCAATTTCGCGCACATGCTGATGGTGGATGAGGACGAAAAGGTCCGCGTTCGCTTCCGTTTGGCGGCAACACTCGATCAGGATGGCGATATCGAGGAGACTTTCACCTATGTGACCAAGACCGACAACGCTGGGCTGCCGACCGAGGAAAGCAGAGCCTCGAAGCAGGATCGAAATGCGATTCAGGTCCACTATCTCCCGGCGCGCCGCGACCCTTCCGACCATGTTTCCTATTCGGCGAATGCGCTGTTAGGCCGCGCCCTGCGCGCCGCCGACTGGAGCGGCGAACGCGCAGCGATTGGCGCCCTCACGGCGCAGATTACGGCCGCTCTGACCAGCAACACCGCCATCGAGGGCATCGGTGAGTCCCTGACCGGCATTTGGAGCCAGCTCCATAAGGGTCAGTTTTTTGCCGACCCCGCTATCTCGTTTGCGCAGAGCGAGATCGATGTGTTGCTCCGTCATCTGAGCCTGACGTTCACGCCTGGCCATGGCGAACCGCTGGTCGACTTCGCGCGGCTGAGTGATGGCCAGCAGTCGCTGCTCTACATTTCACTGGTGCTCGCCATGCGCGACATAGGCGACAAGGTTCTCGCGGGCGAAACCGAAGCGTTCGACATCGATAAGTTGCGACCTGCGATTTTCACCCTGCTTGCGGTCGAGGAACCCGAGAACAGCCTCTCGCCGCATTATCTGGGGCGCGTCGTCCGGGCCGTTTCCGAATTCGCGAAGGGTCAGAACACGCAGGCGTTGGTTGCGACGCACGCCCCCTCGCTTCTGCGACGCGTCGCGCCTGAAACCGTCCGCTATCTTCGGCTCGACGCCAATCGTCGCACGGTAGTTACGGCCGTCGTCCTTCCCGAGAACGAGGATGCCGCCAAATATGTTCGCGAAGGCATCCAGGCCTTTCCCGAGCTGTATTTCTCCCGGTTCGTAATCCTGGGCGAAGGCGACAGCGAGGAGGTCGTATTGCCACGGCTCCTTTCCGCGCGCGGTATCCTTACCGACGATGCGTCGATCTCGATCGTTCCCCTGGGCGGCCGGCACGTCAATCATTTCTGGCGCCTGCTACACGCACTCGGCATTCCGCACGCGACTTTGCTCGACCTCGACCTTGCCCGCTACCAAGGTGGGTGGGGGCGGATCAAATATGCGGCCAAGCAACTAATCAAATATGGCGATGTCGCGAATGCCGGGATCGACGATGGCGACATCGAGGGCATTCCGGCCTGGGACAGCGATGACGGTTTCATGGTCGATGACGAGGGCTGGATCGAATATTTCGAAGAAAGAGGGATCTTCTTCTCATCGCCTCTCGATCTCGACTTCATGATGATCGAGGCGTTCGCCGAGGTCTACGAGATCGACGACGACGAACGCGAGGAGCCCGACGAAGCCACGCTCAAGGCGGTCCTCGGCAAGAAGCATGACGTCGTCGGCAATCAATATACCGACGAACAGCTCGAACTGTTCGATGCTTATCACCGTCGCTTCAAACTCGGCAGCAAGCCAGCTTGGCACATTCGGGCAATGGCCGCGCTCGACGACGCTGAACTGGCAGCGGACATGCCTACCGTGATGACCCGCCTGTTCGACTATGTCGAAACCGCACTGGCGGGCCTGCCGGAATGATCCCGATCGAGCGATGGTCGCCGGCGGACGGACTGACACTCGAGCCCAATGCGCTGGCCGCCGCCACCGAGATCACCCGTAGCCTAGTGCTGACCGCAGGCCCCGGCGCCGGCAAGACCGAAATGCTCGCTCAGCGGGCCGACTTCCTCCTGCGAACGGGTACCTGCCGCTATCCTAGGCGTATCCTCGCCATCTCCTTCAAGACCGATGCAAGTCAGAATCTCAAGGCTCGCGTCCGCAAACGCTGTGGACCCGAGCTGGCGTCGCGCTTCGACAGCCATACGTTTCACGCGTTCGCCAAGCGAATCATCGACCGCTTTCGTCCCGTTCTCACCGGACGCGATGCCCTGGACCCGGACTATTCGGTGGGTCAGCGCCGCGTACAGCATCAGTCCATCACCTTTGCCGATATGGTGCCGCTCGCCCATAATATCATCGAAGCCAGCTTGGTCGCGCGCAACGCAGTGCGTCAGACTTACACACATGTCTTTCTTGATGAGTTTCAGGACTGCACCGCCGAGCAATATCGGCTGATCCTCGCCTGCTTCGGCGACACCTCGACAGGTTTGACGGCGGTGGGTGATACCAAGCAAAGCATCATGGGCTGGGCGGGCGCGCTTGAGGGCATCTTTCTAACCTTCGCCGAGGACTTCGATGCGCTGCCGCTCAATCTTTATCAGAATTTTCGTTCCGCGCCGCGGCTCCGCCGCATGCAGAATGTCATGGTCAAGGTAATGGATCCTCCGGCTGCGCTCGACGATGTCGAGATCGTTGGTGACGAGGGCGAGATCGCCATTTTGCGCTTTGATGACGACGGCGAAGAAGCCGCGAGCCTGACGGAGCGGATCAAGGCTCTGATCGACGATGGCGTCGAGCCTTCGGAGATCGCGATCCTCGTCAGCAAGCAGCAGGCGCTATATTGCCAGCGTCTCACGGCTGCGTTCGAGGCGGCCGATATACCGTTCCGCGAGGAAGACCAGGCGCAGGATCTGGCGTCGGAGCCTGCCGCCTGCCTGCTCATAGACTTCTTCTTAATCGCGAGTGGCACGCGTCAGCCGGCCGCGTATCGCCGCTTGCTGGATTTCGTCGTGTTCAACCATGGTCATGACGAGGAGCGCGAATATCAGTTGCGCTCGCGGTGGGACCGCTTTGTCACGGACACGAGGCAGCAGGTCGCGGCGGGAGACGTCGATCTCGCGGACCTAGACGACCTGCAGACGCTCGTCGCTGCATTGGTCGGTGTCGTTGGGCGCGACAATCTGATCGCGCTGTCGTCGGACTATGCGCATGGTGGCCGGCTGGATCAGTTGATCGAGCAGGCGCTCGAACGCGTTCATTTGCTGCTGCAGAACGACGCGGATCCGGCGACTGCCTTGGCGTCCTTCTCCGGCGACAGCGCCGTCCGCATCATGTCAGTTCACAAGAGCAAAGGCCTCGAATTTGATACGGTCGTCATTCTAGGGGTCGAGCATGAGACATTCTGGGGCGATGCGGCGGCGGAACGGGCTGCCTATTTCGTCGGAATCTCGCGCGCCAAAAAGCGGCTATGGCTGACCGCCTGCCAGTCTCGTGAGAGACCTGTCGGAGCGAGGCGCTGGACTGTCGAACGCCATGAGCATGACGAGTTCCTCGGCTACGCAGCATGATTGCTAACGGCTCAACGTTGCGTCGAAAATCCGGCGTCGGCGGCATCTGGCAGAACCTGCCGTCCGCCACGTCACCGGAGAGCGGCAGAAATGTCCTAATTGCTGCCTTGGAGCGTCACACCATCCATGTCTCTGAATTTCAGGCGCCAGCTTGATCGAGGGCGCGCCGGACCAGGGCCCAAGGGCCGTCACGCCTAGGATGAGACTTTACCGTCACGCGAGCGTCGATCGCTGGAACGTGTAACCGAAGCGTCTCCGCTTGTTCGATATGGACGCTGTAGTCGCTGATTTCGGCGAGGTTGCTGAGGTTGGCGATTACCATCCTGCCGATTTCACGGGGGGCGGTCTCAACCCCTCCCGGCCAAACTTCGATTTTCACGATCATCACCGATGGAGGCTCCTTTCCCGGTCACGCGGTTATGCTGCATAGCCGAGATCGTTCCGCCGTTGCGGCAGCGGCATCACCTCCGTAATTTCCCGGATCATCGTCGAGCCTGCATGGCGCTGCGCGCGCCAAAGGCATGACTGCCGACGATCGGTGGCGGTGAGTCTAGCCGCCCGAGTTTGACCACGGGAATGCCGGAAATCTGGCATTTATCCCACATTTTCTGAAAACCGTAATTTGTGGGATAAAATGTCACAGGGTGGCGGAGGAGCGCAGATCCACAGATCATGCTTCATCCTCCCCGCCATAGCCCTTAAGATCTTCCAGGCTGAACTCCACAAGCCCCTTCAGCAGCAGGTGGGCGGCCATGTTGGCACGGTTTCGGGCGCGGGTCTTAAGCATCAGCGCTTTGAGATGGGTTTCTGCGGTGCGCGGAGAAATTGAGAGCGCCCGTGCTATCTGCTTGGCCGTGTGCCCGCGCAGCACCCATCTGGCGACCTCGCATTCCCGATTCGTCAGCTTCACAGATCTTTGATTCACCATATATTTTCTTCAAACTCCTAAGGTCTGATCAAAGACCTCAAGACATTCGAAGACGGTGGTATTCGCGGCCTGCGTGACAGGCTGCGATACGCCCGGCCTCCTAAAAAATCCCTCATTTCACGTAGGTAGGCCCACGCTGGCGATCGCTGCTCAATCTGTAGAAAATGGCCATGAGCTTAAGAGCGAGAAACGACGATCATATGGAGTTGCCGGCATGCAGACAGGGATAAGCGAAGGGTTGTTGGAACTTCTGCGGGAAACTGGACTGCACAGCTCCGACTTCATCGATCAGATCCTTGGCACCTCCACCACCGAGGGGACTTACCACGGCGTCGACGGGAAGGAGGCACTGCGTGGCATCATGCAAAGCCTCCTCATGCTTTGCGGTTCGGAGGAGGCGGCTGTGGACTGGCTGTTCCATTCAGTTTCGTACCAGCAGATCAACGGCAACTATCCATATCTGGCGTTAGAAAACGGTGACTTCTGGTCACTCACCGTCCTACAGGATTGGCTGCAAATCATCGTGCGCCATCGCGCATCCTGTCCGGATCTGATCGCCGAGATTTTCCAGAAGTAGCGCCGCATGTCAGGGCGCTCGCCTTCGTGACGAGCAGAGTGATGGGCGAGAGCACCTCTGGCTTGATCCATATCTTATTTGCCTTCCGGAGCCGCAAGCGGTGGAGGACCTGGCGCGTCTCCGCGCCACAAGACAGCCCGATACGGCTGAAAAGCCATGCCCTCATACCCTGACAAAAAGGTGGGGGGCGGGGGTAGGTCAACTATGGCAATTTTTACATAATAGCGGGGTCGGCGTCGAAGCCGCCCCGCGAAGGCGGCGCAAAAGTGGGACCCCCACTTTTGCAGTATTGCGCCCAACTTTTTCACCCTGTCAGAATGGCTGTTTTGACAGGGTACCAAATCGCGATTTGGCCATACTCAGGGGCTAGTTTGACATGCTGTTGAACGCTGGCCCGGCCACGGCCGTTTACCCTGTCAAAACCATGGGGGGCGGGGTCGACACTTCCGTACGAAGAATGGTCGGCAAGGAGGCTTGCGCTATGGCAATTCAGGTCAAGGTTGAATCGCTCACGTCAGAGCATTGAGCGACGAGCGCCCTTTCAACCCTTGCCTTATCTGGCTTGCGCGCGAACGCCGTGCCGGAGCCTACCAACGGGTCGGATACGGATCGGCAGGCTCGGCTGAATGTGCGCCGTGAGCGGGGAGAGGTATCGCAAGGCCTCGAGCTTGATGCCCAAGGCGGCTTCTTCGTCATACGTGCGGGAGGTCTCTGTCTCCCCTTCATGCCCGAAGATGTCGCATCTGACGCTGTCCTGTACGTGGCCTTTCAACAGCGACGTGGCGGTGCCTCTGAACGAATGGACATCCTTGTCCTTCCACGCGCCTCGCTGCTTGTGGCGCCATGCTGTTCCTTCCGGAAACGCCCAGGCACGCCATTTGCTGAAGATGCTTTTGTAAAAGGTGCTGGCGAAACTGGAGGAGTTTGGTGACGACATTTCCGGAAACAGCATCTTGCACCCCGCTGCTCGGATCTGGGTGACGTAGTCGATGAAGCCCAGGCGAATCAGCTCCGGATGGACCGGAAGCTTTCGGATCGACTGGACGGTTTTCAGCTTTCGATCTTCGGTGAAATCTATGACGAAATGTGGGATTTCAGCCTGCTCATGGACTTCGGTGAGCGCGAGTCCGGCGAGTTCAGAGCTACGGCCGCCGTACAAAACCAACATGAGAGGCAGCCAATACCATGCGTCATGGATAATCTCGGTTCCGGGGTCCAGCCGATGGTCAATACCTGCGGCGCCTGTCCAGACCGTTGCGGACAGGAGATGTGCAATCTCCTGCTTGCTCCAGCTTGCACGCTTGTCGCGATCCCTCTTGCGTTGCAGCCGAGCCTTTCTTGCAATGCCCTTACGTGCCGACTTGAAGGAAAGAGGCTGGGCAGGGCGATGCCCGTCCGCCTCATTGTCACCAGCGGCGAACTCGAGAACTGCGGTGATCCACGTCAGGTGCTTGTTGATCGTAGCCTGGCTCAAGCCGATGTCGGCATCGTCCATGCGTGTCGCTCGATCAAGGCTTGCCGCGATCCCGCCAGCCTTCTCTTCGGCGGTGCGGCCCCATCTGCCTGGCAGTGCCCTGCATAGCTTCACGAACGCCTGCACATGCGACTGTTCGAGGTCCTGGATGTGAATACCGCGCCCACAAGCATGGTCGAATAGCCGCAAGGCCGTTCGGACCTGACCCACGGTTACCGTATCCCATGCTTTCTCGCTCTCGTGCAGGGCGATGCATTCTTCGGTTGCCTCGAGGAGCAGCTTCTTTGCTCTGGTCGTCCCCCGATTATCGGATGTCGGAGCTGGCGGTTCCTTCTCCGTCGCCACGGACGAGGGGTGCTCCTCAGGTCCACTTTCCGGCATCTGCTCGAATGCGAAAGGTGTCGTGTCCGCCAACGCATCCTGGATCCAGTCAGCCGTAAAGTCATCGGCGGCGGACAACCGTCCCGTTGCCTCCCGGCATGCTGCTGCCCGAGCCGCGCAGACCGTCCGTTTCATTCGGTCGAGGTTTTCCTGTGTCGAGCTTATGCCGAACCGTTCAACATAGCTCTGCAACTGTGAACCCGAGACCACGCTGCCCGACTGATAATCGAACACAGCGTTGCCGACCGCCTTCGCGTCGACGAATTTCCAGCCACTGGCAACGAGCTGCTCAAGATCATCGAGCGACCATTTGGCGTCTGGCCCGTTTTGAGCGAGGAAGCTCCAAGCCTCAGCATGGATGGAGTTTGTGGTGGCGTGCTCGCCTGCGGGCGCACGGCTTCCGGCCTGATCTTCAAGTATTCGCTGCAATTGCCAGCGCATCGCGTCGCTGAACACGCGCTTGAGCTTGTCGGGGCCCATACCCGACGACTGACCATATGCCATGCGTAATGTCTCGACTGCCGTTCCCAAGCGGAGAGCAATAGAGCGGGCGGAATTAAAATTTCCGGTACGCAATGGTAACGACAGCGTTAGGCATGTGCCTGCAACCGTGATCTTTTTTCGCCAGTAATAGGTGCCGCCACGCAGCGCCACGTTCGGAAATCCCATTCCGCCACCTCAAGGGGTACAGCGAGGGGTACAACCGTGCGTACAATCATCCCACCCCGCGAGGGTTGAGACGTAAAATCAATAACTTAGAGAAAGTTGGTCGGGGAGACAGGATTCGAACCTGCGACATCCTGCTCCCAAAGCAGGCGCGCTACCGGACTGCGCCACTCCCCGACGCGCTGCAGCCATTAGGTTTGCCGTCCTGCAGGCGCAAGCTGAATCTTCTCGGGAGCTGCTGGATAATTTCGCCGCTTCATCGGCCGACCGCTACCGTTGCGTTTGGGTCATGTGGAGGACGCTGGGCCCATGCCGGAGCAGGGCGGGAAATGGTGGGCCCGGCAGGATTCGAACCCGCGACCTAGCCGTTATGAGCGGCCAGCTCTAACCGCTGAGCTACAGGCCCACCGTCCGGGGCGCCTTGTCAGCTGTCCCGAACGAAGGGGCGTTAGCTTGGCCGAGGCGCAGAGGCAAGCGCACTGTCGTCCGAGCGAGCGGATGCAGCGATCTCGGCAACGTTCGTGGGGCGTATGCCGCGACGACGCAGGTGCGTAAAGAGCCGCCGCCACCAGTCGTAGAGGGCTTCAAGGTCGTCATTGTTGCGCACGTATGGCGTATGGCCGGGCGCAAGCGAGGGGCTGTGGAACGAGAACACGAGCACCGGCAACCCTTCGTCCACGGCGATGTCCACTGCGCGCAGGGCTTCCTCCGCCGTGACCCCCTCGGGTGTAAGCGGGATGCGCTCGAGGAGGCCGGCGCGGGCAAGCACGCCCCTGATGCGAGGAGCGCGCCACAGGTGCGGGTAGATGACGTTGCCCGCCTGCCGCAGCGGCCCCCAGTAGATCGTCGTCAGCGGCAGTTCCAGCAACCGCCGATCCTCGCCCGCCCAGTAGGGATGCAGCGGGTGGGCGCGGTAGTTTGGACCGCCCGTGCCGCTGTAGTCCCAGCGCGCACGGACTGAAGTGTCGATGAGGATGCCGCATTCCCGAAGGATTTCTGCCGTGCGAGGTCCCAGCCCATAGCGGCCCGCGCGATAGATCAGCGGCGCTGCGCCGAAGGCGCGCTCGATCCGTTCGCGCAGCGCAAGAAGCTTCTCTCGCTCGAGCTCGTAGGGAAGGTTGCCCGCGAAGCTGTTGAACTCGTTCACCTCTTCGCGAAAAGGGGGACTGACCCATGGATGCAGCTGGACCCCGACCTCGGCAGCGCCGCGCGTCACCGCATCTCCGATCGCCTCTACCGCTCGCGGTGAACACGCGACCGGCCAGTCGACGAGATAGCTGGGGACCACACCGAAGCTCTCGCAGAACTTCTGGAACCTGCGCAGGGCGGGGAGGGCCTCCAGACCATGCTTTTGCCTGTCCAAGGGCGCCGACCAGTCGAATTCCTCCTCGGTATCGACCGTCACGATGAAGCGCTGGCCAAAGTCGCTCCCGAAGGATGCGAACGAGTGCCTGCCGGGCAGGTCCAGGAGATTGGGTCCTGGCAAAGAACGTGTTCCTTCTGCGGGTCGCGTCCGCCGGATGGATCGACCAGAGGCGGTGCTCTAGGCCGAAAAGGTTGCCGCTTTGCTATCCCTGGCGCCCGCGCCGGTCAACGCGGGGAGGGCAAGGTGCAGCGAAGTGCCGCGCCGCTGGAGAGCACCGCCTGCGCCCGCTGCTTCGGCCGCAGCAAGGCGCAGCGTGAACCCGATCCCGAACATGCCAGTCGCCAGCGATTGCCCGCGCTCCCCGGCTACGGCGTCGAAAAGGGCGTCGGGCGCACGCTCCGCCAGGAGCGCCGGCAGTTCCACCGCCACTTCCACCATGTTGCCGCGCAATGACCAGGCAAGGTTCAAGGCCTCGCCCGGCGCGGTGGAACCAGCGAGCGCGGCGAACAGGCGCCAGACCAGGCGCTCCACCTCGGGACGGGCGACGCGGACCGGAAGGCGGGCGGCCGAGGGGTCGGAGGCGAGCGCGAAGCCGCTGCCACGAGGCTCCGTCCAGGCGCGCAGCCGCACGACGGTTTGCGCCAGGACGCGGGCGAGGTCGCACTCTCCCTCGTCGAGCGGGAGCGCACCCGATTCGAGCTTCACCAGCCGGTCGAGTTCCTCAAAACCCGCCAGGATATGTGCGCAGTCACCCGCGATGGCGGCGGCCAGCGCGCGATACTCGTGCGGAGCAGGTCCGTAGAGTTGCTGCTGGATGATCTCGGCGGCGACCTGGATGGCGTTGGCCGGGGTGCGCAGTTCGTGAAGGACTTCGCGCATGCGGTGGGCCCCGGCGGTGTCGGCCACGGGCGGGGCGACGACGACCGGAGCAGCGGCGGGACGGCGCAGGCGGCCGCAATAGCCGATGAAGGTGCCGGCGTCGAACCGGGGCACGGCATCGAGTTGCCAGCCGCCACTGACGGCAGGGGCGCCGGCGACCCGGACCCGGGCGCCGCGAAGAGGCATTCGCCTGCGCATCGAGGTCACGAGGTCCGTATCGGATCTTGAAGAGCGCGCCGCCTCGTCCTGCGCTCCGGACAGATCGAGGCCAATCACGGAAGGCGCGTAAGGGCCGTCGGCCCAGTTGATCCGCCCATGGAGGTCGGTGGCGAAATCGATCGCCTGCGCAAGGCGAACGGTGGCCGGCGCGCTGTCGCCCAGTGGAAGCCGGGGGGCATCCGCGCCGGTCTCGGGCGGGCCCATGGTCTCGCGTGCCTTGCGAAACTCCTCGATGCGCCGGACGATCGCGCCGATTCCCGCTTCACCCGGGGAAGCGGCGGGCATGGCGGCGACCTTGGCGTGCAGGTCCCTTTGCTGCTGGGCCGCGCGCGCCTTCGCCCACTCGCTGAGCGATGTGGGAGCAGGCGGATCGTCGCCCATGTCGAGCAATTCTAGGACGTCCTCGGACATGTCCTGATCGACCGCGATGTTTCCCGTAGGAGCCTTGAAGCTTGTGCGTGGCTCGTCGGGAAGAGGCGCTTCGGGGTCGGGCTCGTGCTCCGCATAAGGCAGGGCGCGATCGCGCACTCCCAGCCCTTCCAGCAAAGCCTCGACCGCCGGGCCAAGGTCACGACGATGCCGCAGTATGCCGCGTGCGCGAACCGGCAGCCGGGGGATCAGTGCCAGCCAGTCGGCATCATCGAGCCGGGCCGCACGAATCGCCGCGCAGGCGACTTCCGGCTCGGCTTCAACCAGCCGTGCGAGAAGCCGGGGATTGCTTACGGGCTGCAGCGGATGGCGCAGAAGACGCGCCTGCTCGGCCGGTGGTATCTGGCGCCCGAGCGCCTCGAGCCGGGCGAATCCCGCTTCCACGACTTCGCTGGAACCGGCGGAATCCGGCACCTTGCCGAGAAGATCGACGAGCTGCCTGAACTGCACGCGCGCCAGACCGTCCCCGGTCGGGGACAGGCGTAACACCGTGGCAAGGCGGTCGTCGAAGTGCATTCATTCTCCAGGTCCGCCATCCATGGCGGGCGAGACCCTATGGCCCAGCTATCTTTACCATAAGGAAAACAACGTGAGAGTCATGGCGACAATCTTTCATAGCAACCTTGAGTGACCGAGGAACTCGCTGTTTTCCAGCGTTGCAAAGCGGGACGATTACGCTATGGCCTAATAATATTACGGCACACTGGCCTTTTCGATGTGTAAGTTGCAACGTGGAGCGGAAGAAGCGCTCCGCCGGGGAAATTCGGAATGATCAATCTCGATGAAATCGACCGCCGCCTGCTGGCGGAGCTGCAGGCGGAAGGACGAATCACGAATGTTGAGCTGGCCCAGCGGGTGGGCCTTACCGCGCCGCCATGCCTGCGCCGCGTGCGCAGTCTCGAGGAAGCAGGCGTCATCCAGGGCTATCATGCCGATCTCGACGCCTCGAAGCTGGGCTTCACAATCACGGTCTTCGCGCTCGTAAGCCTGAAGAGCCAGGCGGAGGAATCGCTGCGTGCCTTCGAGGACCACATGAAAGGTCTTCCCGAAGTGCGCGAGTGCCACATGCTCAACGGCGAGATCGACTTCATCCTGAAGATCGTGAGCCGCGACCTTCAGAGTTTCCAGGAATTCCTGACCAGCAAGCTTACGCCCGCGCCCAACGTGGACAGCGTGAAGACTTCGCTGACGATTCGCACGGCGAAGAACGTGCCGGGCGTGCCGATCGAGTGAAGCCGCCATGCGCGTGAAAGGTCGCTCCCGGCGCACCCCGCTTCTGATCGCGCTGGCAGTGCTGCTGGTGGCCGCGAATGTCTGGTGGTTCGGACATGAACGACCGGCGGGTGAAGCGCCTTCGTTCGAACTGGCGGATGGCAGCGACCAAGGCCGCCATTCCGTGGCAACAGGGATCAGCCGCGCCGAGATCGAGGCGGCGCCGCTCTACGACCTTGAAAGCAGGCGCTGGACGGTGAACGGCCGCGCGGTCACCAACTTGCAGGCGCACCTCTTGACTGCGCCCGGCAGCGCGCTGTCCGGCCGCTTTCTCATCGCGCGCCTGCCCGCCGAGGCGACCACGGACGATGTACGCCGGGTGCTGCTAGACCTGGTGGAACGCAGGATCTGCCTCGTCGCCCTGCCCGACGCCACGGATCCGATGGCGATCAACGTGCGCAGGATCGTCTCTGTTCGCAACGATGCGGGGCGCGTGGTCAGCTGTCCGTCGTGAGCGCGACTGCGGCTTCAAGGGCCAGCAGGTAACTCTGCGCTCCGAAGCCGGCGATGGTGCCCTTGGCAGCCATGCCCACCCACGAGGTGTGGCGGAATCCCTCGCGGGTATGCGGATTGGAGAGGTGGACCTCGATCACCGGCACCGTGATCGAGCGGATCGCGTCGAGCAAGGCGATGGAGGTGTGCGTATAGGCGCCCGCGTTCAGCAGAACCGCATGGGCACCTGCGTCCTGCGCCTCGTGCAGCCAGTCCACGAGATCGCCTTCGTGGTTCGACTGGAAAAGGACGATGCTCGCGCCAAGGAGCCGGCCGCGCTCGGCCAGCATCGCTCCGATGTCGTCCAGCGTCTGCGATCCGTAGATCGCCGGCTCGCGCTTGCCCAGCCGGTTGAGGTTGGGCCCGTTGAGCACATAGACCAGCTTGTCCGACATCGTATCGCAGTCCCCCGTTCGAAAGGCCGCAGCTTTAGCGGGCCTGCAAGAGCGCGCAAGCGCAAGTCCTACTGGACGGGCGGTATCGGCGGCGGATGGGGCGCGGGCTGATAAGACCGGATCGGCGGGGGAGGGGGCGCAGGCGCGTCAATGGCGGCGGCGGGAGCTTCGGCGCGAGGCGCGGGACCGTCGTCGGCGGGCTCATCCTCGGGCGGCGCCGCTTCGCCCGCTGCCTCGTCGCCCGCATAGAACGCCTCGAGCGACTGTTCGTTCTCGCGTGCGCGGGCGGCCGCCGCGTCCCGGGCCGCCTGCGTCGCCGCGGCGGCCTCGCTCGCCTCCTGCGTGGCCTGCGCATCGATCTCGGTCTGGCTTGGACCGCACGCGGCAAGCGCAAGCGTGGAAGCGGCCAGCAGGCAGGCGATACGGGACAATTCGGGCGCTCCTGTACGATCGGCGGAAGGAGCGCCCTTGTACCGCATCAAGGTTAGGGATTGCTTAGCGCTCGAGGCCCTTTGCCTTGCCCCACTGACGCACGACCGCATAGCCGAGATAGCCGGTGCCGAAGAGGGCATAGAGCGGTTCGGGGATGCCGGCGAGATAGGCAGTCATGCTTTCGCCGATGGCCTTCGCGGTTGCCGGGCTAAAGGCACCGATCATGCCCATCGGCAGTGCCCAAAGTATCATGACGTATATGACGTAGAGAAAGCTTGGGCGTGCTCTGCTGGTCCACGGATCGGCGGAATTCGCCTCGGCGACCACGGCCGAGAGGCTGGCCTGCAGCATTTCGAGCTCGCGCGAATTCTCCAGGCGGAGCAGTTCCAGCTTGGCGCGGTCGCGCGCTTCGGGATCGGGAACGACCTTGTCGATGATGCGGGTGACGGGGCCGAGCAGCGAATCGAGCAGCGGCATGGGCGGGGGTCCTTTCCGTGAGGGAGTTGATGACCCGCAACCACATAGCCACAAGGGCCGATGTAGGAAAATGGTGAGGAAGAGCCGCTGGCCCGGCACGCGCTGAAGGGGGAGCGGCGTGCATAAGAAATAATTGGTCGGGACGAGAGGATTCGAACCTCCGACCCCCACACCCCCAGTGTGATGCGCTACCAGGCTGCGCTACGTCCCGACCGGAGCGCGGCCTATAGGAGGGTCTTTCGGATTGCGCAAGCGGGGTAGAAAGAGAATTTTGCCGCAGGCGCGGAGCACTTGAACAGGCGGCCTCGCGCGCCATCTGACGGCGTGGGGGCGGCGCAGGCGCGCAAGTCGGCGCGTTGCCAGCGATGCGCTTTATTGCTAACCGCCCGCATCCGGTTGCGTCCGGTCCGGGCAATTTTCCGACCGAACGCGCCCTGTCGGCCGGCGCGCGATTCGCCGGCCGTCGTGAGACAAAGAAGGCCCATCACTTCCATGCAGACCTCGATCCTCGCCCAGCTCGCCGCAGCCGCACCCGCCGGGGCGCCCCCGGCCTGGATTACGTACATGCCGTTCGTGGCGATGGCGCTGATCTTCTGGTTCCTCATCCTGCGTCCCCAGATGAAGCAGCAGAAGGCCCACAAGGCCAAGCTTTCCGCGCTCAAGAAGGGCGACGAGGTGCTTACGGGCGGTGGCCTGGTGGGCCGGATCGTGCGCGTGGACGACAACTATGCCGATGTCGAACTGGCGCAGGGCGTGAAGGTCAAGGCGCTCAAGTCGACGATCGTCGACGTGATCCCGCCCGCCGGATCCAAGCCCGCGAACGACTGACCGAGGCAAGATTTCCCGGGCAGTGCCGTTTTTGTGCGCCGTCCGTCTGGAGCGAACGATAGCCAATGCTTGAATTTCCAACCTGGAAGAAGGTCTGGTACTGGGGGCTGACGCTGGTGCTGTGCGCACTGTCTCTGCCCACGCTGCTGTCCTTCACCACTGTCCGCTGGCCGGACAGCCTGCCCAATCCCCGGATCAATCTCGGTCTCGACCTCGCGGGCGGTTCGCGCCTCCTGCTCGAGGCCGACCGTGCGCAGGTGATCGCGCAAAGGCTGGAGGGCATGGAGGAATCGGTGCGCACCCGCCTGCGCGCCGCCGAACCGCGTATCGCCATCGGCGACGTCTCGAGCCGCGGCGGACGCCTGTCGTTCACCGTGCGCGACGCCGCGCAAGTGGACGCAGCGCGTGAGGCGATCCTTCCGCTGACCTCCGGCGCCGGCCTTTCCGGCGAGCGCGACTGGGACATCCAGGTCGTCAACGGCAACCAGTTCATCCTCTCGCCCACGCCCGAGGGCATCGATCTTGCCGTCAGCAATGCGATGGAAACCGCGGTCGAGGTGGTGCGCAAGCGCATCGATGCTCTTGGCACCAAGGAGCCCGACATCCGCCGGCTTGGCGGCACTCGCATCGACGTGCAGGTCCCCGGGCTGCAGGATCCGGCGGCGCTCAAGTCGCTGCTGGGGCAGACCGCGAAGCTGGAGTTCAAGCTAGTCGACGAGACGGCATCGCCCGCGGATCTTGCGCAGGGCATCGTGCCCCCGGGCGACGAGGTCCTGCCCTATGCGGACGCAGGTGCCGCCGGGCAGCCGCCGGTCATCGCCGTCAAGCGCCTGGGCGGCATCAAGGGCGACGAACTGACCGACGCCAAGCAGGCGTTCGAGCCACAGACGAACCAGCCGGTCGTCTCGATCACCTTCAACCAGCAGGGCGGAGAGAAGTTCGCGCGGCTCACGACCGAGAACGTCAGGAAGCGATTCGCGATCATCCTTGACGGCAAGGTGCTTTCCGCTCCCAGCATCAACGAGCCGATCCTGGGCGGCAGCGCCCAGATTTCGGGCAGCTTCAACGTGCAGTCGGCCACGCAGCTCGCCATCGCGCTGCGCTCGGGCGCGCTGCCGGTCGATCTCAAGGTGGTCGAGGAGCGCACCGTCGGCGCGGACCTTGGCGCGGACGCCATCGACAAGGGCGTGCTTGCCATGGCGGTGGGCACTCTCGCGCTGGTGCTCTTCATCATCCTTACTTACGGTCGCTTCGGCATCTACGCCTGCATCTGCGCGCTGTTCATCAACGTGCTGATGATCCTGGGCGTGATGGCGGTCTTCGGAACGACGCTGACGTTGCCCGGCATCGCCGGGTTCGTGCTGACGCTGGGTGCGGCGGTCGACGCCAACGTGCTCATCAACGAGCGTATCCGCGAGGAGCGCGCGAAAGGCCGGCGCGTGGTGCAGGCGGTCGAGCTCGGCTACCGCGAGGCCAGCCGCGCGATCTTCGATGCGAACATCACGAACTCCATCGCGGCGGTGCTGATGTTCGCTTTCGGCTCGGGCCCGGTGCGCGGCTTTGCGGTCGTGCTCATGATCGGCATCGTCACTTCGGTGTTCACTGCCGTTACCCTGACCCGCATGTGGGTCGCCGGCTGGCTGCGCAAGACGCGCCCCTCCGACCTCAACCTGTAAGCTGGGAGGTATACGATGAAGCTCCTGAAGCTTATTCCCGACAACACCAACATCCACTTCCTGAAGTGGCAGTGGCCGTTCTTCATCAGCAACATCGCGCTGATGATCGCCTCGGTGGTGCTGTTGTTCACCCACGGGCTGAATCTGGGCGTCGACTTCGTGGGCGGGCAGATGATCCGCGTCACCTTCGAGCGCAGCGCTACGGCGCCCATCGATGCTCTCAGCGCATCGGTCGAGAAGCTGGGCTACGGCGAGGCCGTGGTCCAGAACTTCGGCAAGCCGAACGAGGTGTCGCTGCGCATGAAGCTGCCCGAGGGCGCGGAAGATCAGCCGCAGCTTTCGGACGCCATGGCGCGCAAGATCACGGCCACCATCAAGCAGACCTTCCCGGATGCGCGCATCGACGGCGTCGATTCGGTTTCCGGCAAGGTCTCGGGAGAACTGCTGAAGACCGGCGTGATCGCGCTGACGCTGGCGATGGTGTTCATCTCGATCTACATCTGGGTCCGCTTCGAGTGGCAGTTCGCGGCCGGTGCGCTCTTCGCCCTGGTGCAGGACATCCTGCTCACGGTCGGCATGTTCGCGCTTACGCAGATGGAGTTCGACCTCAACATCGTCGCGGCGCTGCTGACGCTGCTGGGCTACTCCCTCAACGACAAGATCGTCGTCTACGATCGCATCCGCGAGAACCTGAAGAAGCACCGCCGCATGCCGATGCCCGAACTTCTGGACCTTTCGGTGAACGAGACGCTGTCGCGCACGGTCGTGACTTCGGTGTCGATCCTGATCATGCTGGTCGCACTGCTGCTGCTGGGCCCCGACGTGATCTTCGGCTTCACCGCCGCCATCACCCTTGGCATCTTCATCGGCACTTACAGCTCGATCTTCATGTCGGCTCCGATCCTGATCTGGCTGGGCGTGAAATCGGACAGCTTCGTAGCGGCCGAAACCGCTCTCGACCGGCAGGAGCGTCTCGCCCGCGAGGGAAGCGCACCCAGGAAGGCCTGACGGTATCTCCTTCGATGCCCATGCGAAAAGGGGCGGCAGTTTCCGGCTAGGCCGGTGAACTGCCGCCCCTTTCTCGTCGTGGCCAAGGCCATGGGCCCGAAATCTTTCCGGGTGCCTCCTTCCGATCCGAGGGGGACGCGCTAGATTGGGGGCCAACCAAAGGAGGTCTCCATGAAGACGAGCGGAAATACCATCCTCATGACCGGCGGCGGCTCGGGCATCGGCGAGGCTCTGGCCCGGCGCTTCCACGACCAGGGCAACACCGTCATCGTCGCGGGCCGCCGCCTCGATGCTCTGGAAGCCGCGTGCGAGGGCCGCGCGAACATGCTCGCGCGCGTGCTCGACGTGGAGAGCGCGCAAGGCGTTGCGGACTTCGCAGCAGGGCTCCTGGCCGACTTTCCCGCTCTTAATGTGCTGATCAACAACGCCGGGATCATGCGCTACGAGCGGCTCGACAAGGCCCGCGATCTTGCCGATGCAGAGGCGACGATCGTCACCAATGTGCTGGGGCCCATCCGCCTCATCGATGCATTCGTGGAGCACCTTGTGGCGCGCGGAGACGGCGCGATCGTCAATGTGACCTCGGGGCTCGCCTTCGTCCCGCTTCCCGGCGCGCCTACCTACAGCGCCACGAAGGCGGCGATCCACAGCTACACGCAGTCGCTGCGCGAAATGCTGCGCGGGCGAGTGGAAGTGATCGAGCTTGCGCCGCCGGCCGTGCAGACGGATCTTACGCCTGGCCAGCGCACGCGCGAGGGATACCAGCCTCTCGACGAGTTCGCCGACGAGGTGATGGCGCTACTTGCACAGGACACCACGCCCGAGGAAGTGCTGGTGGAGCGGGTGAAGGGCTTCCGCACGGCGGACCGGGACGGTACGCATGGGGAATACGCAAGGAACCTTGCGGGACTGTCGACAAGGATGTTCGACCAGCTGGGGCTCTGATACTCGGTGGCGGCGAGGGCAGGGGCCGGTCGATACGACCAGTCCCCTGCCGGTCGCCGTTACCAGGGGTGCCGTTCGCCGTTCCACTTGTAGAACTCGCCGGTCTCCTCGATCGTCCAGCCGTCTGCCAGGCGGATGATCGAGGCCGCGCTTTCCTGCGGAGATATGTCGGCACCCGAGCCGCCCATGTCAGTCTGCACCCAGCCGGGATGGACAAGGCCGACGATTATGCCGCGATCCTTCAGGTCGATCGCGACCGAGCGCATGAGACGGTTCAGTCCGGCCTTGGCGGCGACGTAGGGATAGTGGCCGCCATAGGGCCAGGTCGAGGCGGCGAGCTGGCTGGAGAAATTCACGATCTTCGAATCTTCGCCCAGTCGTGGAAGGAACGCGCCGAGAACCCGCAGCGGACCTTTCAGCATGATTTCGATGGCTTCGTCGAAATCCTCCCAGTCTGTTCCGTCGAGCTGCGCCTCGGCTCTGCCTGCTACTCCCGCGACATTGTAGAGCACGTCGAGCCGGACCTCGCCGAGCGCTGCGGCGCCCTGCGCGACCGAGGCGTTGTCCGACACGTCCATCCGGTGCACGGAAAGCGCGCCGTCGGAGCTTTCCGCGAGGGCCGTCAGTTCGGGTGCGCCTTCCGGTCTGCGCACCAGGGCGTACACCCGGTCGCCTCGCTCGGCGTGCTGCCTTGCCAGTTCAAGGCCGATGCCTCGCCCTGCACCGGTGATTGCCACGTTCGCCATCGGGTTCCTTTCCTGCGGTGCCCGCGTCTACGGGATTCGTTGTCGCCAGGGAGTTTGAAAGACGCCACATCGGCGGACACCTGTAACTTGTGCGAGAAGTCAAACGCCCGTTCGCCCCGAGGCCTCGCCTTCCTCGCTCAGGCGCTGCATGGTGCTTGCGGCGAAGCGGCGAAGGCGCTCCAGCCGCTCGCCGGTGCCGAACACCGGGGCGTGGAGCAACATGCCGGTATGCACTGCGCTCGTGAAATCGTGCGCAAGCTTCAGGTTGTCCCAATCCTCGCGCCACTGGGGGAACGCCTCGATCATCTCGGATGTCCACACCGCATCGTAACGGCGGGCGGCGGGTTCGAAGATCGCGGCAAGCTCCGCATCGGTGCGCGCCGCAAGCGCAAGCTCGATCCAGGCTGCGTACTCACGCGTCTGGACCGAGCGCCAGTGCGCCTCGCAGGCGAGCTCGATCATCGGTTCGTCCTGCCGTCGTGCGGCCACGGCGGCGAAGTAATCCTGCAGGAAGGTGCGCATGCGGTGATAGACGACTTGCTCGACGACCGCCCCGACCAGTTCCATGCGCGTCGGGAAGTGGTGGTGCATGGCCCCGCGCGAGACGTCGCATGCGCCTGCGACGGCGGCCGTGGTAAGTCCCGGATAGCCATCCCGGACAAGGCAGTCGATCGCGGCGGAGACCAGCCGCTCGCGCATGAGGGCGCTTTTTCGCTGTTGCCACTTCTCGGGCGGACCGGCGTGCATCGCGGGCGCCAGGGCAGCTAGCATGCGGTCCTGCAGGGACTGCGCCTTCATCCTCTCTCCTTCTTCCCGGCCATGATCGCTGCCGGCGGACCGATGCCAACCTAGTCAAAATCGCAGGTGAGCGTCGGGGGCAGGGCATAGCATAAAAAAC
The DNA here is from genome assembly GCF_009856825.1 of Novosphingobium silvae. Taxonomy (GTDB): domain Bacteria; phylum Pseudomonadota; class Alphaproteobacteria; order Sphingomonadales; family Sphingomonadaceae; genus Novosphingobium; species Novosphingobium silvae. The sequence continues at coordinate 375,371 of NZ_WVTD01000002.1, read as the reverse complement.
CGGCAGTTGAGTCGGTTTATCGGCGCTCCTGCAGTGGGTGAGCGCGCACGTTCCAGAGGCGCGCGGCCCGGTACGGGAGAAGGCTTGGGCATGACTGCCGCCGTCACGAACTTCAATCTTGAAGCCGAGATCCGCGATCTGGCCGCAAGGCGCGACATCGCCGATGCCGCCGCGCGGTACATGCGCGGGCTCGACCGGCTCGATCCGGACCTTCAGCGCAGCGCGTTCCATGACGATGCCCGGATCGACTGCGGGCTGATGAAGGGCGGCGCGGACGAGTTCGTCACCTTCTCGCAAGAGTTTCTAGGCGCGTTGGAGGCAAGCCATCACCTGCTGGGCCAGTCGCGCATCACCGTTCGCGGCGACCAGGCGAGCGCGGAATGGTACTTCCAGGCCTGGCACTCCACGCGCGGCGAAGACGGGCAACCGCGCGATCTCTTCATCGCGGGGCGCTATCTCGACGAGTACGCCTGCCGGGGCGGCGACTGGCGGATCGTCCGCCGCACCCTGGTGACGGACTGGGTCAAGGATGATCCCGGATCGCTCGACTTCTTCGCCGCGAACCCCGCTGCGCCGCGTGGCGGCAGACGCGGGCAGGACCCAAGCCAGCAGAACAACGCCGCCATCTGAGGCGGGATCGACGATACACAGGAGCCGGAACGCCATGAACGTACAAAGCCAGGCATCGCGCTACTCGCCGGACTTCGACATGCCGGTCCGTGGCGATCCGATCACCGCCGACCGCTACATCTCGAAAGAGTGGATGGATGGCGAGATGAAGAATCTCTGGCCCAAAGTCTGGCATCTCGGCTGCCTCGTTGCGGAGCTGGAAGAACCGGGCGACATCGTGCGGCACAACTTCGCGAAGGAATCGGTGATCCTCGTCCGACAGGAGGACGGAGGTATTAAGGCGTTCTACAATTCATGCCCGCATCGCGGAAACCGGCTGATCCTGGGGGAAAGCGCCAGCGTGCCGCGCATCACCTGCGCCTATCACAGCTGGACCTACGATCTCGACGGCACACTCGTCAAAGTGCAGGACCCTGACGATTTCGACGGCGGTACCCCCTGTGGCAGGGTGCATCTTTCGGAGCTGCGGTGCGAGACGTGGGGCCCGTTCGTGTTCTGGTGCATGGACGACGACGTGGCGCCGCTTCACGAATGGCTGGCCCCGTTCCCCGAGCGCCTGAAGGGCTATGGCATCGACAACTGGGTGCGCGTCCTCAAGGTGTCGGCGGATTGCGAGTTCAACTGGAAGATCATCCGCGATAACTTCAACGAGAGCTATCACCTGCCCACGATCCATCCCGAACTGGCGACCTTCATCAACGACGGCCTGCCGGACACTCTGTTCGAGATGTATCCCTCAGGGCACAATTCGATGTGGATGAAGGGCCACCAGGCGACCACTCGGGTGGATTACCACACCACCGAGGTGCCGGCGCCGCTCGATGAGGTTGCGCGGGCGTGGGAGATCGATCCTGCGGACTTCCACGGGCGCACCGGCGACCTGCGCGAAGCGGTGATCGAAGCCAAGCGCCGCCTGGGACCGGGGCGCGGCTTTGCCAACTACGATCAGATGAGCGACCAGCAGCTCGTGGATTATTTTCACTGCACGCTCTTTCCCAACCTCACTCTCACCATGAGCCCGGAGCAGCTGCAGGTACTGCGCACCGAACCGCATCCCACCGATCCGGAAAAGTGCGTGTTCCAGCACTGGTGCCTCTATCCTCCGGTCGAGGGGATGGAGGAGGTGATGACCCCTCTCGGCATGCTGCCCCTCGAGCCGGACGCGGTGGCCCGTCACTCCGTCTATGGCGACGGCGTCTCGGTTGGCTATGTCGCGGACCAGGACCTTTCCATCGGGACCAGCCAACAGCAGGGCCTGAACTCGCGCGGGTTCAAGGGCTGCATCCTGCCCGGCCAGGAAAAGCGCATCCAGCGCTTTCACGAGCTGCTGGACGACTATGTGAAAGGGCGGGAGTGACTGCCTGCCCGGTCGAGGATCGGCTGGCGATCCAGGACCTGCTCGTCGCCTATGCCCACGCGGTAGACAGCCTTAACGACCTAGACGGGATCTGCGCCGTCTTCACCCGTGACGCGGTGTTCGACCTTTCGGGCATAGGCTTCCCGAAGCTGGAGGGGCACGCCGAGATCCGCGGCTTCTTCGAAGAGACGTTCGCCTCCATGGCTGCCCATGCGCACTATCTGACGAACTTCGCCATCACCGCATACGATGGCGATGCGGCTTCGGTTAGCGCTTACGTGACAGGGATGGGCCGCTACCGCGCCGGTGGTTCGATCACCGTGCACGGGCGGTACTACTTCGATGTCGTGCGGACCGGGGATGGATGGAAGGCCACGCGCTATACGATGGACTTCCTGATCCCTCCCGGCTCCACCGAAGGCGCTACAGAGTGATCCCGAAGATCTCCTTCCGCGGCCAGCCGGTCTCGTCGTAGACCGGCTCTACGCCCGCAGCGGAGTAGACCTGGACGCCGAAGCCGGTCAGTTCGTACCTGCCAAGATGTTCGCGCATGGCAAAATAAGGCGGATCGGCAAAGTGCTGCAGCAGCGCGCGTTCGCTTTCCCATTCCTCGTAGACGTGCATCAGTCCGGGATCGAGTGGATCGATGGACCAGTCGTAGGCGATGCAACCCTCTTCGGCCCGGCCGGCAAGGATCAGTTCGCGCCCGCTCAGGATGATCTCCTCGCAGGTCTTCTGGTCTCCGTCGAACCGCAGCGACCCCGCGACGATGATGCGCATGGAACTCTCTCCTCCCTTCGTGGGTGGAAAAGCTAGGCTCCCGCGGGACCGGGCGCTTCTGGCACTTGTCACAGGCGGGAGGGTACGGCGACGCTCCCGATCGTTGCCGCTTCCTTGCCGGTTTCCGGAAGTTTGCAGGCGTTATTGCGATCCAGTTGCATCTACTCGCTTTATCTGGCAGCGGGGCCGCATGACCTTAGACCTGCTTCCCATCGGCCAGGGCGCACGCATCGTCGCCGTGGACTGGTCCGCACTCGTCCAGGAGGAAGCGAGCCGCCTGCGCTCGCTCGGGCTGGAGGAAGGAGCCCGCGTGGCCGTCGCTCACCGTGGGATCCTCGGGTCGCGCGATCCGATCGCCATCACGGTGGGCCGCATGACCGTAGCGGTGCGGCGGGTCCATGCGGCCGCGATGGAGGTGGAAAAGCTGTGAGCCGTCAACGCAAGGTCGCGCTCGTTGGAAATCCCAACGCGGGCAAGAGCGCTCTGTTTAACGCGCTCACCGGCGCGCGCCAGAAGATCGCGAACTATCCCGGCGTCACCGTAGAGCGCAAGTCGGGCCGTTTCGTGCTGCCCACCGGCGAGCCCGTGGAGATGACCGACCTCCCGGGCGCCTATGGCCTCGATCCGACCAGCCCCGACGAGGAAGTCACGTCCAAGGTCATTCGCGGTGCATTCGCCGGAGAAGCGGTGCCCGATGTTTTGGTGATCGTGCTCGATGCCTCGAACCTCGAGCAGCACCTCGTCTTCGCGCAGGAAGTGCTGGCGCTTGGCAAGCCCAGCGTGATCGCGCTTAACATGGTCGACCTTGCCGAGCGGGATGGGCTGGTCCTTGATCCCGCGGTCCTTGCCGAAGAGCTTGGCGTGCAGGTGATCCCCACCGTCGCCGTGCGCCGGCGCGGCCTTGCCGAACTGGGCGAGGCGATCGCTTCGGCAGGAGAGCGGCACCCCGGGCCCGGCCTCACCCGGATCGGCGCCACCGAGCGCAGGGTCGCGGCCCACGCGATGGCGGCCGCGGCTGTCCTCTCCGAATCCAAGCGACACCGCCTCCATGCCAAGCTCGACCAGGTGCTGCTGAACCCCTGGCTCGGGCCGCTGATCCTGCTTGGCGTGCTCTTCGTGGTGTTCCAGGCGGTGTTCGCCTGGGCGACGCCTTTCGCGGACGGGCTCGATGCAGCCGTCTCTGCGCTTCACGACGGGGTCGCCGCGGCGCTTCCCGAAAGCCTGCTGCGCGATCTCCTGACCGATGGCATCATCACCAGCGTGGGATCGGTGGTCGTCTTCCTGCCGCAGATCGTCATCCTCTTCGCCTTTATCCTCGCCCTCGAGGCTTCGGGCTACATGGCGCGCGCGGCGTTCCTGATGGACCGGATGATGGCGCACGTGGGCCTTTCGGGGCGTAGCTTCATCCCGCTGCTCTCCAGCTTTGCCTGCGCGATCCCCGGGATCATGGCGACCCGTTCCATCACCGATCCCAAGGACCGCCTGACCACGATCCTGATCGCGCCGATGATGACGTGCTCGGCCCGCCTGCCGGTCTACGCCGTCATCATTGCGGCGTTCATCCCGAACACGAACGTGGGCGGTGGGGTCGGGCTGCAGGGCCTCGTTCTCTTCGCGCTTTACGTGGCCGGGGTGCTGGGAGCGATGGCGGTGGCGCTGGTGCTGCGCCGCTCGATGACGCGCGGCGCGGCATCGGGCTTCATCATGGAACTGCCCAAGTACCAGATGCCGCGCCTCAAGGACATGGCGATCGGCCTGTGGCAGCGCGCCTGGATATTCCTGCGCCGCGCGGGCACGATCATCTTCATGGTGACCGTGGTCCTGTGGGTCATGCTGAACTTTCCCAAGGCCGCACCCGGAGAAAGCCAGGTCGATGCCTCTATCGCGGGCAAGGTCGCCAACGGCCTCGCCTACGTCGTCAAGCCGATTGGATTCGACCGTGACATGGCGCTGGCCCTGATCCCGGCGATGGCCGCGCGCGAAGTGGCGGTCTCCTCGCTCGCGCAGACCTACGCGGTGGATGCGGGCGACGACGAGGAGCAGCAGGCGCTCGAACTGGGCGATCAGATCAAGGCGCGCTGGACCCTGCCGATGGCGCTGGCGTTCCTTGCCTGGTTCGTCTTCGCGCCGCAGTGCATGTCCACGATCGCCGTTACCCGGCGCGAGACCAACGGGTGGAAGTGGCCGGCGTTCATGCTGTTCTACCTGTTCGCCTTGGCCTATGTGGCGGCGGGCGCCACGTACTGGATCGCGGTGGCGGCGGGGCTGTAGAAAAACGCCGTTGCCTGACTCGCACCGGCGCCCGGCATTCGCTAACCCGAACGCCGAAATTCGAAGGAAAGCGATTCCCGCATGGCAGGCAGTGTCAACAAGGTCATCATCGTCGGAAACCTGGGCGCCGATCCCGAGGTGAAGTCGTTCCAGAACGGCGGGCGCATCGCGAACCTGCGCATCGCCACGTCGGAAAGCTGGAAGGACCGCGCCACCGGCGAGCGCAAGGAGCGTACCGAGTGGCACTCGGTCGTTCTGCAGTCCGATGGTCTGGTCGGGGTTGCCGAGCGTTTCCTGCGCAAGGGCTCGAAAGTCTACATCGAAGGCCAGCTGCGCACCCGCAAGTGGCAGGACCAGAACGGTAACGACCGTTACACCACCGAAGTCTCGGTGGGCGGCGTCGGCGGCGTGCTGACCATGCTCGACGGTGCGCCCGGCGGCGGCGGCGGCGGTGGCCAGCGTGGCGGCGGCTGGAACGAAGGCGGTTCCGGGGGTGGCTCCGGCGGCGGCTTCTCGGGTGGCAATCGCTCGGGCGGCGGCGATGACTGGGGTCGCTCCGGTGGTTCGGGTGGCGCTGCAGGCGGTGCTTCCAGCGGCGGGAGCGACTGGGGCCGCACAGGCTCGTCCGGCGGCTTCGGTGACGATCTGGACGACGATATCCCGTTCTGATCGGCCGTATTCAGGCACATCAAAGAGCCCCGGCCCGCACGCGCGCGCCGGGGCTCTTTCGTTGCAGGGCGGTAGCGGCTCAGTTCAGCTCGTAGCGGGCCACGTAGCCCAGATGGTCGGAAAGCGCCCTGCCGCGCGCGCCGCCCAAAGGCACCTCCAGTCCCTTGAGGCGCAGCGCGCCGCGATAGAACTGCTTGTCCTTGCCGCGCTTCCGGATCGCCGCGACGTCCGCGTGCAACTCGGGCGCGCAGCTTGAGCAGTCCGCCAGGGCGCTCGCTTCACGTCCTCCGGGAACGAGGTCGCGGGCGGCCAGGATGCGGGCCTTGTCCTTGCCGATGTTGAAGTCGCCGCCGAAGACCAGATCGTCGCCCGGATCGACGTTCGCGCTGATGAAGTCCCTTGCCGCGCGGGCCTGGCGGGCGAAGGCGCGGTTCGCGCGCTCGGGGCCGACGCCTGCCGCCTTGCGGGCGTTGAAGTGCGTGTCGGCAATGGCGAGCGGCCGCTCCCGGCCCGGCACGGACACCCAGGCGATCACGACGCCTTTTGCGGCCAGACAGTCGAACCCTGCACACATCGTATCGGGGAAGACCATGCTGCGAACGCGGACGATCGGAAGGTCCGAAAGGATCACCAGCCCGCTGTCGAGCCACCGGCCCATGCCTTCGCCATGGATCCACGATGCCTGCTGCAGGAAGGCGTCGCCCGCCCCGTTCGGCTCCAGCTGCGTGTCCGCATCCGCGCCGGTCACGACGTGGGCGTAGCCAGCCCGCCGGGCGATCGCTTTCGCCTCGGGCGTGAAGGCTTCCTGCAGGACGATCACGTCTGGCTGGCGACCGGCGAGACGCAGCTCGCGCAAGGCCTCGCCGATGCCGGCAAGCGCCGCCGGACGGTCCTGCGCCAGGGGGAAGGGCAGGCCCTTGACGTTGTAGGTCATGACCGAAAGCGTGCCGTCGTCTACCATGGCGGGAAGCGTCGGCCACTCCGGCGCTGCGGCGGGCGAGGGCCGCGACAGGTTCAGCACGGTGACGGCCGCAAGGGCCGCGATGGACATCTTCGTCAGGCGCTTCACGCGGTTCGTTCCCCCCGAACGTTCGCAGCAGCAGTGTCGCTGCCGCCTCGTAGGGGAGCCGTGTGAAAGTGGAGTTGCGGAGCCGTGAAGGTCCGGTTGCAGTTTCCTGAAGGTCTTGCGTCAACGGTCCTTCACGGAGGCCAATTGCCGCCAGTCCCTGCTTGCCGTCAGTCCTTGCCGAGCTTCAGCCCCTTGAGCGCCGCGAACCCGCCCTGTTCCTCCGGCTTGCCGATGCCCGCCGCCTTGCGTGCTGCGTCCGCCTGCGGCCCGGTCAGGAACGGGTCGATGGCAAGTCCCAGGCTTTGCGTCACCGCTTCGCCCAGGTCGAAGTGCGATCCCGAATATTCGATCTCGTCCCATTCCTCGGCCGAAAGCTCGACTTCCTCGTCGGCGCCGTAGACGGTGGCTTCGGGCACGAAGCGGAAGAACAGCGCCTCGTCGACGGAGACGTCCATGTCCTCTGCCGACACGGCGCAGGGCTGGACGAAGTCGGCCTGCAGCCGCCCACGGGCCTCTACCACGCGGTCGTGGCGGTGGAGTTCGAGCTCGGCGACCATCCGGTCGATCCGCACCAGACCGAACCGCGCGGCAATGGCGGCGCGCTCGGCCTCTCTGGGTTCGAGGCGAGGGGCCTTGCCCTCGGCCTGCCGGACGTCGAGCATGTGGGAGTATTCAGGCGCACCGGCCCGGGCATTGTCGTTCATCGGCTGATCCTTGCCGCCATGAGATCTTCGAAGGAGAGCGAATCGATATCCGCGTGAAGCCGGCGCACCTCGCGCTTGAGCCAGGCCATGTCCGCGCCTGGCGAGAGGGTAAGGTTGCGTTCGAGGACCTGGGCGAGAGCGACGTCGTCGTGGCCGGCAAGCGCTTCGCGAAAGGCGCCAATGCGCCCGCCAAGCACGCTCATGAGCCTGCCCATGCGCTTGCCCACGCCAAGGTCGCCAACACCCGACTGGCGAAGCTGACCGTCCATGTCGTCCACGAAAAGCTCGGTCAGACGCACGGAAGGTTCGATCAGGCGGTCGTCGCCCCTGACCCCACCGTTGTCACCACCGTTGCCACCGCCCGCCGGAGCATGCTTGTCCCGCTCCATCCGCAGCATTACGAGCGCCAGGACAAGGGTCACGGCGTCGAACCGGCCGGGCACGGTGTCGGCCACGCCCCCTTCCGCGTACCAGGCCCTTTCGCGCGCGATTTCGACCACCCGGTGCCAGAGTGGGCGGACCGCATCGCGGGAATCGGGGCGCTTGCCCAAAAGGCGGGAAATTAGGGACACGGTAACGCGCAGGGCCTTTCGTTGGAACGCCTGCTCAAGCACTTGTTCAGCCGCAATTCAAGCGGCACGCCGCAACGCCCGGCGTGCTGGCGCACAACGACCATTGCACGGCGGCATCCGGGGCCTTAAGGCCAAAGGCGATATCGACCCCGGCGGCTGCGCGAACGCCAGTCCGCCTGCGGGTCACCAGGGTTTTGGAGTGTTTCAATGCGCAAGGTGGGTCTGAAGACCGGGTCAGCCAGGATCGCCATGGCGAGGATCGTCGTCGGAGGCGCTGTCCTGGCGCTGGCAGGTCTTGCCGGGGGCTGCTCTTCCATTCGTGACCACCGCGGCTACCTTGCCGACCAGTCGCTCGTCGACTCGGTCCAGCCCGGGATCGACAACCGCCAGTCGGTGGAAAAGACCCTCGGCCGCCCGACGTTCGAAAGCCAGTTCGGCCAGAAGGACTGGTACTATCTGTCGCAGACCGTGAAGGCTCCGCCCTTCCGCAAGCCGCGCACGGCCGAGCAGACGCTGCTGCGCGTGCGCTTCGATCAGGCCGGCAACGTCGTCGGCGTCGACAAGCGCGGGATGGAGCAGGTGGCGCGCATCGATCCCGATGGCCACACCACGCCCACCCTTGGGCGCGAGCGCGGCCTGCTCGAGGATCTGTTCGGCAACATCGGCGCGGTGGGCGCCGGCGGCATGGGCTCCGCCCCGCAGGGTCCGGGGCCGAACGGCAGCTGATCCGGCTGATACGGGTAGGAAGCGCGCGGGCACGGCTCGGGCGCTTCTTGAACCTTGCGGCGGCGGGCATATATCCGCGGCCATGAACAGCAACGGGGCGAGCCACGGCCTCATCGAGTGGCACGGGACGACCATCATCGGCGTGAAGAAAGGCGGCAAGACCGTCATCGCGGGTGACGGTCAGGTTTCCATGGGCAACACGGTCATGAAGCCGAACGCCCGCAAGGTTCGGCGCATCGGGGAAGGGGGCAAGGTCATTGCCGGTTTCGCCGGCGCGACGGCGGACGCTTTCACTCTTTTCGAGCGGCTGGAACGCAAGCTGGAGCAGTATCGCGGCCAGTTGATGCGCGCCGCCGTCGAACTTGCCAAGGACTGGCGGACCGACAAGTACCTGCGCAATCTCGAAGCGCTGATGATCGTCGCTGACGCCGATACGCTCCTGGTGCTTACCGGCAATGGCGACGTCCTCGAACCCGAAGGCGGCATTACCTCGATCGGCTCGGGCGGGAACTACGCGCTGGCAGCCGCCCGCGCTCTCGATGCCTACGAGGACGACGCCGAGGTGATCGCGCGCAAGGCCATGCAGGTCGCCGCCGACATCTGCGTCTTCACCAACGACCGCGTGACGGTCGAGACCGTCTGAGCGGGAACCCACACATGAACGACAACCTGACGCCCAAGGCGATCGTCGCGGCGCTCGATGCGCACATCATCGGACAGGCCGAGGCCAAGAAGGCCGTCGCCGTCGCGCTGCGCAACCGGTGGCGCCGCCAGCGCCTTTCCGCCGACCTGCGCGACGAGGTGACGCCCAAGAACATCCTCATGATCGGCCCGACGGGCTGCGGCAAGACCGAGATCAGCCGCCGCCTGGCAAAGCTCGCCGACGCGCCTTTCGTGAAGGTGGAGGCGACCAAGTTCACCGAAGTCGGATACGTCGGCCGCGATGTGGAGCAGATCGCGCGCGATCTCGTCGAGGAAGCCATCCGGATCGAGAAGGAGCGCCGCCGCGAGTCGGTGCGCGAGGCGGCGAGCAAGGCGGCGATGGACCGCCTGCTCAATGCCCTGGTGGGCGAGGGGGCGTCCGAAGCCACGCGGGCGGCCTTCCACCAGCGCATCACCGAAAACGCCATGAACGACACCGAAGTCGAGATCGAGGTGGAGGACAGCCCTGCCGGCCCGATGGAAATCCCCGGCATGGGCGGCTCGGTCGGCATGATCAACCTTGGCGACATCATGGGCAAGCTTGGCGGCAGCCGCATGAAGCGCCGGAAGATGAAAGTGCCCGACGCCTGGGACAAGCTGGTCGACGAGGAATCGGAAAAGCGGCTCGACCAGGACGATGTCGCCCGCGTCGCGCTGGTCAACGCCGAATCCAACGGGATCGTCTTCCTCGACGAGATCGACAAGATCGCCGTTTCCGACGTGCGCGGCGGCTCTGTCAGCCGTGAAGGCGTTCAGCGCGACCTGCTGCCGCTGATCGAGGGCACGACCGTTGCGACCAAGTACGGCCCGATGAAGACGGACCATGTCCTGTTCATCGCCAGCGGCGCCTTCCACGTCGCCAAGCCGAGCGACATGCTGCCCGAACTTCAGGGGCGCCTCCCGATCCGCGTCGAGCTGAAGGCGCTGACGGAAGAGGATTTCGTGCGCATCCTTTCGGAAACTCGCGCCAACCTGATCGCTCAGTACAAGGCGTTGCTCGGCACCGAGGAAGTGACCGTCGAAGTTACTCAGGGCGCGATCGGGGAAGTCGCCCGTATCGCGGCTCAGGTGAACGAAAGCGTCGAGAACATCGGCGCCCGCCGCCTGCAGACCGTCATGGAAAAGCTGCTCGAGGAACTGAGCTTCGAGGCCGAGGACCGCAAGGGCGAGACCGTCACCATCGACGAGAGCTACGTTCGCGAGAAGCTCGACGGGCTGGCGGGCAATTCCGACCTGTCGAAGTACATCCTGTGAAGCGCGGGCCGGGACGATGCCGCGTGCGTCGTCCCGGCCTGCGCCGAAGCAATTTCGTTCCTTGAATGTTCCTGCAAATCGCGTAGCTTTCCCGCGAAGGAGATTCGCGATGACGCTTGAGGGTGGATGCCAGTGCGGCGCGGTGCGCTACCGGATAGAGGGTGAGCCGGAGCATGTGGCCCTTTGCCACTGCGCGGATTGCCGCAAGTCCTCCGGTGCGCCGATGGTGGCCTGGGCGGCCTACACGACGCCTGAATTCGCGGTCACCGCGGGCACGCCGTCCGTCTACAATTCGAGCGGGGCGGCCATGCGGCACTTCTGCCCGGCATGCGGCTCCGGGCTCTACTACGTGAACGAGGCCTACCTGCCCGGGCTTGTCGACATACAGGTCGCAACGCTCGACGATCCCGATGCCTTGCCGCCCCAGGCGCACATCCAGGTGGCGGAGCGCATCGGCTGGATGAAGGACATCGCCGCCCTCCACGAGTTCGACCGCTTTCCCGGGTGAACGGCGATCTCGAATTGACCCGCGACGGCGCGCAGCGTCTTTCTGCAACGCGCCTTTGCTGATCGCGGCAGGTTCACACAGGATCGGTCGGGTTCCTGCCGCGCGGGCGGCGGAACTGGCAGCGGGGTTTCCGGTCCATGCCTGCCTGGCGGAGGCCGGTGACGGCTGGATCTATCACACGCCCATCCTGCACGCCTCCGATGCCGCACGGCCCGGCCGACGGCGGCGGGTGCTGCAGGTGGATTACACCGGGCAGGACTTGCCAGCAGGGCTGGAGTGGCTAGGCATCTGACATCGGCTATCAGAAAGACACGACCATGTACCAGACTCCGGAAGATCGCCCAATCTACCGCCTCCTGACCGGCGCCGACGATCGCGCCTTCTGCGAGCGGGTGTCGGAAGCTCTCGCCCAGGGCTGGCGGCTTTACGGCTCCCCCTCGCTTGCATGGGACACCGCCGAGAACTGCATGAAGGCGGCGCAGGCAGTGGTCTGGCATGAGGCCGACGTCTTGAAGTGAGAGCCGGGCGCCGTAGCGGTGCCCTTCTACCGGTAACTTTTCACCTGCTGCGATGCCTGCTTCGTTTGCGGATCGAACACGCTGTCCGGTTTTTGCGCAACGCTGCAGTTTCGGTGCTTTCGAGTGCTTGCGCCCGCGAACCTTCTGCGCTTCAAGCCTGAGCATCGACATTTCGGCAGCGCGCCCGGGAAGCGGTACACTTTCCGCCAGGGCATTTCCTCCGCTGCCGAAGCCAGGAGAAAAGCCAGATGAAGAACCGGCTCATGGCCGCCGCCGCCCCTCTCGTTCTTGGCGCCGGCCTGCTTGGAGGTATTCCCATGACCGCGCATGCCCAGACCACGCGTCCCGCTGCGGCGGCCGAGTATACCGGCCCCTTCGCGCAGCCCAGCACGCTGCCGCTCCACGCTCCGGACTTCCGCCTCTACAAGGACGCCGACTGGCAGCCCGCGCTCGAGGCGGGCATCGCCGCCAAGCGCCGCGAGATCCGCGCCATCACGGTCGTCCGCTCCGCCCCCACGTTCGAGAACACGATCGTTGCGATGGAGCGCGCGGGCACGCTTTTCGACCGGGTCTACGCCGTCTTCGGCCAACTGACTTCGGCCAACACCAGCGATGCGCTGGACGCGATCGACACCGCGATCAGCCCGCAGGTAAGCGCGCTCAACGACGACATCTATCTGGATGAGGCGCTGTTCGCGCGCGTGAAGGCGGTTCACGACAGCCCGGCCGGCAAGGCGCTCACCGGCGAGGACGCCATGCTGCTGGCGACCACGTACGACAAGTTCGTCCACCGCGGCGCGCTGCTTTCGGCCGCGCAGAAGGGCGAACTCAAGGCACTGAACCTCGAGATCGCCAAGCTCGAGACCGCGTTCTCGCAGAAGCTGACCACGGCCACCGCCGCGAAGGCCCCGCTGTTCGACACCGCTGCCGAGCTGGACGGCCTTTCCGCCGGAGAGATCGCCGCCGCCGCCAAGCTCGCGAGCGACAAGGGCCATCCGGGCAAGTACATGCTGGCGCTGGGCAACACCACGCAGCAGGCCGCGCTCACCAGCCTGACCAACCGGGCCTCGCGCAAGAAGCTCTGGGACGCGAGCGTCAACCGTACGTCGGGCGGCGACGCCTACGATACCACGGCGATGGTCACCCAGATGGCGACGCTGCGCGCGAAGAAGGCAAGGCTCATGGGCAAGCCCGACTTTGCGACCTACCAGATGTACGATCGCATGGTGAAGACGCCTGCACAGGCCATGGAGTTCATGAAGGGCTTCGTACCGGCTCTTCGCGCCACGCAGGACCGCGAGGCGAAGATGCTGCAGGACGCCGCGAAGGCCGAAGGGCAGAACATCACGCTCGAGCCTTGGGATTATGGCTACTATGCCGAAAAGGTCCGCAAGGCCCGGTTCGATCTCGACGAGAACCAGATCAAGCCGTACTTCGAGGTGTGGCGCGTTCTGGAAGACGGCGTGTTCTTCGCTGCCAACAAGACCTATGGCCTGACCTTCAAGCGACGGACGGACCTGCCGGTCTATCATCCGACGATGCGCGCCTATGAAGTGCGCGATGCCGACGGCAGCGAACTGGCGATCTTCTATTTCGATCCCTTCGCCCGGTCCAACAAGCGGGGCGGCGCGTGGATGAACAACTTCGTCGAGCAGTCGTACCTGCTGGGCGAGAAGCCGGTCATCTCCAACACGCTCAACATCGCGCCGCCTGCGGAAGGCCAGCCGGCGCTTGCCAGCTATGACGACGTGGAGACGATGTTCCATGAATTCGGCCATGCGCTGCACGGGTTCTTCGCGAGCCAGAAGTACCCCTCGCTGTCGGGCACCAATACCGCGCGCGACTTCGTGGAGTTCCCCAGCCAGTTCAACGAGAACTTCGCCACCATTCCGGCGGTGCTGAACAATTATGCCAAGCACCACGAAACCGGGCAGGTGATCCCCGAGGCGCTCGTCGGCAAGATCAAGGCGGCGTCCACCTTCAACCAGGGCCTTGGCCTTGGCGAGACGCTTTCGGCCGCGATGATGGACATCCAGTGGCACCAGCTCTCGCCCGAGGAAGCGGCACAGCCGCCCATGGCGTTCGAGGCCAAGGCGCTGGCCGCGACCGGGCTCAACACCGACCTGATCCCGCCGCGCTACAAGACCCCGTACTTCCGGCATATCTGGGACAACGGTTACGCCTCGGGCTACTACTCGTACATCTGGACCGAGATGCTGGCGCACGATGGCTGGGCTTGGGTGGAAAAGAACGGCGGCATGACCCGCGCCAACGGCGATCACATCCGCAAGTCGTTCCTGGGCCAGGGCCACACGAAGGACTTCGGCGAGCTCTATCGCGACTTCACCGGCCATGACCCGCAGGTTCAGCCGATGCTGGAAGCGCGCGGTCTCGCCGCGAAGAAGTAAAGAGGGGAAGGTGAGGGCGGGCGACGGCGAGAGAGCCGGCGCCCGCCCCGCTGCCTGCCGATCCAGCCGCTACAGCGCGATCTCGCGCGTCACGCCGATGTTCTGAAGGAACCGGGCGTCGTGGCTCACCACCAGCAGTCCTCCGTCATAAGCGGCAAGCGCTGCTTCGAGAGCCGCGACGGTGTCGATGTCGAGGTGGTTCGTCGGCTCGTCGAGGATCAGCAGCGGGGGCGGTGCCGGATTGCCGAGCGCGCAGGCGAGCGCCGCTCGCAGCATTTGCCCGCCGCTCAGCGTCGCGGCCAGCCGGTCCCCGCCACCCGCGCGAAAGCCGAAGCGCGCGAGTGCGGCGCGGCAGGCATTGCCGCTCACGCCGGGATTGATCCGCCCGAAGTTCTCCGCCAGCGTCGCCGCCCGGTCGAGCAGGCTCACGCGCTGGTCCAGCATCGCAAAGGCCACATGCCGCGTGGCACGTCCCGCCAGCGGTGCCAGTTCGCCGGCGACGACGCGCAGCAGCGTGGACTTGCCCGATCCATTCGCGCCAATGATGGCGACCCGTTCGGGCCCGACCATCGTCAGCGAGACGTCGCGAAGCACGGGCGCGCCCCCGTATCCTGCGGTCACGTGCTCCAGCGTCAGTAGCCTCTGCGAGGGAGCGAGGCCGGTGGAGGCAACCGCAATGGCCAGCGGCGGCGTCCGCTCGATCCGTTCGCGGGCCTGTTCCACGGCACGGTCGACTTCGCCGCGCTGCCTCTCGGCGAGCCGCACATTGCCTGCGCCGCTGTTCTGGGCCCGCTCTCGCCGCGCGCCCATGAGGATGCGGGGCATGCCGCCGCGTGCGGCATTGCGGCTTCCCGCAGCGTCTCTGCGCTGCTGTCGCTCGGCCGTGACCTGTGCCTTGCGAGCCGCTTCGCTGCGCGCGCGTTCGGCAACGGCGAGATCGTGCCGGGCCCCGGCCAGCTCGATTGCCTTGCGCTCGCGGTAGTGGCTCCAGTTGCCGCCGAACCGCGCCGCGCCAAGCTTGGTCAATTCGACGATCGCGTCCATCTCCTCCAGCAGTTCGCGGTCATGGCTGACGACGACGGCGCCGGCACGCCATCCCCGCAGCATCTGGATGACGGCCCGCCGTCCATCGCGGTCGAGGTCGTTGGTGGGCTCGTCCAGCAGCATGAAGTCGGGGCGCGCCAGCAGCATTCCCGCGAGTGCGGCGCGCGTGCGTTGCCCGCCAGAAAGATGAGCAAGCGGCGTCTCGGGCGGCGCTGCCAGCCCCATCTGCGCCAACGCTTCCTCGACCCGGGCGCCCAGCGACCAGTCTGCGGCATCAAGCTCGTCGAGCGTAGCGGTTCCCGCCTCGGCCCGGCGCAGAAGGGCAAGGTCGCCGGCCACGCCGAGCAGGTCGGCCAGGGTCTCGCCGGGTTCGATCTGCACGATCTGGCGCATCGCAGCGATGGAGCCATGCACTGTCACGGTGCCTTTGGCAGGGATCAGCTGTCCGGCGACAAGCTTCAGGAGCGTGGACTTGCCGACGCCGTTGCGCCCTACGAGCCCTGTTCGCTCCCGCCCGAAATCGAGCGTGAGATCATCGACGACGCGCTGGCCGTCAGGCGCAGACCATGTGAGATGGGAAAGGGAGATCGAAAACGCAGGAGGCGTGGCAGGCATGAACGTGGCTTTCGCTGGCGGCAAGGCGGGGCGGCTTTGCAGTCAGGAAGATGTCCATGGCGCGTACTCCTTCGCGGGAGCGCGCAGGCATAGTCGAACACAAGCGGCGGCACAAGCACACCGTACAGGCACACCGCGCAAGGGTGCGGGAGCGGCGGCTCAGCGGCCGCGGGCCATCCGGGCAACAAGCTCACGCCCGGCAGCGCGGTTGTGCTTCGCTTCCTCTGCAACCGAGCGCACTTCCTCGGTATAGCCGGCGAGGCGGATGGCACCGATCTTCTCGGCATGCACCGATACCTGATCGGCAAGGCTCGTAGCGATCGTTTCAACCTCTTCGGCCGGAGCCTTTGCAAGGATCCGCGCCACGATGTCGTGAAGCGCGTAATGCGCCCCCTCCAGGTGCAGGATGGCGTCTTCGAGGGCTTTGATGCGTTCGCGCATGATCGACGATCGTCTCTGGTAAGGCTGGGCGGAGTCTGGCGCGGCCGTTACAACCGATTGCAGCTGAGTGCAATTGATCTGGATCAAGGCACGCGTAATTCCAGTCATGAAGCGGGGATGAGAGGTGCGCCTTCCGCACCTGCTTCCGAGATGTTCCGTTTCCGGAACGGAGGACTTGCCCGCCAGCCTTGTTGAAGGCTAGGGCATGATCCCCCTCAACTGTACTCTTACTGTCTGATTATGCGAAAAATATTGTGCCTGCTGAACCGCCATCAACCTCGCAAGGGCAGCGATCGATGGAATGGTAGTGTCTACGTCCGCGAGTGCACGTCCTGCACCCGTTACATCGTGCGGGACAGTTTCGCGCGCAGATGGGTGGCCGTGAAGTTCGGCGAAACCCGCCGCTTGAAAAAGGCCCGCTGAGGCCCCGGCGGCAGCACCGGTCGGGGGCTGCCGCCGCGCAGGCGACAGGCTCTGCCGCCAGCATCGGTGCGGCACGCGAAAGCCGCCGATTCGCGTACGGCTTCGGCCAAGCAGCGTATGACCTGCGGCCCGGGGAGCGCCCTGCGAATTATCTGATGTGGGAGAGAAGGCAGGCTCACCCTTCACGAGTGACGGAGCCGGGCCATCTAGAAGATGTTGGCTCCCCGAGTAGGTCTGCCAGAAGTGAGGATTTCTGCGGGTTTGAGAATGTCTCACCCGCAAACTTGACCGACGGTAGTCTGCCGAGTCCCGAGGCTGCTGTCTCACCAATTTTCGACGGTGGTCAGCATGGCTGATCACACGAAAATTGAGTGGACTGACGCCACGGCGAATGTGGTCAATGGCTGCTCGCTCGCATCCCCCGGCTGTACGAACTGCTATGCGATGCGACTTGCGGGTACCAGGCTCCGCAATCACCCGAGCCGGAAGGGCCTGACCACACAGACGAAGGCTGGGCCGGTCTGAAACGGTGAGGTCCGCTTCCCCGGATACGATGCAATGGATTGCTTGATGATCCGTTGCTTGATCTGGGCGTCAGTGTCGCGGGCGGCTGCTGGCGCAGCAAGGGAAAGCGCTGCAAGGGCGCCGAGGAGTAGGTTGGCGTTTCTGGGGAGGGCGGTGAACCAGGCGAAGATCATGGCAGCTTTCCTCCCGCCTGATGCATGAAGCGCTGGACGTTCAGAACTGCTTGTTCCTCGAGCGAAGCAAGGTGATAGTCCTTCGCCGTCATGTCCTCGCCCGCCGCTTGGCGCATGGATTGGCTGGGCAGGTCGAGCATGGCGCACAAGGCGTGGTGAAGGGGATCGTGAGCCCGGTTCATCGTCTCGACGCTGACGCCCATCCAGCGCGCCATTTCAGCCTGATGCTGATCGAGAGACTGGCCCGGCTTTTGGCGGGGGTAGGTCACTGCCCGCCATCCTGACGCGCGGCACGGGCCTCATCGAACCATGCCTTCACAACCCACCCGACAAGCGGCCCCATCGTGGCCAGCACGGTGTTGACGAAGATCGTTGAGCCCTCTTCGGTCGGCACGAAGATAGCAAGCGCGCCGAAGCACAGGTATCCGCCGATCACGAGCACCGCGAGCCAGAAGTGATGCACGGACTTCATGCCCAGCCTCCCGACACTGCGGCATCCTGAAACTGCACGGCGTATCCCGCAATCATTGCCGCCCTGTCCGTCCCGTTGATGATGCGGCGGGCGTCCGTGAACTCAGCGACCGTGCCGCGCTGGCCAACGTAGTCCCCGAGGCTTTTGCCGGTGAACGCCCCGTCTTCCATGCCCTTCACCAGAATGAAGGCAGCGATGTCGGGGCGCATGACGAGCGAGAAGTCAGCCAGGATCGCGCCGCGCGGCAGCAGTCCGGCTTCGGCGACTGCCTTGTCGGCCCACTCGTAATTCGTGTCCCAGGTGAGCTGGACCAGGCCGCGACCATATTGCGCTTGCCCGTACTTCCCGGGGATGCCGTAGGGGCGGCCCTTGCCCTTGCCGATTTCCTCAATGGGCATCAGCCGGGCCTCGTGCCATGCGGTTGCAAGGCCATACGCCAGCCACCCGACGGGCCAGTGCGCGGCGGACGCGAGTAGCCCGTTGATCGTCTCGACCTGCGTGCTGTTGAGCGGGCCGGTGATCTTCCGGACGGCGGCGAAGAAGGCGGCAGGATCACCCATCGTGTGGACCTGCTCGCTGATGCCCAGCGCCTTGCCGATCGCCTTGAGGGTTGCAGGCCCCAGGATACCGTCGGCGGCCACCCCGACATGGGCCTGAATGGTGCGAAGGTCGGTCATGGTTTCACTCCTTCAACATTCGCGCGCACCCACTCCTGCAGGGCGGCTAGCCGGATCATCGCAGCACGGGCCTCTTCCGCTTCGGCCTCGCTCATCGGGCACGCGGCGGGTTCATCAGTTCTGGCGGGGGGCTTGGGAGCTTGCACACGCATGGGGGCGGGGCAGACTGGGCCTGCTTGCCCGCGCACGATGCGATCAAAGCGCAGGCGAACGTCAGCAAGACGATCTTGGTACTCAACGGGAACGTCCTTCCTCGGGATGCTGGCGAGGCGTGTCTCGAGATCCAGCATGCGGTTGTTCGTGATGGTCAGCCGGTGCGCTGCAACCTCCCGCTGCCACAGCGCGCGGTAATCGCTGGCGGCGCGCACATGGCGCATCCGGGCCGCCTCGGAAGCGATCAGCGCGCCCGCCAGGCACAAGATCATCAGCAGTGGGGCGTGCCTGCCAAGCCAGGTCAGAGCGCTATCGAGCATGGCCGCTGGCCTGTGCCCCCTGCTTCCCGCCGGTCACGATATCGAGCGTCGTCTCGATGCGGGCGAGGCGGCTGTCTACCGACTGCATGATGACCTGTGTCTGGTCGTACCGCGCTTCCAGCTTGGCGATGTCGGACGAATTCTCGTCCACCTGCTTCGACTGGATCGCCAGCGTCCAGAAGGCCGTGACGACGGCGACGACGAGCGGCATCCACTTGAGGATGAGGTCGCCCGGCGTCTGCCCCGTCTTCAACTCCGGATGGCGGGTGAGCACCTTGTCGAGCACGGCAGTGGCGATGCTCTCCGCCACCTTCATGCTCTGCTCGGTGTTGCCGGTTTCAGGCATGGGTCGACACGATCACGGGGTATAGCCCGCCAGCAAGTCCAGCCCCATCATCTTCCAAGCCGCACGCCACACCTCGCGAACGTCTGCGGGAGGCTCGCCTTGCGAGTTCATCCACTTGACGATGGCGATGCCAAACACGTCGAAGATGAGCCCGGCGTTGTTGTTGTTGCTCGTGCCTCCGACGTAGAACGGCACATCGCTCGTCTCGCCGCTGAACGTGCCGTCAGTGGTGGAAATCTGGCGACCGAACTTGTCGTTGAGCGTGGTCCAGCGCTTCGTCCCGAGATTCTCGGTGCTCCCGTACCAACCATGCCCAAGCATGAAGGGGGTGCCTACCGTGTAGGTCGCCGCTTGAGAGGGGACGGGGTAGACCGGAGAGTTGAAGGTCTCGTCATAGACCCCGCCGATGTTGGCGTTGTTGAAACGAGAGCCGAAGTTCCCCGTCGCCGAGGCCGTAGCAGGAAGGGTTACGGCGATGCCGGTCGTCGTCGGCACACCCCATCCCAGAAGCCCATGCGCAACGGTCCCGCTCTTGGAGATGATGTTGCCCATCAACAGGAAGCCGTATTGCTTCATGCCGGGCTCCGGCCTCGCGGAGTTTGGCAACTGGATACGTGGCGTAGTGCTTGCAGCAGACCCGGTGAAACGCAGAGCGTTGCCGGTGAGCGTCAGTCCCGCCACTCGATCAACCACGGCGGGGTCGCGGCCAAGCACAAGGTTTGGAAACTGCGTACCGATCGCAAGAGAGTCCGGGCGATTGCGACTATGCCGAAAGTCCCAGATGTCGCTGACATTCGGATACAGGTTCTTGAGTTTGTGGAAGTGGGCCAGTTCGCTTAGCGCAGCAGAATTGATGCCTGCCGTGTCGCCTGCAGCGGCTGCGCGAGCGGAAAGGCTGATGTTCGTTCCCCGCCTGATCATTGTGAGAGCACTCCGTTTGCGACGAGGACGGGCTTGATGACGTCCTTGTTTGCATAGTGGCCAGCGTTATTCGGATGAACGTCACCGCCATCGCCCTGGAAGATCAGGGATTGCGGAGGAACCCCGTCCGCAAAATCTTGCAGGTCTTGCGCGGTCGGCTCAGTTATATCTACGTCTCCGCGCGCGATAGCTATCGCAAGGGCTCCATTGGGCCCCGGATCAATCATGTGCGCGTTGGTGTCGGCCCATCGCTCGGGGCCAAGGTATGCTTTCATCGCGGCGTTGGCAGCATCGACCTGCGTTCTCGCAGCCATCCCGATTTTGTTCGAAGAGCGGCGATAAGGAATGTCAAAACCAATGAGCCGTTTATTGTATGGCTTCATCTTCGCCTCAATTCGCTTGAGGTCGGCAAGATTTACCACCGGGTCAACATTATTTCGCCCGATACAGACAATGTTGGTCATCGAAAGGCGAGGATCGTCGTCCGCGAGCGCTTCGTAATTGTCCGCGATCGCCCATGACGGCGACCCGGAAAAACCGAAATTGTAAACTTCGATACCTGCAGCCCGGAATTGCGGGTCCAGCCATAGGGCCAAAGGATACCCCGAACCCGCATTGAAGGAATTTGGAACCGATGCGCCGGAAAGCCCTGTGCCTGCAGCGTTCGCGGTGCCCCCATTCCCCGCAGAGATGCTGTCACCGTCGCCGCATATGTCGCTGGTGGATGTGCGCGGATATGCAATTTGCGTCCCGTCAGCGCGAATGTGCATCCGCTGCCAGCCAAGTCGCATGCCCATGTACTGCTCGAAGAACACAGACTGCTCGTTCGGAGACATCATGACGTTGCGGATATGGGCTGGCGTCGTCGTAAGCTGGCGATCCGCTCCGGTCGCAGGGCGCACCCACAACAGTCCATTGACGACGCGAGGCTCGTAGTTCGCGCTTTGGACCCGAGGCGTCGCCCAGCTTTTCAGCGGCGTCTCGTAGGGCCGATTTTGGTAATCGACAGCCGCGTCCATGATCCTGCCATCGATATCGATAGAGGCGTCAAGGAAAGAGGTGAAGTACGGGTCGTAGTTGGGAAGGAGCAAGCCGCTGGCTGCATCAAGAGCATCTTCCGTGGCCTCACGCGCCGATTCCGCCAGGGCCGCCTGCTCAGTGGAAATCTGCTCCCCCAAGCTCCCCACTCGCAGCAGCGCCCCGCCTGCCTGCTTCTCGTACACGCCAGCGTTCGGAATGGCCTCGCCCACCGTCGCCGCCGTTCCATCAAGGCGCACCTCGCCAGCAACGGCAGCGTGCGTTCCGGTGTCCGAGGTCGATACCGTCGTGCGCTGGCCCGTCGTCATGCTAGGGGCGAAGGTGTTGGCTTCGGAGAGGGTGGGGAAGCCGGCGGCGGCCACCGCATCGTTTCGGGCGGGCTCGATGATCGCGCGTACGGCGTCGGGATCACCGCCGGCACCTGCCGACACGATGTCGAGGTTGAGCGCGTCCAATGCAGCGCGGATCTCCGGCTTGATCGGCTCGTTAGCGCCCGAGGCCGGTATCCCGTCCGTCTGGAAGTCGCGGAAGGCTTGCTTGAGCGCTTCGGTGCCTGCGGTCATGTGTAGCTCCCGGTCATGTCTTCGACAAACCTGAGGGGCTGGCCCTCGGCATAGCCCATGCTGCGAGGCGCCCGCATGTCGCCGTCAATGCGCATGGTGCAGCGGGGAGTGGCGAAATCGATCGGGACGCCAGCGAGAGTTGCTTCGCGCAGAGGCGGGCGAATCGAGATCGTCGCGGTCGTCGCGGTCTGCGCCAGGATCTCGGCGACCTTGTAACAGCGCCAGCGCCAGTTCTCGTGATCTATGGCAAACCAACCCAGCGGATCGCCGTTGATGGCCGCCATGTTGATCTGGATAACGGTCGCGCGCAGAGGCGCATCGGCCGCCAGCGACACGTCCGTGCCGGGCGTGCTGTACAGGCTTTCATCGGAGAATGGGGTGCCGTCACTGTGAGGGACGCCGTCGAACTGGTACGCAGGCTGGTGGACCGCGTCACACAAGGGCACGATCATGGGCCGTAGGCCGCCGTCCATGTAGGCGTCGATCGCATCCCAAGCTCGCGCGACCTCGGGCTCATCGAGATCGAAGTCGTTGAACTCGACAACCACCCGGCCGCCGCCATCGGTCCCGATCAGCGTCTCGCCACCGCTCAGGGCAGTCCCGCCGCTGATGATGCGGCGATCAAGGTACGGTTCGTTGCCGTTGGGCGCGAACAGGCAGACGGGAAAGAGCTTCATGCGCGTGAGCATGGGTCACGGGCATGGCGCGGATTACCGCCATCACTGCTCGATGACGAGGACGTTAGCGACTGCACCGACCAAGAGGCTGACGAGGCCGGTAAGCAGCGTCGCTCCGCGGACCGTAACGGTGCAGCCGTCCTTCGTGACGTTGCTGATGGTTGTCGAGGTATCCCTCGAAAGGACAGCCGTTGTCGCCTTGAGCGGTACGACCACCGGCGGGGAGGAGAAGCCGGCCGACGCGAAGCTGATCACCGCGATACCCTTGGGCATTTGTCGGTCCGCTCGAGAAGGGCACGACGCGCTTCGACGCGTTGAAGTTGAACGCCTGGGCCTTTGTTGCGACATAGCCGGCGGTGCCGATGTACATGCCCGTGGCGGGCTTCGTGCCCTGACCGCCAGTCCAGTCCGCGACCTTGATGAGCGTGCGCGTGCCGTCGGCCTCACCGGCGAGCACGGGCGTCCAACCATTATTCCCCCCGGGTCCCGGGACTGTCGATGCCGCGCCCGGCGCCCCCGGATCGCCCTTGTCGGCCACATAGGGAGCCAGCTTCCCGCCTTGGGTGACCGCGCCACCGACCACGTTCATCTTGATCGCCATCACGTCACCGTCGCGCTCTGCGGGCCGGTCGGGGACGCCGCGACGCCCCCCGCACTGTAGGCCCGAACCCAGTAGTACCAAACGCCCGCTGTCACTGTGTCCGTGACCTGCTGAACCTGCCCAAGGCCGCCGGTGATGTCGCCGCCGATCTGGGCCGCCGCGCTGAACACGTTCGTTGTGCCACGATAGATGCGCACATAGCCGAAGTTGCTCGACGTTGGATTGCGCCAGGCGACCGTTGCCGAACCGGCGGCTCCGGTGGCGGTCAGTTCCGTAGCAGGGGCAGGGGCAAGGCTGGCCGTCGAGGTGCTGACGCTACTGGCCTCGGACCACGGCGAGACGCGCCCGTCACCCGTGGAGTATGCTACGGCCACGTCAACGGCTATGTCGACCGGCACGACGGACGTTACCAGCAGCGCTGCTGGTCCCGGGTCGACATCGCTGTATTCCTGCTCGTTCCAGCTTGCGTCCGTGGTGGCGCGCCAGCGAGCGTACCATGTGATATCGTCGCGATCATAGCCTTCGACCATGATGCGGATTCGGGCGCCGGTCGCGGTGCTGTCCAGTTCCGCCGCAGCAGTGGAGATCGTGGGCGTTTCCAGCGGCTGCGGGGCGACCCGATTGCCGATTGGGGCGGGCTCACCCTCTTCGGTTGCCGCGTTCCAAGCGTCGATGTTCGGGTTAGCGGCAATCCAGTCGAAGGTGACGCCGCCGGTCTGGAGGTTGCGGCGCAGACGCACGATCTCGGCAGTGCCCGAGAAAAACACCGTGCCAGCCTCCTCAAGGTGCAGCGGAATGAAGCGTTTGCCGCGGATCTTCCGGCCCTTGGCATTCGTAGTGACCGAGCCGCGATGCTGAGCCATGGTCTTCGCCATCAGGCGCTTGGCGAGGCGACGTGCCTGTCCGTGGCTCGGAACCGAGTTCTCTAGCGCCGTGGACTTGATCTCCCCGGCGGCGCTGATCGCATCCATATCCTGCCATGCGGTCGCATCCACCGTCGTGTAGTCGTGGTCCGCAGACAGGTAAGAGACGGCGATCTCGTTAAATTGGTCCTCATCGACGACACCATAGTCCCACGAATAGGACACGATCTCATCCGGGCCGATCAGGTCGTCAGGATCGGGATCGACATAGCGACCGGACCAGGCGACGAGGGCGCCATCGGCGCGCGGTGCCACGAAGCCGTCCCAGCAGGCCAGCAGGTTGCCGATTGTCACCTTGTGAGCATCGGTATGCTTGTGCGCCAGTGCGACGCGGTAGCGCTTTTCGGTGCCGCCTGCCTTGAGGGGGACCAGGCTGTCGCAATCGTCCGCAGCCGCCGTCCAGTATTCCAGCGTCGGCAGGAAGTGCGTGGCCCAATCCTTGTAGGCGCGGTTCATGTAGTAGTGCGCGGTGCAGAGCGCTGCGTTGTCGCTCCACTTCCATGTGTCGGGATCTTCCGGGTCTTGCGTGGGGTCGCGCCAGTCGAACACATGCTGGGCATCGACGACTATGGACAACACGTTCGCATCCGGCCCGCCCGCCGGATAGACATCGTTGAAGTTCTTCGCCTTGACCGGCTTGGAGATCATGCAACCCGTCACCACGCCGGCGCCGCGGTGATTGGCGGTCCAGACTGACGGAAGGCGAGAAATCAGTTCGGAGAATGCAGTCTCAGTCGGCAAGCCAAGGCGCGTGCCGATCTGGATGGTATCGCCACCCCCGAACTCACCGTCCTTCTTCTGCACCCACCCGCCGGTCACCGTGACTTGAATGTCGCGCAGATAGTGGCGCAAGATGCGGTAGACCTTGCCATCATGGAAGGCCCATGCATCGCAGGCGTATCCGTCCTCATTGGTCTGGTAGAGGATATAGGCGCCGTATAGCCTGACTGTGCCGTAGGCCGATACACGCGGGGGCAGAGCAGTCTTGATCGCGCGTTCCTGCTGCTCAGGTTTCGGTCCCTTGGGCTTGAACAGCGTGGCCAGGGCGAGGGCGGCGGCAGCGGCGATAGGCTGGCCTCCTGGAATGAAGGCGGCCACCACCGCCACGACCTGCAGGACGGCCCGGCCGAGACCCTTGTCGATGATGCTGAGGGGCGAGACGATCGCGCGTGCTACGGCCGCCATCATGCCCTCCAAATACTGAGCGGTTCGCCGACACCGAACATCGTTCCGTTGCGATGGACGCTGGCCCAGCGCACGCCGGTCCATATGCCGCATGTCTCGTCGGTGCCGTCATCGGTGGGAATAGACAGGATCGCGACGTCCCCTGGTTCTGGTGTCTCGACCTTGACGACATCGATCGATGCCATGCCCGCGGACCACAGCGCGAGTAGGCCGCCGCCGCGCCCAATGACGAGCTGTGCCTCGCGCTCGCTGGCGTACTGGATGCCGATCGCAGCCATCGGCGATCGATGCCCGCGCGCTACAAGGTAGCGGTCGAGCCAACGGCTGCAGTCGTGCTGCACATAATCGAACGGCGGGCAGGGCGCGCGCAGGAATTCGCCGAGCATCATCGGGGCCCGAACGTGCGTGAGGTGCCCTGATTGATGCCGGACACGTTCGAGAAGATGGCATCGGTCTCTGACCGGCGGCGCTGGTCCTGATCGGTGAAGTAGGCCATCGGCGCACGATTGCGGTTCGTGTCCTCGGTTCCGATCGATAGGGTGATGGTGCGTGAACGAGCATCGCCTTCGTCGCTCTGGACGCTGATCTTGTCCGCACGGAACACCGCCTCGTATTCCACTTCGACCAGCTGCCAGTTCATGTCGAAGCGCATCGTGACGAAGTGGACCCGGGCGTTCGTTACCTCTGCGGCCGCCTCAATCGCCAGCCTGATGACCTCGGTGGAAGCGCCAGAAAGCTGGATCTCGATGCGTTCGGCGGTGAAGTTGATGCCTTGGTCGAAGTCCGGCGCGTTGAGCAGTTCGCCGCCGCCGATGTAAAGCGCGGGCTCGCTTTCCACGATATCAGGCGGGACGATCAGGTCTCCATGACCGCTCCACATGCGGAACGGGTCGTCCGTTTCGATGCGGAGGGCGAAGCTCTCACGAAGCTGCATGTCAGCCCTTCAGCTGGTTATATTTGTTGATCGTGCCGGGGGCGGACTGCTGCCCGGCGGCGTAGGAAGCGGCTGCCGACTGGTTCGCCTGGCGCGCGGCGATCGGAGTGGCTACGCGCGCGGCGCGGCCATCGACCTTGCCCCAGAACTCTTCGGCGCCGGGACCATAGTAGTTCGTGATGTTCTGCTGGACCGGGGCGACCGATGCTCGCACTGCCGACGTTCCCGCCATCGAAGATGCGGCGCGGCTGTTCGCCATGGCGGCAAGGTTCTGCACGCCGATCCTGCGGACCGCATCGGCAGGGAACACGTACTCGCCCTTGTGGACGATCCCAGCGGGCTTGTTGGCGGGGCCATCGCCTGTGTAGCCGCCGTCCTGGAACAGGGCCGCGTTGTTGGCGATCGTAGACCCCACTGTCTGGTTCGCGGCTGCAATCCCGGACGAGCTCATGCCACCGATGCCGACGATGCTGCCGAGGCGACCGAGGAAGCCGCCGATACCGCCAGAGCCGCCGAGGAGTGCCTGCTGAGCGGCAAGCCGGATCACATCCCGGATGATGCCGTTGATGACCTCTCCGGCGATACCGCCGAGCTTCACATATTCGGCCGCCGTGTTCGCGACGCTGTCGCCAAGGCGGTCCATCGCAGCGACCTCGATATCCTCGATGCGGTCGCCCATGTTCTGAGCATCTTCCCGGACCTGCCGGCGGCGCTGCTCGAGCGGGCTTTCATACTGCCGGTTCGTGCGCTCGACGTCGTAGCTCTTCAGCTGATCAAGGATGCGCAGGCGCTGTTCCGCGATCTCTTTCTGGGCTGCCGAAGCCGTCTCGCTGTTGAGCACCGCCTGTTGTTCGGCGCGCTCCTGTTCGTAGCTAAGGTCGAGCAGGCGGAGTTCGATGTCCCGGCGAGCCTCTCGCGTGGTGACAAGGTCCGCCTGGGCGCGCAGCAGGTCGCTGTTGTCCTGCACCGATGCGCTGAACCGATCAAGGTCGTCGCGGCGCGCGTTCTCATCTGCGATGCGCTGGACGCGCTGGCGCTGGAGGTCAGCGATCTCGGCCACCGCCTTCGTGCGGTCGGCAAGCTCCTGATCAGTGATGCGACCTAGCTTGCGTTGCGTCTCGTACTCGGCAGTGCGCTGCTGCTTCTCGTTCTCGATCGCCTGTAGGTTGTAGGCTAGAACGTCTTCCGTTGCGACGGCCAGCGCTGCCTTTGCGGAGTTGATGTCGTCCTGCAGGTTGGCCGCATCGCGGGCGTTGCTGGCATCCTCTCGGATGGCGCGCAAACGCTCATTCTCGGCCTTGCGGGCTGCGGCTGCTGCCTTCCGCTTGTCCGCATCAGAAGACGACGCAGCGGTGGATCGTGCGGCAGGGGCTTGGCCAGCGCTGCGATTGGCCTCAGAGAGCTTTCCCAGCACGCGGCTGACGGGCGTTTGACCATTCGCCCGCTCAAGCCTAGTCTGTGCCGCCGACTGACTTTGCCGAAAGCGCCCCTGAAAATTGGTCTTCCCAGATGGCGATCCATAAAGCCGAGCGTTGATGTACTGCTCGAAAGGACTTTCCTGCTTGGCTAGTGCGCCGAGGAAGCTGTCTAACTGGCCAGCGGACTTATCGATGTCTCGCCGCAGATCGACGTTGGCCGATTGGCCATTCACATAATCAAAGAAGCCCTTCGCTTCCTCAAGAATCGGTTGAAACGCGCCAACTAGGCCTTCGATACTGGACCGGATTGCGATGCCCATATCAACGGCATCCTGCTCCAGATCCTTGAATCCATCGCTGCCATCGGTGATGAAGTTGGCCAGTGCTGTCGAGAACTGGCCGCCCCTGTCGAACCCGCCGAACGTGATGATCGCGGCGTTCTCGATCTGCGTCATCGCATCATTGAATGTGACTGGCAGTTCACGGAACTCAGCGTCGATGGTTTCGGTGTACTTGCGGTTCGTAAGGGCATTCAGCAGGACTTCCGAGGTCAGTTTGCCTTCTTCACCCAGTTCTTTGATCTTGCCGATCGGGAGGCCCATGCTCTCGGTTAGCAAACGAGCGAGGCGAGGCGCCGCCTCCAGCACTGAGTTAAGCTCATCACCCCTCAGCGCGCCGGCCGCCAGCGCTTGGCCGAACTGCAGCGTAGCTGATGCCGACTGGTTTGCGTCCGCGCCACTAACTTTCAGGGTTTTCGAGAACGTCTCGGTCGCTCGGGCAGCTGCCTCCTGATCCGCGCCAAGCTCCTTTGCCCCCCGCGAGAAGTTGCCATAGAGGGAGGCCGTCTCCTGCAAGCCGGAGCGGGTATCAGCGGCGATCCGACGAACATCCTCTTGCGCTTGTGCGAACGTGCCGAACCCCGCGGTGGCAAGGCGGAGTTGTGCATCCAGGGACTTAGCGGTGTCGGCCACGTCAAGAAACTGCTTGGCGAGCGCAACGAGCGAAACACCCGCTGCGAGTCCGGAAATCGAAGTTCCGATGCGGCTGATAGATCCGGCGATGGCTCCGGACGAACTGCGCATTTGATTTTCGAGGCTCAATATTGACCGCTCTTGCAGGCTTAGGCTCGCCTGAACCCGCCTGGCGGTCTGCTGCATGTCGGCATTGTATTTAGCGACATCAGCCCGAAGCTGGAGAATGACGGGGTCGATTTCTGCCATTCCTCCATGCTAAAGGGGCGTAGAGGGTGGTCTTACCGCCCGCGATCAGGAGGGTTGATGGCGCTTTTCAAGGTTCTCACGTTCGTCGGCGCGGTAATTGGCCTGCTGCTGGTGGTCGCGTCGTTCAGCATGAGTGCTCCGCAGCAGGGAGCGGCGGCGGCCGTCGCGGTGTTCTTGGTAATCGCCCCATATTGCGTGCACGGCGTGATGTACCGATCGCGACGGGACTGAAGCTGCTCGATGCCGAAGCGCTACCCCACCACTGAGGAAAAGCGTGAGCAGGGCCAAGCGCGCATCATGAAGATCGCGACGCAGTTTCCCGAGGCGCGTTTCAAGCCCCTAGCAAACAATATGGCGGCGGGATCCTGCAAGGCCTGCAGGGCTGCCGCCAG
The DNA here is from genome assembly GCF_009856825.1 of Novosphingobium silvae. Taxonomy (GTDB): domain Bacteria; phylum Pseudomonadota; class Alphaproteobacteria; order Sphingomonadales; family Sphingomonadaceae; genus Novosphingobium; species Novosphingobium silvae. The sequence goes on along the minus strand of NZ_WVTD01000002.1, from coordinate 346,142 downwards.
AAAGTCGTATATCGCAGCTGATGTGCCGCTGATGCCGCTGGATGGGTGCCCGCATCCAGATCAGTGCGTGGACAACTACCGCACCATAATGTAAGGTCGGCTCAGCGGCCGAGGTCAAGACCCAGACCCAGACCCGTCATTGTGTCTTCTATGCGCATCAACAAACCGCCGCAGCCGGCCCGCATCCATAGATCCGAGCCGGTCGGTCCCAGGCGCTGCGTGCGCTTCGTTGTGGGCCTCTAGCGCCTCGAAGTACCCGGACAGGCTAAGCCGCTCCCAATTGAGGTGCATGCCGCCGCAGTTGGCGATCAGCTGTCCTTTTCGGAGGGGCTGGGGCTTCCTGTCTCGTCCGCGTCCGGCGCTTTTTTTTTGAGGTCGATGCCGACGATCGCAGCATGCAAGATCGACCAGGCGACGTGCAGGCCTTCCGTGAGCGGACGCGCCGGGAACGTGTAGGTATCGACGAGATCGCGCGCCCGGTTGGGGCCTACCTCGATCTCAGAACCATCAACCAGCGCCGAGCCGCCGCCGATCAGGCCGAGGCGGATCGTCTCACGGATATCGGTTACCATGGCAGTGCTGCCGCCCATGTAGATAGGCGCTTCGCCAGCCATGCCTAGCCCGGCGCCCATTGCGTCATACATGGCGAACACCGACTTGCCGCCGCATTTGCGCTCCAGCTCGACCACATGGGGAAGGGCGAGCCAGAACCGATAGCGCCCGTCGGCGAAATCCAGATCGACGGCGGTGTCAGGCATCAGGGCGCGGCGGTCCAGAGCAGATCGCCTTCACCCTCGATGGTGATGTCGGCGGTGCCGGCGTCGTCGCTTCCCTGCGCGAACGCTTGGTTGCGGGTCGTCATCATGCCGGTGCCCGCATAGCTGCCCATGAGCTCGCCCGCATCCGTGTCATCATCGCGGTAGAGCTCGATGACGTAGTCTTTCTTCACGCCGAAGGCTTCGGAATAGGCCGCCTCGATGTCGGTATTGTCCTCGCCGTTGCCGCTCACGTTCCAGGACTGGCCGTTGTTGCGGATCTTGCGCGTGCCGGGACGGTTCGGCTTGGCGCAGTCGCGGCGGTAGCGTTCGCCCATGTTGACGCTGCGGTTGATCGTGACGCTCTGGATCCCGCAGAGCAGGGTCAGGACGACAGGCGGTCCGTCCGCAGTCTTGATCTTCAGAAGGGCGAAGTCGGCGCTATTCGGCTCGGACACAAGGCATCTCCAGCATGGTTTGCGGGAGAATAGATTTCGTCAGTCGTCAGCCTTACCGCCGTCGATGGCGTGGAACCGTGCTCGGGCGCGATCCGCAAGCCACTCCGATTGTTCCGGCGCGTTGGCCTCGACGATCAGGCAGCGCATTGCGTGGGCAGCCTCTATGTCCCCATCGCGCTCCAGGCGGTCGGCGGCATCCTGTATATCGTCAGGGTCGACCGCCTCGGTTCGGATCATCTGTGTCAGAAAGGCGCGCAACATGCGCTCGGCAAGGGGCTGGTCCATCCCGGCCGGTGTATCAGCCCTGGAAGGCCCTTGCACGAACAAAGGCGATGCCGTGGTAGGCGTCGGATTCCCCGCCATCCTTCATGAGCCGCGAAGACGTGACCGCGAACTTGTAGCGCCGCCCGGCAACCGTGAAGGCATGGTTGTGGATCGCTTCGACGACGGCCGTGTTGATCTTCCCAGCGTGATCGCGGGCGGTCTCGATCATGGCGCCAGCGCTGTTCTTCCGGGCCTTAGCGAACGAGTGCAGCTGGAACGTCACGTCCGATCGCGCGGAACAGCCCCGTCCCGACGGGATTGCCTGGGTGCCTTCCAGCGTGATGAAGGGCCAGATCGTGTAGCCGTCAACATCAACGCCGGCAGTGCCGGGCTGGGGGTCGATCGATGTCTTCGCAATGATCGCGGCAAGCGGTGCATCGGCTTTCAGGCACACGATGCAGGCGCGTTCGGTTGCACGAAGAATGTCATTCGCCATCAGCCTTGGCCTTCCTCGGCTTCGGGGACACCTTGAGCGCTCCGGCCTTCTTGGCTGCGGTCGCAAGCTCATTACTGACCTCGAACTCGCCCGGCGGGTAGATAGCGGTGCGTAGGGCGTCCTGCTGGTGGCGATACTCGCGGGTGAAGATGACGGTCTGCATCAGGTGTCTCCGGACTTGCTGCGCTTCACAGCGCGATCGACAGCTTTGCGGACAAGCTGGGTGACCTCGTTTCGTTTGGCGTCCCGGGCCGGGGCCATGTAGGGACGGGCGGCCATCTTCGACGTGCCCACTTCTAGCGGAAGCGCGTGTGCCGAGTTGCTGCTCACCTCTACGACCAAGGGCGCGACCTGCTTGGTTTCGATCTTGCCCGCGAGGTCACCAGTGTCATTGTTCGGCGGCTGCCCTGGCGCAGAAGGCTTGTGGTTTTTGCCTGACACCGCCCCGGCAGTGATGCTGATCTGCGCCTCTACCTGTATTGCCTCCCCGGCCACGAACAGCGCCTTGCCAACTTCGCGGATCATCGTTTCGCCGGTCAGCTTCTTCAGCCGGTTCGCATGTGCCTTCGCGCCTATCAGCCGAGACTTAGGCACGACGCCCAACCCCGACCCATCCGGCCGCCACGGGATCGCGCTCCAAGCTGCTCACGCTCCACATGCCAGCGAACGGCCCTGCCAGCACCTCGACCTCCGCATCGGTTCCCAGCGGGCCGGTGAACGTGGCGGCAAGGACGACGAAGCGCACATCCGTGTCACGACATGCGCGCCAAGCCCCTGTTGCCACGGAACACCGGGGATAGGGGCAGTCCGGTTCTTAGCCTTACTCAGGAAGTCGCCCTGCAGCGGATAGTCCGCCAGTGCATGGGCAGCCAGCAGGGCGATTAGCATCATCATCGGCGTCATTCCTCGGTGACCTTCCGCTTCCAGTCGAGGTCCAGCGGCTCGAACAGTTCCGGGCCAAATTCCAGCGCGCCGGTGAACGGCCTCACTGCCGTCAGGTCCATGTCTGTCGGCACCTCGAATGAGATGGTGACGTGAGGGTGGTACTCGTCGAAGTCGTGCGATCCACCTGCCTCGACCATGTCACGGTGGCGGCTCTGCAGATCCCACGATGGGAACAGCAGCACGACGGCGTTTTCGCCAAGGCGCTCGACCGCGCGCGGGCCGCCGGGCTTGATGCGCACGTTGCCGTTTTCGTCCTCGCCCCATGCCTGGCCCATTTTCATGGGGTCCACGGGCTGGCGGGAATAGAGCACCGTGACGTGCAGATCGTCGGCGGCAAGCGTGGACGTGAAGCCCTCTTTCTTGGCCCAACCAATGATGTCGGTGCCGTTCAACAGCTTGCGCTGGACGTACAGCGGGCGAGGCTGGGCATCGGCGAAGAATACCGCGGCGTCGTTAGCGGCACGGCGGGCCGGGGGTTGAGCCCGGCCACCGGCAGATGCAGGATCACCTCCTTCCGGTACGATTGCGCTGGGGTCGTCGTCGTCGTTGTCCGCTGGCGGCTTGGGCTGCAGCCCGAAGCGCTCATCCTCGGATATCTTGGACAGGGCATCGGCAAGGCCGGGCATGTAGCCGCGTTCCTCGATGAGGTTCTGCACGGCGCGGGCCATCGCCTCGTCTGGCACCATGCCCGATGCGATGAGCGCGGTGATCGCCTCCATGACGATCTTGAACGTCTCCGCCTCTTCCTTCTCTGTCGGCTTGCGGAGCGGGGCCCATGGGCGGCATCAGTTCCGCCTGTCCGATGACGGCGCGCATCTGCTTGCTGTTGTCGCAGTTGGTCCAGAGCACTCCCAGATCGGCATCGCGCAGGTGGACGTGCTCGATGTTGAAGAGCGGGCTGGCCTCGTCGAGGAACGTGGCGCGGATCCATTCCAGCAGGTCAGGCGCGGGGACGAACCGGTCCTGCATTTCCAGATCGGACAGCGTCGCCAGGTCTTCGGGGGGATAGGGACGTGTCATCGGCCCGCCTCCTCCTTGAGGTAGCGCTTCCGGATCTCGGCCATCCGCTTGCGGCCTATGACCTTCGACCACGCAAGCACCGTCGACTTGCCCCAGATGTTCTCCACCCGGCGCCAGCCATGCTGCTTGAACTTCTCGAGGAACTCCGGCGGGATCGGTTTTGGCGCGGAGGTGGGCAGCAGCTTACGCGTCATGGTGGACCTCGTCCTCGTCGATGATGCCCTCGAAGCGGACCGCCTTCACAAGCTCAGCGAAGTCGGCCCGGGCCTCGGGGGTGGCGCGGTTCCATGCGCGCACGATGTGGGTGCACAGGGTGCTGTCCGTGTCCTCGTCATCGAAGCGCTGGCCGGTGCTGTAGCGGTGCTGGGTCACTACCTCCCGGCATTCGTTGACGGACAGGTGCTCGCGGGCGGCGCGCTTCAGCAGCGGCAGGGCCTCATCCTTGGGGAGGCTGGCGACCGCGGCGTGGTGCTCTACGGACAGGGTGCTGTCGCGCAGGGCTGGCGGGAATACCGTCGCGGCCTTGAGAGCATCCTTCAGGCGCTTGGGGGCGAGGCCCAGGTTCTCGGACAGGAAGTCGAACTTGGCCTGGCTGAGGTGGCCGGCTTCCTTACGGCCACTTTCTCGGCCTTGAGATAGTCGAGCAGCTTCATGTGCCCTGATATGCCCAATATGGGCACATTCAGCAAGCGGAAAATGTGCCCAACTGGTCCACTATCCCGTTATGCCCTTTCTGGGCACATAGGCGGCATGGCAGCGAACAACATTGCGGCATTCCGAAAGCAGCGGGGGCTATCTCAGACGGAGCTCGCCGAGCGGGTAGGAACGACGCTCAACATGCTAGGGAAGCTGGAGCGTGGCGATCGGTCGCTCGATCAGGCATGGCTCGATAAAATCGGCAGCGCTTTGGGCGTGGCGCCGCACGAGCTCATTGCGCCGGATATCACCGAAAAGAAGCTTGCTCCCGTCGCCGTGATTACCCCTGCGGCGGAAGACGTCGTCTACATCCAAAAGCTGGATCTCTCCCTCTCGATGGGACCAGGCACCCATATCGAGGATTGGGTAGAAGCCGAACCTGTGCCGTTCGGCCTCGACTTCATCCGGACGGTGACCCGCACCTCATCGGATCGCCTCAAGCTCGTGACCGGCATCGGCGACAGCATGTACCCGACCCTGAACTGGGGTGATGTGATCCTGATCGATACGACAGAGCGCCAACTGGCGCGCCAGGATGCCGTCTACTGGATCGACCTATATGGTGCTGCCGGGCTCAAGCGCCTGCGCACAGTTGGGCCGGGCCGGGTGCTTGTCGTGTCTGACAATCCAAACGTGCCGGATCAAGAAGTGGATGCCGCTGATCTCCGCATACAGGGCAGGGCTATCTGGTTGGCAAGGGGGATCTGAGCTGGATGAAAGTTCGACACCTTTTGGCGATACCGAAAGTCCAGACAACTGACACGCTGTGGCGCATGGACGACTTACCGCCACGATTTTTCCCTGTGTTCCCGAAGACTCGCCCAATGCGGGCGGGATGGCAGTGGAGATCGGCGCGCGCAGAAGGCGCAGGTTGTGAGTTTGTGATGACGTCGCTTGTAAATATAGCGCGCGGCGATCTTAAATCGACGCTCATGGTCGGGGCGACGGGCGGTTACTCGGTCGTTGCGCGCTATGAATTCCACTCTAGTCACCCAGGCCTTCACTCGCATGCGCACTGCGACCGATCAGGCATTGAGCTGGGGGCAACCGGCATGGGCGATTTAGCCCGGGTGCCTAAGGCAGATGGATTCCACCGCCATACCGCGGCAATATCCCACTCGACTTTTTGGGAAGAATCTCGCAGGTTCTTCCGTGTGAAGGACGACCTCGGCCCCCTGTTCAAATCATGAGCATTCAGCTCGAAAGTGCGCTTTGCTCGGCGTTTTGTGGTGGGCTAGAGGTTCATCCAATTTCGACCGGTTATGCTGTGTCGACAGCTTTTCGGGACAACTCAGGGGATCGGATTTCCTTCTACATCGAGAAGTCGGCCGACGGCTTTGATCTGGTCGATGGCGGCGACTTTCTGCCGGACTTGATCGCTAGGGACATCCACATCGAAGCTGGAATGCGAGGTGATCTTCTTACGGCGATCCTCGCCGAGGGGCTCGCATATTGGGATCGAGATACGTTCGAAATTCGTTCGGACGCGATCGCAGAGAGGGACTTGTCGCAACGCTCAATAGGCTTTCTTTCAGCTTTGATCCGTGTTCGCGACCTCGCGCTCATCACGCGCGAGAGGGTGAAGTCTGCGTTCCGTGAGGATTTTCTGCGAGAAATCGGAAAGCGGTATGGCGATCAGCTGGAAGTCGAGGAAAATGTTGCGCCAGCAAATGACTTGGCCGAGTTCCCCGCCGACGTGGTTCTCCGCTCGAAGACGGGGGGACGGCCTGGTGCAGTGTATCTCATCAACAGCAGCGACAAGTTGAACGAGGCGCTCTTGGCGTGGCAAGAGCTCGAACATGTTGATGCGAATGTCGCCATGGTAGCCGTTATCGAAGACAGCCAATTTCACAACATTAGTCGCAAACGGTTTCAGCGGGCTCAGAACCGTCGGCTGCCGATGCCAATTTTTCGCGGCGATGAAGCACAGACCATTTCTTTCATTGTGAAGGAGATGAAAGCGGAGGTTGCGTAGTTGCGCCTTCAAGCGCTTTCGCTCGCCATTGTCGGCGCCGATTACCCCAACAAAGGCAAGATGCCTGGCCGCCGTTTCGAGATCGCCCTTTGCGCGCCGGGCGATCCGCTGGAGCTACGGCCAGAGCCTGAGAACCCGGCCGACGAACACGCGATTGCGGTCTACTCTGAGCGTGGCGTCCAGATCGGCTACGTCTCATCACAACGCGCGGTTCGCATCGCTCAGCTGATCCGGCAGGGCCACTCTCCGATCGCCATCTTCCAAGAGGTTGCGCCCTATGGGGCAGTGGCCCGCGTGTCGTTTGATGGTGAAGCTCCGACGCTTCCCGAAACGGATCGGACGCGCGACCTAGATTCGTTCGATGACTTTGATCAGTCCCCGAGGTGGGACGATGCGGACGATTGGCCCGCCTGAATTATGTGCCCAAACAGGGCATATTTTTAGCATTGACATATGCCCAAATAGGGCACATTAAATCTCCATCAGCCCGACAGTGAGCCGCAAGCGCAGACCTGCCGGGACCTTCGTTGGAGATCACGATGCCCCGCATCATCCTTCAGACCCGTTTCACAGACGATACCGTCCAGCATGAGTACGACTGCGGCGATCTTGATCTGAACGCCGCCCTCGGATGGGCCGTTCGCAACTGGCACCCCGCACAGGGCCCCGCATCGACGGCGGCGAGGGGTTCTACCTCAACCATCGCCTGCTGGTTTCGATCGACGGCGCTGAGTTCGTGCCGGTCGCGGCTGCAATGGCCCGCGCCTATACTCCGGTCGGTCTAGCAGCATGATCGCGCCGATGACCCGCCCCGTTCGCCTTGATCCCGAGGCTATCCGCTTCGGTAAAGTGCGCGGCCTCCTCGAATGCCTCGTAGACGCTGTTCGTCAGCCGGAGGGCACCCCGGCGCGTGAGGAGTACATAGAGTTTCTCCTGCGCAAGACGGATGTCGTTCTCGCCGAGATCGACGGGGTTCGCGCCGGGAGCATCGCGGCATGATCCGCCTTCGGCTCACCAGCGGTCACCATCTGGCCTTCGACAATATGGTCGACCTGCTCGACTTCATCGTGGAGCGCATGCTCCGGGCAGGTGAACTGTGATGCCCCGCTGGATCAACCACACCCGGACCGCCCAGCGCGCGCTCTGGCACGGCAAGATCAAGCCGATGCTCGAGGACGATGCCACCTGGCAGCCGACCTACAACATGCTGGTCGCGGCAGTGCTTGCTGTCTGGGCCACGGCATTCCTGATCGGCCTTGCTGCTTGGGCTCAGATCGCCTTTCCCGCTGACCATGTCCCAACCGTCGCACCCACCAGCACGTCCCCCGCTGGTCCGACGTCCTCCAACGCTCTCGGCACGGGTGCTGCCGAGGCTACGGGAGATCGCCCGTGAACGCTCAGTCCAAGATCGAAGCGGCTGCCATCCCCGCCGTCTACACTGCCATCAGCGCCGTCATGGAGCACATGGCCAAGGAGGGCATTGGCAAGGACCGCCGGAATACCCAGCAGGGCTACAACTTCCGCGGCATCGACGACGTCTACAACACGCTCTGTGGCGTCCTGGCGGCGAACAAGCTGATGATGCTGCCGTTCGTCGTCGAGAAGGAACGCGAAGAGCGTCAGACCCAGAAGGGTGGCGTCCTCAACTACACCATCCTGACCGTGGATTTCAAACTGGTCTGCGCGCTGGACGGCTCGTCTGACACTGTGCGCATGATCGGCGAGGCCATGGATAGCGCCGACAAGAGCAGCAACAAGGCTCAGTCGGCGGCCATGAAGTATGCCGCGCTGCAGGTCTTCATGATCCCGACCGAAGGGGACAATGACGCCGACGCGACGACGCATGACGTGGCCCCCCGCCAGCAGCAGCGCGAAAGCCAGACGAACCAGCGTGACGAACCACGCATGATTGCCCGTGCGCAGTGGACCAAGCTGACCGAGCTTCTGAAAGCAACAAGTTCGACTGCCGATCCGATCCTCAAGCACTTCAAGGTGAAGGATCTGCGCCAGCTGACCGACGTGCAGGCGATCAAGGCGATCAACCAGCTGGAAGACAAGCTGGCTGACCTCGCCAAGTCCGAGACCAACCGCGCCGCCGATCCCGCGCCCGCCAACGGGCCTGACGACATCGGCGAAGACAGCATTCCATACTGATGGAGGTGATAGTGATCACTCCTCTTCTTGAATTTGAGCAATGGCGCTCAGTGCCGGGTTTTGAAGGTCGATACGAAGCATCAAACTTTGGTCGTGTGCGAAGCCTGCGAAATGCCGGACATGGATACGACTACCTTCGCTCTGAACCTCGCATTCTGAAGGATAAGGCGAACCATCGGGGTTATCGGGTCGTGACCCTTGGCGGTGGCGAAACACCGATAGGTGTTCATCGTGTCGTTTGCCTTACTTTTCATGGTGAACCGCCCAGCTCTGACCATACTGCGGCACACCGCGATGGGCACAAACCAAACTGCCGCGCTGACAATCTGCGCTGGGCTACTTGGGTAGAGCAAGCCGCTGACAGGCGCCTCCACGGCACTCTTGCTCGTGGTGAGCGCATCGCACGCTCGAAATTGTCTCGACAACAGATCGACGAGATCAGGGCGAAAGCACCTTTCAAAAAGCAGGCCGATCTCGCCGCCGAATACGGCGTTGGCCAGCCCCACATCAGTTCAATCATCCGCGGAGCAGTCTGGTCATGATTACGCACTACGAATCCTCGTCTCGCGGCAAGGTTGAAATCGCCGCGATGCCGCTATCGTTTGCAAAGAATTCGCTGAATAAGCTGCTCCGCACCGAGCCGGAGCGCAAAGCCGAGATCGACGCGCTGCAGGCGCATGTCGATAAGCTCGCTGCAGAATCGGAAGCGAAGGCGCTGTCCGGCGAGGGCGATGCGAACCCGCGCGCAGTGATCGGCGGCAACCACCCGCCCGAGCCAACCCCGGACGTTGCGGTGGCCAAGCCCTCCGGACGCGACGCCATCGACACCCACGTTTCTGACCTTCTCACCGAAGCGTCGAACTGGGCCGATGGCGTTGCGATCGAGAACGAAGGGCAGGCCGCTGCCGTCGGTACGCTTCACCGCAACATGCAGACCGCCGTCACCCTCGTGAAGGACAACGCCACTGCCGAAAAGAAGCCCCACAACGAGGCGATCTCGGAAATCCAGGCGTGGCAGAACGGCTATGTCGCCAGCGGCCTCAAGGGCACGCCGGACGGCAAACTGACCAAGGCCATCGCCGCGACCGGTCGCCTGTCCGCTGCCTGGCTGCAGAAGGCCGAAGACGAACGCAAGGCCCGCGAGAAGGAAGCCGCCGACGCCGCGCTTGCCGCCGCACAGGAGGCCATGGCCCTGCGCGCCGAGGCCAAGGAAACGACCGACCTTGCCGTCATGGACAAGGCCGAGGATGCGCTTGCCGACGCAAAGGCCCTGCTGCGCACTGCCGAGACGGCGGCCAAGCAGAAGGTTCGCGTCGATACCGGGGAGGGCCAGCGCGCCGTCACCCTGCGGACCATCTACCACGCCGATCTGATCGACGCCCCGGACAGCTGGGCGCGCGCCTACGGCCACTACAAGACGAACCCCGAGTTCATGGCCGAATTCCATGGCCTGATCCAGCGCTGGGCGACCCGCGATGCTCGCATCGAGGCGACTCGCGTCCGCGGCATTCCTGGCTTCCACATTCGCGAAGAGAAGGTCGTCTGACATGACGGATATCAAGTTTGCCCGTAACTATGGGCTCGCCCCGGCTGCGCCGTTCTGGCTTGTCTGGAATGAAGACGGCTTCATGCCCCGCTTCAAGCATCCGAACCTGTCGTCGGCGGAAGCCGAGGCCGCGCGCCTCGCTTCCGAGAACCCCGGCACCGCGTTCCATGTGCTTGGCGTGCTCTCGACCATCGCCACCAGCGCCGAGATCGTCGGAACCCGCTTCGATCCGATGCGTGATCCCCCGGTGCCTGTCGGCGAAATTGCCGCCCCGCCGCCGCCTGTGGAGGCCTTCCCGGTCCCGGCGTTTCTCGCCGAAGATGACGGGCAGCCGTTCTAATGGCCAGCGTCAACAAGGTGATCCTCGTCGGCAACCTAGGCGCCGACCCGGAAGTGAAGAGCTTCCAGAACGGCGGCCAGATCGCCACGCTGCGCATGGCCACCAGCGAAAGCTGGAAGGACCGCGCCACAGGCGAGCGCAAGGAGCGTACCGAGTGGCATTCGGTCGTGCTGCAGGGCGAAGGCCTCGCCAACGTGGCGGAGCGCTTCCTGCGCAAGGGCAGCAAGGTCTACATCGAGGGCCAGCTTCGCACCCGCAAATGGCAGGATCAGAACGGCAACGACCGGTACAGCACCGAGGTCGTGGTTGCGGGCATGGCCGGCAAGCTTGTCATGCTCGACGGCGCGAACAGCGACGGTGGCCAGCGCGGCGGGGACCGTGGCGACTGGGGTGGCGGCCAGCAGCGCGGCCGGTCGAACGATCGCGGCGGGCAGGGCGGTGGACGCTGGGCCGATGGCGGCACCGGTGACCGAAACGTCTACGACGACAGTCGTGGTGGCTGGCAGGACAACAGCAACGGTGGCGGCGGTGGAGGTTCCGGCAGCAGCTGGGACGACCTCGACGATTCGATCCCGTTTTGAGGGCGCGCACCATGGCTCTTCCCCGACGCATCCCCAAGCAGCGCAACCGTTCCGACCGTTGGCGCTCTCAGGCCCACTGCACCTTCGTGCGCTCGCACCACTGTAGCGTACCGGGTTGCGACAACATGCCGATCGAGGTCGCGCATGTCCGCTCCGGGTCCGACGCCGGGATGGGCCGCAAGCCGTCCGATTGGTTCACGATCAGCCTGTGTCGGGATCATCACTCTGAGCAGCACAACGTTGGCGAGGCGTCCTTTGCTGAGCGTCACGGCATCGACCTCCATGCCCTTGCGGCGGAGTTTGCTGCCGAAAGCCCGAAGGCCGCAGAGATCCGCCTTGAACAGAAGGAACGGCGCCATGGCTAAGCAAGGCGGACAGACCATCACGCTCGCCAATCGTTCGGTGCGCGAACTGGCTCATCGACTTATCGAGGCCGCGCCCACCGGTGCCGTGGTCAACATCAAGGAAGCGGCCCGCACCAGCGACCAAAACGCGAAGATGTGGGCAATGTTGTCCGACATCGCCCGCGCGAAGCCGATGGGGCGGGTGCTCTCCACTGAAGTCTGGAAGGCGCTCTTCATGAATGCCGCCGGGTTCACCTGCACCTTCGAGCCGACCCTCGACGGGCGGGGCGTGATCCCCCTCGGCTTCAAGTCGAGCCGCCTGAGCAAATCCGAATTCTCCGATCTCATTGAGTGCATGCACGCCTTCGCGGCGGAGCACGACATCACCTTCACCGATCCTGTCGAACGAAAGGCAGCCTGATCATGGAAAAGATCACTCACGACGAGTTCCGGGCCCGCCTGTCAGCGCAGGGCATGGAGCGCGAGCATTCCGCATTCATCTGTCCCATGTGCGGCACCGTGCAGTCCATGGCGTTGCTGCGCAGCGCTGGCGTCCCGGAAGACAAGCTCGATACGCAGATCGGATTTTCCTGCGTCGGCCGCTGGAACAACGCGGGGCCGGCGACGCGCGAGGGCAAGCCAGCGAATGCCGACAAGCCGGGTTGCGATTGGACGCTGGGCGGTCTGTTCCGGTTGCACCAGCTGGAGGTCGAGCATGCAGGCAAAAGCCACCCGATGTTCGTCATCGCCAGCAAGGAGCAGGCGGAAGCACTGCGGGCGCAGGTGTCCGCATGACCTGGTCCCCGCAACAGGACGCGGCCATCCGCGACGTTGCCGCCTGGATCAAGGATCCGTCCGGCAAGCAGACCTTCAGGCTGTTCGGCTTTGCCGGTACCGGCAAGACGACGCTGGCAAGGGAGCTGGCGTCAAAGGTGAAAGGCAAGGTGCTCTACGCCACCTTCACCGGAAAGGCTGCGCTTGTCCTGCGCAAGAAGGGCTGCAAGGACGCCTCCACGATCCACTCGCTGATCTATAAGGTGGAGATCGACGAGGCGACCGGGGCAGCCGAGTTCAAGCTGAACGATGAGAGCGACCTGGCCGACGCCGCGCTGCTGATCGTGGACGAGGTGTCCATGGTCGGCGAAGATCTGGCCCGCGATCTGCTCAGCTTCGGCAAGCGCATCCTCGTCCTGGGTGATCCCGCGCAGCTGCCGCCGGTGAAAGGCGAGGGCTTCTTCATCAACGGCGAGCCCGACGTCATGCTGACCGAGGTTCACCGGCAGGCGCAGGACAATCCGATCATCCGCATGTCGATGGACATTCGACAGGGCAAGCCGCTGCAGGTCGGCGCGCACGGCAGCAGCCTGGTTACGCGCAGCGCCACGCTCGGCCGGGACCGCCTCGGCGAGCTCGTGCTTGGTGCCGACCAGCTGCTCTGCGGCCTCAACCGCACCCGCGTGTCCTACAACCAGCGCATCCGGGCCATGAAGGGGCTGCAGGGCGTGGCGAAGCCATGGCACCCCACCGTCGGCGATCGGCTCATCTGCCTGCGCAATGACAAGGAAAAGCACATCTTCAACGGCGGCCTGTGGGACGCGCAGAAGATCGAAGAGCTCGGTGACGGCAAGCTGGCGATCCAGGTGGCATCGCTCGACGAGAAGCGCGACCCAATCAAGGTCGATGTGTTCGAGCACTTCTTCAACGGTACTGAGCAGACCATCGACTGGCGCACCCGGCGCGGCACGCAAGAGTTTACCTTCGGGTGGGCGATCACGTGTCACAAATCGCAGGGCTCCCAGTGGGACAACGTGATCATCTTCGATGAGAGCGGTTCGTTCCGGGATGCGAAGCGCAACTGGCTCTACACGGCGGTCACGCGCGCCGCCGAGCAGGTCACGGTGATCGTATGACGCCCGGAGAACTGCTCGAACTGGCCCGCGCCGCGCGCATGGTGCCCATCACTGCCGAAGATCGGGAAGAGTTCGGCAGAGCCCTGGTCCTGCAAGGATACACGCCAGAGCCCGCCGCCCGCATGGCCGTTGGCGAAATCCTCGACAACGACGGGGCGCTGCAAATGCTCGCCCGACACCGCATCCGCTACAGCCAAGAGGCCAAGGCCCATGTCTGACAACCCGCACCAGTGCTTCACCGTTGAAACGACGGCATACCTGCGCAACCTGAGCGCGGAAGATCGCCGCGAGGAATGCTACGCGATCTACTACCAGGACGCCCCCGAGAATCTGGGCGACGGTACCACACGCATTCACATGAGCGCGCCGGTTCTGATCGTCTCGTTTTGGATGGGCGAGCAAAAGGCTATCGCCGAATGCGTGTCGGGCATCTTGAACGCCCATTGGGATGAGAATGCCAGCTTGGCAGCCAGCGCCGCGGCCCTCCGCGACGCCGGTCTACTCGCCCCTGCTGACTACCACCGCACCATCAACCGCATTGAGGCCCGTGAGCGCCTCTGCCGCCTCAAGGAGATCGTGGCATAATGGGCCTCATCATCGACAACTTCGCAGGCGGCGGTGGCGCCAGCACCGGCATTGAGGCCGCGCTGGGCCGCGCCGTCGACATCGCCATCAACCACGACGAGGAGGCGATCCGGATGCACGAGGCTAACCACCCCGGCACCGTGCACATCCGCAACAACATCTGGCAGATCGATCCGAAGGAAGTCACCGGCGGAAAGCCCGTCGACCTCGCGTGGTTCTCGCCCGACTGCAAGCATTTCAGCAAGGCCAAGGGCGGCAAGCCCCGCGAGAAGTCGATCCGCGACCTCGCATGGGTGGTGGTGCTCTGGGCGCAGCGCGTCCGCCCGTCGCTTATCCTGCTCGAGAACGTCGAGGAGTTTCGCACTTGGGGCCCGCTCTGCGACAATGGCTTCCCGATCAAGGAGCGCGCGGGCGAGACGTTCGACAAGTGGCAGCGCGAGCTGCGGAAGGCCGGATACAAGATCCAGTGGAAGGAACTGCGCGCCTGCGACTACGGCGCGCCGACGATCCGCAAGCGCTTCTTCATGATCGCCCGCTGTGACGGCAAGCCCATCGTCTGGCCGGAGCCGACCCACGGCAAGCCGGGCTCGCCCGAGGTTCTAAGCGGGAAGCGCAAGCCGTGGCGCACGGCAGCCGAGATCATCGACTGGTCTATCCCGTGCCCGTCGATCTTCGACCGCAAGAAGCCGCTGGCAGAGAAGACCCTGCGCCGCATCGCGCACGGCATCATGAAGTTCGTCGTCAACAACCCGGCGCCGTTCATTGTGCCGGCCGTGATCGTCGGGTGTGGCGGCCGCCGCGGTCAATCGGCGCCGGTGGGGATGGATCAGCCTTATCCGACCACCACAGCAAAGGCTGATGCATGCCTGGTCATGCCACACATCACCAAGTTCCGATCCGGCGCGATCGGCCACGAAGCGACCGAGCCGCTCCACACTGTCACCGCGAACAGCTTCGTGAAGCGCCCGGGCGGCAGCGCGCCGTTGGGCGTGGTCGAAGTCGCGGCTGCACCGTTCTCCACCTATGCCCAGCAAGGCGGGGCGAACCGCTCGGTCGAGGATCCGCTGCACACCGTCACGGCTTCGAACAAGGATCAGAACTGCGTCGCGGCGGCGCACCTGGTGCACGTTGGCAATGGGGAACGCCAGGGGCAGGCTCCGCGCGCGATGGACGTGCAGGCACCGCTTGGCACCGTAGTGGCGGGTGGGATCAAGCACCATGCCGTCACCGCCTTCATGCAGAAGTTCGCGCAGAATGGGCAGGGCATCGACCCGTCGGAGCCGCTGCATACCGTCATGGCCGGTGCGCCGCGACACGCAGTCGTCTGCGCGCACCTCGAGCAGGCGAACGGCGGGCCGAACAACGACAACCTTGCTGGTCGCGCCGCCGATGCGCCGCCCTCGACCGTAGCCACCAGCGGGAGCCAGCAGCGCCTCGTCACCTCGAACCTGATCAAGCTGCGAGGCACCAGCGACGCGCATATCGAGAGCAGCGCGAGCGGTGTTGACGAACCCGTCGACACCATCAGCGCAGGCGGCACCCACATGGGCGAGATCAGGGCTTTCCTGATCAAGTACTACGGCAACGAGGAGGACGGGCACGGCCTGGGCAACCCGCTCGGCACCGTGACCGTGCAGGACCGGTTCGGCCTCGTCACAGTGATGATCGAGGGCGAGGAATACGTCATCGTCGATATCGGGATGCGGATGCTGTCGCCGCGCGAGCTGTTCAACGCGCAAGGCTTCCCAGCCGATTACCAGATCGAGTTCGACGCCCACGGCAAGCCGATCACGAAGACGGCGCAGGTCGCCAAGTGCGGCAACAGCGTCTGCCCGCCGCTCTCCGAAGCGCTGGTACGCGCCAATATGGCCGACGAGATCGCGCAGCGGGAGGCCCAGGCCGCATGATTTCGGAGCACCCCTCGAACCCAGGAGGCCGCCATGTAACCGGCAGCGCGTCGCGCGCACTCGAAAGCCAATCCGAAGCGGGACGGCGTCATGCCGGAACAGCAGGGAGGGGCGGCCGCTCCTCGCGTCGTCCCGTATTCAGAAAAGGCGTGCGGCACGGTGGAAACCGATGCAGCACGCCCGTCGTAGGAAGTGTATCAGTTCGTCGCGTCCTCTGCGGCGCCCTCGGCGGCGTCGCCCACCGACTTTGCGGCGTTGCCGATATCATTGGCCGCGCCGGCAACCGCGTTATCTTTGGCGACTTCGCTGTTCGAACCGCGGCTCAGGAAGTAAACACCTGCAATCACGACAATCAGCAGGGCTATCGCGGCGATGATGACGCCGCTCGAGCTACGACGGCCTTCAACTACGGTAGTGTTGCGTTCGACGACCATTTTGTGAACATCCTTATGGTTGTGACCGGAGACGACAACACGGCTCCCCATAGCTGGTTGCCCAGACAGAAAGCCTCAAAGCGGCGGTATCCACGCCCGCAGCCGGGAACGCCGTTGGCGTTTGCAGCTGGCTCATGAGCGCAATCTGGCCCTTCGGCACCATGCGTCCCATGTCCTACGGCGCCCTTCTGGTCGACCCGCCGTGGCGGTTCGCCAACTACTCGGCCAAGGGCGAGACGAAGAACCCCTCGGCCCACTACAGCTGCATGTCGCTCGAAGACATCGCGGCGCTCCCGGTCGCGCATCTCGCCGCGCCGGACTGCGCGCTGTTCATGTGGGCCACGGCTCCGTTGCTCCCGCAGGGCTGCGATCTGATGCAGGCGTGGGGCTTCACCTTCAAGTCGGCCGCTGCCTGGGCGAAGCAGTCCAGCACGGGCCAAGCATGGGCGTTCGGCACAGGCTACGTCTTCCGCAGCGCCGCCGAGTTCATCCTGGTCGGCACGATCGGCAAGCCCAAGGTCCGGTCGCGATCCATCCGCAACCTGATCGTCGCGCCGGTCCGCGAGCACAGTCGCAAGCCCGAGGCGCAGTACGAGATGGTCGAGGCGCTCTACGCCGGACCCTACGCTGAGATTTTCAGCCGCAATACGCGCCCGGGCTGGGATGCTTGGGGCGATGAAGCCGGCAAGTTTGATGAGGACGCAGCATGACCGCCCCGGCACGCATCACTCAGGCCGACGTCGAGCGCGCTACCAAGTCGGTGAAGGCGGCCGGCTTCGAGCGCGCGCGGATCGTCATGGATTTGGTGAATGGCCGCATAGAGATCATCCTCGGCGAATCGGGCGAGCCGCCCAAGGTCAGCCGCGGTGGTTGGGAAGAAGAGTGATGGTCCGCAAGCGAACAGGGACGAACCGGTTTCTGCCGAAGCACGTCAGCAAGTTCGAGAGCCAGCATGGCACGGTCCGCTACCGTTTCCGGAAGGCGGGCCTGCCAAGCGGCTATTTCACAGCCAAGCTCGGATCTGAGGAATTCCGGGCCGAGTATCAGGCCTTCCTCAACCCGGCAGATCTGCCGAAGCCGGAACCGGTGATCCGCGCCGCCAAGGGCACGATCGACGAATTGCTCGACCGATACATGAGCGTCCCGGAGCGCCTGGGCCCCACCAAGATCACCCAGGACAAGATTCGCGCCGTGCTGGAAGACTTTCGCCGTGGCGATACCGCAAAGGGACGAGGGTGGAGGATGGTCGCGCCAACGACGTTCGAGGACATCGACAAGATCGTGGCGAAGAAGCTCGTGAAGACCGGAACCGGCAACAAGACCAAGGGCGGGGTCCACGCAGCCCGCAAGCTGCGCAAGGAGCTGGTGCGGCTATTCGACTTCGCTGAGAAATCGGGGATGATCGCGCGCAACCCGGCGAGGCTGTCGGAGAAGGTGAAGGCGCCGGCCGCTGCGAAGTCGCATGGCTTCCATACGTGGACCGAGGAAGAGATCGAGCGGTACCGCGCCTACCACGAACTGGGCACCAGGGCGCGACTCGCGATGGAGTTGGCACTGTGGACCGACCAGCGCCGATCCGACGTCGTCAGCATGGGCCGCGCCCAGATCCAGAACGGGCGCCTGCCGGTGACGCAGGAGAAGACTGGCGAGGTCCTCTGGCTTCCCGTCGCGCCGCAGCTGCTCGAGGCCATCGTGGCGATGAAGCCGGGTGATACCAGCCCGTTCTGCTTCCTCATTACCGAGCGGGGCCGCCCGTTCAAAAATGCGGCCAGCTTCGGTACCTGGTTCAAAAAGCAGTGCGTTGCCTCCGGCCTGCCTCACTGCACGATGCACGGCCTGCGCAAGGCGACGCTACGCCGCATGGCCGAGTTGCGCATGACCAATAAGGACATGAAATCCGTCAGCGGTCAGCGGAGCGACAAGACGCTCGCCAAGTACATCGAGATGGCCAATCAGAAGCGCTTGGCGGATGCCGCGATGAAGCAGCTTTCGGCTTGGGAAACGTCGGTGAGGACTGATGCCAGCGGCTTGAAGGACGCCGTGAATGACTAAGCGACTACCGAAATACGTGACGCGGTTCGTGAGCCAGCATGGTTCGGTACGCTACAGGTTCCGGCGGAAGGGCCACCCCTCGTACTACTTCGTCAGCAGGTACGGCTCGAAGGGCTTCCGTCAGGAGTATGAAGCCTGTCTAGCTGGCGAGCCACAGGTCAAAACCGAGCGAAGATCGTTTAGGACCAAGAAGCCGCTCACCTCAGCGAGCGAAGGGCGGGTTTACTTCATCGGGAGCCGAACGGGGCCGATCAAAATTGGCTACTCCAAGAATCCGGCGTCTCGTCTACGCGAGCTTCGAATTGGCTCTCATGTCGAGCTGAACGTGCTGGCTTCGCGACCTGGAACGCTTGCTGACGAATGGGCCCTTCATGAGCGATTTTCGCATCTGCGTCTGAGAGGCGAATGGTTCGACAGGGCGCCAGAGCTGATGGCTGAAATCCGCTCGTCGCAAAAATAGTTTGTCTCCGCCGCCGCTGGGCCGGAGACATTCGATACCCCGAAGGGATTGATTATGCTGGGCTATCTAGAAGATGTTGGCTCCCCGAGTAGGATTCGAACCTACGGCCATTCGATTAACAGTCGAATGCTCTACCGCTGAGCTATCGGGGAGCAGCCTGTCAGTGTTACCACCGCCGGGCAGGGGTGCGCCTATAACAGCGCCAGAAAGATTGGCAAGCCCGTTGAGGCAGAAATTTCACGCGACCTGCGATAAAATCTGCCGAGGCGGCGACCGGAGGCGCCAGGACCCGGATCGACGGCGCTCAGACCTGGAACTGCTCGGCGAAGATGCGCTCTTCCAGCGTGAAGCCGGGGTCGAACAGCAGGGTCAGTTCCTTCTTGGCCGAAGCGATGATCCGCACCGATGCGACGTCGCGCACTTCCTTCTGGTCCGCGACGGCGGCGACGGGCCGCTTGCCCGGCTCGCGGATCCTGAATTCCACTTCGGCGCTTTCGGGCAGGATCGCGCCTTTCCAGCGGCGCGGGCGGAATGGGCTGAGCGGCGTCATCGCCAGCATGCGGCTGCCCAAGGGCAGGATCGGGCCGTTCGCCGAAAGGTTGTAGGCGGTGGAGCCCACCGGCGTCGCGACCAGGATACCATCGCCCACCAGTTCTTCCATGCGTACGTGGCCGTTGATGCGCACTTCCAGCTTCGCCGTCTGGCGCGTTTCGCGCAGGAGCGAGACTTCGTTGATGGCATAATAGCTGTATTCGCGCCCATCGTTCGCCCGCGCGTGCATGCGCAGCGGGCGGACCGGCACGCGGTGCGCCTCGGCTACGCGGGTGGAGATCGGCACCCCGTCGTGCGGGCCGTTCATGAGGAACCCCACGGTTCCCAGGTTCATGCCGTAGACCGGCTTGATCGGCTGACCGTCGAGCATCTCGTGGAGGACGTGGAGCAGGAAACCGTCCCCGCCGAGCACCACGAGGATGTCTGCCTCCTGCTGGCTGACCCAGGGATGGGAATCGCGCAGGGCCCTTGCGCCGTCCTGCGCCTTGGCGCTGTCGGATACGATCAGCGCCAGTTTCGCGTCCATGCTCGTCATTTCCGGGATCGTCCAGCTACAGGGCGTGATCGTCCTGTTCCGGGACCGGGGCTGTAGAATTTTGAAGGGATTTGCAAGGCCTTTGGGCTATGGCGAGGCGATGCGGTCAAAACCAGACGACACGGTTGCGGGCTCCTCCAGAGGCAGGGCTGCGGCAAAGGGCGCGGCCAAGGGCATCGCCGACAGGCTGACCGGCATTCCCGGCGTGGAGGCGGTGTTCGAGCGGATCGCCGCATGGCGCGCGGATCCCGTGCTCATGCCGCACATGGCCCACGTCCACGCCATGCTGCTCAGCCTGCGGCGGCTCGACGCGATCAACATGGCCTATGGCGAGGCGGCGGGCGACGGCGCGCTCGAGGAAGTGGCGGCGCGCATCTCGCATTTCGCCGAGGAAGAGCTCGACGGGCCCTGGCTGCTGGCGCGCGCGGGCGGCGGCAGCTTCATCCTCGTCGCCAACGAGGCCTGCAGCCGCGAGCGCTGGCAACTGGTGGCCGACCAGCTGGCGGACATGATCGCGCGGCCGATCCCCGTTCCCTCGGGCATCCTGCGGCTCTCCCCCCGCATCGCGCTGATCCGTGCGCTGACCGGCGAGAGCGTCGAATCGATGCTCGACCGGCTCGGCCATGCGCTGGGCGAGGCGCACGAGCAGCAGGGCACGCGCCTGGCCTGGGCCGACGGGGAAGTGACCGTGCCCGGCCGCTCGGCGCAGCAGCTCGAGGCGGACCTTCTTGTCGCCATCGACAGGGACGAGATCGAGGTGCTGTTCCAGCCCCAGTTCGACCTTGCCGACGACAGCCTGACGGGCGCGGAGGCGCTGGCGCGGTGGAACCATCCCGAGCTTGGCCGGATCGGGGCAGGGGCGCTCTTCGCGATTGCCGAGCGGGCGGACCATGTGGGCCCGCTCTCGCGCCACATTGCGCGCAAGGCGCTGTGGGAGGCGCGGGAGTGGCCGGGATCGCTGCGCCTGTCGATCAACGTGACGGCGGCCGACCTCGCTTTCGGCAGCTATACCCGCCAGATGCTGGACCTGGTGCGCGAGAGCGGCTTCCCGCCGCGCCGCCTGACGCTGGAAGTGACCGAGCAGACGCTGATCGGCGACATCACCATGGCCGCGCAGACGCTGGCGGACTTTTCCGCGCAGGGCATCCGGATCGCGCTGGACGACTTTGGCGCGGGGTTCTGCAACTTCCGCTATCTCAAGGTGCTGCCGATCCACTATCTCAAGCTCGACCGCTCGATGATCGACGGCATCGTCACCGACCGGCGCGACGTCGCCGTGCTGCGCGCGATCGTGGCAATGGCCCGCGCGCTCGACCTTCAGGTCATCGCCGAGGGCATCGAGGACGAGGGCCAGCGACAGGTCGCCGCCCGCGAAGGCTGCGCCTACTTCCAGGGCTTCCTGCGCGCCCAACCCATGAGCGCCGCCCTGTTCGCCAGACTTGCCCTGAGCACGCCCAAGCAGCCCGGCAGCATCCCCCTCAGGAGCGTGTCACAAGCGGGGCCTGAGTAAGCGCGGAAAGCGGACGCGCTTTTCCTTTCAGGATCAGAGCCCAAGTCCGCTCGGGCCGAGCCCGCCGAAGGCCGTCTTGAATGCCGGGAGGAAGTTCCGTCAATCCGCTCACCCGGCGAGTGCCGGTATCCCGCTCGACGCTTCTTGCCGGACAAAGGCGACATAGGGGCACGCGGAGACGCGGAGGCGCGGAAGGTGTCCCGCAAGCCGCAGCCTTTCCTTGCTTCGCGAACCTGGCAACAATCGCAGCATCGAGGGAAACGTGGCGTCGCCGAAAAACCATCCTCCGCGTCTCCGCGCGGATAATGTTTCATCTTCTGCGCCCCGATCAGCGGCCGCAAAGGGTGGACAGCGGACGCTAGCTTGGAGGAACCTCATATCGATCATCCTCGGTCGCTTCATAGGAACCGAACTCATCGACGCAGCGCTTGTCGAGCCATCGTTGCCGTATGAGAGCTAACCGATAGAAGTACAAACCGAAGAAGGTTACAAGCAACCCAACAGCAGCCCAAAGGCCGTATGTAGCGACTGGTTCTGGAGAGAGCACAAGCAAAACGCATAGCGTTATCAGCGGCACTATGAGCCTAATCCATGTCCAGCGAGGAAAGTGAATAGCCGAAATTGTTGAGTTGAAACGCTTGACACCAAGCGGCTTTCTGCTGGCGGCTTGAACGCTGTTCAACGAGGCGACCACATCTTGATCGATAAGCCTGACGAGCCATTTCATAGATCGAACATAGCGCACCAATTCAGCGCGGCAAGGAAATGTCAGCAACGGGGCGTTTGCGGAAAGTCCGTCAGTCGCTTCATGTTTCATGAAAGCGGACGCGGCGCTTAGTGCCGTGTCTGATCGCTGCTCGCTCCGACACCGTTCTTTGCCTGCGAGCCGTTTTCAGACGCAGCGCGTCGCCGCCCGCCACGGTCAGGACTTGCGGGCGACGGCGCTGAGGCCTTTGGTCAGTTGCAGCAGGCCGTTCAGGCGGCTCTTCGGATCGCCCCAGGCGCGCTGCAGGACGAGCTTGTTGTCGGGGCGCAGCTTGACCGCGCCGTTGAGGCGTTCGGCGTAGGCGATGAGGCCTTCCGGGTTGGGGAAGCTGTCGTTGTGGAACGTCACCAGGGTGCCGCGCGCGCCGACGTCGATCTTCGCGATGTGCGCCTCGATGGCCTGCCGCTTGATCTGGATAAGCTGGACAAGGTTCGCGGTGGGCTGGGGCAGGGGACCGAAACGGTCGATCATCTCGGCCGAGAGCGATTCGATCTCGTCCTTGCTGTCGGCATCGTTGAGGCGCCGGTAAAGCGCCATGCGCACCGCGAGGTCGGGAACGTAGTCTTCTGGGATCATGATCGGCGCCTCGACCGTGATCTGCGGGGAGAGGCCCGTGGTGTCTTTTTCCAGCCCGACGCCGCCCGCGCGCGCGGCAAGGATCGCATCCTCCAGCATGGACTGGTAGAGTTCGAAGCCCACTTCGCGGATATGGCCGGACTGTTCGTCGCCCAGCAGGTTGCCGGCGCCCCGGATGTCGAGATCGTGGCTGGCAAGCTGGAAGCCCGCGCCCAGCGAATCGAGGTCGCCCAGAACCTTGAGGCGCTTTTCCGAGACTTCGGTGAGGCCCTGGCCCGGCGGCGTGGTGAGATAGGCGTAGGCGCGCAGCTTGGATCGCCCCACGCGGCCGCGCAGCTGGTAGAGCTGGGCAAGGCCGAACCGGTCCGCGCGGTGGATGATGATCGTGTTGGCACGCGGGATGTCGATGCCGCTCTCCACGATCGTGGTGGAAAGCAGGACCTCGTACTTGCCCTCATAGAAGGCGCCCATGCGCTCTTCCACCTCGGTGGCGGACATCTGCCCGTGCGCGGCGATGACCTTGACCTCGGGTACATGCTTGTGCAGCCAGTCCTCCATCTCCGGCATGTCGGAGATGCGCGGCACCACGATGAAGCTCTGGCCGCCGCGGTGATGCTCGCGCAGCAGGGCCTCGCGCATCACCATGTCGTCCCACTCCATGACGTAAGTGCGCACGGCCAGGCGGTCCACCGGCGGGGTCTGGATGGTGGAGAGTTCGCGCAGGCCCGACATCGCCATCTGCAGCGTGCGCGGAATGGGCGTGGCGGTGAGCGTCAGCACGTGCACGTCGGCGCGCAGCTGCTTCAGCTTTTCCTTGTGCGTGACACCGAAGCGCTGCTCCTCGTCGACGATGACGAGGCCGAGGCGCTTGAAGCTTACGCTTTTCGACAGGATCGCGTGCGTGCCGCACACGACGTCGACCGTGCCGTCAGCCAGCCCCTCGCGCGTGGCCTTCGCTTCCTTTTCGGGCACGAGGCGCGAGAGGCGGCCCACCTGCAGGGGAAAGCCGTTGAAGCGCTCGGCGAAGCCCGAATAGTGCTGGCGGGCGAGAAGGGTGGTGGGGGCGACCACGGCCACCTGATGGCCGGCCATAGCCGCGACGAAGGCGGCGCGCAGCGCGACCTCGGTCTTGCCGAAGCCCACGTCGCCGCAGACGAGGCGATCCATCGGCCTGCCGCTGGCGAGGTCTTCCAGCGTGTCCGAGATGGCGGCATCCTGGTCGTCGGTCTCCTGCCAGGGGAAACGGTCGACGAACTGGTTGAAGGTGGAGTCCTCGGCCGCGAGCACCGGGGCCTGGCGCAGCGCGCGTTCGGCCGCAGTCTTCATCAGCTCGCCCGCGATCTCGCGGATGCGCTCCTTCAGCTTGGCACGGCGCTTCTGCCACGCCTCGCCGCCCAGCTTGTCAAGCGCGACACCCTCGGCCTCGCTGCCGTAGCGCGAAAGGACGTCGAGGTTCTCGACCGGGATGTAGAGCTTGTCGCCGCTTGCGTAAGTCAGCATCACGCAGTCGTGCGGGCTTTCGCCGACGGGGATCGACTGCAGCCCTTCGTAGCGGCCGATGCCGTGGTCCATGTGGACGATGAGATCGCCCGGCGTCAGCGCCGCCAGTTCGGCGAGGAAGGCGTCGGAATCCTTCTTCTTTTTCTTCCGCCGGACCAGGCGGTCGCCCAGGATGTCCTGCTCGGTGATGACCTCGAGCGCATCGCTGGAGAAGCCGGTTTCGAGCGGGAGCACCAGCGCGGCGGAGCGGCCCTGCACCGCAAGGCCCAGGGCTTCCTGCCAGGCATCGGCGAGGCGCGGCTCGGGGCCATGCGCTTCGCCCAGGATCGAGGCGATGCGCGCGCGGCTGCCGGTGGAATAAGCCGCGAGGATCGCCTTGCGGCCCGACTTGGAGATCGCCTGCAAGTGCCGGGCGGCCGCTTCGTAGGCGTTGTCTCCCCGGGCCCGTTCGGGCGCGAAGTCGCGTGCGTTGCCGAAGCCGAAGTCGATGACTTTGGCCGATTCCGGCTGGGCGAAGGGATCGGCGCGGTGCACCGGATGAGCCGCGACGAGCCCGTCGATCTCTTCCTTGCCGAGATAGAGCGCATCGGCCGGGAGCGGGCGGTAGGAGCCGGCCTTCTGGCCCGAGGTGTCGAGACGCGCCTTGTGATAGTCCGCGATGTCGGTCAGCCGCTCGTCGATGGCGCCGAGGGCGGCGGAGTCCACGACGATGACGTCTTCGGGTCCGAGATGGTCGAACAGGGTGACCAGCCGATCCTCGAACAGCGGCAGCCAGTGCTCCATGCCGGCAAGGCGGCGCCCGTCGCTCACTGCCTGGTAGAGCGGATCGGCGGTGGCGTTGGCACCGAACATCTCGCGGTAGCGGGTGCGGAAACGCTTCACCGTCTCGTCGTCGACCAGCGCCTCGCTCGCGGGCAGCAGCAGGTGCTCGGGAGTGGTGCCGGTGGAGCGCTGCGTCCCGGTATCGAACAGGCGCAGCGTCTCCAGCTCGTCTCCGAAGAAGTCGAGGCGAAGGCCTGCCGAACCTTCCCCGGATTCCAGGCCTGAGGGCACGATGTCGAAGATCGAGCCGCGCACCGCGAACTCGCCCGCGTCGATCGCAGTGTCGGCTCGGTGGTATCCCTGGCGGCGCAGCAGCGCGATGAGGCTTTCGTGCCCCACTTCCATGCCGGGCTTGAGCAGCCGGACCGATTCGCGGATGCGGAACGGGGTCAGGACGCGCTGGAGCAGGGCGTTCGTGGTGGTGACGAGAAGCTGCGGACCCTGTCGCTTGAGCTGCAGCGCATGAAGTGCGGCGAGGCGGCGGGCGCTGACGGAAAGTGCCGGGCTCGACCGGTCATAGGGCAGGCAGTCCCATGCCGGGAATTCTATCACCTGCAGTTCGGGCGCGAAGAACTGCGCGGCGCTGGCGATGGCGGACATCGCCGCCTCGTTGTCCGCCACGAAAACGGCGCGTCCTGCCTTGGCGGCGGCGCGGGCGAGGTCGGCCATGACCAGCGGCTGGCTGCCACGGGTTACCGAAGCCAGCGTCAGCGGCGTCGAGGCGGAGAGGATGCGGGAAAAGTCAGGCATGTGAGGGAGGAAGCGAGATATGAGGAAGGGGTTGCAAATACAATGATGTTCTTGATCCGTGCTGCACGGGCACAGAGGCGGCCTCGGGAGGGCTGTCAGGGCCTCGCCTTGACAGATATAACCAATTGGGTTATAAGCCTCGCCATCGATTACGATCGATCAAGCGGCGGAACGGAAAGAAGCGCGCAGCTGACGCTTCTCCCGCTTCTTTTCGCAAGCGGTCGGCGCCCGGCAGCAGCACCGGTGATTGCCGCAAGAGGATGCGTGGACGAAGATGAGGGTATGCCCTCAGGGAAGACGGCCTGGACGCGAGCCCTGCCCGTCACCCCCACGCACCGCACGGGCCGAGCCCGGGAGAGCAAGGCCGCTCCCGAGCCGTTCGCAAACGAGAGCCGACCGGCAGCGCCCGCGTGATGCCCGCGAGCAAAAACACCAGCGTCGACCGCTTTTCCGTCCGCTGACTTTCCCAACCGGCGTTATCCCGCACTCGCCAGCGGGCAATCAGGCTTGTCCGAAGATGGCGGCAGTAGCTGCGGCTGAGGCTGCGATTGCGGCCGTTCAGTCCCTCGGGATGATGACGTAGTCCAGCTTCATCATGCGCTCCACCAGCGGCCCGCGGTATTCCTCGGGGATGCTGAGCGTGCCGAGCGCCCAGCCCATGATGTCGACGTCTTCCTCTTCGATCATGCGCTCGAACAGGGCGATCTCGTCCTCGGACCACTGCGCGTGGAAGCGGTCGAAGAAGCATCCGATCATGTAGTCTGCCTCGCGCGTGCCGCGATGCCAGGCGCGGAACTTGAGGCGGGCGAGGCGGGGTGAGAGGTCGCTCATGCCCGCGCGTTACAATGGCGCACGGGCATGAGCAAGCCGGAGCCGGGTGGCGGCCCGGAGCGGTCAGCTGTGAAGGACGCGGATGATCTCCTGCGTCGGGCGGCCGGTCAGCGTCTTGGGCACTTCGCCCAGCAGCACGCCTTCGAGTTCCTTGTGGTAGTGTCGGCGCATCTGGCCGAGCGACTTGGGATCGGCAACGACCACCAGCTTGTCGATCTGGCGGCTGAGCACCTGCGAGTTCAGCCACTGGGCCACGGCGGTGACGTGCGCGGCCTCCTCCATCTTGTCGAGCCGGTCCTTGGGCGCGCCGGACTGGAAGCGCGAGATCTTGTCGTGGTCCTTCGCGGCCGAACTGTAGTTCGTGGCCTCCAGGTCAGGCGTCTCGATCGCGGTGAGCTGCGGCTCGGCCTCGATGCCGGAGTTACGGTAGAGTTCGAAGTTCTCCCCGTCGACGATCGCGAACACGGTTCCGTGCGGCAAGAGCATGAGCTTCTCCTATGAGGGTGACGGTCTCTGGTTGACGGTGATCCAACGGGGGCGTGACAGGCAAAGTTCCATTCGCTCTGGCGAAACGCTCCGCATCCGCGCCGGAGCGGGCCCCATCGTTTTCCCTGCCGAGCGGTGTTTCCACCAAGCCCGAAAAGGCTCTAAGAGGCGCGCGTCATGCGGCCCGAAGCGCTCAATCCCCTTTTCGTCGAAGTCGAGGCGCTGGAAGGCGTCGGCCCCAAGCTGCGCAAGCCGCTGGAGAAACTGGGCCTGACCCGCATCCGCGACCTCGCCTATCACTTGCCCGACCGCTTCGTGGAGCGGCGCGCGGTCACCAGTCTCTACGAGGCGAGCGTCGGCGAGAACGTGATCGTCGCGCTTACCGTGCGCGAGCATCGCTCCCCCGCCGGGCGCGGGCCCTTCCGGGTCATGGCCGAGGATGGGGCGGGCAACATTTGCACGCTCACTTACTTCGGGCGGGCGTCCTATTCCGCGCGCAAGCAGCTTCCGGTGGGCGAACTGCGCTGGGTGGCGGGGCGCATCGACCAGTATGGCCAGATGCTGCAGATCGTCCATCCAGAGCATGTCTCCGAAAACGCATCCGCGCCGCTCGGCCAGCTCTGCGAGGCGGTCTACCCCCTTTCCGAAGGCCTGACGCAGGGCCGCGCCGCCGCTCTCGTCGCGCAGGCGCTGAAGGCCCTTCCGGTGCTGTCCGAATGGATCGAGCCCGGCCTCCTGAACAAGATGGGCTGGCCCGCCTGGCACGATGCGGTGGTCGAGGCGCATCGCGGCGTCCACCAGCCCGCGCGCGACCGGCTCGCCTACGACGAACTGCTCGCCAATGCGCTGGCGCTGATGCTGGTGCGCGAATCCAACCGCTCGCAACGGGGCACTCCGCTGGCCGGGGACGGAAGCCTGCGCGCCCGGCTGAAGCTGCCTTTCGCGCTGACCGGCGCGCAGGCCCGCTCCATCGCCGAGATCGAGGGCGACCTTGCCCAGGCCGCGCCGATGCTGCGCCTGCTGCAGGGCGACGTGGGTTCGGGCAAGACGGTGGTGGCGCTCACCTCGATGCTGATCGCGGTGGAAGCGGGGGCCCAGGCCGCGCTGCTCGCGCCGACCGAGATCCTCGCCCGCCAGCACTACGAGACGCTCTCGCGGATGCTGCAGGGCACAGGCGTCGAGATCGCGCTGCTCACCGGGCGCGACAAGGGCAAGGCGCGGGAGGCGATCCTGATGGGGCTGCTGGACGGCTCCATCCAGATCGTGGTGGGCACGCACGCGATCTTTCAGGACGCCGTGGCCTACCGCAACCTCGCGCTCGTTGTGATCGACGAGCAGCATCGCTTCGGCGTCGGTCAGCGCCTGATGCTGGCGCGCAAGGGCCGCCGCACGCCGCATACGCTGGCGATGACCGCGACCCCGATCCCCCGCACGCTGACGCTCGCGCAGTACGGCGAGATGGAAGTCTCCAAACTCGACGAACTGCCGCCCGGGCGGCAGGCGATCGACACGCGCGTGGTTGCGGTGGAGCGGATGGACGATGTCGCCGCTGCGCTCGCCCGCCATATCGAGACGGGGCAGCAGGCATACTGGGTCTGCCCGATGGTCAACGAGAGCGAGACCGACGACCTCGCCGCCGCGGAAGCGCGCTACGCCGCCTTGAAGGAGCGCTTCGGCGATGCGGTCGCGCTGGTCCACGGGCAGCTGCGGCCCGAGGCCAAGGACGCGGCGATGGAGCGTTTCGCGCGCGGCGAAGCGAGCCTGCTGGTCGCCACCACCGTGATCGAGGTGGGGGTCGACGTGCCTAATGCCACGCTCATGGTGATCGAACAGGCGGAGCGCTTCGGCCTTGCCCAGCTGCACCAGCTGCGCGGGCGCGTGGGGCGCGGCTCGGGCAAGTCCACCTGCCTCCTGCTGCGCGGAGCCCAGCTGTCCGAAACCGCGCGCCAGCGCCTGGCGCTCATGCGCGAGACGCAGGACGGCTTTCGCCTTGCCGAGGAAGACCTGCAACTGCGCGGCGGCGGCGAACTGCTAGGCACGCGCCAGTCGGGCGACACGCCGTTCCGGATCGCCAGCCTCGAGCAGATCACCAAGCTGCTTCCCCTGGCGCATGACGACGCACGCCTGCTGATCGAGCGCGACGGCGGTCTTTCCGGGCCCCGGGGCGAAGCGGCGCGCCTGCTGCTCTACCTCTTCGAGCGCGACTGGGGGGTACAGCTGCTTCGATCTGGCTGATCGGTGCGATGCCGGTGCGAGCCATGCGGCCCGGAGCGTTGCTGCTCGCCTTGCAGGAGAAAGGAACGGAAGGGGGAGCGGCTGGGCCCGGAACGACAAAGGGCGCATCCCGAAGGACGCGCCCTTTGCGAATAAATGGTCGGGGAAAGAGGATTCGAACCTCCGGCCCCTGCCTCCCGAAGACAGTGCTCTACCAGGCTGAGCTATTCCCCGACCGGAGGGCGATCCGAAGACCGCCCGAGGCAGGAGCGCGCCTATAGAGAGCGATTCCGGGGGTGGCAAGGGGGCTTTCGTGGAAAAATGTCGGCGCAGGGCTGCGCAGGCGCATGCCGGGTTCTTGCGGCGAGCGGGGGAACGGGAATGCGTGCGCCTTTTCATCGGGGAGCCCTCCGGTTAGGCTCGCGCCCATGACCACCGCCACGCTTGACGCCGCGCCCGCCGCCACTTGTGCAAACCCGCACTGGGAGCACCAGTACCTCGATCTCATGCGCCGAATCTGGACGCAGGGCGACGAGCGGGTGGACCGCACCGGCGTCGGCACGCGCTCGCTGTTCGGGGCCACGATCCGCTTCGATCTGTCCGGCGGTGCGATGCCGCTGCTCACCACCAAGCGCGTCTACTGGAAGACCGCGACGCGCGAACTGCTCTGGTTCCTGACAGGCGACACCAACATCCGCGCCCTTTGCGCGCAAGGGGTGGAGATCTGGACCGACTGGCCGCTCGATCGCTATCGCCGCGAGACCGGCGAGGCGATCGAACGCAAGGATTTCTCCGCAAGGATCGTCGCGGACGAGGCCTTCGCGCGCGAATGGGGCGATCTTGGCCCCGTCTACGGCAAGCAGTGGGTGGACTGGCCGACCTACGAACCGGCGGGAGAGGAGGGGCTGTTCCGGCGAGGGCCGGGCGTGAACCAGATCGCGCAGGTGTTGGAAAGCCTGAAGTCGAACCCCGGCAGCCGCCGCCACATCATCGAGGGCTGGAACGTCGCGGAGCTGCCGGCCATGGCCCTGCCGCCCTGTCACAAGACCTACCAGTTCCACGTCTCCGACGGGAAGCTGTCCTGCCTGCTCTACCAGCGCAGCTGCGACCTGGGCCTGGGCTTTGCATTCAACATGTGGTCGCTGGCGCTGCTGACTCGGATGATGGCGCAGCAATGCAACCTCGAGCCGGGTGAAGCCGTTTGGACAGGCGGCGATGTCCATCTGTACCTCAACCACGGCTCTCTCGTCGAAGAGCAGCTTTCGCGCACGCCTTCGGGAGAAGCGCGGATGACGATCCTGCGGCGCCCCGAATCGGTGTTCGACTACCGGATCGAGGACTTCGACGTGAGCGGATATGCGCCGCAGGGCCATATCGCGGCGCCGGTTGCGGTCTGATTGACATTGCCCAGACTTGAAATAATATGACTGAACCGTAGAATTTTGAAACTCAAGGTTCTCGCGGCCCGACATCGGCGGGAGAGCAGAAAACATGGGTGAAGGCCCGATTCCTGAAAGCACCCGGCGCGGCAACCTGCCGCCGCTGGAACTCTATGTACCCGAGCCCCGGTACCGACCGGGCGACGTGGTCGATTATTCGCACCTTCCGGTCCCGCCTGCAGGGCAACTGCCGCGTCCGGACGAATCCTGCGAGGCGGCCGAGACATGGCCCCTCACGCTCGACATGATCCGCGTGCTAGACGAGGACGACCGCGCGGTCGGTGCATGGAACCCCGGCCTCGATGCCGAGACGCTGCGCCGCATGCTGCGCATGATGGCGCTCACCCGCGCCTTCGACGACCGCATGTACCGCGGCCAGCGCCAGGGGAAGACCAGCTTCTACATGAAGAGCGTGGGCGAGGAGGCGATCTCGGTCGCCCATGCACAGGCCCTCGCGCGGGACGACATGGTGTTCCCCACCTATCGCCAGCAGGGCATCCTGATCTCGCGCGGGTATCCGCTGGTGGAGATGATCAACCAGATCTACTCCAACCGGGCGGACACCCTGAAGGGCCGGCAGTTGCCCGTCATGTACTCCGCGCGCGATTACGGGTTCTTCTCCATCTCGGGCAATCTGGCGACCCAGCTTCCCCAGGCGGTGGGCTGGGGCATGGCAAGCGCCATCAAGGGCGACACGCGCGTCGCTTCGGCCTTCGTGGGCGAGGGATCGAGCGCGGAGGGCGACTTCCATGCCGCCATGACCTTTGCCGCCGTCTACAATGCGCCCGTGGTGCTGAACCTCGTCAACAACCAGTGGGCGATCTCCAGCTTCTCGGGTTTCGCGGGCGCGGAGCGCACGACGTTCGCCGCGCGGGCGACCGGCTACGGCATCGCCGGGCTGCGGGTGGACGGGAACGATGCGCTGGCGGTCTATGCCGCCTCGCGCTGGGCGGCCGATCGCGCGCGGGCGAACAAGGGCCCGACGCTCATCGAGCATTTCACCTACCGCGCCGAGGGGCACTCCACCTCGGACGACCCGTCCGCCTACCGTTCGGCGCAGGAGCGCGAGGAATGGCCGCTCGGCGATCCCATCATGCGCCTCAAGAAGCATCTCATCGCGCTCGGCGAATGGTCGGAGGAGCAGCAGGAAGCGATGGACCGCGAACTCGTCGACCAGGTCAAGGTCGCCACCAAGGAGGCCGAGAAGAACGGCGTGCTGGGCCACGGGCTGCACCACCCGTTCCACACCATGTTCGAGGACGTCTTCGAGGAACTGCCCTGGCACCTCGAGGAGCAGGCCGCGCAGGCGATCCGCGAGCGCGAGATCAAGTGGCCTCACTGGAAAGAGGAGGGGCGGAGCGATGGTCATGATTGAGGAAGCCGCAGCCGGCGTCCACGATGCGCCCACCCGCCATATGAACATGATCGAGGCGATCAACGACGCGCTCGACATCATGATGGGCCGCGACGACGACATCGTCATCCTGGGCGAGGACGTCGGATATTTCGGCGGCGTGTTCCGCGCGACGGCAGGCCTGCAGAAGAAGTACGGCCGCAACCGGGTGTTCGATTCGCCGATCAACGAATGCGGCATCGTCGGCGCTGCGGTGGGCATGGCTGCCTACGGTCTGCGGCCGGTGCCGGAAATCCAGTTCGCGGACTACATCTATCCCGGCCTCGACCAGCTCGTCTCGGAGGCGGCGCGCATGCGCTATCGTTCGGCGGGGGAGTTCACCGCGCCGATCACGATCCGCTCGCCGTTTGGCGGCGGCATCTTCGGCGGGCAGACCCACAGCCAGAGCCCGGAGGCGCTGTTCACGCACGTCGCGGGCCTGAAGACGGTCATCCCCTGCACGCCGCGCGACGCCAAGGGACTGCTGATCGCAGCGATCGAGGACAACGATCCGGTCATCTTCTTCGAGCCCAAGCGCATCTACAACGGCCCGTTCGACGGCTACTACGACAAGCCTTCGCGGACCTGGAAGGGGCATCCGGGCGGCGATGTGCCCGAGGGCTACTATCGCATACCGCTCGGCAAGGCGCGGATCGTGCGCGAAGGCGCGGCGCTGACCGTGCTGTCCTACGGCACGATGATCCATGTCGCCGAGGCGGTGCTCGCGGAGAAGGGCATCGACGCCGAGATCATCGACCTGCGCACGCTTGTCCCGCTGGACATCGAGGCTGTGGAAAAGTCGGTGGAGAAGACCGGCAAATGCCTGGTGATACATGAGGCGACCCGCACCTCCGGTTTCGGCGCCGAGCTTGTGGCGCTCGTCCAGGAGCGCTGCTTCTACCACCTCGAGGCACCTGTGGAGCGCGTCACCGGTTTCGACACGCCTTATCCGCACAGCCTCGAGTGGGCCTATTTTCCCGGTCCCGTCCGCATCGGCGAGGCGGTCGATCGTCTGATGAAGGACTGATCCCATGGGTCGTTATACGTTCACGCTGCCCGACATCGGGGAAGGCATCGCCGAGGCCGAGATCGTCGCCTGGCACGTCAAGGTCGGCGACAGGGTCGAGGAAGACGGCCGCCTCGCCGACATGATGACCGACAAGGCCACGGTCGAGATGGAAAGCCCGGTATCGGGCACCGTCATCGAAGTGGCGGGAGCGGAAGGCGATGTCGTCGCCATCGGATCGCCGCTGGTCGTGATCGAGGTGGAAGGCACAGGCGAGCCCGAAGGGCAGGCGCCTGCTCCCAAGGCCGCTGTGGTGGAAGAGCGCATCGAGGTGGAGAACCCCGATGCCGGTGACGCCGAGCGGGTGCAGGCCGCAGCAGCTGCCGCCGGGGAAGAGGCTCCCGCCTCGCCCGGGCCTGTGCCTTCGCATGACGAGCTGGCACCAATTGCAACACCAACGCCGCCGCCGGCCGTAGACGCAGAGAAGAACCGCGTGCTTGCCAGCCCCGCCGTGCGCAAGCGCGCGAAGGACCTTGGGATAGACCTCGGGCAGGTACGGTCCGCCGAGGACGGCCGCGTGCGGCACGCGGATCTGGACGCGTTCCTCTCCTACAACGCGGGCGGCGGTTTCCACGCCGCAGGCGTCAGGGGCAAGGACGAGCAGGTTCGCGTCATCGGTTTGCGGCGTCGCATCGCCGAGAACATGGCCGCGTCCAAGCGCAACATCCCGCACTTCGCCTATGTCGAGGAATACGACGTGACGGCGCTGGAGGATACGCGGGCGCAGCTGAACGCCGGGCGCAGCAACCGCCCCAAGCTGACCATGCTGCCTTTCCTCATCACCGCCATCTGCCGCCTGCTGCCCAGCTATCCGATGCTGAACGCGCATTACGACGATGAGGCAGGCGTGGTGACCCGCCATGGCTCGGTCCACCTCGGCATCGCGGCGCAGACGCCGGCAGGGCTGATGGTGCCGGTGATCCGCAACGCCGAAAGCCGCAACCTGTGGCAGCTCGCAACGGAGATCTCGCGCCTTGCGCAGGCCGCGCGCGACGGATCGGCGAAGTCGTCCGAACTCTCGGGCTCGACGATCACCGTCACCTCGCTGGGCCCGATGGGCGGCGTGGCGACCACGCCCGTCATCAACCGTCCGGAAGTGGCCATCATCGGTCCCAACCGGATCGTCGAACGGCCGATGTTCGTGAAGGGCGCGGACGGCACGGAACGCGTGGAAAAGCGCAAAATCATGAACATCTCGATGAGCTGCGATCACCGCGTCGTCGACGGGTTTGACGCGGCCAGCTTTGCGCAGGACCTCAAGAAGCTGATCGAGGCTCCGGCACTCATTCTCGCAGGCTGAGGGAAAGGTGGCTGGCATGGACCGGGATTCGCGCGTGGACGCTTACATCGCCGCCATGGCGCCTCCGGTTCAGGCCATGCTGCAGCACCTGCGCGAAGCGATCGCGGCCGCGCTTCCCGACGCTGCTGAGACCATAAAGTGGAAAGTGCCGCACTACACCGTGGCGGGTCGCAATGTAGCGGGCCTGGCGGGGTTCAAGGCACACTGTTCGCTCGGCATCCACGGCGACAAGGAACACAGCCGCTACATCAGGATCGGATCGATGGCGGACATGCCGGGCCGCCACGAGCTTGCCGCCATCCTCGTCGAAGCGCGTCAGCGGATCACCGCTCCCAAGCCCTGAGAGCGGCGTACGCGGCGATCTTCCGCCACTGCGGCACCAAATCATCGTCAGACGTGACGCTCCCACTGCTCTGCAAGGCTTGCGAAGGCGGCGGAAAGTACCGGAAAGCCCGGGCAATCCGGCGTACGCCAGACCGGCGGAAGTGGCTCTCAGAAAAAAGTCCGCGCGGCCTCTGCAAGGCTGTTGACAGCCCTGCGAGGCTGGCCTAGTGGCGGCGCTCCCAAGCGGACGCAACCGCAAGAACGCGGGTGTAGCTCAGTTGGTTAGAGTGCCGGCCTGTCACGCCGGAGGTCGCGGGTTCGAGCCCCGTCACTCGCGCCACTTGGGGCAGTTTCTCTCTTTCACAAGAGGGGGACGGTCCGGCCTGAAGGCTGGAGATGCCGGTAACCCGGTGGTTTGAAGCCTGCCTCAAGGTTTCGCACACATCGCTGCGCGGGTGTAGCTCAGTTGGTTAGAGTGCCGGCCTGTCACGCCGGAGGTCGCGGGTTCGAGCCCCGTCACTCGCGCCACTTCTTGAACGAAGTGGCCAGCAGCGCACAGCATGTGGAAATCCCCGAAAACTGGATTGTTGTCCCGGACTTGCTCCGGGGGATGCCTCTGGCTTGCAGGAGCGTTGTGCGGACTTGCCGGGGCTACCCGGCAGGGTCCTTCTCAGGCGCGCTCCAGCGGCCGGTTTCCATCCAGATCAGGAACCGCCCCAGCGGCAGGATCCAGACGATCCCCAGGACCACGTAGACAGGCGTCTGTGCAAGCGCGTTCCACCCGCCGATGAGCGGCGGCACGAAAGTGGCCACCGCAATGCCGTAGAGCGCCAGCACGCCCACGAGCGCGAGGATACCGACAGGGATGCGCCAGGTGGGTGTTTCCCGCATAGGCTCAGCCTTCGCCTGCCGTTTCGGCGTGGTAGATGCGCGTGGGCGTGACCACCGCGACCAGCGTGCGGTCATGGCTCTCCACGGGCAATTCGGCGGCCAGCTGGCAGTCCCAGGCCAAGCCGATGGCGGGGACGCGGGGATGGGCATCGAGCCAGCGATCGTAGTGGCCTCCGCCCTGGCCGAGCCGATGGCCTTCGGCGGTGAACGCCAGCAGAGGCACCACCACGATGTCGGGGGCTGCGACCGGGGCGTCGGCGGCAGGCTGCAGTGCGCGCCAGGGGCCGGGCGCCAGAAGGCTTTCGTCCCAGGGGTTGTCCCAGATGCGAAAGTCCATGGGCGCGGTCCGCGATGCGAACCAGGGCAGGGCGACGCTCCACCCGTTCTCCGAGAGCCAGCGGGCCCAGCCCAGCGCAGGCGCCTCCGATCCGACCGGGTGGTAGAGGCCCACGGTCGCTCCTGGCGGGATCATCTCGACCACCGGAGCAGGGGGACGGCTGAGCATCAATGCGCGAAGACCGGCGGGCAGGCCTGCGACGTGTTCGGCCCGGGCCTGCCGATAGGCGCGCCGAAGCGCGGCCTTGGCGTCGGCGAAGGAGCCGGAAGATATGGGGGGTGACGGGTCCACCATGGGTCGTTTCCTAGAAATCCTCTGACGCCTCGACGTCAGGTGGGGACCATGTGCTTCGGACCAGGATCCGGGCAGGGACAGCCCCCAATGGATTGCTTATAGCCTCAGGGATGTTCGAACGGCACGTGCCGGGCAGATCCCGTCACGCCCTATCTAGGCGCTCTTCTTCTCCCCCTCAAGGAGGGATGCGAGATTTTCGATCCGCGCGGCGATGCGGGCCAGCCTTTCCCCGGCTTCCCGGGGCATCCGTGGTGCTTCGATGGGCGAAGCGACGGGTTCGGGAACAGGTTCCGGAGCGGGGCGGCTGCGCAACTCGTGCAGTTCGTCGGCAAGCATGAGCGAGGCGAAGAGCAGCATCCGCGTCTCCGTCTGCCCGCTCACGCCGGCGGCGCGGACCTTCTCGTCGATGAGGCGGCCGAGTGCCTCGACATGGGCCTCCTCGCCGTTCGCGCTGGCAAGCGTGAAGCTGCGGCCGCCGATGGAGAGCGTGACGTTGC
The DNA here is from genome assembly GCF_009856825.1 of Novosphingobium silvae. GTDB lineage: Bacteria > Pseudomonadota > Alphaproteobacteria > Sphingomonadales > Sphingomonadaceae > Novosphingobium > Novosphingobium silvae. Next base: position 309,137 of record NZ_WVTD01000002.1, on the reverse strand, counting down.
CCATCAGGCGTCACCCCGCTGGCCAAGCAGTTCGTCGAGGTCTGAAAGCGAGCGTGCGACGCTCGCCTTGAGCGCTTCGTGGCGGCGATGCAGATCGTCTTCGCGCTCGCGGGCGGCGGGCTCGTCCTGCACTGCCTGCGCGGCAGCTTCGATCCGGGCCAGGGCTTGCTCGATACGGTCGAGCGCCAGCAGGGCATCAGCCTCGTTCATGGCTTCTCGCTGGCGACATAATGTTCGCCTCGCAAGCACTTGCACGCGCTTGTTCACAATCTTGTCACGCACGCATGGTTCAAAGGGCATCTCATGCGACGGGACGCATGCCGCTTGCGGCCGTTCGCAGGGGCGTCCTCGCGAAAACCGGTGCCGAACTTGACGGAACGCAGCCTCTCCCTAAAGGGGGTCCCAGTTTTCGAATCGTCCCGCAATTTTCGCATACCCGGAGCTCTCCCATGACTTTGTCTCCCGACCGCCTTGCGCCGATGGCCAACGCCATCCGGGCGCTGTCGATGGATGCGGTCCAGGCGGCGAACAGCGGCCATCCGGGCATGCCGATGGGCATGGCCGACGTCGCCACGGTGCTCTTCTCGAAGTTCCTGAAGTTCGATCCCGCCGTGCCGGACTGGGCCGATCGCGACCGCTTCGTGCTGTCGGCGGGCCACGGCTCGATGCTGATCTACTCGCTGCTGCACCTCACCGGCTATGCGAGCCCCACGCTGGAGGACATCCGCAACTTCCGCCAGCTCGGCTCGGTCTGCGCCGGCCACCCGGAGAACTTCCTGATCCCGGGCGTGGAATGTACCACCGGTCCGCTGGGTCAGGGCGTGGCGATGGCCGTTGGCATGGCGATGGCGGAGCGCCACCTGAACGCGACCTTCGGGGACGATGTGGTCGACCACAACACCTGGGTGATCGCGGGTGACGGCTGCCTGATGGAAGGCATCAACCACGAGGCGATCGGTCTTGCGGGCACGCTGAAGCTCAACCGCCTCAAGGTCCTGTGGGACAATAACAAGATCACCATCGATGGCGACACCTCGCTTTCGACCTCCGAAGACATTCCGGCGCGCTACCGCGCATCCGGGTGGGACGTGTTCGACTGCGACGGTCACGACTTCGACGACATCGAGCGCGCGCTGGCCGCCGCCGCCACTTCGGACAAGCCCGCGCTCGTGTCGTGCCGCACGGTGATCGGTAAGGGCGCTCCCAACAAGCAGGGCGGGCACGATGTCCACGGCGCGCCGCTTGGCGAATCCGAGATCGCCGCTGCGCGCAACCACCTGCTCTGGACGTCCGCCCCGTTCGAGATCCCGGCCGAGATCGCGGCTGACTGGCACTTCGTCGGCAAGCGCGGCACGGCCGACCGCCAGGAGTGGGAGGCGCGTCTTTCGGGCCATCCGCAACAGGCCGAGTTCGCGCGGCGCATGGCCGGTGACCTGCCCGAGCTGGACACCATCCGCGAAACGCTGACCCAGTGGGTTGCCGGCGATTCCACCGTCGCCACGCGCAAGGCCTCCGAGAACTGGCTGAACGTGCTGGCTCCCGCGATCCCCGAGATGATCGGCGGCTCTGCCGACCTCACCGGTTCGAACAACACGAAGGCCAAGTGCCAGGCGCCGTTCACGCCCGAGGACTACGCCGGCCGTTACGTCTATTACGGCATCCGCGAGTTCGGCATGGCCGCCGCGATGAACGGCATGGCGCTGCACGGCGGCGTGATCCCCTATGGCGGCACCTTCCTGATCTTCTCGGACTACTGCCGCAATGCGATCCGCCTCTCGGCGCTGCAGCAGACCCGGGCGATCTACGTACTGACGCATGACAGCATCGGCCTTGGCGAGGACGGGCCCACGCACCAGCCCGTCGAGCACATCATGTCGATGCGCCTGATCCCCAACCTCAACGTGTTCCGTCCCGCCGACGTGGTGGAGACGGCCGAGTGCTGGAACCTCGCGCTGGAATCGAAGGAAACGCCTTCGGTCCTCGCGCTTACCCGCCAGAACCTGCCGCAGCTGCGCACTTCGGGAGAGATGCTTTCGGCTCGCGGCGCCTACACGCTGCGCCGCGCCGAGGGCGAGCGCAAGGTGATCCTCATCGCCACCGGCTCGGAAGTGGAACTTGCCGTCAAGGTGCGTGACGAACTGCAGGCACGGGGGATCGGCGCCGACGTCGTGTCGATGCCGTGCATGGACCTGTTCGCCGCCCAGGAAGAGGCCTACCAGCGCGAGATCCTGCCCAACGACCCGTCGATCCTGCGCGTTTCCATCGAGGCGGGAACCACGCACGGCTGGGAACGCTACACTGCCTTCAGCCGCAACGGCGGCCTGAATATCGGTCTGGACCGCTTCGGCGCGTCGGCCCCGGCCAAGGTCCTGTTCGAGCGCTTCGGCTTCACCGTCGATGCGATCGTACCCAAGATTATGGACAAGCTCAGCGCCTAACTAGGAGGAGAATTACATGGCGACGAAGGTTGCGATCAACGGTTTTGGACGTATCGGGCGCAATGTCGCTCGCGCCATTCTCGAGCGTACCGACCATGATCTCGAGCTGGTGTCGATCAACGACCTGGCCGACGCCAAGGCCAACGCCCTCCTTTTCAAGCGCGACAGCGTGCACGGCACGTTCCCGGGCGACGTCGAAGTCGACGGCAGCGACCTGATCATCAACGGCAAGCGCATCAAGGTGACTGCCGAGCGTGATCCGGCGAACCTGCCGCATGCCGCGAACGGCATCGACATCGCGCTGGAGTGCACCGGCTTCTTCGTGGACAAGGACAGCGCGTCCAAGCACATCGCCGCCGGCGCGAAGCGCGTGCTGATCTCGGCCCCGGCCAAGGGCGTGGACCTGACCGTCGTCTACGGCGTCAACCACAAGGACCTGACGGCCGAGCACCTTGTCGTCTCGAACGCCTCGTGCACCACCAACTGCCTCGCGCCGTTCGCCAAGGTCCTGCACGAGAAGATCGGCATCGAGCGCGGCCTGATGACCACGATCCACTCGTACACCAACGATCAGAAGATCCTCGACCAGATCCACAAGGATCCGCGCCGCGCCCGCGCCGCCGCGATGAACATGATCCCCACCAGCACCGGCGCCGCCGTTGCCGTGGGCCTCGTTCTTCCGGACCTCAAGGGCAAGCTCGACGGTTCGTCGATCCGCGTGCCCACCCCGAACGTCTCGGTCGTCGACCTGACTTTCGTGCCCAAGCGCGACACCACCGCCGAGGAAGTCAACGCGCTGCTCAAGGAAGCGGCCGAGGGCGAGCTCAAGGGCGTGCTCGGCTATACCGAGGAACCGCTGGTCTCGATCGACTTCAACCACGATGCGCACTCGTCGACGATCGACAGCCTCGAGACCGCCGTACTCGAAGGCAAGCTCGTGCGTGTGCTTTCGTGGTACGACAACGAGTGGGGCTTCTCCAACCGCATGGTCGACACGGCCGGCGTGATGGGCGGCCTGCTCTGATCGAAAAGACGGCGATGGCGGGACGCCTCATCGGTATCTCACGGCGGCAACGTCGCCGTGCTCCGATGGAGGACCTGCGCTCTGCCGTCGTAACTGCCGCCGCGGGAGTCCACGGGGACTTTCGCGGCGCGGTGCGTCCGGGAAAGGTGCCGAGGCGGCAGGTCTCCCTTATGGAGATCGAGAGCTGGCGGGCGGCTCTGGACGAGGTGCATGCAACCGATCTGTTCGGGCAGCGCCCGCCATGGCATGCTCGCCGTGCGAACCTTCTGGTCGAAGGGCTGCGCCTGCCGAGGAAGGCGGGCGCGGTCCTGGTGATCGGCAGGCACCTGCGCATCGAGGTCACCATGGAATGCGATCCGTGCGGCCGCATGGAGGAAGTGGCGCCCGGCCTCGAGCGCGCGCTCACGCCGGACTGGCGTGGCGGCGTGCTGGGCAGGGTGCTGGATGACGGCGAGATCGCCGTCGGCGACGAGATAAGGATCGAGAGATGAGCGCTTTCAAGACCCTTGATGACCTGGGTGACGTGAACGGGAAGGTGGCGCTCGTGCGCGTCGACCTCAACCTGCCGATGCAGGACGGGGCCGTTACCGACGATACCCGCATCCGCGCGGCGGCGCCCACCATCCTGGAACTGACCGAGAAGGGCGCCAAGGTCCTCCTGCTCGCGCATTTCGGCCGCCCCAAGGGCGAGCGCGTTTCCACGATGTCGCTTTCCATGGTCGTGGGCGCGGTGGAGAAGACGCTCGGCAAGGAAGTCATGTTCGTGCCCGAGATCGCGGGCGACGTGGTCAGGCAGGCCATCGGCATCCTGCGCGCAGGCGACATCGCCATCCTCGAGAACACCCGCTTCTGGAAGGGCGAGGAGAAGAACGACCCCGAACTCGCGCAGGCGATCGCTGCCAACGCGGACTTCTACGTGAACGATGCGTTTTCTGCGGCGCACCGCGCCCATGCGACCACCGAAGGCCTCGCCCGGGTCCTGCCTGCCTATGCGGGACGTTCCATGCAGGCGGAGCTGGAAGCGCTCGACAAGGCGCTCGGCAATCCCGAAAAGCCGGTCGCGGCCGTCGTCGGCGGCGCCAAGGTCTCGTCCAAGCTCGACGTGCTGAAGCACCTCGTGACCCAGGTCGATCACCTGATCATCGGTGGCGGCATGGCCAACACCTTTCTCGCGGCCAAGGGCGTGGACGTGGGCAAGTCGCTGTGCGAGCACGACCTGACCGGCACCGCCAACGAAATCCTTGCAGCGGCCGATGCCTCGGGCTGCACCGTCCATCTGCCCTACGACGTGGTGGTGTCGAAAGAATTCGCGGCCAACCCGCCCAGCCTGCGTACCTGCAACGTCCATGAAGTCGCGGCCGACGAGATGATCCTCGACGCTGGACCGAATGCCGCCGAAACCCTTGGCGACGTGCTAAAGACCTGCCGCACCCTCGTCTGGAATGGCCCGCTCGGCGCGTTCGAGATGGCGCCTTTCGATGCCGCGACGGTGGCGCTCGCCAAGACCGCGGCAGCGCTCACCGCCGAGGGATCGCTGGTGTCCGTGGCCGGCGGTGGCGATACGGTCGCCGCGCTCAACCACGCGGGCGTGGCGCAGGATTTCAGCTATATCTCGACCGCGGGCGGCGCTTTCCTCGAATGGATGGAAGGCAAGGAGCTTCCGGGCGTCGCGGCGCTTTCCGCCTGATCGCGACAAACGGGACCAAAGCGAGTATGCGGCGCGCATGAATCACCATCGTCATGCCGCCGCGCCGCCCTGGGAAGGGCGGTACGTCACGCTGGACGGGATGCGCGGGATCGCCGCGCTTGCCGTGGCGCTGTTCCACTACAACATCTCGCAGGCGCCCCACGGCTATGTCGCCGTGGACTTCTTCTTCGCGCTGTCCGGCTTCGTTCTATGCCGCACGTACCTGCCGCGCTGGCAGGCCGGGATGACGGCCGGGGCTTTCATGAAGCAGCGGCTGATCCGGCTCTATCCGCTGTTCCTTGTGGGGATCGTCGTCACCACGCTGTCCGCCATTTCCAACCATTTTACCGGGCAGGGCAACCTCTACGGCTATGGCATGATGGCGCGCGCGCTGCCCTTCAACGTGCTGATGCTTCCTTCGCCGGTGACGAACACCCTGTTCCCGCTCAACGTGCCGGCATGGTCGCTGTTCTTTGAACTGGTGGCCAACCTCGGCCTGGTGCTGGTGCTGTTCCGCCTGCCGCGCATCGGGCTGCTGGCTGTGGTCCTGGCAGCCGCGCTCTGGTTCGTGCCCGTGGTGCTGGAGAACGATGGCGGCAACCTGGGAGCAGTCTGGCATCAGGTGGGGACCTCGATGGTGCGCACCACGATGTCGTTCACCGCCGGCGTGCTCCTCGCCCGTCTCCCTGCCGCCGTCGCGCGTCCCGCCGGTTGGCTGGGCGCCGCCTGCCTCGCCGCGATCGCGGCCATGCTGATGCTGGACCCGGTGTCCATTCCGGATGCCTGGTACGACCTTGCGTGCAGCATCGTCGTCTCGCCCCTGCTGGTGTGGCTGGGTGCGCGGTGCGAGCCGCCCCGGTTCCTTGCGCCGCTCGCCTGGTTTCTGGGAGAGGTGTCCTATGCCGTCTATGCGGTGCACTGGGCGCTCATGGAGCCGCTGCGCTACTTCAAGGACGACCTCGGCTATGATCCGGTGCTGATGGGCGCCATCTATCTGGCATGCTGCGTGTTGCTGGGATGGGCGGCGGTACGCTGGGTGGACCTGCCGATGCGTACCCGGATCAACGCCGTGCTGCGCGCCCGCGCGGCCATCCCGCAGCCGATGAAGGAGCGCGTGCTGCCCAATTAAGGCTTACCGCAGCCTTGCTGCTGTTGCGGGACATGTCCCCGCGCGATAGGCTCGAAAGCAAGTGCTGAACACACTAGGAGGAGAACCCATGCAGTATTCAGAGATGACCGCCAAAATGGCGGACGGCGACGGTTTCATTGCCGCGCTGGACCAGAGTGGCGGTTCCACCCCCAAGGCTCTCAAGGGCTACGGGATCGAGGAAGGTGCATGGTCGAACGAGGAGGAGATGTTCGGCCTGATCCACGAAATGCGCGCGCGGATCATTTCGTCTCCTGCCTTCACCGGTGAGAAGGTCATCGGCGCCATCCTTTTCGAGCGCACCATGGATGGCCAGGTCGAAGGCGTGCCGACCCCCCAGGCACTGCTCGCAAAGGGCGTGGTTCCGTTCATCAAGATCGACAAGGGCCTTGAAGACGAAGCCAACGGCGTTCAGCTGATGAAGCCGATGCCCACTCTGGATGCGCTGCTGGCGCGCTCGAAGGCGCTTGGCGTGTTCGGCACCAAGGAGCGCTCGGTCATCAACTCGGCCAATGCCGAGGGCATCGCCGCCGTGGTCAAGCAGCAGTTCGAGATCGGTCTGCAGGTGCTCGGCCACGAGATGATGCCGATCATCGAGCCCGAAGTGAACATCAAGAGCGAAACGCGCGCCGAGTGTGACACCATCCTGCGCGACGAGATCCTCAAGAACCTCGACGCCCTTCCCGAAGGCAAGCAGGTGATGCTCAAGCTTTCGCTGCCGGTCGTTCCCGGCACTTTCGATGCACTTGTCGAGCATCCCAAGGTCCTGCGCGTGGTCGCGCTCTCGGGCGGCTTCTCGCGCTCGGAAGCTTGCGTCGAGCTTGCCAAGAACAAGGGCATTATCGCGAGCTTCAGCCGGGCGCTCCTGTCCGACCTGCGCTCGCAGATGAGCGATGCCGAGTTCAACGCAGCGCTGGCGGAAGCGATCGACGAGATCTACCAGGGTTCGACCCAGAAGGCCGAGGCGGTTCCTACTGCCTGAACCCCGGGCCAGTCCCGCTGAACAAGGAAAGGCGGCGCCGGAAGGTGCCGCCTTTTCCGCCTGCTAACGAGGGCGGAAGGCCGGGCTTCAGTACCCGCCCATGAACCGCAGGCCGAAGCGATAGTCCGCCGGCCTCACCGCTCCGTTGCCGGTACCCGCCATCTTTTCGGGACGGACTTCCACAAGCTCCAGCGTGCCGTCGGCGACCATCGCCGGCTTGCCCGTGGTCAGTTCCACAACGCCGCCCGTGCCGCTGTCTATCCGGACCTTCAGCCTGACCTGCCCGGCCCAGACACAGCGGGCATTCATCGGGCAGCGGCTGTCTTCCAGCACTTGCAGCGGCGTGACGCGCGGGCCGTCCACCGTCACGCTCTCACCCAGTCGGGCATAAGTAAGCGAGGGGGCCTGGTCCGGAGCGGCCCGAGGAAGCGGCTCGGGAGAGGGCACGGGCGCATAGGGCGGCGCATAGGGCATGGGGGCGGGCGCGGTATGGACCGGCGCGACAGGGCGAGCCCGGACATGGCCTCCAGCCATTCGCGACGGGTCGGCCGGCGGTATGACGGTGCAGCCCGCAAGCACGCAGGCAGTCGCAGCGGCGAATGCTGGGAGGGTCCTCATGGCGCACGATGCAACACGTGCGCGCATGAACGGTTCCGGAACGCTTGGCCTCGAGCCCGCGCGGAGGTAGAGCGGCGGACATGAAAGAAGATATTCCGCGCGAACCCACGCAGCTTTACCTCATCTCGCCGCTGGACGTGGGAGGGACTTTCGCCGACCGTCTGGCCCGTGCGCTCGATGCAGGGCCGGTGGCCGCGTTCCAGTTCCGGGTAAAGGACGTGGACCAGCACGAGGCCGCGCGGTTGGCGGAGCCGCTGCGGCGCCTCTGTGCGGACCGGGAAGTCGCCTTCATCGTTAACGATTCGATCGGGCTGGCCAAGCGGCTCGGTGCGGATGGCGTGCACCTGGGGCAGGATGACGGTACGATCGAGGAAGCACGCGACGCGCTTGGCCGGGATGCGCAGATCGGCGTGACTTGCCATGACAGCCGCCACCTTGCCATGGAAGCCGGCGAGCAGGGCGCCGACTATGTGGCCTTCGGCGCATTCTTCCCGACGGCGACCAAGCAGACCAAGCATGTCGCAGGGCTCGACCTGCTCGAATGGTGGCAGTCGATCTTCGAGATTCCGTGCGTCGCCATCGGCGGTGTCAGCCCCGACAACTGCGCGCCCTTGGTGCGGGCGGGAGCGGACTTCCTTGCCGTGTCCGGCGCCGTCTGGAACGGGAACGAGGAAGCCGCCGTGAAGGCCTTCCACGAGGCGATCGTCGCCGAGTTCTGAGAGGTTTTCGAAAACGGCGGAGCGTTCGCAGCGCATGGCGGTGGATGCTGCGGCGTTCAGAAGTCGATCCTGGAGATGACTTCCTCCCCGAACCTCTGCGCCTGCTCCAGATATTCCACGCGGGTCGCGGCGTGGATGGTCGCGCCCGAACCATCGACGCCCAGCGACTTCAAGTGGGCGAAGTGGTCCAGTGCTTCCTGCGGATTCCAGCCCACTCTCACAGAGTAGGTCGAGGAGGCGATGACCTGCGGCGGGGACGAGCGGCCTATCTTCTCGCAATGCTCGGCCATATAGGCGATCGCAGCCACGATGTCGTCGTCGCCCTCGAGACTGGCGGTACGGGCGGTGTCGGTCATCGCTTTGGGCACGAAGAAGGGGTGCCATGCATCGCCCAGTTCCACCGCCCGTCGCAGCGCACGCTTGGAGTTGCCGCCCACCAGCAGTGGCGGATGGGGTGTCTGCGCAGGGGTCGGCCGTACCCGGTTGCCCGGCGCGGTGTAGCCGTTGCCCTCGAACGTGAAGTCCTCTCCCGTCCAGGCCAGCTTCATCGCTTTCATGTACTCGTCCATGATGTCGTTCCGGCGGTCGAAATCGACGCCGAGCGCCTTGTATTCGCCCTTCATGTAACCGGCGCCCACGCCCAGGATCACGCGGCCAGCGGTGAAGTGATCGAGGCTCGAAACAGCGCGTGCGGTGATGAACGGGTTGCGATAGGGAAGCACCAGGATGTTGGTCTGCAGCCGAAGCGTGGTCGTGGCCGCACCCAGCATGGAAAGCATCACGAAGGGGTCCTGCGCATAGTGCCCGCCGTTGTCGAGCCAGCGCGAGGAGGGAACCGGGTGGTCGGTGACCGTGCCGGCGTGAAAGCCCGCAGTCTCGACCGCCCTTGCGATCTCGTGAAGGGCCCGCATGGTGCACCACTCGCCCGGCTTGTCGATATGGTCGAAAGGCAGGCTGGTGCTGAGAGTGAAAGTCATCGCGCGTCCGTTTCCTGTGTTCTTGCGGCCTATTCGACGATCTCGGGAGGCAGGATCCAGGCGTCGGCGCGGTCGCGCACCCAGCCACCCGAAGCCCACGATCCGCCATCAACTGGGATGATCGCACCGGTCACGTAGCTCGCGCTGGGGGAGGCGAGGAACGCGGCCACGCGGCCGCATTCCTCGTCGCGGCCTGCGCGGCCCGCCGGGATGCGTCTGCGAACGGCATCCTCCTGCGCCGGGGTCAGGGTGGGCCACTTGCTCTCGTCCACAGGGCCGGTGAAGTTGCCGCGCGTGCCCGGCGTCACGGTGTAGTCCGGCGCGATCGTGTTGACCCGGATGCCATGTTCGGCGAATTCGAGCGCGAAAGTGCGGGTCAGGTTGTTGATCCCCGCTTTGCATGCGGCATAGACGGCGTAACCGGGCGCCGCGCGGCTTGCCTCAATGCTGCTGACGTTCACGATCGCTCCGCCGCGTCTGCCCGCCATCATCAACGGCACGGCAGCCTGCGTCGCGGCGAGATTGCTGACGAGGTTGAGATCGATGTGCCGTCGCCAGTTCTTCTCGGCAAGGTCCAGGAAGCCGCGGCGGCTGACCCCGCCGGCGTTGTTCACGAGGATGTCGAGGCGTCCGAAGGTCTCGGCCGCTCTGGCGATGGCCTCTTGCAGCGCTTCCAAGTCCGTCACATCGCCGGGAATGCACAGCGCACGGCGGCCGCGTTCCTCCACCATCGCGCCGACCTGTTCGCACCGTTGGGGCACCGCTTCGATAATGGCGATGTCCGCGCCCCTGTCTGCCATGCAGAGGGCAATGGCGCGGCCGATGCCTCCGCCGCCACCCGTGACGAAGGCCACCATTCCCGTCAGATCGATGTCGCCGGGCTGCATTTTCCTCTCCTTAGCGCGGTGCCGTTCTCGGCATCCGTCGCCAGCGATCAACTCGCAGGACTGAACATGTGCGCAGCATCAGCCAGATCACTATGCTCGTCTATGTCTTTCTCCAGGCCCGGAGTGGTGATCGTCACCACGCTGAGCCGAAGGATTTCCGCCTCGAGGCGGTGCAGCGCTGCACTGTCCGGCCCGAAGCGGAAGCGGAACCGGGCCGCCGCCGGAAGAGGCAGGGACAGGGCATTGGTGCCATGCCCGTGACGGTCGGGCGCTATCCCGACAGCGCCGGCGGCAAGGTCTCGCAGCCGGGCCACATCGTCCGGAACAAGGCACGGCAGGTCCGCAGGAAGCACGATCAGCCGTTCGGGTGCATCGCTGCGCGACGCTATCCCGCGGCGGCCATGTTCCAGCGCCGCGTTGAGGCCACCGCCCGGGTCCTCGAAGCGCTCAAGGTGAGCGGCGATGCCTCCGCGCTCCGGTCCGATGATGACGATGCGCGCGACCTGCGCCTGCGTCACGTCGACCACGTGCTCCAACATCGCCTCGACCAGACTCTCGCGCTCCGCCGCCGAAAGCAGTGCCGCCAACCGGGTCTTGCCCGCTCCCCGAGCTTTGACCGGGATCAGCACCCATGTGGCAGCAGCCAAGGTCATGGTATCCCGGGCGCCTCGCTCAGATTCGTGAATCGGATACCTGCGCCGTCCGCCTTGTAGGTCCTGTTCATGTAGATGAGGATCGAGGTGAGGGCTTCGGCGGCGGCCGAATTGGCGAGAGCGCCGCCGGACAGCGCGCGGATGCCCATACCGGGGCAAAGGTCGGCCACGATCCCCCGCGCTTCTACGTCGTCGGAGAACACCAGCACATCGCAGTCGATCGCGTGGTCGGAAGCGAGGTGATGGGCCGAGACGTTATGGAAAGCGGTGACGAGCCTGACATCCGGCCCGAGATGCGCGCGCGCCTGGAGCGCGGCGCTGCCCTCGGCGGGAAGCTTGACGCGCATGACCTTGGGCGGCACCAGCGGCACGGTGGTATCGACCACCACCGCGTGCCCTACGCGGTCCCGGATCAGCGCCAGAGTCTCTTGCTGCGAGGCATGCGGCACCGCGACGATCACCACGTCCTTCCCTTCCGCCGCGTCTGCAACCGAAGCGGAACCGGCCGCGTCGAGCTCCGTCGCCGTGGCCCGGGCCTTCTCGGGCGAGCGGGATCCGATGGTGACTTCGTGCCCTGCGCCGATGAGCCGGCGCGCCAGCCCCCTCCCGAGGGCGCCCGTGCCACCGATGACTGCAATCCTTGCCACGCCTTTTATCTCCCCCGCGGATTCTGGATCCTGCCGATTGTCCTTGCGTTGCGCGGTCGCCAGAGTGCCGTCCGGGAGGATCGATGACCGCTGTTCCAGAACTCACCGTGCGCCCGCTGGCAGGATTGCCCATGTTCGCCCCCGGTATGTCGATAGCGCAAGCGATTTGCTCTGCGCTCGCGGCCGAAGGCGACGCCTTACGCGGCGGCGATATATTCGTGATCGCACAGAAGATCGTCTCGAAGACCGAGGGACGAACCCTTGACCTGCGATCCCTGCCCGTCAGCGAAGAGGCGAGGAGCCTCGCCGCCGCGACGGGGCGCGAGCCTGGGCTGGCGCAGGCCATTCTGGACGAAAGCGCCGAAGTGCTCCGCGCGCAGTCTGCTGCGATCATCGCCCGTCACCGAACTGGACACGTTCTTGCCAATGCCGGAATCGACGCCAGCAACGTGGAGGGCGGTGATGCCGGCACGGTGCTGCTCTGGCCCGAAGACCCCGATGCCTCCGCGCGCGCGATTCGGACGGAACTGCAGGACCTCTGCGGGGGAGAGGGACGGGGCGGGGTGGGCGTGGTCCTCACGGACTCCATGGGCCGCGCGTGGCGGATCGGGACGGTGGGCACCGCGATCGGCTGCGCGGGGATTGAGGTGCTGGAGGATCGGCGGGGCTGGGCGGTCGACCTGTTCGGCCGGACCCTGCAGGCAACAGTGATTGCGGTGGCGGATTCGCTTGCCGCGATGGGAACGCTGGCCCTTGGCGAAGGCGACGAAGGCACGCCCGTTGCCCTTGTGCGAGGCGCCGGACGGTGGACCATCAATGAGGATGGACCGGGCGCGGCCAGCGGCTTGCGACCGGTGTCACAGGACATGTTCAGATGAGCGCCAGGCACGTACTCGCGCTCTCCGGAGGCGTCGGCGGCGCCAAGCTCGCCGCAGGCCTCGCCGCCGTCCTGCCGCCCGAGGACCTGACCATCGTCGTCAACACCGGCGACGATTTCGAGCATCTCGGCCTGACCATCTGCCCGGACATCGATTCGGTCGCTTATGCGCTCACCGGGTTGAATGACGTCGTGCGCGGATGGGGGATCCGGGACGAAAGCTGGCACGCCATGGCTATGCTGCGCGCGTTGGGAGAGGATGACTGGTTCAACCTTGGCGACCGGGACATGGGCATGCACATCGCCCGCTCGTGGCGATTGCGCGAAGGCGCCACGCTGAGCGAGGTGACTGCGCGCCTGACCCGGTCGCTCGGTATCGTGCACGCGATCGTTCCCATGAGCGATGGTCCGGTGCGTACCCGGATCGGCACCGCGGAAGGCTGGATGGACTTCCAGCGCTACTTCGTTGCGGAGCAGTGCCGCCCGATAGCGACAGGAGTCCGTTTCGACGGGGCAGCGACGGCGCGTCCGTCTCTCGCGTTTGAGGCGGCGCTCGCGCGAAAGGACTTGGGCGCGATCGTCATATGTCCGTCGAATCCGTACCTCAGCGTCGATCCCATCCTGGCTCTTCCCGGCGTGCGAGAGGCACTGGCGGGTCGGCGCGTGCCGCTTGTCGCGGTGTCTCCACTGGTGGGGGGCGCCTCGCTCAAGGGGCCCTTGGGCAAGCTCCTGCACGAGCTGGGCCGACCGGTGGGCAACGGCTCCATCGCGGATCATTACGGCGATCTTCTCGATCATCTGGTCATCGACGAGGCCGATGCGGCGGATGCCGGCCCCTTGCGCGACAGGGGGCTTTGCGTCACCGTCACGGGAACAGTCATGTGCGATGCCGAGGTTCGGGAGCGGCTTGCGCGCGTAGCACTGTCCGTAGCCCGTATCGAAACAGGATGACCATGGCTCGCGACGACGAAGCGCTGATAACCCGACTCCTTTCCACGCCGCTGGACGATCTGCTGGCGCAGGCACGTGCGCAGCGTGCCGAGAAGGCCGGGGCCTGTGCGTCGCCGCGCATGACCTACTCGCCCAAGGTGTTCATTCCCCTGACACGGCTATGTGCCGACGTATGCCACTACTGCACTTTCGCGACTACGCCATCGCGGCTCGAGGCGCCGTTCCTGTCCGAGGATGAAGTGATCGCGATCGCCCGTTCCGGTGTGGCGGCCGGGTGCAAGGAAGCGCTCTTCACTCTCGGCGACGCGCCCGAACGGCGTTACGCCGCCGCGCGTGAGTGGCTGGCGGAGCGGGGCTTTGCCCGCACGATAGACTACGTGCAGCATTGTGCCGGGCGGGTGCTCAGGGAGACCGGGCTCCTGCCGCACATCAACGCCGGAGTGCTGGAGGAGGACGACTGGCTGATGCTGCGCACGGTGGCCGCCTCCATCGGGCTGATGCTGGAATCGACCTCCGAACGGCTTCTCGAGAAGGGAATGTGCCACCACGGCTCGCCCGACAAGGCTCCAGAGGTGCGCCTTGCCTCACTGGCGGCGGCGGGACGCGCGCGCGTGCCGACGACCAGCGGAATCCTCGTCGGCATCGGCGAGACCGCGCGCGAGCGGATGGCCGCGCTCATCGCGCTGCGCGATCTGCACGAGGCGCATGGACACATCCAGGAAGTGATCGTGCAAAACTTCTGCGCGAAGCCCGGGACCAGGATGTTCGAGGCCCCAGAGGCGAGCGAGGCGGATTTCCTGCGCGTCGTCGCCGCTGCCCGCATCGTGCTCCCGCCCGAGGTTTCCGTTCAGGCGCCGCCCAACCTCAACGACGAGCGCCTTGTCGAACTGATCGAGGCGGGAATAGATGACTGGGGCGGCATTTCCCCGGTGACGCAGGATCACGTCAATCCGGAAGCGCCCTGGCCCGGGATCGCGCGGCTGGAAGCGACCTGCGCCGCTTCGGGCATGGCGCTGGTCGAACGCCTCACGGTCTACCCGCGCTTCATCGGGAACGAGGGGTGGATCGATCCCGCCGTGCGTCCCGCCGTGCTGCGGATGGCCGACGCGGACGGCCTCGGCCGGGACAGCATGTGGAGCCCCGGCATGGCCGAGCCAGCGCCGGGGACCGTCCGGATACCGCTGGGCCGCCGCTATCACGGAGCGGTGACGGGCCGGCTGAACCGCATCCTGGACCGCGCCGCGAACGGCAACGGTCTTGATGAAGCCGAAGTCACCGCGCTCTTCGCAGCGCGCGGGCGTGCGGCCGAGGCGGTGATCGAGGCAGCCGACACGCTGCGAGCGCAAGTGCGCGGCAACGACGTGACCTATGTCGTCAACCGGAACATCAACTACACCAACATCTGCACGCACGCGTGCTCGTTCTGCGCCTTCTCCAAAAGCAGCAGCAAGGCGGGCTTTCGTGACCGGGCCTATAACCTCGACCTTGCCGAGATCGCCCGGCGCGCGCGCGAAGCGGTTTCGCGCGGAGCGACCGAGGTGTGTCTCCAGGGCGGGATCCACCCGAGCTACACGGGCGAGACCTACCTCTCGATTGTCCGCGCCGTGAAGGATGCCTGCCCGGACCTGCACGTCCATGCATTCTCCCCGCTGGAGGTGAGCCAGGGCGCCCGGACCCTAGGCATGACCGCTGCGGATTACCTCGCGATGCTGCGCGACGCGGGCCTGGGCTCGCTGCCCGGCACGGCGGCGGAGATCCTGCACGACGACATCCGCGCAAAGATTTGCCCGGACAAGCTGACCACGCGCGAATGGATCGACCTTGTCCGCTCGGCGCACCGCGTGGGACTTCCAACGACCTCGACGATCATGTTCGGCCATCTGGAAAATCCCCGGCATTGGGCACGGCACCTCAACGAGCTGCGCAACCTGCAACTCGATACCGGCGGCATCACGGAGTTCGTGCCGTTGCCGCTGGTCCACATGGAAGCGCCGTTCTATCGCCGTGGACAAAGCCGCAAGGGACCCACGTGGCGCGAGACGGTGATGATGCATGCCATCGCCCGCCTGGCCCTGCACGGCGCAATCTCCTCCATCCAGGTTTCATGGGTAAAGCTGGGCATGGATGGCGCCGCGGCGGTGCTGGCAGCCGGCGCGAACGACCTTGGCGGCGTCCTCATGGACGAGAGCATCAGCCGTGCGGCTGGTGCTTCCCACGGCCAGTTGGCGGACGTCGCCGCAATGCGCGCCGCAGCGGAGGGCGCCGGACGGAGACTTCGGCAAAGAACGACGCTCTACAAGGACGCGGCCGCCGAAATGGCGTGAGTCACATCGCGCGGATGTGCTGCCACATCGGCTCGGGCATCCAGGTGTACTCGATGTAGTGCCCGAACACGGCGCGGGCATCGAGATACAGGAACCTGAGGCTGTCTTCCGCTTCGTCCGCAAGGTCGCGTTCCATCGCCACGGGAAACTCCTGCTCCCCCGCACGGCGACGCAAAGCGCCCCAGTCCGGCACGCGAAAACAGATGTGATGGAAGCGCAACGGCCCGCCGTTCGACCGGCAGTGGGCGTAAAGACCCACCTCGTCGATCTCGCTTTCGATCAGTTCGTACTGCAGGTCGCCTATCCAGATGAAGCAGACGCGCCCCTTCTGCCGCCTGAGGCCATGAGGTGTGATCACCCTCTGGTCAACCGGGATGATCGTGGGCTCTTTCGTGAGCCCACGTCCGCGGAACAGGTCGATGCCGGCTTCCAGGTCGTCGCACACGTAGGCATTCTGGTAGTGCAGGCCTTCGAGCATGTCTTTTCCCTCTTACCAGCGCTTGCGGCTCAGCCTTCGCGCGCGACGTCGTAGCGTGACAGATAGCGCTCGAAGAGGGGTTCAATCTCGGCCTTGGCAAGTCCGTACTGCGCAAGCTTGTACTCGTGGCGCCCGAACTTGTCCTGCGGGTTGTCGGCCACCCACTTTTGGATTCCGGCTTCCGCCTCGGCGGTCCACTTGTCGCCCAGCTGCGCATAGACCTTTTTCGTCGCCCCGAGAGGGTCGCTCACGAGGTCGGCATAGTGGACATCGATGATCTTGTCCTCGCCGAACCTGTCGCGGAAATCCATGATGCGGTTGGCGTGCTCGGCGGCTTGCCAGGGATAGTTCTCCTTCAGCCATTCCGCATCGATCCGGCCCATGTGGGCCTTATGGCTGAGCGAAATGATCGAACAGAGCGAACCTGTCGCGGTGAAGGGGTCGCGATGCGTCCAGATCACCCGAGCATCCGGGTAGACCTTGAAGATCGTCTCCAGCCAGAGCGCGTGGCTGGGCTTCTTGACGTTCCAGATGCCGCTCGTGTGGTGCTGCAGCATCTGCAGAAACCTGCGGTGGTATTCATAGGCGCTGGTCATGTCGCACGAGAAGATGAACTCCTTGTACGCAGGCAGCTTGCCCTTCGATTCGATCATCAGCGTCTTGAAATCATGCGCCATGAAGAAGACGCATTCGTTGGGATAGACGGCCGAACCGCGATAGTACTTGCCCATCTCGGGATTGGCTTCGAGCGCCTTTCTTTCCTGCGTCAACCTGGCCACCGCCCTCGGATCGGTGGTCAGCAGGTCGTCCGACGCGACCGGCGGCACCGGATCGTCGATCTCCCAGGTCAGGGGGGAACGGCGTGCGGGATCGGCGGCAAGCAGGTTCGACATCAGTGTAGTGCCCGTGCGCGGCACCCCCATGACGAAGACGGGACGCGCGATCCTCCGTTCGAGCACCTCGGGGTTGTCCCGGATATACTGCGAAACCCTGAGGCGGCCGCGCAGGTAGTGGAGCGTGTCGCTCCGCGCGCGAGCGATGCCGCCTTCGCTCATCCAGCCTTTGTCGATGCCCTCGTTGAACGATGCGGTGAACACATCGAGCCCTTCACGAAAGCTGTCGTTGTCGAAGGCATGGATGCCGGTCCCCTTCATTGCCTGTTCGACAAGGGCGTCGGCGACGAGTTGCTCGGCGGCGGTGGTGGCCATGGCGTGATGATCCTCTTCCCATTGGTCCGCTTAAGCGGCCGTATGCCCCTCATAATCGGCTTCCGACTGACGTTGGCAACGTGCGTCGAATGCCAGATCGGGCCCTTGTGTCGAGTTCGGGTCAAGACCGCGCGACGGGAATGGTGCGTTAAGCGAGCACTCGCGCCTGCCGTTGGCGGAAAGTGGTCGGGCTCGCTCCCACGGCACGGCGGAAGGCGAAGGTAAAGCTGGAAGGAGAGGCGAAACCCATGGCGAAGGCGATCGTCTTCACGCTCTCTCCTTCCACCAGCAGCCGCTTGGCGGCATCCATGCGTCGCTGCTCGATGTAGTCGCCGATGGAACAGCCACGGCTCACGCGGAAGCCGCGTGTCAGCTGGCGGACGGAAAGCGAGCACAGCCTCGCCAGTTCTTCGAGCGTGGGGGCGCGAAGGTCGTCGGCAAGGCGCTCGTCGATCAGGCGCAGACGCCAGCCCGAGAGCCCACCGGTGACCGGTTGCTCGGCGACCTCGATGCAATGGCGGCCCAGCTCGATCGCCAGTTCTCCGCCAAGAAAACCCAGCATCCGCTGTGCGGCCGCGCCGGGGTGGCGTACTTCCGCCGTAATGCGGAACAGGAGCGCGCGCATCTGCGCGCTTCCGATATCCAGCGTGGCGGCAAGATGAGGGTCGTTCCAGGCCAGTTCCCGCCCCGCGAGATCGTGCACCAGTTCGGCATCGATAGTGCAGACAAGCGCGGCCTGCCTGCCGCTGCCGCCCTTGATGAACAACACTTCATTGGGAGGCAGGACGAAGATGTCGCCAAGCCTCTCCAGCCGGTTCGGACCCCATCGCTCCCGATATCCGCCGCGCGATTGCAGGGGCCTCGGCGTAAGGCACATGTTGACGTGATAGCCTCGTGAAACTGAGTGGCGTCCAACTGTCGGCTCGGGGATGTCGTAGCGCACGATCTGGGCGAGGACACCATCGGTCGCCAGTTCGGCGTCTATGCTCGCCGTTGGCCGGTGGACAATGCCGTATGTCATCGATCCTCTCCCGCAGCGCTTCCCGGAAGCCGTTCGCAATATGTCCGGGACGCCATCTTAGGTCCTGATTTCTACGTCTCGCGTCCTTGCCCCGCAAGCCGCCCCCGAGGAACATCGCGCCCACGAACGCCCGGGCGAAAAGGCGCCGGGCCAGCGATGGGATGGAGAGAACGATGGGCGGCCTTTTCGACTGCACCGGCAAGGTAACGGTGGTGACCGGGGGCAACGGCGGCATCGGCCTCGGGTTTGCCACGGGCGTGGCCCGGATGGGCGGCGATCTCGCGATCTGGGCTCGCGACGCGGAGAAAAGCGCACGCGCCAGGGCACAGCTCGAGGCCTCCGGCGCAGGGCGCGTGATCGCTTACAAAGTCGATGTCTCGGAGGAAGACAACATCCTTGATGGATACCGGAGGGTGATGGCGGACTTCGGCCGGGTCGACTGCGTTTTCGCGAACTCCGGCGCGTCTCCGCGCTACAACTCAGCCTTCGAAATGCCCACGGAGCACTGGTACGAGTTCCAGAAGACCGCGTTGCATGGGGCCTTCTTCACCTTGCGCGAAGGCGCGCGGCTGATGAAGGAGCGGGTGGAGAAAGGAGACTCCAAAGGCGGCAGTCTGGTCGCCTGCGGCTCCCTCTCGCTGTTCCAGGGATTGCCGGGGAAGATGGAATATGCGGCTTCG
The DNA here is from genome assembly GCF_009856825.1 of Novosphingobium silvae. Lineage (GTDB taxonomy): Bacteria > Pseudomonadota > Alphaproteobacteria > Sphingomonadales > Sphingomonadaceae > Novosphingobium > Novosphingobium silvae. The sequence continues at coordinate 289,819 of NZ_WVTD01000002.1, read as the reverse complement.
AAGGCGGCCGTGGCGGCGGCGATCCGCTGCCTTGCCATCGAACTCGCGCCGCTTGGCATTCGCGCCAACGTGGTGGCGCCCGGGCTTATTATCACCCCGATGATGGGCGAGGGCGCGCGCGCCGAGGCGGTCGCGCAGCACTTTGCTCCCACCATCCCGATGAAACGCACCGGGTATCCGGAGGACTTCGAAGGCATCGGAGCGTACCTGTGCTCGGATGCCAGCAGCTTCATGACCGGCGAGACGATCACGATCGACGGCGGGTACATGGTGCGGCCGTGACCGGATGCGATTGGAAAGGGCGAACATGAAACGGCTCAACATCCACGGCGCGGGCGATGTGCGCCTCGATCCGTACGAACGTCCGGCGGCGGGGCCGGGCGATGTGGTCATCCGCATGAAGTCGGTCGGTATCTGCGGCAGCGACCTTAGCTACATCAAGGTGGGCGGCATGCCGTACGAACCCGGCGGCCAGACCGCGCTCGGGCACGAGGGCGCCGGCGAGGTGCTCGAGGTCGGCTCGCAGGTGAGCGGGATCTCGGTTGGAGATGCGGTGATCGTCAATCCGATGATGACGCCCAGCAACATCGGTTCGGGCGGTCCGGAGGGCGCCTTCACTCAGGAGCTTCTGGTGCGGGAGGCTCGGCTCGGATACTCGATACTCCCGGTGCCCGAGGGAGTTGACTATGAAGTCGCTGCCATGTGCGAGCCGCTGGCGGTGGCCATGCACGGCGTCAACCGCGCCGAGGTGAAGCCGGGCGACAAGGTCGTCGTGTTCGGCTGCGGGCCGATCGGCCTTGGCATGCTGCTATGGCTGAACGACCGGGGCATTACCGATGTCGTCGCACTGGACCTTTCGGAAGAGCGCCTCGAGCGAGCCCGCGCCATTGGCGTGCAGGCGGCGTTAGATCCCACCAAAACCGACCTGCGCTCCGAACTGGCAAGGCTCCACGGCGAAGTGTCCAGCTATGGGCGGGTGGGAGTGGGAACCGACGCCTATATCGATGCGGCGGGCGCTCCGCACATTCTCTCGCAAGTCATCATAATGGCGAAGTTCCATTCGCGGCTGGTGATCACCGCCGCCTACATGAAGCCGCTGGAGTTTCCGGCCGGACGCATGCTCACCAGCGAGATGACGATCACTACCGCCATGGGCTACCCCACCGAGATGCCTGAGGTGATCGCCGCGATGCCTCGGTTGAAGGACAGGATCGCTGCCATGATCAGCCACCGCCTGCCGTTCGAGGATGTCCTGCAGGGCCTGGAAATCGCGGCAACTCCGCAATCCGCCAAAGTCATGATAAATTTCGGAGACGCTCACCATGAATGACGTGAAGGATGCAGGGCCCGCGCTGGCCGGTCTGGTGCGTTCGGGAGACGAGCAGGCCGAAGCGATCGCGGTCACCGACTTCATCTTCCAGGCCAACGACATCTCCAACGCCTATCTCGTCACCACGACCGAAGGCGACGTGATGGTCAACACGGGCTTCATGGACAACGCCCAGCGTACAAAGCGCCTGCTGGCGCCGCACCGCACCGGGGCACTGGCCTTCGTCATCCTGACCCAGAGCCATGCAGACCACTACGGCGGATTGCCCCAGTTCCTGGAGGACGGAACGCAGGTGATCGGAGGACCCGGTTTCAACGAGGCGCTGGCCGACATGAACCGCCTGCAGCCCTTCTTCGGCCCTCGCAGCGCCAAGTTGTGGGGCGCCACTCTCAGGCGCGGCGCCGCCCCCAAGGCGCCGCCGCCGATCTCACCCGACATTATCGTGGATCGACGCCTTCGTATCGACGTGGGGAACAGGACCTTCGAACTGATTTCAACGCCCGAGGGCGAGACGGTAGACAATCTCACTGTCTGGATGCCGAAGGAGAGGATAGCCTTCACCGGCAATGTTCTGGGTCCGGTATGGTTGTCGATGCCGTTTCTCAACACTCTTCGCGGAGACAAGCCAAGGCTGGTACGCAACTACCTTAAGTCGATCGAGACGGTGCGTGACCTCGGCGCGGAGATCGTGATCACGGGCCACGGCGATGCCATCGTTGGCCGGGAACGCATCCGTTCCGACCTCGACAGGCTGCATGCCGCCGTCAGCCATGTTCGGGACTACACGCTGGAAGGCATGAACGCGGGCAAGGACGTGCACGCGCTGATGCGGGAGTTCGCCTGGCCGGAGGGTCTGCAGATCGGCGAGTTCCACGGGAAGGCCAGCTGGGCGGTCAAGTCCATCTGGCGCGAATACGCAGGCTGGCTCCATTACGAGGATGGCACGACCGCGCTTTACGGCGTGCCACGATCAAGCGTCGATACCGACCTGGTCGAACTCGCGGGCGGCGCTGGAACGCTTGCCAAGCGCGCACAGGCGCGCCTTGAGGCGGGCGAACCGCTCCAGGCCATACACCTTACCGACATAGCGCTTGGCGCGGATTCTGGTCATCGCAGGGCGCTGGAAGTGCGCAAGGCTGCCCATGAAGTCCTGCTGGAACGCAGCGGAAGCGCCAACCTCAGCGAGACCATGTGGCTTCGCTCCGAAATCGCTGCCATCGCGGCAAGGTTGGAGGGATAAGGGCCCATGGCCGTGATGGGCTGACTTGCCTCCGGAGGACGGCGGGCGGGATCAGGCCATCACGGCCACGCTGTCGCAGACGAGCCGGACCAGTTCGGGCTGCCCGCGCACCCCTAGCTTGGCGTAGAGCCGCTTTGAATAGTTTCGGGCGGTCTCGATCGTCAGGCCCATCGACGCGGCGGCTTCGGCAATCGTCTGACCCTCGTTCAGCGCTATCGCCAGTGCGGCTTCCCGTGGAGGAAGGTCGAACAAGCGGGACAGGCGCTCGACGCTTTGCGCGGTGCGCGCGTTGGGAAGCCGGCAAAGCGCCAGCATCGAGGGGCGCGGCATGTCCGTGGTAGCTGTCAGCAGCGCCTCGAGCCTTGGCTGCTCGTGCAGCACGAGGGGCCGGGGGGCGGGCGGGTCGGCCGATGCGAAGAGCGCTGCCGCCGCGCCAAGTTCGCGTTCCGCTTGGACGCCAAGGTCGCGCAGGCGCTCGCCCGGACGCGGGACGTAATGCAGGTTGCGTTGCATCCAGACGCCAAGACGTGGATCTATCGCCAGCAGCCGCGCTTCGCGGTCGAGCACCATCCACGCAGTCGCGCTACGTGCCATGCCCTGAGTGCTGACGCTTGCCCTGACGCGGTGCTCCTCCAGCGCGACGTAGCTGCGCAAGGCCGCCTCGACGTAGGGAGCGAGTGCCGAAAGCAGCGCGCTGTCCGACGCCGTGCAGGGCCGCGCACGCGCCATGATCAGCCAGGCACCCGTCTCGCTGATGTCGGGCAGGCGAACCACCCGCTCGTCCGCGATGCCGAGGCGGCGCATCTTCTCCGCGCATTCCGCCCGGAAAACCGGATCATGGTCCACGAACTCCGCTACGGAGTAGACCCGCCCGGGTCGCAGGCGATCGTAGTGCAGCCGCTCCAGTGCATGCATGTCGAACGGGTCTGCGTCGTGCGCCGAAGCCCGCAAGTCCTGCCCTGCGTGAAAGTCGATGATCTGCGCGTGCGGCCCGTCCCCGCGCCTCAACAGGATACCCACGTTTTCAGCGCCGGTACGCCTTTTAAGCCTGTCCAGAAATTCCGCGAAACGGCCCTGCTCACCTACGCCCTTCAGTAGAGGCAAAAGCAGATCCGTCTCATCGGTTGAAGTCAGCGCCATCACCCTCCCATATGGGAGGTTTGTGCCGAAGTCATCCCTGCAAAGGAGATTCGCGCCCGCCGCATGCCTCGTTCCCCGAGGCGGTGAACCCAACGAAGGGAAGCCTGATGAAGACCCTGACGCATCTCGAGCGCCTGGAAGCCGAGAGCATCCACATCATCCGGGAAGTCGTTGCCGAGGCTGAACGGCCGGTAATGCTCTACTCGGTCGGCAAGGATAGCGCGGTGATGCTTCACCTTGCGCGCAAGGCCTTCTATCCGTCCCCGCCGCCATTCGCGCTGCTCCACGTCGATACGACCTGGAAGTTCAAGGCGATGTACGAGCTGCGCGACAAGATGGCTCGGGACAGCGGCATGGAACTCCTAGTGTACCAGAACCCCGAAGCCAGGGAGAAGGGGATCAATCCCTTCGACCATGGCGCCCTCCACACCGACATGTGGAAGACCGAAGGGCTCAAGCAGGCGCTCGACAAGTACGGCTTCGATGCGGCGTTCGGCGGCGCGCGGCGAGACGAGGAAAAGAGCCGCGCGAAGGAGCGCATCTTCTCGTTCCGCACCTCGTCCCACGGCTGGGATCCAAAGAACCAGCGGCCCGAGCTGTGGAACCTCTACAATGCGCGCAAGGCGAAGGGAGAATCGATCCGGGTCTTCCCGATCTCCAATTGGACCGAGCTCGACATCTGGCAGTACATCCACCTGAACGACATTCCCATCGTTCCCCTCTACTTCGCCGACCGGCGCCCTACGGTGGAGCGGGACGGGATGCTGCTGATGGTGGACGACGAGCGCTTCCCGCTCCTTCCCGGCGAAGAGCCCGTGCTCCGCTCCGTCCGGTTCCGCACGCTCGGCTGCTATCCGCTGACGGGAGCCGTGGAGAGCGAGGCGAAGACGCTGCCCGAAGTGATCCAGGAAACTCTCCTGACCACCACCTCGGAGCGGCAAGGCCGCGCCATCGACAAGGACGCCGGCGGTGCCGGCATGGAAGTCAAGAAGCAGCAGGGGTACTTCTGATGGCCGACATCGACACCAAGGAACCCGTCTACGTCACGGACAAGCTGATTGCCGAGGATATCGACGCCTATCTTGTTAGCCATGAGCACAAGACGATGCTGCGTTTCATCACCTGCGGCAGTGTGGACGACGGTAAGTCCACCCTGATCGGGCGGCTGCTCTACGATTCCAAGATGATCTTCGAGGACCAGCTCGATGCCCTGCAGGCGGACTCCCGGAAGGTGGGAACGCAGGGTCAGGAAATCGACTTCGCGCTGCTGGTCGATGGCCTGGCGGCGGAGCGCGAGCAGGGCATCACCATCGACGTTGCATACCGGTTCTTCAATACCGAGATGCGCAAGTTCATCGTCGCCGACTGTCCCGGGCACGAACAGTACACCCGCAACATGGTGACCGGCGCTTCGACCGCGGATCTTGCGGTGATCCTGATCGATGCGCGCAAGGGCGTGCTGGTGCAGACGCGCCGCCACTCGTACCTGTGCCATCTCATCGGCATCAGGAACATCGTGCTCGCCGTGAACAAGATGGACCTCGTCGGCTATGACCAGGCGGTGTTCGACGCCATCGTCAAGGACTACTCCGATTTCGCCGCGTCGATTGGGATCGAGAGCTTCACCGCCTTGCCCATCTCGGGTTTCAAGGGCGACAACATCACCACGCTTTCCGCCAACACGCCGTGGTACTCCGCGCCCCAGTATGCAGGCACCACGCTTGTCGAGCATCTCGAAACAGTGGAAGTGCTTTCCTCGGTCGATGCCGACAAGCCGTTCCGCATGCCTGTGCAGTGGGTCAACCGGCCGAACCTCGACTTCCGCGGCTTCTCGGGACTGATCGCCACCGGCTCGGTGAAACCGGGAGACAAGATCCGCGTGCTGCCCTCCGGCAAGACCAGCACGATCACCCGCGTGGTCGCCTTCGACGGCGATCTCGATGAGGCCGTGGCTGGGCAGTCGGTCACCGTGTGCTTCGAGGACGAGATCGACTGCTCGCGCGGATCGGTCATTTCGGTTGCGGACAATCCGCCGCAGGCTGCCGACCAGTTCGAATCGACGATCGTCTGGCTGGCGGACGAGGCGCTTATTCCCGGCCGCGCCTACTGGCTCAAGCTTGGCACGCAGATGGTCTCGGCCACGGTGCAGGAGCCGAAGTATACGGTCAACGTGAACACCATGGACCGTATGGCGGCAAAGACGCTGGAGCTGAACGCGATCGGCGTCGCGGAAGTTACCGCCGACAAGCAGATCGTGTTCGAACCCTACGCCGATAACCGGATGCTGGGCGGGTTCATCCTCATCGACAAGATGACGAATGCGACTGTGGCTGCAGGGATGCTCAACTTCTCGCTGCGTCGTTCGCAGAACGTGCACTGGCAGGCTGTCGACATCGACCGCAAGCAGCACGCCGGGCTCAAGAACCAGAAGCCGGCCGTCCTGTGGTTCACGGGTCTTTCCGGATCGGGCAAGTCGACGATCGCCAATCTCGTCGAGAAGAAGCTGCACCGGATGAACCGGCACACCTTCCTGCTCGACGGCGATAACGTCCGCCACGGCCTCAACAAGGACCTGGGCTTCACCGAGGCCGACCGCATCGAGAACATCCGCCGCGTGGGCGAAGTGGCCAAGCTGATGACCGATGCGGGGCTGATCGTCATCACCGCCTTCATCTCGCCCTTCCAGGCCGACCGCGAGATGGTGCGCTCAATGATGCCGGAAGGCGAGTTCATCGAGGTGTTCATCGACACGCCGCTGAAGGTTGCCGAGGCGCGCGACGTCAAGGGGCTCTACAAGAAGGCCCGCTCCGGCGAGTTGAAGAACTTCACCGGGATCGACAGCCCTTACGAGGCGCCGCGTAACCCGGAAGTCCGCATCGACACGACCGCTCTCTCGCCCGAAGAAGCGGCCGAGCTGATCGTCAACACCTTGCTAGGCGACGTCTGATGAGCGGCTTCACCGATGGCGATCTTGCCGCACGCCTGGCAGACGAAGCCGGGCGTATCCTCCTGCAGGTGCGCTCTTCGGGCCTGTTTTCCGGCAAGTCGCTCGGCAAGGCCGGCGACCAGACCGCGAACCAGTTCCTGTGCCATGCCCTGCGCGAGCAGCGACCGCTGGATGGCCTTCTGTCCGAGGAGGAGAAGGACAGCCCGGCACGGCTCGGCAAGGAGCGGGTATGGATCGTCGATCCGGTGGACGGTACGCGCGAGTACGGCGAGGAGCGGGCCGACTGGGCTGTCCACGTCGGTCTTGCGGTGGAGGGTGTACCGGTCCTTGGCGCCGTGGCGCTGCCGGGGCTGGGCGAAGTGCTGCGCTCCGACCAGCCACGCGCGATCCCTTCGGCGCCCGATATCCTGCGCATGGTGGTGAGCCGCACGCGTCCCGCGAGGGAAGCGACCGGCGTGGCGGAGATCATCGGCGCGCAGCTCGTGCCGATGGGGTCGGCCGGTGCCAAGGCCATGGCGATCCTGCGCGGGGAAGCCGACATCTATCTTCACTCCGGCGGGCAGTACGAGTGGGATAGCTGCGCTCCCGCTGCCGTGGCGCTTGGGTGGGGCCTGCACGTTTCGCGCATCGACGGGACACCGCTCGAGTACAATCAGGCAGACGTATACATGCCGGACCTGCTGATCTGCCGGAAGGAACATGCCGAGATGGTCCTTCGCGAAGTCGCCGCACTCGCCTGATCCGGCGGCTTTGCGCCCGTCGGCGCGAAGGCGATCCCCGGCCCGGCAATGTCCATCAACATTGTCGTTCATCGATGTGCTCGTTATAGGCGGACCCTTTCCGGCTAAGGGGCCATGATGGAAGCCAGAACCAGGCGCAGGGTCCGCGATCCTGCCGCGACCCGCGAGACGATCCTCGAGGCTGCGAGCAACCTGCTTGCCAAGGACGGGCTGGAAGGCGTCAGCCTTTCGGCAGTCGCTCATCTTGCCGCCGTCAACCGCGGCACGGCATACCAGCATTTCGAAACCCGCGAAAAGCTGATCGAAGCGACGATCGAGTGGGTTTCGGACAAGCTGTTCCGCGCTGTCTTCGGCGATCCGGAAACGGTGGGTCAGCGGCGGGTGGAGGAAGTCGATACCGCAGCCCTTACCGATCGGCTTTGCGGGTTTGCCATGGAGAACCCCGAGATATGCCGCGTCTGGCTGCAGCAGGTGCTGGCCTCCCCGGACCCGAGCCAGGATCCGTTCTGGCGGGAATATTCCGGCTCGCTGCAGCGCTTCGCGGAGACGAAGCTCGCAATGCCCGGAATCGACGCGGAAGTGCTCTCGGTCGTCAATCTCGCCGGCGTGTTCTTCTGGCCGATCTTCGCGCGCGCGCACGCCGCGGACGACAAGGAGCGCGATGTTCTGGGTGCTCGTTTCACCCACGAGATACTTCGCCTCTCGATGTACGGCTCCATGAATGCTTCGCGTTTCCCGGAAGTTGCCGAGCGATTGGGGAAGGGCATCGGACAGGACTGACGCTGTCCTAAGAGCCCATGTGCTACGCCTCTGCGATGCCGTGCCTCCATGCCATTGACGCAGGGGCACACTAGCCGTCAGCAGGGTAGGCGAGTTCGACCCGCAGGGCCGACAAGGGAGTCTTCAGTCCATGTTTTCCGCGATCATGATCGACAAGACCGATGATGGCCAGGCCGTCACGCTGCAGCAGCTCGACGAAGGCTCGCTGCCCGAAGGCGATGTCACCATCGACGTTGCCTACTCGACGCTCAACTACAAGGATGGCCTCGCCATCACCGGCAGTTCGCCGGTCGTACGCAAGTTCCCGATGGTGCCCGGTATCGACCTCGTGGGCACGGTGGCCGAGAGCAGCCATGCCGACTGGAAGGCCGGTGACACCGTCGTGCTGAACGGATGGGGCGTGGGCGAAGGGCACTGGGGCGGACTTGCGCAGAAGTCCCGCCTCAAGGGAGACTGGCTGGTGCCGCTGCCGACTGCCTTCACCCCGGCGCAGGCCATGGCGATCGGGACCGCAGGTTATACCGCTGCGCTCTGCGTCGATGCGCTTGTCGACTGGGGCGTGACTCCCGACAAGGGCGAGGTGCTTGTGACCGGCGCTACGGGGGGTGTCGGTTCGGTCGCAGTGGCCATTCTCAAGAAGCTCGGCTTTTCGGTGGCCGCTCTGACCGGGAAGACTTCTGAGGCAGACTACCTGAAGGGCCTGGGCGCGCAGACGGTGATCGACCGTGCGGAAATGTCGGCCAAGGGCAAGCCCCTGCAGAAGGAGCGTTGGGCGGGGGTGGTCGATACCGCGGGCAGCTTCACGCTTGCCAATGCCTGTGCGCAGACCCGGTATGGCGGCGCGGTTGCGGCGTGCGGGCTTGCGCAGGGAATGGACCTTCCCGCCACTGTCATGCCTTTCATCCTGCGCGGCGTCGCCCTGCTCGGGATCGACAGCGTCATGGCGCCAAAGGCCAGACGCCTGAAAGCCTGGGACCGCCTTGCCAAGGACCTCAATCCCACAGCCTTGGATGCCATTGGACAGACCATTGGGCTGGGCGAGGCGATCGAGGCTGCGGGCCGGTTCATGTCAGGCGAGGTCAAGGGCCGCTACATCGTCGACGTGAACGCCTGAACGCGACTGGGCGGCGGTATCGCAGCCATGCCGGCTTCCGGATGGCAGCCCGAGGACAGACGAGGATGATATGACGGGATCGGTCGAGGTGGTGGATGGGCTGTCCATCGTTCACGGTATTCCGCTGAGCGACGAGGAGGGTATCGGTGCGCTGACCCTTGGCGGATACCTCCGCGAGGTCGCCGCACGCTACGGACCACGGGACGCGGCGGTCATCCACCTTCACGGCGAGGATATCCGCTGGACGTATGACGAGCTCTACGCCCGCTCCGTGGCGGTTGCCAAGTCGTTGCTGGCGCTTGGAACCGGCAAGGGGACACGCGTGGGCGTTCTCGTCACGAACCGGCCGGAATTCCTCTCATCAGTGTTCGGTGTGGCTCTGGCCGGGTGCGTGGCGACGCCGATCAGTACCTTCTTCACGCCTGCCGAACTGGAGGTCGTGCTCAAGGCTTCGGGCGTTTCCGTCCTCCTTCTGGAGCGCAGGGTGCTCAAGAAGGATTTCGCCGAGATGCTGGCCGATCTCGAGCCCGAAGTTCTCACCAGCGATCCGGGTGCGCTGGCATCCTGCAAGTTCCCGTTCCTGCGCTATGCGGCGATGGTTGACGAGGAGGAGCCGTTCGGCATGATCGAGGGATCGGGTGCCTTCATCGCGCGCGGCCGGTCGGTTCCGGAAGAGCTCGTGCTTGCTGCCTCTGATGGTGTGGCGCCCGCGGATCCGGGGATACTACTGTTCTCGTCGGGATCCACGGGCAAGGTCAAGGGCATCCTGAGCGCTCATCGCGGCGTTTGCCTTCAGCTTTGGCGTTGGCCGCAGTGGTACGCCATACGAGACGACCTTCCGGCGCGAACATGGTCGGCAAACGGGTTCTTCTGGTCGGGCAACTTCACCATGGCGTTGGGCGGCACGCTATCCAGAGGAGGTTGCCTGGTGCTTCAACGCTGGTTCGATCCGGCCGAAGCGCTGGAGATCATGGGAAGGGAAAGGGCGAACATGGCGCTCGCCTGGCCGCATCAGTGGCCCCAGCTCGAAGCCGCGCCGAATTACCGGAATGTCGACCTTTCCTCGCTCGTCTACGTGGACCGGAACATGCCGATCGCGAGGCAGCCCACGGTCGCGGTCGAATGGCGCGAGCCGGGTCAGGCCTACGGAAACACAGAGACCTTTACTCTCGTCACCGTCTACCCCGCCGGGACCCCTCCGGAAGTGGCGGGCACATCGCACGGCATTCCCACCGCAGGCTCCACCATCAAGATCGTCGATCCGCTGAGCGGCGTTACGAGGCCGCTGGGCGAGCGGGGCGAGATCGCGGTGAAAGGGCCAACGCTCATGCTGGGTTACCTCGGCATTCCACTCGATGAATCGCTGGACGGCGAGGGTTTCCTGCGAACTGCTGACGGGGGCTATGTCGATGCACAAGGCCGTCTCTTTTGGGAAGGCCGTCTCAACGACATCATCAAGACCGGCGGCGCCAACGTGTCTCCTTTGGAGATCGACGAAGTCATCCGGGCGCATCCCGAGGTCAAGGTTTCGCAGACGGTCGGCGTTCCGGACGAACTGCTCGGCGAACTGGTGGTCACGTGCATCGTCCCCGTAGCGGGCGCGAACCTCGACGTCGATGCTATCCGGACCTTCGCAAAGGATAAGCTCGCCAGCTACAAGGTACCGCGCCGGATCCTCTTCGTCGAGGAAACGGACCTGAAGACAACCGGAAGCGCCAAGATCAAGACCGCGGACTTGCGCAAGTTCGCAGCCGAGCGCCTCCACGAACTGGACGCCTGAATTGGACCAGTCGGGTTTTCCGGGCTTTGCCGATTGGCTTGCGCTCTGCAACCTGAAGGCGGCTTATTGCCGCCTGCTGGATACCAAAGACTGGGAGGCCTGGAAGGCGCTTTTTACCAAGGATTGCGTCGTCGACACCGGTCCGAGCGGCGGCATCCTGACGCAGGGTCGAGAGGAGTTCGTCCAGCTCGTAAGCCGTTCGCTGGGCGAGGCGAGGACAGCGCATCAGGTGCATTCACCGCAGATCATGGTCGAAGGCGATCTCGCGCACGTTGTCTGGGCCATGCAGGACCGGGTGATCAAGGATGACTTCGCCCTTACCGGCTACGGCCACTATCATGAGACGTGCGTCCGCACGCGCGAGGGTTGGAGGATCGCGCGTCAGCAACTGACACGCTTGATCGTCGAGATGGATCGATTCGAAAACTGACATGATCGTCGCCCAGGGCCGTCCGGTGCTATCTTGGCGATCACCGCTCTTCTCGCGCACATCATCGCTGGGGCGCCGCGCTCGGCGGTAGCGGCGAACCATCGCAGCCGCGATAGGCGGGCTGCGGCCTGTTCGCTATTGTCGTTCACATCAGTCGGACCCGGCGAAGTCCGGCGACCGGTCAAGCGGGAGGAAACGTGGGTAAGACGATCGTCATCACTGGCGCTGGGGCGGGCCTTGGCAAGGCCCTTGCGCGGCGCTTCGCCGAAGAGGGGGAAACGGTCGTTCTCCTGGGCCGGACTCTGGCCAAGGTTCAGGACGTAGCCGATGAACTGGGCGGCACGACGATGGCGGTGCAGTGCGATGTCTCCGACCCCGCCTCCGTACGCGCCGCCTTTGCCGCGATCGCCCAGAAGCACCCGAAGATTGATGTGCTGATCAACAACGCGGGTATCTACGAGCCCTTCACGATCATGGAGGCGACCGATCGCCAGATCGATTCGATAATCGCCACCAATCTCAATGGCCCGATCTATTGCTGCCGATCCGCCATTCCCATGTTGGAGCGCGGTGGCCTGATCATCAACGTGGGCAGCGAATCAGTGGACGTGCCGTTCGTGATGCTTTCGCTCTACCAGTGCAGCAAGGCCGGGCTGGAGATGTTCACGCGCTCTCTCGAGGCGGAACTGGAAGAGGCCGGTATCCGCGTCGCGTTGCTTCGCGCAGGCCCCATGTACGATGAAGGCAAGGAAGCGCCCGGCTGGGACCGGGACACAGCAATGCGTTTCCACATGGGCTGCGCGAAGAACGGCCTGGACCTGCGGACCCGCCCGGTTTCGCATTCCAACTCGGTCACGGGGGTTTTCCGCGCGGTCATTGACCTGCCCCCGGATGTGCGGGTTTCCCACGTCTCGATCGGAGCCCGCAGGGCCTGAGCGCTCGCGGTCCGTCGCCACCTTTCTTGAAGGACACGTTCATGACCACTCTTCCCGACGCTAGGCTCTACATCGACGGAAAACTGCGCGATGCGACCGGCGGGGCCACTTTCGAGATCATCAATCCCTGGACAGGTGAGCCGGTCGGCCAGGCGGCAGATGCGACTGCGGCGGACGTCGAGGAAGCGATCGCCGCCGCCCGACGCGCTTTCGACGAGACGGACTGGTCGACCAACGTCGAGAAGCGTCTCGTCCTGATGAAGAAGTATCGTGACCTGTTCGAGCGCGAACGTCCTCGCCTTGCCGAACTGGCCATCAAGGAGGCCGGGGCCGCGCAAGGCGCCGTTGGCCGGGCCCATGTCGGCATGGCGCTCGATGGCTGGGACGAGTACATGAACGTCTTTGGCAAGCTCGAATGGGAAAAGGACTATGGCGAGAAGCCGGCCTTCGGTCTGATCCATAAGCGGGTCGGGGTGCGCGAGGCCGTTGGCGTGGTGGGCGCGATCACGCCTTGGAACGTGCCGCTCTATGTCAATATCGGGAAGGTCGTGGCCGCCCTGCTTGCGGGCTGCACCGTGATCCTGAAACCTGCTCCCAACACACCCGGAATGGGCGCCATCTTTGGTGAACTGGCCAAGGAGGCAGGCTTCCCCGCAGGCGTCATCAATGTGGTGTTCGGCGCCGATCCCGCGCTCGCAGGCGAGATGCTGGTGACCGACCCGCGCGTCGACCTGATCTCGTTCACCGGCTCCACCGGGGTCGGCAAGCGGATCATGGAGCAGGGTGCGGCAACGCTGAAGCGCGTGTTCCTTGAACTGGGAGGCAAGTCGGCGAAGATCGTTCTCGACGATGCTCCCAACTTCGCGATGGACGTGGCGATGACGATGCTGGTCTTCCACGCGGGGCAGGGCTGCGCGGTGCAGTCGCGCCTCCTCGTCCCCCGCAGCCGCTACGAAGAGGCAAAGGTGATCCTCAAGGGTGCCTATGGCAAGTTCGGCGACAACTGGGGAGACGTGAGCAATCCCGAGCACATCATGGGCCCAGTGGTTTCCAAGCGCCAGATGGAGCGTGTGAAGAGCTACATCGACCTGGGAAAAGAGGAAGGCGCGACACTGCTGGCTGGCGGGAACATCCGGCCCGACAAGGGTGGCGGATGGTTCGTGGAACCGACATGTTTCGTCGACGTGACCAACGACATGCGCATCGCGCAGGAAGAGATATTCGGCCCTGTCCTCGTCGTCATCCCCTACGAGGACGACGAGGACGCCATCCGCATCGCGAACGACAATTCCTACGGCCTTTCCGGGGGAGTCTCGGGCAGCCATGACCGGGCGCTCCACATCGCACGCCGGGTTCGCACCGGGTCGATGAGCGTGAACAACGGCATGTGCATTGCCGGCGACATCCCGTTCGGCGGCTTCAAGGCCAGCGGCATGGGTCGCGAGTGGGGCCTGGAAGGGATCGAGGAGTACACCGACGTCAAGATGCTGGCGTGGCCGGTAGGGCAGGTGGAGCCCGCCTGATCCTCTCGCGGTGGAAGCAGTGAAGCCTGACGAGCCCGAACTGATCACGCACCTCGACATCGTCGAGCACAGCCGCCTTGCCGCGCTGCCGCCGACGCTGGCGGCAGCCGTGACACAGGCCTGTGCAGCGGTTAGCCATAACATCAACGGACAGAAGCTGGGTCGGAAGGGACGCGTAACGCGCGAGCGCATCCTGACTGCCGCCATCGACCTTATCGAGGCGGCGCAGGAGCCGGTCACGCTTGGCCGGGTGGCCCGGCATGCGTCCCTTGGTATGACCTCGGTCTACAATTATTTCACCGACATCACCGAACTGCTCCTGGCGACACTGGAGCCGGTCATGGCGACCGCGCTTGACGACTATCTCTCCGTCATCGAGGAGCGCTGGCCGGACGACGCGCTTTTCGAGCACTGCTACCGCTTCGTGCGCAGTTACCACGGCTTCTGGCTGCGCCATTCCCGTCTGCTTCACTTGCGCAATGCGCTCGCCGATCAGCAGGACGCACGTATGATGCAGCACCGGATAGAAAGCAGTCGGCCGATCATCGATCTGCTGGTGCGGCAGATGAGCGACGAACCTCTGGGCTTCGGCCCGCATACGTCGATGGCGACTATGTTGATGATCGGGATCGAACGATCGGTGACGCTGGTGACCGACCGTGAACTTCGACGTCTGGTGAACATCGGACCGGACATAAGCGAGGATCGCTACCTCGTTCCGGGAGCCAGGCTGATGGAGCTTGCGATAAGCGACGCACGCAGCGGAGGCGCCGGGCGCGAGCCGATGGCTCTGCTGGACTGAAGCCGTTTTTGGACAAGAAAAAAGGCGGAGCCGGCCGGCTCCGCCTTTTCGTTTTCCAAGACTGCGTGGCGTTACTTGCCGCGAAGCTTGCGATGCTTCGTCAGGTCGAGAACCTCGCTCGGATTACCGTCGTCCTGGAGCAGGCCAAGGCGGCGGGCGACTTCCTGATAGGCTTCTTCCTCGCCCCCGAGGTCGCGACGGAAGCGATCCTTGTCGAGCTTCTCGCCAGTGGTCATGTCCCACAGGCGGCAGCCGTCGGGGCTGATCTCGTCCGCCAGGATCACGCGGCTGTAATCACCGTCCCAGATGCGCCCGAATTCGAGCTTGAAATCGACGAGGCGGATGTTGATGGCCGCGAACATGCCGGCCATGAAGTCGTTCACGCGGATCGCCATGGCGGCGATGTCCTGCATCTCGTCGTTGTTGGCCCAACCGAAGCAGGCAATATGCTCTTCGGCAACCATCGGGTCGCCGAGGGCATCGTCCTTGTAATAGTATTCGATCAGCGTGTGCGGCAGCATCTCGCCCTCGGGAATGCCGAGACGCTTGGAAATGGAACCGGCCGCGACGTTCCGGACGACCACCTCGATCGGGATGATCTCCACCTGCCGGACGAGTTGCTCGCGCATGTTGAGGCGACGCACGAAATGGTTTGGAACGCCAATATGGTTCAGGCGCGTGAACACGTACTCGCTGATGCGGTTGTTGATCACGCCCTTGCCCTGGATCGTGCCCTTCTTTTGCGCATTGAACGCAGTGGCGTCGTCCTTGAAGTACTGGATCAGCGTACCGGGTTCGGGACCCTCGTAGAGGATCTTGGCCTTGCCTTCGTAGATCTGGCGGCGACGGGACATACGCGTGGTCCTTGAAACGGTCGAAAGAGCAAACCCGGCAGATCGAGCCGCGTTGGCGACTTCCACGGCCAGGGAATTCGTGCGCGCATATAGTGCAACCGAGGTCAAAAGCAAACCACCCTCGGGGAGTTGTCGCGCCGCCCACGGACGTGAAGGGCCGGAGCGGCGAAAGCGGAGTGCAGGGTGCGACCGGCGGCGCCTTTTCCGGCACGTGTCGCGGGCGCCGTTCAGTCCTGGCGGACTGTCTTCTTCGTTTCGGCCGCCAGGCGCCGCAGCATCCGGGAGACGTCGGAGGCGAGGAAGGGCTTTGCCAACATCGGGCGGGCGGCATGGTCGGACGGCAGGTGGTCCCGGTCATAGCCGCTGACGAAGGCGAACGGGATGTCGCGCGCGGCGAGGGCGTCCGCCACCACGTCTATCTTTTCACCGTTCAGGTTGCCGTCGAGCAGGGCGAGGTCCGGAGCTTCCCGTCCGATCAGGGCAAGGGCCTGGGAGCAGGAGGTCGCGGGGCCGATCGTGCTGGCGCCGCCGTCCCTCAGCTCCATCATCAGTTCCATGGCGACCATCGGCTCGTCCTCGACGACGAGCACACGCACGGGCGGCAGCGCTTCCGCAGGGACCGCGGGTGTCGGAGGCGGGCTCGCGGCCGAAATCGAACTCCGCGCCGCAAGACCTCGGCGTTCACCTATCGGGTTCTTCTCGGGCGGGGGGGCGGCGCTATCGAGCGGCAGTGTCATGCGCCAGCAAACACCTTCAGGAGCGAACTCGGCAGTGATCCGTGCGCCGTCTGCCGCCATGCTGTGTTCGATGAGTGTGGAGCCGAAACCGCGCCGCTCGGGCGGCGACACCGGCGGCCCGCCTTGCTCCGACCACTCGAGCGAAAGGATGCCCCCCTCGTATCGCCAGGCAAGTCGCACCGTCCCGGTTGCATTCGACAGCGCGCCATACTTGTGCGCGTTGGTCGCCAGTTCATGGAAGATGAGCGAGAAACGCAGCGCAAGTTCGGGCGGCAGATCGACATCGGGCCCGTCCAGCAGCAGCCTGTCCTCGCTCACCGCGCCGATCGCCACCTGGTCGGCGATAAGGGCCCGCAGGCTGGCACGCTCCCAGGTGGTGGCGCTGAGCATGGAGTGGGCGCGTGCAAGGGCCTGGAGACGGCCCGTGAAGGCATCCTGAAATTCACGCTCGGAACGGGCGTGGCGGAACCCCTGAGAGGCGATCGCCTGCACGGTAGCGAGCGTGTTCTTCACCCGGTGGTTCAGCTCACCGATCAGCAGGCGCTGGGTGTCCTCGGCACGGCGACGTTCCGTCACGTCGAGCAGTTCGATCATCACGCTACCCGGCCGCCCGCCGCTGCCGGCAAGAGACGAGCAGTACCATTCGCCCTCCCGCAAGGCGCCGTCTGCGCGGATGAAGCTGTGCGTCTGCATGGCGCGTCGGTCGGCGGCGCCATCCAGAAGGGTGTTCATGCCCGAGAGGAAGGCCGTTCCGTCGCCGTCCGGACGTATGAAGGGAGCGTCCGAAAGGGACAGCCCGAGCATTGCCGAGGCCGGATACCCGACCGTTCGTTCCGCGCTGCGATACCACCCGATGATCTTCAGGTTGGAATCGATCTCCATCGCGGCGAGGGGAGAGTTGTCGCCGTGGGCGCGAAGACGGCCGAGCGCAGCGCCAAGTTCGTCCCGCTGCAAGGCGATTTCCCGGCGTTGGCGGGCGAGTTCGACGAAAACCGCGACTTTCGAATTGAGGATCGTGATATCGAGCGGCTTCAGGAGATAGTCCACCGCGCCCGTTTCGAACCCGCGGAACTTGCGCCGCTCGTCCGTGGCGACGGCGGTGAGGAACACGATGGGCACGCCACGTGTACGTTCCGTTCCGCGCATGAGTTCAGCCAGTTCGAAGCCGTCCATTTCGGGCATCTGAACGTCGAGAAGCGCGAGCGCGAAATCGTGACGCAGGAGCAGTTCCAGCGCTTCGAGGCCGGAGGCGGCAGTTACCAGTTCGACGCCGGGCTGATCGAGAGCGGCCTCGAGAGCAACGAGGTTCTCGCGAACGTCGTCGACAGCCAGGATCTTGATCGGGTCAGAGGGCAAGGGACGGTCCCGGCAGGACGCCATTGTTTACGCGTTCGACGAAGGTGCGGCTCATGGCATGGCGTCCGGAGGGCGGTTGCACCGCGTTACCGGCGTGGCGCAAAGTGGTTACGCAAACCGTGCGCCTGGTAGCAGCTCAATCCACCCATGTCCTGCCTGTGCACTCGTTCGACGGGGCATACCGGTGTCACTTGGACCGCTCCCCCAAGCGCGGTTCCCGGATCGGGCATGTCAACGCACATGCGTGGCATTCGGTTCCTGACTGGCGAAGAATTTTTTCGACGGCCCGGATAGTGGCGGAGCCGCGAAGCAATTGCGAGAGCACGGGTCAGCCCGCGAAAACTTCCTTAAGACATTCCTGCTAAGCGCAGCCGATCATAGAGCAATTTCTAACGAACGGGTCCGCTCCAGAGATGCGCCACGCAACGCAATTTGCAAATCGGCTTTCGCGCGACCGGGCGGGCAATATCCTCCCGATTGCAGCTATCGGGCTGCTGGTTGGTGCCCTTGTGATCGGTTCCGCCGTTGACCTTGGCCGGACCTACCTTGCCCAGCAGCAGTTGCAGGCCGCCTGCGACGCGGGTGTCCTGGCCGGGCGGCGGGCGGTGACAACGAATGGCTTCGACGAGGCAGCGAGGAAGTCCGCAAACGCGTTTTTCTTCACCAACTACAACGACAACGCGCAGTCGAGCCGGTCTACCACGTTCACTCTCTCGACGCCTGACGATGGCAATACGGTGACTGCCACCGCCACCACGGTGCTCGACACGCTGCTGATGCGCGTGTTTTTGAAAGACAGTTTCAACATCTCCGTCGAATGCGCCAGTTCCATGGGCGTAGGCAACGCGGACGTGATGATGGTGCTCGATACGACCGGGTCGATGGCCTTCTCGCTTGGCAACACCACGCGCATTGCGGCCCTGCGCTCGGCGATGAAGAACTTCTACAACACGATGACGAGTGCCACGTCCGGCTCGAACGCGCGGGTGCGCTACGGCTTCGTCCCCTTCAGTTCCACGGTCAACGTGGGGCGCCTGCTGACTGACCTCGACACGCGTTATCTTGTCGACAATCGCACGGTCCAGTCGCGGATCTACGAGCCCGACGATGATCGTGACAACGACAGCTACGACAGCTGGAACGTCTACTCCAGCACGGCCTATCGCAACAACTATTGCGACAACCGGGTGCCCGGAGACGATAGCTACACCGACACCAGTTCGGGATCGTCAAGGTATGTGCGGCGCAAGCAGTATGCCTGCCGTTCTTCGGGCAATCGTTATTACATCTACTGGCGCTATGCCTATCGCCCCTACGTCATGCGCTACCGCCCGGTCGCCTATGACATGACGGCCTACAAGGCATTCTCCTCCGTGCGCACTCCCATCGGCAGCAGCGGCGCGAACCAGAACATCACCTGGGGCGGCTGCATCGAGGAGCGAAGCACTGTCAACCAGGCGACCTTCAGCTACTCTCCGACGACGGGGATCACGCCCAGGGCGGCGCTGGACCTTGATCTCGACAGCCGGCCGGATGTGAACAACGACGCCACGAAGTGGGCGCCGATGATCCCGCAACTGAGCTATACCCGATGGAACGACCGCGGCAGTTATACCACGTCCTCGCCGATGTACGATGGCGAGCAGGCGGGCATCTACTGTCCCGTCCCGGCGCGCCTTCTGGGCGAGATGAGCAAGTCCGCATTCGATCAGTACACGGACTCGCTGACGGCCGTGGGCGGGACCTACCTCGACATCGGCATGATCTGGGGCGGCCGCATGATCTCGCCGCAGGGCATGTGGGGCGACCTGGTGAACGACGAACCGCGCAACGGCGGCGAAGTGGCCCGTCACGTCATTTTCATGACCGACGGCGAGATGGAGCCCAACATCTACATCCCGCAGGCATGGGGGATCGAGTTCTGGGATCGGCGGGTCACCACCGACGGCAGCTCCGGTGACAGGGCGCGCCACACCCAGCGCTTCCTTGCCACGTGCGAGGCGATCAAGGACAAGGGCATCCGGGTGTGGGTGATCGCGTTCACTTCTGGATTGAGCACCGACCTTACGACATGCGCGTCGGACGCCAGCTCCTACACGGCGACCAGCGCCTCCGAACTGAACTCGGCCTTCCAGGAGATCGCCAAGCAGGTCGGCGAATTGCGGGTTGTCGAGTGATGGGCCGGGCAGGTGCGCTTTCACGCCGCTGCCGGGAGGACCAGCGGGGCGCGACCGTGGTCGAGTTCGCGATCGCGGCGCCTATCCTCATCACGCTGCTGCTGGGCATATATGACATGGGTCACTGGGCCTACCTCACTGCGGTGCTGCGCGGCGCGGTGAACCAGGCCGCTCGCAGCGACTCCCTGGAGACTGCGGACACCGCCAAGGCGGACGCCTATGTGATGAGCATCGTCAAGGGCGTGGCACCCGGCGCGATAGTCACCTCCAAGCGAGTGAGCTACTACGATTTCGCCGACATCAAGCGCGCCGAAGCCTGGAACGACAAGAACGGCAACGGCGTGTGCGACCGGTCGGAGGCTTACACCGACGAGAACAGGAACGGTCGATGGGACGCCGACGTCGGTACGGAGGATAACGGCGGCGCGAACGACGTCGTACTCTATTCAGTCACGGTGACCTACACTCCCGTTTTCTTCATCCCCTTCGGCACCGGCACGAACACGTCCCGCACGATCAGTGCCAGCGTGGTCAAGAAGAACCAGCCTTACGCGCTTCAGGAGAAGTACGGCTCGGCGGCGGGGACCTGCTCGTGATACGCCGGTTCGCCGTTTTTGCGCACAGGCTGCGGCAGGATGTGCGCGGCGTGTCCTTCATGGAATTCGCCTTGATCCTGCCTATCGTGATCGCGATGGGCTTCTACGGCGCCGAGATGGCCTACATGGCGACCGTCAACATGCAGGTCGGTCAGATCGCGTCTTCCGTCGCCGACAATGCCTCTCGCCTCGGCCAGACGGACAATAGCGCCGTTACCCCGACCGTCAGCGAAACGCAGGTGGATTCGATCCTGACGGGCGCCCTCATCGAAGGCGCGGGCATAAAGTTCGAATCGACCGGGCGGGTGATCCTCTCTAGCCTGGAGGTGGATCCGAGCACCGGCCGGCAGTACATCCACTGGCAGCGCTGCCGCGGTAGCCTGAAGATCCAGTCGAAGTACGGCGCCACGGGCGCAGGCCTGACGGGCAGCCGGCTGAGCGGTATGGGAAATCCCCAGATCACCGCCAGCGCCGGCTCCGCTGTGATGTTCGTGGAGGTATACTACACCTATCAGCCGATCTTCGGGACGATGTTCGTCCGCAGCACGAATTTCCGGCGCGAGTCCGCCTTCATCATCCGCGACGACCGGAACCTCACCCCCGGCGTCACCGGGGGCACCACCAAGTCGTCTTGTAGCTGAACCGGGCACCGGGCACCGGGCCCCGAGGGCCGAGCGATTCCGCCTCGTCAGCGCACCGGTTCGAGGCGCATGGCAACGCCGCCGCCGGGAGCAAGCCAGACATCCATGCTGTCGCCCTTGCGAACCGTCCTCGTCTCGTAGGAAATCTTGTGACGTGCCTCCGTCAGGTACGTCGCACCATCGCCGTCCTTCCATACGGCGGCCTTGTACCGCTTGCCGGGCTCGAGAAAGTCGAATGCAAGCTTCACCGTGCGCGCAGTGGCATCGTTCACCCCTCCGACGAACCACCGTGGAGACTGGCGATCCCGCCGTGCGAAGACGGCATAATCCCCGATTTCGCCGGCGATCAGGTGGCTTTGCGACCAGTCGGTGGGCACGCTCTTGATGAAGTCCATCTCGCGCGGGTGCTTGTCCAGCTGCTCGATGAAGTCAGCCGCCATCTGGATCGGTGAGTAGATCGCCAGATAGAGCCCCAACTGCTTGGCCAGGGTTGAGGCGAGGGGACCTTTCGCGCCTTCCAGGCTGAGAACGCCGGGCGTGAAGTCCATCGGGCCGGACAGCATCCGGGTGTAGACGAGGGTCGGCTCGTGCTCGGGGCCGTTGGAGAACGTGCCCCAGGCATTGTACTCCATCCCGCGCGCGCCTTCCCGCGCGATCCAGTTGGGATAAGTGCGGCGAAGTCCGGTGTCCTTCACGGGCTCGTGCGCGTTGATGGCTATGTGGTGGCGAGCGGCGGCTTGAACGACGGCGAGGTGGTGCTGTACCATCCGCTGGCCATCGTGCCATTCCATCCGCATCGGTCCAGGGGTGCCGCCTGGCGCATCGGTATCGGCAATGATGCCACCCGCATCGGCAACGTATCCCGTCTTCACCACGTCAACGCCAAGCTTTGCGTAAAGCGCAAAGCCGTCATCCATGTGCGCTTCGTAGTTGGCGATGTTTCCACCCGTTTCATGGTGACCGATCAGGCGCACGCCCTTGCTGCGGGCATATCGGGTCACCGCATTCAGATCGAAGTCGGGCGTCGGCTCGGTGAAGCTGAAAGCGTCGCCATGCCCGAACCAGTCTCCGTTCCAGCCCTTGTTCCATCCCTCCACCAGCACACCGCGGAACCCGTGCCGGGCGGCGTAGTCGATGTACTTCTTCGTGCGCGCGGTGGTGGCGCCGTGGAGGGGTCCTTCCGCCCAGCTCCAGTCGTTGCGGATCATCCCCCACCAGATCCCGATGTAGCGCGCCGGTTTGATCCAGCTCACGTCTCCAAGCCTGTTCGGCTCGTTCAGATTGAGCTCCAGGTCGCTCTCGACCAGCCCTGCCGCACCGTCTGCGATGCGAATCGTGCGCCACGGGGTCGCGAAAGGCAGTGTCCGCACCACGCGCGGACCGCCTGCGGAAGGCGACAACGTCGTACGGAATTTCTGGCCATCGGCGCGCTTGAACCAGTAGCCGGCATAGTCAACCAGCGCCGCTTCGTGGAACGAGAGGTGCGTGCCGTCGTCCAGCTTCATGGTTATGGGCGTATGCGCCGTCGATACGCCGTCGATCGGCGTCTGCTGGTAGACCTGCTCGTATCGGTTCCATTCCCCGCCCGGGATCCACCAGGCGGTGCCTTTGGGAACGATATCGAACTCTGTGGTCTCGTCGGCGATCTTCATCGTCTCGAGCCCGGCCTGCCGAGGGAGTTCGTAGCGGAACCCGACACCATCGTCGAAGAGGCGGAAGGTGACGTTCATCAGCTTCGATCCCTGCGGCTCCGATTGCCGGAAACGGACCGTGACCTGGTTGTATGTGTTCCGGACGAAGCGGCGCTCGCCCCATGGCTGTTCCCATGTGTCGTCGGCCGAAGTCTTCTCGCTGCCCGCGATGGAAAATCCGCGCACCATGTTGAGCCCGTCGGCCAGGACGAAGCCGAGCTTGCTCGGCGCGATCAGCAGCTTGCCCTTGCGGGAAAGCGACCAGACGGGCCTGCTGTCGCCGTCGGTGCCCACGGTCAGGACTATGCTGCCATCGGGCGAAGCCGCCGTGACGTCCTGAGCCAGAGCCTGGCCGCCAAGCGGCACGAGAGCGGCGCTGGCGAGGGCCAGCCAAGCAAGGGATTTCACGCCTGTTCTCCTTCGATGATCCAGATGCCCGCCCACGCGGGAAGAAACGAGGGCGACGCCTCGTTCACGGCTGCAAGGACGCGGCCTTGCACCGGCAGGCCAGCGGGGCTGAGTTGCGGCCAGGACTGTGGTGTTCCGCTTATGTTGAACGCTGCGAGCAAGGTCTCATCCCCCAGCCTGCGTCTGAGGACGAGGCGACTTTGATCTGCCGTCAGAACCTCGCAGGAGCCCACTCGCAGCGGCCTGCTGCCCCGGCGCAGGTGCAGCAGATCGCGCGTCAGGTTCAGCAGCGATCCGGGGTCTCCCTCCTGCCGGTCCACGGCGCGAGCCAGGTTTTGCTCACTTAGCGGTAGCCAAGGCGCCGCCTGGCTGAAGGCACCATGTTCGTCCTGGGCCCTCCACGGGAGCGGAGTGCGGACGCCATCGCGCGAAAGCGTCAGCGGCCAGTTCGCGATAGCTTCAGGATCGTGCAGGAGTTCGAAGGGTATGTCGTCCTGCAGCAGGCCCAGTTCCTCACCCTGGTACAGGATCGGATTGCCCCGGAGCGACAGCAGCAGCATCGCTTTCATGCGGGCGAAGGCGTCCACCTCGTCGGGAGCGCACCATCGGGACAATGCACGGGGCGCATCGTGGTTTTCGAACGCCCAGCTCGGCCAGCCCGCACCCGGCTCGTCAGGCCAGAACTCCAGCGCTTCCGCCACGCGCGCAGGCGTCAGGTCCTCGGCATAGAGGAAGTCGAAGCCATAGGCGCTGTCCAGTCGTGCCGGACCTTGCGTGAAGGCCTTCATCTCGGCGCCTGCGCCCAGTCCGCCGACTTCCGCCAGCGAGTAGGTGTCGGGATAGCTGGCGATCAGAGCCTGCAGTCGCTCGATGAAGCCCACGATATCGGGGTGCGACTGGTTGTAGGTCTGCAACTGGAAGTCGTAGGGACGCGTTCGTGTCCGACCATCGTCGGGCGCCGGCGGATTGTCGCGCAGCAGTGGATCGTGCATCGAGTGATTGAGCGCATCGATGCGAAAGCCCGACACTCCCCGGTCGAGCCAGAAGCAGGCGACATCGAGCAGGGCCTGTTGCACGCCCGGATTGTGGACGTTGAGCTGAGGCTGCTCGCTCAGGAAATTATGCATGTAGTACTGGCCGCGCCGTGCGTCCCACCGCCAGGCGGGGCCGCCGAAGATAGACTGCCAGTTGTTGGGAGGTGACCCGTCGGCGCGGGCATCGGCCCACACGTACCAGTCGGCGCGGGCGCTGGTGCGCGAGCTGCGGCTTTCGGCGAACCAGGGGTGCCGGTCCGAGGTATGGGCATAGACCTGGTCGACGATCACCCTAAGGCCGAGCGACCGGGCCCGTTCGATGAGCGCGTCGAAGTCGTCGAGCGTGCCGAACATGGGGTCGACGTCGCAGTAGTCCGAGATGTCGTAGCCGAAATCGGCCATCGGCGATTTGTAGAACGGCGAGATCCAAACGGCATCGACTCCAAGCCGGGCGACATGGTCGAGCCTTGCGGTGATCCCGCCAAGGTCCCCGATGCCATCGCCATTGGAGTCCGCGAAGCTGCGCGGATAAATCTGGTAGATCGCCGCGCCGCGCCACCAGGGGCTGTCGCTGCGATTGAGAGCGGGCTGGTTCATGGGATCCTGGAGAAGCAGACAGGTCAGGGGCGGGCGGCGCAGACAGTGAAGCCGAGCGGCGGAAGCTGCACCGTCAGGCTGCCCGGTGCACTCGGCTTGGCGGCACAGTTCGCACCTGCAAGCGTGGCGAAGCTGTTCGACGCCGGAGAGACGGCAACTTGCGTAGTGAGGGCCAGCGTCGAGGTGTTGAACGCCAGCAGCACCTCTCCGCCAGTTTCGGGATCGAAGCGGGAGACCGCGAAGAGCCCCGGCTGCTCGGAGGAGGCTCGTAGCTGCGTGGAACCCGAGGTGAGCGCCGGCGTGCTGCGCCTCAGGTGCGCAAGGTCCGAGATGAAGCGGTACAGTGGATGCGAGGTATCGAAGTTCGCCTCGGCCGTGGTCGCGGTCGTACCCACAAGCGTCTCGGAGTTGTAGGCGGCGACCTTGGACGGGAACATGTCCTGCCGTGCGAGCTGGTCGTTGCCGGCGCCGACAAAGCCCTGTTCGTCACCCGAGTAGATTGTCGGTACCCCGCGCAAGGTCAGCAACAGGGCATGGGCGAGCTTGTCGCGGGCCAGCAGCTCTTCCGCAGAGATTCCGGGCATGGCCTTGCGGATGAACATGGCGATGCGCCCGGCATCGTGATTGCCCAGGAACGTCGGCAACTGCAGCGCTGCCGCCTTCCCTCCCTGGTACAATGCGTCATCCTCGACCATTCGGGCGAGTTGCTGCGTTCCTTCCTTGCCGCTCAGAGCGGTGATCGCGCCTTTCATGAAGGCGAAGTCGAGGACTGCCGGCAGCCCGGCGCTTCGCGTCCACGAAGCCAGCAGCGCCGGGTCGTAGTCGTCCGTGGCGATTTCGCCGAAAACGTGGAAGTTGTGAATGCCCCTGGCTTTTGCCCGGGCGACCATGGCCGGGACAAAGGCGCGCCAGAACGCAGGGTTGACGTGGCGCGCGGTGTCGATCCGGAAGCCGTCTATGCCGAAGCGGTCGATCCAGGCGCCATAGATGTCGATCATCCCGGCTACGACACGCGGGTTCTCGGTGGCGAGGTCATCGAGGCCGACGAAATCTCCGTACTGGGCGCTTTCGCCTTTCCAGTCCGTGTTGCCGCGATTGTGGTAGAAGATCGGATCGTTAAGCCATGCCGGAACCTTCACGCTGCGTTCGGCCCTTGGCACCAGCGGCGTGTATGCGAAGGACGGGTCTGTCAGCTTGGACCAGTTTTCCGGCGCGGGATCCTCGTCGCCCGCGAAGCCCGGATTGATCGGGCGACCGCCCGTTCCCCCTCGGGTGGAGAAGGGATACTGCGCTTTCGAGCGATAGGGGAAGCCCTGAGCCGCGGCCTCGGCGTACTGAATGACGTCGGCCGTATGATTGGCGATGATGTCCATGTAGACCTTCATGCCGCGAGCGTGAGCGGCATCCACCAGGGCCTTGAAGTCTGCATCTGTGCCGAAGTGCGGATCCACCGTGGTGAAGTCCGTGATCCAGTAGCCGTGGTATCCGGCGCTTTCCTCGCCCTTGGCACCTTGCACGGGCTTGTTCCTGAAGATTGGCCCCACCCAGATCGCGCTGGCGCCCAGCCCCTGGATATAGTCCAGCCTGGAGGTGAGCCCCTTGAGATCGCCGCCATGGTAGAAGCCCTTGTCGGCAGGATCGAAGCCCGTCTTCAGCCGATCACCTTCAAGGCCGCCCTTGTCGTTCGCCGTGTCGCCGTTCTCGAACCGGTCCGGAAGGACGAAGTAGATCACGTCCTGCTCGGGCCTGCGGCTGCGCATGTCATCTTCCGGCGACGCTGCAGCCGAGCCGTGCCACAGGGCAAGGCCCAGTGCGGCGAGCGAGGAAAGGGCGAGCTTCATCGGTCGTTCTCCGGATGCCGGCAGTGTAGGCGGAACCGGGAAGCGAAGGAGACTTCGCCGGTTCCGCCCGGGCGGCGCCGCTTGGGGGAGGAGGTTCCCTCGCGGTGCCGATCAGGTGGGCGCAGGATGGCCCGGCCCACCTTGCGCTCAGAACTTGTAGGTGAACCCCGCCAGGAAGCGGCGGCCATACGTCTGATAGTCGATTACCTCCCGATTATCGCCGGGATTGGTCGTCACGAAGGGCTCGTCGGTAAGGTTCTGGCCCTGGACGTAGAGCGACAGGCCTTCAAGCGCGCTGCCGGGCTGGAAATCGTAGCCGATCTGGGCGTCGATGATGGTCTCTGCGGCAGCACGGCGGCGCTGGCGATTGGCCGCGAAGCCGGACACCTCGCCAATGAAGGTCGAGCGGTAGCGCACCGATCCGCGGGCGTTGAAGCCTGCCTTCTCGAAGTATGCGGTGCCGTTGGCGACCCACTTGGAATAGCCGGGAAGGGCGCTCGGCTCTTCGCCGGGGCTCGGCTGGATCTTCGTCTTGGTGTAAGCAACGGAGCCGGTCACGCCAAAGCCTTCCAGAGCGGAAACGAAAGCGTCGAAGGGCAGGGTGGTCGCCACTTCCACGCCGTAGAGCTTGCCGCCCTTGCCGTTGATCGGCACGTTGATGACGGCTGTGTCCGAGATGGGGATACCGTTGCCCGGCGGCTGCAGGGCCAGGCTGTCGGTCGGAACCACTACGTCCTGGTTGTAGATGTAGCTCTTCAGTTCCTTCCAGAAGAACTGCGCCGCGACATAGCCCTTGCCCGCGAAGTACTTCTCGAATGTCAGGTCCAGCGCGTTCGCGCGCCATGGCCGCAGGTCAGGATTGCCCGAACGCCCGGTCACTGCGGCGATTTCCTCCCCCGTGGGCAGGGCGACGAAGCTGTATTCGAAGCTCTCCGAGGCGCGCATGTCATCAAGCCGCGGACGGATGATCTCACGCGCGGCGGCAAAGCGGACCACGAAGTCGCCAGGGAAGCGCAGCGAAAGGTTTACGCTTGGCAGAACATCGAGATAGTCGGTGCTTTCGTTGCGGGTCAGCGATCCGACGTTGGCGGAACCGTTGGGGTTGGTCGGCGGATCCAGAAGCACGGCGGTCGCGCCGCGCGAATTCTGGTCCGTCCAGTTGGCCTGCACGCCGAAGTTGCCGGTCAGGTGCGCGGAGCCGACGTCGGCGTCCAGATTGCCCTGAACATATGCCGTCATGATCCGCTCGCGGATGGCATAGCTTTTCACCACCACATCGCCATAGGGATTCGCCACCCGGTTGTAGATGCCGTCGCGGACCAGCTCCAGCGGGTCGTAGCTGATGACGGAGCCAAGCCCGAGGTACTTCAGGTCCGTCGTCCCCTTGCGGTATTCCGCCGGGAGGACGAGGCTGGTGAGCCCGTCCGTATTGGCAGCCAGGCCAAGGAAGTACTCCTCAGGCACCAGCGACTTGGACCGGTTGGTGTAGTTCCACCCCGCCTGCAGCGAGTGGAGCGGACCGTCCTCGAACTCGTGCTCCACCTCGGCGCGGAACTGCCAGAGCTCGTCCTTGATCTTGCGGTCGTTGTAGTAGCCGTCCTGTCCGTTGAGGATGGCCGTGCCGTCGGGCGCGATCTGGGTGCCTCCCCAGCCTTGCGGGCTGGTCAGCTGGATGAGATCGTAGTCGCCATAGTCCAGTCCGTGGGTGAATGTCGTGCCCTTGCGGCCGCTGGAGAAACCGATGGCATCAGTCGCGCCAACGGTGTTTCTGCCGGTGCCGGCGGTGCTCTCCACGTTAAGTTCGTTGCGGTCCGTCTTCGAGTAGCTGACGTCCACGAAGGCGTTCCAGCCATTGTCGCCCTCCCACTTAGTGTTCCACCCGAAGGAGTACAGCTTGGCATGGCGCTGGAACACGTCGTTGCGGACCACGCCCTTGACGCCGTTGAACGTGCCCGCAGTGACCATGCCGTCCTCAACGGTGGCGCCCGGTGCCAGAGTGACAGTGTCCGGGTCCCAGTAGAGCGGCAACTCGATGCCGCGCTTGATCTGGTCGTCCTTGAAGTTCGAATAGAAGGCATCCAGCGTCGTCGTCAGGTTGGGCGTGGGTTGCCACTGCAGCGTGCCGTTGAGGCCAAGGCGCTTCAGCTTGGTGGACGTGACATACGATTTCGAGCCGCCGATGACCTTGTCACCTTCGGGAGTGTCTGCATATCCCCAGGAGTTGAACTCCTGGATCTGGTAAGGCTCATTTATGTAGCTGGCGCCGAGCGCGATACCGATCGTGTCGTTCGCGAACTGGTCGACGTACATGGCGTTCGCGCGATAGCCGAGATCGTCGGACCCGGCGTTGAGCTTGCCAAGATCGGTGTACGAACCGCGCGCGCCCACCGTGACGATGCGCTTGCCGGCATCCAGAGGGCGGATCGTGCGCATGTCCACGGTGCCGGAAAGGCCCTGTCCAACCAGGCTGGCCATGGGTGTCTTGTAGACGTTGACCGAACTGACCACTTCGGAGGGATACTGGTCGTACTCGACGGCGCGGTTGTCGCCCGTCGATGTCTGTTCGCGGCCGTTCAGCAGGGTGGTCGAGAAGTCGGGCGCGAAACCACGGATGGCGATCGAGTTCGAGCGGCCCGAGACACGCTGCGAGGTAAGGCCGGGCAAACGGGCGATCGACTCTGCGATCGACGCATCCGGCAGCTTGCCGATGTCCTCGGCCGACAGGGACTCCACCACCTGCTCGGCGCTGCGCTTCTGCGCGATGGCGGACTGAAGACTGGCGCGAAAGCCGGTGACGATGATCGAGCCGGTGTCCGCTGCAGGCTCTTCCTCTGCCGGTGAGGCCTCAGCCTCCTGCGCGAGGGAGGCACCCGGCAGCGCGGCGGCGACCAACGCGAGGGCGATGGCCATGCCGGACGCGCCGGCGGCCGAAGTTGCTTTGCGAACCGTCATTTCCCTGTCCTCTCCTGTCCCAGCCCGGATGTGCGCACCTCGGCGACTGGTTGTTCTTGCGAGGGCCCGCACATTGCTGCGGCGACTCCATCGGCTGCTTCTGATTAAGACGGGACTGCCGGGCGCATAATATGGCATACGTATGCCAAGGTGCCGAAAGGCGACGGCCGGTGGCAATGCTGCCACCGCAGCCGCCTCGCAGAAGCACGGCAAGCCCGGTGCTTGCATACGCCGGGCGGGCCGGTCGTTGCATTGCGGCACCGCTGGGGGCGCATAGGATAGGCGAATGGGACGCAAGCCAAGCAATCGACCGACAAGCTTCGACATCGCCTATCGCGCGGGTGTCTCGCAGCCAACTGTAAGCCGAGCCTTGCGGGGGTCGAAGTCGGTCAGCGCAGCGACGCGGGCGCGGATCGAAGCGATCGCGCGCGAGCTGAACTACTCGGTCGACAAGAACGCATCCTCGCTTCGTTCGCAGCGCGCCAACACGATCGCGCTGCTGTTCTTCGAGGAGCAGGCGCCGGACGAGGCACGGATCAATCCGTTCTTCCTGGCCATGCTGGGGGCCATCACGCGCGAGTGCGCGACACGCGGCCTCGATCTCCTGATCTCGTTCCAGAAGCTGGAGGACGACTGGCACGTCCGCTACCAGGACAGCCACCGCGCAGACGGGCTCATCCTGCTCGGCTACGGCGACTATAAGCTTTACGAGGACCGGCTAAGGCAGCTTGTGGGGCAAGGAACCCACTTCGTGCGCTGGGGCAACGTCGACGAGGGGAGTATCGGCGCGACCGTGGGCTCCGACAATCGGGGCGCAGGGCGGATGGCCGGGGAGCACCTGCTGCGCCTTGGCCGCAGGCGCATCGCGTTCCTGGGGCAGGCCGACGGCCACTATCCCGAGTTCGCAGAACGCTACCTGGGCCTGTGCGAAGCTCTGGAGGCGAGTGGGATCGCTCCCGATCCGAAGCTGCAGCGCGACGTCGTCAACCTTGAGGACATGGGCCGCGCATCGACGCTTTCGCTGATCGAAGAAGGGATACCCTTCGACGCGATCTTCGCGGCGAGCGATCTCATCGCCGTCGGTGCGATGCGGGCCTTGCGAGCGGCAGGTATGTCGATCCCCGAGGACGTGGCAGTGATCGGCTTCGACGACCTGCCGGCCGCAAGCATGACCACACCTCCATTGACGACGATCATGCAGGACCTCAAGCGCGCCGGGGAAGTGCTGGTCGAAACGCTGGTCGCGCAGATCGAGGATCAGGAGGCACTTTCACGGACCTTGCCAACCCGTCTGGTGGTCCGGCGCAGCACTGCTGCCTGACGTTCGCTGCTTGCGCCTGCACGAGTCGGGGCATTCGTATGCATATTGCCCGCTTGTCGCGCCCGTGCGAGGCCGAAGTCATATCCGAGGCGGCAGCAGTCCGCGCGGTACGGGAAGGGAAAAGAATGCATCCAACCACAAGCCTTGAAAAGCCGCGCCAGGGCTGGGCGGGCATGTGGAACATCAGCTTCGGTTTCTTCGGCATCCAGATCGGCTTCGCGCTGCAGAACGCGAATATGAGCCGGGTCTTCCAGTCGCTTGGCTCTAGTATCGACGACTTGCCCGCGCTCTGGGTCGCGGCTCCGCTGACCGGCCTGCTGGTGCAGCCGATCGTCGGGCACATGTCCGATCGCACCTGGCTTGGACGTCTGGGGCGGCGGCGGCCGTACTTCCTTGCGGGCGCGGTGCTGGCCACGACCGCCTTGCTGCTCATGCCCGAGAGCGCCGGATCGAGCGCGGGACTGCTGATGGCCGCCATGCTGCTTTGGCTGCTCGATGCCAGCCTCAACATCTCGATGGAGCCGTTCCGGGCATTCGTGGGAGACATGCTGCACCGCGATCAGCATACCGCCGGGTATGCGGTGCAAACCGCCTTCATCGGGGCCGGAGCGGTAGTCGGCTCCCTGTTCCCTTACGTGCTCGAGCATTTCGGTGTGTCCAACGCCGCAGGGCCGGGACAAATTCCCGACACCGTCCGGCTCAGCTTCTGGGCCGGCGCGGCTGCCATGTTGGCGGCGGTGCTCTGGACTGTGCTGACGACGCGCGAGTATTCGCCGGAGGAGCAGGCCGCTTTCGGCAATCTGGATGAGGAGCCGTCGTCCGTGGCCGCACTCGCCTCGCGCGGGAGCATGGCCGGGCTGCCGTGGATCGCCGCAGGTGCCGTCATCGCCCTGCTGGTCCGGGCATGGGATCTCGAGAAGGAGGTCTACCTGCTGGCGGGCCTGCTGGCCTGCTATGGAGCGGCGACCATGCTGGCCATACGGCTCGCCAGAACGGGCCGCAGCACTTCGATGCTCGCGGGGATCGTGGGCGACTTTTCCGGTATGCCGCCGCTGATGAAGCGACTGGCCTTCGTGCAGTTCTTCAGCTGGTCGGCCCTGTTCATCATGTGGATCAACACGACCCCGGTCGTCGCGCAGTATCATTTCGGCGCGAACGATCCGGCAAGTGCGGGATATCAGCAGGCTGGCAACTGGGTTGGAGTGCTGTTCTCCGTCTACAACGGCGTTGCCGCGGTGGCTGCGCTGGCCCTGCTTCCTGCACTTTCGCGGCGGCTTGGTCAGTTGCGGACCCATGCGCTTTGTCTCGTCGCCGGGGCTCTGGGCTTTGCGGGCTTCCTTGTGCTGCGCGATCCGCAGGCGCTGCTCGCATGCGAGATCGGCATCGGTATCGCCTGGGCCTCGATCCTTGCCATGCCCTATGCCATCCTCGCCAGCAGCCTGCCGCAGTCGAAGCTCGGGACCTATATGGGGCTGTTCAACGTCTTCGTCGTCCTGCCGCAGCTCCTCGTGGCGACCGTAATGGGATCGGTCATGAAGGCCTTCTTCCCGCATGAGCCGATCTGGACCATGGCGTTCGCCGCCTGCACTCTGCTGATCGCGGCAGCGGCATCGCTGCGCATCGGGAAATAAACGTCCGATCGGGAGCAACGATAGGTCTTCGCGCAACATCCTTGTTGCGTTACAAGGAGAGAAAGAGAGAGGAAGAGGATAAGAACAGGTATGCGCGCTACCCCTGAATTCGACTTTGCGCTGGGCGAAAGCGCTAAGATGATCCGCGACACCGTGGCCCGGTTCGCGGACGAACGCATAGCGCCTCTCGCCGCCAAGGTGGATGCACAGGACTGGTTTCCTCGCGAGCTGTGGCCGCAGATGGGCGAACTCGGACTTCACGGCATCACGGTGGAAGAAGAGTGGGGCGGCATCGGCCTCGGCTATCTCGAACACGTCGTTGCGGTGGAGGAGGTGAGCCGGGCATCGGCATCCGTGGGCCTGTCCTACGGCGCCCACTCCAACCTTTGCGTCAACCAGATCCGTCGCTGGGGTACCGACGAGCAGAAGGCAAAATACCTGCCGGGCCTGATCTCGGGCGACCATGTCGGCAGCCTCGCCATGTCGGAGGCCGGCGCCGGATCTGACGTCGTGAGCATGACGCTGCGGGCCGACGGCGTAACGGGAGGCTTCAAGCTGAACGGCACCAAGTTCTGGATCACCAACGGAACCTATGCCGATACTCTCGTCGTCTATGCAAAGACAGGCGAGGGCTCGAAGGGGATCACCGCGCTGCTGGTCGAAAAGGGCATGCCCGGCTTCTCCATCGGCCAGAAGATCGACAAGATGGGGATGCGCGGTTCCCCCACGTGCGAGCTGATTTTCCAGGATTGCTTCGTGCCGCAGGAGAACGTGCTGGGCCCACTGCATGGCGGCGTAGGGGTGCTCATGAGCGGGCTCGACTACGAGCGCGTGGTGCTTGCGGGGCTGCAGCTTGGCATCATGCAGGCGTGCCTCGACACCGTCATACCTTACCTTCGCGAGCGCAGGCAGTTCGGCAAGCCAATCGGTACTTTCCAACTGATGCAGGCCAAGGTGGCGGACATGTACGTCGCGTTGCAATCCGCGCGGGCCTACGTTTATGCGGTGGCCCGTGCCTGCGACGCAGGGCAAACCACGCGCTTCGATGCAGCGGGCGCGATCCTGCTGGCCAGCGAGAATGCGTTCCGGGTCTCGGGCGAGGCGGTGCAGGCGCTGGGCGGCGCGGGGTATACCACCGACTGGCCGGTCGAGCGCTACCTGCGTGATGCCAAGCTGCTGGACATCGGCGCGGGTACCAACGAGATCCGCCGCATGCTCATCGGCCGTGAACTCATCGGATCGGTCTGACCTCGTAGTCGACGGCGCCGCCCTCAGACGGCAGCGGCGCCGTCAGACACCGTCGCACGTAATCCTCGAAGCGAACCGGCTCCCTTCCAAGGAGCCAGCGGACCGTGTTGGCATTGCCTCTGCCTTCGTTGCGCGCCTGCCACGCATGGAGGCGGCTTACCGCGCTCGCCATGTACGCGAAGGTCGGGTCAGCAATGTCGAGAGCTTTCACCAGATCCTTCTCGGACAGTTCCCCTGCTGACACCGCTTCCCCGCTCGCCAGGGAGATCAGCGCCGCGACCTCCGCCGTGCTGAGGGCTTCTTCGCTGGCGATGTCATAGCTGGCATAGGCATGGCGATCCTCTGTCACGACTTTCGCGACGACCTCGGCAAGGTCAGCCATGTCCAGACGTGCCCGGCGAAGATCGACGGGGCAGGGCAGTTCCAGTGTTGCCGTTTCGAGCACGGCGTCCACGTCGATCTCCTGCATGAAGCTTTGCGGCCGCAGGATCGTCCAGCCTAGACCGGAACCCGCCAGGTGCGCTTCCACCTCCAGCTTGGCGGCGTTACCGGGCACGCTGTCCACCTGCGCATGAAGCGCCGAAACATAGATGAAGCGCCTTGCACCGGCAGCTACGGCAGCGTCTATCATGCCGGTGCCCATCGCTGCCTCACGCGGGTGAAACGGCGGGGCGGAATGGATGACGATGTCGACCCCCTCTACCGCCCGCGCCCGGTCGGCCGGGTTTTCCAGGTCGCCATGAACGAGGTCGATGCTCGAAGTCGGCTCGTCCCCGGGTTCACCCAAAGTAAACGCCATGGCGCGCTTGGGCCGACCGCTTCCCGTATTTCCCGGTATCGTTTCGATGGGACCATCGCGGCGTGAACTGCCGGTGTTTCCGGGCACCGTCCGTATTGATCGTTCGCGGCGGCCGCTGCCGGTGTTCCCGGGTATGGTCTCCACAGGTCCGTCGCGCCTTCCGCCTTCGGCTGTCGCCGTGAGGACCTCGATCGGCTGCTCGCCGGCGGCGCCGCAGGTCGGAAGAACTTCGAGGCAAGGTGCATCGGGTTCCGCATATCGGCAGAAGCCACGTATCGAGATGGCCCGATCGGCGAGGCGCAGGGCATCGATGATATGACGACCCATCAAGCCTGTCGGCTCAACAACCAGAACGCGCATAGCTGATCCCCCTGACCTGACCCGACGGATAGGCCTGCAATGCCTCCAAGGGTACTGACAACTCCTGTTACCCATGGAACCGCGCCGGCCGTGAATTCCTGACTATTCCCAGCTCAGATGACCTTGCAATGACGACAGGCAGGCCAGACCCGAAGCAGCGAACATTGTGTTCGTGCTCCGGTTGCCGCGCTTCGACCTATGGGGCGGGTGCCGGCACGTTGACGATGGTTTCTGCCAGACGCTCCACTTCGGCGCGATCGTGGCTGACATAGAGAATGGGCAGTCGCAACTCGTCTCGAATGCGTTCTATGAGAGTGAGGACCTCTCCCCGCCGTGCCACGTCGACCGAGGCGAGCGGTTCGTCCATCAGCAGGAACGCCGGCGTGGAAAGAAGCGCTCGCCCGATCGCCACGCGCTGCGCCTCGCCCCCGGATAGGGTTGCGGGCATGCGGTCGAGAAGGGCGGCGATGCCAAGCAACTCGAGCGTGTGGTCCCAAGCCAGCGCGCGTTGACCCCCTGCAGCGCGCCTCATCCCGAATTCCAGGTTGCTGCGGACGGTCAGATGCGGAAATAGTCGCAGATCCTGGAAGACATATCCGCACCTTCGCTGCTCGGGGCTGAGATCGATCGCGGCCGACCGGTCGTAAAGAGGCGTTCCCGCAACGCAGATGCGCCCCTTCGAAGGTCGAACCAGTCCGGCTACCGCATCGAGCAGGCTCGTCTTGCCGGCGCCCGAAGGTCCAAACAATGCCGTGAGGCCGGGTCCCGAGGTGAAGGAATAAGACAGCGACAATGTCCCGCGGCGCAGGACGACATCGATTTCAAAGCTCATGACGGCCCCTGTGCTGGCCACTGCGTCGCGCAAGCCATTCGGAGGTCACCAGTGCGATCAACGACAGCGCCACCGAAATCCCGGCAAGGCGCGCCACCTGAATATCGGAACCGGGCATCTGCAATGCGCTATAGATCGCCAGGGGCAGCGTCTGCGTCTCGCCGGGAATGTTGGAGGCGAAGGTGACTGTCGCGCCGAACTCTCCGAGGGAGCGAGCGAGCCCCAGCACCAGGGCTGCCAGTATTCCGTTGGCGGACAGCGGCAGAGTCACTTTCGCGAAGGTGCGCCATCGGCCGGCGCCAAGCGTGCGGGCGGCGCCCTCCAGCCTGCGGTCCACAGCCTCGAGCGACAAACGCATGGCGCGCACCATCAGCGGCAGCGCCATCACCGCCGCCGCAAGGGCAGCGCCGGTCCAGCGGAACAGGATAGTGATCCCGAACACCCGCTCAAGGAAGCCGCCCACCATGGCATTCGGGCTGAAGACCATCAGCAGCAGCCACCCCGTCACGACCGGAGGCAGGACAAGCGGCAGATGAACGAGTGCGTCGAGCAGGACCTTTCCCGGGAACGTCCAGCGCGCAAGCATCCATGCCAAGCCGAAGGCCGCCGGTAAGGCCGCTGCAATCGCCACGGCGCTCACTTTCAAGGAAAGAAGCAGGATTTCCCATTCAACGGTAGATAGCCAAATCATTGTCCAGCTACTTCGTTGCAAACCCATAGCGACGGAATACAGCCTTGCCCGCTGTAGAGACGAGATAGCGCCGGAAGGCCTCGGCTTCGGGGTTGCGGGAAGATGCTATCAGCGCGACAGGGTAGCTGATGGGGTCATGGCTGGACGCAGGGAACCATCCGACTACGCGTACTCCGCGATCCGCCCTTGCATCCGTGGCATAGACGATCCCCAGCGGGGCCGCGCCCCGGCTGACGAGCGCCAGTGCGGCGCGGACACTTTCCCCGGGCGCCAGCTTGCCTTCAACCGATCTCCAGACGCCGAGCCTGGTCAGCGCCTGCTTGCCGTAGACCCCTGCCGGTACACCGGAGGGATCGGCGATCGCCAGTCGCCCGCCGCCCAGCGCCTTAGCCAGCGGCATACCGGTCGAAATCCGCAACCGGACGGTGCTTGCGCGCGGAGCGACCAGGACCAGCGAGTTGCGTAGGAACGACACTCGCGAACCCTTGCGTAGCAAGCCCCTGGACTGCACCTCGTCCATCCAGGGCTCGTCGGCGGATACGAAGATGTCGGCAGGGGCCCCGGCCTCGATCTGGCGGGCCAATGCCGAGGATCCGGCGAACGAGATCCGCGGGCGGGGATGGCCCTTCGCCTTCCACGCGTCTGCAGCGGCGTTCATCGATTCCTGCAGGCTTGCTGCCGCGAGGACGACGGGCGCTTTCGGCGCAGTGGCCGCCGGTGCGGCGGACGCGAACACCAGCGCGAACGTCGCGGTAAGCGCTGCCACGCTTCGAGCGAGGGAGATTGTCATCGAGAGGGCCTCCGAAGGATACTGTATCGACCAGTATATCGATCTGCATGCATTGCAAGCGGCGGCATCTTCGTGCCGCGCCGGGATAGCAGGTGGTCAGGCTTTCTGGCTGGCCCTTGGCTCAGGTAGAAGTGCGCTGGCGAGGGCGTCGTAATCGGATCCTCGGGATGCGCCGACGATGCCTTCCTGCAGCGCGCGATAGCGGACGAGCACTTCTTCACCCAGCTCGGTCAGCCTGGCGCCGCTGCTTGCCGCACGACCGGGTGCGGTGTGGACCAGTGGGGCGTGCCAGCAGCGGTTCATGGCATCGACCAGCAGCCATGCTCGCCGGTAGCTCATCTCCATGGCGCGGCCCGCTGCGGAGATGGAGCCGTGCGCGCGTATGGCGTCCAGCAGGTCCGCCTTGCCCGGCCCCATCGCGACCTCGGAGCCGCAGTAGATTTGTATCTTGATCTTGAGCGGTGGAGCAGCGGTCATCGCTTCACGCTAAAGCGGCGCCTCTAACCCGGCAAGTACCGGAAGAGGTCTTCCGATGCGCGGCGAATCAAGCCTTTGCGGGCGCACCAAGCTTTGAAGGAGGACGAGAGGGCGGCGCCATCAGCAACAGTTGCTGCATTGCGGCGTGAAAGAGCAATAAAATGCTGCTTTGCAGTGAAATTACCGGGATATTTCTTGGCGATAACTTACCAGTCCAGCAAATTCGGAACCGGAAACGCTGTGCAGTGCGGCAATTGTCGGCGCGCCGGCGGTGAAAAATTTTCGCAACATAAATATATATTACGATTTCCAGCATCAAAGTTACAATTTTAGAATGACGCCGAGAATATTCGACCGGCCTCAAGGCGATCTGGAACCGTCCGACGTTTTTTGCTATATATTTGGTAGTAGTTAATTGGAGGCGACGCCAACAGGTGCGCCCCATGGGATTGACAAGGCAGCAGGGCCGCAACGGCGCCCGAAAGCTCGCCGGATGGTTGAGGATGGATCATGAAGGTCGCAGATGAAAACATCATTCGTTTCGAACGTGGTTTCGATTCCAGGCGTTTCCCATCGCCACTGCCCCACGGCATGGTCTACGCTGCCCAGCGCATCGGCCGTAGCGAGGAAGAGCACGACGGCCGCGGGCTGACGATTGCCATCTTGCTTTGTATGGCCTGCTGGGCCGCGCTTGGATACTTCCTCCTGGCCTGATCGCGTCGGAGCGTTCGCGCTGCTGCAGGGACAGAACGGCCCGCCGTGACCGCCTGGAAGAACTGTCGGGCGACGAGTAGAGCGGCATGACGCCGACAACTGCAGCAGGTGCTCCCCGGGTAGGTCGGCGGTCAGGAGAGAAAGGATTTCACGTCCGCGACGAAGCGATCGAACTGGTCGTGGTGGAGCCAGTGGCCTGCATTTTCGTACTCGATCAGTTGGGCTGTAGGAAGATGCTTCAGTCGCTCGTCGCTGGCGGGGCTGCTGGCAAAGCTGTTCGTGCCCCATAGAAGCAGCATGGGGCAGGTGATCGCTTCCCACAGGGCGACTACTTGGTCCGTGGGCAGGTCCGATGCAGACCAAACGTTAAGGTAGTTGTCGAACTTCCAGCTCCATGTGCCGTCCTCGTTCCGGCTTGCGCCGTGCACGGTAAGGTGGCGTGCCTGTTCATCCGTCAGGAAGGCGTTCTCCCTTTTCATCCGCTGGTAGGCGTCGCGCAGGTTTGCGTACTTGCGCACCGTACGGCCGGATGCCTGGCGCTTGTCTTCAATCCACTGCCGCAGCCGCTCGCCGGCATCGCGTGTTTCCTGCGCGCGCCGCATCGCGGGAGCGGGGCCAAGTCCTTCGATGTTGACGAACTTCGCCACCCTGTCCGGGTAAAGGCCGGTGAAGCGCGTAGCGATGTTGCCGCCCAGCGAATGGGCGATGATCGTCACCTTCTCCCGGCCCAAGGTATGCACGAGCTGCGCAAAATCGTAGACGAAGGCGTCCATCCCATAATGTCCTTCGGGGGACCACTCGCTATCGCCGTGACCACGAAGGTCGGGGCAGACGACGTGCCAGTCGTGCCGCAGTTCCTGTGCGACCCAGTCCCAGCTTCGGCAATGATCTCGTCCACCATGCTGCAGGATGAGCAGCGGAGCGTCCGGATTGCCCCAATCGGCATAGTTGAGTCGCAGGCGTTGCGAGATGAAACGGTTCGACGTTGGGCCAGGCTGGATCTGCATGGCAGGGAACGTGGAGCGTCTCGCGTGCGCCGTCAACGCTCGGAGGAATGCGCCCGGGCGATGAGGGTGCCGTCTGGACCATGCCCGAAGGAAGCATTTGTGGGGATGAAATAATGCTATCCCTCGCCCATCCTTGGCAAAGCAGGGGGCGAGAGACTATCTCGCGGCCAAGACGATAGTTGAGTTCCTTCGGAGACTGCCCAGTGGCAACCACGCACAAGACCCGTATGCTGATCATCGGTTCCGGACCTGCCGGCCTGTCCGCCGCCATCTACGGCGCGCGCGCGGGCATGCAGCCGATCGTCGTGCAGGGATTGCAGCCGGGCGGTCAGCTGACCATCACCACCGATGTGGAGAATTACCCGGGCTTCCGCGAGGTTATCCAGGGGCCGTGGCTGATGCAGGAGATGGAGGCTCAGGCCGTTCACGTTGGCACCCGCATGATGTGGGACACGATCACCAGCGTCGATCTTTCCGGAGAGACGTTCATTGCCAGAGGTGACGGCGGCGACATCTACGAGGGCGATACGCTCGTCATTGCGACGGGGGCGCAGGCGCAGTGGTTGGGCGTGCCCGGGGAGCAGGAGCTTTCCGGGAAGGGCGTCTCTGCCTGCGCGACTTGCGACGGGTTCTTCTACCGCGGCAAGAAGGTCGTCGTCATCGGCGGCGGCAACACTGCCGTGGAGGAAGCGCTGTATCTTACCAATCACTCCGACGACGTCGTCCTGATCCACCGGCGCGATTCCCTGCGTGCCGAGAAGATCCTTCAGGATCGCCTTTTTGCCCATCCCAAGATCTCGGTGATGTGGAACAAGCGCGTGGATCGCTTCATGCCGGGTGAGGATGGTGCTCTGCGCGCTGTGGCGCTGATCGACACCCAGACCGGCGAGCAGAGCGACGTGCTGGCGGACGGTGCTTTCGTGGCTATCGGGCATGCCCCTGCAACGGAGCTCTTCAAGGGCAAGCTGGCGATGGACGAGACCGGCTATCTCCTGGTGCAGCCCGGCACCCCCAAGACGGATGTTCCGGGTGTTTTCGCCGCCGGAGACGTTTCCGACCACGTCTATCGTCAGGCCATCACTGCCGCCGGAATGGGCTGCATGGCGGCACTGGACGCCGAGCGCTACCTGGCCGCCAGACAGTTCGAGGGAGTGACGGAAACCGTGCAGTACTGATCTTCAGGCACCCGAGGCGAGGGGCCTTTTCCCACGAACGGGAAAGGAGCCCTATTGCCGAAGTGCTTCCAGCACTTGGCGAAGCAACCACTCCTTTGCCTCCGGCTCGACATAGCTGTGCGAGGCATCGGGGCAGATGTGCAGCCGCGGGTCTGCCCGGTCCCATCGTGACAGGAACGCCCGTCCCGTCCGGTCCTTACCTGCCACGAGGAAGCGGACCGTGCCCTGGTAGCCTGAAATCCCCCGCTTCATCAGGTCTGCGAGGCTGTCGCCATCCGCCTTTGGATCCTTGCGCAAGACATGCGCCAGGCTGCGCAGCAAGGCTGGCAACGAGACTTTCCCCGTCAGCAGTCGCCTGATCGCCGCAGGATCGGAAAGGCGGCGGCGATAGTGGTCACGGACCACCTGCACAGGTGCTTCGTCGCTTTCCCGCTCGATCGTCCAGGGATTGGAGAGCACCAGACCGTCCATTCCCGCGCCTGCGGCGAGCATAAGCGCGCTGGCGGCATCGCAGTTGCCCATGCCGATCACGCGGTCCACTTGCGGGCATTGTGAGAGCAGTGCCTGCCGCGCGGCCGCGATGTCAGGAGCGGCAGACCGGAAGCCCTCGTTGATGCCCTCGCTGTCACCCACGCCGCGCCGGTCGAAGCGCAGTACCGGATAGCCTTGTGCGGCGACCCCTGCGGCGAGCCGGGCCTGTCCGTTCCAGGCACCGCTGCGCACCTCGTTTCCTCCTGATACGAGGAGGAGCGCGGTGCGTCCGGGGGCCGTGTCGAGGGTCGCCACGAGGCGCGCTCCCTCGCACTCGAACGTGAGATGCCGGCGCGTCATGCGCTCAGTTCCCGGTGCAGGATCACGGCTAGTGCCTCGGCCTGCGCCGCATCCTCGCCGGGTTCGGCCCGTAGCCACAGACCGCTTGCACCCAGTTGCTCCTGAACGATCACAAGCGCGTCGCGCGCCGGTATCATCGGCTCGAAGTGCCGGTAGAAATCGGCACCAAGGCTATAGCCTGAAAGTGTGACCCCTTCTGACACAGCAAGGGCAGCCAGTTGCTCCCGGCTCTCCTCACGACCGGCCTCACGGGCCGAGAGAATCCGCGCGCGTATCATCTGCCGCAGGATCGAGGCACCCTTTACGGGCGCATAGTGCAGGGCAGGCAACCGGTTGGGAGTGAGCAGGCATCCGCCACGCACCCCCATGGCATGTGTCGCGCCGAAGTGCAGGGCGGCCGCGGCCATGGCATCCAGCCAGTCGGTCGGATCCTGCATGTCGAGCGGCTGCAGGCTTTCAGTGCAACCGGGCAGATCGGGCAGGAAGCTGTCGATCCCCAAACGGTCGAGGCGGCGCATCAACTCGACAGCGAAGCGCCGCAGCCGGTTGGCTTCGTCGAACAGCGCCGGAACTATCAGCAACCGAACCGGCCGCGCCTCGTCGAACTGGAGCGCTGCCTCCTCGCAGGTGCCGCCCCCCGGAAGCGGACAGGGCCAGCTCGTCGGGATCATCCCCTTCGTTCTCCGGGCGAGAGGCGTGTCACCCCGCCCGCTTCGCCTCGGCAAAGGCGAGGAGACCGCCATAGGTCTCCAGCATCTCGCCCTCGATCTCGTCGTCGTCGATCACGATGTCGAGACGGTCCTCCAGCTCGGTCAGGAGCCCGGCCACGGCCATGGAATCAAGCTCGGGCAGGTGCCCGAACAGGCCCGTTTGCTCATCGAATTGATCGGCCTGGCCGGGCTTGAGCCCAAGTACGTCCGTCAGGATGCGACGCAGAAGCAGGTCGGTGTTGTCTGGCATGGCCCCTCGGCTGCAGAGTATCTGTGGACGATCGATCCGTCGATTATCGCGGGGCCTCTACCCCCGGTTGGTGCCAGCGGCAAGGCTGCGTAGCGCCCACTTCGCCAGAACCGGCCAGTTTCGAGGGGAAAGCGGCTTGAGCATGTCCAGGCTATAGCGCGGGCGCTGTTGCTCCATCCAGTCACGCTTGTAAGGATCGTCGCCGGTGCCAAAGTCTACCAGTGAAACCCGGTCGCGATCCAGCGCATGTGCGATCATCGCTGCGCTCAATACCGACCCCGGGGAGAGAACGCGCGCGGCCTCCCGATGGGCAAGCTTGTGGATGAACGCGGTTCCGCCTTCGACTGTCCACATCTGCGCCGCGATTGCCGGTCCATGCGGATCGAGGGCATCCCGCGCGATCCCCAGGCGGAGGCGGCCTGCCGCGCCTTCGGCTTTCGCGAAGGTGCGCAGGAACTCGGGCGAACCCTCGTGCGGCTTCCAGCTCTGCGCGTATACGGCCTCGTATTCGGCCCATGCCATTTCGTCGAAGTGAGTGAGGATTTCGGCCCGAACCCGCCCAGACTTGCGCTTCAGCGTCGTGCGAACCTTGCCGGGGCGGCTGGAAAGATAATCTTCGTAGCTGCGTCCATTTACAGGGAGAATGTGATTGATGCCGCACATCTCGCGGCGGACCAGCCAACCCGCCTGGCGGAAAGCCTTCTGCGTTGCCGTGGCGCTTCCATCCTCGTCGGGCACATTCGTAAGCGTGATCCGATGGGCGCGCTTGCGAAGAGCGCGGGCGAGACCGTCCAGCGGCGGGCGCGGACCTGACACAAGCGGCCGGAAGCGGAAGGTGTACCAGTTGGCAAGCGCGGTCAGACGCCCGGATCCGCTGGCGAGGGGCAGGACTGCCATG
Source organism: Novosphingobium silvae (assembly GCF_009856825.1). Taxonomy (GTDB): domain Bacteria; phylum Pseudomonadota; class Alphaproteobacteria; order Sphingomonadales; family Sphingomonadaceae; genus Novosphingobium; species Novosphingobium silvae. The sequence continues at coordinate 246,440 of NZ_WVTD01000002.1, read as the reverse complement.
CCTCCTTCGTTGCTTGCGAAGGCCAGCAGCGGGGTCATGGCGCAGTGCTCGGCAAGGCCTTCCCACCATGCGAGCCGGTCGAAGGGTGCATGCTGGCAAGCATAAGAGAGAAAGTGCGCGAGCGCCGCGTCGGATTGCGCTTCCTTGAATTCGGAGAGATAGACGATCCGTGTCACGTATCCTCGCGGAGCTTTCTTCTTCCATGCCGGTCAGTTCCGACAGCACGATCCTGCCGCTTGACCACCTGGCCCTGCGCGGGGCCGATGATGACGATGCTCTGGTGCTTCGTGAAGGGGTGCTTAGCTGGAAGGACTTAAGAACGCGTGTCTCGCGCCTGGCTGCGTGGCTGGCGCACGAGGTGCCGGAGAAGGGCGCGCGCGTCGCCACCTGGTCGGCAAAGGGCGAACTGACCTGCCTGATGCCTCTTGCCGCCGCGCGGGCGGAACTGGTCCACGTGCCCATCAACCCGCTTCTCAAGCATGCGCAGGCCGCGCACATCCTTGCAGATAGTGGAGCGGCGTTGCTCATCGGGACGTCGGCGCGGATCGGGACTCTCGATGCAAATGAAGTTCCTGCGTCCTGCCGCGTGCTGGAAGAAGCCGAGGTGCTGGAGCTTGCGCAGCGGCTCGGCGGGGCGTTGCCGCCCTCGGCGGCCGATCCCGATACCCTTGCCGCGATCCTCTATACCAGCGGTTCGACCGGCCTTCCGAAAGGCGTGATGCTGAGCCATGCGAACATGTGGCTTGGGGCCGAAAGCGTGAGCGGCTACCTCGCGCTGGCGTCCGACGACCGCACGCTGGCGGTGCTGCCGCTTTCGTTCGACTACGGGCAGAACCAGCTTCTTTCGACATGGTTCGCCGGAGCCTGCGTCATCCCGCTCGACTACCTTGTCTCGCGCGATGTGATGAAAGCGGTGGAGCGCCATGGCGTGACGACGCTGGCCGCTGTTCCCCCGCTGTGGGTGCAGCTATGCGAACTGGACTGGCCGCCTGAGACAGCGGCCAAGCTGCGCCGGCTGACCAATAGCGGGGGCGCGTTGACAGCCGATCTTGTGCGCCGCCTGCGCGCCTTGTTCCCGTCGGCCAGCCTGTTCCCCATGTACGGCCTGACGGAGGCCTTTCGCTCGACCTATCTCGATCCCGCACTGGTCGATACGCACCCGACCTCCATGGGCAAGGCCATCCCCCATGCGGAGATACTCGTGATCGATGAAAGCGGCGATGTTGCTGCGAACGGCATCGAGGGCGAACTCGTCCACTGCGGTCCGCTCGTTGCGCAAGGGTACTGGCGTGACCTCCAGCGCACGGCCGAGCGCTTCCGACCTGCGCCTGCTGCTTCACGCTATGGAGGAACGGCAGTGTGGTCGGGTGATCGCGTGCGCCGGGACAGCGAAGGTCTGCTCTATTTCGCGGGTCGGCGCGATGCGATGATCAAGACGGCCGGTAACCGTGTCTCGCCACAGGAGATCGAGGAAGCCGCGCTCGCCACTGGCCTCGTTGCCGAGGCGGTAGCGCTGGGCGTTGCCGACGCTCGGCTGGGACAGGTGATCCATCTCGTCGTGAGAGCTGCGCCGGGGCAGCAGGACGCAGGCGAGGAACTGCCGAGAAGGCTGATGCAGGAACTGCCGAACTTCATGCAGCCCAAGGTAATCCACTGGCGCGAGGCAATGCCGGTCGGGCCCAACGGCAAGATCGATCGCACTCTACTCGCCTCGGAGATCGCGGCATGAAGGCGCTCGGCCCCATTCCCTCGGGCTTTGGCGCGGTCGATGGCGTGCTGGAGCTTGGTGGGTCGCCCGTGACCCGTTGGGTGGAGGAGGCGGGATCGACTCCGCTGTTCCTGTACAGTGCGGATCATATCCGCCGCCGCGTCGCGGAATTGCGCAGCGCGCTGCCCGTCCGGATTGCTCTCCACTACGCCGTGAAGGCCAATCCTTTTCCGCCCCTGCTGGAGCTTATGCGCGGGCTGGTCGATGGCTTCGATATCGCATCCGGCGGTGAACTCGAGATCGTGCGCGGCGCCGGTCTGTCGCTTGCGCAGGTAAGCTTTGCGGGCCCGGGCAAGCGGGATAGCGAATTGCAGGCAGCGATTGAAGCGGGAGTGACGCTCAACCTGGAGTCGGAGGGCGAGGCGGCCCGCGCAATCGCGATAGCGGAGCGTGTGGGCGTGCGGCCGCGCCTCGCCATCAGGGTCAATCCCTCGTTCGACCTCAAGGGCTCGGGCATGAAGATGGGTGGAGGCGCAAAACCCTTCGGCATCGATGCGGAGCGTGTACCCGCCCTTGTGCGCACCGTGATCGATAGCGGTGCGCAGTGGCGTGGCTTCCATATCTTCGCAGGCAGTCAGGCGCTCGATGCGGAGGCGGTGGCGGACACCCAGGCGCAGGCTCTCGCGCTCGCAGCCGAACTGGCGCAGCAAAGCGGTGTGCCCCTGCCGCACTGCAATCTTGGCGGAGGACTGGGCATTCCCTACTTCCCTGGGGACACGCCGATCGACCTGCCGCTTGTCGGAGAGCGGCTGGCAGCGCAGATGGCAGCCTTGCCCGATGTGCTTCGCGACACGGAATTCTGCATCGAACTTGGCCGCTATCTTGTCGGAGAGGCGGGCGTCTACCTTGCGCGGATAGTCGATCGCAAGGTGAGCCATGGCGAAGTCTTCCTTGTCACCGATGGTGGATTGCACCACCAACTGGCAGCCTCCGGCAACTTCGGTACGGTCGTCCGGCGAAACTACCCCTCCGCCATAGCCACCCGGTTTGGCGCGCCGGTCGCGGAGGAGGCGACGATCGTCGGGTGCCTTTGCACGCCGCTCGACCGGCTCGCGGACAAGGGAGGCTTCCCCCGTGCCGACGCAGGCGATCTCGTCGCCGTTTTCTGCGCCGGCGCTTATGGGGCGAGCGCCAGTCCGTCGTCGTTCCTGGGGCAGGGACCGGCGGTGGAGATGCTGGTCTGAAGCAAGGCGCCGGTGTTAACGGCTACTGCGGGATCGTCCCGGAATGGGACCGCGCAGGGATTAGCCTTGCAAGGCTAACGCAATGTTCACCCTTTGACAGGATACCGCATATCGAATTTCGCCAAGCTTCGTCCCGCGTGCAGATTGCCCGCAGGAGGAACAGGTTCAGACAGGGAAGTACCATGCCGCATCATCGCTCCGTCCGACTTCTGGCCGCCTGTGCGCTTGCCAGCGTCGCCCTGACGGGATGTGCATCGACTTCCGGCCCGCAGTTGCCGCCCGCAGCCTTCGTGGCGATGCAGGAAGGGCCGGGCGAAGAATACGTCATCGGCCCGCTCGATCAGCTGACCGTCTTCGTCTGGCGCAACCCGGAACTGGGCGCCAAGGTGCAGGTGAGGCCCGATGGGCGGATCACCACGCCGTTGATCACCGACATGCCTGCCGTGGGCAAGACCCCCGCGATGCTGGCGCAGGACATCCGCCTGCAGCTTTCACAGTATATCGAGGATCCGCTCGTCTCGGTGATCGTGGACGGGTTCTCCGGCACGTTCAGCCAGCAGATCCGCATCGTCGGCGCTACCGAAAAGCCGGCCTCCATTCCCTACCGCGCGAACATGACAGTGCTTGACGCGATGATATCGGTGGGTGGCCTGTCAGAGTATGCAGCGGGCAACAGCGCTCGCCTGATACGCTTCGACAAGACCAGCGGCACCCAGAAGGAATACAACCTGCGGCTTGGAGACCTTCTCAAGAAGGGCGACAGCAAGGCGAACGTCATGCTTTCGCCCGGGGATGTGATCATCATCCCCGAGAGCATGTTCTAAGGGCCTCTGCGCGGCATGGACTCGCTTTACGAACAGGTTCTCAGCGCGCTTCACAGCGTGTGGCACCGCCGCTGGATCGCGCTTGCCGCAGCCTGGGCGATCTGCGTGGTCGGCTGGCTGCTGGTCGCGCTGATACCCAATTCCTACGAATCGCGGGCGCGGATCTTCATCCAGCTCGATGATGCGCTGGCCGAACAGGTCGGGATCGGTGTCGCCGACAAGAAGCGGGACATCGAGCGGATCCGCCAGACGCTTACCGCTGCCGTCAATCTCGAGAAAGTCGTACGTTCCACGCGCCTTGGCGATACGATCGAGGATCCCAAGCAGATGGAGGCCGCAGTCCTCCGGCTTGGCAACAACGTGAAGGTGGTCAGCCAGCAGGACAACCTCTTCGAGATCACGGCGACAGCGAACGACAGCTCCTTTTCGGATGGCGAGAACGCCAAGCTCGCGCAGAGCGTTGCCCAGAAGATGATCGACATCTTCCGCGAAGAGAACCTGGCCGGAAACCGGGGCGAAATGGTGGAGACCCTGGCCTTCGTTAACCAGCAGCTTGCCCAGCGCGAGCGTGAGCTCGAATCCGCAGAGACGAAGCGCACTTCCTTCGAGGCGCAGCATCCCGAGATGGCGCTGGGCGGCGCGGCCATGGCTCAGCGTCTGGAAACCTCGCGCGCCAATGTCCGCGACATCGAGGCTGACCTCTCCGCAGCCCAGAGCGCGCTGGCAGCAATCGACGGTCAGCTGGCGGGTACTCCGCGCACGATCGCAGGAGCATCGGATGGTGGTCCGCAGTCGGCCCTTGCGCGGGCACAGGCGGACCTGTCTGCGATGCGCGCAAGGGGGCTCACCGACAGCCATCCCGACGTGATAGCCGCCCGCAACCAGGTTGCAGCGCTCAGGGCCCCGGCGGCGCAGGAAGCTGCCAGCGGCCGGGGCACGATCAACCCTGCCTACAGTTCGCTCCAGTCCATCCGGGCCGAACGCCAGGCGAACGTGCAGGCGCTGCAATCCCGCAAGGCGGCGCTCCAATCAGACATTGCCTCGCTCACCGCGGCGGCCATACAGGACCCGGAACTGGCCACGCAGGCGCAACGCATCAATCGCGACTACGACGTGCTTCGCCAGCAGTACGACAAGCTCCTGCAGGACCGCGAGGAACTGCGCCTGCGCGGCGAGGTGAAGACCGAGCGCGAGGCAGTGAAGTTCGAGGTCGTTGACCCGCCAACCACGCCTCGGGCCCCCGTCGCCCCCAACCGTCCGCTGCTCCTTCTGGGCGTGCTGATGGCGGGTATCGGCGGCGGATGCGCGATTGCTCTTGCGCTCAGCCGGGTTCGGTCCGTCTTCGCCACCACCTCTTCGCTTGAGCGCGCGACCGGCCTGCCGGTGCTCGGCGCCATTTCGCAGAGCATGACCGATGGCGCTCGGGCGCTGCGTCGCAAGCGACTGAAGTACTTCTACGCCAGCTGCGCCGCACTCTGCGGGCTGTTCGTGGTGTTGCTCGCTGCCGAGTTCGTCCAGCGCGGCATGGTGGCGTGAGGGAACCGACATGACAGACCATCGCAAGATCCCGGTCCCCCCGCAAAGCCAAGAGCCTGCCGGAAAATCGCTGCTGGAGCGCGCTGCAGGCAAGTTCGACTTCAACAGCTTCATGGTCCGGCCGGTCCCGGTTTATCCAAAAGCGCCGGAGCAGCAATCGGCGGCGAAGCCTGTCGACGTCTCGCCTGAGGAGGACCCTGTCGCGGATCGATCGCCTACGACGTCCGGACCCCCTGCAGCGCATTCCGGGAGCGTAGACGCTACGCCCTCGGCCGCGATTTTCAGCGGCGAGCGTCACGTCATCGACCGTGAGCATCTGCGCGAACAGGGGCTGATCGTGCCCGAGGGCACCGTCACGGAAACTCTCGAGGAGTTCCGGATCGTAAAGCGGCAGTTGCTGCTTCAGGCCGCCGATCTGCGTCGGCAGAAGGCAGGACCGATGGCTCAGCGCATTCTCGTCAGTTCGCCGCATCCGGGCGAGGGCAAGACTTACTGTTCGGTGAACCTTGCGCTCTCCATCGCGGCGGAAAAGGAGAGTGAAGTGCTCCTTGTGGACGCCGACTTTGCCAAGCCCTCGATCCTTTCCGCTCTCGGGATGCCGGGAGGGAAAGGCCTGATGGACGCGCTGATGGACGAGACGGTGGACGTGACCGACTGCGTGCTGGGGACCGACATACCGGGTCTGTGGGTTCTGCCGGCGGGAGACACCAGCAGCTCCGACAGCGAGTACCTTTCAAGCTCGCGCACCGCACGGGTGCTCGACCGGCTGACGCAGGATGCGCCCCATCGCATCGTGATATTCGATTCCCCGCCCGCGCTCGCCGCATCGCCGGCGGCCGAGCTGGCCAAGTACGTCGGCCAGACCGTGGTGATCGTGCGGGCCGACCGGACCGGGCGAGGCGCCCTTGACGATGCCATCTCGCTGCTTGGCGCGTGCCCCAACGTGCAGTTGCTGCTCAATGCCGCGCAGTTCAGTCCCAGCGGCCGGCGCTTCGGCTCGTACTACGGGTACAAGGGATGAAGCGGTCCAGCCATGCGCGGCGCCGTATCGCCGCTTTCGCGGTACTCTCTGCCACCGCAATGCCCGCGGCGGCGACGGCTCAGTCCATCGGCTACGAAGGGGTTGGCGGTGGCACCCAGGCCGAGGCCGCGCCGGAGGGCGGCGGCGTGCAATCCGGTAGGGCTTCCCGCGGCCGAGGGCGCGGGTTAAGTGGTCGCCGGGTCGAGATCCAGCCGTACATCGAACTCGATCAGATCGTCACGGCCGAGCTGTCGCCCGGAGACGATGTGCTAACCTACACACAGGCGGCGATCGGGGCGGATGCCTCTGTCCAGGGGCGCAACACCGGCGCTTCGGCTTCGGTGCGCTACCAGCGACAGTTCGGTTGGGGCAAGCGGGCGGGCGACGGCGACGCCATCAGCGGTCTCGTGAGCGGCTACGCCACGGTTGTACCGGGCGTAACGATCGAAGCCGGCGGTCTGGCCTCGCAGGTCGATGTGGAGAACGGCGGCACTGCGCTTGCCGTTGGAACGCTTGCGGGGAACGGCAAGTCGACCGTGTACTCCGCCTACGTCGGTCCTTCGGTGGCCACGCGAGCAGGGGACCTCAACCTTTCGGGCAATTACAGGCTCGGCTATACCAAGGTGGACCAGTCCAACGGCGCACGCAACGCCCAGACAGGCGCGGCTGCCGACGTCTTCGACGACAGCACGACGCACATGGCCGACGTTCAGGCGGGTTTTGCCCCCGGCACTGTCCTCCCCGTCGGCGTCGGCGTGGGAGGCAGCTTCTATCAGGAAGACGTCTCCAACCTGGACCAACGAGCCCGCGACATGCAGGCCCGCGCCATGGTGACCGTGCCGGTCAGCCGCACCGTGCAGGCGGTCGGCGCAATCGGCTACGAGGATGTCGAGGTATCCAGCCGCGATGCCCTGCGCGGCGCCGACGGCCTCCCGGTGATCGGCTCGGACGGACGCTACGTCACGGACAAGTCCTCGCCGCGCGAACTGGCCTACGATGTCAGCGGCCTCATCTGGGACGTGGCCGTCATGTGGCGGCCCAGCCGGCGAACATCGCTCTCGGCACACTTCGGGCGACGCTACGGTTCGACGAGCTTCGGCGGAACGCTTGCCTATGCGCCCAACGACCGCAGCCAGTTCAGCGTCGCAGTCTATGACAACGTCTCAGGGTTCGGCGGACAGTTGAACCGCACTCTCGATCAGTTGCCCGATGATTTCGAGGTCGTACGCGATCCCGTTACGGGTGAATTGCGGGGCTGCGTTTCCTCGCTGGAAAGCGGCAACTGCATCTCGAGCGCACTGGGCTCGGTGCGCTCTTCGATGTTCCGCGCGCGGGGGATCGCAGCGAACTACTCGATGCAGATCGGTCGCCTGAATGCAGGCGTGGGCGGCGGCTATGACCGGCGCAAATACATCGCGGCGCGCAACACGGTGCTTGCTTCGGCTGACGGGGTGATAGACGAGAACTGGTGGCTGTCGGCCTATGTCAGCGGCGATATGGGCCGCGACGCCGGTTGGTCGGCAAATATCTATGCCAACTGGGTCGACAGCAGCGACCCGCTGACCCAGGCTGTCGCCGGATACGGAGCCTCGGCGAGCTACTACAGGGTGCTGGCGGCGCGGCTGCGTGGTACGATCGCAGTTGCTCTAAACGGCCAAAGCTACGACGCCCCGGCGATCGACGACCTGTGGACCGCCTCGGCGCTCGCCGGTCTGCGTTACTCGTTCTGATAAGGAAAACCGCCATGTTCGACGACTTCTACGGGCTCGACGCGAGGCCTTTCCAACTTACCCCCGATCCCGCCTTTTATTTCGAAAGCCTCACCCATCGCAAGGCGCTGTCCTATCTCGGGTACGGTCTCGCGCAGGGCGAAGGCTTCGTGGTCATCACGGGCGAGGTCGGGGCGGGCAAGTCCACGCTCGTCGCCTATCTGATGGCAACGATCGACCCGCAGCGCCTGACCGCCGCCAACGTGGTGACGAGCGCGCTTGATGGAGAAGAGATCGTCCATGTGGTCGCCCAGTCCTTCGGAATTCCGGTCGCCGGACACGACAAGGCATCGGCGCTCGGGGCTCTCGAGGCGTTCTTCCATGACGAGGCGCGCGCCGGGCGGCGGTGCCTGCTGATCGTCGACGAGGCGCAGAACCTTTCGATCAGCGCGCTCGAAGAACTGCGCATGCTGTCGAATTTCCAGCTCGGCTCGCATCCCCTGCTGCAGACTCTGCTGCTCGGCCAGCCCGAGTTCCGCCAGACGCTGCTCGAGAGCGAGCAGTTGGAACAGCTGCGCCAGCGCGTGATTGCGACCCATCATCTGGGCGCCATGCAGCCGGGCGAGATCCAGCCATATATCGAGCACCGGCTTGCCTGCGCGGGATGGAAGGGCAATCCCAGCTTCGATCCCGCCGTGTTCGTGGACCTGCATGAGGCGACCGGCGGCATTCCCCGGCGGATCAACCAGATTGTCAACCGTCTGCTGCTGCTGGGGGCCGTCGACCAGCGCGAGAACATCGACGCAGCCATGCTGTCCCAGGTGCTCGACGAGATGAGCGACGACGGCGCCTTGCCGGCTTCCGCTTCCCAGGAACAAGCCTCGGTCCGCCGGGACACGATCCCTGCTGCCGAGATCGCCTCTTCCCCTGGCGGGGCGTCTTTCCCGGCCGACGCGATCGGTGCCGCCGCCGTCGCTGAGCTTGTCGAGGCTGCGCTTGCGGATCGGGACGCGCGGATCGGTGAGTTGCAGTCTGCAATCCTCGAGCTTGCCGCCTCGGTGCAGACGCGCGAGGAAGCTCCCGCCGCTTCGGGTGCCGACGAGGCGATTGCCGAACTTCGCGACGAACTGGCGAAGGCGACGATGCAAGCCGCAAGGCTGGAGACTCGGCTAGCCGAGCAGGAGCGGACGCTGCGCCATACCCTGACGATGCTCATCGAATGGATCGAGAGCGGCGACGGGCAGCGCAACGTCGCCTGAGCTGAACGTGACGATGCCTTCTCACGCAGGGCCGGCGGGCCATGTCAACGGACTGTCGGTCGACGTCGAGGACTGGTTCCAGGTCGGCGCCTTCGAGACAGTGATCGACCGCACGGAATGGAACGGCCTTGCCTCGCGTGTGGAGCGCAACTGCGATGCCATCCTGCAGCTGTTCGATGATGCGAACGCCAAGGGCACGTTCTTCACTCTGGGATGGGTTGCCGAGCGTCATCCGGAGCTTCTGCGCCGGATCGCCGGGCAGGGGCATGAAATCGCGAGCCACGGGTGGGATCACGAGCGCGTGTTCCGCCTCGATCACCGGACGTTTGCGGCAGATATCTCGCGGGCGCGAAAGGCTATCGAGGACGCCTCGGGCAAGGCCGTTACGGGTTATCGGGCTCCCAGCTTCTCTATAGACGCGCGCACGCCCTGGGCGTTCGAGGTTCTGGCCGAGCAGGGCTATGCCTATAGCTCCAGCGTCGCGCCGGTGGCGCACGATCATTATGGCTGGCGAGACGCGCCACGCTTCGCCTTTCGGCCGGTCGCCGGACACGATCTCGTCGAAGTTCCCGTGACCACCGCGCAGTTCGCCGGGCGCCGACTGGCCGCAGGGGGAGGCGGCTTCTTCCGCGTCCTGCCATACGCTTTTTCCCGCTGGGCCATCCGGCAGGTGAACGGCAGGGACGATCGTCCCGCCGTCTTCTACTTCCACCCCTGGGAGGTCGATCCAGGTCAGCCGCGGGTCGAGGGCGCGCCGCTCCGCTCACGCCTGCGGCACTATACGAATCTCGACGTCATGAGCGCCAAGCTCGCGCGTCTGCTGGGCGAGTTCCGCTGGGGCCGGATGGACGCCCTCGCCGAGCGCGAGAAGGCGCGCGCCCCGCACCTGACAGAACCCGCGTCGGTTGCGGCGCGGGCTGCATGAACGCCCCTTTCGTGCCTTCACTTGCGCAAGTGCGCCTGCTTGATCTTGCCGACGTGAGCGAAATCGCCCGGCTTGAGGCGTTCGTCGCCAGACACCCGGAAGGCACTCCGTTTCATCGCCCTGCCTGGTTCGTGCCCGTGGCTCGCTCCACCGGCAACCGGGCGTTTGCACTGGTTCAGGAGCGCGCCGGCGAGATCGTGGCCTTCCTGCCGCTGAACGCCATCCATTCGCCGGTGTTCGGACGCCTTCTGGCGTCCACCGGCTTTGCCGTCGGCGGTGGTCTTCTTACCATCGACGGTGCGGAGCCTCCGGCCATGTTCCTGGCGGCCGAGGAGATGGCGCGGCGTCTTTCCTGCCCTTCGATCGAGCTGCGCGGGGGTGCGCTCCCTCAAGACAATGGCGGTTGGGCGCACAAGACCGGGGCGCACGCAAGCTTCGCCCGCCCTCTGGCAAGTGATGACGAGGCTCAGCTGGCCTCCATACCGCGCAAGCAACGGGCCGAGGTTCGTCGCTCGCTCGGTACCGATCTCACGGTCGATGTCGGCACATCGCAAGCCGATCGCGACGCGCACTACGCCGTGTTCTGCGAGAGCTACCGCAATCTGGGCACGCCCGTTTTTCCACGGGCTCTACTGGAAGCCGTGCTGGACGGTTTTGGCGCGGATGCGGACATCCTGACCGTGCGCCACCAGGGCAAGCCGGTCGCCAGTGTCATCAGTCTTTACCACGCGGGCGCGGTCATGCCGTATTGGGGCGGCGGCACCTGGGAGGCCCGGCGCCTGCGCGCGAACGACAGGATGTATTACGAGCTCATGCTCCACGCGCGCAGGCGCGGCGCACGTGTCTTCGATTTCGGCCGCTCCAAGACGTCGAGCGGCGCCTATCACTTCAAGCGCAACTGGGGCTTCGAGCCGGAACCGCTGACTTACGCCACCTGGACAGCTCCGGGCGCAGCCATGAGGGAGGCGGACCCTACCAGTTCGAAGCTTTCCCTGCAGATCGAGCTGTGGAAGCGCCTGCCGCTGGGCATAGCCAACCGGATCGGCCCCCTGATCGCGCGTGGGATCGGCTGAATGGGAGAGATACTTTTCCTGTCCCACCGCATCCCGTTTCCTCCGGATCGCGGTGACAAGATCCGCTCGCACCATGTGCTGAAAGCGCTGGTAAACATCGGCCCTGTGCATGTTGCGACTTTCGCCGACGACGACCAGGACTATTGCTGCGAACCCGACCTTGCGGCGCTGGCGGCCAGCTATCGTCTCGTCCAACGAAGCAAGACCCTGGCCGTTGCCGGGAGCCAGGCGCTCGCCAGCGGGCGTCCGGTCAGCCTCACCGCCTTTCACGACCAGCGGCTTGAAGCGTATGTTCGCGATGTGCTGGAAAGCCGGCCCATCGATGCGATCTACGTGTTCTCGGGCCAGATGGCACAGTATGTTCCGCCCGAGTATCGAGGGCGCCTTGTCGCAGACCTTGTGGACGTCGATTCCGCCAAGTTCGAAGCCTATGCTGCTGGAAAGCGGGGTTTCCGTGCCTGGATGGAGCGCCGCGAGGCCCGGCTGCTGCGAGCGGAAGAGGCACGCATCTGCTCCATCGCGGACGTCAGCCTGCTGATCAGCTGCGCCGAGACGGAACTGCTTCGGTCTCGTTTGCCCAACGGGGCGGCGCGGTTGCAGGCGATGGGAAACGGCCTCGATTCCGAGTTCTTCGATCCCGCAACGGTAGCGCCTGAGCCGCGCATGCTGGCTCATGGAGCACCGCGCATCGTCTTCACCGGGCAGATGGACTACGCTCCCAACATCGAGGCTTCGGTGCGCGCCATTGACCGCATTCTGCCTTTGGTACGAGAGGTGTGCCCAGAGGCCAGCCTTCACATCGTAGGCCGCAACCCGGGAGCCGAACTGCTTTCCCGTTCGGGTCGTGACGGCGTGATGGTCTGGGGCAGGGTGAATGACATCCGGCCCTGGCTGGCGGCCGCCGATATAGCGCTCGTTCCGCTGGAGATCGCGCGCGGCGTGCAGAACAAGGTTCTGGAAGCCATGGCGATGGCGCTGCCAGTCGTCCTGTCGCCGGGCGCGGCAACGGGTATCGACGCTCTCGACGGGCAGGAGTTCGCGGTTCGCGAAAGCGACGCGGCAATGGCGCAGGCAGTTCTGGACCTCGGACGAGCGCCTGTCCTCGCCGGGCGGATGGGCCGGGCCGCACGCGAATGGATCGTCACCCATGCAAGCTGGCGAGCGGCACTGGCCCGCCTTCCGAACTACATGGGCATGGCCGCCGAATGCGTAGAAATCGCCTGACGATGGCCACACACGCCCCTGCCGCGATGTGGAACAGGCTGGCGCCAGCATGGCGGTTGCCTTTGCTGCGCCTTGCCGCTGCGTGGGCGATGCTGTTCGTCCTCTTCTTCGCGGACTGGGCCGCCATGGCTCGCCAGTGGTGGGACATTTCCACCTACAACCATATCCTTCTGGTGCCACCGATCATCGCCTGGATGGTGTGGCAGCGCTGGCCCGAGCTCCAGCGCCTTGCACCGCGCGGCTGGTGGCCGGGCCTCATCCTTTTTGCAGGAGCGGCTTTCCTGTGGGTGCTTGGCGCGATCTCCGGGCTGGATCTGGCACGCCAGGCAGGCGCCGTGGCCATGCTCGGCGCAAGCGTTCCGCTTCTGCTTGGCGCGCGAGTAGGGGCAGGGCTGCTCTTTCCGCTGTGCTACCTCGTCTTCCTCGTCCCCGTCGGCGAGGAACTGGTCAAGCCGCTGCAGATGATCACTGCCGAGATCACCATTGCGCTCACACACCTGAGCGGCATCCCGGCAAGGATCGATGGCGTCTTCATCGATACGCCCGCCGGGCTGTTCGAGGTTGCCGAGGCCTGCTCCGGCGTGAAGTTCCTCATCGCGATGGTCGCTTTCGGCGTCCTGGCGGCAAATACCTGCTTCCTCGATCCGAGGCGACGGGTCGCGATGCTCGCGGCATGCGTCATCGTGCCGATCCTTGCCAATGGGGTGCGAGCCTGGGGCACGATCTATGCCGCGCAAATCTTCGGGATCGAAGCGGCGGCGGGTTTCGACCACATCGTCTACGGCTGGTTCTTCTTCGCGGCGGTCCTCGCACTGGTCATTTTGGGCGCGTGGCGCTTCTTCGACCGCCCGATCGATTCGCCCATGATCGATGCAGAGACAATCGGCCGCTCCGCGGTGCTTGGGCGTCTTGACGCGATGGGACTGTCGGGTGTGGCGGGGCTATGCGGCCTCGTGGTCATCGTGGCCGCGGGTTGGAGCTGGGCAGCGATTGCGGATCGGCTCGAAGCGCCAATGCCGGCGCATATCGATCTGCCGGCCGTCGCGGGATGGTCCCGCGTCGACTATATGCCCTCGATCTGGTGGGAGCCGCGCGCACAAGGCGCAGATCATCGTCTGCTCGGCCGTTACCGGGACGGGAGCGGTCATGAAGTCGATGTCTTCATCGCACTCTACGCTTCGCAAGGCGAGGAACGCGAGGCTGGCGGTTTCGGACAAGGTGCCCTGATGCCTGACAGCGCATGGGCATGGCAGTCCGGCGGTCCCGCCGTGGACAGCGGGCTGAGCGAGCGCCTGCTCGGGAACGGACGCGTCGAAAGGCTGGCCGTCACGTGGTTTCGAAGCGGCGATCTATTCTCCGGAAGCAACGCAAGGCTGAAACTTGCTGTCATGCTTGACCACCTGCTGCTGAGGACGCGCCCGACGGCAATGATCGTATTGTCCTCGGAAGATGCACCGAAGGGGCAGGCTGAACGCTCGATCCTCGCGTTCCAGGCCTCCACCGGTCCTCTCCAATCTTGGGTCGACCGCATCACACAGGTCCGGTAACGCGGCGTCATGTGTGGCTTCGCTGGCCTGTACCATCTGGAAACGCCCAAGCCGGTCGATCCTGCACGGATCTCGGCCATGTGCGATGCTATCGCGCATCGCGGACCGGACGGAGAAGGGGTTTGGACAGCCCCCGGGGTGGGCCTTGGTCACCGCCGACTGTCGATCATCGATCTTGCCGGCTCGCCCCAGCCGATGGCTTCTCGGGACGGGCGCGCGGTGCTGGTCTTCAATGGGGAGATCTACAATTACCGGGAGCTCAGGCAGGAACTGAAGACGCACGGGGCCACGTTCCGGACGGACGGCGACAGTGAGGTCATCCTGGCTGCATGGCAGCGGTGGGGAGCCGACTGCGTCAATCACCTGCATGGCATGTTTGCCTTCGCGATCTACGATCTGGAGGCGCGAAGCCTGTTCCTCGCACGTGATCGACTGGGGGTGAAGCCGCTCTACTACGCTCCCCTGAGCGATGGCAGTGTGGCGTTCGGCTCGGAACTCAAGGCCCTTCTCGCTCACCCGCTGCTGCGCCGCGAGATCGACCCGCTCGCCGTCGAGGATTATCTGACCTGGGGCTACGTCCCCGATCACAGGTCCATCCTCAAGGGCGTGTGCAAGCTGCCGGCGGGACATTCGCTGCTGCTGCGCCATGGAGCGACACTCCCGGGGCCGCGCCAGTGGTGGGATGTCTCCTTCGCGGAACGTCGCAAGGGAAAGGCGGCGGACATCGAAGCCGAACTGGTCCACCTGATGCGCCAGGCGGTAAGATCGCGCATGGTCGCCGATGTGCCGCTCGGGGCATTCCTGTCCGGCGGGGTGGACAGTTCCAGCGTGGTCGCGCTGATGGCCGAGGCAAGCGCGCAGCCGGTGAGAACCTGCTCGATCGGGTTCGACGTCGCCGCTCTCGACGAGAGCGCCTACGCGAGCCAGGTCGCCCGCCGTTTCGGCTCGGAGCATTCCTCGCGCGCGGTTTCCCCCGATGATTTTTCGGGCATCGACCAGCTTGCAGGCATGTTCGATGAGCCTTTTGCCGACGCCTCGGCGCTGCCGACCTGGCGCGTGTGCCAGCTCGCTCGCGAATCCGTGAAGGTGGCGCTGTCAGGCGACGGTGCGGATGAAGCGTTCGGCGGCTATCGTCGACATGTTTTCCAGCATGGAGAAGACCGTGTTCGCACCTTGTTGCCACAAGCTCTGCGAGGACCGCTCTTCGGTCGCATCGGCGCTCTATATCCCAAGGCGGATTGGGCACCTCGACCGCTCCGTGCAAAGTCCACGTTGCTCTCGCTGGCGGGGGACTCGGCACAGGGCTACGCACGGTCCATGGCGTTCGCACCGCCTGAAGTGCGCGAGGGGATCTATTCCGACGAGTTTCGCAGGCTGCGTGGGGAGTACCGGGCCGAGGACCCGGTTCTGGCCCTCATGCGTTCCGCGCCCGCGCGCTCGGGACTGGACAAGGCCCAGTATGCGGATCTCAAGGTTTGGCTCCCCGGTGACATCCTGACGAAGGTCGATCGCACGAGCATGGCCGTGGGTCTGGAAGCGCGCGAGCCGCTGCTGGATCACCGCCTGATCGAATTTGCGGCAAGCCTTCCCGAGGCCCTTCGGGTCCGCAGAGGCCAGGGCAAGTGGCTCATGAAGAAAGCCATGCGGCGCTACTTGCCGGACAACATCCTCTACCGGCCCAAGCAGGGCTTCGTCACGCCGATCGCCCAGTGGTTTCGGGGGCCCTTGGCGGGTGCAGCGCAGGAGATCGCAGCGGGGGCGACGCTGGCCCGGACCGGCTGGTTCGACACGCGTCGTCTTGCGGGGCTGGTCGACGCGCATGTCGCGGGGACAAGCGACAACTCCCGTCTGCTATGGCAACTGCTGATGCTCGAGCGGGCGTTTACCAGACTGGGAATCGGCTGAGCCCCGACCGGCGCTGTTTTGCCAGCTTTCCGGCTTCGTCGCACTATGCGCACTTAACTACACTTATTCTTAGGAACTCTGGTCTACGCCGGCTGCAACGAAGCGTCATTGCGGTACGTCGATGAACAGAATTGGTCGCCATTGCTGTTACATGGAGCGGAAATTCTCCGCACTGCCGACGCACGTCCCGCGATTCGCCAAGGGGTGGTCATGACCGGATTGTGGGGGAACATAGCGGACATCTGGAAGCGGCCGCGGGTCCGTATCATGGTCTGGGCTGCGTTGGCTGGCCTGGCCATGGGCATTTCGGCCGCCGGGCTCCCGCTTGAAGACGCGATGCGCAACGTGCGCTGGGCGGTTCGACTGCATCCGGCTGACCAGAAGGTGCTGATCGTTCTGCAGGACGATCGTACGAACGATGAACTCGGCGTCACCGACGTCAACCGGGGGCATGACGCGGAACTGCTGCAGCGCCTCTTCGCGGCTGGTGCCAAAAGCGTCTACTTCACCAAGTCGTTCGCCAAGAAGGCTGCTCCCACAGACGATCTGCGGTTCGTGCAGGCTCTACAGGCTCATCCGGGCAAGGTCTTCCTTGGAGCGGAATTGGGGGTAGACGTCGGGAAGGGGAACTTCGTGAGCGATCTGCCGCTTCCGCAGTTCCGGCAACACGCGAAGTCTGTGTCCGTCATCACTCGCCACCGTCCTCTCAACCTCAACGTTCAAATTCCTTATTCCTCCGAGAGCGCGATCGGCCGTATTCCATCGGTTTCGGCCCAGATGGCTGGAATCGAACGTTCGTCTGACGAGTTGTTCTTCCCCGATTTTTCCATCGCCATCAGTTCCATTCCGAGCATCAGTTACATTGACGTTCTACGCGAAAGCTTCGTGCGAGAAGATGTTGCTGGGAAGGACATAGTGGTCTCTCGCGCAGCCGTCGGCTCGAACGATGTGTTTCGCGTACCGGGGCAGGGCGTCGGCGCGTCGGAGGGCTTTCTGCACGTGATCGGAGCACAGACGCTTCGATCGGGTGTTCCCCAGGACATAGGATGGTTCATCCCTTTCCTTGTCGTGCTGCTGGTGGTCGCCTCCGGGCTCCGTCGCGGTCGGGCGCTGGATGTTTATCGCTTCACTGCGCTTGTGACAGTGCTTGGCGTCGGTCCGTTCGTCCTGAACTACTTCGACGTCCAGATCGACATCGTGCCCGCAATTGTGGTTGCAGTTATTGCGGTAGTGCGCATGCGGAACCTTGATCGTGTGGAGGAAGCGGGCGAGACGAACGCGGGTTCCGGCTTGCCGAGCGTGCAGGCGCTACGCAACTCCGGAGACCTCTCGACGCGCACTCTAGTAGCTCTGAAGATCCGAAACTACGGAGGCATCATCAGCAGCTTCGCCGAGCACGTCGAAGGGCAACTGGCGAAGGAAATCGTTCGGCGCATCAGGATTAGCGATGAAGGCGTCCTGATCTACCACGAAGGCGGCATGTTCGTGTGGCTCTCATCGATCCGCAGCACGTTCGATCTTTTCGAAAACCTCGAAGGCCTTCATCGCATTGTGCAGAACGGTATCCAGGTGGGCGGGATCGATATCGACCTCTCGTTCAACTGCGGCATCGACTCGGAATTCGATCGCCCTCTTTCCGGCCGTGTGGCGAGCGCGATGCAAGCCGCCGAAGAGGCGGTCCGCAACGACGAGCTCGTGTATCAGCACGACGCGCGCAAGCATGAAGCTCAGTGGGAGATTTCGCTTCTCACTTCGCTGGACCGTGCGATCGACAACGGCGAGGTCTGGGTCGCTTACCAGCCCAAGCTCGAACTGCGCTCCAATCGCATCAGTGGCGCAGAAGCGCTCGTGCGCTGGACGCATCCGGAACGAGGCCCAATCAGCCCTGACAAGTTCATCCGCATCGCCGAGGAATTTCATCGGATCGAGCGCATCACACGCTTTGTCATTAACGATGCGGTCCGGGTGGCGGTGGAGCTGGAGCGGCACGGTTTCGAGATGACGATGTCGGTCAACATCTCGGCCCAGTTGCTTCGAAATCCAGGGCTTCCCGGCATGATCGCCGAGATCCTTGCTACGCACGGACTTTCGCCCAACCGCCTGATCCTTGAGATTACCGAGACCGACCGTCTGGATCGCAGTTCCAAGACGTTCCAGATGCTGCAGCGTCTGGTACAGTCCGGCCTGCGCCTGTCGATCGATGACTTCGGTACGGGTAACGCCACGATTGATTACCTGCGCTACCTTCCGGCAAGTGAGGTCAAGATCGACAAGAGCTTTGTGTCCTCTATGGAGTCACGCAAGGACGACCTGGTTCTTGTGCAGTCGATCATCGAGATGGCCCATTCCCTCGATCGTGTCGTGGTGGCCGAAGGCGTAGAGACGGCAGCAGTGCTCGAAACTCTCTCCGAGCTTCGTTGCGACGTGGTGCAGGGCTACCACATCAGCCGGCCTGTGCCATTCCGAGACCTCCTTGACTTCATCTCAGGACGCCGGGCGCGATTGATTGGTTAAAATTCTCTTGATGAAGCGTTAGCTAACAGTTATCTGTGCTAACGGCCGCAGTGACGCGGCCGCTTCACATGGGAACTGACAATGACCAAGGACATCTGGGGCGGTGGTTGGTGGGGTAACGCTCGCTAATAGCGGCGAACTCCTGCTGAGGTCTCAGCCACACGGCTTGGACCCCGCAAGATACAGAAGCGCTTTCCAGAGGAACTCCTGTCTTTTGGAAAGCGCTTTTTCTTTGCCTAGATTTCGCGAAGTACGGAGGCAAGCGCCGTTTTGAGCGCGGCAGCTGCTCCCTTCTTTACAGCGTCACACTGGCTACACATGCAACCTGTGCAGCGGTACGCAGACCAATGTTAGCTAACGAAGATCAACCCTCCCCATGGCCAAGCGCAAGATAGTCCGCGCTCTGCATCTCGTTGAGACGGCTAACGGTGCGCTCGAATTCGAATCGACCGGTTCCTGATTGATACAGATCCTCAGGTTCGGCATCGGCTGCCGCAATCAACTTGACTTTGTTCTCGTAGAGCGCGTCGATCAGGGTCACGAACCGTGCTGCCTCGTTTCGGCGATCAGGCCCCATTCGGGGTATGCCTACCAGGATCACCGTATGGTAAGCGCGAGCAATGGCCAGGTAATCGGCCGCTCCCCGCGCTTCGCCGCACAGCCGCTTGAAGCTGAACACACCCACGCCCTTGAGGCTTTTGGGAACGTGCAGTGTCCGCCCGCCGCCCACGTCGAGGTCAGCGGATGGCACATGCTCGCTATCCTCCGGCGGATAGTCGGTGAGACGGTAGAAAGCCTCGCGCGCAGCCTGCGTCGCCGCTTCACCCAGCGGAACGTGCCATGTGGCCATGCCGCCCAGGCGCTGCATGCGATAGTCCGTCGGTCCGTTAAGCGTCAGCACGTCGAGTTCCTGCTCGATCAGCGCGATGAAGGGCAGGAAGTGTTCGCGGTTCAGGCCGTCCTTGTACAACTGCGACGGTGCACGGTTCGAGGTGGTGACGACCGTCACGCCTTCGTTCACGATAAGGTGTGTGAACAGACGACTCATAATCATCGCGTCGGCGGAGTTGTTTACCACCATCTCGTCGAAGGCGAGGCACCTGACATTTCGCGCGATCGTTGCGGCCACCGGCGGAATCGGATCGCCTGTCTCCTTCTTGCGCTCGTCACGAAGAAGGGCGTGGACCTCCAGCATGAAGGCGTGGAAGTGGATGCGCCGCTTGCCAGGGATATCGAGCGTTTGCACGAATAGGTCCATGAGCATGGACTTGCCGCGACCAACCCCGCCCCACATGTAAACGCCGCGGGGCGGCGCTGGCTTCTTGCCAAGCAGCTTGCCGAGCAAGCCCGTTGAGGATTGCGCCTTGTAAAGCGCGCGCTGCAGGCGATCCAGGCGCTCGGCAGCGGCGGCCTGTTCGGTATCGGACCGCAGTTCGCCGGTGGCGACCAGCGTCTCGTACCGTTCGAGCATCGCGGTCATCGAGCATGTTCCACTGGGCTTGAAGGCTTGCGCAAGGTGCCCATGAAGCTGGCGACCAGATGGTCTTCCTGCTCCGCAGTGCCGCGCAGGAAGACGAGGCGCCGCGTTTCCTTCACGACTTCCGTGACGATGTCGAGAGGTCGGCCGATACGGGCCGCGCCGATGAACTGATTATGGAGATCCAGCGTGACCGCGCCTGCGGCGTCTGTTCCGAGCACAGTGAACATGGCGGCGAACATGGCCACGTCGATCAGCGCCATGGTAACACCGCCGTGAACGTTCCCATGCACGTTACTGTGGCGCTCCTCGGTGTGGACCAGACGAACGCGAGAGAAGCGCTCGCCCTCGCGCCGGACGATCATTCGGCCAAGGCCCAGCGAGTTGAACCTCGCACCGTTGTCCAGCTTCCACGTGTGCCAGCCGGGGAATTCCGGGTCGGGCTCGTAAGTAAAGGTGCTCCTGGTCACAGCGCCAGCTGAGTCCCGCGAGGGCTTCAGACCTGACGCTCTGCCTGCATCTTCTTTATCTCGGCGATCGCGCGGGCTGGCGAAAGACCCTTCGGGCATACGTTCGCACAGTTCATGATGGTGTGGCAGCGGTAGAGGCGGAACGGATCCTCCAACTCGTCGAGACGCTCACCGGTCATCTCGTCACGGCTGTCCGCAAGCCAGCGATAGGCCTGCAGCAGGATGGCCGGGCCGAGGAACTTGTCCGAGTTCCACCAGTAGCTTGGACACGAGGTGGAGCAGCATGCGCACAGGATGCACTCGTAAAGGCCGTCCAGCTTCTCGCGCTGTTCGGGGCTCTGCAGACGCTCCTTGCCCGACGGAGTGGTCGAGACGGTCTGCAGCCAGGGACGGATCGAGGCATACTGCGCATAGAAGTGCGTGAAGTCCGGTACGAGGTCCTTAATCACGTCCATGTGGGGCAGGGGGGTGATACGGATATCGCCCTTGAGGTCTTCGATGGCGGTGGTGCACGCAAGGCCGTTCTTGCCGTTCATGTTCATGGCGCACGAACCGCAAATGCCTTCGCGGCACGAGCGGCGGAACGTCAGCGACGGATCGGCTTCGCTCTTCATCTTGATGAGCGCGTCGAGGACCATTGGACCGCAGTTCTCGAGATCGATCTCGAACGTGTCGTACCGCGGGTTCTCGCCCGAATCCGGGTCGTAGCGGTACACGGTGAACTTCTTCACCTTGGCGGCACCCTCGGCCTTGTGGACTTTGCCCTGCTTCTTGATCTTGCTGTTGGCCGGGAGGGTGAAGGTCGCCATGAAGAATCCCCGTGATCTTGCACTGCGGCATGAACCGCGACTGATGTGACCCCTCTAGCGATTCGACGCGGCAGGGCAAGGGGTGACAAAGGTCAGGGGCGCTCTGCAAGCAATCGTTTCAGCCTGTTGCGAGGTGTTCGCAGCCTGGGTGGCGCGAGAGAGAGGCATTTTTCTCTCGCCGACAGGCAAGTATCCGAGATCGCGCAGAGCGCCATTCAGGGCAGGTGCTGTTTCCCGTCAAAAACCGGGAAGGGTGGATGTGCGGAAAGACGGTCCGTTGCTCCTCCTCGGAGCAATGGAGATGCGCGACATGGCACTGCGGGCGAGGCTGGAGGTGGTACGTCCCCTAACGCGAAGCGTTGGCAGGGCTGCGATCTGTCGCGCTGCCTTTGCGGAGAGGAGCCGTTACCAGGATGCGCGCGCGGCGCAGGCGTGTCTCGCTGACATCGAAACAGCGTTCGACACCAGGGCTATAGCTCGTGTTCGAAGATTTTCTTGAGTTGCTGAATAGCCGCCAGCCGACTCCTGCGGCGCGCGAGCGGCTGCCAGGCAGAGAAGAAACGCGAATTGCCGAAACGACAAGCGCCGCGCGTGATCCGAAGATCGCGCGCGGCGCCTGAACCTGGCTCGGAAATCTTAGTTGCCGAACGTGCGCTGCCACCAGCCGCGACGAGGGCTTCCGTCAGAGAGCTGGGACTCTCCGGAAGCGACATCGTCAGCAGGCCCTTCGTCAGTGGTGGCTTCTGCCACTGCGGCGGTTTCTGCCTGGGCCGTCACAGCTTCGTCCGTTCCAGCTTCCGCCTTCTTGCGTCGCGGTGCACGCTTGGGCTTCGCGGGTGCTTCGGCGCCAGCAGGTTCCGCAGGAGCCTCGGCGGCCTCCACGTCTGCCTTCTTGCGGCGCGGCGCCCGCTTCGGCTTGGCCGGCGCCTCCTCTGCAACCGGCTCGACGGTGGCTTCCGCTGGAGCATCGACCGTTTCGGCTTTCTTGCGACGGGGTGCACGCTTCGGCTTGGCGGGCACTTGCTCGGCAACCGGCTCGACGGCAGAGTCAGGCGCAGCCTCGGCATCTGCCTTCTTGCGACGCGTGCGCTTGGGCTTGGCGGGCACTTCCTCGGCAACCGGCTCGGCTGCGGTAAGCTCCGGCTCGCTCGCAGCTTCGACGACCTGCGCAGGCTCGGCGTCTTCGGCGGGCTCGTCAGCGCTCTCGTTGCTTTCGCCATCGCTGCCGTTTTCGCCATCGCTGCCGTTCTCGCCTTCGAAGCCGTTTTCGCCTTCTCCACGGCGACCACGACGGCGACGACCGCCGCGACGGCGACGCTTCTTCGGCGCGTCGCTGCCTTCGTCGGTGTCACCCTCAAAGGTGCCTTCGGCCTCGTTTTCAGCCTCGGTGTCGGCCTCGTCTTCCGCGTCGTCGGCAGCGTCGGCTTCGGCATCCGAAGCTTCGGCACCGTCTTCGTCACGGCGATCGCGGTTGCGACCACGGCGGCGCTTGCGGCGCTTGCGGCCACGTCCTTCGCCTTCGTCGCCCTCGGCTCGCTCGCGAGGACGCTCAGCGGAAGCGGCTTCGTCGCGGCCGATCTCTTCCTCTTCCTCCTCTTCTTCCTCCTCGATGATGAAGTCGTCCTCGACGTCCTCTGCGATCGGATCGAAGCGGGGCACGAACTCGTTGCGCGGACCGGAAGAGATCACGCGCATCTTCGCGCCTTCGTTCTCGCCCTCGGGGATCACTTCCACGGTCACGCCGTAGCGGTCCTCGATATCGGCAAGGTCGGTGCGCTTGGCGTTCAGGAGGTAGATCGCAGCCTCGGTCGAGGCGAACAGCGAGACGACCACGCCCTTGCCCTTGGCAGCCTCGTCCTCGATGAGGCGAAGCGCGGACAGGCCTGCCGAGCTGGCGGTACGCACGAGGCCAGTACCATCGCAGTGCGGGCACGAGCGCGTGGTCGCTTCCAGCACACCGGTGCGAAGGCGCTGGCGGCTCATCTCCATGAGGCCGAAGCTCGAGATGCGGCCAACCTGGATGCGCGCGCGATCGTTCTTGAGCGCTTCCTTCATCGCCTTCTCGACCTTGCGGACGTTGGAGCCGTACTCCATGTCGATGAAGTCGATCACGACGAGACCGGCCATGTCGCGCAGGCGGAGCTGGCGGGCGATCTCGCCTGTGGCCTCGAGGTTGGTGGCGACCGCCGTCTGCTCGATCCCGTGCTCCTTAGTGGCGCGGCCCGAGTTGATGTCGATCGAGACGAGCGCCTCGGTCGGGTTGATGACAATGTAACCGCCCGACTTAAGCTGCACGACAGGGTCGTACATCGCCGTCAGCTGGTCTTCCGCGCCGTAGCGTTGGAACAGCGGGACCGGGTCGGAATACGGCTTAACCTTGCGGCCGTGGCTGGGCATCAGCAACTTCATGAAGTCGCGTGCGGCGCGGTAGCCTTCCTCGCCCTCGACAACGACTTCCTCAATGTCGCGATTGTAGATGTCGCGGATCGCGCGCTTGATGAGGTCGCTGTCCGAGTGGATCAGCGTCGGCGCCGCGGAGCGCAGAGTTACTTCGCGCAGGTCGTCCCAGAGCCGCGCAAGGTAGTCGAAATCGCGCTTGATTTCGGTCTTGGTGCGCTGGAGCCCGGCGGTGCGCACGATGCAGCCCATGCTGCGCGGCAGGTTCAGCTCCGAAATGATCGACTTCAGGCGCTTGCGGTCAGAGGCGGAACTGATCTTCCGGCTGATGCCGCCGCCATGGCTGGAGTTCGGCATTAGCACGCAATAACGGCCGGCAAGGCTGAGATAGGTGGTCAGCGCCGCGCCCTTGTTGCCACGCTCTTCCTTGACAACCTGCACGAGCAGCACCTGGCGGCGGTGGATGACGTCCTGAATCTTGTAACGACGACGCAGTGCCATGCGCTTCGCGCGCAGGTCGTCGGCCTCCTTGGAGCGGCCCGACGAACGGCCCTGGCGGCGACGCCCACGCCCCCTGCGGCCCGAACCTTCAGATCCGGCTTCGCCTTCTTCCTCGGAGTTCTCGGCCTCGTCGTCCGCGTGGAACGGGTTCTCGACGGAACCATCCTCGATCGTTGCGACATGATCCTTCTCGGACGTGTCGACCTCGGTCAGGCCGCCATCATCGTCGCCGAACTCGTCCTCGTCCTCGTCGTCACCCTCGCTTGCGCGGAGCGCGGCTTCCTCTTCGGCGTGGGCGGCCTCTTCGGCCAGCAACGCCTCGCGGTCTTCCTTGGGGATCTGATAATAGTCGGGATGGATCTCGCTGAAGGCGAGGAAGCCGTGGCGATTGCCGCCGAAGTCGACGAAGGCAGCCTGGAGCGAAGGCTCCACGCGGGTCACCTTCGCGAGGTAGATGTTACCCTTTATCTGCTTGCGTTCAGTGGACTCGAAATCGAATTCTTCAATCCGGTTGCCCTTGACGACCGCCACCCGCGTTTCTTCCGGGTGGCGCGCATCGATAAGCATGCGCGTTGCCATTTGATAGTCTCCGTGCGCGCTCACGCCCGGCCGGATCAGCCAGGGGAGCGCGATTGTGTTCGTTGTCTGCGGATTTGCCCCGAAGCGCGAAGAAGGCCCAGCCGTTTGCGGCGAGGCCCATTGTTCGGCGCGACGTTTCGCGGGCATGTTCGTGCGTTTGCATCTGCCGCTTCCGAAGCGGCGAAGAGACGAGGCAATCCAGCGCCTCGTGCGCGGCGAAAGTATGAGCTGACCTGCGAGCAATTGGCAGCAGGCGTGCGCATGTGTCTGCGAGGGGAAGATCGCGCGGCGTAAAGGCACGCGCGGAAAATTGCGACCACGCCGCCACCGCCCGGTCGGGCGTCGGCTGGCAGGGCGGCAATTGGCTTCTCATGGCTCGCTTCAACCTGTGAGGTCTTCCGGAAGGATTCCCGGTTCCCTGGCGCCGGGGCATACTGAACCGGTCCTTGCCCGGCACCATATGGTGATGTTGTTCCGGAATGCGAGGACCGAAAGCATGGCCTCGGTGTGACAGGCGTAGCATCCAAGTTCCACCACGGCAAGTTCCTTGGACCCGCCGCCGTTTGCCGCGCGGCGATCCGCAGAAATCGGTGGGAAAGCCGGGGCGCAGGCGATTGCGGAGCGGATGATGTAGACCTAGTCAATCGGCCATGTCGCGCGCTCTGCAGATGATCCTGCTTCTTTGCATCCCTGTCGCAATACTGCTCTGCGTGCTTGTGACCAAGGGGGTGATCGCACCGCGAACGGGGGCGTTCGACTATGTGGTGCGCTTCGACCTTCCAAGCATAGACGCACCAGTCGGCCTTCCGCGAGTTGACGGCCCAGCGGACGCCAGCCGGCCGCTGGTGGTCATCGATCCGGGGCATGGCGGCTTCGATCCGGGGGCAGGGCACGGCGGGCTCCAGGAGAAGGCAGTGGCGCTGCACATTGCGCTGTCGCTGCGGCAGCGACTTCTGGAGGGTGGTGGCTTGCGGGTCGCGCTCACCCGCGACACCGACCGCTTCATCGCGCTGGCCGACAGGCCCGACATTGCCAGACGATTGAACGCGGACCTTTTCATTTCCATCCATGCCGACAGTGCTGAAAGCGATTCGGCGCGCGGAGCGAGCGTCTACGTCCTTTCCGAAAGAGGTTCGAGCGACGCGGCGACGCGGCTTGCCCGGCGCGAGAACGGCGCGGACCGGATCAACGGGATCGCTCTTTCCGAGGCGAACGCAAGCGTCGGTGCGATCCTCCTCGACCTTTCGCAGCGCCGGGCACAAGCAGGTTCCACTCAGGCCGCGACCCTGCTCCTGCGTGAACTGTCCGAGAGCGGCAAGGGGCTCCACCGCGAGCAACCCGAAACTGCGGCGCTGGCGGTGCTGAAGGCTCCGGATATTCCCTCGATCCTGTTCGAGACCGGTTACATCAACAATGCGGAAGATGCGCAGGTGCTGGGATCGCGCAAGGGGCAGGAGGCGCTTGCGAATGCAGCTGCCCGCGCGATCCGCGCCTACTTCGCGCGGCGATCCGGTGCCTGATCGCGCGCTTCGCTGCCAAGGCATCTGGCCTTGCGTAAAAGGGCCGTGCTAGAGGGCGAACGCAATGACCGACGCGAACGACCCCGGCGAGCAGCCTCCCGAAGACGCGACCTTCCGCATCCGCCGCG
The DNA here is from genome assembly GCF_009856825.1 of Novosphingobium silvae. GTDB lineage: Bacteria > Pseudomonadota > Alphaproteobacteria > Sphingomonadales > Sphingomonadaceae > Novosphingobium > Novosphingobium silvae. The sequence goes on along the minus strand of NZ_WVTD01000002.1, from coordinate 220,070 downwards.
AAGCCAGTGGCGGCATCGCCGGCCTCAGGCGGTCGGTTGGAAAGGCATGGCGTGAGCGCAAGTGGCTGCGACGGTTCAGCTATGTGTGCCTGGCCGGCCTCGTGGGGCTTACCGGTTTTTGGGTCGTCCTGACGCGCGACATGCCGGACGCAGGCAAGCTGCTGGAATACCAGCCGCCCTTGCCAACGATGGTGCGCGGCATGGATGGCGAAATCGTCTATTCCTATGCACGGGAAAGGCGGGTGCAGTTGCGCTACGTCGATTTCCCGCGGCCGCTCGTCAACGCCTTCCTCTCGGCCGAGGATCGCACCTTCTGGTCGCATGGCGGCGTCGACATCGGCGGCCTGGCCGGCGCGGTGGTCGATTATGCCTCGAAGTACGGCACCGGCGTGCGCGCCAAGGGCGGTTCGACGATCACGCAGCAGGTGGCCAAGAACATCCTAATCGGCGACGAGTATTCCGTCACTCGCAAGCTCAAGGAGATGGTGCTGGCCCGCCGTATCGAAGGCGTACTGACCAAGCAGCAGATACTCGAACTCTACCTCAACGAAATCCCGCTCGGCAGACGCTCGTTCGGTGTGCAGGCGGCGTCGCGCGCCTACTTCGACCGGGACGTGGAGGACCTGACGCTAAGCCAGGCCGCATTCCTGGCGATCCTTCCGCGTGCGCCCGAAGTCTACGGGCGCAGGAAGAACGAGGCGCGCGCGATCGAGCGGCGCAACTGGGTGCTCGACCAGATGGTCCGCAATGGCTGGGCCACCGAGCAGGCGGCGGCTGCGGCCAAGGCGGAGCCGCTCGGCCTCGTCACCCAGCGTGGAAATGCATACGAGCCGTCCAATGGCTATTTCGTGGAGGAAGTGCGCCGCCGTCTCATCGACCGTTACGGCGAGAAGGCGGAGGACGGGCCAAACAGCGTCTACGCAGGCGGTCTCTGGGTGCGCACGTCGCTCGACACCGCAATGCAGAAGGCCGTGCGCGACGCGTTGCGCGCAGGGCTGCTGCGCTACCACGGCAACAGGGGCTGGGTGGGGCCGATTGCCCATCTTGACGATCTAGAGAACTGGCAGTCGCAGTTGGTCGTCGCCAACAAGACGGTCGACTACAAGGATTGGCGCGTCGGCGTGATCCTGGAAGCGCCGGCTGCCGGCACCGGAAGCGGACGCATCGGGTTCTCGGACGGCGATATCGGCACCCTGACCAACATACCCGAGCGTGCAAGGGCCGGCGATCTCGTGACGGCCGCTCCTTTGGGAGGCGGGGCGTGGGCTCTGCGGGGCGTGCCCGAAGTCTCGGGTGGCATGGTCATCGAGCAACCGGCTACGGGGCGCATCGTCGCGATGCAGGGTGGCTTCGATTCCGGTCTGGACTCGTTCAACCGCGCCGTCCAGGCCGAGCGCCAGCCCGGTTCCACGATCAAGCCGTTCGTGTACGCAACCGCGCTGCAGAACGGCATGACGCCCGCCACTCAGGTGCTGGACGGCACATTCTGCGTGTTCCAGGGTGCGGGCCTGGGCAACAAGTGCTTCCGCAACTTCGGCGGCGCGGGCGGTTCTGGCAGCCACACCATGCGCTGGGGTCTTGAGCAGTCGCGCAACCTGATGACCGTGCGCGTTGCCAACGATGTCGGCATGAAGAAGGTCACGCGCACTTTCCACAATGTCGGCATCGGCGACTACAAGTCGTATCTGTCCTTCGCCCTGGGCGCGGGAGAGACCACGGTTGCGCGTATGATCAACGCCTACGCCGCGCTCGCCAACAACGGCGTGCAGTTCTCGGGTTCGGTGATTGACTATGTTCAGGACCGCAACGGCAAGGTGATCTGGCGGGCCGATCGCGGCCAGTGCGACGCGTGCAACATGGCGCAGTGGGACGGCAAACCGATGCCGCGCGTCCAGCGCAAGGGCAAGCAGGTGCTTGATGCCGCGACGGCTTATCAGGTGGTCCACATGCTCGAAGGCGTCGTCACCCGTGGCACGGCGGAGCGCCTGCGGGATCTGAAGCTTCCGCTGTTCGGCAAGACCGGGACGACCAACGGCCCCACCGACGTGTGGTTCATGGGCGGCAACCAGGATTACGTAGGCGGTGTCTACATGGGTTACGATTCGCCGCGCTCGCTTGGTGGTTATGCTCAGGGCGGCCGCATCGCCGCGCCGATATTCAAGGATGTAGTCGAGGCAACGCGCGATCGCTGGACCAGCCAGCCTTTCGTTGCTCCGGCAGGAATCCGGATGGTCCGGATCGATCGTGTGACCGGGAAGCGGGTCATGGGTGCGGAGCCGGGCGACGAGCCGAAAGCAGCCGTGATCTGGGAGGCCTTCAAGCCGGATACCGAGCCGCGCCAGTACACCGCCGAAGACGAGTTCACCCGTCGTCGTGACGCTCTCGTGGCGCAGATCCGCAATGCTCGCGAGGTGCGCGAACGGGCTGCTGCCGTTCATCACGGTGACACCGGCAACTTCGCCGAGCAACAAGGCGGTGTGTACTGAAGTCTTTCCCGGCTGACGGCGAGAGCGCCGCTGTCTTCACGGAGACGAATGTACGAAGCACGCCTTGGTGGTCCTTCGCACCGTGCTTGAAGGCATTTGAGGCCCGCGCGATGAGGGCTAATGATTTCGGGTGAACTCACCGGGCGGCGGTGCTGCGCAGCTTGGTCGAGTTCGGGACGATGCGCCGCGAGTATCGCGCTGCGGCTGCCTGGCATCGCGAAATTTCGGCGGCGCTTACCTTCTATTGCCTTGGCGCGCTTTCCTGCGAGATTGTCGATTGAACACGGCGGGAGCCGGTGCGGGACTGTTGATCCGCACAGGGCACTGCAACGTTCAGGGAAAATCTATGTTCGAGAGGGAGTGGACGATGAAAATGCCGAGAAAGCCCGCCTTCCGCCTGCTGCTTGCCATGGGTGCCGCGCTTGTCGCGTCAGCCCCGGTCATTGCCGAGGCAGACAAGGCGTCATCGGCTGCCACTCACGACACGGCGCCGCACTCCCAGACTGCCGAACCCTATGTTCGGGCGGATGTGCAGGCTTATCTGCGCGCTTTCTACGCTAAGCCGCAGCCGGATTTCACGCGCGAGATGCTGGAACAGATCCACAAGCTGCCGCCTGCCGCGCTTGCGGCCATGTCGCAACAGGACCTACCCATGGGCGACGTCATGACGAAGGACCTGACGATGCCCGGCCCGGGAGGCGCCATCGCGCTGCGCCTGTTCGACGTTCGCGCTGAACGGACGCCAGGTCCGGTAGTCGTGTTCTATCACGGCGGCGGTTATGTCCTTGGCAGCATCGACACCCACGCCGGCCTTGCGGCCGAGATCTCCCGCCAACTGGACCTTCCGGTCGTCTCGGTGGAGTATCGGCTGGCGCCTGAAAACCCGTGGCCTGCCGCGCCGGACGACGGGGAGGCGGCCGCACGCTGGGTCGCAGCGAACGGCGAGGCGTTCGGACGCGAGTTCACGGGTCTCGTCCTCAGCGGCGACAGCGCGGGCGGCAATCTCACGCTGGTGACGGCGGCAGCGCTGCGCGACAGGCCCGCGGCAGTCCCAGTCGTCATGCAGATACCGATCTACCCCGCCACCGACTTCATCAAGCAGTACCCGTCCAACTCGGAGCTGGGCGAAGGCTACATGCTCGACGCCAAGAGCATGGCAAGCTTCACCCGGCACTATGCAGCCGATGCAAAGAGCCTGCGGGCCTCTCCGATCCTGGGCAGTCTTGCCGGTCTGCCGCCGACCGTGCTCGTCACCGCGTCGCTCGATCCCCTGCGCGATCAGGGGCGGGCCTATGCGGCGAAGCTGGTGGAAGCAGGCGTTCCGACCGCGTTCTATGAAGGCAAGGGGCTGATCCACGGCTTCGCCACTTTCCGCAAAGCCATTCCTTCAGCCCAGGCAGACACCGTCGCCTTCCTGAACGTCGCCCGGACGATGCTTGGCAAGGGAACCGCTGCTGGAAATTGACAGGCGCCTGTCGGCATGACGCTCCGGTGTGATGAACCCGCAAGCTTTTGAACCGCGTTCTGTCGTCTGACTGGGCCTCAGTATGAGTGCGATGCTGACGTAAAACGCGCTTCAATGGTCGCGCGCCCCCTGGTCCATTCCCTTACTATCCGCCGGCAGAAGCACGGCGGGGCGATGGTTTTGGGGCTTGTAGAGCGGCCCCTTGCATGAATGTCAGGGCGGGAGGATGCTGGCCGCAGCAATCAGGAGAGATGCCATGAAAATGAAGCTTGTCGCACTCACTCGCCCGCAGCCCGGCCGGGAAGCGGAGTACCATGAGTGGTATGATACCAAGCACCTGCCTGAGCTCGTGAACAATTTCGGCATGGCAGGAGCGCAGCGGTACGAGCTTGCCGCCAGGGTGATGGGCAGCGACGAGAACGAGTTCCTCGCCATCTACGACGTGGAGGCGGAAAATCCGGCCGCTTTCCTAGGCGCGCTTGGGGCGGCTTCGCAGGCGGGAGAGCTGACCCATAGCGACGCGCAGGATTTCGGCACCTGCTACACCGCGCTGTTCACCGAACTGGGCGAACGCGTGGTTCCACGATAACGGAGAAATCCACTTTGAACGGGAAACGGGGGGTCGGTGCCCCTGCTTACTGCGGAGGGGCGAGTAGCGGTTCATCCCCGTACCTTCAGCCCCTGTTCGGCGCTCGGCCTATCGTCCGATGAAGCGGGGGAGCCGCTTCTCCTTCAGCGCCTGAATACCTTCAAGGTGGTCCGCGCTTCGGACGCTGAGGCTTTCATAGGCGATGCCCGCGTCCATCAGCGAGGTCGCCAGGCGCTTGAGTTCGAGGTTGGTCAGGATTTTCGTCGCCCGAATGGCGACCGTGGCGCCTTTCAGCAGATTTGCGCAGAAGGCATCGACCCGTGCGTCGAGTTCGTCGGCAGGGACGCAGTGGTTGACGAGGCCGATCTCGGCGGCCTTCGCTGCAGTGAGCAGCTCTCCCGTGAGGAGGTATTCCTTCGCGCGGGTAAGCCCGATCCGCTGTGCCCAGATAACCGCGCCGCCGTCTCCGGCAACCAGTCCAAGGCTGACGTGGGGGTCGCCGATCCGTGCCCCCTCGGCGGCGAAGATCACGTCGCACAGCAGCGCCAACGTGGCACCAAGGCCTACCGCATGGCCGTTCATCCGGCAGATCACAGGCTTGTCGATGTCGAGCATGGTAGACACGATCCGCTTGGCGACACGGGTTTCGTGGTCGAAAAGATGCGGATTGCGAGCGTTCTTTTCGATGTGGTCGAGATCACCTCCGGCGGAGAAGGCGCGCCCCGCCCCCGTAAGAACGATCACGTCAGATCCGGTGTCCACCTGGGCGAACAACATCGCCTCAGCCATATCGTCGTGAAGCTGGAGATTTATGGCGTTGAGCGCGTCCGGGCGATTGAAGGTCATGCGCAGCAACCGGCCTTCGCGGGTTATCTCGATTGTCTTCAAGGCGGGCAGGGCGGGCATGATATCGTTCATCTGGCAGCGCTTCCTCTCTCTGCTCCCCTTCATAGCAGCGGCATCGCCGTGGCCACGGGAAAAGGCATCGGAATGCCAACGTTTCGCCCGGGCGAAACCTGCGGCTGCAAGCCGCCACCTCGTTGCCAAAGGAGCCTAAGTCCGATCTACCGGGCTGAACGCATGCGCAGCAGCGCAGCACGACGGGCAGAGGAGCAGGCACCATGGCGCAGTTCGACGAGGTTTTCGACTGGGTGGTCGTGGGCAGCGGTGCCGGATCGATGGCGTCCGCGCTGCTGATGAAGCAGGCGGGCAAGTCCGTCGTCATCCTCGAGAAGGCACAATGGGTGGGTGGAACCACGTGCAAGTCGGGCGGGGTCATGTGGATTCCCGCCAATCGCTTCATGAACCCTGGGGAAGACAGCCTCGAGCAGGCCTGCCGCTACCTGGATGCCGTGGTTCCCGACGGGCCGGACTCGCCCGGCACCAGTCCCGCGCGGCGTCGGACATATGCCGTCGAGGCGCCCAAGATGCTGGACTTCATTGTCGGTCAGGGCGTGAAGATGGAACGCGGATCCACCTTCTGGCCAGATTACTACGACGAGCTGCCAGGCGGGGTGAAGACGAGCCGCACCGTGACGGCACTGCCTTTCGACAAGAACGAGCTGGGAAAGGACTGGGCGTCCAAGCTGCGCCAGGGCTTCCTCGAAGTGCCCGTCCGGCTCGACGACGGCATGAAACTGCCGTTCATGAAGCACTCGTGGAAGATCAAGAGGATCTTCCTCAAGATCGCCCTGAAGTTCGTGGCGGGGAAGCTGACGGGCAAGCACTGGGTCACCGCAGGCGCAGCGCTGCAGGGCCGCATGCTGAAGGCGGTGCTGGACCGGAAGGCGGCCGAGATACGTACCGGGTCACCCGTCAGCGAGTTGATCATGGACGGGGACCGATCGGTCGGGGTCATCACTGCAAGGGACGGCAGGCCATGGCGGGTGGGCGCGCGGCTGGGGATCCTGATCAACGCCGGGGGCTTCGCGATGAATCAGGCGATGCGCGATCGGTACATGCCTGGCACTCAGGCCAAATGGTCGAACGGGATCGAGACCGACACGGGCGACATGCACATCGAGCTTGCCGCCAAGGGCGCGCAGCTTGCCCAGATGGATCAGATGGTGGGCTTCCAGATGAGCGAGGCACCCGGTTGGGACACCGACTACGTCAAGCCGGGAACCCAGAGCACCACCGGCAAGCCTCACGCCATCCAGGTGGATCAAACGGGCGTACGCTACATGAACGAGGGCGGATCCTACGAGGAGTTCTGCGAGAACATGCTAGTGCGCAACCGAACGGTGCCCGCGATCCCGAGCTGGGCGATCATGGATCAGCAGTACATGGACGAGTATGGCGTTGCCGGAAAAGGCACTGCGAAGAAGAACATGGAGAAGTGGCTGGCGTCCGGGTGGATGCGCCGGGCTGAGACGGTGGAAGCTTTGGCGGCGCTGATCGGCGTTCCGCCTGCGGCCCTTGGTGGTGCCGTTGCGCGGTGGAACGGCTTCGTACGCAGCGGCCGGGACGAGGATTTCCACCGGGGCGAACGTGCCTACGACAACTGGCTGGGCGACCCGTTCTTCAAGAACGGCCCAAACCAGTGCATGGGCACGATCGAGAAGGCGCCGTTCTACGCGATCCCGATCGTGCCTGGAGATGTCGGCACTTACGGCGGCGTGGTGTGCGACTGCGATTCGCGTGTCCTGCGAGAGGATGGGCGCCCGATACCGGGGCTCTATGCTTGTGGCGTCACCACGGCCTCGCCAATGGGCAGGGTATATCCAGGTGCCGGCGCAAGCGTCGGTCCATCGATGACTTTCGGGTGGATCGCTGCAAGGCATGCGGCCGGGCTAGGCAACCAGTTCGGCTGAGGACCGTGCGGCGAGGCGATGACGATCACGCTGCGACACACGCGAGCCCCGGCGGATTGCGGCTCGCGGGAGATACCGCTGAGGCGTTTCGCTCGTCCTTGCATGGATGAACACGACGGGTACTGAACCTATGTTCAGCCCCGCTCATCGGCAGGGCGACAGGCCCCGCCGTTCGAGAGAGGACTCATGAGCCAGACACTGGAAAACCGGGCGAGCCCCGACGCCGCCACGCAGCTCGACATTTTCCGCCGTATGCTACGGATCGAGCGTAACGACGAGTTTACGCGGACGCAGATCCGCCGTGGTCGCATCACCGCTCCCTACTACTCGGCGCGCGGACAGGAAGTCATTCCCGCCACCCTGTCCAACCTCATGACCGACGACGACGTGATCTGCACGATCTACCGCGGCATCCACGACATGGTCGCCAAGGGCATGCCGCTGCGCCCGCTCTGGGCGGAGATCTGCGGCCGGGTGGATGGCACCTGTAAGGGCAAGGGCGGGCCGATGCACCTCACTCACCCCGAGACGGGCGTGATGGTCACCACGGGGATCGTGGGTTCCTCCATGCCGATCGCCAACGGCTTCGCTTGGGCCTCGCTGCTGGATGGCTCGAGGCGTGTGACAGTCGCCTACTTCGGGGACGGCGCCAGCAATATCGGTGCTTTCCACGAGGCGCTGAACTTGGCCTCAGTCTGGAAGCTGCCGGTCGTTTTCGTCTGTTCGAACAACGGCTTCGCGGAGCATACCCGCTACGAGAACGCGACTTCGGTGGATTTCATCGCCAAGCGCGCGATCGGCTATGGCATGCCGGGCTACACCGTCGACGGAAACGATCCATATGACATGTACGCGCATGCCCATGCGGCCATCGAGCGTGCGCGCGCCGGTGAAGGGCCGACGCTGCTGGAGTGCAAGACGTTCCGCTTTATGGGTCATGTGTTCGGAGACAATGATTCGTACATGACCAAGGAAGAGAAGGAAGCGGCCCTCGCGAAGGATCCGCTGGTCCTGTTTCGTCAGCACCTCCTCGAAACCGGTGCGGCGACCGAAGCGCAACTCGAGGAGATGAAGGCGACAATAGAGGCCGAAGTGCAGGACGCGATCGATTTCGCCTTCGAGAGTGGATACGCGTCGGCGGACGAACTGCGCCGCGACGTCTTTGCCGAGGAGATTCCGGCATGAGCACCGATACCGTCGAACCCGTCGCCGAAACTCTGAAGATGACCGGGCAGGCCGCCGTCACCGCGGCGCTGTTCCAGGCCATGGAGGAAGATCCCAAGGTCCTTGTCTTCGGAGAGGATGTAGCCGATCGCGAGGGCGGCGGCGTCATGGGTACGACCCGCGGCTTGTCGAGCAGGTTCGGCGATCTGCGCGTGCGCTCCACTCCCATCGCGGAACAGTCCATCGTCGGCGCGGCCGTGGGCGCTGCCATGGCGGGCTACAAACCCGTGGCCGAGATCATGCTGATGAACTTCATCACAGTGGCCATGGACATGATCGTCAACCACGCTGCGAAGCTGCGTTTCATGTCGGGAGGGCAGAGCCAGGTTCCGCTTGTGATCCGCACCCTCACCGGCGCCGGATGGCAGACGGCGGGGCAGCACTCGGATCATTATGAAGGCTGGTTCGCCCATACCGCCGGCATCAAGGTGGTGGCACCCGCCACTCCGGCGGATTACAAGGGCCTGCTGCTCGCGGCCATCCAGGATCCTGATCCGGTTCTCTTCATCGAGAACAGCCGCACGCTGTTCGTTCCGGGCGAGGTCGCATCCGACCAGGGCCCAATCCCCCTAGGCAAGGCGCGCCTCGCACGCGAAGGAAGCCACATCTCGCTGATTACCTACTCGGGAATGGTCGCCAACTGCATGGCCGCAGCCGTGGAATTGGAAGCGGCCGGCATTTCCGCAGAAGTGATCGATCTGCGCACGGTTTCTCCATGGGACAAGGACGCTGTCCTTGCTTCGGCCGAAAAGACCGGCAGGGCGATCGTGGTTCATGAAGCGGTACGTCACTTCGGGCCCGGCGGCGAGATCGCGGCAACGATCCAGGAGGCCCTTTTCCGCAAAATGAAGGCACCCGTTCGTCGGCTCGGTGCGCCTTACAGCGCCGTACCGTTCGCAAAGCCGCTGGAAGACGCCTTCCTCGTACAGCCTGCCGATATCGCCGAAGCTGCCAAGGCGCTTTGCGCGTACGAGTGAGCCGCTGACCGGAAGTTATCATATCGAAAAGCCTTTTCTCGTTTCGCGAAAGCAGAGCCTTTCGATATTATGGCTGGGTGAACGACACGGTCGATTTACGCGACGAATGCCTGCTCGCGCTTCTCGGGACGGATGTAGATCGAGGTGATCTTGGGCGAGAGAGCCTTCATCCGTGTTTCCAGTTCCTCTATCAGGGTCTCGGCCTCTCCCATCGGCAGGTGGTCGTCGAAATCGGCACTGATGGCGACGAATACCGCGTCCGGGCCGGTGTGAACGGTACGCACGTGATTTACCGAGGTGATGCAGGCATTACCTTCCATGATGGAGCGCAATTGCCGGATCAGGTCAGGATCGGCCGCCTCGCCGATCAGCAGGCCCTTGGACTCGCGCGCCAGAAGCACGGCGACCGCGGCGAGCACCAGTCCGATAAGCACAGACGCGGCGCCATCCAGGCGCGGCTCCTCGAAGTACGCGCTTGCCCATATGCCCAGTGCGGCGACAACGAGGCCGACGAGCGCAGCGCTGTCCTCGAACAGAACGATGAAGCCCGGCGGGTCCTTGGATCGGTGGATCGCCTGCCACCATCCCTGGTCATCACGCGCAGCGTTGAATTCGCGGACAGCGATCGCCCAGGAAGCACCTTCCATGACGAAGGCAATGCCCAGCACGATGTAGCTGAGCATCGGATCCTCAATCGGATGAGGATCGCGAATATGAGCGATGCCCTCATAGATCGAAATGCCGGCGCCGCCTGCAAAGATCAGGATGGCGACCACGAAGGCCCAGAAGTAGAGCTCGCGTCCGTAACCGAAGGGGTGCGCGTTGTCCGGCGCGCGGCGGCCCTGCTTTTGCCCGTAGAGCAGCAGCACCTGGTTGCCGCTGTCGACGAGCGAATGGACGCCTTCCGTCGCCATGGCCGACGAGCCGCCGATCGCGGCCGCCACGAACTTGGCTATCGCGATCCCCAGGTTGGCGGCAAGCGCCCCGTAAAGGACGATGTTTTCGCGGATGTGCCCGGGAGAACGGGGCTGCGATCGAGTGGCCATGTCGTGCACAACGGACGGCGCCGCCCAGGCGTTGCAAGGCATGCTCCGCTGCCGTGGTCCTGGTAGTTCACTGCGGTTCAGCGCAGCATTGCGAGCGCCTCGCGGCCTGCTTTCTCGTTCCAGTGATCGGGCGAGCCGCAGAGCTGCAGGTTGAGCATCGCGCGCTTCATGAAGCGATGGATCGGGTGCTCTTCTGTCAGTCCGATGCCGCCGTGAAGCTGAATGGCTTCTTCGGTGACAGCCGCGAATGCCTCGGCAGAAAGGGTCTTTGCGGCGGCCATCTGGATGTTTGAGGCATCAAGGTTGTGGACCCTCTCCCAAAGCAGGGCTTCGGCCAGGACGATGCGGCTCTTCATGTCTGCGGCCCGGTGCTTGAGCGCCTGGAACATGGCGATGGGTCGGCCGAACTGGCGTCGCATCTTCATGTACTCGATCGTCATGTCGAGCGCGGCAGAGGCAGCGCCAAGACAGTCGGCTGCAAGCGCGAGATGCGCCTCGGCTGCCAGCAGATCGTGCAGGGCAGGGGCAGCCTCCGTGCCGACCAACTTCAACTCCGAATCGGGAGCGTAGCCGTCCAGCACCAGATCGAACAGGCGGCGGCTCCTGTCCCAGATGGGCCGCTCATGGAAAGATACGCCCGGCGCACCGCTGGGGATCAGGGCGTAGCCGCCGGGTAGTCTGGCGATGAACGCGGCTGCCATGTCGGCGTCGAATACGCCGTAGACCGTGCCTGAGACTGTCCCGCCGGAAGATGCCCTCAGGTTCGCGGCCAGGAGGTGGAGCGGCGCATACTCTCCGCCGGCAAGACGCTCGAGCCACTCGGAACGCCTCGCCATGCTGCTTGCCGCCACCGCTCCGAGACCAAGCTGCGCCGGGATCAAGGGGGCTGTCGACAGCACGCGGCCCATCTCGTGGTGGATAGCGGTGGAAGCTTCACGGCCGAGACCCAGACCCCCATCCTCCTCGGGCAATCTAACCATGAGCCAGCCTAACTCTGCGGCAAGGTGCCAGCTTTTCTCTCGCGAAGGGGAGAGCGTGCCGGCTGGGAACGCCTTCTGGGCTGCATCGGTGAGTTCGTTCAGTTCGATCATGTCAGAGAGACCAGTCCTTCGGCTCACGCGGCATGTCGAGCATGCGCTCGGCAATGATGTTGCGCTGGACTTCCTCGCTGCCGCCCGCGATCGTCCAGGCGTAGGAATTCATGAAGTCCGCCATCCAGTTCCCCGTATTGAGGTCGCCGAACGTGATCGGCGCCACATACTGTTCGTCCATCCCGCCAAGCCGGAGGCCGAGTTTGGAGTAGGCACGCAATGCCCGGCTGTAGCTGTTCTTGACGATCGATGCGTCCCCTGCTCGTTCGATGCCCCTGATGCGATTGTCGAGGAACCGGTCGGCAAGCGCGCATACGGCGTCGACTTGCATGGTCAGGGCACCAAAGTCCCGCAGCACCCCGCGGTCCTCTTCACGCCCGTGCTGGCGGATCAGCCGTGCCACTCGGCCTAGGGCTCCGCGCATGCGGTACGACAGTTCCATGAGCGTCAAGCCGCGTTCCGACGCGAGCGTCGCCTGCGCGACGGCCCAGCCTCGGCCTTCCTCGCCGACCCGCTCGGAGACGGGAATTTCGACATTGTCGAGGAAAATCTCGGCGAACTCCTCGTCGCCCTGGATCTGGTGGATTGCCCGAACGGAGACGCCGGGCGCTTTCATGTCCATGAGCAGGTACGTGATGCCCGCCTGCTTCGCGCCTTCCGAAGACGTTCGCACCAGCAGCAGGCACTTGTCGGCGAACTGCGCCATGGTGGACCAGACTTTCTGCCCGCTGACCACGTAGACATTGCCTTTGCGCTCTGCCCTGGTCTTTATCGCGGCAAGGTCGGATCCCGCGCCGGGCTCGGAGAAGCCTTGACACCACGTCTCGCCTTCAAGGATGCGCGGGAGATAACGCTCCTGCTGCTCCCTGCTCCCACATTCGTGCAAGGTGGCGAAAGCGTGATAGGTCGAGACGAAGGAAAGCAGCAGGCGCGGGCAGTCCGCCTTGGCGAGTTCCTCGTATATCACTTTCTGTTCGGCAAGCGAGCGGCCGCCACCCGGGTACTCGGCGGGCCAGTGCGGAATTGCATAACCGGCTTCTACCAGACGGGCGAACCAGGCGCGCTGGGTCGCGACGAAGTCGCTCTGGGCGCGGCTTGCCGCCCGCCAATTGCGCGGCGCATGTGCTGCGAGAAAGGCGCGCACTTCGCTGCGCAAAGCTTCCAGTTCGGGCGTATCGGTCATCGCCTCGTCCAAGCACAGCGATCCGACGCACGTCCAGAACAGGCGTTACGCGCCGGCGATATCGCTTGGATGAGCATCGCAGCGCGGCAAAGCGGCCGTCACAGAGCGACCTCGATCGTGTCTCCGATCGTGCGGACTGCGTAAGTCTCGATCGGCATCGTCGCGGGCGGGTTCAGCGGCTTTCCCGTTTCCAGATCGAAGCGCGCGCCATGCACCGGGCATGAAATCCAGCCCGCACGAACCCTCCCGCACTCCAGCGTCTCGTATGCGTGGCTGCAAAGGTTGCGGACCGCGAAGATGCGATCTTTTGCATGGACAAGGATCACGCTTACCCCGCCGATCTCCACCACTTTCCTGGCGCCTGCAGGAATGTCTTCCAGCTTGGCCACGGCAACGAATGCTTTTTCACTCATCGCGCCGGTTCGACTTTCTGCATCTGTACCTCCCGACCGCCGTGGTCGCCCCGATGGCACAAGCACAGCAGGGCCAAGCAATTGAAGTACCCCGGCGATCATTTCCAGGGCAAGCCGCGGACGCGATAAGATGAGCGAAGGACAACGCCGCAAAGGGCCCTTAGCGCGGGCTTTTTCGTCGGGGCGGTAAACGTGGGAGGCGGCTTGTTCCGGCCTCAGAGTTGGCGTTAACGCAGGTTCTGCAACCGGGAGAGCGCCGCGCCGATGCAATTCGAATGGACAGCCGAGCAGGACGAATTCCGGCGCAAGATCCGCGATTTCCTCCATGCCAATCTTCCTCAGGACTGGGAAGCATTCTCCGAGCATGGACCGGCCTCCCCGGCGTTGACGGCCTTCGCCCGCGAGTTCTGCGTGAAGCTGGCCGAGGCAGGGATACTGTTTCCGCACTGGCCGGTGGAGATGGGCGGCGAAGGGCTGGGGCCATGGGAGCAGCAAATCCTGGCCGAGGAGATGTGGATCGCCGGGGAGCCGCGCGGCGGGCAGTACATGAACGTCAACTGGATCGGCCCCACGCTGCAGAAATACGGGACAGAGGATCAGAAAAGGCGCTACCTCGAGCCGATCACCAGGGGCCAGTCGCTTTGGTGCCAGGGTTTCTCCGAGCCGGATGCGGGGTCCGACCTCGCTTCCCTGCGTACGCGGGCGAGGCTGGTCGACGGGAACTACGTCATTGATGGCCAGAAGATCTGGACCAGCTATGCCGGGCTCGCCGACACCTGCTTCCTGCTGACGCGGACCAGCGACGACCGGAAGAAAGGCATCACCATCATCCTGGTGCCGATGGATACCCCCGGCATCACCGTGCGGCAGATTCCCTCGTTGATCGGCGAGGGCGACATCCACGAAGTCTTCTTCGACGAAGTGACCGTGCCTGAAAGCGCCCGGTTCGGCGAAGAGGGGCAGGCGTGGGAGATCGTCGCCTATTCGCTGCGTAACGAACGACTCGGTATTCCGCGCTTCACTCTCGCACGCGCCGCGCTCGATCGCGCCGTGCAGATGCTGGGGGAGCAGGGCCGGTTTTCACGCGAATACGTAAGGATCGAGGCGGCACGCTGCGCGGCGCTGTGCGAGGCGGCGGCCACGACGAATTACGCAGTCGTCCAAAGGCGGGCGGACGGCCGGACCATCGGCGCCGAATCCAGCTCGGCGCGCTATGCCACGGTCATGGCAGAGCGCGTCGTTTGCGAGTTCGTGGTCGAGTTTCTTCCCGAGGTTCTCGCCGGCGCCTCGCCTTACCTGAAAATGCACCATCAGCGCGGCATCGTGGCGGGCATCGCGGCCGGCTCGGCCGAGATCCAGCTCAACATCATCGCCAGCGAAGTGCTGGAACTTCCCCGGGAGCCGCGCTGATGCAGCTGACCCTCAGCGAGGACCAGACGCAGGTCCTCGATTCGATCGACAGCCTTGCCCGGCCATATGCCGCCGTGCCGCTCCACGATGCATCGTTCGTGCTTGAAAGCGCGGAACTGGACGCGTCCCTCGTGGAGAACGGCTTCCTCGACGTCTTGGCCGTCGATGAGCTCGGGCCGGTCACTGCCGCGCTAGTAGTGGAAAAGCTGGCGCGCCTGCCCTTCGCTGTCGAGGCGGCAGTATCGGCGCTGGTGCGGCCGCTTATCGATCTCGAACTGCCGCGTCCGATCTGCCTTGTGGAGGAAAGCCGCCCCGGCGCGCCGGTGCGTTTCCTGCGCCCGGGCGCCACCGTGGTGGTCGTCGGAAGCTCGGGTGTTTCCAGCTTTACGGCGGTGCAGGACAAGATCGCTCCGGCGTCGCATGACACGCCCTATGCCTACCCGGTGGCGTTCCTGGCCGGTCTACCCGACACACCGACCCGGCATGAGGTAGACCCGGCCGAGGTCTTGAGAGCATGGCGTGTCGCCGTGGCGACGGAAGCCGCGGGCCTTCTCGGCGCTGCCCTTGCCAGCACGGTGAGCCATGTCTCAGAACGCAGGCAGTTCGGCCGCCCGTTGGCGACGTTCCAGGCGTTACGCCACCGGCTTGCCGAAGATCAGGTCGTCACCAACAGCGTCTACTGGCTGGCCCTACGCGCGGCGGCGAGCGGCACCGCAGCCGATGCTGCCTTGGCGCTACTTCATGCGCAGGAAGCGACGAAGCGCGTGTGCTACGACTACCACCAGTTCCTTGGCGGCATGGGCATGACGCTGGAACATCCGCTGCATCTGTGGACCTACCGCCTCAAGCTGCTTTCCGCCGAACTGGGCGGGCGCGCGGATCAGGGGCTTGCTGCCGCCGAGGCCTTGTGGGGCAAGTGAACCTCGATCCGGTCGATCATATAGGCGCTCGAGCGCGAGGGTGAGGGCAAGCATGAGCGGACACGATCTTCTGGACCTTGGCGGGCAGATCGCCATCGTCACCGGCGCCGGCCAGAACGCCGGCCGAGCCATCGCTCTCGAACTCGCGCGGCACAACGCGGGCGGCGTCGCCGTGAACGACTTCGCGGCCGAACGGGCGGAAGCGGTGGCGCAGGAGATTCGCGCGGCCGGTGTCCCGGCGCTGGCGGTTCCCTTCGACGTGGGCGACCTTGAGGCGGTCCGCGCGGCCGAGGAAAGGATCAGGCGGGAACTCGGGCCCGCGACCATCCTCGTCAACAATGCCGGCATGGCGGGGCCGGACGGATCGCTGCGCCCTTCGCTCGACTTCTGGGAGGAGGATCCTTCTGCGTGGGACAGGTACCTGCGCACCAACCTTTATGGCGTCTACAACGCCTGCTTCGCCTTCATCCCGAACATGGTTGTCGCAAGGAAGGGCCGGATCGTGACCATCGTCTCGGACTCGGGCCGCATCGGAGAGCCGCGCCTCGCGGTGTACGCGTCGGCAAAGGCGGGGGCGCAGGGCTTCGTCCGCTCCATCGCCAAGGAGCTGGGGCGCTACAATGTTACCAGCAATGCTGTGTCGTTGTCTTCGCTGCTGCCCGACATGCCGGCCGACAAGGTGGCCGAAGTTACGCAGACCGATCATGCCCGCGCACAGCTGGCCCGCTACACCATACGCCGCTATGGAAAGTCCTCGGACGTTGCGGCCTTGGTCGCTTTCCTTTGCTCGAACGCGGCGGAATGGATCACCGGGCAGACCTATCCGCTGAACGGAGGCTACGCGCCCTCGATGTGAACAGGCGAGGCGTGACGGGTCAGGCTGCCAGCACTTCGCGTGTTTCTCCACCAAGCCACTGACGAACCACCAGATAACGTCCGTGCAGCGCGCCGCGATCCTGGATGCCGAAGCCCAGAAGCGTGCCTTCCAGCCCTTCTGCCGCCGGCAGCCACTTGACCTGCTCCAGACCCACGCGAATTCCCTCGCGGGTGAGGTCGCTGGCCCGCGCCAGCCCTTCGGCTACGAGGCGGCCGAGATCATGGCCTTTGGCAACGGCCAGTGCCTGACTGCGCGGAGCGTTGAGCTGTTTCATCTGCGTCCGCAGCGTGGCGTTCCGGTCGGAATGCATGTCGATGTAGAACCAGCCTTCGCAGTCGCGGGCGAAGTCTTCGTCATAGCCGCGAAGGCCCGCCGTGTTCATGATGTTGGGCCCATCCCAGCCGTCGGCGACGAGTTCGCGCGCGACGGCGGGAGCCGACACCCCAAGGCCAAGGTAGACAAAGCCGTCCGGCCCGCTTTCGAGCAGTGCATCGACCGTTTCGGCAGCATCTTCGGCAAGCGGCGACAGGCCCTGCCTCGATACGATCGCGATCCCCAGCACCCGCGCCTCGTCCTCGAGGTACTTGAGGTGCCGCGTACCCACTGGCGACAGGTCATAAGCAACGGCAAGGCGCCTGCAGCCGATCGCCGCCATGTGCCGGGCGATGACGAGCGATTCGTCCTCATGGCTGCCGACCTGATGCTGGAACATGTATCGCCCGCGCGCACGCTCGGCCCCGGCCCAGTTGATGGTGGGGATGCGCAGCTGCTCGGCGAGCGGCGTCACGGCCAGCGCATTGTCGCCGATGGCGGGGCCCACGATCAGCGAGCATCCCGCCTCGGCAAGCTGCCGGTAGGCACGCTCCACGGCATCGGCAGTGCCCGACGGCAGGCCGAGGCCATAAGCATGGATGAAGTCGATCGAGGCGGTAATCCGACCCGCTTCGCGCACGACGGCAAGTTCGCGCTCGAGCCAGCCGGTCACGTCGCCGGGAACCGCGCCGCAGCCGTCCGGCTCGGAAAAATCGGCCATGTCGTTGAGTATGCCGATCTTCACCGTTCCGAGCACGCTTGCTGGCATCGAGTTCCTCCCGAGGCAGCGGACGTGCACGATTGCCGTCGCCCGCTCCATCGGGCCTAGCAATGAGCCAACGCGAAAAAGGCTGCATGCGTCTGGCGAAACGCGGGCATGAAGCAACGCCGGTTCGCCCTCTGGGGCAAGGCCGGACAGTCCGCCATTTTACAAGGGGAACACGGCTAAGCCCTGTTCGCCCGCGGGCCTCAGGAACCCGCCGCGTAACGAAAGCGAACGTTGATGGACCGAGCCATCAGCTCAGTTGCGCGACGACCTGACGCAGCGCAGGTCGCCGTCGGCGCCGTTGTCCTCGATCTTGCGCAGGAAGCCGGTGGAGATGCGGTGCAGCTTCAGGCCCTTCAGCTTGCCGCCGGTCATCGTCACCCGGTCGCCCACGAAGAGATAGCTGCCGCGGATTCCCCCTGCCTTGTAGCTGGATGCGTTCACTATGCGGAATTCATGATCCGGCACCGGCTTGCCTACGGCGCCGCCCGCATCGCCGGGCATCTCGCATGTATAGGTGCCAAGGGGCAGGGTGGCGATGGCGCCGCCGGGGGGCGGTGGCACTCGCGCCGCCTCATGTGCGCAGCCGCCCGTCGCAGCTGCGAGAGCGGTCACGGCTAGGGCAGTCGCCAGTCCCTGGCGGGCAGGGCACGGGCCGGAGAGTGGAAGGCGAAGGGGTGAAAATCGGTTGATCGCGCGCATCATGTAGATTGGCTAGCATCCGCGCGAAGCAATTGCCATGCCTCGCTGCCTCGTCTAAGGGCGCATGCTTTCGAGGGATTGCGGCACCCGTCCGCTGCTTCCTCGTGAGCTCTTTCCCAGTCTGAGGCAGTGACCATGAAGATCAGCGGCGTCGATATCCGTCCCGGCAACATCCTTGAATACGAAAAGGGCATCTGGAAGGTCGCAAAGACGCAGCACACGCAGCCCGGCAAGGGCGGCGCCTTCATGCAGGTCGAGATGAAGAACCTGATCGACGGCCGCAAGACCAACGTCCGCTTCCGCAGCGCCGACACGGTCGAGCGCGTCCGCCTCGACACCAAGGACTTCCAGTTCCTCTACGCCGAGGGCGACGACCTGGTGTTCATGGACACCGAGAACTACGATCAGATTTCGCTTCCCGCCGACCTTCTGGGCGATGCTGCCGCGTTCCTTCAGGACGGAATGCAGGTGAGCCTCGAGATGTGGGAAGAACGCCCGATTTCGGTGCAACTCCCCGAACAGGTGGAGGCCACCATCGTCGAGGCCGACGCCGTGGTGAAGGGCCAGACCGCATCGTCGAGCTATAAGCCCGCCGTGCTTGACAACGGCGTGCGCGTGATGGTGCCGCCGCACATCGAAAGCGGGACGCGCATCATCGTCGACGTCTACGAGAAGACTTACGTGAAGAAGGCCGACTGATGCGCGCGCTGCTGCCCGCGCTCGTCGCCTTCGGCATGGTGGCCGGTGCCGTTCCCGCGGCCGCCGCACCGAAGAAGGGTGCAGCCAAGGCTGCGCCCAAGTCCGCGCCGGCTGCGCCCGGCGCTGCCGATACGACGAAGTCGGAGCACGCGGTGCTCTACCTCAAGGTGCTGATCAGCGCGCTTCAGTCCGAGCAGATCAAGGACGAGGCCAAGACCGCCCTGGTGGGATGCCTCTACGACAATCCGTTGAGCAAGATCACCGACTCGATGGACAAGGTCTTCGCCGAGAACGCGGACAAGGTTCACCGCGAGAAGCCTTCGGAAGTGCTGGCGGTGCTTACCGCCGTGTGCGGCTACAAGGGCGATCCCACCCAACCGGCGCCGGCAGCCGCCCCCGCCGGTCGATAATTTCGAGTACCGG
Organism: Novosphingobium silvae; assembly: GCF_009856825.1. Taxonomy (GTDB): domain Bacteria; phylum Pseudomonadota; class Alphaproteobacteria; order Sphingomonadales; family Sphingomonadaceae; genus Novosphingobium; species Novosphingobium silvae. The sequence goes on along the minus strand of NZ_WVTD01000002.1, from coordinate 200,674 downwards.
CGGGTCGCTGCGGCCGTGCCGGACACAGGAGTGTAGTAAAGTCATGGCCGCCATTTCCGGTCTCATCCGCGTAATCGAGAAGGCCGCCCGCAAGGCCGGCAGTCGCCTGCGCCGCGATTTCGGCGAAATCGAGCACCTGCAGGTCAGCCGCAAGGGACCGGCCGACTTCGTGTCGAAGGCGGACCAGGCATCCGAGCGCACGATCTGGGACGAGCTACGCGCAGCGCGCCCGGACTGGGGCTTCCTGTTCGAGGAGGCGGGCGAGATCGAGGGCGATCCGACCAAGCCGCGCTTCATCGTCGACCCGCTCGACGGCACTACCAACTTCCTCCACGGGATCCCGCACTTCGCCATTTCCATCGCGGCGCAGGAGCCGCGCCTCGATGGACGGGGCTGGGGCGAAGTCACTGCCGGGCTGATCTACAATCCGATCACGGACGAGAGCTACTGGGCCGAGAAGGCGCGCGGTGCCTGGTTGCACGATCGTCGCCTTCGCGTGTCCTCGCGCCGTCACCTCGACGAGAGCCTTATCGCGACGGGCATTCCCTTTGCCGGTCATGGCGATCCCGGGCAGTGGACCCGGATCTATCACGCGCTTGCTCCGCAGGTCGCCGGCATCAGGCGCTTCGGCGCGGCCTCGCTGGACCTCGCCTGGGTTGCCTCGGGCCGTTACGAAGGCTTCTGGGAAGCGGACCTGAAGCCGTGGGACACGGCTGCCGGGTGCCTCCTGGTGCGCGAGGCAGGCGGGTTCGTGTCGGACTGGAAGGGGCGCTCGCAGCCGATCTGCGACACCGAAGTGCTTGCGGGCAACGATGTGCTGCACTCGCGCTTGCACAAGCTTCTGGCTACCGCGCTCAAGGACTGATTTCGGGGGCGCGCCCCCGGTCGGGCGTGCCTGGACGATGCAAGCGCTCTTCCTTGCCGGCCACGCGTGCGGAGTTGTGGCACTGTCGGCGTCTTGGAAGTGCCATGCACTTGTCTTCATAGGTTCCATGAGGACGTTCATCGTGCGTCCTCATGGAACGAGGCGTGCTTCCCCTTTGCGCAGCCATGGCGCTTGGCAGTGTCGCCGTGACGCCAGCGTCGGCGCAACCGACCGGAGCCGCCGCAGCGGCTTTCGACCTTCGGGCCGTCACCGCAACGATCGTCGCCGCAAAAGGCCGTTCGGCGTTGCGCTCGCAGGCGATCGGAACGCCTGAAGAGACGGAAAAGCCGGAGAAGACGAAGCTGCGGCTGAGGTACCAGCCAGAAGAAGCCGGTCCCCGCTTCGAGATCGGCACTTACGGTTCGCGCAAGGGCGTGATGAAGTCCCGCCTGCTCCATGTCGCCATGGACTGGAGTTTCTAGAAACAAGCGCTTGATCGCTCTTGAACCCGGCCGGGCGCGCGTCTAAGCGTCGCCCACCAGATCCGTGCCCCTGTGGCGGAATGGTAGACGCGAACGACTCAAAATCGTTTGTCGCAAGGCGTGCCCGTTCGAGTCGGGCCAGGGGCACCACAACCGGCGCCGGGTTTCACCGGCGCCGTTTCTCTCCACAGTTCCGATCGGTCACCCTCCAGCCAGCGCTGCCAGCAGGAGCAAGGCGACGATGTTGGTGATCTTGATCATCGGGTTCACGGCCGGGCCTGCTGTGTCCTTGTAGGGATCGCCCACGGTGTCGCCGGTGACGGCGGCCTTGTGCGCTTCCGATCCCTTGCCGCCGTAATTGCCGTCTTCGATGTACTTCTTTGCGTTGTCCCAGGCGCCGCCGCCCGAAGTCATCGAAAGGGCAACGAAGAGCCCGCTGACGATCACGCCCAACAGCAACGCGCCCAGTGCCGCGAAGCCGTTGGCTCGCCCGCCGACCCATCCGATCACGAAGTAGACCGCGATGGGCGCCAGCACCGGCAGCAGCGAGGGAACGATCATCTCCTTGATGGCCGCCTTCGTCACGAGGTCGACGGTCCGGGCATAGTCGGGCTTCTGCTCGTAAGTCATGATGCCGGGTTTTTCCCGGATCTGCTCGCGCACGTCGACGACAACGTCTCCCGCCGCACGACCGACCGCCGTCATCCCCATGGCCCCGAACAGGTACGGCAGCAGCGCCCCCAGCAGGAGCCCGACGATGACATAGGGGTTTTCAAGGCTGAAATTCACGTCGAGTTCGGGAAAGAACTCGGCAAGGTCGGTGGTGTAGGCGGCGAAGAGCACGAGCGCCGCGAGGCCTGCAGAGCCGATGGCATAGCCCTTGGTGACGGCCTTGGTGGTATTGCCCACAGCGTCAAGAGCGTCCGTCTTTTCGCGCACGGCGTCGTCAAGGCCCGCCATCTCGGCGATGCCGCCCGCGTTGTCCGTGACCGGACCGTAGGCATCAAGCGCGACCACCATGCCGGCAAGCGCAAGCATGGCGGTGGCCGCATAGGCGATGCCTAGGAGCCCTGCGAGCTGGTAGGCGATGATGATCCCGGCGACGATCACTACCGTCGGCAGCGCAGTCGCCTCCAGACTGATGGCAAGGCCCTGGATCACGTTGGTGCCGTGTCCGGTAACGGATGCTTTCGCGATAGAGCGGACCGGGCGGTAGTTCGTGCCGGTGTAGTACTCGGTGATCCAGATGATAAGGCCCGTGATGACAAGGCCGAGCAGCGCGCACCAGAACAGGTCCAGCCCCCGGAAGCCCAGATCGCCGACCGGCGCTGCAAGATCACCCTGCTGGACGAACCAGATGCAGCCGTAGATCGCGGGAACGGACAGAACCGCGGTCACCAGGAAGCCCTTGTACATGGCTCCCATGATGTTGCGCCCGCGGCCGAGCCGGACGAAGTAGGTGCCGATGATGGACGTTACGATGCACACGCCCCCGATAAGCAGCGGCAGCGTCATGAGTGTGAGAAGATAGCCTCCGAGGCCTTTGACGAGCAGGGCGGTGAGCACCATCGTCGCGCCCACGGTGACAACGTAGGTCTCAAACAGGTCGGCGGCCATGCCCGCGCAGTCGCCCACGTTGTCGCCGACATTGTCGGCAATGACGGCCGGGTTGCGCGGATCGTCCTCGGGAATGCCGGCCTCTACCTTGCCGACGAGATCGGCTCCCACGTCCGCCGCCTTGGTGAAGATGCCGCCGCCAAGCCGCGCGAAGATCGAGATGAGCGAGGCTCCGAAGGCAAGCGCCGTCAGGCCCTCCACAACGGTGCGGTCGTCTTCGCCCACGGTGTGGCCAGCAACGGCCGTCAGGTACCAGAAGAAGGTTGCGATCGCGAGGAGGGCAAGGCCCGCGACAAGAAGGCCGGTGATCGCCCCGGCGCGGAAGGCGAGCGTCAACCCGTCCTGCAGGCCCTTCTGGGCGGCGGCCGCGGTGCGCACGTTGGCGCGGACGGAGATGTTCATGCCGATGAAACCGGCCACCCCGGAAAGCACTGCGCCGATGATGAAGCCGGTGGCGGAGATCGGCCCCAGCGTCAGGAAAAGTATGACGGCGACGATCACGCCGACTATCGCGATGGTGGAATACTGCCGCTTGAGGTAGGCTTGCGCACCTTCCTGAATAGCGGCGGCGATCTCCTGCATCTTTTCGGACCCTGACGGAGAACTCAGGACCTGCCGACTGGTGAAGACGCCATAGATGATGGCTACTAGCCCCAGTCCAATTGCGATCGTGATCAAGTTCACTGAACGCCCCCTTCCCAATGGGTTTATGTATTCGACGGGTTTTCCCGCTCGAGGAACAAAGGGCTATAGCGAAGGCGGAGGACTGGCAAGCGCGATGTCCGGCCACTGTCCGCGTGTAGAACGGGGGAGATCCGGGCCTAGTGCTGGTACCCCAGGCGACCCGGCAGGGGGAGGGGGCGGCCATCATGGGTCAGGGAAAGGCCGGAGCCCTGGCTCACCATGCCGCAGCGGGTCACGTGGTGACCAACCGCCTCGGCCGCTTCGCGGATGCCGGCTGCCTGTCCCGCAGGAGCGGTGAACAGCAGTTCGTAGTCGTCGCCCGCCGTCATTGCCTGCATCCGCGAATCCAGCCCCTTTCCCGCGACGGAGATGAGGGCTGGCGAGAGCGGCACCGCGTCCGCCTCTATCGCGATGGACACGCCGCTGGCATCCGCGATCCGGGCGGCATCGACGAGCAGCCCGTCCGACACGTCCATCATCGCGTGAACAAGGGGAGCGAGCGCAGCGCCGAGGCGCGGCTCAGGAGAAGGCCTGCGGTAGGCTGAAAGCAGCGCGGCGGCGGGCCCGGCAGCGGCGGGCAGCTTTCCGGCTGCAACGGCAAGTCCAAGGCCGGCGTCACCAATGGTGCCGCTGACCCACACCTCGTCTCCCGCGCGGGCGGCGCTGCGGCAGGGCACGGGCGCCGCCTTTCCGGCCGTGCCGATCGCGGTAAGGGAGAAGCTGCGCGGCGCTCCATCCGGCATCCGGACTGTGTCGCCGCCGAGCAGCGGTATGGCGAAGTGGCCACACGCCTCTTCCAGGCCCAAAAGGAAGGACTTGTCCCAGGCGTCTTCTCCCAGTGCATGGGAGTAAAGGCACCCGAGAGGCGTCGCGCCCTTGGCGGAAAGATCGGAGACGTTCACCGCCACGAGCTTCCAGGCGACATCGGCCGCCGGGTCGGCGGGCAGGTAATGTACGCTCTCCACCACGGTGTCGAGCGTCAGCACGAGGGTCTCCCCGCCGACCTGAAGCACTGCGGCATCGTCCGCAAGGGCCCGGGCTGCCGGTGTCGTCGCTATCGCGCGAAGGGCTTGGATGAAGGCAGGTTCACCGGGCATGCTGCCCTCGTGCCTTCAACCGCAGGGCAAGTCGAGCCCGGTTCAGCGAACCGACTTCGCGACCGAGTCCAGCACGCCGTTGAGGAACTTCGCCTCGCGCGGGTCGAAGAAGGCATGGCAGACGTCCAGATATTCGCTGATCGCCGCGCCTGTGGGAACGTCGGCACGGGCGAGCAACTCGTACGTTCCCGCACGCAGGATCTGCAGCATGGTCTTGTCGAGGCGGGCGAGCGACCATCCCTCCGACAGCTTGGAAGCGACCAGTTCGTCGATCTCGTCGCGCCGGGCGATGACGCCTTTCACCACGTCGTCAAAGAAGGCCACTTCGGCTTCCGCGAACCTGGCCTCGTCGATCTCCATGCCAAGGCGGTGGCGGTGGAATTCATCGAGAAGGACGGGCAGGCGTGTGCCTTCCATCTCGAACTGGTATAGAGCCTGGACGGCGGCGAGGCGGGCGGCTGCGCGCTTCTGCTTGGAGTTTGACATTACTGGCCGAGCCTTACGGAGATGGAGCGCGCATGCGCGGGAAGCCCTTCCGCATCGGCAAGGGCGACGGCGGCGGGGCCAATGGCCTCCAGCGCCGCTTGGTCGAGCTGGATGAAGCTGGTGCGCTTCATGAAATCGAGGACGGAGAGGCCGGAGGAAAAACGGGCGCGCCGTCCGGTGGGAAGGACGTGATTGGGACCGGCAACATAGTCGCCGACAGCCTCCGGCGTCAGGCGGCCGAGGAACACCGAGCCGGCGTGCCGGATGCGCCGCATCAGGCTTTCCGGATCGTCGGTGGCGATCTCCACGTGTTCGGCGGCGAGCGCATTGGCAAGCGCCGGGGCCTCGTCAAAGTCGGCCACGTCGATGATGACGCCGTTGGCCGCCCAGCTTTCGCGCGCGGTCGGCTGCGTGGCGAGGGCGCGCAGTTCCTCCTCGACCGCTTCGGCCACGGCATCGGCGAAGCCGGCGTCGTCGCAGATGAGGATCGACTGGGAGGTGGGATCATGCTCGGCTTGGCTGAGAAGGTCGGCAGCGATCCGGCGCGGCTCGTTACGCGCGTCGGCGATGACGAGAATCTCGCTGGGCCCCGCAACCATGTCGATGCCGACGACGCCATAGAGCTGGCGCTTGGCCTCGGCGACCCATGCGTTGCCGGGGCCGGTCACCACATCGACCGGGGCGACGCGCTCGGTGCCGTAGGCGAGCGCCGCCACCGCATGTGCGCCGCCCACGCGCCAGACCTCGTCCACGCCGGCAAGATGCGCGGCGGCCAGCACCAGCGGGTTGACCTCACCCCCGGGCGTCGGAGTGACGACGACGAGGCGGGCCACACCTGCGACCTTGGCGGGAATGGCGTTCATCAGGAGCGAAGAGGGATAGGCCGCCCGGCCGCCCGGCACATAGAGGCCGGCCGCATCGACCGCGTTCCAGGTGGCGCCAAGGCGGACGCCGGCCGCATCGGTGTAGTCCCGGTCCTCAGGAAGCTGCGCCACGTGGTAGGCGCGGATACGGGCGGCGGCGAGTTCGAGCGCATCGCGCAAGGTTGGCTCAAGCGCGTCGAACGCGGCCTTGCAGGCGGGCGCATCGATCTGCCACCCGCTGGCGTCGAGATCGTGCCGGTCGAACTTCGCCGTCAATTCTGCCAGCGCCCCGTCGCCGCGGCGACGGACATCGGCGATGATCGCGGCGACATCCGCTGCGACGTCGACCGCGCTTTCCCGACGGTCGGAGACCACGCGGGCGAAGGCCTCCGCGAAGCCGGGATCGGTGCTGGACAGGCGCAACATCAGGCGCTTGCCGCTTCGGGCACGCGGGCCTCGGCCACGAGCGCGCGGAACGCATCGACCAGAGCGGCAACGCGCCGATCGGTCTTCAGCGCGGCGCGGTTCACGATAAGGCGCGCGGAGATGTCGAGGATTCGGCTTGTCTCGACGAGGCCATTTTCCTTGAGCGTGCGGCCGGTCGAGACAAGATCGACAATGCGGCTCGACAGCCCGAGCGAGGGGGCAAGCTCCATCGCGCCGTTCAGCTTCACGACCTCGGCCTGAACGCCCAGCTTCTCGAAGTGGCGACGGGTAAGGTTGGGGTATTTGCTGGCAATTCGAAGGTGCGAGGGCAGGGCGCTGCCCGTCTCCCCGACCGGCTCGGCCACGGAAAGACGGCAGTGCCCGATGTCGAGATCGACCGGGGCATAGAGATCGGGGTAGGCAAACTCCTCCACCACGTCGGAGCCGACGATGCCGACTTGCGCGGCGCCATGCGCCACGAAAGTCGCAACGTCGAAAGCGCGTACGCGGATGAGGCGCATGTCGCTGTTTTCGCAGGCGAAGGAGAGTGCGCGCGACTTCTTGTCATGGAACTCCGCCTCGGGCACCACGCCGGCACGCGCCATCAGCGGCAGCGCTTCGTCGAGGATACGGCCCTTGGGCACGGCGAAAGTCAGGGATGTCGGCATGGTCGGCGCATTTAGGCGCGGATGCTTCAAAGGGCAATGGCGAAGGCGCACAGGCCTCACGCGCCGATCTTGCGGAACGGCGCGTGGCTTTGTGGCCCGACAAAGGAGCGTCAGTTCACTCGCCGGGAGCACGCGCCTTGATCGCGACCGCGTGGACGCGCTCGCCGGGTATGTCGCCGAGCGCTGCATTGACGAGGCGCTGGCGTTGCAGGCGCGAAACGCCTGCGAAGCGCGGGCTTTCGATCACGATGGTGAAGTGCGATTCGCCGCTGCCGTCATCGCCCGTATGGCCGCGGTGAGTGGCGGAATCGTTGATCACGTCAAGCGCGGTCGGGGCGAAGGCGGCGGTCAGCAACTGCCGCATTTCCTGTTCGAGTGGTCCAGACATGGGGTTCCATTTAGGCCATCGATGTCCCATCTGGAAGCCGGTGAGACAGCAGAGATTTCATGGAAGAGTTGAATCCGGGCGCGAATGCAGCTGGCCCGGATGCAGGGAAGCGGGCGAGTTCCGCGCGCCGGGCGGGCGGCCCTCGGGCTTCGATGGGCCCGGCGACTATCGCTGGTTCTGCCTGGAGCACGTACGCGCGTTCAATTCGGGTTACGACTACTTCGAGGGCATGGACACCGAGGAGATCCTGCGGGCGCAGTCGCCGCTGCATGGCTGGGAATCGCAGGCCCGCGCCTTCCGTCCCGACGCGGGCGTCGACGGGGTGCCGCGCTGGGCGGATTTCGCCGACCCGCTCGAGGCGATCCAGGCCCGCGCGCGTGCGCACGTTGCCCGCCGCAGGGCCGAGACGCGCGCAGAGACGCAGCGCTTCACCCCCGGCGAGCAGCGGGCGCTGTTGGCGCTGGGTCTGGAAGCCGATGTTGATCGCAAGACGCTGCGGCTGCGCTACACACGGTTGCTGCGCCAGTATCACCCCGACCACAACGGCGGCGATCACAGCCATGCGGAAAAGCTGCAAGGCGTGGTGGAGGCGTACCAGCTGCTGAGCAAGGCGGCGGCTTTCGCCTGATCCACTCCGGCCCGGGAGCGACGACAGTGCCCGGGTTCGCCTTGCGCCTGAGCCGCATCAGCTTTGAGCGGCGGTCCCGGCTTCCTTTTCGCAGATCGCCGCCAACTGGTCTGCGCAGGCGCTCCACCCCTGTGTGAAGCCCATCTCGGCGTGCTGCCTGCAGGCCTCCTCGGTCCAGTGACGCGCGGTGGCGGTGTAGCGGGTGCCTTTGCCCTCCGCAGCGATCTCCCAGATGCCGATCATGAAAGGCCCGCTTGGCTGGAAGTCATCGACCACGGCATCGGTGCTGACGAAGCGCCGCCCTTCCTCGTAGGCCAGATAGATGCCGTTCTGCGGCATGACCTCCCGTCAGGACCGTACATGGTCATCCGGCAGGCACCGCCCGGGCGCCGATCCTGCTCGTCCACTTTAACGCGCCAGGGGGCAGGGCACCACCACTCCTCCTGCCGCTCTGCCAGCACCTCCCAGACCTTCGAGGGCGGAGCGTCGATGAAGCGGCTGATCGACAGTTCGTTCGACATGGATCCTCTCCTTCCGCATGGCGCTCCCCGGCGAGGAGGAGCGCGGCGGTGTCAATCTCGCGCGGTCATGGCTGGGCGGGGCGTGGTTCTGCCGCGCTCGCCGCGAAAGCGGCCTGGATCGCGGCGATGTCGATCCTGCGCATCGTCATCATCGCCTCCATGGCCCGACCGGCGGCGGCGCGGTCGGCGCTTGCGATGGCGTCAGTCAGGACGCGCGGGGTGATCTGCCAGTTGAGCCCCCACCGGTCCTTGCACCAGCCGCACATGCTTTCCGCGCCGCCGTTCCCGACAATGGCATGCCAGTAGCGATCGGTCTCCTCCTGGCTCTCGGTCGCGATCTGGAACGAGAACGCTTCGGACTGCGGGAACTGCTCGCCGCCGTTGAGGCCGATGCATTCGATGCCCATCAGCGTGAATTCCACAAGGAGCACATCGCCCGCGGACCCGTCGGGATAGTCGGCCGGGGCGTGGCGCACTGCCGCCACACGCGTGTCGGGAAAGACATCGGCATAGAACCTTGCCGCGTCTTCGGCGCCGCGCACATACCACAGGCAGACGCGGGCCTTTGCAGGCACGGTCATTTCTTCATTTCCTCGATCAACTTGCCGTCGATCGCCTTGGCTGCCTTGTAGGCAGGGCGGGACTGGCAGCGTTCCGCATAGGCGACCAGCGCCGGGCGAGGCGGGATGATGCCAAAGGTCATGCCCCAGTCGATCGAGCTGCCGACATAGACGTCAGCCATCGTGAAGCGTTCGCCGCAAATCCACACCGCCCCTTCCAGCTTGGCGTCGATCGCATCGATGGTGCGCTCGAAGCTGCCCCAGCCCGCCAGCATCTCCTGCTCGGGCCTGGGTTCGAACTTCAGCGCGCGCGACGTGATGGACTGCTCGATCGGTCCGGCGGCGAACAAGGTCCAGCGGTAGTAGTCGGCCGTTTCGGCATCGTTGGGAAGCAGGCCGGCCTCGGGGTGCATCTCGGCCAGGTAGAGGCAGATCGCGGCTGCCTCGGTCACCACCCGATCACCTTCTTCGGCGTGATGGACAATCGTGGGCACCTTGCCCATGGGATTGGCGGCGAGGAAGGCCTGCGGCTTGTCCTTCCAGTCGACCAGCACCTGCTCGTAGCCGGCGCCGGCTTCGTGCAGCGCCCAGCGGACGATCTGGCCGCGCGACATCGGGTTGGTGTAGAACGTATAGTCGGCCATCGTCGTTCTCCGTCGAGCAGAATGGTGGAACATTGATGGAACATCGGCGCCGCGTCAATCCGCGTCGTCGCGGCGATTGCGTTCAGGATCGACGCGGACCGACAAGGCCGAACCAGGCACCCTGCGGGTCGAAGGCGTGGACCGTATAGTCGCCGGTGGGGATCTCCTGCGGCTCTCCCTGCAGGCGGCCGCCTCCGCTTTGAACCTCGCCCACGGCGCGGTCGATGTCGTCGACGCCGATGTAGCAGGTCCAGCCCGCCACCGGCATGAAGTCGGCGTAAGGCATCACCGCGCCGATCGTGACGCCGTCGCACTGGATGAAGCGGTATTCGCCGAGTTCGCCCATCGGCATGCCGCCTTCCTGCGTCCAGCCGAAATGGCGCGTGTAGAAGGAGAGCGCGGCTTCGTCGTCGGGGGCGGCAAGTTCGTTCCAGCGGATCGTCTGCGGCTTGTCGACAGTGAAGACATCGCTCGTGGCCGCCGCGTCCTCGGCCGAGACTTCGGGCGTCATCACGTAGAAGGCGCTGCCCTGCGGGTCTGCGACCATGGCGAAGCGGCCCACCCCTTCCATCGTGGTGCCCGGCACGTGGACGGTCCCGCCCGCCGCCACGATCTCCTCCACCTTGGCATCTACGTCGGGAACGTGGATGTATCCCATCCAGCCCGGCTTGGCGCCTTGGCCGATCATCTCGTCGTCGAGTGCGAAGATGCCGCCGCTGAAGCCGCAGGCCGCGCCGCCGCCATCGACGCGTTCGATCATGCGATAGTCCATGCCGGCCTGCGGCATGACGTTGACGCCGACTTTCCAGCCTACGACGCGGCCATAGAACGCGGCGGCCGCGTCCGCATCGCTGGTCATCAGCTCGTACCAGATGAAGCTGCCGAAGGCGGTGGACATGGCCCTATCCTTCCAGCGTGACGACAGGCGAGAAGCCGCCGTAGATCATCCGCGCACCGTCGAACGGCATGGGGTTCCTCTCGGGGTCCATGCGAGGATCGGTCTTCATGAGCTCTTCCATCCTGCCCATCGCCGCGTCGCGAGTGGCCTTGTCGGGCCACTCGATCCAGCTGAAGACCACCGCCTCGTCCTCGGTGCAGGCGACCGCGCCGAAGAAGTCGGTCTGCTTGCCGCGGGGCACGTCGTCCTGCCAGCATTCGAGAACGCGCGTGGCGCCCTGTTCCATGAAGACCGCATCGCCCGTGCGGGCATGCTCGATGAACTTGTCCTTGTTCGCCCTGGGAACGGCGAGCACGAAACCGTCGACGTATGTCATGACCTAGGCTCCTTCCTTCTGCATCCTGGGATCGTGTTCGGCAAAGGGGGCGAGCTGCGCGTCGAGCGCGCGCGCGAAAGCGGGGCGGGCGAGGGCACGCTCGAGGTAGGCGGCGAGGGCGAGGTGGCCGTCCAGCACCTGCGCGCCTGCTCCCGAACCGGGCAGCGCGCGCAGGATCGTCGCCATCGCAATGTCGGCGACCGAGAAGTCGCCTGCCAGCCATTCGCCGTCCAGCGCCGCCTCCAGCCGCGACAGCCGCGTGTCGAGTTCGGCGACGAGCGAGGGCTTGCGCAGCCCCGCCCATACTTCCTTGCGCGAGAAGATCGAGACGTTGGCAAGCTCCATCATCAGTGGCTCTACCGAGTTGAAGGCGGCCAGTAGCCAGCTCAGCACGCGTGCCCGCTCCTGCGAGCCTTGCGGGGGAAGCGCGCCGGCCTTCTCGGCTATGTGGATCAGCGTGGCGCCGCTTTCGAATACACGAACCGCACCGTCCCGCACGAAAGGAACCTGCCCCCAAGGCTGGTCGGCATAATACCACTTCGGCCGCTCGACCGCGCTGATGAGGCGGACGCGGTAGGGCACGCCGTATTCCTCGCAGGCCCAACGCGGGCGCAGGTCGCGGACCTGCCCTTGGGCGAAGGAGGGAACCCACTCGAACGCGGTGATTTCCAGTTCGGCGTCAGGGTCGATCGGCATCGTCTCCTCCTTCGTTCAGGCTGCGACCGACGGCTCCTTTTCTCCGGAAGCGACCGCCGGGTCCATCCACATCGCTTCCCAGACATGGCCGTCCGGATCCGCGAACGCATGGCTCATCATGAAACCATGGTCCTGCGGCGGATTGATGTCAGCGGTGCCGCCCCGGCTTGCGACCCCCGCGTTCATGGCCGCGACCTCGTCCCGGCTCTCGCACGAGAGGCAGAGCATCACTTCGCTGGAGGCGGCGTCGGGGATCGGGCGGTCAGTGAAGGTCCGCCACTTCGCGTGGGTGAGGAGCATGACGAAGATCGTTTCGGACCAGACCACGCAGGCCGCGGTATCGTCGGTGAAGCGCGGCTCGTTCGCGAAGCCGAGGCCGGAATAGAATGCCTTGGCGCGTTCGAGGTCGGTCACGGGAAGGTTCACGAAGATCATGCGGGTCATGCCGTCTCTCCTTCTGAAGGGCGACCTCTCGCGAATCGCCTCTTGCCCGACGGTGCCTCTCGCGGTAACTAAAGGCAACCATGAAGTTGCAAAAAGAAACAAGCGGTGCTCCGGGCACGATCAGGCGAGTGGCAGGCGGGGAGGCGGCCGGTCCGCATGGTCGCTGGTACGGGGATGCCTGCGGCGCGGCCTTCGCGATGGAACTGATCGGGGAGCGCTGGTCGCTGCCGATCATACGGGAGATGATGCTTGGCCCCAGACGTTTCGGGGAAATCCGGGCCGAGTTGCCGGGGCTCAGCGCCAAGACGCTGACGGAGCGCCTCGAGAGCCTGGAGCGCAGCGGGATCGTCCGCCGCGTCCTGCTGCCGCCACCCGCATCGGTGCAGGTCTACCAGCTTACCGAGTGGGGCCTGGCGCTGGAGCCGGTCATGCAGGAACTGGGGCGCTGGGCGGTGCGATCCACGCTGCACGACCCTACGCTGCCGATCACGCCGGTTTCGCTGATGCTGTCAATGCGCACGATGATCGTGGCGGAGCGGATAGGCGACCTGTCGCTCACCGCGCTTTTCAAAGTTGGCTCGGCGCGATTCCTGGCGACGTTCGCGGAAGGCGAGCTGCGCATCCATCCCGCCGGCGATGACGGACCTGAGCCCGACCTGCGCTTTTCGGCCCCCGCCGGCTTCCCTTATCTCGCCGTCTTCTATGGAAAGCACGGGGCGAGCGATGCCGGTCTCGACGTGGAAGGCGATCCCGATCTCGCCCGAAGGTTCATCGATCTGTTCAGCCTGCCTCCCAAATGCGCGAGTTGAGCGCGCCCGGGCGAGCAAAGCTTATTGCGATGCAGCGCCCTGTCCTTTAGGCGATTGCCTTGCAATGACAGACTCCAAGAACATCGCCGCCGAAAACCGCGACGCCACCGTGCTGGCCGCTCCCGACATCGAAGTCGACGTGCGCGAGACTTTCGGGATCGACATCGACTGGAAGGTTCCCGCCTTCTCGGTCGCGGACGAACGCGTGCCCGACCTTGACGAGACCTACGTCTTCGATCCCGACACCACGCTCGCGATCCTGGCGGGCTTTGCCTACAACCGGCGTGTGATGGTGCAGGGCTACCACGGCACCGGCAAGTCCACGCACATCGAGCAGGTGGCCGCGCGGCTGAAGTGGCCGTGCATCCGCATCAACCTCGATGCGCACATCAGCCGCATCGACCTCATTGGCCGCGACGCGATCGTCCTGCGCGGCGGCATGCAGGTGACGGAGTTCCGCGAAGGCCTGCTGCCATGGGCGCTGCAGCATCCGGTGGCGCTGGTCTTCGACGAGTACGACGCCGGTCGTCCCGACGTGATGTTCGTGATCCAGCGTATCCTCGAGACCGAGGGCAAGCTGACCCTGCTCGACCAGAACCGCGTCATCCGTCCGGACCGGAACTTCCGCCTCTTCGCCACGGCCAACACCGTTGGCCTGGGTGACACGTCGGGCCTCTATCATGGCACGCAGCAGATCAACCAGGGCCAGATGGACCGCTGGAACCTGGTGGTTGCGCTGAACTATCTGCCGGGTGAAACCGAGACCGGCATCGTCGCCAAGAAGGTGTCGCAGATCGAGGAAGCCACCATTGCGCAGATGGTCAAGGTTGCGGACTTCACCCGCCAGGGCTTCATGAACGGCGACATCTCCACCGTCATGAGCCCGCGTACCGTCATCACGTGGGCGCAGAACGCGGCGATCTTCAACGACGTGGGTTTCGCCTTCCGCCTCTCGTTCCTCAACAAGTGCGACGAGACCGAGCGGATGCTGGTGGCCGAATATTACCAGCGGGTATTCGGTCAGGACTTGCCCGAAAGCGTCGTCGCCAAGGCCTAAGCCAGCGGGCAACGACGGTCCGGCTGATCAGACCGGCCGTCAGCTCATCGAAACGGGGCGCGATTTCTGCAGGAAGTCGCGCCCTTGTTCATTCCGGCCGCATGAAGGGCGCGTCAGCGGCGTTTCTTGGTGATCGTTGCGGTAAAATCGGGGTCCTTGTTGGCGACCCAGTCCACGAACTTGCGCACGTTCGGGTCGGCCAGCAGGCCTTCCACGTCCATTCCATGACGCTGGAGTTCGGAATTGGTGAAGTTCGCGATCAGCGTCTGCTGGCAGATGGAATGCATCGGCACCACGTCGCGCCCGCCCCGGCTCTTGGGGACGGGATGGTGCCAGACGATGGTCTTGCCCGTGGACCGGCCGCAGAGCCAGCACGGCGGCGGCGGGGTCTCGGGCTCGTCCTCGGCGGGCATGTCATCGTAGGAACCGTGTTTCGAATGCTTTCGGGCCATGCCTTCACCTGGATTGCGCCTGCCGCACGTTGGCGCGGGCGGATGGGACTTCGGCCCGCGGCCTAGCGCGGCGAAGAGGACTTTGCCACTCCCAGCATGGCGCGACGAGCGATGCGGATGCGTCGCGCTCTATCCTGCGGAACGCGGAAAGCAGGCTCGGCGGCTGCCGATTTCCTACTTCGCGGGCTGCTGCTACATTGGCGGCGGTTTTTTCAACCCATCGCTCGAGCGCCCCCTCGCGCCCTAGGACAGGCACAGGCGCAAGCATGCACTTCATCAACTTGCGGCCAAGGAAGAGGCTCAGGCTTCCGGGTAGGAGGCATGCACAAAATATAATCCGTCGGGCGGCGCGTTGAGGCCGAGCGCCTGCCGGTCCTTCGCTTCCAGCGCCTCGGCCACCTGGGCCTCGCTCCACCGACCCATGCCGACGAGCGCAAGGCAGCCCACCATGGAACGGACCTGGTGGTGCAGGAAGCTGCGGGCCGCCGCCTCGACGAGCACCGCCTCTCCCTCGCGGCGAACGACAAGGCGGTCCAGCGTCTTCAGCGGCGATGCAGACTGGCAGTGCGCCGACCGGAAGGTGGTGAAATCATGCCGGCCCACCAGAGCCTGCGCGGCGCGGTGCATGGCCTCGGCGTCGAGCGGCTTGGCGATCTGCCAGGCCTTACCGCGCTCCAGCGTCAGCGGCGCACGGCGGTTGGCGATGCGATAGACATAGGACCTGCCGGTGCAGGAAAAACGGGCATGCCAGTCGTCTGCCACTTCCTCGCAGTCGAGCACGGCCACGGGGGCAGGGCGCAGGAGAGCGTTCAGGGCTTCCATGAGCCGAAACGGGGTGATTGTCTTGGCGATGTCCAGATGGGCCCGCATGCCGAGGGCGTGGACGCCCGCATCGGTTCGCCCGGCGGCATGCATGACCACAGCCTCGCCGGTCACGGCAAAGGCCGCATCTTCCACGGCCTGTTGCACCGACGGTCCGTGGGACTGGCGTTGCAGGCCCATGAAGGGCCCGCCGTCGAATTCGAGAGTGAGCGCGAAACGGGTCATTTCGCCCCGCCGATACAGGACTGGCGCGGCGGCGCAATGGGCTTGGCGCAGCGCCGGCGGGTGGCACCATCCTTCCCAACCCGGGCAGGATGGGAGAAGCTGGCTGGAACCCCGCGCGAGGGGCATGCCACACCGGGCACACGAATCCAGCGCAGCGGACCGGACCGGCGAAGGCGTGATAGTCAGCCGAGCCTCGAACCTGCCTCGATCGGCCGTCCGCGCAGAAGGTCGGCGGCTTCCATCGCCGGCTTGCCGGCTCGCTGGATGCGGGCGATCCGCAACGCGCCGCTGCCGCAGGCGACGGTCAGCGCATCGTCGAGGGTTGTTCCCGGATCTCCGGAGCCTTCCACGGGTTCGGCCGCGAGGACCTTGTATCGCTCGCCGTCGAGTTCGAAGAAGGCGCCCGGAACAGGCATGAAAGCCCGTACCTGGCGCTCCACAACGTCCGCCGCCCGGGTAAAGTCGATCCGGGCCTCGGCCTTGTCGATCTTCCGGGCGTAAGTCACGCCCTCGTCGGGCTGGCGAACAGGGCGGTGAACTGCAAGGTCACGAAGAGTGCCGATCAACAGCTGCGCGCCTCGCTCGGCCAGTTCGGCAGTGAGCTCCCCGGCGGTCTTGCGATCGATTGTGGTGCGCAGCGTCGCCAGCATCGGTCCGGTATCCAGCCCCGCTTCCATCTGCATGATGGTGACGCCGGTAGTGGGATCGCCGGCCAGGATCGCGCGCTGGATCGGCGCCGCTCCACGCCAGCGCGGCAGGATCGAGGCGTGGATGTTCAGGCAGCCGAGCCGCGGCGCGTCCAGCACGGCTTGCGGCAGGATCAGGCCGTAGGCCGCAACCACCGCAATATCCGCATCCAGCGCGGCGAACTCTTTCTGCGCCTCGACGCCTTTCAGCGAAACCGGATGGCGAACCTCGATACCACGTGTCTGGGCCTCGCGGTGAACGGGAGAGGGCGTGAGTTCCTTGCCGCGCCGCCCGCCCGGACGAGGCGGCTGCGTGTAGGCCGCGACGACCTCGTGGCCCGCCTCGACAAGTGCGACAAGCGCTGGCACCGCGAATTCCGGGGTTCCCATGAAGATGATGCGCATGATGTGGGGAATTCTCCGCCGGGCTTCCTAAGAACAGGTGCAGGCCCTATCTCCCAAGCCATGGCATCGCAAGAGATCGAGACTTTGACCGCCGCGCTGTCGCGCCTGCCGGGGCTTGGCCCGCGCTCGGCGCGGCGTGCCGTGCTGTGGCTGATCAAGCGCCGGGAAACCTCGCTGGTCCAGCTCGTCGAAGCGCTGGGCGCCGTTCGCCGGGCGCTGGTGGAATGCGAGGTATGCGGGAACGTCGATACGGCAAATCCCTGCGGCATCTGCGCCGATCCGCGTCGCGACGGCCGCGCGCTGTGCGTCGTGGAGGAAGTGGCGGATCTCTGGGCACTTGACCGCGCCCGCCTGTTTACCGGCAAATACCACGTCCTGGGCGGCAGGCTTTCGGCGCTGGACGGGATCAGGCCGGAAGATATTGCCATCGATACGCTGTTGCGGCGTGTCGGCTCGGGCGGCATCGACGAGGTGCTGCTCGCCATGAACGCCACTCTCGAGGGGCAGACGACGGCTCACTATATAGCCGAACGACTCGAAGGCCTCCCAGTCAGGGTGACCCAGCTCGCCCATGGCCTCCCGGTCGGCGGTGAGCTCGACTACCTGGACGAGGGCACGCTGGCGCAGGCCATACGGGCACGGCGGCCGGTCCCCTGATCCGATCACTATGATCGGCGGTGCATCCTTGCGGATTTCGCCGTTCGCGATTATCTGGCGGAACATGGCTATCCGCGAAATACTTGAAGTTCCAGACCCGCGCCTGAAGCAGGTCTCCGTTCCCGTCGAGAAGTTCGACGATGAACTGCGCGTCCTTGTCGAAGACATGTTCGAGACGATGTACGATGCGCCCGGCATCGGCCTTGCCGCCATTCAGGTTGGCGTGCCGCAGCGTGTGCTGGTGATCGATCTCCAGCCCGAAGACGAGGATGCCGAGCCTGAGGTGTGCCACTCCCACGGCGACCATCACCACACGCATCAGCCCACCCGGAAGGAACCTCGGATCTTCATCAATCCCGAGATCCTCGACCCTTCGGACGACTACATCGTCTACCAGGAGGGCTGTCTCTCGGTTCCCGAGATCTTCGCTGATGTCGAGCGTCCGGCGCGGATCCGTGCCCGCTGGCAGGACCTTGACGGAGCGGTGCACGAGGAAGAGATGGAAGGCCTGCTGGCGATCTGCCTTCAGCACGAGATGGACCACCTCGAGGGCGTGCTCTTCATCGATCACCTTTCCCGCCTGAAGCGTCAGATGGCGCTGAAGAAGCTGGAAAAGCTGCGCAAGGCCGCCTGAGCTATCATCGCCTCCAGCCCGGTGGGGAAAAACTTCGCGCCGGGCTGGCGTTCCTAAAACGTTCCGCTAGATTGCGGTGATGGAATTTGCTGTCGCCTCGATTCTCGCACTTCTGGCCGGTCTCGTCGCCGGCTGGTTTTTCGGCTCTCGGCCCGTCGGTCATTGGCGTGCGCAAGCGGAGACGCGAGAGCGCGAAGCACGCGAGACGGACGCCAGGTACCTTCGGGCATTTGCCGATCTTGAAGCTGCCCGCGAACGGGCAGGCCGGGCTGACGAACTGAGCCTTGCGCTCGATCATGCCCGCGCGGAACATCGTGCGGAGACCGATCGGCTGCGTCAGGAAAGCGCGGCGATCCTTGATCGCACCAGGAACGAAACGACCGCATTGTTGGAGAAGACCCGGGCGGAGCACGCGTTCCAGATAGACGCCCTTCGGCGTGAGCAGCGCGAGCTGGCCTCGGAGCTGGCGACCTTGCGTGAGAAATCCGCCAATTTCGACGAGCAGAAGCGGCTCCTGCTGGAAGCGCAGGAGACGCTTCGCAAGGAGTTCGAGAACGCTGGTGCAAAGGTGCTTGAAGGCGCCCAGGAAGCCTTCCTGCGCCGGGCCGGTGCGCGCTTCGAGGAAAGCGAGAAAGCCAGTGCAGAGCGGATCGCGACGATCCTTGCGCCCGTAGGGCAGCGGCTGCGGAGCTATGAGGAGCAGGTTGCCGCGCTGGAAGAGAAGCGCACCGACGCGTTCGGCAAGCTCCATGGCCAGATAGAGGCATTGCGCGTGGGGCAGGAACTTGTCCGCAACGAAGCCCTTCGGCTGGGCAACTCGCTTCGAAACGCGCCTAAGGCACGCGGGCGGTGGGGCGAACAGCAGCTCAAGAATGTCCTTGAGCAATGCGGCCTTACCGAACACACCGACTTCGCGACCGAGCAGTCGATCGACACCGAGGATGGCCGTCTGCGACCAGACGCGATCGTGCGCATCCCGGGCAACAAGCAACTCGTCATCGACGCCAAGGTATCACTGAACGCCTATCAGGATGCGTTCGAGGCGGAGGACGAGACGCTTCGCATAGCATTCCTCGACCAGCATGCCGCATCGATGCGGGCGCATATCCAGGCTCTCGGCAACAAGAGCTACCAGAGCCAGTTCGAGAACGCGCCGGACTACGTCATCATGTTCGTTCCCGGAGAGCATTTCATCGCTGCAGCCCTCGATCACGATTCCGGGTTGTGGGACTATGCCTTCGATCGTCGGGTCCTTCTCGCCAGCCCGACGAACCTTGTCGCCATTGCGCGCACGATAGCGCAGGTGTGGCAGCAGGAAGGCCTTGCGCGCGAGGCGCGGGAGATCGGCAAGCTCGGCAGCGACCTCTATGACAGCCTCGCGAAGACGCAGGACGACCTCGGCAAGGTCGGGATGCACCTCGGACGGGCCGTAAACAGCTTCAACGATTTTGCGCGCACCTACGAAGGCAACGTGATGAGCCGGGCGCGGCGGCTTGGCGAAAAGCACATCAAGATCGGAAAGCGCGAAATTTCCGACGATGTACCGTCGGTGGATGCGGCGCCGCGCTTCTCCGAGGCGAGCCGGCACTCGCTCCCGGCAGCGGAAGTCGCCGAATAGCGTCAGTCGGCAGTATCGACCCGGACAAGTTCAGCAGTGTGGCCGCGTGACTGCAGGATCATGCGGTTGCCCTCCACGGCGATACGCGGCGTCGCGACGATCAGCGAGTTCACGGCCGTACCCTGATGCCAGGAAGGCGCGGCGCACGCAGTTTCGGTCTGCGCGAGCGGGCCGGCGACGAGACGGTCGGCATCCATGCGCCAGGGTCCGTCGAGGCTCCTGCAGCCGACCTCAATACCGATCTGCCCATCCTCGAAGGTGATCCCCGAAGCCGCAGAAACGGGACGTTCGCCATCGATCCGGTCGAAGCGCCAACTGCTCTCTGAGAGGTGCGAGCGCTCGGTATTCTGTGAACATCCGGCAAGGCAGGCCAGGCTGAGCAGGAGGAAGGCGACTTGTCTCATGGCCTGCCTCTCCTGGCAGGGGTCATGTGAGGGTGGGATGAACGAGGTTGTTCAACCTTCGCGCAAGTGTGCCAGCGCCTCGTAGGCAAGGACCGCGCCTGCTACTGCGGCGTTGAGGCTGTCTGCCCGCCCGAGCATTGGGATGGTTACCCGCAGATCGCACGCTTCCTCGTAGGCCGACGGAAGACCCTGCGATTCGTTCCCGACCATCAGGAAGCAAGGCGCGGCGTAGGGCGCCTGGCGATAATCGGTGGGATCGCGCAGGGAAGCAGCTACCAGTTGCCCGTTGCCGGAACGAAGCCACCCGGTGAATTCATCCCAGCGGGCGATCGCCAGCTTCTGCGTGAAGATCGCGCCCATGCTGGCGCGGACAGCCTCGACGGAGAAGGGGTCGGCACAGTCGTCGATCAGGATCAGACCTCCGGCCCCTACGGCGTCTCCGGTGCGCAGCATCGTGCCGAGGTTCCCAGGATCGCGTAACGCTTGCGCCACCAGCCAGATAGGGGCTGCCGAACGATCGAGATTTGCGAGGCTGGTATCGAACTCGGCGAAGACCCCGGCCACGGCCTGGGGGTTGTCCTTGCCGGTCACCTTTGCGAGGATCTCGACGTCCATCTCGACGACCTCGCCTCCGGCGGCGACGACCGCTGACTCGAGCGCGTCGAGCAGCGGGTGCGGATCGCGCCCGATCGCCATGACAAGCATCTCAGGCACGATGCCGCACTCGCGCGCGTCGGTCAGCAGACGCAATCCCTCGGCCAGGAAGCGACGTTCCCGCTTGCGGTGCTTCTTGTCGCGAAGAGACCGCAGGAACTTGACTAGCGGATTGGAGAAGCCGGTAATGGTGCGGCGCGAAGGTGCGCCGGGCCAGTCTTGCGAAGCCACGATTTTAGCCAGCCCCGTTCACTCTTCGCCGAACCCGTCGCGCACCAGCGCGGCCAGGACGGCGAGCGCGTCTTCGGCGCCTTCGCCGGAGCAGGCGATCTCGATGGTATCGCCTTTTGCGGCGCCCAGCATCATCAGGCCCAGGATCGAGCCGCCTGCTGCACTGGTGCCATCCTTGGAAACCGTGACGGCGACCGTGCCGGGGAGTTCGGCCACGTGATTGACGAACTTCGCGCTCGCCCGTGCATGCAGCCCGCGCTTGTTGACGATAACGATGGTATCCCGACAGGCGATCATGCGTCCTGCCCGAGGTATTCGCTTGCGATCGTGATGTAGTTGCGGCCGGCATCGCGTGCAGCGGCCTCGGCGTCGCGCACCGGCATGCAGCTTCGCGCTTTGGCGAGCCGGATCAGCATCGGCAGGTTGATACCCGCAATGACCTCTACCTTGCCCGCTTGCATCAGCGAAATCGCGAGGTTGGACGGGGTGCCGCCGAACAGGTCGGTCAGGATGATGACGCCTTCGCCGGTATCCACCTTGACGATGGCCTCTGCGATTTCGTTGCGGCGGCGTTCCATGTCGTCGTTTGGCCCGATGCACACGGTCGCAACGTCGGACTGATCACCGACGACGTGCTCCATCGCGTGTACGAATTCCTCGGCAAGATTGCCGTGGGTAACCAGGATCAAGCCGATCATGCTGGGAAGGCGCTCCGAAATACCTGCAGGTGCCCCTGGGACGTGTTCTCATTTCTCACGCTGCAGACCTCCTTCAAGAAGATCGGCTGCACGCGAACCCAGGTTGCGGTGCAGCAATGTGGGGGAAAATCCCGAGTGACGCAAGGTCGCTGCGATCTGCTCGGCCGTGAAGACCGAGCGGTGCCGCCCCCCGGTGCAGCCGAACGCGATATGCACGTAGGCTTTCCCTTGTTGCCGGTACCGCGGCAGCAGCAGCAGGAGCAGGTCGCGAATGCGTTCGAAAGCCTCGGCGTAGGCGGGATCCTTGCGGATGTACTCTCCGACTTCGGGATCCTGCCCGGTCTGCGGACGAAGCCGTGCATCCCAATGGGGATTGTCCAGAAAGCGCATGTCGAAGACCAGATCTGCTACTGGCGGCATCCCGCGCGAGAAGCCGAAGCTGGAGACGGTGACCGTCAGTTCGCCAGGCACGCTGGAGGCGAAGCGTTCGCGAATCACGCGTTGAAGATCGTTCGAGGTGTACTCTGTCGTATCGACAAGGATGTCGGCCCAGCGGCGGAGAGGTGCGAGAAGCTCGCGCTCGGCGCGGATACCGGTGGAAACCGGCGAGTCTCCCGCCAGGACGTGGCGTCGACGGGTCTCGTTGTAGCGACGCTCCAGTTCGTTGCTCGAGCAGTCCAGGAACAGGGTGGTAAGTTCGATCTCGCGCCGTTCGCCCAGGCTTTTCACCTGCGCGATGACCCGTTCCGGGTCGAACCCCCGGGTTCGCGAATCGAAGCCGATCGCCAGCGGTGGCCGATCTGCACCGGGGCCGTCGGGAGCGATGTCGATCATCGCCTCGAGCATGCGGATGGGGAAGTTATCGACGATCTCCCAGCCAAGGTCTTCCAACACGCGCAGTGCCGTGGTCTTGCCCGCGCCGAGCATGCCGGTGACCAGCAGCAGGCGCTGTCGCGCGGGTGCGGCCTGCGACTCTGGCTGCGACGTCGCGTCGCCTTCTACCGCTTCATTCACCATGCGCCCTATCTGCGCGCAGCCGATCCGAAAGGAAAGGGCCCGCTGCCGGGTATTCGCGCGAAGGCCACTATTGGGACAGTCCTGCGCCAAGGCCAAAGCGGCGCAGCGCCAGTTCCGCCTTCAAGGGAAGGACGCTGTCGTGCGGGCACAGGGCGAGCGAGGGTATGGCCGCTCCGCAAAGGTCGAGGCTGCTTGCTTCCTCGATATACCGGGGGGCGGCGGGGTCGAGGACCACCGCAAGCGCTACGGCAACAACTTGGGCGCACGGAAAGGCAAGCAGCCCAAGGTTGCGGATTTCCAGGAGCCCGCGGGTATTCGGGTGTGGGCCGGCAAGCAGCCGTCCATCCCTCTCTTCGACCAGGAGGGAATCGTCGCCGACGAGCCGTGCGCCGCGGTCGATCAGGGAGAGCGCGAGGCTGGACTTTCCGCTGCCTGATGGCCCCAGGATGAGCAGGCCTCGCCCGTCGATTTCGACGCAAGTGGCCTGATATGGGTGCGCAGCTGGCGTCATGGCTCCGAATGCCACGCGGGCAGGTATATCACCAGTCGTGCTCCTGAAGCGCCGTCCGTCCGGTCAGTCGCCACCAGTTTGCCGAAATGCGCTTCGACGATGGTGCGGGCGATCGCGAGGCCGAGGCCGCTGTGCTTGCCGAACTCTTCGCGCGATGGACGAAGCGAGTGAAATCGCTCGAACACGCGTTCGCGCGCGCTGGCGGGGATGCCCGGGCCATGGTCGGCAACTGCGATTCTCACCCGGTTTTCCGCATGGGCCAGCGTGATCTCGATCTGGCTGCCGGAAGGGGAAAAGGAAACGGCGTTGTCGAGAAGGTTCTGCAGGACCCGCTCGAGCCTCGGGGCATCACCCGAAACCATCAGCGGGGCAGGGGCGGCACCCGAGTTGCCCTGCAGTGCCAGTTCCTCGCGCCGGATCGAGACCTGGCAGTCGCCATTTACGCCGCGGTGATCGCGTTCCGCCACGAGCGCGCGAACCAGCGCTTCCATGTCGAACGGCTCGAACGTCGTGCGGCTGAGCTGGGCGTCGATGCGGCTTGCATCAGCAATCTCGGTCACGAGGAAGTCGATCCGGCGCACATCGTCCTGCGCTATCCCGATCAGCTGGCGGCGCAGGTCAGCTGCCTCCACCCGGTCGAGGCTTTCAAGCGCGCTACGCAGCGAGGTGAGCGGGTTCTTCAGTTCGTGCGCGACGTCTGCCGCGAAGCTCTCCACCTCGTCGATACGCTGGCGCAGCGCGCCGCTCATGTCGGAGATCGCGCGTGCCAGAAGGCCGATCTCGTCGCGGCGGTCGGGAAGGCGAGGGACGACCACGCTCCGGTCGCGCCCGAGACGAACGCGCACTGCCGCGCGCACCAGCTTGCGCAAAGGCTCGACGATCGTGCGCGCCAGGTACAGCGACAGAAGGATCGACACGCCCAGCGCGCCGCCGACGATTATGGCAAGGGTCTGTCGTGCCATGCGCACGTTCTCGGTGATGTCGCGCGCATTGCGGGTCACCAGGAGAGCCGAGCCGTCTTGTCCCACGGGTGTCGCGGCAATGATGACGGGCGTGCGGTCCGGAGCTGCCTTGTGGTTGATCGAGGTGCTTCGCGTGGCGAGCGCAGCGGCCACTTCCGGCCATGCAGAAGCATCGTTTCCGGGCGGATCGCGATAGTCCGGTATCGGCGGAGCGCCGAGGATGAAGTCCATCCCGCGATCCAGCATCCGGGCTGCATCCTGATACCAGGGCTCGGTTGCGGGATCGATCAGGGCGTAGGAGGGCCGCGCAAGCTCGAAGCTGTCGGCGACGAGCTTTCCGCCGGGGCCGAACAATCGCAGGCGCAGTTCCTGTTCGGGACCGATCCGGCGGATGAGGTCGAGCCGCCCGGCAAGATCCTCGTCGCTGAGAGCATCTGCGGTGATCTCCGCTTCGGTCTTCGCAAGACGATAGCGCTCGGCAAGCAGCTCACGCCGGTAGCTGTCGATGTAGAAAAGGCTGCCGGCGAGCAGGGCCAGCGCGATGACGTTGACGGCGAGTATGCGCGCGGTGAGCGATACGCTCCACGACAATCCGAGGCGCACCGCAAGGCGAGGCCGTGGCTTGGCCCGCGACTTCTCAGCCATCGGTAAAAGAGTATCCGGCGCCGTAAAGCGTGTCGATCGCGGCGAACTCCGGGTCCGCGGCACGGAACTTGCGGCGCAGGCGCTTGATGTGGCTGTCGATCGTGCGGTCATCGACGTAGATGTCGTCGCTGTAGGCTGCGTCCATCAGCTGGTTGCGGCTTTTGACTACGCCTGGGCGCAAGGCCAGCGCCTCCAGGATGAGGAACTCGGTGACAGTGAGCGAGACCGGTTTGCCGTCCCAGAGCACCTGGTGTCGTGCCGGGTCGAGTGCCAGACGTCCGCGTACCACCGGGTCGGGCAGGTCAGCTGACGGTGCCTCCTCCCGCTCGGCCCGGGCCGCGAGCTCGCTGCGCCGGAGGATCGCCCGAATGCGGGCGACCAGCAGTCGCTGGCTGAACGGCTTTGCGATGTAATCGTCCGCGCCAAGCGCAAGGCCGAGAGCTTCGTCCGGTTCCTCGTCCTTCGAGGTCAGGAATATGACGGGGAGGCTCGAATGGGCGCGCAGGGCCTGCAGAAGACCCAGGCCATCCATGCGCGGCATCTTGACGTCGAAGATGGCAAGGTCCGGCGGGTTCTCCAGCAGAGCCTTTAGCGCGGCCTCGCCATCCGCGTAGACACGGGTCGCAAACCCCTCCGCCTGCAGCCCGATCGACAGGGTTGTCAGGATGTTGCGATCATCGTCGACCAGAGCGATCGTCTGCCGCCGCGCTGGCGCCGAGGCGCTGCCGATGGCGCAGTCCGTCTGCGAGGGGGGGAATGGTGCATCGGCCATGGGCTGCCCCAAGGTCCCTTCTTCTGCATGGAGCCATGCTGACTAGCGCCTGCGCCCCGCGCTGGCAATCGACGCGGCGCGGTCCCGATAGCTCCAGATACGAAGCAAATCCGAGGTGGGTCGGATGAATAATGCGTCGTGTCCGGGTGCTTCGTAGTTCCAATTGTTGCTGATTTGACGGAAAAGAGAGTGTCGCATATTCGCGGCGCGATTCTTGCGCAGGAATCGGCGGCGGCCTCAGGCATACTGCAGGCTGCCAACTTTTGGAGGAGACGACATTGACCACTTCGCTTGGCTACCCGCTCGACAGACAGGGCATTGAGACGAAGGCTCAGATCTTCGCGAACCTCGGCACGGCCCCCCTGGTCGAGCAGGCGGTGAAGAACGGTGAGGGCGTGCTTTCGGCCGACGGTCCGTTCGTCGTCGCTACCGGCAAGCACACCGGGCGTTCGGCGAAGGACAAGTTCATCGTCAAGGACGCCGAGACCGAATCCACGGTTTGGTGGGGCAAGACCAACGTGCCCATGACGCCCGAGCACTTCGCCGCGCTCAAGGAGGACTTCCTTGCTGCCGTTGCGACGAAGGACAAGCTCTACGTCGCCGATCTGTTCGGAGGCTCGCAGCCCGAACATCGCGTCAATGTACGCGTGATCAATGAATTCGCCTGGCACAACCTGTTCATCCGCACGCTGCTGGTGCGCCCGACTGCCGGCGAACTCGCCGACTTCGCGCCCGAATACACCATCATCGACCTGCCCAGCTTCCGCGCCGATCCCGAGCGTCACGGCTCGCGTTCGGAAACGGTGATCGCAGTCAACTTCTCGGAAAAGCTGATCCTCATCGGCGGCACTGCCTACGCTGGCGAGATGAAGAAGTCGGTCTTCGGCATCCTCAACTACCTGCTGCCTGTGAAGGGCGTGATGCCGATGCACTGCTCGGCCAACATCGGGCCGGACGGTGATACCGCCGTGTTCTTCGGCCTTTCGGGCACCGGCAAGACCACGCTTTCGGCCGACGCGTCGCGCACGCTCATCGGTGACGACGAGCATGGCTGGTCGGACACCGCCGTGTTCAACTTCGAGGGTGGCTGCTATGCCAAGATGATCCGCCTTTCGGAAGAAGCCGAGCCGGAAATCTACGCCACCACCCGTCGCTTCGGCACGGTTCTGGAAAACGTGGTGATCGACCCTGAGACCCGGAAGATCGATCTCGACGACAACTCGCTGGCCGAGAACAGCCGCGGGTCCTATCCGATCGACTTCATCCCGAACTGCTCGGAAAAGAACCTAGGGCCGGTTCCGAAGAACATCATCTTTCTGACGGCGGACGCCTACGGCGTGCTCCCCCCGATCGCGCGTCTGACGCCCGACCAGGCAATGTACCACTTCCTCTCCGGCTACACCGCCCGCGTGGCGGGTACGGAAATTGGCGTCACCGAACCTGAAGCAACCTTCTCGACCTGCTTCGGTGCCCCCTTCATGCCGCGCCATCCCTCGGTCTACGGCAATCTCCTCAAGGAGCGCATCGCCAAAGGCGGTGTAAAGTGCTGGCTCGTCAACACTGGCTGGTCGGGCGGCAAGGCGACCATGGAAGGCATCAAGCGCATGCCGATCAAGGCGACCCGCGCCCTGCTGAACGCTGCGCTGGATGGCAGCCTCAACAATGCCGAGTTCAAGGAAGATCCGAACTTCGGCTTCGAGGTTCCGGTGGAAGTTCCCGGCGTGGACACCAAGCTTCTCGATCCGCGCGGCGCCTGGGCGGATCCGGCAGAGTACGACCGCACTGCGCAGACGCTGGTGAAGCAGTTCATCGACAACTTCGAACAGTTCGAAGCCCACGTCGACGAAGGCGTGCGCAAGGCGGCGCCTGTGGCGGTTTGAACTGACGATTGTTTCAACGGGAAGGCTCTGGAACTTCGGTTCCGGAGCCTTCTTCGTTTTCCCCGCACGGATCGAGGGTCGAGAATCGGGGTTCTCACTTGCGGTCCTGGACTCCGCAACGCTCACGGCCTGCCGTTCCCTCCATCAGTTCTGCGGGTGGGCCTGCTGCTGGCGATCCACGGTCGCAACGCCTCGGAGAAATCCCGGCCTTCCGCTTGTCATGCTTTGCCCCCATATTTCCAGCTCCACCATTGGAGTACGAAAGATGGGACTTTTTGACGGTATCCTTGGTCAGGTCAGCGAGCATGCGGACGTGGTCAATCTGGCAGACAAGCTTGGCATCGATCCCGCCGTGGCGGAAAAGGCGATCGTGGCGCTTGGTATCGCGCATCAGCAGGAAGGCGATACCGCGCAACTCGCGGCGGAGCGTTCGGGCCTTGACCTCGGCACGGTTCAGCAGATCATCACGCAGATCGGCGGGGAAGGTTCCCTGACGCAGTTCGCTGGCGCTATCGCGGCCGACCCCGGCCGCGCGGCAAGCTACTTCGACAAGGACGGCGACGGCAGCGTGCTCGACGATCTGAAGGGCATGTTGGGCCGCAGCTGAGACTGACCACGCGTCATCCCCGCTGGTACGGGGATGACGCTTTGAGCTTGCTGCTGAACGGGTAAGCTACCGGGCTGGCGTCGGAGCCGCGTATCAGCCTTTCCTGCCGGCGATGTAGGCGGAAACATTGTCCGCAAGAACGTCAAGCGGAACATTGCCTCCATCGACGACGGCCTGGTCGAAATCGCGCAGGTCATAGGCCGCGCCCAGTTCGTCTTGCGCGCGCTTCCTTTGCGCAACGATCTGGGAATGGCCCATCTTGTAACCGCATGCCTGACCAGGCCAGGAGCAGTAGCGGTCCACCTCGTTGACCACTTCCTCGCGCTTGTTACCGTTCTTCTCCATGAAGAAGCGCACACCTGCTTCGCGCGTCCATCCCTTGGAGTGGAGGCCCGTGTCCACCACCATGCGGCACGCCCGGAAGGCGAGGGACTGGAGATAGCCAAGCCGGCCGACCGGGTCCTCGTCATACGCACCCAGTTCGTCTGCCAGCTGCTCGCCGTAGAGCGCCCAGCCTTCCGAATAGGCATTGAAGGCGAGGATCGACCGGATCAGCGGCAGGCGGTTAGCATATTCGCCCTGCCAGACGTGGCCGGGAATGGCCTCGTGATGGACAAGGGTCGGCAGATCGTACTTGCGGTGGAGGTCCGTGGTGCGCATGTTGATCCACATCTTGCCGGGCACGGTGCCGTCCTTCGAACCCGCACCGCCATAAGCGGTGGGTGCACCCGGTTCCTCGGAAAGCGGGAGACGGCGCACCTCGACGTTCCCGGGCACCACCTGACGGAAGGCGCGGGGCATCTGGTTCCGAACCCACTCGATCCGCTGGCGGATGAAGGCGCGGATCTCGTCGCGGCCAGGATCTCCCTCGGAAAACATGAAGCGCTTGTCGGTGCCGAGCGCAGCCATCCGCTCGCCCACCGTGCCCTTCGTGTACCCGAGGCTTCGCAGGATAGGATCCATGCGCGCGTGCAGGTCTGCCAGTTCCTGCAGGCCGCGTTCGTGAATTTCGGCTGCCGGTACGCGCGTGGTGGTACTGGCGCGCAGGGCCCATGCGTAGAACTCCTCGCCGTGCGGCCGCTCGCGCATGCCCGGGTCGGACTTCGCACGGCCGCGCTGGCGCTGCAGTTCGGCAAGCTGGCGTTCGAGCGCGGGCACCACCTCCGAGGCGACGATGCGCCGCGCGTCGGAAGCCCAGCTACCGTTCATGCCCTTGGTACGAGTCTCGATCGAGGCCACCAGCCCGCCGCCGTCAGCACGTGCGTCGGCGATAGTGCTGGTCATCTGGGCGATGGCGCGGTCGAGGAGGAAGTCCGGCGGCACGAGCCCCATGTCAGTAGCGGCACGGATACGAACGAGTTCGCCATCCAGCTGTCCGTCAAACTGCCCAAGCCGCGCGATGTATGCGTCCGCGTCCTCGGGCGTCTTCACCGGATGATCGGCATCAAGGAAGCGGGGCAGATCAAGATAGGCGCCCACGTTCTGGATGACGACATATGGCGTGTTGCGCCACCCGCCGACAGCGACGTCGCCATAAGGAAGGGCAAAGCCCTCGAGCGCAGTGGCGAACGCGCTGCGCACAACGGCGAAGCTGGTGTTCAGCGATGCCTCGCCCGGGACTGGTTCAATCGACGAAACGGCAAAAAGATCGGCTTTCAGGGTCTCCGCCACCCGCGCGCGGCCGGCTGGCGAGCGATCCTCGAGCCTTGTCCGCAGGTTCGCGTGGATGCCGGTGTCGACGCCAAGGCCGGTCGCACCCTCCGGAGCGAGTTCTAGAAGGCGCCAGGCGATGGCATCGAGACGCTGCTCGCCGGCAAGGGGCAAGGCGTTGGCGGGCGCGGCTGCTGGCGTTCCCGCCTCGGTCGTCGCACAGGCAGGCAGCGCCAGAGTTGCCGTGCCCGCAGCGAGAAGCTGAAGGGCGTTGCGCCGGGAAAGCGGCGTGTCGATTGTCGGGGAAGTGTCTTGCATCGCCAGACGATGGCAACGCGTTTCGACGGTGTCAAACCCGCTTGCCGGGACTTCAAATCGACGAGCCTCGGTTCTACGGAAGGCGTATGAACATCGCGCTCTCGCTTCTCGTGCTTACCGCCATCGCGCTCGTGCTGGGTTCGGCTGCGCTCTTTCGCCGAGGCGGCTATCGCAAACAGGCGATACTGATGCTGGTGCTGGCGGCAGTCATGGTGATGAACATCGTCATCTGGACACTTCCCACGCAGGAAGGCCGATCGCTTTCAAGCGAAGCCGAGCGGGAAGAAGTGCCTCATTGAGGATGCCTGTCGCCCCGCGGAATGCCGAGGCGACAGGCTGCGTATCACTTGATCGGGCAATCCGGCGCGAGCCGCATGTCGAGGTAATTGTCCACCGAGCGCATGAGTTCGGGCATCTCGTTCTCGAAGAAGTGGTTCGCGCGGGGAATTTCGTCGTGGTGGATGGTGATGTGCTTTTGCGTGCGCAGCTTGTCTACGAGCTTCTGCACCGCGTTGGGCGTGACCACCGTGTCTCCCGTTCCCTGAATGATGATCCCGGAGGCCGGGCAGGGGGCAAGGAAGCTGAAGTCGTACATGTTCGCCGGCGGAGCTACCGAGATGAAACCCCGGATTTCGGGTCGGCGCATCAGCAGCTGCATGCCGATAAGCGCTCCGAACGAGACGCCGCCGATCCACGTGGTCGATGCCTCGGGATGGATCGACTGCACCCAGTCGAGCGCGGCGGCGGCGTCCGACAGTTCGCCGATGCCGTTGTCGAAGCTGCCCTGGCTGCGGCCCACGCCACGGAAGTTGAAACGCAGCGTGGCGAATCCGCGCGCAACGAAGGTCTTGTACAGATGCTGCGTGATGCGCTCGTTCATCGTCCCGCCGGCTTGCGGGTGTGGATGCAGGATCATCGCGACGGGCGCGCGGGGACGCAGAGCCGGCTGGAAACGACCTTCGAGACGTCCTTCGGGACCGGGGAAGATGACTGCGGGCATGGGTTGTGGCGGCCTGACCTGTTGAAACTCGCGCCGGCGCGCCTGAAGCGGCGACTGCGGGAGTGGAATTGAGAAACGCTCGCTATATAGAAAGATCGCCTCTGAAAACAACTTCGCAAGCAAGGGCCTGCTTATCATCTATCTCGACCACGCCGCGACTACGCCGATGCTTGACCGCGCGCGGGCGGCCTGGGCGGAAGGCGCGAAGATTTGGGCCAACTCCTCCAGCCCCCATGCCGCCGGTCGAGTCGCAAGGTCTGCGCTCGAGGAAGCACGAGCGCGGGTGAAGGCGGCGCTTGGCTGGGAAGGCGAAGTGATCTTCACTTCCGGTGCGAGCGAGGGGCTGGCGATCGCGCTCGGCCGGGTGAAAGCGGATCGTATCCTCGTCTCGGCTGTCGAACACGATGCCGTCTTCCGCGCTGCGCCGGGTGCCGAGGTGCTGCCCGTGCTTGACGGCGCGGTCGCGCAGGAGCCGCTGATGCGCGCGCTTGAACTGCCGGGACGAGCAATCGTCGCCGTGCAGTCGATCAATTCCGAGACGGGCACGATGATGCTTGGCCAGGGACACAACCCCGTCGTGCAGCAAGTGCGCGAGGCGAACGGCTTGTTCCTGGCGGACTGCTCGCAGTCGGCTGGCAAGCTTCCCCTGCCCGATGCCGACATGATCGTCGTCTCGGCGCACAAGCTGGGCGGGGCCCCGGGCGTCGGAGCGCTGCTGGTGCGCGACTTCGCGATGCTGGAGCCCAGCGGAGGGCAGGAGCGAGGCTACCGCGCGGGAACGGAAAACCTCCCCGGCGCGCTGTCGTTCGCCGCTGCCCTCGAAGCGGGCGGTATGGAAAGCTGGGCTACGTCGGAAGAGCAGAGGCTTGCCTTCCGCCGGCAGCTTGGCGAACGCGCCCACATCGTCGCGCCCGGCGTGCAATGCTCGCACATTCTTGCGCTGGCCGCGCCGCGTATGTCGGCGACGGCGATGCTGATCCGCATGGACGCAATCGGCTTCGCAATCTCAGCGGGCAGCGCATGTTCCTCGGGCACTCTCAAGCAGAGCCGCGTTCTGCAGGGGTTCGGGACAGGCGAAGACATCGGTCGGCGAACGGTACGCGTCTCCATCGGCTGGAACACGAAACCTGAAGAACTCGACGCTTTCGTCGAGGCGTGGGACCGCGTGAACGCATGATCTATCTGGATTATCAGGCGACGACACCTCTCGCACCCGAAGCGCGCGAGGCCATGCTTCCGTGGCTTGGCGGAGCGGGCACCGGCGGCTTTGCCAATCCCCATAGCCCCCACCGCTCCGGCCGAGCCGCAGCGGCCGCCGTCGAACTGGCGCGTGCGCAAGTAGCCGCGCTGATGCCGGAGGGAGGGCGAGTGATCTTCACCTCCGGCGCTACGGAGGCGATCAATCTAGCCTTGGTGGGCAGCGGCGCGCGCCGCATCGCCGCATCGTCGATCGAGCATGCGGCGGTTCTGGACACCGCCGGGGCCTGCGATCCGGCCCTGACCCTACTTCCGGTAAACGGCGAGGGCCTTGTCGGCGAAGATGCAGCGATACCGCCCGGAACCAGCCTTGTCGCCGTCATGCAGGTCAACAATGAGATCGGAACCGTGCAACCCGTGAACGCCCTTGCTGCCCGGGTGCATGAGGCGGGAGCCCTGTTCCTCTGCGACGCCGTTCAGGGTGCAGGCCGGATTGCTCCGCCTGTCGAGGCCGACATGATCGCGATCAGTGCGCACAAGATCTATGGCCCCAAGGGGATAGGTGCGCTCTGGCTGCGCGACGGGCTTGACCTCAACCCGATAATCCGCGGCGGCGGACAGGAACAGGGGCTCCGGTCCGGTACGCTGAGCCCCATGCTGTGCGCCGGGTTCGGAGCCGCCGCGAGTGCGGCGCTCAAGCGGTTGGAGGAGGACGCGGTCCATGTCCGTGAACTTTGGAGCACCGCTCGCAACATTCTGTCGCGCTGGCAGGTGAACGGCTCTGCCGACGCGCGCTGGCATGGGAACCTCAACGTTCGCCTGCCGGGGCTCGACGTGGCCCGCCTGATGTCGGACGTTCGGGATGTGGCGTTCTCCGTCGGATCGGCGTGCGCCAGCGGCTCGGGCCGGCCGAGCCATGTCCTTCGCGCCATCGGTCTTTCGGACGCAGAAGCGAAATCCTCTATCCGTCTGGGATTCGGTCGATATACTCACCCGAGGGAACTTGAGGATGCCTGCGCCAAAATCGAAGCCGCAGCGGCGGCGCAGGGAGTATGACGTTGGTAGACGTGGTGTTTGTTACCGTCGATGGGTCCCGGGTCACGGCACGTGCTGAACCCGGAGCACGCCTGCTGGAAGTTGGCCAGAACGCCGGCATGCCGCTTGAAGGAACGTGCGAGGGGCAGATGGCCTGCTCGACGTGCCACGTCATCGTTTCGCCTGACTGGTTCGACAAGCTGCCCCCCGCCTCTAACGAGGAGGAGGACATGCTTGATCTTGCCGCCGGGGTGGGCCGCACCTCTCGACTCTCGTGCCAGATCGAACTGACGGATGCGCTCGACGGGCTTGCCGTCCGCATTCCCGGTGTCGTCCGGGACATGCAGATCGGCTGATTGCCCTTGTACCGCCCACGGGCCACGGGCGGCAGGAATGAAATCAGGCTGCCTGGGCAGCTGCGGTGCCCTCCTTCACGGCCGCGATGACGGCTTTTGCGAATGCCGGAATGTCATCTGGCTTTCGGCTCGTGATGATGTTGCCGTCCTGTACCACTTCCTGATCCACCACGTTGGCCCCGGCATTGCGCAGGTCCGTCCGGATCGACGGCCAGCTGGTGACGGTCCGGCCTTCGGCGACGCCAGCTTCGACAAGGAGCCAGGGGCCGTGGCAAATGGCCGCGACCGGCTTGCCCGACTGCGCGAAGCTGCGCACGAGTTCCACGGCCTTGTCATTCATGCGCAGAACGTCCGGGTTGATCTGGCCGCCGGGCAGGACGAGGGCTGCGAAAGCGTCGGCATCCACTTCGTCGAGCGTCTGATCCACCTTCACCGTGTCGCCCCAGTCGGTATGCTGCCAGCCCTTGATTTCTCCGGCTTCGGGGCTTGCGATCACGGTCTCGATGCCTGCGGCATTGAGTGCGTCCCGAGGGCCAGTGAGCTCCGACTGTTCGAAGCCGTCGGTCGCGATGATGAGCACGCGTTGAGCCATGCCAGAAGTCTCCTGTATTTGGGGGATGGTACAGGAATGGTCGGCGGAAAACTTCGGTTCCTGTGGTTCCACTCGGCCGGCCGTGTTGCTAGTGCGTTCCGGCCATGGTGACCACGACAGACGACGACTCCGATCCGTTCGACGCCATCGTCGACGCGCCCTTCGACGCCGCCTTGTCGGAGCGCTACCTGATATATGCGCTGTCGACGATCACGGCGCGCTCGCTGCCGGACCTGCGCGACGGGCTAAAGCCCGTGCATCGCCGCCTGCTCTGGGCCATGCGGCTGCTGAAGCTTGACCCGGGCAACGCCTACAAGAAGTCGGCGCGCGTCGTCGGAGACGTGATCGGCAAGTATCACCCGCATGGCGACGTGGCGGTCTATGACGCCATGGTCCGCCTCGCGCAGGACTTTTCGCTGCGCTATCCCCTTGTGGAGGGGCAGGGGAACTTCGGTAATATCGACGGCGATAACGCTGCCGCCTACCGCTACACCGAAGCCCGGCTGACCAGGACCGCTATCCAGCTCATGGCCGGGCTGGACGAAGGCACAGTGGATTTCGTGCCGACCTACAACGGCGAGGAAAGCGAGCCGGAAATATTCCCCGGCCTGTTCCCCAACCTCCTCGCCAACGGCGCGATCGGCATCGCCGTTGGCATGGCAACGTCGATCCCCAGCCACAACGTGGCCGAGATCATCGATGCGGCGCTGATGCTGATCGACAATCCGCAGGCAGAGCACGCGCAGCTGATGGAAGTATTCCACGGCCCGGACTTCGCGACCGGCGGCTTCGTGGTGGATAGCCCCGAGGCGATCAGCCATGCCTACGAGACCGGCAAGGGCGCGTTCCGCGTCAGGGGGCGCTTTTCTACGGGCCGCAACCCGGATGGGACCTGGGAGGAGACCGGGATTGAAAAGATGGGTGCCGGTCAGTGGCAGCTCGTCGTCACCGAAATCCCGTACATGCTCGCCAAGGGCAAGCTGATCGAGCAGATCGCCGCGCTGATCGGCGATCGCAAGCTGCCGATCCTGGAAGACGTGCGCGACGAGAGCGACGAGGAGATCCGTCTCGTCCTCGTCCCCAAGAGCCGTAACGTCGATCCCGAACTGCTGAAGGAAAGCCTCTACCGCCTGACCGATCTCGAAAGCAGGTTCAGTCTCAACCTCAACGTACTGGATTCGCATCGGACCCCGGGCGTGCTGGGGCTCAGGCTGCTGCTGCAGGAGTGGCTTTACAGCCAGATCGACATCCTGCTGCGTCGCACCCGTCACCGGCTCGACAAGATCGCGGCGCGGCTCGAACTGGTCTCCGGCTACATCATCGCCTATCTCAATCTCGATCGGATCATCGAGATCATCCGCCATGAGGATGATCCCAAAGCGGTGATGATGGCCGAGTTCGAATTGACCGACAGGCAAGCCGAAGCGATCCTCAACATGCGCCTGCGCTCCCTGCGCAAGCTTGAGGAAATGGAACTTCGCAAGGAACATGCCGAACTGCTGAAGGAGCAGGACGAGCTCAACAAGCTGCTCGAAAGTCCCGCTCGCCAGCGCACGCGGATCAAGCGTGACCTTGCCAATCTGCGCAAGGACTATGCGGAAGACACGCCTTTGGGGCGCCGGCGGACGACGATCGCACAGGCGGCCCGGACGGTGGAGTTCAGCATGGACGCCATGATCGAGAAGGAGCCCGTAACGGTGATCCTCTCGGCTCGCGGCTGGATACGCGCGGCGAAAGGGCACGTGCCACTCGACGGAGACTTCAAGTTCAAGGAAGGCGACGGTCCCGCGTTCGCATTCCATGCGCAGACCACGGACAAGATCCTCATCGCGCTGGACAACGGCCGGTTCTACACGGTGGGCGCAGACAAGCTGCCGGGCGCTCGCGGCTTCGGCGAGCCGATCCGAACCATGGTCGACATCGATGCCGAAGCGCATGTCGTCTCCGCCATCCCCTACAAGCCCAAGGGACAGTTGCTGCTGGCATCGAACATCGGCCGGGGCTTTGCGGCGGAGATGGACGAGCTTCTGGCCGAGACCCGCAAGGGGCGCGCGGTGATGTCGACGAAGCCGGGAGTCACTCTGTCCATCGTTCGCGAGATTCCGGCCGAGCATGACCACGTCGCGGTCATGGGCGACAACCGGAAGCTGGTGATCTTCAGCCTCGAGGAACTGCCGATCATGTCGAAGGGGCAGGGCGTCACGCTGCAACGCTACCGCGACGGGGGAATGGCGGACGTGATCACGCTGCGGCTTGAAGACGGGCTCTCGTGGACGATGGGCGGGGAGAGCGGCCGGACCCGGACGGAAAAGGACATGCAATTGTGGAAAGTCGCACGCGGTGCCGCCGGACGGCTCCCGCCGGTCGGCTTCCCGCGCGACAACAAGTTCCAGGGGTGAGTGAAAGGAAGGTTCAGCTCACGTTTTGCGGATGATGCGGCACCAGGATAAGGGTGCGCCCTTCCACCCGCCAACTCGCCAGACGCGACAGCAGGTTCATGCCGATCACGTTGGTCTCGCCGATCCCCGGCGCAACGACTGCATCGAGTTCCCGCGCGACGATGTTGCCGATGCGCAGTTCATCGATGGTGGCGAGCTGTGCCTTCACCGTCCCGTTCGCCGTCTTCATCAGCACGGAGCGGTTGAGAGTGTTCGTCTTCAACTCCGCGGCGGTCGCGGTGGCTGGCGAGATGGCGGTAAGCGTCGCGCCGGTGTCCACCAGGAACTGGCGCTCGACGCCGTTCACCGACGCCGTGATCCAGAAGTGCCCGTCCCGCTGCATGGGCACCCGCGTCTCCCCGCCTTCGACGCTTTGCCGTTCGATGCCGAGTTGAGGCAGCGCGAAGTCGGCGCCGGTCGTAAGCCGCGCCACTTGTGCGATCGTGAGCAGCATCGCCGCGAGAAGTCCCAAGTTACCGAGCCCGCGCACGAACCCGCCCAGCATGGGGGCCGGACGCCGAAGCAGTCCGCCCAGCATGCTCGCGACGATGCCCGCCAACGCAAGCGCCAGAAGGGGCTGGCCGGCGAGGAAGTTCAGGATCTGCGGGAAGTCCATGGATTGCGTCATACCAAGTCGCGGCTTTCCATTGGCTGTATGCGTCCACTTAGTCGCGGCCGCAGCCTAGTGCTTGATTACGTTGCCGCGGGGCGAGGAACGAGAATCAATCGACGCCCCTCCACCCGCCAGCTTGATAGCTGCGAAAGCAGGTTCATGCCGATGACGTTGGTCTCGACGTCGCCATCCGGTCCGACCGCGATAGGCAGGGCATTGGCGGCGATCCCGCCGAATTCCAGCGAATCCGCCTCGGCCATCCTCGCGACGATGGTGCCGTTGGCAGTTTCCAGGATCACGCCGGCGTTGTCAGGGTCGAGCCGGAGACCGGCGCGCTCGGCCGTGCGGCGCGAGACGCCGGTGTAGGTCGCGCCCGTGTCTACGAGGAATTCCACCGGCCTACCGTTGAGCCGGGCCTCCACCCAGAAATGCCCGTCGGCACGCATGGAGACGACGGTTTCCTGTCCGACGATTTCGGCGGGCCGGGTGCGGTCCAGCAGAAGCGCCGCATCGGAGCGGCCGTTGCGCTCGGCGACCTGCGCGACCGTCAGCAGCAGGGCGGCGGCCAGCCCGAGGTAAGCGGCGTTGCGCATGGCATGGCCGAGCCGTGGCCGCGCGGGGGAGAGCATCCCCGCGCCTACCGCAAGGAGGATGGCGACGATGGTGAGGGCGAGCAGAGGCTGGTCAAACAGGAAGCTGCCCAGCTCCCCAAGGTTCATGCGCGCATCTCCGCGAGAGCTTTATCGAGCAGAGCTTCCACCCGGCCTGCATCCGGGAAACCTTCCGCCACCCACGCGTCTTCCACGTGCTTCATGATACGCGCCACTTCCGGTCCCGCGCCAACGCCGCGCGCGACAATCTGGCCGCCCTTGAGCGGGAATTGCGGGGTGCCCCAATCCGCCAGCGAGGAGACGTCTGCGCCCGCGATCAGCAGCCGATCGAGCGCGGCATCGCGGCCGATTCTGTACGCCAGGGTGCGGGGTTCTACAGGTGCGTCATTGCGGGCGGCAGCGAGCGCCAAACGCTTCTTCTGCGCAGCGGAGAGGCGAAAGCGGGAGGCGACATGTTCCGCAAGAGACACTTGCGCGGGCAGGAGTGCGGCAAGCCGGCGGACGGCGTCGGGTGCCTGGCTCTGTGCGGTCTCGGCGGCTACCAAAGCGGCAAGTCCTTCGGGATCAGCCTCGGGCAGGATCACGGGAAGAACGCCTAGTTCCCGCATCCGTCGCACCGTGGGTGCGGGATCGGGAAGACCGAGAAGGTTCATCATCTCCGCGCCGACGCGCTCACGCGAGAGACCCTTGAGCGTAGCCGCGAGTTCGGCACAAGCCGCCTCGGCTTCCGCATCTGCAGGCGTCGTGCCGAACCGCGCCTGAAAGCGGAAGTAGCGCAGGATCCGCAGGTGATCTTCGCGAATGCGCTGGCGAGCGTCGCCGATGAAGCGCACTCGGCGAAGTTCAAGATCGAGATTTCCGCCGAACCAGTCGAATATTTCACCCGTAAGCGGGTCCGCATAGAGAGCGTTCATGGTGAAGTCCCGCCGGGCCGCATCCTCTCGCCAGTCGTTGGCGAAGACGACCGTGGCGCGGCGGCCGTCGGTCGAGACGTCGTGGCGCAAGGTGGTGATCTCGACCGGACCACCCGGCAGGATCGCCGTGACGGTGCCATGCTCGATCCCTGTGGGAACGGAGCGGATGCCAGCATCCTGAAGGCGTTCAATGACGGCGGACGGCACCAGCACGCTTGCCATGTCAATGTCCTTCACCGGCAAGCCGAGCAGGCTGTCGCGCACGGCTCCGCCTACATATCGCGCATTGTCGTGCCCCAGGGCCGTAACGAGCCCGGCCAGATCCTCGCGGTGCAGCCAGGCCGCTTCCAGGCGCTTAGTCATGCCAGTTCAGCCTTCCGGCAAGGTTGTGGAGAATGGCGCCCGTGACGCCCCAGATCACATGATCCTGGCCCTCCGCGTTCCAGACGATTTCCACGAAGCTATGTGCGCGTCCTTCATATTGCACTGAGCGGGTGCGCTGATTGGCACGGTCGAGCACGAAACCGACGGGTGCCTCGAACCATTGAGCGACTTCTGCGGGGTTGGGCACGATCGTGATGTCTGGCGGGATCAAGCCGATCACCGGCGTGATCTCGTACCCGCTACCGGTGCGGTAGAGATCGCTGGTTCCGATGACGCGCACATCCTGTGGGCGGATTCCGAGTTCCTCATGCGCCTCCCGCAAGGCGGCTTCCACCGCAGTCTCGCCCGGGTCGATACGCCCACCTGGGAAGGCTATCTGCCCCGGATGAGCGCGCATCGTCGATGGCCGGTGCAACAGCAGCATCCCGGGGCGCTCGCGCTCCGTGATGGCGATGAGCACTGCTGCGGGCTTGAAGCTCTCGATTTCGTCCACCCGCGGATCGGTCCAGAGAGCGGGAGGAGCCGCTGCGTGGCCCACCTCGAAGCGGCGGGAAACAGCGGCGAAAAGAGCGCTCATGCCGGCCGCAACGAGAAGGTTGCGCCGCCGCTGGTGACGGCCGGATTGGCTTCATCGGCACGGGCGAGAGCGAACTCGACCAGCTGGGCGTAAGTGCTGCGGTTGAGGCGCGCGCGGGTGCCGTGCCGAACCTTTACGTAGATCGCCGGAGTATCGGGATCGCCCTCCGCCTCGATGGGGTGGTCCGGCCCCGCAATCACGAGGTCGTCGGTGTTGAGGCGGAACACCAGGGTATCGCTCTCCTGCTTCATGTCGACCGCGACGAAAGCCGCATCTTCGACCTCGACAGAAAGCTTCTGCGAGGGAGTGACCAGCCAGTGGGTTCCCCTCTCATCGCACATCAACAGCGAAGCGAAAGCCCGCACCATGGCCGGCCGCCGGATCTCGCCGCCCTGATGGAACCAGCGACCGTCGGAAGCGATCCGCATCTCGCTGTCTCCCGTGTGCACGGGCGACCATCGATCAAGCGGAGGCAGCTTGCGCTCGGCCACAAGTTTGGCCACTTCGGTCAACGAAAGACCGGCAAGTTCGGGAGGCGGTTCGTAAGGCATCGTCTCGCGATGCCAGATAGGGCGCCGCGCGCCAAGGTCCAGTATCCCGGCTCGCCCCGACGAAGGACGCTGCCGGTTCAGCGCAGCCAGGGTCCGAGGGTGCCAGTCTTCGGAAGGACCGCCGGATTGTCGCACCGCACCAGCAGGCGATGACGCTCGAACGCGCCGGGAAGGGACCATCCCGCGGTGTGCTCATTGGCAAAACCCCAGAACCGTCCGTAATATTCTGGATCGCCGATCATCACCTGGGGAAGCGGCGCTCGTTCATCGATGCCTGCCATGCTTGCCGACATCAGCGCCTGGCCATAACCCATGCCCTGGTGCTCTGGCAGAACCGCGACCGGTCCTACCATGATCATCGGATGCGCGCGTCCCGCCTCGTCGTTTAGCGCCACCGGCCAGCACTGGATGGAGCCGACCAGCATCTCTTCTGCGTCGAGCGCCGCGAAGCTGAGGCCGGGCAGCCAATCGGTGCCTTCACGCACTTTGTAAGCGGTGCGCTTGTGCCGACCCGGTTCGAACGCGGTATCGAGCAACGCTTCGACAAGTGCGGGGTCGACGTTGTCGAGGGGGATTATCGTGGCGGTCTGAGGTGCGGTCATGGCGGCCGCCCGATAGGGGGGAGCGGCGCCGATGTCGATTCAATTCGCGGGATCGTCAGCCTGCGGGAGCAGAAGGTGCCAACTTCAGCAGCCGACCGCTTCCCGGTACTTCTCCGTCCTCGATCAGCCAGATCATCCCGGCACCGTCCTGCACGATGTCGCGGATACGGTTCTCCATCGGATAACGCGCTTCTTCGACAGCCTTCTCGCCATCGATCCGCACGCGAACAAGGCCGGTGGCGACAAGACCGGTGATGAGCGCCTGTCCCTTCCACTGGGGAAACCGCTCTGCGGAGTAGAAGATGAAGTCTCCCGGAGCGATCACCGGGTTCCAGCTTATCGCGGGAGCGGCAAGATCGGGGCGCGTGGAATGGCGCGGGATCGGTTTTCCGTCGTAGTGGTCGCCGTCGGACACGAGCGGCCAACCATAATTCGCCCCCGGTTTCACAAGGTTCAACTCGTCGCCGCCGGCGGGCCCATGCTCAAGATCCCAGAGGCGACCGTTGGCATCGAAAGCAAGGCCCAGCACATTGCGGTGCCCGTAGGACCAGATCTGGTCGGTTGGCGAGCCCTTGCCGGCAAACGGGTTTCCGGGCGCGGGCGTGCCATCGGGCAGCAGGCGCACAATTTTGCCGAGATTGGCCTTCATGTCCTGTGCGGGCGTGAACTTCTGCCTGTCGCCTGAGGCCACGAACAGGTACTTGCCGTCCGGCGAGAAGGCTAGGCGGTGGGAGTAGTGGCCACGCCCGGTGACTTTCGGTGTCTGCCGCCAGATGACTTTGAGATTGTCGAGCCGGCACTTGAGCGGCTCGTCGCAGACGAGGTCTGCTCGTCCCACT
Source organism: Novosphingobium silvae (assembly GCF_009856825.1). Lineage (GTDB taxonomy): Bacteria > Pseudomonadota > Alphaproteobacteria > Sphingomonadales > Sphingomonadaceae > Novosphingobium > Novosphingobium silvae. Next base: position 158,908 of record NZ_WVTD01000002.1, on the reverse strand, counting down.
GCTGCCCCTCGCGTATCGCCTTCGCCAGCTTCGGCCCAGCTGAGATACACTGTCCTGCGGTCAAGCTGCCTCCCAGTCTCTCCGGGCGCGAAGACGATATCGCCCAGTCCGCCCTGGCCGCCATAGTCGACCTTGGGCACCCCGCTGACCGTTCCGATCCGGCGGTCGGCCAACATGAAGCGGATCGTGCCCTTCCGCTCGGTGACGAAGAGGGTGCCGCTCCCGCGGTCGACCGCAATGGCCCAGGGCTCGTCGAACTGCGCCGCCACTTCGACGCGGAACGGCGTACCCGTCTCGGCCCGGGTGTCTTGCGATGGTGAACTCTTTTCCCCTGTCGCGGCGCTGCCGCAGCTTGCGAGCATCACGGCGAGAGGCGATAGGGCGGTGACTAGTCTAGCAGCGATCATGCCCAGCCCAATGCGTGCTTCCTTCACCGGTTCCTCCGACACAAAACGTTACGTCATAGGCGTAGATGAAGCCGGCCGCGGCCCCCTCGCCGGGCCTGTGGTGGCAGGTGCCGTCGTGCTGTGCAAGCCGCGCCCTTCCGGGCTCGACGATTCGAAGAAACTCTCCCGTACCCGGCGCGGCGAACTAGAGGCGACGATCAAGCGGCGTTGCCGATGGGCGGTCGGTGTCGTGGAAGTGGACGAGATCGACCGGCTCAACATCTTCGGCGCGACGATGCTGGCGATGACCCGCGCCGTACTGTCGCTATGTGACGCGATGGGAGAGGAGCCGGGCGAAGTCCTCGTCGATGGCAACCTGACGCCGCTCGGCCGGCGGGAGGAGTGGCGGTGGAATGCGCGCGCCATCGTGGGCGGCGACGCGATCGAACCGTGCATCTCGGCCGCGTCCATCATCGCCAAGGAGCACCGAGACCGGCTGATGCGCGATCTCGCTCTTTCGCATCCACACTATGGGTGGGAACGCAATGCGGGGTACGGCACCGCCGAGCACCTCGCCGCCTTGCGGGAACACGGGGCGACAGCGCACCACCGCCGTAGCTTTGCGCCTGTCTCGCAGCTGGAACTGCTTCTTCAGGCGCCCTAAGCGATTAGGCTGCTAGCGGCAGCGGCTTGGCTTCGGTTGCTGCCGGGGTGGCGGGAACGGGCGCGTCGACAGCTTCGGCGGGAGCGTCAACCAGGCCCGCGATATAGCGTTCAGCAACGACGACGTCGCGGCGAGACGCGAAATAGAGCGAAATCAGCGAAAACATAAAAAACCTCGATGTGGATTGCTGCGGTGCAGCATGCCCGTCGCATGTGGCGCTCCCGGCCAGTTGCGGCAAATGCAAGGTTGCGTATCGCAGTTGCATAAAGTGCCAAGGGCGGATCTTAGCGGCAGCCCGTCAACGAAAGTTATCCACGTCCAGGCGTCTCGGCGCAGCACCATATCTTGAGTCCGGGCGAGTCGATCTGGCTCGACATCTTGTGGCGGATTCCTTTTGTTCCGCTCTGCTGAACGGCTGAATCGCAAGGTTTTCTGGCGAGTCGCGGCTTGACGTGGAGTTTCGGATGACTCACCCTAAAGGCATATCCACAGAAATTCGGAGCAGTCATGGGGCAGATATTGGTCAAGGAACGCATTCGGGCGAGGGCGCCGGCGCCTACCCCGAAGGAGCTGCTTCCGCTCGGCCGCATCATCCCAGGCGACTGCATTGAGGCGATGCGAACCATTCCAGATGGCAGCGTGGACATGGTGTTCGCCGATCCGCCCTACAATCTGCAACTGGGCGGCGATCTTGCCCGCCCGGATGGCAGCCATGTGGATGCAGTGACGAACGACTGGGACAAGTTCTCCAGCTTTGCCGCATATGACCAGTTCACGCGTGAGTGGCTGACCGAGGCGCGCCGCGTGCTGAAGCCGGAGGGGTCGCTCTGGGTGATCGGCTCCTACCACAACATCTTCCGGCTCGGTGCGATCATGCAGGACATGGGGTTCTGGATCCTGAACGATATCGTGTGGCGCAAGGCCAACCCGATGCCGAACTTCAAGGGGACCCGCTTCACCAATGCGCACGAGACGCTGATCTGGGCCAGTATGGGCGAGAAGTCGAAGTACACCTTCAATTATCGCGCGATGAAGACGCTGAACGACGAACTGCAGATGCGCTCGGACTGGGTCCTGCCGATCTGCAACGGCGCCGAGCGGCTCAAGAAGGGTGGTCGCAAGGTCCACCCGACGCAGAAGCCCGAGGCGCTTCTCTACCGGGTCATGCTGGCGACGACCAACAAGGGCGACGTTGTGCTCGATCCGTTCTTCGGAACCGGCACTACCGGTGCTGTCGCCAAGCGTCTTGGCCGCGAGTGGATCGGCTGCGAGCGGGAAGGCGATTACCGGGAGGCTGCGATGGAGCGTATCGAGATGGCGCTGCCGCTCGATGAAAGCGCGCTCAGGACCATGCAGTCCAAGCGCACCGCGCCCAAGGTGGCATTCGGCACGCTGGTAGAAACGGGCTGGATCGTTCCTGGAACCGAGCTGTTCGACAAGAAGCGCCGGCATGTTGCGACGGTACGGGCGGACGGGTCTCTGGAGGCGGGCACCGTAAGCGGCTCGATCCACGGCTTGGGGAAGGACCTCCAAGGCGCGCCGTCCTGCAATGGCTGGACGTTCTGGCATCTGGAGCACGAAGGCGAGGTCAAGCCGGTCGACGCCATCCGCCAGCTTTATCTGCTCGCCACCGAGCCTTGATCGCCGTCGAGCACGACGAAGGAGTGGCAACTTCGTGGCTCCGCGCCGGAGGATCTTGATCCTTTCAACGCGGAGCGCGACCTTTTGGCGGAAACAGGTTCTGCCTCCTCGTGCCTCACGCTAAAGCAGCATCATGACCCGCAAGCTCTACATCCGCCCGATCGCCTTCGCCGACAGCCCGCAGAGCGAGGAGGGTGATGCCGTCCGGCTTGGCGGCTCCATGGTCTGGGCAAGCCGCTTTGCCCTCATCGTGCGTGAAGGCTCGCGCGTCGTATCGCGAGAGCGGGTGGCCGCGTCCGAGATGACGGCGGCGTTGGCCGGGTTGCCGCCGGAGCTTGGCGAAGCGGGAGAGCGGCAATGGGCAAACCTGCGCAAGGTTCATGCACCCCTTGCGTGTGGCGAGCGAACGATCCGCCTTGACCAGCCACAGGTCATGGGCATCCTCAACGTGACGCCCGACAGCTTCTCGGACGGCGGGCTCTATTTGAATGATGAGGCGCGCGCTCTGGCCCATGCCTCGGCGATGCTCGAAGGCGGAGCGGCGATCATTGATGTTGGAGGCGAGTCCACCCGGCCCGGCGCAAGCGCCGTCTGGGAAGGTGACGAGATCGAGCGCGTCGTGCCGCTCGTGGGCAGGCTGGCGTCGATGGGAGCTGCGATCAGCCTCGACACCCGCCGCCCCGGCGTCATGGAAGCGGGACTTGCCGCAGGCGGGCACATCATCAACGACGTGTCGGCTCTCCGGTACGACCCGCGAAGCCTTGAGTTGGCAGCCTCCGGCAAGGGTCCGGTTGTGTTGATGCATGCGCCCGGGAGCGCGGACGACTTGCATCGCGGGGCCAACTACGAGGACGTTGCACTCGACGTTTTCGACTGGTTGGACGAGCGCCGCGACCTTGTGGTCGATGCCGGGATCAAGGCGGAGCGGATCATTCTCGATCCGGGCTTCGGCTTCGGGCTGACGCTGGCTGAAAATCTTGGCCTGTTCAATGCACTGCCTTTGTTTCATGCCCTTGGTCATCCCCTGCTGGTTGGGGTCAGTCGCAAACGCATGATCGGCGCGCTCTCGAACGAAGCGCCTGCCGAGCAGCGGCTTGGCGGTTCACTGGCACTTGCAGTTAAGGCATTGGATGCAGGCGCCCACATCCTGCGTGTCCATGACGTCCTGGAGACGGTGCAGGCGGTGCGGGTCTGGCGCGGGCTTCGCGACGCGGCGCTGACGGACTTCAGCCAGCTGCCTTCCTGATACAAATCTGCATGAAGGATGAACGCTCGCTAAATGCCAGATGAACAGCATTCCGGCATAAATGTGATCCAGTAGTCACAACACCGTCACGTCTTGGCTGACGGTCGGTTCGTCCCACCCGTGGGCGCCAAATGTACCTGGGTCGGTTTCCCTTTCAAACGCCGAGGCAATTCCGCCCGGCATGGAAAGCGAAAGGGGATTTTCCCATGAAGCAGACCAAGATCATCGGTGCCGCTGCACTGGCCATCGCCACTATTCCTGCCGCCGCCATGGCGGTCGTGCCCACTCTTTATGAAGAGCAGGCTGCACGAGCGGAGGAAGAACGCATCATCCAGACTCCTTTGGGAGGCATCGATGGCAAGCACTGGTACAACTACCGCGCGAATGTGAACGAGACCCAGAAAGAACTCGCTGGCGATTTGCGCGGAGCAAGCGACATCGAAGACCAGCGCGACGCCTGGGAGGAGTACGGCACCGAACTTCGTCACGAGCGCAGTACTTATGTGAAGGCGATGGTAAAGCGCGGCTACCGTGTGCCCACCGTGTATATTGAAGGCATCTAAACCTTCTTCTTCGAAACTCCGATCTTCAGAAAACCGGGTTGCGCAGGACGTGGCCCGGTTTTTTGCATGCAGTGAGGCATGGCAAAGCCAGAGTTCACTCCTTTCCGGCGCTTGGCGGGTTAGGCTGTGTTGTCGATGCCGAGTTCGCTGAGCTTGCGGTAAAGGGTAGAGCGGCCGATGCCGAGGCGCCGTGCCACCTCGGTCATGCGGCCGCGGTATAGGCCAATTGCAAGGCGGATGACGTCAGCCTCGATCTCCTGCAGCGGCCGAAGGTGCCCATCGGGCGTGTAAAGCATCACGCCCGAACTCTCCTGAATCGGGTTTCCGGCGACTGTGGAAGAGCTTGTGCCAAGAATGTTGAGAAGCTGTGGAAAGTCCTCAGAGGTCAGCGCATCGCTGTCGCAGAAGACAGCGGCACGGAAGAGGACGGCCTGCAACTGGCGAACGTTCCCGGGCCAATCGTAAGCAGCAAGCAGGGAGAGGGCGCCATCTGTCACGCCAAGTTCGCGCAAGCCCGGCTGTTCGCCGATCCGCGCGAGGAAGTAGCGGGTCAGTGCCGGAAGATCCCCGGCACGTTCGCGCAGCGCCGGTAGATGAACCTTGGTGGCGGACAGGGCCTCCAGCAGCTCCGGCATGAAAAGATCCTGGCTGACCATGTCCGCAAGGGGGAGGTTGCTTGCCGCGATGACACGAACGTCCACCCGGAACGAGTGACGTGCGCCTATCGGGCGGCAGTCGCCTTTACGGATGGCTTCGAGCAGTCGCTCCTGTACGGACAGGGGAAGGCTGTCGATCTCGTCCAGGGCGAGCGTGGCGCCGTCGCAATGCTGGAGCGCGCCGATCTGCCGGTCGAATGCGCCGGGGAACGCACCTTTCTCGTGTCCGAACAGGACAGACTCTATCGAGTTCGCAGGCATGCCACCCACGTTCACAATGCGGAGCGGCATTCGTGCTCGTGGAGATGCTGCATGCATGGCGCGGATGAGCATTTCCTTGCCCGATCCGCTCTCACCTTCGATCAGCACGGGCGAATGTCCCCGCGCCGCCTTCGCTGCCACGGCAAGGGCCTTGCGGAAGTTGGGAGAGGCTCCGATCATGGACTCGAAGTCGGGATTGGCCGCCATCTTCTCGGTGAGCGGTGCAAGCTCGTCACGCGGAGCTTCCTGCGTGGTTGCCGAGCGCAGCGCATGCATCAGGCGGTCGGGAGCCACCGGCTTGATCAGGTAATCGGTTGCACCGGCGCGCATCGCCTCTACCGCCAGGAGCGGCGAAGTGCTTGCCGTGAGCATCAGGATCGGCAGGGCAGGGCGGCGGGACTTGAGCTCTGCGATCAACACACAGGCGTCGTCGCCGGGAACCCACTGGTCGAGGATGATGGCCGACAACTGCATGCCCTGCCGGGTGCCGAGCGTGGCGATTGCGGTCTCGGCATCGCGCACGATAAGCGTACGCCATCCTTCCCGCGACGCCAGCGCCGAGATGAGACGGCTCTGTGCCGGCTCATCGTCGATGAGCATGAGGAGGCGTTGATCAAGGTCCGCCATTGTTCGCCGCTTTGCTTCGCCTCCATGGGGTGACAGGACTGTCATAGGGCTAACCGGTAAATGTGCGATTAAGCGTATGGTCGAAGCCCGCCAACATCGTCCTGCCGGGTCGTTTTGATGCCTTCCTGCTTGAGCCGGCACCCGGTGCTCGCTAGAGCAAGGGCAGAACCGGAACAAGGACAGGGGATACCACCATGGCTGGCAACGATATCAAGGCCGCGACCGAGACCTACAACGGCTTCGTCAAGGCTGCGACATGGGGCACGGTATTCTGCGTGGTCGTGGCAGCGATCGTCGTTGGCCTGATCGCCTCCTGAAGGCGAATCCCGGCCGAGCAGGCTTGCCGGCCCGCCTTCTGCAGTGAGTGCAAGCACTTGCGCGGACTTGTGCAGGAACCGCCCGAACGGCTAGGGCGGGACCTTCCCTGTCGCACAAGCGGAGACTGCGCGCTTGACCCTAGCTCCCTATGCCTCTGATCCTGCCCGCTCGCGTGGAAGGGAGTTCCCGACGGGTGACGGCCTGGCACGCGGACCGCGCAGCCCGTACCAGCGAGACCGCGACCGGATTATCCATTCCATTGCTTTCCGACGCTTGCGGTACAAGACGCAGGTCTTCATCGCGCCGGACGGGGATCACTACCGCGTCCGCCTCACCCACAGCCTGGAGGTAGCGCAGATCGCGCGCGTGATTGCGCGGATCCTGGGTCTGGACGAGGATCTCACCGAGGCGCTCGCGCTCGCTCACGACATCGGCCATCCGCCATTCGGCCATGCGGGCGAGGAAGCCCTCGATGCCGCACTCCACAAGGCGGGCGGTTTCGACCACAACGCCCATACCTTGCGCACGCTCATGCGGGTGGACAGCCCGTATTGCGAGCATGACGGCCTGAACCTCACCTGGGAAACGCTCGAAGGCCTTGCAAAGCACAACGGCCCGGTGAGCAATCCGGGATGGGCGCTTACCGCCTTGAATGAAGCCTATCCACTTGACCTGCACACGCATGCCTCGCTCGAGGCACAGGTCGCGGCGCTCTCTGACGATATCGCCTACGACAACCACGACATCGACGATGGTCTGCGCGCCGGCTTTCTCGACCTCGACGAACTGCTCGCGCAGCCATTCGTCGCCGATCAATGGGCTGAGGTCGAGCGCCGCTATCCGGGCTCGCCGATAGATCGCCAGCTGGCCGAGCTCATCCGCAGCCAGATCGGCGTCATGGTGAACGACCTGGTAGGCCAGACCCGCGCGAACCTTGTCGGCGTATCGAGCGTGGACGAGGTGCGCGCCGCGGGGCGTCCCTTGGCGTCCTTTTCGCCCGCGATGGCCGAGGCGGAACGCACCTTCAAGCGCTTCATGTACGAGAAGCTTTACTACCATCCAGAGCAACTGGAGACCGCCCGCCGTGCGCGCGCCGTTTTGGCGGAGCTTTATGCTGCCTACTCGCAGGAGCCGGTGCTGATGGAAGAAAGCTGGATCGACACCATGCCTCGCTTCGAGCCGGATCGCAGCCGCCACATTGCAGACTACATCGCCGGCATGACCGACCGCTTTGCCATCGCCCGCCACGCCGATATCTACGGGCGGACTCCCGAGGGCCTGAGCAATGTCTAGGCCGGGCTGATGACGCAGCAGGGGGCTTTGCGCATTTGCCTGGTCGGAGCGACGGGGCTCGTCGGTTCGGCCATAATCTCGGAGGCGGTGGGGCGGACTGACGTACGTATCATCGGCGTAGGCCGCCGCGAGGCTGACCTTCCTCCAGGCGCGCGCATGGAGATGCTGGTCGGCGAGCCGATCGACTGGCCCGCGCTCATACGCGCCGCACGGGCGGATGTTTTTGTCTGTGCACTGGGCACGACGATGAAGGCGGCAGGTAGCCGCGAGCAGTTCCGTGCCATCGATCATGAACTCGTGCGCTTTGCTGCGGAAGGCGCGCGGGAAGCGGGGATCGAGCGGATGGTCCTTGTTTCTTCGATCGGCGCGGATCGGGATGCTGCGAACTTCTATCTTCGGGTGAAAGGCGAGACGGAGGACGCGCTGGCGCGGCTCGGCTTCTCCCGACTGGACATCTTGCGTCCGGCACTGCTGCGTGGAACGCGGAAAGATCGTCGACCGCTGGAACGCGCAGCGCAGTGGCTCGCGCCTCTCGCGGATCTGCTGGTGCTTCACGGTCCTTGGCGACGCTTCCGCACCATACGCGCGCGGGACCTGGCCCGCGCGGCCATTTCGCTCGCGAGCGAGACGAGAGAGGGCAGGTTCGTGCATGAGCATGATGCCCTGCGCGAGCTGGCCCAAGGGCGCGGTGTTTCCCCACATTCCCTAGGAGGTTGCCGTGATGCCCCCGTTGACTCGTCCCCGGTGCTGAACCAAGGCTACGGCACTCGCTGACACGCGCGGGAGAGACTTGTCCGATTCGCCGACCAGGCGTTCGGCAGGCGCCGAAGGAGCAACCGCCCCGGAATCTCTCAGGCAAAAGGACCGCGCGGCGTCTACAGCGATACTCTGGAAAGTGCCGCATGCCGCAAGGCTGCGGCCGCCGACGGTGTAACCCGGTTCGTCCCATCGAGGATGACCCGGGGAAGCTCTCAGGCTTCCGTGACAGAGGGGGCACCGAAATGGTGTGCCATACTTGTTGCGGAGTCGTGTCTTGAGCGAATACCCTGTTTCCGAGGACGATGTCGTCGACGAGATCGCGATCCTCCATCTTCCTCTCGATGCCTGGCATAGGGAGACAGGCGGCCGAATGGTGGAGTTCGCCGGCTATCATATGCCTGTCCAGTACGAAGGCATCATGGCCGAGCATCTCTGGACACGGGAAAGTGCCGGGCTCTTTGATGTGAGCCACATGGGACAGGTGTTCATCTCCAGCGAAGAGGGCGTTACGCCTGCGCTCGAGGCCGCGATCGAGGCGGCACTACCGGTTGACCTTTCCACGCTGAAGGTCGGCGCTCCGCGCTATTCGCTGCTGCTCGACGAGAACGGCGGAGTTCTCGACGATCTCATGATCACGCGCTGGGCATCCGGGTTCTATCTTGTGGTGAATGGCGCCACGAAGTGGGATGACATCGGCACCCTGCGAGAGCTGCTTCCCGACGAAGTCACTCTCAATCACCTCGACGAGAGCGCGCTGCTGGCGCTTCAGGGGCCGAAGGCCTTTGCCGCCCTGGAGCGGCATGTAGAGGGCGACACTCCTCTCGAGTCCCTCACTTTCATGAAGGGGGCCGCGTTCAAGCTCGGCGGTGTCGACGCCTGGATCAGCCGTTCCGGCTACACCGGCGAGGACGGCTTCGAGATTGCGATCCCGGCCGAGTCGGCGGAGCATGTGGCCGACCTCCTTTGCGGCGAACCGGAAGTGAAGCCGATCGGCCTCGGCGCGCGGGACAGTCTGCGCCTCGAGGCAGGTCTGCCGCTTTACGGGCATGATCTCTCTCCCGAGACCAGCGCCGTGGACGCCGACCTTAAGTTTGCCATTAACAAGCGCCGCCGGGAGCAAGGGGGCTTCCCCGGCTCCGACCGCGTCCTGCGTGACTTTGCGCAGGGAACGCCCCGGCGCCGCGTGGGCCTTGTCCTTGAGGGACGCATGGCAGCACGCGAAGGCGCAAGGGTTTTGCTGAATGATCAGGAAGTTGGGCTTGTCACCTCAGGTGGCTTCTCGCCATCTCTCCAGCAGCCTATCGCCATGGCCTACGTCGATACGGCCCTCTCTGCCGAGGGTTCTGAACTTACCATCGAAATGCGGGGCAAGAAACTCGACGCCAAGGTCGTGACGATGCCCTTCGTCCCCCATCGCTATCACCGCTGAGGAGCTTTCCATGACTCGCTATTTTTCCGAAGACCATGAGTGGATCGAAGTCGAAGGGAACCTCGGCACTGTCGGTATCACCGACTACGCCCAAGGTCAGCTTGGTGACATCACCTTCGTCGACCTCCCTGCTGAGGGTGCGACCGTGGGCAAGGGCGACTCGGTCTCCGTCGTGGATTCCGTCAAGGCCGCATCCGACGTCTACACGCCCGTGTCCGGCACTGTCGCAGCCGTAAACGAAGCGCTGGCGGACCAGCCGGAGCTTGTGAACACGGAAGCCGAAACCGGCGGCTGGCTGTTTCGCGTGACTCTGTCCGACGCCGCCGAACTGGGCTCCCTCATGGATGAGGCCGCCTACAAGAGCTACGTCGACAGCCTCTGATTTTGCCTGCGGCGCTGCGCCGGCTCACCCTCATCCGCCCTGGCGGTCGAGGGCCAGGCGCAGCAACTCGGCCGGATGATCCGGCACTCGATTGAGAGATCGCTTTCCAATGCGCTACCTGCCCCTTACCCCGGCCGATCGAGCCTCCATGCTGGAGACCATCGGCGTTGGCGGCATCGACGACCTTTTCGTCGACGTGCCCGCCCAGGCCCGCCTCGCCGGACCGATCGATGGACTCCCGGCCCACGCCAGCGAAATGGCGGTCGAGCGCCACATGACCAGCCTCGCTGCCAAGAACCTCAGTGCGGGCTCGGTTCCGTTCTTCCTCGGCGCCGGGGCCTATCGCCATCATGTGCCGGCCTCCGTCGATCACCTGATCCAGCGCGGGGAGTTCCTCACCGCCTACACGCCTTATCAGCCTGAGATCGCGCAGGGCACACTGCAGGTGCTGTTCGAGTTTCAGACCCAGGTTGCACGCCTGTTCGGAACCGACATCGCCAATGCCTCGATGTACGATGGCTCGACAGCCTGCTGGGAAGCGATCCTGATGGCCGCGCGCGTGACTCGAAAGGGACGCGCGGTACTGTCCGGCGGACTGCACCCCCATTACGGCGAAGTCGTGCGAACGATGGCCAAGTTCACGAAGGATGACATTGTCAGCCTTGCGCCGGAACTTGCCGCCGATCCCGACGACAACGCCGTTATCGCCAGTATCGACGATGCCACCTCGTGCGTCGTCGTGCAGTATCCGGATGTTCTTGGCCGCATCCCCGATCTTGCAGCGATCGCCGACGCGGCGCATGCCAAAGGGGCGCTGCTGGTCGCCGTGGTTACGGAACCTGTGGCCCTTGGCTTGATCGAGGCGCCCGGCGTGCTCGGAGCTGATATCGTGGTGGGCGAAGGGCAATCGCTTGGCGTAGGATTGCAGTTCGGAGGGCCGTACCTCGGCCTGTTCGGCTGCCGTGAAAAGTTCGTGCGCCAGATGCCCGGCCGGCTTTGTGGCCAGACCGTTGACGCGGAAGGCAGGCGCGGCTTCGTGTTGACCCTCTCTACCCGCGAGCAGCACATCCGGCGGGAGAAGGCGACCAGCAATATCTGCACGAATTCAGGTCTTTGTGCGCTGGCCTTCAGTATCCATCTGACATTGCTTGGCGGGGAAGGGCTTGCGCGTCTCGCGGCCGTAAACCACGCGCGGGCACAGGCGACATTCGAGCGGCTCGCCAGAATACCGGGCGTAACTTTGCTCAATGCTGCCTACTTCAACGAGGCCACCGTGATCCTGCCGCGCGATGCCCGCGAGGTCGTGAGAGACCTGGCCGACCGGCAGGTGCTCGGCGGCGTTTCGCTCGGCCGGCTCTTCCCTGTCGCCGATGGCCTGCACAACGCACTGCTCGTCGCAGCAACCGAGACCACCACGGACGACGACATTGAAGCCTTCGCGACCGCCCTTGAAACAGTCCTAGTGGGAGTACCCGGATGAACGCCCCCAATGCCGCAGGCTGGCGCCCCGCGATGGGTGTTGCCGGTGAGACCAGATCCGCAACGTCCAGCGGTGACTACGGGCTGATGCTAGAAGAAGCTCTCAGCTTCGAACTTGGTTCTGCCGACAAATGCGGCGTCGATCTGGAGAAGACACGGCGCGAGCCTGCCAGCGGACTGACTCGCTTCCTGCGCAAGGCTGCGCCCGCGCTTCCCGGGCTGACGGAGCCCGAGACGGTGCGGCATTATACGCGCCTGTCACGCCAGAACTACGCCATCGATCTTGGACCGTTCCCGCTTGGATCGTGCACGATGAAGCACAATCCCCGCCTGAACGAGAAAATGGCTCGCCTGCCCGGCTTTGCCGACGTGCATCCCCTGCAGCCGCAGAAGACCGTCGAAGGTGCTCTCGAGGTCATCGAGCAACTCGCAGACTGGCTCATCACCCTGACCGGCATGGCCTCGGTGGCGATGAGTCCCAAGGCGGGAGCGCATGGCGAACTGTGCGGGCTCCTGTGCATACGTGCTGCCCTTGATGCCCGAGGAGAGACCCGGGACATCGTTCTCGTGCCCGAAAGCGCTCACGGCACCAACCCGGCTACGGCCGCATTCGCGGGCTTCAAGGTCGAATCGATTCCGGCTACACCTGCGGGCCGAGTGGACGTAGAGGCCCTCAAGGCAAAACTCGGGCCTAATGTCGCTGGTGTGATGATCACCAATCCGAATACCTGCGGCCTTTTCGAACCGGACATGCACGAGATCGCCGATGCGGTGCACGCCGCGGGCGGTTACGTTTATTGTGATGGGGCCAACTTCAACGCCATTGTCGGCAAGGTTCGTCCCGGTGATCTTGGCGTCGATGCCATGCACATCAACCTGCACAAGACCTTCTCCACGCCTCATGGCGGTGGCGGACCTGGGGCAGGGCCCGTGGTGCTCTCGGAAGCGTTGGCGCCGTTCGCGCCGCTTCCTTTCGTGACACGCGGTGCCGATGGCTGCATCCACCTTGTCGAGGAAGAGAACAGGGGCGAAGGGCATGATCAGGCCTTCGGCCGCATGGTTGCGTTCCATGGGCAGATGGGCATGTTCACGCGTGCTCTGACCTATATTCTCAGCCATGGCGCGGATGGATTGCGGCAGGTTGCAGAAGACGCGGTGCTCAACGCGAATTATGTGCTTCGCTCGTGCGAGGACCTTTTGCCCGCGCCATTTGCGGATAGTGGACCGTGCATGCATGAGGCATTGTTCAGCGATGCCGGGCTTGCAGAGGGCTTTTCCACGCTCGACATCGCCAAGGGCCTGATCGACGAAGGATTCCACCCGATGACGGTCTACTTCCCGCTTGTGGTGAAAGGCGCCATGCTTGTCGAACCGACCGAGACGGAGAGCAAGGCCGGGCTCGACCGCTTCATCGCTTCACTGCGAAGCTTGGCAGAGCGGGCGAAGGGAGGCGACGAAAGCCTGCATTCGGCGCCGTATTACGCGCCCCGGCGCCGGCTCGATGAGACACTCGCCGCACGCAAGCCCATTCTGGTCTGGCAGGGCAATCCGACGGAATCTGGCACGCCATCGCTGAGCGAAATCGGCGGGAGTTGAGCGGAAGATTGTGGGCATGGCCTGGGTCGCGGATGAACCTGTGACCTGGGCTACCTTCCTGTTTCGCTTTGGAAGCGGTGCGGCACCTGGAAAGCCGTCAGTGAATAGCGTCCGATCCGGCCTGACCGACCGACTGGATATCACGTCCGACACCCTTGACGGTGTTACACCCGGACGCAGTAAGCGCGATTGCCCCGCTTATCAGAAGGAGAAGAAGTCTCTGGATCATCTCGTACATACTTGATGTAGGGGGGTGGCGCGGGAGTTTTGTGCTCGTACAGCATCCGGAGGGCAGCGGACCGACTTCCGTCGGTGGCAGTACGCCGGCCCGCTACGACCCGGCTTAGTTGATGGCCTCTTCACCGGCCTGGCCAACGGACTGGACGTCGCGACCGGCTCCCTTGACGGTGTTGCAGGCCGAAGCCGAGAGAACGATGCCGCCGGCGACGAGGGCGAGGACGAGCTTCTTGACCATGATCTTGTTCCTTTTTGCGGAGCGACCCGGTTTCCCCCGGTTTGTCGCTTCCGGTCAGAACACGTCCATGACCGTCGAGTTCCCTCTGTCGATCCGCCCGCTCGCGGCCTCCCCCATGGTGCCTATGCACCATGCCGATCCATGCAGGAACGGCGCGTCTGATCTTGCAACCAGGCCGGGACGAAAACGGGCATATCGCGGAGGAAAGGCGAGATGAAGGAGGCACATGATCCAGCTTCGATTTTGGTGCACTGGTAGCAAACGTCGCTGATGGAAAACTTGAGCTTGATCCTGTGGGCAACAGGAAGCCTCGCGGCGGTGCTTGCCGCACTGGCCTGGTACGCAGACACACGCCGACATCGCAGGATAAATCTCGATCGGGTAGGCTTCATGCCCTGGATGGGAGTATTCTTCTGGTCATTTCTCGCCAGCGTCCTGCTTTTGGGCTTCGCCGTTCGTCAGTCGCTTGTCGGCTGAAACTAGACCACCGTTCCAAATAGTTGAACATAAGGAACGAGTTTATCCGGCTGGCGGCAATGCCGCCCGAATGGGAACTCTGCGGGGCATCTGCCTATCAATCGTGGAGATTCTTTGATGAAGCGTATCCTAGCATCGGCCTTCCTGGCCGCCTCGTTCGTAGTAGCCGCACCTCTCGTCGCGCAGCAGGCCAACACGAACGCTGCGCAGATCGAGGCTGGAGCATACAGGCTGGACACCTCGCACAGCCTGGTTCGTTTCACCGTCGATCACTTCGGGATCAGCGAATTCTTCGGCACTTTCCCGGGCGCTGCAGGCACTCTCTCGCTTGATCCCAAGTCGCTGTCTGCAACCAAGCTGGATGTGACTGTACCCGTTTCCACGGTCTCGACGACCAACGCGAAGCTCGACGAGGAACTGGTGGGAGCGGAATGGCTGGATGCGGCCAAGTTCCCTACCATGCGCTTCGTCTCCACCAAAGTGGTCAAGACCGGAGCCAGTTCCGCTGACGTTACCGGGAACCTGACACTGCATGGCGTGACCCGCCCGGTCACGCTCAAGGCGACGTTCAAGGCCGCGGCGGTCAACCCGATGAACAAGGCGTACACTCTCGGGTTCAACGCCACCGGCACCATCAAGCGCACCGAGTTCGGCGTGAGCAAATATGCTCCACTGGTCAGCGACGAGACAGTCCTGTCCATCACTGCAGCCTTCGAGAAGCAGCCTTCCTGAGCGGTTGCGATCTGTCGGAAAAAAGAAAACCCCCGCCGACTGGGCGGGGGTTTTTCATAAAGGTCGGGAAGTTCAGGCGAGCTCGATGGCGATCGCTGTCGCTTCGCCTCCGCCGATGCAGAGCGACGCGACGCCCTTCTTCAAGCCCTTCTCCTTGAGAGCGTTGATCAGGGTGACGATGATGCGGGTGCCGGACGCTCCGATCGGATGGCCCAGCGCGGTCGCGCCACCATGGATGTTGACCTTATCGTGAGGGATCCCAAGGTCATGCATCGCGAACATCGCGACGCATGCGAAGGCCTCGTTCACTTCGAACAGGTCCACGTCCGAGAGCTGCCAGCCTACCTTGTCCATCAGCTTGGTGATCGCACCCACTGGCGCCGTCGTGAACTTGGCAGGCTCGTGAGCGTGGGCGGCCACACCCACGACCGTCGCAACCGGGCCAAGTCCACGAGCCTCCGCAACGCTCTTGCGGGTCAGCACGACTGCAGCAGCGCCATCGGAGATGGAACTGGAACTGGCCGCAGTGATGGTGCCCTCCTTCGCGAAGGCGGCCTTCAGCATGCGGATCTTCTCGGGATTGCCCTTGCCGGGCTGCTCGTCGGTCGCCACAACGACTTCGCCCTTACGGGTCTTGACGGTCACGGGAACGATTTCGTCCGAGAATGCGCCCGTGTCGATGGCTTCCTGAGCGCGGCGCAGCGACTCGATTGCATAGTCGTCCTGATGCTCGCGGGTGAGCTGGTACTCGTCGGCGGTGCACTGGGCGAAGGAGCCCATCGACCCACCGTCGTAAGCATCTTCAAGCCCATCCAGGAACATGTGATCGTACATGGTGTCATGTCCGGCCCGCGCGCCCGAGCGGTGCTTCTTCGACAGGTAGGGAGCATTGGTCATCGACTCCATGCCGCCGGCGACCACGAAGTCGAGCGAGCCTGAGGCGAGCGCTTCCGCGCCCATGATGACGGTCTGCATGCCCGATCCACAGACCTTGTTCACCGTGGTCGCCTGCACCGACGTGGGAAGGCCAGCCTTGATCGCAGCCTGGCGAGCCGGGGCCTGCCCCAGGCCTGCCGACAGCACGCATCCCATGTAGATGCGCTCGATATCCTCGCCAGCCACCCCGGCGCGTTCGACCGCCGCCTTCACGGCTGTCGCTCCGAGATCCGTTGCGGACACATCCGCGAAAACCCCTTGCAGGCCTCCCATCGGCGTGCGGGCAGAGGAAAGAATGACGATCGGGTCGGATGCGGAGATCTGCGCCATGAATTGCCTTTCGCACTTAATGTCGAATGTTCGAATAATGTTGGGGGGACCTGATTGCAATGATGCGACGCTTTGATGACCAACCAGCTGCCCGCTTATCGCCGAAACGACTTTTCGTGTGAGATGGAGGCTCTCGTTTTGCCCACGAGCGGTAGTGCGAGAGCCGAGACCTCGACTTTGTTTCCACTGGATGTCGCGTTGAGGTTGCGCCGCACGCGCAGCGTGATTGCGCAAATCGCGACACCCTCGATGTTTCGGCCTTTTACGGTTGGCGTAGGCCGTGTTCCTGTTGCATCGCAATGCAAATGGACGGATTTATCCGACTGTGCACCTTGCGGCGCAGGGAGGGCTGGCCTAAGAGCGCGCCCAACTTGACGGCATTCGCCCATGACCCTCTCGAGTCCGTCGAAGTCGCATCCGGTATGAGGCAAGAGACCATTGACCGATCTGTCACAATACCTGCCGATCCTGATTTTCCTGGTCATCGCGCTGGGGCTTTCGTCGGTGATCGTGTTCCTGCCGATGGGCGTCGCGCGCCTGACCGGCACGCACCAGCCCAACGCTGACAAGAACAGCGAATATGAATGCGGCTTCCCCGCGTTCGAGGATCCGCGCAGCCAATTCGACGTCCGCTTCTACCTGGTCGCGATCCTGTTCATCATTTTCGACCTTGAAGCCGCCTTCCTGTTCCCCTGGGCCGTCTCGCTCGATGTCACCGGCTGGGCCGGCTGGCTGACGATGATGGTGTTCCTAGGCGAGCTCGCGATCGGCCTCGCCTATGCATGGAAGAAGGGAGCTCTGGACTGGGAATGAGCACGCTCGTGAACTCTGCCGGCCAGCCTCTGGCCCGCGCCGCCCACCCTGGCCCCGCAGGTGCGGTCACCGCACCGGACCAGTCGTTCTTCAAGGACCTTAACCAGGAAGTCTCCGACAAGGGCTTCCTCGTCACCAGCACCGAAGAGCTGTTCCAGTGGGCCCGTACCGGCTCGCTCTGGTGGATGACCTTCGGCCTCGCCTGCTGCGCGGTGGAGATGATCCACGTGAACATGCCTCGCTACGATATGGAGCGCTTCGGCGCCGCGCCTCGCGCTTCCCCGCGCCAGTCGGACGTGATGATCGTTGCGGGTACGCTGTGCAACAAGATGGCGCCTGCGCTTCGCAAGGTCTACGACCAGATGTCGGAGCCCAAGTACGTCATTTCGATGGGTAGCTGCGCCAATGGCGGCGGCTACTATCACTACAGCTATTCGGTGGTGCGCGGCTGCGACCGGATCGTGCCGGTGGACATCTATGTCCCGGGCTGCCCGCCGACTGCGGAAGCGCTGCTCTATGGCGTGATGCAGCTCCAGCGCAAGATCCGCCGCGTCGGCACGGTGGAGAGGTAAGGCGAGATGACCGTTCTGCATTCCGCTCCCCGCTTTGCCTCCAACGAGGGCGTGCGCGAGGCCTTGACCGGTGCGTTGGGCGCAAAGGTCGTCGCCTCGAAGGAGGATCACGGCGAGATCGTGCTCACTGTCGAGCGTGCCGAGATCGAGAACGCCCTGCGTAGCCTGCGCGACGACTTCGGCTACCAGCAGCTGATGGAGATCGCCGGCGTCGACTACCCCTCGAGGGCCGAGCGCTTCGAAGTCGTGTACATGCTGCTGTCGGTGACGAAGAACCATCGCCTGCTGGTGAAGGTCTGCGCCGCTGAGAACACTCCGGTGCCGACTGTCACCACGCTGTGGCCCGTCGCCGGATGGCTGGAGCGCGAAGTTTTCGACATGTACGGCGTGATCTTCGCCGGAAACAACGACCTTCGCCGCATCCTCACCGACTACGGGTTCGAGGGCCATCCGTTCCGCAAGGACTTCCCGCTGACGGGCTACACCGAGCTGCGCTATTCCGAAGAGGACAAGCGCGTCGTGTACGAGCCGGTGAAGCTTGCGCAGGACCTGCGCAGCTTCGACTTCATGAGCCCGTGGGAAGGTGCCGACTACGTCCTTCCGGGAGACGAGAAGGCGGCTGAAAAGCCTGCCACTCCGCCGGTCGAGGAAAAGAAGGTCACCGAGACGAAGGCCGATACGGGCGCTGGTGAGAAGGCGAACGAGAAGGCAGCGGACAAGGTCGCTCCGGCTGCTCCCACGGGAACAGTTGCCGGGCAGGGCGGCGGTGATCCGGCGCCTGTCACCACCGACAAGGCTGAGCCCGGTGCGCCCGAGCCGACCGGTGATCGCCCCGATCGCGGCGCGACCGGTGGCTCCGCCGCAAAGGAAGGTTCCGGCTCTGCGCCGGAGGGAAGCTGAACATGAGCATGCAGCTTGAACAGTCGCCGACCACCGGTGACGATGTCATCACCAATTACACCATCAACTTCGGGCCTCAGCACCCGGCGGCGCACGGCGTTCTGCGCATGGTCATGGAGTTGGACGGCGAGATCATCGAGCGTATCGATCCGCACGTGGGCCTGCTCCACCGCGGCACCGAGAAGCTGATCGAGCACAAGACGTACCTCCAGGCGCTGCCGTACTTCGACCGCCTGGACTACTGCTCTCCGCTCGCTATGGAGCACTCGTACGTCCTTGCCGTCGAGAAGCTGCTGAACCTCGAGGTGCCGCTGCGTGCGCAATACCTGCGCGTCCTGTTCTCCGAGCTGACGCGCATCTGCAACCACATGCTCAACATGGGATCGCACGTCATGGACGTAGGCGCGATGACGCCGAACCTGTGGCTGTTCGAGATCCGCGAGGATTGTCTCAACTTCTTCGAGCGCGCGTCGGGCGCCCGCATGCATTCCGCCTGGTACCGTCCCGGCGGCGTGCACCAGGACGTACCGCTCAAGCTGCTGACCGACATCGCGGACTGGCTCGACACTCGCCTGCCGCGCCTGTTCGAGGATGCGATGAGCCTCGTCGTCGACAATCGCATCTTCAAGCAGCGTAACGTCGACATCGCCATCGTCTCGAAGGAAGATGCGCTGGCCTGGGGCTTCTCGGGCCCGATGATCCGCGCTGCTGGCGTCCCTTGGGACCTGCGCAAGAGCCAGCCTTACGACGTCTACGATCGCATGGACTTCGAGGTGCCTGTGGGCACTGCTTCGGACTGCTACGACCGGTTTATGGTTCGGGTCGAAGAAGTCCGTCAGTCCGCGCGCATCATGAAGCAGTGCCTGCGCGAGATACCGGAAGGCCCCATCGCTTCGAGTGATAGGAAGGTCGTGCCCCCCAAGCGCGCCGAGATGAAAAGCTCGATGGAATCGCTGATCCACCACTTCAAACTCTACACTGAAGGCTTCCACGTTCCGGCGGGCGAAGTATACGTGGCGACCGAAAGTCCGAAGGGCGAATTCGGCGTCTATCTTGTCTCCGATGGATCGAACAAACCCTATCGCTGCAAGATCAGGCCGACCGCGTTCAGCCACCTGCAGGCGATGGACTTCATGTCCAAGGGGCACATGCTGCCGGACGCCACCGCCATCCTGGGCGCGATCGACGTCGTGTTCGGGGAGTGCGACCGGTGAGCAATCTCGCTACTGCCAGGGCAATGATCGCCGCCTACAATGCGCAGGACGTGGACCAGTACGTCTCGTACATGACCGAGGGCGCTTGCGAGGCGAACTACCGCGGCGATGTCGTGCGGGAAGGCAAGGAGGGCACCCGGTCGGGCCTCGCCGCCGCGTTCGCCCGCTGGCCCGAGAACAGGGCCGAGATCATCGATGCTCAGCAGATCGGCAGCTATGTGCTGATGCGCGAGCATGTCACGCGGGGGGCCGCCGCCGACGGTTCGGCGTTCGTCGAACCGTTTGAAGTGGTCGCCGTCTACAGTTTCGAGGGCGAGCTTTGCTCTCGCGTCGAGTTCATCCGGTAAGCGTGGGAGTGGGGCCGATGACGAAGTACAACACGGTAGACATGATCCGCATCTGGGCAAGCCTGACCGGGCTGTTCCTGGTGGGCCTCTACTTCGTGGTGATCTGGGCCGGGATCGAGCCTTCTCCGACCATCGCGATGCTGGCGACCGCAATCGGCGGTTTCGAGATTTTCTTTTTCGGCCAGGATCAGTGGCTGAAGCGCAGAGGTAAGCATGGCTGATCGCTTTATCGAACCCGATACGCCCGAATTGCGGGCGCGTTGGGGCAATTTTGCCTGGACCGAGGCGAACGCCGCCAAGGCGAAGGACATCGTCGCGCGCTACCCCGAAGGGCGTCAGCGTTCGGCGGTCATGCCTTTGCTCGATCTCGCCCAGCGGCAGGTCGGGGCCGAGCTGAACACGCAAGGGTGGCTGCCGATCCCGGTGATGGAATTCGTAGCCCGCGAACTCGACATGCCGATCATTCGCGTGGTCGAGGTCGCCTCGTTCTACACGATGTACAACATTGCGCCGATCGGCCGTTTCCACGTGCAGGTCTGCGGCACGACGCCTTGCATGCTGCGCGGGTCGGACGACATCATCGAGACGTGCAAGAAGCGTGGCATGAAGAAGGGTCACACGACCGCCGACGGCATGTGGTCGTTCACGGAAGTCGAGTGCATGGGCAACTGCGCGTCTGCGCCGATGGTCCAGATCAACGACGACAACTACGAAGACCTCACGCCCGAGCGCATGGACGCGGTACTGGACGCGCTTGCCCGCGGCGAGACTCCGAAAGCCGGAACGCAGGACCCGGCACGCCACACCGTCGAACCGGTTGGCGAGCCGACCAACCTTGCGGCCATGATCACCGCCAACCATGACTACCGGAGTGAGTGGTAATGGCTCTCGCCGACAAGGATCGCATCTTCACGAATGTCTACGGCTATCAGCCGTGGAACCTGAAGGAAGCGCAGGCGCGCGGCGCCTGGGACAATACCAAAGCGCTGATTGAGCGCGGTCGTGACGCCATCATCGACGAGATGAAGGCGTCTGGCCTTCGCGGTCGCGGCGGCGCTGGCTTCCCCACCGGCATGAAGTGGTCCTTCATGCCCAAGCAGCCGCCGCTCGACCAGAACGGCAATCCCAAGCCCAGCTTCCTCGTCATCAACGCCGACGAGTCTGAGCCCGGGTCGTGCAAGGATCGCGAGATCATCCGTCACGACCCGCACATGCTCCTCGAAGGCGCGCTCGTCGCGGGCTTCGCGATGGGAGCACGGGCTGCCTACATCTACATTCGCGGCGAATACATCCGCGAGGCCGAGACCCTGTTCGCCGCGCGTGACGAAGCTTACGCTGCGGGACTGCTGGGCCGGAACGCCAGCGGCTCGGGCTACGACTTCGACGTCTTCGTCCACCGCGGCGCAGGTGCCTACATCTGCGGCGAAGAGACCGCGATGATCGAGAGCCTCGAAGGCAAGAAGGGCCAGCCACGCCTCAAGCCGCCGTTCCCGGCAGGCGCGGGCCTCTACGGTTGCCCGACCACGGTGAACAATGTCGAGTCCATCGCGGTGGCCCCGACCATCCTGCGCCGCGGCGCTTCGTGGTTCTCGTCCTTCGGGCGCGAGAACAACAAGGGCACCAAGCTCTTCCAGATCAGCGGGCACGTGAACCGTCCTTGCGTGGTCGAGGAAGAGATGTCGATCCCGTTCAGCGAGCTCATCGAGCGTCACTGCGGCGGCATCCGGGGCGGCCGCGACAACCTGCTGGCGGTGATCCCCGGCGGCTCGTCGGTTCCGCTTGTGCCCTCCGCCGAGATCTGGGACGCTCCGATGGACTTCGACGGCCTGAAGGCGGTCGGATCGGGCCTCGGCACGGCCGCCGTCATCGTCATGGACAAGTCCACCGACATCGTCCGGGCCATCTCGCGCCTCTCCTACTTCTACAAGCACGAGAGCTGCGGCCAGTGCACGCCCTGCCGCGAAGGTACGGGCTGGATGTGGCGCGTGATGGAACGCCTGCGCACCGGTGATGCGCATGTCGAGGAGATCGACATGCTGCAGCAGGTGACCAAGCAGGTCGAAGGCCACACCATCTGTGCTCTGGGCGACGCGGCTGCGTGGCCGATCCAGGGCCTCATCAAGCACTTCCGCCCCGAGATCGAGCGCCGCATCGAAGAGCGCCATGGATCTCTGCAAGAGGCCGCCGAATAATGCCGAAAGTCAAAGTAGACGGCGTCGAGCTCGAGGTCCCGGCCGGTGCAACCGTGCTGCAGGCCTGCGAGCTTGCCGGCAAGGAAATCCCGCGCTTCTGCTATCACGAGCGCCTGAGCATCGCCGGCAACTGCCGGATGTGCCTGGTCGAGGTGAAGCCCGGACCGCCCAAGCCGCAGGCTTCCTGTGCGCTCCCGGCCACGGACGGTCAGGAAATTCGCACCGACTCCGAGATGGTCAAGAAGGCGCGCGAAGGGGTGATGGAGTTCCTCCTCATCAACCACCCGCTCGATTGCCCCATCTGCGACCAGGGCGGCGAATGCGACCTGCAGGACCAGTCGGTGGCTTATGGCCGTGGCGGCTCGCGTTACCACGAGCACAAGCGTGCAGTGACCGAGAAGTACATGGGTCCTCTGATCAAGACCCAGATGACGCGCTGCATCCATTGCACCCGCTGCGTGCGCTTCTCGGAAGAAGTGGCGGGCGTGGACGAGATCGGGGCGCTCTACCGTGGCGAATCGATGCAGATCACCACGTATCTCGAGCACGCCGCGAAGCACGAGATGAGCGCCAACGTGATCGACCTTTGCCCGGTCGGTGCGCTTACGAGCCGTCCTTACGCCTACGAGGCTCGCCCGTGGGAACTGAAGAAGACGCTCGGCATCGATGTCTCCGATGCGACCGGTTCGAACATCCGAATCGATGCCCGCGGGCGGGAAGTGCTGCGGGTGCTGCCGCGCAACAATGACGACGTGAACGAAGAGTGGCTGAGCGACAAGGCCCGCTTCCAGATCGACGGTCTGACGAAGCGCCGCCTCGACAAGCCGTACCTGCGCCGTGACGGCAAGCTCGTCGCCGTGACCTGGAACGAGGCTTTCGCTGCACTGTCGACGCTGAACCCCGGCGCATCGATTGCCGCAGTTGCAGGCGACATGGTCGATTGCGAAACGATGTTTGCCGCAAAGGCGCTTGTGGGCGCGCTGGGCTCGAGCCTTCTTGAAGGCCGGCAGACCGGTATGAATTACGCCACCGCAAACCTGGCGGCGGTGAATTTCAACACCACGCTCAACGACATCGAATCGGCCGACACGATCCTCATCGTAGGCTCGATGGTCCGCTGGGAAGCGCCGACCGTCAACGTTCGTCTGCGCAAGGCGGTGAAGCGCGGTGCAAAGGTGTTCCTGATCGGCCCGGAGTGGGAAACCACCTTCGGAGGCGAGTTCATCGGCGACGATCTCTCGGTGCTTGGCAATCTCCCCGGTCACGTCTCGAATGCCTTGGGCCAAGCCAAGCGCCCGGCGGTGATCGTGGGTGGAGCGGCACTGGGCCGTGGCGGTCTTGAGGCCGCCCTTGGCCTTGCAGGCCAATTCAAGCTTGTCCGCACTTTGGAGGACGGCTCTGCATGGAACGGCTTCAATGTCCTGCACATGGCGGCATCCCGGATGGGCGGCCTCATGCTTGGATATGCTCAGGAAGGCGGCATCGCTGATCTGGTCGCGGCCAAGCCGAAGGTCCTGATCTCGCTCGGTGCGGACGAAGTGGACTACGCCGGGTTCGCGGGATCGATGATCGTCTACATCGGCCACCACGGCGACAAGGGCGCGCACGCTGCAGACGTCATCCTGCCGGCCTCGGCCTACACGGAAAAGGCAGGTACTTACGTCAGTACGGAAGGCCGGGTTCAGTTCGCCGACAAGGCAGTTTTCGCGCCTGGGGACGCGCGCGAAGACTGGACGATCCTGCGCGCGCTTGCCGATGCCTTTGGTGTCACCGTTGGGTTCGACAGCTTCGACGAGCTGCGTGCGGCCATGATAGCTGCTGTTCCCGCCCTCGGCATCGAGGGCCTCGCCGGGTATGGCAAGGCTCTTCCTGCGGGTGGTGGATCGGCCTCGGGCGCTATCGTCTACCCGATCAAGGACTTCTACATGACCAACCCGATCGCCCGCGCCAGTGCGACGATGCAGCGCTGTTCGGCGGAGCTGCTGCACGGTGAGGAATTCGCGGAGGCCGCGGAATGACTTCGTTTTTCCTCTCCCTCGGGATGACCTACGAGTGGGCGTGGTTCGTGGCCACGGTCTGCGGGATCCTTCTGATTGCGCTGCCGCTGATGGTCAGCGTGGCAATGATCATCTATGCCGACCGCAAGATCTGGGCGGCGATGGCGCTTCGTCGCGGACCGAACGTTGTCGGTCCTTTCGGTCTGCTCCAGTCGTTTGCGGATGGTCTGAAGGTCTTCCTGCAGGAAACCATCATCCCTTCGGCAGCGAACAAGGGCATATTCCTGATCGCTCCGGTGGTGACTTTCACTGTGGCGCTGATGGCTTGGGCCGTGATCCCGTTCAATTCGGGCGCCGTCCTGGCAGACGTGAACATCGGCCTGCTCTATGTTCTGGCGATCAGTTCGCTGGGCGTATACGGCACGATCATGGCCGGTTGGGCATCGAACTCGAAGTACCCGTTCTTTTCCGCAATGCGCGCATCGGCACAGATGATCAGCTATGAAGTCTCGATCGGCTTCATCCTCATCTGCGTTGTTCTTTGGTCCGGTACGTTCAACATGAACGGTATCGTCCTTGCGCAGAAGGGTCATGTTCTCGGCATCGTCAATGGCTTCGTGGCAAATCCGTTGCTGTTTCCGATGTGGGTCATGTTCCTGATCTCGAGCCTGGCGGAAACGCAGCGCGCGCCTTTCGATCTCACGGAAGCGGAATCAGAGCTCGTCGCCGGGTACCAGACGGAATACTCGTCGATGGCTTTCGCCGCGTACTGGCTGGGCGAGTATGCTAACGTCCTCCTGATGTGTGCGCTGAACGCAACGCTGTTCTGGGGTGGCTGGCTGCCGCCGCTCGACATTCCTGTTCTGTACCTTGTCCCTGGATTCGTATGGTTCCTGCTCAAGGTTCTCTTCTTCTTCTTCGTATTCAGCTGGATCAAGGCGACGGTTCCCCGTTACCGCTATGACCAACTGATGCGCCTGGGCTGGAAGGTCTTCTTGCCCGTCTCGCTGCTGTTCGTCGTGATCGTCAGCGGCTACCTCATGGCAATCGGACACTTCGCATGACCGTCGGATATCTCATCAAGAGCTTCACGCTCTGGGAGTTCGTGAAGGCGCATTGGCTGACCTTGAAGTACTTCTTCAAGCCCAAGGCAACGATCAACTACCCGTTCGAGAAAAACCCGCTTTCGCCTCGCTTCCGTGGTGAGCACGCCCTTCGTCGTTATCCAAACGGCGAGGAACGCTGCATCGCTTGCAAGCTTTGCGAAGCGATCTGTCCGGCGCAGGCCATTACCATCGAGGCGGCACCCCGCATCGACGGATCGCGTCGCACTACGCGCTACGACATCGACATGACGAAGTGCATCTACTGCGGCTTCTGCCAGGAAGCCTGCCCCGTGGATGCCATCGTCGAGGGGCCGAACCTCGAATACGCGACGGAAACGCGCGAGGAACTGCTCTACGACAAGGCCAAGCTCTTGGCGAACGGGGACAAGTGGGAGCGTGCTATCGCCGCGAACCTTGAAGCCGACGCGCCGTACCGCTAACCGGCGCGCGCAAGGAAACAGGGCTCCATGATTCACGTAATCGCCTTCTATCTCTTCGCGGTGCTGACCATCGCCTCAGGCGCGGTCACCATCCTCGCGCGAAATCCGGTGCACTCAGTGCTCTGGCTGATTCTCGCGTTCTTCAATGCCGCCGGCCTCATGGTTCTTACCGGGGCGGAGTTCATCGCGATGCTTCTCGTCATCGTCTATGTTGGCGCGGTCGCGGTGTTGTTCCTCTTCGTCGTCATGATGCTGGACATCGACTTCGCGTCGCTGCGGGCAGGGTTCGTCCGGTATTTCCCGTTCGGTGCCCTGGTCGCGATTGTCCTCCTCGCGGAAATCGTGCTTGGCATCGGCGCCTACCGCGCCGGGGCCCTGGAGCTTGGCTCGCCGGACGGCACCGCGGCAACGCCTGCAGGCGCCTCCAACATCGAGGCAGTCGGTGGGCTGCTGTACAGCCGTTACCTGTTCCTGTTCGAAGCTGCGGGCATCGTGCTCCTTGTTGCCATGATCGGCGCGATCGTGCTGACGCATCGGCAGCGCACCGACACGCGCGGGCAGAACATCCGCAAGCAGAACATGCGCCGGCCGGGTGACGCAACCGTCAACGTCAAGCCCGAAGTGGGCAAGGGGGTCCAGCTGTGATCGGCGTCGAACACTATGTCGTGGTAAGCTCGATCCTCTTCGTGCTCGGTGTTCTCGGCATCTTCATCAACCGCAAGAACGTGATCGTCATCCTGATGTCGATCGAACTCATCCTGCTTGCGGTGAATATCAACCTCGTCGCTTTCAGCGCCTTTCTGCATGACCTCACTGGCCAGATCTTTGCCATGTTCGTGCTGACCGTGGCTGCCGGCGAGGCTGCAGTGGGGCTCGCTATCCTCGTGATCTACTATCGTGGCCGCGGCACCATTGCCGTTGACGACGTCAACCAGATGAAGGGGTAAGAACGTGTCTATACTTCTTATCGTCTTCCTGCCGCTGCTGGCAGCGATCCTTGCAGGGTTCGCCAACAAGTCGCTCGGACTTGTCGCCCCGAAGGTCGTGACAACCGGCGCTCTGTTCGTGGCGTGCGCGCTTTCTTGGCCGATCTTCATCGGCTTCCTGGCCGGGACGGCTGAGGCGCAGGTTGTTCCAGTGCTGAAGTGGGTGGCTTCGGGTACCATGGTGTTCGACTGGTCGCTGCGGGTCGATGCGCTTACGGCAGTCATGCTGGTGGTCATCACCTCGGTCTCGGCACTGGTGCACCTCTACTCGTGGGGTTACATGAGCGAGGAACCCGATCAGCCTCGCTTCTTCGCCTATCTGTCGCTCTTCACCTTCGCCATGCTCATGCTGGTAACGGCAGACAACCTGGTGCAGATGTTCTTCGGGTGGGAAGGCGTGGGCCTGGCCTCGTACCTCCTCATCGGGTTCTGGTTCCGCAAGCCCTCGGCGGGGGCTGCCGCGATCAAGGCTTTTGTCGTCAACCGCGTGGGTGACCTTGGCTTCATGCTCGGCATCTTCGGAACCTTCCTGGTATTCGGCACCGTGTCGATCCCCGAGATCCTGGCGGCCGCCCCATCCATGGCCGGCTCAACGATCGGCTTCCTCGGGATGCGGTTCGACACGATGACGGTGATCTGTCTGCTGCTGTTCGTCGGTGCGATGGGCAAATCGGCTCAGTTGGGTCTGCACACCTGGCTTCCCGACGCAATGGAAGGTCCGACCCCCGTTTCGGCGCTGATCCATGCCGCGACGATGGTCACCGCCGGTGTATTCATGGTGTGCCGCCTGTCGCCGATGTTCGAGCAGAGCGAAACCGCAATGCACTTCATCGCGTTCATCGGCGCTGCGACCTGCTTCTTCGCGGCCACGGTCGGCTGCACGCAGTGGGACATCAAGCGTGTAATTGCTTACTCCACCTGTTCGCAGCTCGGCTACATGTTCTTCGCGACTGGCGTCGGCGCCTATGGCGCCGCCATGTTCCACCTGTTCACGCATGCCTTCTTCAAGGCGTTGCTGTTCCTTGGTGCGGGCTCGGTCATTCACGCGATGCATCATGAGCAGGACATGCGCTTCTATGGCGCGCTTCGCAGGCATATCCCGATCACGTTCTGGACGATGACTGCGGGTACTCTTGCCATCACCGGCGTCGGCATCGCGGGCTTCATTGGCTTTGCGGGCTTCTACTCCAAGGACGCCATCCTGGAGGCTGCATTCGGATCGGGTACTTCTGTCGGCACCTTCGCCTTCTGGATGGGCATCGCAGCAGCGCTGATGACGAGCTTCTACTCGTGGCGCTTGGTGTTCCTTACTTTCTTTGGGAAGCCGCGTTGGAACCAGTCGGAGCACATCCAGCACGCCGTTCATGACGCACACGGTCATCATGAGCACGAGGCGCATGGCCACGGTGCTCCGGCGCAGGAAGACGCGGGCGAAGGCACGGATCATCACGACGACCATGCGCATGCGCCGCATGATCTCGGATCGCGCGGCCCGGACTACGCCGTCCGCGGCGACGGGACTGGCGGGTACCACCCGCACGAAAGTCCCCTTGTCATGCTGCTGCCGCTGCTGCTCCTTTCGGTTGGCGCGATCGCCGCCGGGTTCGTCTTCGAGCATGCGTTCGTGTCCGATGGAGAGGGTGAGTTCTGGAAGGGCGCACTTGTCTTCCACGAGCACTTGATCCACGCGATGCACGGTGTGCCGACCTGGGTGAAGTGGGCGCCGTTCACGGTCATGGCGCTGGGCCTGCTGACTGCATGGTACGGCTACATGAAGAACCTTTCTTTCCCGAAGGCGGTCGCCGACCAGCTCGGGCCGGTATACACCTTCGTGTACCGCAAGTGGATGTTCGACGAACTCTACCACAATATCTTCGTCAAGCCTGCGTTTTGGCTCGGGAAGGTGTTCTGGAAGGTGCTCGATATCGGCGTCATCGACAAGTTCGGCCCCGATGGTGCCGCGTGGGTGGTCGCTCGTGGTTCGACTTACGCGCAGAAGGTCCAGTCGGGCTATCTGTACAGCTATGCTCTTGTGATGCTGCTGGGCCTTGTCGGCGCCATCAGCTGGGTGATCGCGGGATAAGATGATGAGTGGTTTTCCGATCCTCAGCCTGATGCTGGCAGTGCCGCTCGCGGCGGCGCTGGCGTGTCTCTTCCTTGAAGCGAAGGCAGCGCGCACTCTGGCGCTCGTCGCGACGCTTGTGGACTTTGCACTCGGCGTGGTCCTGTGGTTGAACTTCGATGTCGGCGGTGCTCAGTGGCAGTTCACGGAACGTCTGGAGATTTTCTCCGGCTTTTCGTGGGCACTTGGCATCGATGGCATCGCGCTTCTGCTGATCATGCTGTCGGTTTTCCTGATGCCGATCTGCATCGGGGCAAGCCGGTCGATCGAGAAGCGCGTGGGCGAGTACATGGCCGCCTTCCTGCTCGTCGAGACACTCATGCTCGGCGTGTTCATGGCGCAGGACATTTTCCTGTTCTATATGTTCTTCGAAGCCGGCCTGATCCCGATGTACCTGATCATCGGGATCTGGGGCGGTGCTGATCGCATCTATGCGTCCTACAAGTTCTTCCTCTATACCCTGCTGGGCTCGGTGCTGATGCTGGTGGCGATGCTGTGGATGGTTCACACTGCTGGTACCACGGACGTTCCTACCCTGATGGCCTATGACTTCGCGCCTTCGGTGCAGACATGGCTTTGGCTGGCGTTTTTCGCCAGCTTCGCGGTGAAGATGCCCATGTGGCCGGTGCACACCTGGCTTCCTGCGGCACACGTCCAGGCACCCACGGCAGGTTCCGTCATCCTGGCGGGTGTGTTGCTGAAGATGGGCGGATACGGTTTCATCCGGTTCTCGCTGCCCATGTTCCCGGAAGCCTCGGCATACTTCGGGCCGCTCGTGTGGGGCCTGTCGATGGCTGCGGTCGTGATCACCTCGCTCATCGCGCTGGTGCAGAACGACATGAAGAAGCTGATCGCCTACTCGTCGGTGGCTCACATGGCGATCGTCACGCTCGGTCTGTTTGCCTTCAACGTTCAGGGACTTGAGGGCTCCATGCTGGTCATGCTGAGCCACGGCCTTGTCTCGGGCGCGCTGTTCCTGTGCGTGGGCGTCATCTATGATCGTTTGCACACACGTGAGATTGATCGTTACGGCGGCCTTGCCATCAACATGCCGCGTTACGCACTGTTCTTCCTGCTCTTCACCATGGCCTCGATCGGGCTACCCGGTACGAGCGGTTTCGTTGGCGAGTTCCTGAGCCTTGGCGGTATCTATCAGGTCTCGACGTGGGCGGCGCTGATTGGCACCACCGGAATCATTCTCGGCGCAGCCTACATGCTCTTCCTTTACCGACGCGTGGTGTTCGGGGAGCAGAAGAATGCCGATGCGGCAGCGATGCCTGACCTCGACACGCGCGAACTGCTCATGGTGGTGCCGCTCGGTCTGGCGGTGATGTGGATGGGCGTGTACCCGGAAAGCTTCATTGCTCCGATGCGCGCCGACATTGCAGCGCTCGATGCTCGCCTGGCTCGTGCCAAGCCGCATGGGGACAGCGCGCCGACAACTGGAAAAGCTAAGCCTGCGCATGCAGAATCCGCTGCGCATGGGGGGTCACACTAATGGATTGGTCGCACTCCCTGCGCCTCATCGCGCCGGAAGAAACGCTAAGCATCGCAGGTCTGATCCTGCTTCTCCTCGCTGCCTGGGGCGGAGACAAGGCAAGTCGCCTTATTTCGATCCTTGCGGTCGCCGCGCTCGTGGGTGCCACCGCCCTTGTCGCTCCGGCCCTTTGCGGAGGAGCCATGGGTGCGGATACGTCGGCATTCTTCGGGCAGTTCCGGGCAGATGCGTTCTCCAGCTACGCAAAGATCCTGATCTACCTGTCCGCGGCGGTAACGCTTGTGGTCGCTCCTGCATTCTTCGAGCGCACGGCGGCGATGCGTGCAGAGTTCCCGGTCCTGATCGTCTTCGCCGCGCTCGGCAGCGGCATGATGGTGTCGGCGTCTGATCTTCTGACGCTTTACGTTGGCCTCGAGATGAATTCGCTTGCCGCGTACGTATTGGCCGCGTTCGTGCGGACGGACGGTCGTTCCGCCGAAGCGGGCCTGAAGTACTTCGTGCTGGGCGCTCTGGCTTCGGGCATCCTGCTGTTCGGCATGAGCCTGACTTACGGCTTCACCGGCACGACCTCGTTTGACGGCATCAATGCTGCGTTGGCTGGCGGTCTTTCGAACGGTGCGGTCTTTGGCATCGTATTCATGCTTGCAGGTCTGGCATTCAAGATCAGCGCAGTACCCTTCCACATGTGGACGCCGGACGTCTACGAGGGCGCTCCGACCCCGGTCACAACGTTCTTCGCAACATCGGGCAAGGTAGCCGCGGTGGGGCTCACCATGCGCGTCCTCCTTGATGCGTTTGGCGACCAGGCCGCTGCATGGCGCCAGATCATCGTCTTTATCGCTCTGGCCTCGATCATTGTCGGTGCGCTGGGCGCGATCGGGCAGAAGAACATCAAGCGCCTGATGGCCTATTCGTCGATCAACAACGTCGGCTTCATCCTTGTCGGCCTGGCGACGGCGAACGTGCAGGGCGCGTCCGCTATGCTGTTCTATATGGCGCTCTACGTTGCCATGTCGCTTGGCGGTTTCGTCGCAATCCTGATGCTGAAGGATGAAGCAGGCCGACCCGTGGAGGACATCCAGTCCCTTGGCGGTCTTTCGCGGACGCGGCCCGGGCTTGCCCTTGCCCTTGCTATCGTCATGTTCAGCCTTGCCGGCATTCCGCCACTTTTCGGCTTCTGGGGCAAGTTCCTGGTTTTTCAGGCAGCAGTGGAGGCTGACCTCATGGCACTGGCCTTCATCGGCTTCGCGGCTTCGGTCATTGGCGCGTTCTACTATCTCAAGGTCGTGAAGATCATCTACTTTGACGAGCCGGTGAACGCGGTGACGGGCGAGAGCGATGTCTGGCACAAGGCTATCCTCGTTGTGACCTGCCTCATCATGTCCCCGCTGGGCTATCTGCTGACCAGGTGGCTGAGCGGCCTCACCGACACGGCGGCCACGGCGCTGTTCTTCACGTCTTGATCACGTATGTTGAGGAGACCGGATCGACCAACGCCGATCTCAAGAGCCGGATAGCTGAGGGAGAGTACCTGTCCGAGGGCGACTGGTTGGTGACGGACCGCCAGACTGCGGGCAGGGGACGGCTTGGTCGTATCTGGAGCGACGGGTACGGCAACTTTATGGGATCGACCGTCGTTCGTCCCGGGCCAGGGGACCCGCCGACGTCTAGCCTGGCGTTGTTGTCCGGGATAGTGGCAAGCACTACGCTTTCCGCCTTCCTGGATGAGGGTGCAACGCTCATGTTGAAGTGGCCGAACGACCTCCTCATCGGTGCGTGCAAAGTGGGCGGTGTTCTGCTCGAAGCGGTCCGCGACGTCGTCGTGATCGGTATCGGCGTGAACCTTGCGAACTCTCCGGACGTGCCGGGGCGGCAGGTTGCTGCCCTGTCGGAGTTCGGGCCAGCACCGGAGCGGAATGCTTTTGCAGAGGCACTGGCGGACACTTTCCAGACCGAACTGGCACGCTGGCGCACTGCTGGCCTTGCTCCACTCCTGCGTCGCTGGCACAGTGCCGCGCATCCTGTGGGAACACCCCTGACTGTTCTTCCGCCCGGCGAAAGCGCAGTGCAGGGTACATTCGCGGGTCTGGCAGATGACGGGAACCTTCGTCTTCTCGTTTCGGACGGGATGATCCGGACCATTCATGCCGGTGACGTGCTGCTTGCAGATGCCTGAGTAACAAGGAACGGGAAAGCCCATGCTGCTCGCCATTGATGCCGGCAACACTAACGTCGTATTTGCGCTCCTGGATGGCCAAGCCATTCGAGGGCGGTGGCGCATCGCCACTGATCCGCGGCGGACGGGCGACGAGTATGCCGTATGGCTGATGCAACTCCTGGCGATCCGCGGGGTGAGGGCGGAAGAAGTCGATCAAATCATCATCTCGACGGTGGTGCCCCGGGCGCTTCACAACCTTGAAATTCTTTCGCGGCACTACTTCAACGTGGAACCCCTGATCGCTGGACAGGGCGCGGCGGCTTTCGGTATCGATATCGATGTGGATGAGCCACGGTCCCTCGGAACCGACCGCGCGGTGAATGCCATTGCTGCCCATGCGAAACATTCCGGCGACCTCATCGTGGTCGATTTCGGTACCGCGACGACGTTCGACGTCATCGATTTCAACGGGGCGTACAAGGGCGGAATCATCGCGCCGGGGCTAAACCTCTCGCTCGATGCATTGGTCGGAAACACGGCCAAGCTCCCGCGCATAGCGATCGAGATCCCAAAGACCACTGGCGTCGTGGGGCGCAACACCGAAGATCAGATGCTGATAGGGGTCTTCTGGGGTTATGTGGCGATGATGGAAGGGCTGATTGCGCGCATCCGCGCCGAGATCGGTCGCCCGGCAAAGGTCATTGCCACGGGAGGGCTGGCTGTGCTGTTCCACGAGGCCACCGACATTTTCGATGCCGTTGACGCGGACCTCACGATCGATGGTCTCGCTATTCTTGCGCAAAGGGCCGCATCTAAGTGATTCCAGGAAATGAACTGCTGTTCTGTGCCCTCGGCGGCTCGGGCGAGATCGGCATGAACGTCAATCTTTATGGCTGTCAGGGCAAGTGGCTGATGGTCGATCTTGGAATGACCTTCTCGGGCAACGAGTATCCGGGCGTGGATCTCGTTTTCGCCGATCTCGAGTTTATCGAGAATGAGCGTGAGAACCTGCTCGGGATCGTCCTGACCCATGCGCATGAAGACCACATCGGGGCCGTGCCGTACTTCGCAGAGGACCTTGACGTACCTCTCTATGCGACCCCTTTCACTGCCAAGCTCGTCGCGGCCAAGCTGGAAGAGGCCGGCATTCTCGACAAGGTCGAACTGATCGTCGTCGACGATCTGGAGAACTTCCAGATCGGCCCCTTCGAAATCCGTTACGTGCCGCTTGCGCATTCGATCGCGGAAGGCAACGCACTGTTGATCGGCACGCCGTTCGGACGGATTTTCCATACCGGAGACTGGAAGCTCGATGACGAGCCGCAGGTCGGAACTCCGGCAACAAAGGCCGAGTTGTCTGCCATCGGCGACGAGGGTGTTCTCGCGCTCGTCTGCGATTCCACGAACGTCTTCAATCCGGAGGCGTCAGGTTCTGAAGGCGAAGTTTATCGTGGTTTGCTGGAGGAGGTAGGGCGGCACAAGGGCCGGCGTGTCGTTGTGACCACCTTTGCCTCCAACGTCGCGCGCCTTCAAACGCTTGGCGACGTTGCGAGGAAGACAGGGCGCCAGCTGTGCGTCGCCGGACGTTCGCTCGATCGCATCATCGCGGTGGGTAAATCCTGTGGCTATCTTTCGGACCTGCCCAACGTCATCGATGCGGACACCGCGATGGACCTGCCGCGAGGAGATGTCCTGATCGTAGCCACCGGGGGGCAGGGCGAACCTCGAGCCGCGTTGGCGCGCATTGCCGAGGGCAATCACCCGATCAAGCTTGAGCGCGGCGATGTGGTGCTGTTTTCGAGCCGCCAGATCCCGGGCAATGAAATCCAGATCGGTCGGATCCAGAACCGTCTTGCAGAGGCCGGGATCGTCATCGTGACGGACCGCCAGAGTCCGATCCATGTCTCGGGCCATCCGGGCCGGCCTGAACTGGAAGCGCTTTACGGTTGGCTCCGGCCGCAGATACTGCTGCCCGTGCACGGGGAAATCCGACACATGAAGGAGCAGGCGAGGTTGGGCCTGGGCTCCGGGATCCCCACGGCCGTCTTTCAGAAGAATGGCGATCTCGTGAGGCTGGCGCCGGGCCATGCCGGCAAGTTCGGCGAGGTTCGTTCGGGGCGTCTCGTGCTGGATGGTGACATCATCGCACCCGCCGATGGGGAAGCGATGGCCATGCGCCGCCGCCTCGCCTTCAACGGCGTCGTATCCGTTGCTGCGAACCGCAAGGGCCACGTGGAGGTGTCTGCCATCGGACTCCCGCTTGACGAAGATTATGATGACTTCGTTGCCGAAGCGAGGAAGGACGTTGCAGACGCGCTTGCTCGTGCGAAGAAGGGGGAACGCAGCGTGCGGATGGAAGCGGCGAGACTGGCAGCACGCCGGGCTGCGGCACGCTGGTCGGGCAAGAAGCCGCAGGTGCAGGTGCTGCTGCTGGAGGACTGAAGCGGCGTGGCGATGAACTGGACTTCGATCATTGCGATCTACGCCCTGTTCTGGGTGTTGAGCGCATTTCTGGTAATGCCGTTCGGCTTGCGTACGCCTGACCAGGTTGATGGTCACGAGGTACCAAAGGGGCATGCCGACAGTGCGCCGGTGAACTTTCGCCCGAAGGTGATTGCTTTTCGCGCGACGCTGCTCGCAGCAGGGCTGTTCTCCGCGTACTACGTCAACTATGCCGCGCAATGGATCACCGTTGACGATTTGAATTTCTTTGGAAGGCCCCCGGTCGACGATCTCGGGTATTGAGCGCGGGTTGCTCGCCTAAGAACCGGCGAGCCGACGCTCAGGGAAGGCCAGACCGCCCGCCAAGACTCCTCCTCTCGTTTGGTTAGGAGGGTGAACGTTCGCCCGCTTTTTTGTTTGCCAGAGCCGCGAATCGTTTGTCTGGGACCCGCTGGCTCGCGCAAGACAGCGGGGCTGCGGCTCAGCTGCGCAGGCGTTCGACACCCTGCGCGAGGGCCACGTAGAGCTTGCCCATGTCAGAGGATAGCAGCGTGACGCCCAAAGCGTTTCCGTCCCTCGTGGAGAGTACCTGACGCAGGATAGACTCGAAATCGTGGATGTAGCGGCTGACGTTGCCTCGAAAAGCGTCGTCACGTTCGAACAGCTGGTGGATGGCCTTGACCTCACCAGCGTCCAGAAGTCGCACCGCCCGTCGGGTGAAGATGCCGCGATCGCCGCGCAGGTATGCAGCCCATGCGGTGTCGGCGATGTCCTGCGACACCACCGAAACGATGTCGATGGCGTTCGAGTTGAGCGATTCGGTGATGATGGCGGCGCGGCGGGCGAAGTCGTTGTCGACCTGCTCCTCAGCCTCGCGGCGAGCATCTGCGACACGGCTCTCCAAGTTGCCGACCAACTGGTCCACCTTGCTTATCTGCTCGTGCAACTGACGCGTTGTCTCGTGGGTAACGCCTGCTGACCGGGCGACCGCCTGTTCCAGCTGGCCGGATATCTCGGCGACCCGGTTGCGCATGGCCTTGTCGATTGCGGAGGCGCTTTCCGCCCCCAAGGATTGGGCGATGCGAACGATGCGGTCAGGGCTGTCTTGCTCGATCGCCTCGACGGCGTGGGCAAGCTCGGAGCGCAGCGCCTCAATCGACCCTGCAAGCGCACCGCTCGCCCGATCGGCAGCCTGGCGGGTGGCGTCGTCCATTTCGGTGATCGTCGCAAGCAGGCGTGCGAACAGCGCCGTGTGATCGGCGCCACGGGCAGATAGGGAGGCCTGTGCCTGTTCGAGCCCGGTGACGAGTGCATCCAGATCACGTCCGGATGTACCGATGGAGGCGGCAAGACCTTCGCTACCCTGAACCGAGAGGCGCAGTTGAGCCATGAACGCCGCAAGGCCTTCCTGCAGACGTACAAGCCTGTCTTCCGAAACGGCCAGCCCCTCGGGCAGGGCAGTGTGGGTCTGTTTTGCGCTCGCCTGTATGAGTTCCAGCAGGCGGAGACTGTCGCCCGTCAGCTTCTCGACCTCGCTATCGGTGGAAGCGAGCGTGGCGCGCGCCGCAGTGAGGTGTTGAGCAAGGGCGCTCAGGCTGGCGCCGATACGCTGTTCGGAGTCACCGGCGGACTGCGTTATCGTGGCGAGCCGGACTTCGTAGAGCGAAAGCTCCTCCGTGACTTCGGCGGCGCGGTCGGCTAGGTTAGCCGCCTGGCTACGATGGCGCTCCAGGCGCTCGGCCATGCCCGCGTCGAGTTCCCGCAGCATGTGTTCTATCCGGGCGATTGCGTGGCGCTCCTGCTCGGCCTGACGGGATTGACGCTCTTCGGCCTCCATGGACAGGCGCTCGGCGCGAAGGCCGATGGCTTCGTCGACCTGCCTTGCTTCGGATGCAATGGCGGCAAGACGCCCTGCAAGAGCTTCGACTGCGGCTTGCTGCGCCTGCTCCAGGGCAGCACTGACCATCGAATGTTCAATAGAAAATTCATCGAGAGAACTGCGGAGAGCCTCTTGCGCCCTTTCCTCTGCATCGCGCAGGGCGCGGGATACCACATCGCTTTCATCGCGTAGCGCGACGAGGCGGGCACGAAGCGAAGTGAGGCTTTCCGCCTCGTGACGGTCGAGCTGCTGGCGCGTCTCCCGGATTTCGTCCGAGAGGGCGCTGGCGCGCCCTTTCATCGCCGAAAGGGCATCCGCCTCTTCACGGTCAAGCCGGGCCCTGAGTTCGTCACTGCGTTGTGCCAACTCGGCGAACCGCGCCGACGCGATGCCCTCCAGCTGTTCGCACTGACGGGTAAAGCCCTCCAAAGTATCACTCACCTGCTCGCGCAGCATGGTGACCTGGCGAGTACTGGCAGCACCGAACTCGTTCAAGCGATGGAAGCCTGCGACCATGTCCTCCAACTGGCCGTGAGCGGTACGACCGGCATTGGCGATGTTGTTCGTGACGTCCTTGGCGGAGTTGGCGATGACCGGCAACTGCCCGCGCAGCTTCTCCATGTTGTCCAGAGCCGCGTTGCTGACGGTGCTGATCGATTCGACCCTCGCGCCGTTTTCGCGCACGAGATCCTGCAGGCGCTCGGCGTTCTGCGACAGGCGCTCGCTTGCGAGTCTGCCCAGCGATTCCAGATCGCGAGATTGCGCGGCAAGAAATTCACGGGCCAGGCTAAGTTCCCGGTTCACCC
Source organism: Novosphingobium silvae (assembly GCF_009856825.1). Lineage (GTDB taxonomy): Bacteria > Pseudomonadota > Alphaproteobacteria > Sphingomonadales > Sphingomonadaceae > Novosphingobium > Novosphingobium silvae. The sequence goes on along the minus strand of NZ_WVTD01000002.1, from coordinate 121,186 downwards.
CGGCGAGGCGCCGCTCCAGAGATGCCGATTCCGACGAGAGCCTATGAGCCACATCCGCGAACCGCCCAGCTTCGCGGGTACTGTGACGCATCGCCAGAAGCCAGATCACTCCGACCAGAAGGACAGGAACGCACCAGGTCGCGATGAGCTCGGGAAGCTGAGCGAGCAAGGGCTGGTCGGAAGGAGAAGAGGCTTGTCCGGCGATGAAGAGAGCAGTCCACGCCGTTACGGCAGTTGCTGCGGCCACGATCGGCCAACGGCGGCGTGACGACTGTTCGGCGGCGATCTCATCCGCAACTGCAGGCTCGTCCTCGTCGATCCCCGCCTCGTTCCAGTTCTCACAAGCTGGGAGCGCTGCGGGTGCGGGGCCGCCCCCTTCGGGATCGGACTCCGTACGTTCGCCGCTGCTCGTCCCTAAGGCGATGATCCTGTGTTCCCCAGCCATCCAGGCAGAATATCACGGGCGGCTCGGCGATAAACCCCAGTTTAACGACTTCGCCATTATCCTGGGGAAATGGCGTATGAAGCGGGCGCACTTGAAGCTACACTGGCTGCTGCAGCGGGCGGCGATCCTTTGCTGATGGCGGAGCTACGCCAGGCATTCGTCGATAGCGTTGCCAGGCAGGTAGACCTCCTGGAACGATCGCGATGCGACGGGAACTGGATCGTGGCCGCCATGCGCCTCAAGGGCCTCGCCGCGAGCTTTCACTCTGACCGCCTGCGCATCCTAGCCGAAAGGGCACTGAGCGCCGCCCCCGGAGAGCCTACGGCACTCCGAGACTTGAGGGCCTACCTCGCAGAGTTTTCCCTAGACTGATCGTTCGGTTCCGCTTGGAACTTGTCAGGCACCTGCCTAAACGATGAGGTTGGGTGCTGGAGTTCGGATTTGCGGATCGCATTGCTGGCCATGATGGAGCCTGCCGGGACGGGGCAGCCGTCTTCCCGTGCATTCCTGCGCGTGGCAGGGGCGAGCGTTGCTCAGCACCAGGTGGGGATGGCGCTGGCATTCGCTTGCCAGCGGGTAATATGCCTAGCTCGAGGCGCGTCCGCCGAAATGATCGCGCTCCAGCACGCCGCTGAAGGCGCGGGCCTCCAGTTCACCATTGCCACCGGGCCGGGCCAACTGGCCGGGCTTGTCACCGCCACCGATGAACTCGTCGTGATGTCCGAGGGGCTGTTCGTTGACCCCGGTAAAGCATTGCCCTTGCTGGAGGGGCGCACGCCGGTGGTGCTGGTCCAACCCGTTGAAGGCGCGCTGGCGGCCGGGTTCGAGCGGATCGACATCAACAGAGCAACGGCCGGTCTGATGCGCGTGCCTGGTGAACTTGTGGAACAGTTGCATCAACTCCCCATCGACGTCGACGTGCCGTCCGCTCTCACTCGGATTGCCCTGCAGACGGGGATTGCCATGCGCGAGATCCCTGCGGCGGCTCGATCCGGCACGGCATGGCGGGTCGTTCGTACAGAGGCCGAGGCGTTTGCACTCGAAGACGACTGGCTGCGCTCGCGCCTCGGCGACGATGCAGGCAGGTCTCCCGGCCGGGCGTTGGCCCGCATCGGCGTCCTGAGCTTTGGCTCCTCCCTCCTCCATGCGGGCAATGCGAGCAACGCCGTATCCCTTGCGGTGCTCGCTTCGATCGCCATGGCTGCTGGTTTGGGGTGGTTCGGGCTGGCGGCCGGCGGCTTTGCCTTCGTTGCCGTAGCCTGGGTGCTGGCTGAAGCGAGCCGGCTGCTGCGGTCTGCCGAGCGGCAGGCACTCGGACAGCCGCTTCCTGCGATCCCGCGCGCTGATGCCTTGGGGTGGGCCATCGATCTTGCCTTCACGGCACTGATCCTTGTGGACACGCCGCGGTTCCCGGGAGAGCCGGTGCTGGCGTGGTTGTGCGTGCCGGCTATCCTGATGATGATCGTGATCCTGCTGCCAAGGGTCGTCGAAGGCCGTCCTCGAGGGTGGATTTCAGACAGGGCGCTGCTTGGGCTCGTCCTTGCTGTGGCTTCAGCTTTCGGCCAGGTTCTTCTGGTTGTCCGGCTCCTTTGCGCCATTCTCCTTGCCGCAGCGCTCCTCGTGCCGCTGCGGCGACACGGATAACCTTGGATTAACCAAATGCCCGTTAGACAGGTCATATGATCGACCAAGTCTCCCCGCCAACGGCACCGAAGTGCCTCGGCCTCCCCTTACGGGAGGCACTTGCGCGAGGGGACGCCGTGGCGGGTACAGCCGTGCCGATCCTGCGTCATCTTATTGGGGCAGGCGATCTTTCAATCTTCAGCGAAGAGACTGTGGCGCGGATTCGCGGAATGCTTGCCGATGTTGCGCGGCAACTGCTCGACGCGCTTGTCGGCGACGAAGGACATCGCGTTCACTCGCCGGGAGAGGTCGAGGTAGTGGGCCATGCGCTGCTCGACAACACCGCTCTTGTGACCCACCTTCATGCCTTGACGCTGGAATGGCAGTTGACCGAGCGGCTGCAAGGACGGCTCGGCCTCGATCCAGTCGCTTCGCCGCTACTGCAAAGAGCTTTGGTCTCGACCCAGCCGTTGGCCCGGAGCGAGGCGGCTGCGTTCCTGTCGACCCAGGTCCGCTGGTGCCACGCACAACGAGGCATGGGCCTGCCACTGGCCGAACTGCCTGCGGAACTGCTGGACATCGCTCTCTATACGCTTCGTACGCTTGCCGGTTTCGAACCTGCGCTTGCAGAAAGAGCCGGTGTGGTCGAAGATGAGCTTCGCCGCTCGCACGACGAAGCGTCGACGCGGATCGGGCTTGCCACAAAGCTCCTTGCGACTTTGTCGCAAGAGGGAGGGCATCAGGGACTTTCGATTTCCGACGCCGGGGTGCCGTTATTCCTCACGGCAGTTGCTACGGCATCAAATCAATCGCGCGATAGCGTTCTGCGTTACACCCACCGCAGTCAGGCGGTTCGCCTTGCTCTTGCCTTTCGAGCGGCGGGCTTGGATGACCGCGAAGTGAGGGCTCAGGTAGCGGCCTTTGATCCAAGCTGTGCGCTCCCGGATGGATTGGCGCAGATCGATGCCGTAGAGGCCGCGGCAATCCTGTCTGCCCCTCCGCAGCCCCGGCCCTACGCGCTGTGACGCGCGAGGATGGCTCGATAATCGCGCTGGGATCCATCGACGCGCAGGACCGCCTGCTGAATGCGGACGAGCCTCTTGCCGGATTGCAGGTGCGGTGCGGGGGGGAGATTCCGGGCACGATCGCAGTGCCCGAGCTTCTCGATCTGGTGCGCCGGGTGCGTCTCTCCCGCCACGCCATGGCGCTGACGGTGAATGCTTATGACGGAAGCGATGCGATCAGCGCATGGGTCGAGGTGGAGCCCGGCGAAGCGGATGACCATGATGGCTGCATTATCCGCGTTCGTTCATGGCAGGCCGCCCCTGCCTCGCAGGAAGAAGGCGCTCAGGCGAGCGAACGGCAGGCGACGATCGATCGTCATGTCGCCGAACTTTGCGCTTATCTTGACGCCGGGCAGCGCTTGCTTGCAGTCGCTTCGGACTCGCAGGAACTTGCCACGTTGACCGCGACAATGGAGGCGGGGGCTGGGCGGCTCTGGACGGAATTCCTCGCACCAGAAAAAATCACTCATCAACAGCCCCTTCATTGGCGATTGCTTGATGGAACACGCGTGATCGTCCCAGGATCGGCAAGGTCATGGCGCGTATCATTGCTGCCGATGGTGTCTCCGGGTTGCGAGCCGGCCGGGTTCGAATTGCTGCTGCTTTCCGATGAGCCGGCAGCTCACGACCCTATCGTGATCGAGCCCGCACCGCCCCCTCGACGAAGCCTTGTCGGTCAGGATCTGGCGCCGGTTTTGAAGCAGCCTATATCCCGTATCGTCGCCAACGCGGAGACGATACGTACCCGCTTGGCAGGGCCACTGCCCGATGCCTACGCGGAGTATGCGGGCGAAATAGCCGGTGCCGGTAAACTGCTGCTGTCGCTTCTGGAGGACATGGCCGACCTTGAAGTGGTCGAGTCCGGCAGTTTCACAACGATACCGGAGCCAATCGATCTGTCCGAAGTGGCGCGCCAGGCGGCGGGTATTCTCAACGTCCGCGCGCGTGAGAAAGGCATTGTGATAAATGCCCCGGCTGTGGATGAGAGTGTGCCGGCCTTGGCCGAATTTCGCCGGGTCCTACAGATCCTGCTCAACCTGATTGGCAACGCCATCCGGTACACTGATGAAAATACACAAGTTTTTATACACGCGGAGCAAGCTGGACAGTTCGCGCGCGTGACCGTAACCGATGAAGGCGCGGGCATTCCCAGCGAGGATCAGGTACGTATCTTCGACAAGTTCGAGCGCCTCGGCCGGAGTGGAGACGGCGGATCGGGGCTGGGCCTCTATATCTCTCGAAGTCTGGCGCGCGCGATGGGGGGCGATCTGACTGTGTCCAGCGAGCCAGGGCAGGGCGCCTGTTTCACGCTCGAGGTACCGGCAACTCCTGGGGCCTAAGTTAGCCTCTTCGCGCCAGCCAGACCACGATACCGCCCACCGCAGCCAGGACGGCACCGCGCACTGCCCAGGCGCGGTCTGCCAGCATGAAGCTGTCTGCCGGCCACAAGACCACACCCGTCCCCTGACCGACGAACAGCAATCCGGCTAGGATTGCAAGCAAGCCCAGCAATGTAGCGATGATCCGAATGAACAGCATATCGTCGCGCCCCCGACTGGTTGACGTAAACGTAAACAGCGGATGCGGCCGGATTGTGGCGGCTGCTCTTCGAACCGGATCCATAACGGAAAAAAGGCCCCCGCTCGCGCGGAGGCCTTCCCTCGGGTACCGCGACTGCCCGCGGTTCGTTGACTTGGTAGAGGTCGTCAGCGCTTGTCCAACGGCACGTAATCGCGCTGCGTCGGACCGGTATAGAGCTGGCGAGGACGACCGATCTTCTGGCCCGGGTCGGAGATCATCTCGTTCCACTGTGCGACCCAGCCCACCGTACGGGCAAGCGCGAACAGCACGGTGAACATCGTCGTCGGGAAGCCGATCGCGGACAGGATGATCCCGGAGTAGAAGTCCACGTTCGGGAACAGCTTCTTCTCGACGAAATACGGATCGTTGAGCGCGATTTCTTCAAGCCGAAGCGCGGTTTCGAACAGCGGGTCGGTGACCTTCAGCGCCTCGAAGACCTCACGCACCGTCGACTGCATGACTGTCGCGCGGGGGTCGTAGTTCTTGTAGACGCGATGGCCAAAGCCCATCAGACGGAACGGATCGTTCTTGTCCTTGGCCCGCTCAATGTAGTGCGGGATCTTGTCCGGGGTGCCGATTTCCTTGAGCATGTTGAGCGCGGCTTCGTTGGCGCCGCCATGGGCAGGGCCCCAAAGGCAGGCGATGCCGGCTGCGATGCACGCGAAGGGATTGGCACCCGAGGAACCGGCGAGACGCACCGTCGATGTCGAGGCGTTCTGCTCGTGGTCGGCGTGAAGGATGAAGATGCGATCCATCGCCTTCTCGACGGCGGGGATCACCTCGTACTCCTCCGCGGGCACGCCGAAGGTCATGCGCAGGAAGTTGCCGGTGTAGCTAAGGTTGTTGTCCGGGTAGAGGAATGGCTGACCAACGGAATACTTGTACGCCATCGCAGCGATCGTGGGCATCTTGGCGATCAGGCGGTGCGAGCTGATCTTGCGATGCTCGGGATCGGCGATGTCGGTCGAATCGTGGTAGAACGCGGAGAGCGCTCCGACCACGCCGCACATGATCGCCATCGGGTGCGCATCGCGGCGGAAGCCACGGTAGAACGTCGCCAGCTGTTCGTGCAGCATGGTGTGACGGCTGATGGTGTAGCTGAACTTCTCAAGCTCGTCCTTGCTCGGGAGTTCACCGTTCAGCAGAAGATAGCTGACTTCCATGAACGAGGAGTTTTCGGCCAGCTGGCCGATGGGGTAGCCGCGGTGAAGCAGCACGCCTTCGTCGCCGTCGATGTAGGTGAGAGCGGACTCGCAGCTTGCCGTGGACGTGAAGCCGGGGTCGAAGGTGAACTTGCCGGTCTGCGCATAGAGCTTGCGGATATCCACGACATCCGGACCGACACTCCCTTTCAGGATCGGGTATTCGAAATCCGCGCCGCCAGCGCTCAGTTTAGCCTGATCACCCACCAGTAATGTCTCCTTATGCCTGCGACCCGGCGGAAACGTTCGCCTGCGCACCAATGCGCGCAAGGCTTTCTTCCCGTCCGAGCAGTACCAGTACGTCGAAAATCCCTGGCGAGGTCGTCTGACCTGTCAGGGCCGCCCGCAACGGCTGTGCGAGCTTGCCAAGGCCCAGTCCCAGTTCCTCGGCCATTGCTTTCAAGCTCGCTTCCAATCCCTCCAAAGTCCAGTCTGCCAAGATGGACAGGCGCTCGTGAACGACCGCGAGACGGCTACGCGCCTCGTCATTCAAGAGGCCGAGCGCCTTCTCGCTCATGGCGAGCGGGCGATCGGCGAACAGGAAGGCAGCGCCTTCTGCAAGTTCGTTGAGGTCCTTGGCGCGGACCTTGAGCACGGGCATCGCGCGAGCCAAAAGGCTGAGATCCGCACGAGCGGGAGCCTCGATGCGCGGCGCCACCAGTGCGGCAAGGCGCTCGTCATCTGCTTCGCGCAAGTAATGCCCGTTGAGGTTCTGAAGCTTGGCAAGGTCAAAGCGGGAAGGCGACTTGCCGACATCGACCATGTCGAACCATTCGACAGCCTGCTCGCGAGAGATGATCTCCTCGTCGCCATGGCCCCAGCCAAGACGAAGGAGGTAATTGAAAACGGCTTCTGGCAGGATGCCCAACTCGTCACGATAGGCGTCGACGCCCAATGCCCCGTGCCGCTTCGAAAGCTTCGCGCCGTCCGAACCATGGATCAGGGGCACGTGCCCATAGACCGGAACGTTCCAGCCCATAGCCTCGATGACCACGAGCTGGCGAAAGGCGTTGTTGAGGTGATCGTCACCGCGAAGGACATGGGTGACGCCCATGTCGTTGTCGTCCACGACCACCGCCAGCATATAAGTAGGCGTTCCGTCACTGCGAAGGATGACGAAGTCGTCGATCTCGATATTCTGGACCGTGACAGTACCCTGCACGAGATCGTCGATCGTCGTTTCGCCGTCGCGGCGGGCTTTCACGCGAACTACATAAGGCTTGTCGGCCGGCCACGTGGATGGATCGGCATCGCGCCACTCAGAGTCGATGCGGAAGGGGCGGCGCTCTTCCTGAGCTTTCTGGCGCCGCTCGGCCAGTTGCTCGGGCGTCAGGTAGCAGCGGTAAGCATCGCCGTTCTCAAGCATCTGCGCAGCGACCTGCGCATGACGTTCCGAACGAGCGAACTGGAAGACCGGCGGCTCGTCTCCTTCGAGCCCGAGCCAGCCAAGACCGTCGAAGATCGCATCGATGGCAGCGTCGGTCGATCGGACGCGGTCGGTGTCCTCGATCCGCAGCAGGTACTTGCCGCCATGATGGCGAGCGAATAGCCAGTTGAACAAGGCAGTCCGGGCACCGCCGATATGAAGATAACCCGTGGGCGAAGGGGCAAACCGCGTCACGACCGCTTTGCTGCCGGTCGCCTCGCCTGTTGCACTGCCGCTTGCCATCGATAACACCTTGCTGTCCTATGTGCGCCATGGGGAACCTGGGCGCGACTGTCGAAAATGCGTCTCCGAGAGAGGCCGGAGCCGCTGCATTGCAGCATCGGCCATGGACCGGTGGAGGCGACTTGTCGAGGCCTTTGGAGGCCATCGAGCGATTTCTTTCGGGCGCCGGTTTCGATCGCGGGCCCTGGCTCGCCGTTGCCTTCGCGGCGGGCATCGTAGCCTGGTTTGCGCTACCTACCAAAGCAGACTGGATCGGCTTTCTCGCGGCATGTGCGATCGTGGCGGTCTGTGGCGTGGCTCCCTGGAAAAGCGCTCGAAACTATCCCTATCTCCGCCAGGCCCTGGTAGTAATCGCCCTGCTTGCGATCGCCGGTTGCCTGACTGTGTGGGCCCGTTCCTCGATCGTCGGCGAGGTGCCTATTGAACGGCCGATCGTAGGCACGTTCACGGCAAAGGTACTGCAGATCGAGCCGCAACCGGCTCTGGAACGAGATCGTCTGATCCTTTCGATGCGCGAGCCTGTGACGGGTCGCGCAATCAAGGTGCGCGTCAATGTTCCCGGTCGGAACCTTGCAGGGAAGGTCGCCATCGACGACGTGGTGCGGTTCAAAGGGCGTCTGATGCCGCCGGCACCTCCTATGTTGCCGGGCGCCTATAACTTCGCGCGCACCGCCTGGTTTTCCGGTATTGCGGCGAGTGGATCGTCACTCGGGGAAATCGCAGTGGTGAAGCAAAGCGGTGGAGGAGGGCGCAAGCTCTCCGACATGCGCCGCGCGTTGGCCAATCACATCCGCGCGCAGATCGGAGATGAACGCGCCGGCATTGCAACGGCGCTGGTGACCGGCGACCGGGGAGGCATCATGGATGCCGACGCGGAGGCCATGCGCGATTCCGGGCTCGCCCATCTGCTCTCCGTCAGCGGCCTGCACGTCGGCGCCGTCGTGGGCGCGGTCTACGTGCTGTCTCTAAGGGTACTTGCGCTTAGCACGTGGTTGGCGCTGCGGCTGCGCTTGCCGGTGGCCGCTGCCGGCATCGGGGCACTCGCCGGGGTGGGATATACTCTGCTTTCCGGATCGGAGGTGCCGACGGTACGCTCCTGTCTTGGCGCCTTGCTGGTGCTTGCGGCGTTGTCACTGGGACGCGAAGCACTGTCTTTGCGGATGCTGGCAGTGGCGGCGTTCTGCGTCATGCTCCTCTGGCCGGAATCGGTCACCGGTCCAAGCTTCCAGATGAGCTTCGGCGCGGTTCTCGCGCTCGTGGCTGTGAGCACCTCGGCCCCGGCCAAGAACTTCATGCAGCCAAGGGACGAATTCCTCGTGGCCAGAGTAATGCGCCATCTCGCGATGCTGCTGCTTACAGGCTTGGTAATCGATCTTGCGCTGATGCCCATCGGCCTGTTCCATTTCCACCGCGCCGGAATCTATGGAGCGCTCGCGAATGTGACTGCTATTCCCTTGACGACTTTCGTCGTCATGCCGCTGCTTGCCGGAGCCTTGTTGCTGGATGTCGTAGGAGCGGGCGGTCCGCTGTGGTGGCTTGCTCAGGTGGCAATCGACCTGCTGACCGCAATCGCCCACTGGTTTGCATCGCGTCCCGCTGCGGTGACAATTCTTCCTGCCGGCCAGAATTATGCGTTCGTCGTTTTCGTGGCGGGAGGGCTGTGGCTGGGGCTGTGGTCTGGGAAAGTACGTTGGCTGGGCCTGCCCTTTGCGCTTCTGGGCGCAGGCATTCTGGCGCTTGCCGAGCCGCCCGATGTCCTTGTCTCGGGAGATGGGCGGCACGTGGGCCTCCTTGAGCCCGGCGGCAAACGCTTGTTCGTCCTGCGCAACGGAGGCGAAGGCTATGCGCGTGACAACCTCATGGAGTTGGCGGGGATTGAGGGGGAGCCGGCGCTGCTGAAGGAATGGCCCGGCGCACGCTGCAATCCGGACTTCTGCGCTGTCGTCATTGTCAAAACAGGAAGAGCCTGGCGCCTGCTCATCTCGCAGGGCAGGAACGGGGTGCCCGAACGTGCGCTGGCGGCAGCCTGCGACAGGAGTGACATCGTGATCTCCGACCGGTGGCTGCCGCGTAGCTGCGTGCCGCGCTGGTTCAAGGCGGATCGCAACTCTCTTTCCCAAACAGGGGGAATTGCGCTCAACCTTGCGCGGCAGGAACTAACGACCGTGGCGCAAAGCCAAGGCAACCATGGCTGGTGGCGCCCCGCACCGCAACCCCTGAAAAGGCCAGCCAGGCCGCCCGGCCTGTCCGCTCAGTGATACCGGCGCAGAAGACCCGCCAGCTTGCCTTGCACTTCCACCTCATCGGGTCCGTAGATCTGCGGTTCATATGCCGCATTGGCCGGATCGAGGCGAACCATCCCCTCTTCTCGGCGCAGGTATTTCAGAGTCGCTTCCTCTCCCCGGACCAGCGCAACGACGATTTCGCCATCCCGCGCGGAGTTCGTGCGCTTCACAAGCGCGAAGTCACCGTCAAGAATGCCAGCCTCCACCATCGAGTCGCCTGACACTTCAAGCGCATAGTGCTCTCCCGATCCGAGAAGGGCCGCCGGAACCGGCAGCATAGACTGCCCTTCAAGCGCTTCGATCGGCACACCTGCTGCGATTCGACCGTGGAGCGGGATCTCGATGACATCGTTTGCAGGTTGTGCAGGCCGCTCGGGTGCGCGAACCGGAACCGTCTGGTTGCCAGCGACCGCCTCTGCGCGCGCGGGCTTGGTCCCGGAATCGTCAGGTTGACGCAAGACTTCGAGGGCTCGGGCGCGGTTGGGGAGGCGGCGAATGAAGCCGCGTTCCTCTAGCGCGGAAATCAAACGGTGAACGCCGGACTTCGACTTGAGATCAAGCGCCTCTTTCATCTCCTCGAAGCTTGGAGAGATGCCGCTTTCCTCCAGTCGAGACTGGATGAACCGAAGCAATTCGTGCTGCTTGCGCGTCAACATTGTTGCTGCCCTTTCGTTGCCGTGGGCGAAGCGCTCTTCGTCCGGGCATGTTCTTCTAGTGAACAATGAGGGAACAATTAAGCAACGAATTTCAGTGCGTCAAGCAATGCCTCATACAATGCCGCCGTTCTGGAGGAGGAATACCTCGACTTTGTCGCCGACACCGATTTCCGGGGCATGGGCCGGCCGATCAATCAGGACATTGCTGGCAGCAAGCGAGGCAAGGGCTCCGCTGTCCTGCAAGGGATGAGGCACGACCTGTCGTCCATCCCAATCGCCTCGCAGAAATTCGCGGCGCGGGCCATTGCCACGAATGGGAGCGGCGGCGGTCGTCGCGACCTTCAGGGGCAACACTTCGCCGGCGCCGTGGAGCTGTCGGAGCAGTGGCAGAAGGAAGTAATAGGCAGTGACGAAGCTGGAGACGGGATTGCCTGGAAGTCCCAGAATGATCTGCGGTCTTGCGGATTTGCCGGGCCGCATACGGGTTGCCACCAGAATCGGCTTTCCTGGCTTTATGGCCACGCGCCAGAAATCGAGATCGGCACCCCATGCTTGCAGAGCAGGGCGGATGAGATCGTGGTCCCCGACGGATGCACCGCCGCTGGTCACGATGACGTCCGCGTCCGCCGCCTCGTCCAAGGCTTGAACAAGAGCTTCCAGGGTGTCCGGGACTGGACCGAGGCGGCTTGTTTCGGCGGAGAGCGGAGCGGCCAGTGCCGTAAGCATCGCGCCGTTGCTGGCCGGGATCTGATGAAGCGCGCAGCCCTCTGGATCGGCCGTGAGCTCATCCCCGGAATCGATCACGACGATGCGGGGTGCTCGGCGGACCGGGAGGTGGCGGTGTCCGGCTGCAATCGCCAGTGCAGCCTGAGCCGGGCCGATCCGTGCTCCCGAGGGGAGCACCTCGTCCCCCTCGCTGAAGTCCATCCCGCGTCGACGGATATGCTTGTCAGGTGGCTGGGGCGCCACGCCGGTGAGCGTCAGGGAGTGCCCGACGAGGGAGACATCCTCTTGGATTATCACAGCGTCGGCACCTGCGGGCAAGGCCGCGCCGGTGGAGATGCGGACCGCTTCGCCCGCGTTCACGTGACCGTCATAAGGATGCCCTGCTGCGCTTTCCCCGACTAGCCGCCAGGGTCCTGCAAGGTTGGCTGCAGCGACGGCGAAGCCATCCATGGCGGAAAGGTCCAACGCTGGCTGCGTTCGGCGCGCGAGCAGCGGATGGGCAAGGAAGTGGCCGACCGCCCCCTCGACATCCACATGGACAACATCGAGCGGCGAAGCGAGAGCGAGCAGCCGCGCCTGGGCATCTTCAAGCGAAAGCAGGGCTTGCTTCACGTACCTAGTCCTGCGCGCGCCAGTGACCGGACTTGCCGCCGCGTTTTTCAATCAAGCGGATGCTGCCGATGACCATCCCCTTGTCCAAAGCTTTCGCCATGTCATAGATTGTGACGAGAGCAATCGAAACCGCTGTGATGGCTTCCATTTCGACACCCGTCCTGCCGCTCAGCGAGACTGTGGCCGTGGCCCTGATGCCGTTATCCTCGAAAGTGAAATCAAGGTTTGCCGCGTTGATCGACAGCGAGTGGCACAGCGGGATCAACTCGGCGGTGCGCTTGGCAGCCATGATGCCGGCGATGCGTGCAGTTCCGACCACGTCGCCCTTGGGAGCATCACCTGCCCTGATCGCGGCGAGGGCGGCCGGGGTCATGCTGATGGAGCCGGATGCGATCGCGACACGAAGCGTCTCGGCCTTTTCGCCCACGTCGACCATGCGGGCTGTACCTTCAGCATCGATATGGCTGAGAGACTGCGTCACCGGCATCTATCTCCTGTCAAGGACCGCCAAGAAGGGCGCGGGTTGCGCCTTCTACGTCGTCCTGCCGCATCAGGCTTTCACCGACCAGGAAGGTGCGCGCGCCGGAAGTCGAGAGGCGGAGGAGGTCGGCATGGGTGTTAATACCGCTTTCGCTGACGAGGAGCGTTCCCTCGGGCGCAAGCGGCGCGAGGCGTTCGGTAATGCCGATGTCGGTGACGAACCGCTTCAAGTCCCGATTGTTCACGCCGATCAGCCGCGACTTCAAACGGCTCGCCCGTTCCATCTCGCGTTCGTCATGAACCTCGACAAGGCAGTCCATTCCACGCTCGTGCGCTGCCGCTTCCAGTTCCAGCATGAGGGTATCATCGATGGCTGCAGCGATAATCAGGATCGCGTCCGCTCCGATCGCGCGCGCTTCGGCAACTTGCCAGGGATCGACCATGAAGTCCTTGCGGATCACCGGCAGGTTGCAGGCTGCACGAGCATCCATGAGGAAATCCTCATGCCCCTGGAAGTATTGGGCATCGGTCAGAACCGAGAGGCATGCCGCGCCGCCCCGCTCGTAAGCGATCGCATGCTCCGCCGGGCGGAAGTCTGCCCGTATGAGGCCCTTCGACGGACTGGCCTTCTTGATTTCCGCGATGAGCGCGAAACCGCCATTCGCGCGGGCGCGCAGCGCCGCCTCGAAGCCCCGCGGAGGCGTCTGTTCACTGGACGCGGCATCGAGGTCTGCGATCGTGGCTAAACCCTTGCGGGCGGCAACCTCCTCGCGCTTCGTCCTGCAGATCTCGATAAGCTTGTCGGACATGGTTTCCTCGTCAGCCGCGCGTCGCAGCTATCCAGCAGTCAAGCAGAGCCTTCGCGAGGCCCTTGTCGATAACCTCGGCAGCTTCTTCCACCCCGGCCGCCCAGCTGTCGACCTCCCCGGCCACCAGCAAGGCTCCGGCGGCATTGAGAAGGACCGCGTCGCGGTACGCACCCGGTTCTCCCATGAGCAGGCGGCGCAGGGCATCCGCATTGTGCGCGGGGTCGCCGCCCCGTATTGCTTCGACCGGGGCTGCCGGAAGGCCAGCGTCCTGCGGGCTGACGCGACGCATGAACAGTTCGCCGGCGCGCACCTCCGCCACTTCGTTGCCGCCGGCCAGGCTCAGTTCGTCCAGCCCTTCGTCCCCTGAAATCACCATCGAATGCTCAGTGCCGAGACGCAGCAGTGCATCCGCATAGATCGGCACATAGGCAGGACGCGCGATGCCTACGAGCTGACGCGACACCTGAGCGGGGTTCGCCAGCGGTCCCATGAGATTGAAGATCGTGCGACGGCCCAGCGCCTTGCGCAGCGGCATGAGGCGACCCATCGCGGGATGATGGCGCGCCGCGAACAGGAAGCCGATGCCAATGTCGGCCAGAGTGGCTTCCGCTGTCTCCACGGCGCGGTCGAGATCGAGGCCCAGTGCTTCCAGCGTGTCGGCTGCCCCCGCCTTTGAGCTGGCGGCGCGGTTGCCATGCTTGGCCACGGGCACGCCGGCAGCAGCCACCACGAGCGACACGGCCGTGGAGACGTTGAGGGTATGGTGGCCGTCACCGCCGGTGCCGCATACATCGATCGCGTTGGCAGGTGCGTTGACCGGCACCATCCGCGCTCGCATGGCGCGCGCAGCGCCAGCTATTTCAGACGCAGTCTCTCCCCGGTCGGAAAGCGCGACGAGGAACTGCGCAACATCATTCTCGACGATCGCACCGTCGAGGATTGCCCCGAAGGCGGTCTCGGCCTCATCCTCGGCAATGGGGTGCAGCGGATCGGGAAGCTTCATGCCGCCTTCGCGGCGCCGATCACGCGGTCAGGCAGGCGGGCTTCGATCCTGCACATCCGCAGGAAGTTCGCGAGCATGGCATGTCCGTGCTGCGTGGCGATGCTTTCGGGATGGAACTGCACGCCGTGGATGGGAAGGCTTGCGTGCCGGAAGCCCATCACGTGTCCATCATCGGACCGGGCGTTAACGACGAGCGCATCGGGGATGTCCTCGACAATCAGCGAGTGATAGCGCGCGGCTTTCATCGGGGAGGGCACGCCTTCGAACAGCCCGGTGCCATCGTGCGTTATCGTCGAGGTCTTGCCGTGCATGAGACCTCCACGCACGACCTTCCCGCCAAAGTGCTGCCCGATCGACTGGTGACCCAGGCAAACTCCGAGCAACGGTATTCCGGCCCGTGCGGCGGCGCCGACCAGATCGAGACTGATGCCCGCCTCGTTCGGAGTGCATGGGCCCGGGGAGACCAGAAGCCCCTTCGCGCCCATGTCCATCGCCAGGTCCACACTGAGTGCGTCGTTGCGCACGACCTGCACCTTGGCACCCAGTTCCATCACATAGTGGACAAGGTTCCAGGTAAAGCTGTCGTAATTGTCGATGACGAGGATCATGGTTTCGCCTTTGCGCGTTTTTCGACAACGATCAAGGGGCCGAGCGGAGGACCGCCGTCGACACGGCCATGCTGCGGGTCCCAGAGCGAGGATACGCTGCCGTCAAGAAACAACGCGTTGGGGCACTTCAAGCCATCGCGGAAGTACCGCGCGAGCTTGCCGAAGGAAACCGGCTCGTCCGAGATCACGAAATGGGCACGTCCCTTCGTGTCGACACCCACACCATTGCGGACCTTCAAAGATTTGCCGGTTTCCGGCAGGCGTGCATCGATCTTTGGATGCAGCTTCCCGGCGATGACGAGCATCGGCCCTGACTGCGTTCCGAAGTCCGGCCGGTCTGTCACACCGCGCAGGAAGTCCTCGGAAGTACGGATACGCCACTTGCCATTCGCATCGCCGTAGAAGACCCCGTTGGGCATGAGGTGGAAATTGCCCCAGCCCTCGTTCGTGTTCAGAGCCTTGCGTCTCACGCCCTCTTCCACGAAGTAGCCGATCGGCAGCCCTCCTGCGTCGAACATGCCGCCATTCACCGCGAAAGCGACTTCGCGGCTGCGTGGGGGCCGGTCCACGGCCAATTGAGACAGGCTGCGATAGGGAGCGCCGCCCTTGGGTCCAAGCACGGCATGAATGGAGTGACGTCCTGGCACAGCCGTGCAGTGGGTGAAGCTCGCGCTCTCGAACGTTTCTCCGATGCAAGGTGGCGGCGGCGGAACCTCGGCCCGTGGTGCCGTCTCCGACGAGCACGCGGCGAGCAGCGCGAGCACCGCAGTCGCGGCTCCTCGCACGGGAAGGTTCACTGTCCGAACCCGGGTTCCCCGGCTACCCGCAGAGCTTCGCGCGCGGCGGCAAAGAGAGCGCCGCTTTTGGCCTCGCATTCGCGCTGCTCGTACTCAGGGTCACTGTCGGCAACGATGCCGGCTCCCGCCTGGACGTGGAGGATACCGTCCTTGAGCACGCCGGTGCGCAGGACGATGCAACTGTCGACCGAGCCGTCAGGTGCGAAATAGCCGACGCCGCCCGCATAGGCGCCGCGGGTTTCCGGTTCGAGCTCGGCGATAATCTCGCATGCACGAACCTTGGGCGCTCCTGAGACTGTACCGGCCGGAAAGCCCGCGAGCACGGCGTCGATCGCATCGTGCCCATCCGCATCGAGTTGTCCGACCACGTTTGAGACGATGTGCATGACGTGGCTGTAGCGCTCGATGGTGTAGCTGTCCGTCACTTCCACGGTGCCGGCCTGTGCGACACGGCCAACGTCGTTGCGCCCGAGGTCGAGCAGCATGAGATGCTCCGCCCGTTCTTTCGGATCGGCAAGGAGGCCGGCTTCGTTGGCCTTGTCTTCGGCGGGTGTTCCGCCGCGAGGGCGGGTTCCCGCGATCGGGCGGATGGTGACTTCTCCATCTCGCACCCGAACGAGGATCTCCGGGCTCGAGCCGATCAGGGCGAAGCCGGGAAGATCGAGGAAGTAGAGGAATGGAGACGGGTTCACGCGGCGCAGGGCGCGGTAGAGCGCAATCGGCGGTAGCGGAAATTCGCAGGTGAAGCGCTGCGCAAGCACCACCTGGAAGATGTCGCCAGCCTCGATATAGGCCTTGGCTCTGAGCGCCATGGCCTTGTAGTCCTCGGCCGGTAGCACGGGATTGCGGATCGGCTCCGGCAAGCTGGAGGGGAGTGCCGATCGAGGCGCCGGTCCTGCAAG
The DNA here is from genome assembly GCF_009856825.1 of Novosphingobium silvae. GTDB lineage: Bacteria > Pseudomonadota > Alphaproteobacteria > Sphingomonadales > Sphingomonadaceae > Novosphingobium > Novosphingobium silvae. The sequence goes on along the minus strand of NZ_WVTD01000002.1, from coordinate 104,724 downwards.
ACGGCTAAGGGCTTCGTCGATCCGGTCAACCGCGCGTTGCACCGCCTCAGTAGGCCGCCCGCTTCCCGGCCAGACTGGCGCAACGCAGAACAGCTCGTCCGAAAGACGATCGAATACCAGGATCAACGAGGGACGGACGAAAAGCATGTCCGGCAGTTCGAGCGAGCTCTGCGGCGCGCGGGGCAGCTTCTCGACCAGCCCGATCGTCTCGTAGCCGAAGTAACCGACAAGGCAGGACAGGGCGCGCGGGAGTTCCGCGGGAACATCGCAGCGGCAGCTGTCCACAAGCGCGCGTAGTTCAGTCAGGCTGTCGCCCGCAAGGCCAGAGAAGGCTGAACGATCCTCCCGCCATTGCCGGTTGATCTCGCATGATGCGCCGCTTGCGCGAAACACCAGGTCCGGATCCAGACCGAGCAGGCTGTAGCGCCCACGCGTCTCGCCGCCTTCTACGGACTCGAGCAGGAAATCGCCCCGGCCGTCCTCGAACAGCTTGAGCGCGGCGCCGACAGGCGTCTCGGTGTCGGCCACAAGGCGGCGCCAGACAAGGGCAGGGCTACCCTTCGCGAGCTGCTCCAATGCTGCCGAACGATCCGATTCGCGCTCCATGTCCTGCTTTCTCTGAGGGAGTGTCAGTTGGCGGCTGCACTGCCGGCGAGCTGGTCGCGAACGGCCTTGATCGCTGCGGCATTGCGCTTGACGCCCACATCCTTGCGTACAGCCTTGCCGAACGCGTCGGCGTAGGCCTGTCCGACCTGATCGCCCAGCTCGTTGCGGGTGTTTTTCACGAGATCGGACGATTCGACCTTGCCGGGTACGATGTCCTTCAGGAGTACCAAGAACCAGCCCCGTTCTCCTGCCGCCGACTGCACCTTCACGGTTCCCTTCGACATGTGGAACAGCAGGGAAACCGGCGGCGGGACCTCGCGGCGGGCATTGATCGCAGCTGCCAGCGTTGCTCGCGACATCGAAACCTGCTGGGGCGCGGGTAGCTTTTTGCCCGAGGCGGCAATGACCTGCTCGACGGTGCGGCCCTTGCGGATCTCCGCCTGCATGCGAATTGCCGCAGCCTTCGCCGCCTTCGAACCGGCATCGATTGCCCACGCGAGCTTCACATCGTCCTTGATCTGCGCGAGGGGAGCGGGAGCCGAAGGCGCGATATCGGTGATGTCGAAAATAGCGAAGGTCTTCCCGCGCTCGACTTCGGCGACCTGTGGCTGCTCCTGGTCCATCTTAAACGCGGTCTCAAGCACGGGGCGCAACTGGTCAGGCACGGTCTTGCCTGGCTGCAGGTAGATGTTGCCGTCTGCGGTCACGGGCGGAAGGGTCTGCACCTGAGCGCCTACCGACTTGGCCACCTCGTTGAGGTTCGCGCCGTCCGCGAACTGCTGCTCGATGCGGCTGAAAGCGTCGGTGAATGCGCTGCGGCGCTTCTCCAAGGCGATCTGCTCCGACAGTTCTCCGCGAACCTCCGCAAGCGTGCGGGCGGGTGTCTTCTGCTCCTGATCCACGCGGATGACGTGCCAGCCCAGCACGCTCTTCTGCGGGGCGGCCAGCTTTCCGATGGGTGCCGCGAAGACGGCCTGCGCAACGGCGGGCGAAAACTGTGTAGAGAGTTGCTCGCGCCCGAAGAACTCCAGCGGAGCGGCCGTCAGGCCTTTCTCGCGGGCAGCGACCTCGAGCGACTTGCCGCCCTGGACTTCGGCCACGACTGCCTTGGCGGCGGCTTCCGTGGGCACGATCAGCTGCGTGATCTTGCGGTTGTCGGCCGCGCCGTAAGCCGCTTTGTTGGCCTGGTACCGAGCGGCGATCTCCGCCTCGGTGGGAGCTGCAGGAGCCTTGATCGCGTCCTCGCCCACGGTGGCGTAGCGGATCGTCCGGCGCTCCGGCCGAATGAACTGATTGGAATTAGCCTTGTAGAACGCAGCAAGTTCCGCATCGCCCGGCTGCTTCTCCGGTGTGAACAGCAGGGAAGGCAGGGCGATCACGGTTCCGCTGCGACTTTCGTCAAGAAGCGCTGCGTAGCGGGTTGCGGCGTACTGCGAGATCGCCGACCCTACCTGAGCGGGAGCCATCAACTGGCGCGCGACGAGGCTTTCGCGAATATCGCCGCGAAGGGCCTGTTCCGAAATCCGCTGCTGAGCAAGCGCCTGGCGGAAGACGTTCTGGTCGAACTTACCGTCCACCCCTTGGAACGCCGGTATCTGCGCAAGTTCGCTGTCGACGAGCCGATCGCTGGCCTCGATGCCGTTGCTTTTGCCGAACGCGAAGAGAGCGGCGCGGTCGATGAGATCGCCGAGCACCTGCTCCACCGCGCCTTGTTCCAGCAGAACTTTCATCGTGAGATTCGGGTTTTGCTGCTGGACGCGCTCCAAGGCGCGCTTCGTGCCCTGCTCGAGCGCCTCGGCAGTCACATCCTCGTCGCCTACCTTGGCGACGGAGGCGTCCGCACCGAGGCCGGAACTGGTATTGAACCCGGCTATGTCGCCGCTTGCGAACGCCAGGGCGATGACGCCCAGCACCAGCAGGCCGATGATGGCGCCGACTTTGGATTTGAGGAACGAGCGAAAGAAATGGAGCATGGACCGTGCCGATCAGCGATAGCTTTGCGAGAGCCCGGATAAACCCGGCCCGTCACCTATGAAACGGGCGCAGGCTTTAGGGGGCCCTGACGCATCCTGCAATGCCGCTTCGATCTTGCGCCGGCAAAAGCAGCCGCTGGCGAAGTCTGTTGCATTATGGTGATATCTGTCGGGTATCGCTGGACTGAACCGCCGATGAATTTTGACAAGCCATGGCGCACTGGCCTAGCTGCGCTGCAACACGGATCATCTGATTCCCTTGGACAGCGCCGGGCGGTCCAGGGTCGGCCTAAAGGATCCGCACCGGGCTCCTTTCAGGACTCGGCCGAGAATTGACAATAGGAATTCACATGGCTGCATTGCCTTACATCGTCGGTAACTGGAAAATGAACGGCACGCGCGCGATGCTCAACGAGGCGCGCGCGATCGACCGGGCTGCCGCACGCTTTCCGAAGGTGCAGGTGGCCGTCGCGCCGCCAGCGACTCTGCTTTACCGCACGCGCGATGCGGTCGAGCTCATCGGCGTGGGCGGGCAGGATTGCCATCACAAGGAAAGTGGGGCCTTTACGGGCGATATCTCGGCCCCCATGCTCAAGGATGCAGGCGCGGACTTTACGCTCGTCGGTCATTCCGAGCGGCGTGAGTACCATTCGGAAAGCGATGCTGATGTGAAGGCAAAGGCGGAGGCTGCGCTTTCGGCGGGCCTCGCCGTGATCCTGTGCGTCGGAGAGACGGAGAGCCAGCGCGATGCCGGGGACGCCGAAGCGGTCGTCGGCAGCCAGTTGGAGGGATCATGCCCGCGAACTGACGGCGCGGTTGACAAGCTTTCCATCGCTTATGAGCCCGTATGGGCGATCGGGACCGGCCGCGTTCCATCTGTCGAAGACGTGGCGGCAATGCACGCCTCGATTCGCGCAAGGCTCGTCGCCATCTACGGAGATGCCGGGGCGGACCTGCGCATCCTCTACGGCGGATCGGTCAAGGCGGAGAACGCCGGTGAGTTGCTGGCCATCCCCGACGTCGGCGGTGCGCTTGTCGGCGGGGCGAGCCTTACGGCCGAAAGCTTCCTAGCGATTGTCGGTGCTGCTGCCTCGATGGGCGCTGACTGATATCACCGGACCGGGCAGGGCCGTTTCACGGACTGTCTTCCGACTATCCAGGTCTGGCGGGTTGCGCCCGGACGCGCCAGCGCTTATCTGCGCGGCGAATGATGCGGGTGCGTAGCCCGACAGAAGGCTGAAACGAAGATGTTCCTTTTTCTGACCGTGGTCCAGGCGCTGGTCGCCGCGCTGCTTGTGGGTGTGATTCTTGTCCAGAAGTCCGAAGGCGGCGGGCTGGGTGTCGGTGGCAGCCCTTCGGGTCTCATGTCGGCAAGAGGTGCAGCCAATTTTCTGACGCGGGCGACTTCGGTTTTGGCGACGCTTTTCGTGGTGCTGAGCATTTTGCTCGCCGCGCTTGCAGTAAACGAAACCACGGGGCGAGATATCGACACCTCGCTGGAGCGCAATACCGCACCTGCAGCGCCTGCGCAGCCGGCCGACCCGCTGGCAGGTTCTGCGAACCCGGCTGCGACTCCCGTCCAGGCTCCGGCTGAAGCGCCGGCAGGTGGTCAGGACGTTCCTGCCGACCCACTTTCGGGTGCTGCCAAGCAGTAACCGCGATAGACGCCTCCGGGCGTTTCACCGTAAACGAAATGCCGTCTGGCGCTGTCAGACGGCATTTCCTTGTGTTTGACCTGTGGAATGAGGCTCCTGGCGCTTGCCTGAGGGCCCCCATGCAATTTAAGGGCCGACTCCCATGGCGCGGCATATCTTCATCACCGGCGGCGTGGTCTCCTCGCTGGGCAAGGGCCTCATGGCGGCAAGCCTTGCGGCGCTTCTCCAGGCGCGCGGCTACAAGGTTCGCATCCGCAAGTTCGATCCCTATCTGAACGTCGACCCGGGAACCATGAGCCCCTACCAGCACGGTGAGGTCTTCGTGACGGACGACGGCGCGGAAACCGATCTGGACCTTGGGCATTACGAGCGGTTCACCGGGGTGTCCGGCCGCAAGGCCGATAACATCACGTCGGGTCGGATCTATCAGGACATCATCGCCAAGGAGCGTCGCGGCGACTACCTTGGCGCCACCGTCCAGGTCATCCCGCACGTCACGGATGCGATCAAGGACTTCGCGCTGACCGAAACCGAGGATCTTGATTTCGTGCTTTGCGAAATCGGGGGCACGGTAGGCGACATCGAGGGACTGCCTTTCGTCGAGGCAATGCGCCAGCTGCGCAACGAACTTGGACGCGAACAGACCTGCTTCGTCCACGTGACCTTGGTGCCTTACATCGCGGCTGCGGGTGAGCTGAAAACCAAGCCGACGCAGCACTCCGTTCGCGAGTTGACGGGTCTCGGCATACAGCCCGACATTCTCCTTTGCCGGGCCGATCGCGAACTGCCTGAGAGCGAGCGGCGCAAGATTGCCCTGTTCTGCAACGTGCGGCCGCAGGCCGTCATCCAGGCGCTCGACGCACCGAACATCTACGCCGTTCCCCTGCAGTATCACCGTGAGGGCCTTGATGCGGAAGTCCTGCATCACTTCGGGATGCTCGAATCGGCCACGCCGCCCGAGCTTTCACGTTGGGATGACATCACCGATCGCTACCAGAACCCCGAGGGCGAGGTGACGATCGGCGTGGTTGGCAAGTACGTCGGCCTGCAGGATGCGTACAAGTCACTCAACGAGGCGCTTGTCCATGGCGGCATGGCCAATCGGGTGAAAGTCAACGTCCGCTGGATCGACGCGGAGATTTTCGAGCAGGAAGACGCTGCCATCGCGGCCGCGCTCGAGCCCATGCACGGGATCCTCGTGCCCGGTGGCTTCGGCGAGCGCGGGACGGAAGGCAAGATCGCATCGGTTCGCTTCGCGCGCGAGCGCGGCGTTCCATTCTTCGGAATCTGCCTTGGCATGCAGATGGCTTGCATCGAAGGTGCACGCGCTGCGGGTATCGAGAAGGCAAGCTCTACCGAGTTCGGTCCCACGGAAGAGCCGGTCGTTGGCATCATCACTGAATGGATGACCGAGGACGGCCTGCAGACCCGCGCGGAGGGCGGCGATCTTGGCGGCACCATGCGTTTGGGGGCATACCCGGCGGCACTTTCTCCCAACAGTCATGTGGCGGCAATCTACGGATCGACCGAGATCAGCGAGCGCCATCGCCATCGCTACGAAGTCAATGGGTCCTATCGCGAGGCGCTGGAGGGCGACGGCCTGATCTTCTCGGGCATGTCGCCGGACGGTCTGTTGCCAGAGATTGTGGAACGTCCGGAGCATCCCTGGTTTGTCGGCGTGCAGTTCCACCCCGAGCTGAAGTCACGGCCATTCGAACCGCACCCGCTGTTCTCCGGCTTCATTGCCGCGGCACTGCGCCAGGCGAGGCTCGTCTGAGGGTTTAACCATGAAAGAGATCGGCGTCGGCATCATCGGCAACGGGATGGCGACCCGGGTCTTTCATGTGCCCTACATCCGGGCTTGCGAGCAGCTGGACCTGAAAGCCGTCGTGTCGCGGAGGCCCCAAACGGAACCACCTTGCGATGGAATCGCGGTTGTTTCGGATGTGGATACATTGCTGGCGGATCCCGCGATCGCCCTGGTGGTTATTGCGACGCCTAGTGACACGCATGCGGACATTGCCCGTAAGGTGATCGAGGCCGGGCGACATGTTGTCGTCGAAAAGCCTTTCACGTTGCAACTGACGCAGGCTCAGGCCCTCGTCGAGCTTGCGCGTGAACGAGGGGTTGTTCTCAGTGTCTTCCACAATCGGCGGTGGGACACGGACTTCATGGCCGTTCGCGCAGCCATCGACGAAGGCCTGATCGGGCGAGTAGTTCACTTCGAATCGCACTTCGACCGGTTCCGCCCAAACGTTCGTGATCGGTGGAGGGAGGACGGCAGTCCGGGCTCCGGAGTCTGGTTCGACCTCGGTCCTCATCTTGTCGACCAGGTCATCCAGATCTTCGGGCCCCCAAGTGCGGTGACCGCAGATATCGACATGCTCCGTGACGGAAGCGCGGCGGCGGACTGGGCCCATATCGTCCTTCAGTATCCGGGCATGCGGGCGGTTCTTCATGCCGGAATGTGTGTCGCTGGCGGAGAGCCGCGTTTTCGCGTCCACGGCATACGTGGCACGCTGCTCAAGCAGAAGCTCGATCCGCAGGAGGGGCAGTCCGTCGCGGGACTTTCGCCTGCTCACGAGAGTTGGGGGCTGGACACAGACCCGCTCCTCGTAATCGATGGCGAGGGCCAGTCACGCTCGCTGCCTGCTCCTCGCGGTTCGCAGCAACGTTTCTACACCATGATGGCTGAGGCATGTCTTGGCGTCGGACCGCCACCTGCCTCTTCGGCGGAGATACTGGCAGTCCAGCAGGTGATCGAAGCGGCGCTTGTATCCACCAGTGAAAGGCGAACAGTCGATCTATCGCTTCAGATCTCGCGATAGCGCCGTCCCGTCGCCTCATGAACATGCGCTGGGGCAGGGTTCTTCCCTGAAGACCGGCGACAACCCAAGGCAACACAGAAGGGCGGCCCGGACAACGGACCGCCCCGATTAGGTCACATGTTTATCAAGAAGGCGCCCACCTAAAGGGACGGAGGTGGGCACCTGCGCTCCGGGTCAGGCAGCAGCCGACTCTTCCGCGCCATCCGCTTCGACAACCATGAGCCGGTTGCCGCCGATCGCCACCTTCTTTGGCTTCATGGCCTCGGGAACCTCTCGGACAAGGTCGATCACGAGGAGGCCGTCAGCAAGGTCGGCGCTGTCGACGCGGACATAGTCCGCCAGTTCAAACCGACGTTCGAAGCCGCGCTGGGCGATACCGACGTGCAGGAACTCGCCCTCGGTGCCTTCATCGGGCTTCTGGCCCTTGACCACCAGAAGGTTCGCCTGCGCCGTGATGTCGATATCGGCCGCCTTGAAGCCCGCGACGGCGAGCGTGATACGATAGGCGTCCTGTCCGCGACGCTCGATATTGAACGGCGGGTACTTGTCGCCCGTGCTCGCACGTCCCTGGTTCTCGATCATGTCGAACAGGCGGTCGAAGCCGACCATGGTGCGGCGGTAGGGCGTGAAGTCGATACGGTTCATGACAAAAATCCTCCTATGAGCAATCTTCGTAATCGAGGCCCGACGATCGGCGCCTCGCTTGATGAGCCATCCCCATGGCGGGCCATGACTCGACTTCCTAGATATGATAGCCCGCGTGCCTTTCAAGGCCCGCGTAACCCACCGCTTGCAAGGCCGAGCGTTCGTGAAGGAGCTTCCAAAATGACCCAGCCCAGGATCGAGATCTATACGAAGTGGGGCTGCCCCTACTGTGTCGCAGCGAAGTCGCTGCTGGACGGGAAGGGCGTGTCCTACGAGGAGTACGATGTGACTATGGGCGGGCCCAAGCGCGCAGAGATGGTGGAGCGGGTTCCGGGTGCAGTGACCGTTCCCCAGGTTCTTGTCGATAACAAGCCATACGGCGGTTACGACGACATCAGCGCTCTCGACCGTCAAGGCAAGCTCGACGCCGTCCTGGGGCTTTGAGCGATGGTCCGCGCCGCATTGTTGCAGATGACGACCGGCATCGATCCAGGCGCGAACGGCAAGGTCATTGTCGACGCCGTTGCAGCGGCGCGGACTGGCGGTGCCGAAATGCTTTTCACACCCGAGATGTCGGGCTTGCTTGATCGCCAGAGGGATCGCGCACGCTCTTCGATCAGGGCGGAGAGCGAGGACACTGTCCTGATCCAGGTACGCGAGGCTGCCAGACGCCATGGCATGTGGGTACACATCGGATCGCTGGCGGTGCAGCGTCCGGACGGCATGTTGGCGAACCGAGCCTTCGTTGTCGACAGTAGCGGCGAAATTCGGGCTCGCTACGACAAGATGCACATGTTCGATGTCGATCTGGCATCAGGAGAAACATGGCGGGAATCCAGCGCCTATCACCCGGGGGACGAGGTAGTCACGGTCGAGACCCCGGTCGGCCGCGTTGGACTTGCCATCTGCTACGACGTGCGTTTTCCCGCCCTCTTCGAAGCCTTGGGGCGGGCCCGTTGTGATGTGATCGCGATTCCGGCTGCCTTCACCGTTCCCACCGGGCGGGCACACTGGCACCTTCTGCAGCGGGCTAGAGCGGTGGAAGCCAGCGCTTACGTGCTATCGGCGGCGCAGGTAGGGCGCCATCAAGACGGGCGCGAAACCTTCGGGCACTCGATTGCGGTTGATCCTTGGGGCGAGGTAATTCTGGACATGGGCGGTGCGCTGGACGGCAGAGGCGCTGGGTTGGGCTTCGTGGATGTCGATCACGCCCGGATCGCTGAAGTGAGATCGCAGCTTCCGAGCCTTGCCAACCGACGGCCGGTCGCCACATAGGCACTCGATGATCGTCTACGACCTGGAATGCCGCACCGGGCAACACCGATTCGAGGGCTGGTTCAAATCCTCGGACGACTATACGCGCCAGCAGGAGCGAGGCTATGTGTCCTGCCCCCATTGCGGCTCCGGTGAAGTCGGCAAGGCAGTCCAGGCACCCCGTCTCGCTCGTAAGGGCAACCAGTTGCCGGAAGGCCAGGCCGGTCGCCCCGCGCCCGTGCCAGCGCCGTCGTCGAAAATGACTGCGATCGCACCTGCACCAGTACCGGAACCACCGCCGCAGGTTGTTGAAATGATCCAGACTCTTGCGAAGTTGCAGGCGGCAGCACTGGAATCCTCGCGGTTCGTCGGAGACAAGTTCGCCGACAATGCCCGCGCTATCCACTACGGAGAATCGGAAGCCGAAAGCATCCATGGCCAGGCGACGGTCGAGGAAGCGCGCGAACTCGTCGATGAGGGGATCGCTGTACTGCCGCTTCTGCTTCCCGTGGTTCCTCCGGAAAAGGCGAACTGAGGCGTCAATTCCTGCGCTTGCGGCGATTGCCAAGGCTGAACATGCAAGCTAGGACGCGCTCGAGTGCGCCCGTAGCTCAGCAGGATAGAGCACCAGATTCCTAATCTGGGGGCCACAGGTTCGAATCCTGTCGGGCGCACCATTTCGGTTCAAAACCACGAACGCCTAGCACCGCCGCCTCTACGCCAGAGGCGGCGGTCAAGGTTCTAAGCAGTTCGCTGCGCTGACCGCGGATGCGGACCTCGGTCTTACTGATCACTTCGACTCGTTGCGCAACGGCACGGATATGGTCGCGAGCGAACGACCCATCGTTGTTGCGCAGCTTCTTGCGGGCCGCCTTCGCGAAGGCCCGAAGACTTTCCGGTGTGATTGCCGGACCAATCTTTTCGATGTGCGATACCGCACGGTCAGCGTCGCCGCGCGCCTGATCCCGGGTTGCGGCCAGTTCGGCAATGCGGTCCTTGAGCGACGGGTCGCTCATATCGAGCACGCCATTCTCGATGGCCTCGTAGAGCCGCTTGAGCTTGGCTTCGGCTTCCGTCGCCCGGCGCTCAAGATCGGCAACGTGCAGTCGGCGCTGGGCGACCCAGTCGTCCCTGCGTTCGAGGATCTGGTCCATAAGCGCTTCCAGCCGCACCGGTTCAAGCAGCCGCTTCTCGATATGCGCGATGACGGCGTCGTTCAGCCGGTCCATGGGCACGGTGATGCCGGGGCAACCCTTCACGCCCTGTCGGGCCTTGGTCGCGCAGGTGTAGTACCGATATTCCTTGCCGGTGTTGCTGGTCCCGGTCCGCAGCGTCATCGCGCCGCCGCAGCAAGCGCAGAAGCAGATGCCTGTAAGCAGTGTAGGACCACCCACTGCCATCGGCGGCATCATCTTCGGGCTTCGCGCCTTCAGCGACCGCTGCACGGTTTCGAACTCAACCTCTGAGATGATAGCCGGCACTTCCATGATCGCATGCTCGCTCTCCGGCTTGGGCCGCCGGGTCTTGTGATCGCGCGTATTGAACCGGTGTTGGCCGATATAGGTCGTGCGGGTCAGTATTTGGTGAACAGCTCCCACACCCCATCGCCCACCATCACGGGTGCGGATGTTGTTCTCGTTGAGCCAGCTCGCAATCGCCTTGAGTCCCATCGGCCCGCGATCTTCAACCCCGTTCAACGCCATTCGGTAAATGCGCCGCACCGTTTCAGCCTGAATCGGATCGACTTCCAGCGCCTTTTTGATCTTTGCCCCGCGCTGCCCGGCTGCCACGATCCGGTAGCCGATCGGTGCCCGTGCGCCATTCCAGAAGCCCTGCCGGGCGTTCTCGTTCATGGCGCGCAGGGTGTGCTTGCCGTTCTCCTTCGACTGATACTCGTCGAACAGGGTCATGATCTGCCGCATCATGACACTCATCGGATCATCGCCAAGGTCCTGGGTGATCGAGACAAGCCTAACCCCGTTCTTGGCCAGCTTGCGGACATAGAACTCGAATTGGAACTGATCGCGGAAGAAGCGCGAGAAACTGTGAACGACGATCACGGTAAACGCAGGCGGCTTGCTCATCGCCGCTTCGATCATCGCCTGGAATGCAGGTCGGCGATCATCGGTGGCAGTGTTACCCGGTTCGACGAATGTGTCAGCAACCTCCCAGCCGCGTGACAGACAATAGCTTTCGATCTGACGACGCTGGTCAGGGATCGACAGGTCGCTTTCGGCCTGTTTGCTGGTCGAGACGCGCAGATAAAGCGCAGCGCGCGCGGTGGTGGCAACCGGCACCACCTCCTGATCCGGTCGGCGGGCCGTGCTGGTCATGGCTTACTACTCCTCAGATCACGGCAGCGGACCAAACAGCTTGTCGAGTTCGCTGCGCAAATGGCCTTCGATGACGCGCAGTTCAGCGTCGCTGATCGGAACCTGATCGGGCCAGTCATCTGAGACAGCGATCTCTGTGTCTGTCTTGCCGACATATGCGCGTTGCGGCGGTGCCTTAACATAATCATGCAGGTCACCAATGTCTTGCGACCATTTGCGTGGCGCGCGGATCCGGCGTTTGCGTGGCAGCGGCATGGGCCGATGCTGTCGCTGCATATCGCGTCGCGCAAACCCTGATTACCAGCGTAGTGCAGATACGTGCTCACGGCGCTTCCGGCGTAGCCGCCTCGAATCGTTGGAGCGCTTCATCGTCACTTGCCGCTGCCATCAGCGCCACCCAATCATCGGGCGGGTTGCCGCTGTCGAGCATCTTGCGGAACACAGCATAGGCATCAGACTTCGAGCCATAGGTCCGCAGGTTGTTCTCGTCATTCACCCAGGCGAACACGATCACCTTGGCGCTGCTGCTGTAGCGGAAGAACAATCGAAACCGCCCGCCGCCGAACTTGGCCCGGAACCAGTGTTTCCGCGCATCGCCGAGTGTGCCGCCTTGGCGGTATTCAGGACGGGTGGGATCCTGCGGGATCTTCTCGAACACCAACTGGCGCAGGGCAGCGAGCAGCTTCGCGTTGGCCGACTTGCGCCAGCCGCGCGGGTCTTTTGCTTGCGCCTTCTCGGCCGCCGCTGCCAACCTCTCGATCTGATCGAGGAACAGCGGATGGGCGAATAGCTGCCACCCGTTCACCTCCAGCATTACAGATCGACGTCGCCATCGATCGGCGCTTCGAGGTCAACCTTCACACCTTCGGTCAGCGCCGCAAGACGCTCGGCTAGTGCCGGCGTCAGCGCAGTGACCGCCTCGGGTCGCCGGGCAATGTCGTCGGCAAGGAACGCCAGGAACCGGTCAATGGCGGGGTCTTCGTTATCGACCTCCGCGCGGTGGACCGACACGCCGCGCTCGTCGACTCGGAACGCGATCTTGCCGCCATAATCGACGCCAAGTGCGGTCCGGACCGACTTCGGAACCGTGGTCTGGCCCTTGGCGGTGATGGTGCTGATCTCTTCAAGCATTGCGGACATGGCGGTCTCCTATACGCCTGCTGCTCGTAAGGAGATCGCATTACAAAGTCAAGAAGAGAGGAAGAGGGCGGCGGCTGTCGCCGTGACGGTTCGAGTGTCGGGAGAGAGGCTCTCGGCCGGGCCGTCGCGGAGACATGTCATGACACAAGTTCAAGTTCTCGACGCGAGCCCTGACCTGAGCGGTGGCTACAAGGTCGATGTCGGTCGCGGCCAGCGGGTAGGTCGGGTTTCGTCGGAATGGTTCAGTCGTCCCGCCGACGAGCGCTATCTGTCGCTCAATGCGCTGATGGCCTCGGTGAAGGGCCGGGCCGAGCGCAGCCGCACGCGCACGGTGGAAAGTGCCGCAGTGCGGGTCGAAGCCAGCCGCGACGATGCTGAACGGCTCGACCTGATCCTGCCTGGTGCCGAGCAACCGATCTCGCCAACGCATTGGAGCTTCGGACAGCTGGCAGCATTGGTCGGCGCGCCGGCGGCGTATCTGCGCCAGCTTCCGGCGCCGCTGGCAGGCATCAACCTGCAATATGGGCTTACCAACCGCCGCGCAGAGCAGGTCAAGACGCTGGAGACCGATGACGGCCGCATGGAACTGCGCGCGGTCACCGGTCCAGATTACGGCCGAATCTACGACCATGAGCTGGTCGCTGCCGTGCAGCGTATCGCTGGCAACGGCACGGGCGACACGCGTTGGAAGGTGCCGGGCGTGCTCGACTGGTCGACCGGCATCTACAATCCCATGGTCGATATCAGCGCCGATACGACCACGCTGTATGCGTCCGACCGCGACGTGTTCCTTTTCCTGGTCGACGACCTCAACCCGATTGAGGCGGGCAAGCTGCCAGACGGATCGCCCGACATCTACTTCCGAGGCTTTTATTGCTGGAACAGCGAGGTCGGCGCCAAAACACTCGGCATCGCCAGCTTCTACCTCCGTGCCGTCTGCCAGAACCGCAACCTCTGGGGCGTCGAGGACTTCGAAGAGATCAGCATCCGGCACAGCAAATACGCCGCTAACCGTTTTGCATATGAGGCGGCACCGGCGCTGACCCGGTTCGCGGATTCCTCGCCGCTGCCGTTCGTCAACGGCATCCGGCAAGCGCGCGAGCGCATCGTCGCGCGCTCGGATGAAGATCGGAGCGATTTCCTGCGCAAGCGGGGGTTCGGAAAGGCAGAGACCACCAAGATCATCGACACGGTTCTGGCCGAGGAAGGTCGCCCACCGGAGTTCGTGTTCGACTTCGTCCAAGGCATTACCGCCTTCGCGCGGGGCAAGGTGCAGCAGGACGCCCGGCTTGATCTCGAAGGTCGCGCCAAGAAGCTGTTCGACCGGGTGGCGGCATAGCTCTCTTTTTCAACGTCATCCCGGTTCGCGGCGTCGCTCTCTTCAGAGGAAGAGGGCGGCGCTTCGCTTCGTGACGGTTCGAGGTGTCGGGAGAGTGGCTCCCGGCCGGGCCGTCCGGAGAAGTGTCATGCCCAAGTCCAATCCCAATCCCAAGCTCGCGCTCAGCGTTTCACGCGACATCCCGTTCGACAAGCTGGTGCTGTCGCAGTCCAACGTCCGCCGGATCAAGGCAGGTGTCGGCATCGAGGACCTTTCCGAGGATATCGCCCGGCGCACGCTGTTGCAGTCGCTCACCGTCCGCGCCGTCGTCGATGCCGATGGCAACGAGACCGGCATGTTCGAGGTGCCATCGGGCGGTCGCCGCTACCGGGCGCTCGAACTGCTGGTGAAGCGCAAGCAGCTGCCGCGCAACGCGCCGGTGCCGTGCATTATCCGCACCGAGGGCGATGCCGAGGAAGACAGCCTGGCCGAGAACATCCAGCGCGCACCGCTGCATCCGCTCGACCAGTTCCGTGCATTTCTGGCGCTCCGCGAAAAGGGCCAGTCCGAGGAGGAGATTGCGGCGCATCAATTCGTGTCGGTCGCGGTGGTCAAGCAGCGACTGAAGCTCGCCAGCGTGTCGCCGAAGATCCTCGACGCCTATGCCGAGGATGAGATCACGCTCGACCAGCTGATGGCGTTCACGGTCAATGGCGACCATGAGCGTCAGGAGCAGGTCTTCGAACGGCTCGCCGGCTCCTACGACCGCCAGCCATACGCGATCCGCCGGATGCTGACCGAAGGCGCGGTGCGTGCCTGCGACAAGCGCGCCCGTTTCATCGACATCGATGCCTATATCGAGGCGGGCGGCGGCGTCATGCGCGACTTGTTCCAGGGTGACGACGGCGGCTGGCTGCAGGATGTCGGGCTGGTCGACTTGATGGTCTCCGAACGCCTGCGCGATGAGGCGATGAAGGTGCAAGCCGAAGGCTGGCGCTGGATCGATGCAGCGCCCGACTTTCCCTATGGCCATACCTATGGCCTTCGCCAGCTCCGGGGCACGCCGGTGGCGATCACCGCTGAAGAGCAGGCCACGCGCGATGCGCTCCAGGCCGAATACGATGGGCTGATTGCCGAGCACGAGGACTCGCCCGAGCTGCCCGACGAGGTCGACGAACGGCTGGGCGAGCTGGAAACCGCGATCGAAGCGCTCGATCAGAGGCCGCTGGCCTATGATGCCGATGAGGTTGCGCGGGCCGGTGCATTCATCAGCATCGCACCCGACGGTAGCCTGCGGATCGAGCGCGGGTTCGTTCGGCCCGAGGACGAACTGCCCGTCGAGCCCGAGCAAGGTGCTGTTGTGGAAGGGGACCAAGGCCATGCCGACAACGGCACCGACGATGGCGGCGATCAGGCCGGCATCGACAGCAATGTTGAGGTTGCGCCTGAGCCCGAGGAGGATGAAGGCCTCCGCCCGATTCCTGACCGGCTGATGTCCGAACTGACCGCGCACCGCACGATCGCCCTGCGCGATGCAGTGGCCCGGTCGCCGGAGGTGGCATTCCACGCCTGCCTCCATGCGATCGTGCTGCGGTTGTTCTACCGCTATGCGCTAGACAGCTGCCTCGAACTCGACGCCAAGCATGTCGGGTTTGGCCAGCAGGCACCTGGGCTTGGCGACACGGCGTCCGCACAGGCCATCGATGCGCGGCACCGGGCGCTTGCCGATCTGCTGCCCGCGCAACCCGAAGCACTGTGGGATGCCCTTGGCGACATGGACGGCGAACAGCAGAAGTCGCTGTTCGCCCACTGCGTCGCCTGCACGGTCAACGCCACGTTCGAGGCTTACAACCGCAGGCCGCGTGCGCTCGCCCACGCCGACAGCCTCGCGCAAGCGGTCGATCTAGACATGGCGGCAGCGGGTTGGGCTCCAACCGCGGACACATTCCTTGGCCGCGTGACCAAGGCGCGGATCGTTCAGGCAGTGGGCGAAGCAAAGGGCGAACAGGTGGCTGAGAGCATCGCGCATCTCAAGAAGCCGGACATGGCGGCACGGGCAGCTGTGCTGCTCGAAGGCAGCGGCTGGTTGCCCGAACCGCTGCGTACACCCGGTCGCGCACTGCCAGCGCCGACCGAAAGCGAGGTCGAGTCGCCCATTGATGAGGCCATGGTCGATGCCGATGCCATTGGCGAAGCGCAGCCGGCGGTAGACGACGGCGCACGGTCCGTGGCGGACGAAGCGCTGATCGACGACAATGCCGAGGCCGAGGGCGACACCCCCTTCGCCGTCGCCGCCGAGTAGGTCGCGCTCCCCAGACCCGCTCGCAACTGAGGGTCCGCCGTGCATCGGGGTCCCCGCGAAGCCTGCTTCGTGGGGATTGCTTGGGCGCGGCGGACCCTCTTCTTGTCTCAGGAGGATCAGATGCCAGATGCATCCGACCTTGCCCGGCAGCTTGCTCGCAATGCCGAGAGCGTCTGCCGCTACTATCTACCCCAAGGCCGCCGACAGGGCCGCTACTGGCTCATCGGCGATGTCGAAGGCACACCGGGGCGCAGCCTGTTCGTGCGACTGACCGGACCCGACGCCGGCAAGGGTGCTGCCGGCAAATGGACCGACGCGGCCACCGGCGAGCATGGCGATCTGCTCGACCTTATCGCCGCCAACCAGCGATTTGCATCTCTTGCCGACACGCTCGAGGAAGCGCGGCGCTTTCTGGCTCTGCCGCCGCCAGAACTAAAGGCATTTGAACCGCTGCCGCCCGTACCGACCGGATCGCCGGAAGCTGCACGACGGCTGTGGGCGATATCGCAGCCGATCCATGACACGCTTGCCGAGACGTATCTGCGCCAGCGAGGCATCATCGACCTGCGCGCGTGCGGCTCGCTACGGTTCCATCCCAACTGCTGGTATCGCGCCGACGAAGACGATCCGCCCGGCACGCCGAGCGCGTTCCCGGCATTGATTGCAGCAATCCGCTGTGATGACGGATCTTTGACCGGCATCCACCGCACCTGGCTCGATCCGAACGGCAGCGGAAAGGCATCCGTTGCTACTCCGCGTCGCGCCATGGGTCATCTCCTCGGCAACGGCTTGCGGTTCGGTCGGGCCGGATCAGTCCTGGTCGTCGGAGAGGGCATCGAAACGACACTGTCGCTCCGTCAGATCATGCCGACCATACCCATGATCGCCGGTCTTTCAGCGGGTCACCTGTCCGCGTTGCGAATCGCGCCATCGCTGCGCCGCCTCTACATTGCGCGCGATAACGATCCCGCTGGACAACATGCGGCTGACACGTTGGCCGAGCGCGCGATCGTGGCTGGTATCGAGCCGTTGATGCTGACTGCCACCCTTGGTGACTTCAATGACGATTTGCAGCGGCTTGGCCGGGACGAGATGCGGGCAGCGGTGCGAGTGCAGCTTGCCCCGGAGGATGCCGAACAGTTCATCGGCTGAGCATAGGCGGTGAGGTCTCTGCGCCCGAGCTATGTTCGTCATGATCCATCACTCCGGACAGAGCCGCGCCTCTGCCTTCGAGAGGGGCGAGAGAAGCGGAAGCCGACTGGGCCGGCAATGGCTGTGCGCGACTTTCTTCCCCGCCGCGACCACCCCACGCGTCAAGCCGCGCGGGGACCCCGGATCTGCGGCTCCTCGCGCGCCAAGAAAGTCGTGCTCGCCATCCTCCGCTGCGCTTCGGCCACATCGGTGCCGACCCGGTCCGCCCCCGCTCTTTGCTCGCCCATGAAGGCCGCGAGAGGCGCGGTCCGACAACGGAGCGCCCGTCATGACCGAGCACGACGAACCCCAGGAGCAATCCCCGACCGCCCATTTACTCGACGAACTGCAACTCTACGGCTTCCGCCCATTCCACGACGAACCCGATCCGCGACCATTACCCGAAGGCGACCGTGTCGCAGGTGCCGTTGCCGACATTTTCGACGCTCTGATCGGTACGCTAGCCGATACCCGGCTCGAACCCGATCTCGACGACTTGCTGTGGTCAACGGTCAATCTGTTCCACCGCGCCGCCGAACGCGTCGAACGCGAACTTGACGACAATGAGCAGGCACAGCGCCGATCGCAGCGCGACCAGGACGGCTCGGAGGTGGCATCGGTCGAATTGGAGCGATTGTTGGCCCAGGGTCTGACATTGATCGAACGGCGCAATGCCCATGAACTGATGCGCGATGCTGCCTGCGATCTCTATCGCACCCATACCGGTTCGGCTTGGCATCCGCGCCATGGCAGCCTCGTCAACCGCCGCGCGCTGACCGCAGCCATGGTCGACAGCCGCGACTTCATTGCCGCCCGCCGCCGAGCCGAAACCCAGGTCATGCTGCCTGCTGGCCCCAAGGTCGCATTTACCGGCGGCAAGGACTGCAATGACACCGACGCCATCTGGGCGGCACTGGACCGGGTCCGCGCAAAACACCCGAATATGGTTCTGCTGCACGGCGGCGCGCCATCAGGTGCTGAGCGTATTGCCGCCTGCTGGGCCGACAATCGCAAAGTCACGCAGGTGGCTTTCAAGCCTGACTGGTCTCGGCACGCCAAGGCGGCACCGTTCAAGCGCAACGATGCGATGCTCGATGTGCTGCCGATTGGGGTCGTGGTGTTCCCCGGCACTGGCATTCAGGACAACCTTGCCGACAAAGCCCGCAAGCTCGGCATCCCCGTGTTCGACTTCCGCAAGGGTTAGCCGCCGACCTGATCAATGGGCATTGCCTGATCGCTGGCAGGAGCACTGCTCCGATGGTCAACAGCGTGAGTGGCACGACAGCAAAACTCCGGCCGGAAAACCGACACTGCATCCCCTTCCGAAGCGGGAACGCCCCGCTCTCTCTGGCTTACCTCTGACCAATGCGCTGCCTTGTGACGATCAACCCGCAAGGGGTCCGCTAAGCACAGCTTGCGGCCTTCAGCTCCGCCTCCGGTGATCGCGGCCGCGCGTCGGTCGCCTGTGCGCCTGTCGAGCGGGGGCGGTCCCCGCTCCTGAGACAGGAGCAAAGATCATGTCGCTTCCCACCGCCCAAAAGTTCGCCTGGAGCCTCGCCAAGACGCTGATGACCTGCGTGGTGCTGATCCAGACCAGCGATGGTTACGCCGTCATGACCGATGCCGATTATGATGGCGATCCGATGCTGATCGTTCAGGTGTACGATCCGTACTAGGCGGGCAACTGCTTACAGGACTTCAGCCGCAGAGGAATGCTCACGTGCCCAGCAAAAGCCGACGTGAAGCATTCCTTTGGCCTAGAACGTTTTTGAAACGGTGTCGGCAATAGAAGCATTTTCGTTTGGCCCAGTTATAACGAACTCGTAGCCGCTCCAATTAACGGCGACGGCTTCGTGATGGAAAACGTGGGTTCTCCCACACGTCATATGCATCTGAAATTTGACCGTCGCTGTCCTCTTCTTCGTCCTGATCGGCATAAATGAGCAGCGTCATTATCCATCCGTCGTGCAAACGATAGGCTTGTTCCTGCAAGCTATGGTGACGGACTTCTCTCGCGATCGCCAGCCACACCCCGGCGTGAACGTCATCCCAATCAGATTGCTGATCACCGGCCAAGCGCGCGCTGAGCGAAGGCGTGGGCAGACTTGTCCCAACCCGGACATCGATGAAAGGAAAACGGTTGGGCTTGTATATCCGCCGGACGACGCCATCCTTTGAGATGATTACCGCGCAAACCGCATCTTGATGAAGAACATATTGGAGAGCGGTCGCTTCCTTGCTCATATTGTATCGCATAGCCAGCGTGAACACATGCTCTAGCGCTGGTGTCCCCAGATTGCGCATGTCGGGCTTGAAACGCGCAAGCGGCATCAGGATGCCCGCGCTGAACCGATTAGCCTCCATTTCCATCCGCCGCGCACGATTGTCGCGATCCGCCTCACGGATCGCCATATCTGCTTTCGAGCACGTAAACTGGCCAGTGGATGCGGGCTGGTGCGCGATGATCAGATAATGGCCAAGCTCGTGCCCGATCGTAAAGCGCTGACGCTGCGCGGTAGCTCTGCTGTTCACCAGAATGACACCGCTCGCGCGTTCAGGCTGTGTCACTAGCCCGCCCTCGAAGCTTGCCGTTTCCAAGCGATGAATATCGGTGATGCCGACTGCCACGGCGAGTTCCTCAATCGGAACAGGAATCTGCATTTCAGGCACTTGCCGCATGATCTCGGCAATGATCTTCTCCGGCGAACCGCAGTCCGCAAGTTCGACTCGGTCTATATCCATCCTACCCCCCGTCGCGCCGCTTTTGCATCCCTTTGATGATGTCCTCGATCAACTCGCGTTCTTTTGCATCAAGCGTTTTCAGGTCGCGATACATTACGAGCAATTGTTCATCGTCGTTGCCCTCATCTGG
The DNA here is from genome assembly GCF_009856825.1 of Novosphingobium silvae. GTDB lineage: Bacteria > Pseudomonadota > Alphaproteobacteria > Sphingomonadales > Sphingomonadaceae > Novosphingobium > Novosphingobium silvae. The sequence continues at coordinate 84,607 of NZ_WVTD01000002.1, read as the reverse complement.
ACCTTCTCCGACCAGGCTGGCAATCGAAACGCCGAAATGATCAGCTAGCTTCCGGACGAGCTCAATTGACGGATTCTTGGCCGTGCCCTTTTCCAGTTCCCAAACATGCGCCTTTGATGCCCCGATGGCGTCAGCGACATCCTGAAGTGACTGTCGCTTTGCCGTGCGAAGTTTCTGAAGCTTCGTCGCTAACGACATGTTTTGATCTCCTACCACTCAATATTTTATCCCGCTGTCCCTTTATGAATCAAGACTCGTTCGGTCAAACGAACATTTTCGTCCGACCAGTTGACCGCAAGCGATGTTCGATATATCTTACGATCTCGTAAGGACGAATCCGACAGGGAAGACGTATGATTTGCAATCCGCAGCACAGCGCACTCGCAAAGCTGGATCGTCAAACGAGCTGGTCACCGATGCGAACATTCAGTCGATTGCGACCAATGCAAATCGTTTGCCAGCGATCAGTTTAATCACACAATATCTCGAAGGACCAGATGATGCGCACTGCCCCAGCTAACGACGCCGATCTCGCTAAGGGGATTAGTGCGAGTCGCGAGCTACCTGACCCCGTACTTGGCGCACTATGGGACTCGATCGTCCTCGACCGGGAAATTAAACAACAGCTCCTCTCCCAGGCAATGCTGAATTTTACGATGCGCCCAAAGGTGCCGCGTACGGTTCTGCCGCTGCATGGGGTGATCCTGATGGTTGGGCCGCCCGGTACTGGGAAAACCTCGCTCGCCCGCGGCCTTGCCCATCGTACCGCGGAGTCGTTCAAGGGCGCGCCCTTCCGGCTGCTCGAAATCGAGCCCCACACGCTGACAAGCTCGGCCATGGGCAAGACGCAACGCGCTGTTTCCGAATTGTTCGCCCAGTCGATTTCGGAAGCAGCGATGCAAGGCCCAACAATCGTTCTGCTGGACGAAGTCGAAACCCTCGCTGTTGACCGGTCCAAACTTAGCATGGATGCCAATCCGGTCGATGTGCATCGCGCGACCGACGCTGTTCTCGTCCAATTAGACGCGCTCGCCGAGCGCCACAACAATCTACTTTTCATAGCGACGAGCAATTTCCCGCAAGCAATCGACAGCGCCTTCACCTCGCGCTGCGACCTGGTGCTCGAAATTCCGTTGCCCGATAAACATGCGTGCGAACTCATCCTGCGCGACTGTCTCAACGGACTGGCAAAGATTTACCCCGCGATCGGTGAACTCGCCTTACATCGCGACTTTTCGGCATGCGCTGCTGCGAGCGTAGGTCTCGACGGCCGCGCAATTCGCAAGATGGTTGCCAACGCCTTTGCCGCGTCCCCCGAGATCGCCATGCACCCTGAACGCCTGAACGTGACGCAACTGCTCGCCGCCGCAAAGGCGGCCAGCAAGGGGCGCGGTACGACTGAGTGGAGTGCTGCAAGATGAGCACCGTATTCCGCCGTACTTTCGCCAGTAGTCCCGCGCGCGACGCGCACGAGACATGGACGGCGATCGTCGATCTCCTGACCAGGGCATGCCCTGTCGCAGACCGCGAGGAACTGATCGCGGTGGCGGGAACCGCCGCAAGCACGATTTCTGATCAGGCTCCCCGGGATGTGCCGATCGTCGTGAGCTGCGACGGCCCGCGCACGCGGATCTATTGCCTCTACGACGAAGATGCCGTCGAGGGGTCTGACAGCAACGAAGATGTTCTGGGTTATGACCCCCTGAAGGGTGACTGGGCGATCTCGTTGCCTTGCCTCACCGACGATCTTGGCTGGGTTCAGTCCGCGCTGGCGCGCCACAGCAAGCGCATCACCGCCCGCGACGTCTCCGACGGTCTCTCCGCTGATGCGGGAACCAAAAGTGACGCGGCGGCTGGCCTCACCTTCGATCCAGCGGGGTTCCTAGGATCATGACGACGGTTTCAGCCTATTCCTACACGCACTCCACTACCTATGTGGCAGACAACATCCTGAAGAGCTTCAAGGATATCATCCGGCTGTCCGGACTCGATCCAACGAAGTTCGTCGATAATTGGGAGCTGCATCGCCGCGGCATCAAGGAATGGCTCGAGTCGGGCCATCTGACCTGCGTCGTCCTCGAGATATTCCACCCGCGAACCAACGCCCTGATCATTCGTTGGGACATCGACATTGCGTATGAATGGTCTAGCGGCGACGGCAATTTCTACACCGACACCGACCAGCTCCGCTACGCGATCCACAAGGCCGGAATCGCGCCGTCCGAAGCCAAATACGACATGCTCCTCAGGGTGAAGCCGGGGCATCCATCGGTGATGGGGTGGAGCGATGGCACCGGTCGCTCGACCGACGGCTTTGCCCGCCATGCGCTTGGCACCACTATCGAACATAGCGGGTTGGGAGCCAGCGCCGCATATTGGAGGCGTGCATGACGCTCACCGTCGACGAGGCATTTCGCAAGTTCAAGAGCCGGCTCGAGCTTAATACAAAGGAGCAGGCCGACGCGAGCAAGCGGCACACCGAAGTGCGCGAGTTCCTACGTACGCGCTTCACAATCGACCGCGATTTCCTCACGGGATCATACAAGCGCTGGACCAAGACCAAGCCACTCAAGGATATCGATATCTTCTTCGTGCTTGGCGAGGCAGAGCGAGACTACCGCGACAAGAGTCCCGACACCGTCATCGACGATTTTCACGCTGCACTTATCGATAAATATGGCGAGACCGCGGTCCGCAAGCAGGGGCGATCAGTTTGCGTCTCGTTCGGGGTCGTGCCCGACCAGGATGACAACACCGACTATCAGGTGCTGAGCATCGACGTCGTCCCGGCCTTTGCCGATGGCGACAACTACGAAATTCCTGATCGCGACTTGGGTGAATGGATTAAGACCAATCCCGAAATCCATGCCGACAAGGCAACAGCGGCGCACCAGGCCTTTTCCAGCGAGTGGAAGGGGTTGGTCCGCATGGTCAAATATTGGAACAACAATCGCCGGCATGGCGAGAAGCCGGTCAAGCCGTCCTTCCTCATCGAGGTGATGGCACTCGAATGCCTTTACGGGGGCTGGCATGGCCGCTTCGATTACGAGATTCAGTCCTTCTTCGCCACGTTGGCCGACAGGATCCTTGACCAATGGCCCGATCCCGCAGGGTTGGGTCCGCCGGTCAGCAACGGGATGGACGCGGCGCGCAAGGCGCGCGCACGCACGCTGCTTCAGGCGGCGAGCAAGGAAGCGAGTGCGGCGATTGACCATGCCCGGCGCGGGCGGAATGGCGAGGCGCTCAAGGCGTGGCGCGCTTTGTTCGGCCCGAAGTTTCCGCTGTCATGAGCGATTGGTCCCTCTCGACCATCCTCGCCACGCTGCACGAGGACATCCAGCACCGGCTGCGTTCGGTACGGGCAACACTTGCCCATCCCGGCACCAAGGGAGATGGTAGCGAGAATGTTTGGCTGGATCTGCTCGGGACCTACCTCCCGCAACGCTATCAGGTCGCCAAGGCCTTCGTTGTGGATAGCCATGGAAATTTCAGCCAACAGATCGACCTTGTGGTGTTCGATCGCCAGTACACGCCGTTCATCTTCAAGATCGAGGGACAGACAGTAGTACCCGCCGAGAGTATTTATGCGGTCTTCGAGGCAAAGCAGACCCTTGATGCGGGCATGATTTCCTATGCGCAGGAAAAGGTCGCTAGCGTGCGTAGGCTAGATCGCACAAGTCTGCCGATCCCGCACGCGGGTGGCACCTACGCTCCCAAGCCGCCAATACGCGTTCTTGGCGGCATATTGAGCTTTGAGAGCGAGTGGTCACCGCCGCTCGGCGAACCGTTACGCAAAGCCCTGACCGCCAATCTTGACGAAGGTGTGCTCGATATTGGCTGCGTCGCTGCCCATGGCCACATGTTCCGTCGCGATGACCATTTCGAATTGGTCGAAGCGGGGAAGCCTGCCACTGCCTTTCTGTTCAAGCTCATCGCTATGCTGCAATTCAGTGGTACGGTGCCGATGATCGATATCGAAGCCTATGCCCGCTGGCTGGCCGATTAGCAGCGCCCATGCCGCGTAATCTCATCCTGCTGCTCGATGGCACCAGTAACGAGGTCAAGGACAACCTGACCAATGTCGTGAAGCTGTATCGCTGCGCAGAACGCAGCGACAATCAGCGCGTTTTTTATCATCCCGGAATCGGCACTGTGCCGCTGACCACCGATTGGAGCCCTGCCACGCAAAGCGCGATCGCGGCCTTTGGCCTCGCGACCGGTTGGGGCCTCGACGCCAATATCCTCGCTGCCTATTGCTATTTGATCGACACATATCAGGAAGGCGATCGGATCTTCCTCTTTGGCTTCAGCCGCGGCGCCTATACCGCCCGTGCGGTCGCCGGGCTGATCCATTTGGTCGGTTTGGTCGATCCCGATCAGCGCAATCTCGCTGAATACGCGCTCAAAGCCTATAAACGTTCTGATCGGGAAGACCGGCTCGACATTGCTTGGCAGTTTCGCCGCGTAATTGGCGGACGCCGAGTGCCGATCCATTTCCTGGGGGTCTGGGACACGGTCGCCTCGGTGTTCGTGCGCCCAGGATTGCTGCGCCTTCCTAGCCAATCCTTCCTGCCTTACACCAAGTCTAATCCAAGTGTCCGCGTCTTCCGGCAGGCAGCGGCGATCGATGAACGTCGCAGGATGTTCCGGCTCTACAATTGGACGCCGAGCCAGAACTTCAAACCCGATCCGTTCGCTGCCGCCGAGGGCGTGCAGGACCAGCAAACCGTCTGGTTCGCCGGGGATCACTGTGATGTCGGCGGCGGCTGGGCCGAGACCGAAAGCCAGATCGCCAAGTTTCCCCTCATCTGGATGGCCCGGGAAGCCCAAAGGCACGGCCTTGAACTCGATGAGTCCATGTTCGATCACCTTGCCGAAGGCGCCCCCCTGCCTGGCGGCAAGAGGATGTATGTCGCGCCGGATGCGAACGGCCCGATCCATAACTCCATGACCGCCGCTTGGTGGCCGCTTGAATATCTTCCTAAGAATCGCAGATGGAAACGCTTCCCCGAAAGGGCAGTAACTGGCGGCTATTACCTTCCTCGCGCGGAGCCACGCAGAATTCCTGACGGCGCTTTGGTTCATTATTCAGTGATCGAGCGGATGGCCATGGGCTACAAGCCGGTCAACCTGCCCGCCGATTTCACGACTGCGCCACCAGCTCCAACCTCACCCGCTCCGACTGGAAGTGGCACATGATCGACCATCTTGAAATTGCGCAATCGGGATTTTTCCACCAGCGCAGGCGCCGGTTATCGAACGATGCAATCAACCGGCTCTTCACAACAATGCGCGCACAGGCGCGCCAACCCTCGCGCAATCTTTTCCGAGCCGATCGGGTCGCGCTCGGCGACGCCCGTTATTCGGCAATCTGCTTCTCGCACGAACGCGATGTGTCGTTCCTTGCCCCGGAAGCCAATGTTGTCGAGCGGGTATATGGCTTTGCGCTAATCGTCGAGCATGGCCCGTACATTGCCGTGTTCAAATCCGGTCTCGACCTGCCCTCGGCGTTCAAGACCGCCTATCTCGGCAAGATCGCCAATGAGCGGATCGAGCGCGCAATCGCCAGGCAGGACGCGGTGTTCGAAAAGCTTCGTCTGCGCAACATGTCGATTTCGCCGCTTGCCTTGCGGTCAAAATCGCTAGAGGCGCGCGACCTCGAGAACGCAGTAGCGACCAGCAGTGCTAGCCGCTTCATTCCCCAGGCCTATAGCGTCCGGCGTGACGACGGCGTGTATTCTGCCACACCGACCACCGGCCGGATTTCACTGCGCGCCGATCGCGCCGGAGTTGAAGAGACCGTCGCCTGGGCCGTCCAGATTTCGGAGCTGCTCCAAGCCGACGCCGGAGTAGTTGCTGGTTTTATCCGCAATTTTGCGCGCCCTATTGAACTGACCGCGCTGCCGACCGATGTCCGACCGACATTTGTAGGTATCGACACGATAGGCCTGGCCGACGCACTATACACCGCCGAGAACGGGATCCGCCTGATCCGTGAAAGCGCGAATGGGGTTGAGGAATTGCCACAGCCCGAAGCCGGAGCCGTACTAGCGACGCTTGAACCAGCTTTTCCGGTGGTCCGCCGTCGCAGCATTTACGAGGTCCGCGACGACGATGGACACACTCCGATTGCCTCGCTGCGTATTGGCGCAACGCGGATCGCGTTACGGGGCCTCGATCTCCCATTGATCGCCGACATCTCAGTAGAGAGGCGTAGCCAGCCCCTTGGCGAGGACGCTGATGCAGTGCCGCTATCGCGATACCTTGACCGGGAAAATCTGTTCACGGTCCTCTTCAGCGACCTTGCCCTTGCTTATATCGACGGAGCACTTTTCCGAGACGAGGCGCTGGCTGGCGGCGCGACCTCGCTGCTCGCGCATCTCCGGGTCGACGCATCGCTTGCCCAAACCACCAGCGAAAAGGGCGCGTTCGAGGTTGGTCAAGTCGAGTTTGCGCAAGGCTGCGTGTTCCGCTCGGTGGTCGATACGATCGCGGACGGGGACGACGTGCTGCTCTGCGATGATCTCGGTGACGAATGGGCAGACTTTATTGGGGTCAGTACGCAAAGCAACCCAACCATGATCAGCTTCTACCATGCGAAGCACGGCAACCAGTCGCTCAGCGCGTCGGCCTTTCACGAATCGGTCGGCCAAGCGATTAAGAACCTTGGCCGGATGAGCCTGCCCGCCGATATGCTCCCCAACAAGTTGGCTGGCTGGGACGACCGGTATCGCAACAACGGCGTCCAAACCGACATTGCCCGAATAATCCGCGGTGGTACCCCGAATGAGATTTCTGGGAAGCTCGACGCGGTGCGCGCCGCTCCGGATGTGCTCCAGCGGGTGTTCATCGTGACGTCCTCGCTCAGCCGCGCGCAGGTCGAAGGCGTCCTGGCCGCAGTCGCGCAGGGCACAGCGCCTACACCACACTTCGTCCAACTTTATTGGCTATTGATGAGCTACTTCTCGGCCTGTGTTGAGATGGGCGTCCGGGGATATGTGGTGTGCCGCCCGTAGACGGGGCGACGACGACCTTCGCATGCTCTTAATAGACATTGGTGTTTCCAACCTCAGCTCGGATCGGTGTCTTGTTACTTGTCTAAATGACAGATTGGCCGATCTGATGACGTCATCTCGGTTGCCCGCGAAGTTCACCATTACGCGTCGGCTTGGCGATCAATGTGATCGAATGGTGGATATCCGAGCCGCTGCTTTTGCGCAGTGTTTTCCAGCATTAATCTCTCTTTTGGCGTCCCACCTAAAAGCGATCTCTTCACGGGTTTGATCTGGCCAGGACCGGCTTCGCCTCGTCCACCTAGCCGCAACGGCGGGCTTGCAACTTTCTTCCCCTGACCTTCGGTCATTCCTCGCGAGACAAGAAACTCGCCACCCACCGCCCTCCGCTGATGCTGCGGCCGCAAGCGGTGCGGCGGCGTCCGTCCCGGCCTTTGGATCACCCATCGAGACCGCAATCGGGCGGTTCGATCCAAGGAAAGGAACTTCATCATGGCAACCATCGGCACCTTCAAGAAGACGGCTTCCGGCGAATACACCGGCGAAATCGTCACCCTCTCGGTTCAGGCCAAGGGCGTCCGCATCATCCCGCAGGACACCCGCACCAACGACAACGCGCCATCGCACCGGGTTCTGGTCAACCGCGCCGAGATCGGTGCCGCCTGGAGCAAGACCTCGAACGAAGGCCGCGACTATCTCGCAGTCAAGCTCGACGATCCCAGCTTCAACGCCCCGATCTACGCCAACCTCTTCGATGATGAGGGCGGCGAGACCTTCAGCCTCATCTGGTCGCGCCCAAACGGTCGCCGCAGCGACGGTTGATCCGGCCATACGCCCCGCCCGGTCCACCGGGCGGGGCTCTTCGCTTTCTGAAGGGCGCACATCGGATCAAACCGCGACGGGCGTTATTCCCCGTCACGATCGGGCCGGCGAAGCAAGTCGGCAGCTTCAAGCCCCAGTTCGCGTGCCAGTCGGTCGACCACGTCGATCCCCGCCGAATAAACGCACCGTTCGAGCGCGCTGATGTAGGTTCGGTCGATTTCCGCCCGATGCGCCAACTCTTCCTGCGACAGGCCAGCGACTCGGCGAGCGCGGCGCAAGTTTGCGGCCAAAACCTCTCGTATTTCCATGAATACGAAAGGCAATCATTGCAGAGGATTCAACCACGGAGTATTCTCTACAAAGAGAATCTAAGGAGGTCATGTCGGTGAAATGCACTGGCAAATTGACACCGCGTTCGGCTTCGCACCAAAGGAGCGCCGTCCGGATTTTGATCTTGACGCTGCAAAAGGTGCGTTCAGCTATGCATGACTTGCAAGTATTTTCCGGCGGTAGTTCTGTTATTGCAGTCGCGGGCAAGAGGGGGAATTCGTTGCCATGAGCTGCCGCTTCGACGACGTTGCGCCTGAGCTTCCGGCGATCACGCCCTATGACGAGGCGCACCTCACAGACTATCTGCGATTGCTCGACGCTGACGCCGACGGAGCCGATTGGCGAGAGGCGGCCGCAGTCATTTTCGACATCGATCCAGGCCTCGAACCCGAGCGCGCCGAGCGGATGCACGCCAGTCACCTGGCCCGCGCGCGGTGGATGACCGAGGTCGGATACGCCCATCTACTGGCACGTGAGGGCGAGCTAAAGCATTAACGTTACAATCCATTTTGGCGAAACGTCAGCGCATCGCGTGCATGGCAGCATGCAGCTTTGACGCTTTTCGATACGCAAACGCATTGCCACGCTCTGGTCCGCGGGCCGCGATGGTCGCGGCCAGGAGACTGTCATGCCTGGGTCGTCGAACAAGCGTACCAATGGCAGTGAGAAGGCGGCCGAGACGCTCGGTCGCGCCGAACTCGCCGCCGAATTTCTGAAGCGCAACCGCAGCTACCGCGCCGAACATGCGCAGATGGAGCAGCGGATCGCGCGAAGTGGAATTTCACGCCAAGCCGCTGAAGCCGCATTCGCGCGGCGCTGGGGGTTGTCCTTTCGCCTATGCGCCGGCCGAGCTTGCCGACACAGTGATCTGGCGGCCCGAGCTGACCGCCGTCACCGTCATTCTTGATGCTGCGCCGGACGGATTTGGCAATGCCAAAGCTGTTGATCCGCTGAAGCTGGGCGCGCTGCTAGCCGATCAGGCCGGGGTCGAGGGCCGGCACGTCGTGGTGGCTGACCGGGACGGCGCACATTCGCTCTGGCTGCGCGATCCGACGCCTGGTCAGCCGCTGGCGGCGATCATCCCACTCGACAAGGATTTCACGACGCGGGTGACGAGCCTGCTGCGCTTCCATCGCCGATTGTTCGGCAAGCAATCGGGGCCGCCAGCACGCGGATGGCCGCTTACCCGCTACCGGCAAGCACGCCTGGCCATGATGCTTCAGGCGCTCGATTTGCGCATGTCAGGGGCGAGCTATCGCCAGATTGCCGCCGCTATGGGCCGCGAAGATGACGCCGAACTGCCAGCGACCGAATGGAAGACATCGGCTGGGCGGTCGTTCGCAATCCGGCTCGTCCGCGACGCCACAGCGCTGATGAACGGCGACTATCGCAAGCTGCTGCGTATCCGCTGAACCGGCTTTCGCGGGTCTCGGGCAGGGGTGGTCACATCCCCGCGATCACAAATCTTCATACTCCACCTCTCCGGGCGCGCTTCGTCATTTTCGCCTCCTGCCACCCCCGACCGCAGGAGTCCGACCTTGCCTGATACGACGCATAATCTGCCGCCCCGCTATCTGCGGACACCGGAAGCTGCCCGCTTCTTGGGGCTATCCGGACGGACCCTGGAAAAGCACCGCTATTTCGGGACCGGGCCAACCTATCGCCGCATCGGCGGGAGGGTGGTCTATTCGGTCGACGACCTTCAGGCCTGGGCCGATCTCGGCACCAAGAATTCAACCAGCGAGCCGGGCCAGAACGACCTGCTTCCGCGCGCCAACTCGCCCTTCGCGCGGAGTCGGCAATGACCGTCTCGCCCACACATAATGGACACGGCGCGCCGCGTCCTGACAGCATGACCCACGTTCAACTGACGTGGATCGAGAAGCGGGTTGAGCATTGGATACGCTTCGGTCGGATCGCCAAGGACGAGATCGTCGATCGTCGTCGCCGCATCGTCAGCTTCCGTCCCGGCGCCGTCTTCGCATTCGTGCGCTGGACCGCCAACGACTATGGCACAGTCAGCTCGCGTATCGACATCGTGCGCGCGGTCGGTGCCGGTGAACCATTCACGACGCTACCATCCGTGCAGCCCGGCGGCGAAATCCTGCTCACCATAGAGGGCTGGCCAAAGGTCTCCCAGGTGCTCGGCCATATCGAGGTTGTGGACACCGCAGGCGTCGATCCCTGCGACGCCGCGCCCGACCATTGGCGGCACGTCCACAACCGCATTGCCGCCGGACATCAGCCGCGTGCGTACACGATGGAGCGCCATCGTGCGTGGCTCAAGCGTCGGGAGATCGAAGGATGACCCGCCGTTTCTATGCCCGCGCGACGGCGGTTGCGGCTGCTTCGTTCGCCCTGTCATTCGCAGCAATTGCGGTTACCGATCCGCTGCCGCGCGTCGTCTGGAACGCCAGTGCGAGCGCGCCGATCGGGCTTTATAGTATACTGCCCGACACCGATCCGCCGCTCGGAGCGCTGGTCGCCGTCGCACCGCCGCAGCGAATTGGCCGCTGGATGGCGGCGCGCGGATATCTCGGCGAAAACGTGCCGCTGTTGAAGCATGTCGCTGCCAAGGCAGGGCAGCGCGTCTGCCGGATCGGCGGCACGGTGACCGTCGACGGACAGCCGGTCACGCTTGCACTGACACACGACCGGCTTGCACGTCCGCTTCCCGTCTGGCGCGGCTGCCGGACGCTTGAAGCCGACGAGCTGTTGCTTCTCAACCCCGCGCATCCCGACAGCCTCGACGGCCGCTACTTCGGCCCTCTGCCGACAGCAACCGTGCTCGGCCGCGCCATCCCGATCCTCACTCGAGCCACGCCCGACGCGCCACTGACTTGGCGCTGACCTCGCGCCCACTTCAATCGAAAGGAACTTTCTCATGCAGATCGGCAGCTTCATCCGCACTGACAAAGGCTTCGAAGGCGTGATCGAAACGGCGACGCTCGATATCCGCATCTCGCTCATCCTGGTTGAACCCGGCGGTGCCGACAAATCACCAGATTGGCGTGTCCATCGCGGCAATGACGGCGAAGGGCCGGAAGTGGGTGCGGGCTGGAACGAGAGCGGCGAGCGGGCCGGTGATTACGTCTCGCTGCGCATCGACGATCCCAGCTTTCCGCAGCCGATCCGCGCGGCACTGTTCCAGAATGCCAACGATCCGGCGTCGTGGTCGCTGAGCTGGAACCGCCCGCGCACCGCCCGTGAGCAGGACTGAGCCGATGCGTCCTGCCGCAATCCATAGGCCTTTGAACCTGCGTTTGCGTGCCGCATCGCTCGGCGCCGCCGCACTGCTGGCCGCGTTGCCGATCAGCCAGGCACCGGCGTTGGCGCAGGAAACCAACCAGCCGCCTGCGCCGTCCGCCGTTACTCATCCATATGCGCCGCATGTCGCTGACGCGGCGCGGCGGTTCGGCATTCCCGAGGCTTGGATCTGGGCTGTGATGCGGGTCGAAAGTGCTGGCAATCCCCGTGCAGTTTCGCGCGCGGGGGCTATGGGCCTGATGCAGATTATGCCCAGAACCTGGGCACAGCTTCGTGCGCGCCATGGTCTCGGAGCCGATCCTTTCGATGTGCGCGACAACATCACGGCGGGCGCTGCCTATCTGCGCGAAATGCACGACCGATACGGCAATGCGAGCGCAATGCTGGCGGCGTACAATGCCGGACCGGGACGCTACGACGACTACCTTTCGCGTGGCCGTCCGCTGCCCGCCGAAACAGTCGCCTATCTGGCGCGGCTTGGGTCAATCACCGGCAACGATAGCGTCGTCGAAGTGGCTGTCGTCGCACCGCCTGATCGCTTCGCCTGGCGTCGTTCGGCGCTGTTCGTCCACACATCCGCGGCCACAACAGAAGCTGACTTGGCGCGACCCAAGGACGAGATCGCCGCGGCCGATAGACCCACCGCTCAGTCCGCAGTCGGCCAATTGTCTTCACCCAATCCGCCTGCCGCAACGCCGATCGACAGCATCTTCGTTCCTCGCGCTGGCGCGGGTCGACCGCAATGATAGCCGCAGCGATCAGAGGGGTAGTCCGGATGGAAATCAGGACGGATCAGGGAGAAAAGTGCCTGAGAAGACGATTGCAAGATATAAGCAGTGCCCCGTTCAGCCGAAAAGCCGTGGCTTTTCCGTGGCTTCACGCGGGGGCGTCGGACGGCGCGCGTGCCGCGCGGAAGAGAAAAGACAGCAAAAACAATGCCTCGAATGGCACCACAGGCCATTTTCGGCCGAAAGCGGCCCGCCCGTGAGCGAGGACAGCGAGTTCCGAGTCCGGCCGGGCAAGGCCAAGCGCAGCAAGGCGCAGGGCCGCAATGCGCGCGGCCTGGTCGCCGAGGTGTTGCGGGTCGCCGCGATCCATAGCGGCGGCCGGCGAGGCGGCGCCAGCGGAGCGCGCCGTGGCGCGCAATCCACCTTCGGTCGGGGACGCACGGCGTTCGCCCGCAGCCGCCTGTTCGGCTCGGGCCGCCGCGTAATGGTCAAGATGCTGCCCGTGACCACCCGAAGCCGGGGTGGCCGGCGCTCGGCGCCGCTGTCCGCGCACGTCTCTTATTTGAAGCGCGAAGGCGTCACCCGCGACGGCTCGCCGACGCGCATGTTCGACGCGGCCGGCGACAACGCCGACGATCGCGGTTTCACCGCGCGGTGCAAGGATGACCGGCACCATTTCCGGGTCATCGTGTCGCCCGAGGACGCCGCCGAGCTGACCGACCTACGCGAATACACCCGCGACCTGATGCGGCAGATGGAGGCCGACCTGGGCACGCGGCTCGATTGGGTCGCGGTCGACCACTGGAACACCGACAATCCGCACGTCCATCTGCTTGTGCGCGGCGTTACCGATCAGGGCGCCGATCTCGTCATCTCCCGCGAATACATCAGCCACAATCTCCGCTCGCGCGCGCAAGATTTGGCCTTCGCCGAGCTTGGGCCGAAGCCCGAACTTGAGGTGCAGCGCGCGCTCGACCGTGAGCTGACGGCGGAACGCTGGACCCGGCTCGATACCGAGATCCAGCGTTCCGCCGACGAGCTGGGCGTGATCGACCTACGCCCCGAGCGCCCCGGCCCGGACGATCAGCGGCTCCGCCGTTTGATGGTCGGGCGCTTGCAGCACCTGGAGACGATGGGGCTCGCAGCCGAAGGGGATACCGGCCAGTGGGCGGTCGCGGAAGGTGCGGCGGCGAAGCTGCGCGAGCTGGGCGCGCGCGGCGACATCATCCGCACGATCGGCGCGGCGCTCAAGGATCGGGGGCAGGCCCGGCCGCTCGACAGCTACGCCGTCGTCACCAGTGCGCCCGAGAAGCCGATCGCCGGCAGGCTGATCGACAAGGGGTTGCACGACGAGCTGACCGGCACCGCCTATGCCGTGATCGACGGCACGGACGGGCGCACCCACCATGTTCGCCTGCCGGGCGTCGAGGCGCTGGAGCATAGCCCCAAGCTCGGCGGCATCGTCGAGTTGCGCGGCGTCGGCCGGCCCGGCGAGGAGAAGCCGACGCTGGTGCTAGCCACGCGGTCGGACATAGACCTTGCCGCGCAGGTGAAAGCGCCCGGCGCGACCTGGCTAGACCACAGGCTGATCGAGCGCGGCGCGCGCGTCGCAGACGGCGGGTTCGGCGCGGAGGTGCGCCGTGCGATGGATGCGCGCACCGACCATCTCGTCAAGGAAGGGCTGGCGCGCAGGTTCGGCGAGCGGACGGTGTTCGAGCGCGGGATGCTCGACACGCTCCGCAAGCGCGAGCTGGACGCGGTTGGGGCGAAGATCGCGGGGGAGACCGGCCTTGCCTATCGCCCCGCCGCGTCCGGCGAGAAGATCGCCGGCACCGTGCGCCAGCGCCTCGCGCTCGCGTCAGGCCGCTTCGCCATGATCGACGACGGGCTCGGCTTCCGGCTCGTGCCGTGGGCCAGCACCCTCGAACAGCAACTCGGCCGACAGGTGTCGGGCGTCGTCCGCGCCGGCGGGGGCATCGACTGGACGCTGGGCCGCGAGCGCGGCCTCGGGATCTAAATCAGGAGAACTCCATGTCCGCGACCAAGATACTCTGGGGCCAGATCATCATCGTGTTCCTGACCGTGCTCGCCGGGGTGTGGGGCGCGACGCAGTGGACAGCCGCCGCGCTCGCCTATCAGCCCGAGCTGGGGCCGCCTTGGTTCATGGTCGGCAAGTGGCAGGTCTATCCGCCGCCAGCCTTCTTCTGGTGGTGGTTCAGCTTCGACGCCTATGCACCGCGCATATTCCTGACAGGCGCCTATATCGCCGCGTCCGGCGGGTTCGCGTCGATCGCCGTCGCCATCGGCATGTCGGTGTGGCGCGCACGTGAACTAAAAAACGCCGAGACGTACGGGTCTGCGCGCTGGGCGACTGAGCGCGAGGTTCGCGGCGCCGGGCTGCTCGGGCCGAACGGCGTCGTGCTGGGCAGGCTCGCCCGCGACTATCTGCGCCACGACGGCCCAGAGCATGTGCTGTGCTTCGCCCCAACCCGCAGCGGCAAGGGCGTCGGCCTGGTCGTGCCTTCGCTGCTGACCTGGCCGGCGTCGGCGGTCGTCCACGACATCAAGGGCGAGAACTGGACGCTAACCGCCGGCTTCCGGGCGCGCTACGGCCGCGTGCTGCTGTTCGATCCGACTAATGCCGCCTCGGCGGCCTACAATCCGTTGCTGGAGGTGCGGCGTGGCCAGTGGGAAGTGCGCGACGTGCAGAATGTCGCGGACGTGCTGGTCGATCCCGAAGGATCGCTGGAGCGTCGGAACCATTGGGAGAAAACGAGCCATAGCTTGCTGGTCGGCGCGATCCTCCACGTCCTATATGCCGAGGCGGACAAGACCTTGGCCGGTGTCGCCGGATTCCTCTCGGACCCGGCGCGCACGATCGAGCAAACGCTGGCCGCGATGATGGCGACGCCGCACCTCGGCGAAGCAGGCGTGCATCCCGTCGTTGCTTCGGCCGCGCGCGAGTTGTTGAACAAGTCTGACAACGAGCGATCGGGCGTGCTCAGCACCGCCATGTCGTTTCTCGGCCTCTACCGCGATCCCGTCGTGGCCGAGGTTACGCGAGCCTGCCAATGGCGCATAGCGGATCTGGTCGAGGGCGATCGGCCGGCGACATTGTATCTGGTCGTGCCGCCCAGCGACATCTCCCGCACCAAGCCGCTCATCCGCCTCATCCTCAACCAGATCGGGCGCCGGCTGACCGAGGAGCTGACCCCGAAGGGCAACCGCCATCGCGTGTTGTTGATGCTCGACGAGTTTCCGGCGCTCGGCCGGCTCGACTTCTTCGAGTCCGCCCTGGCGTTCATGGCGGGCTACGGCCTCAAGGCATTCCTGATCGCGCAGTCGCTCAATCAGATCGAGAAGGCATATGGCCCGAACAACGCCATTCTCGACAACTGCCATGTCCGCGTGAGCTTCGCCACCAACGACGAGCGCACCGCCAAGCGCGTGTCGGATGCGCTCGGCACCGCCACCGAGATGCGCGCGATGAAGAACTATGCCGGGCATCGCCTTTCGCCGTGGCTCGGGCATCTGATGGTGTCGCGCTCCGAGACAGCCCGTCAGCTCCTCACCCCGGGCGAGGTGATGCAGCTTCCGCCCGATGACGAGATCGTGATGGTGGCGGGCGTCCATCCGATCCGCGCGAAGAAGGCGCGCTATTTTCAGGACCGGCGCCTGTCCGAGCGGATCATGCAGGCACCAGCGTCCGCGGCCGCTGCGATCCGTCCTGACGATTGGACCGGGAGGCAGGCTGTCGCCGATCCGAAGCAGGTCGCGCGCATCATCCGCGACGCCGAGGACGTCGGCAATGGCGGGCTGCGCCGGGAGCCCGAGCTGCCCGAGCATGTCGCCATCGTGCCGGAAACCCCGGTACCTGCGGCGCAGGAGTTTTCGATCGTCGACGACGAGCAGGACGACGCGGTCCGCCAGGCTGCCGTGCGGCGACGAATGCAGGGGCTCGCGCGACAGGCGTCGCTCGATCCCGGCGACGGCATCGAGCTTTAGGAGGGCACCATGCGAACCAGGCTTAACGTCTATTTCCCGCCCGCGCTCGCCAAGCAAGTGGACGAGCTGGCGATCCGGCGGCGCATATCACGCTCGGCGATCGTGGAGGCTGCCGTGGCGTCCTACCTGTCGCCGGACGGCGCCGACCGGATGGAGGCCGCGTTCGCGCGGCGGCTCGACCGCCTGTCGCGTCAGGTCCAGCGGCTTGAGCGCAACACCGGGCTTACCACCGAGGCGCTGAGCCTGTTCGTCCGGTTCTGGCTGTCCGTGACCCCGCCGCTGCCCGACGAGGATCAGGCGGCGGCGCAGGTGAAGGGCCGCAAGCGCTACGAGGGGTTCGTGGAAACGCTCGGCCGACGCTACGCCAGCGGCAAGAGCTTGATGGACGAAATCCCCGAGGATGTCTGGCCGAGGTCCGCCGCCGAGACGGAGTGAGTGCAAACTCGTAGCAAGATGGCCAGAAGCGCCAAGTTGCAGCCTCTCGGCAATGATGCGGCGACCGCCAAAAGCCGACTTTACGGCGTGACGATCGAGGCCGTCGAATATGGCGAGATCGTCTCCCATCCTAGCGCCGAATAGAGCGCTCGGCCGTCTTCCGTGGCCACGAGCAATTCCGGGCTGCTGGGATGCTGGCGAGCGTCATGCAGCGTTAGCATTAGGGCATGCCCCAAGCCTTTTCGGCGATGCTCAGGCTCCGTCACGATCCGATCGTATATTACGACGCCCCGCGTCTCCGCCGCATAACCGCTCGCCGCGAGTGCGCCTATTTCAGAGAATATCCGCGCCTCAAACACCATACCGACCCGCTTAGCCTCGATCCTATACCCGTCGGCTAGGCGCCTTGCGGGAGGCTTGCCAGTTGCCTGCATGAAATAGCTCGGGGTGTGAAGCTCCCAGCCCATTGGTAGCACCGCTCGCAGTTCGTCGGCGGCACCGCAGAGCTTAAGGAGAAAGCGCGGCTCGCTGATGGAACGAGCAAGCTGTTCGAGACCCGACCCTATCCTGGGGAAAACCCAGCGGGCGACTTCGGCGTCCGACTTAGTATCGACGCGAAAGCCTCCGTATTCGGGGACTGGCGACGGCAACCCCCGTACGATCGACCGAGCTGAGAGCCATGCATTTAGGATCAGCGGATCGACGCCTTGGTTGCTCATCATCTCTCGCGAATAGAACGACAGCTATCCGCATCATGGAAGCTGCAAGGCGGTCTGGCAACAATCCACCACTTTCCACCGTTCGCCGATTCGTTGGCAACGGGCCAATTCAACGCGGCGGATCCAAATCGACGAGGAGTAATCCGCCGCCGGCGCCGTATCTACCGCCGCCTCTACTACCCCGCCAAGTAGCTGTTGCAGATCGAATATTTCTGCGTCTCTTGATGTGCTCCTGACGCCGGGCGGCGGTTCGCCCGGCCTGATCCAGGGGCCGATCCTTGACCGTCCAGCCGATCCGATCCGAAGCCAAGACACGCGGCGCGCGAATGCTGCGCACGGCGCTGGGCGCGGCGATCGCGGCTTGGCTCGACGATCCCGCCGTCATCGAAGTGATGCTCAACCCGGACGGCCGGCTTTGGGTCGATCGGCTCGGCGAAGGCATCAGCGATACCGGCGAGCTGCTGTCGGCCGCCGATGGTGAGCGGATCATCCGTCTGGTCGCGCACCATGTCGGCGTCGAGGTTCATGCCCGCGCGCCGCGAGTTTCGGCGGAGCTGCCCGAGGGCGGCGAGCGGTTCGAGGGGCTGCTGCCGCCCGTCGTCGCCGCGCCCGCCTTCGCGATCCGCAAGCCGGCCGTCGCCGTCTTCACGCTCGACGACTATGCGCGTGCCGGGATCATGTCGGCGGTTCAGGCCGAGGCGCTGCGGCATGGTGTCGAGACCCGCGCCAATATCCTCGTCGCCGGCGGGACCGGCAGTGGCAAGACGACGCTGGTCAACGCGCTGCTCGCCGAGGTGGCGAAGACGACCGACCGCATCGTTCTGATCGAAGACACGCGCGAGCTGCAATGCGCGGCGCCCAATCTCGTCGCCATGCGGACCAAGGATGGGGTCGTCTCGCTGTCGGAGCTGGTCCGCTCGTCGCTGCGCTTGCGGCCGGACCGCATCCCGATCGGCGAGGTTCGCGGCGCCGAGGCGCTCGACCTTCTCAAAGCCTGGGGCACCGGCCATCCGGGCGGCGTCGGCACGATCCACGCCGGCTCGGCGCTCGGGGCGCTGCGGCGGATGGAGCAGCTCATTCAGGAAGCCGTCGTCACGGTCCCGCGCGCGCTGCTCGCCGAGACGATCGACCTGATCGCCGTGCTGGTCCGCGATGGACACGGCCGCCGCCTCGCCGAGCTGGCCCGTGTCGAAGGGCTCGACTCAGCCACCGGCGACTACCGCCTGACCTCCCTCACAGCCCCCAACCTTGGAGACGAACAATGATCCACGTTCTGTCGCGTGGCGCACGCCGCGCCATGCTTGCCGCCACCGCCAGCGTCGTCGCGCTGACAATCGCCGCCCCCGCCCATGCGGGTGGTTCGTCGATGCCGTGGGAAGCGCCTCTGCAAAGCATCCTCGAAAGCATCGAGGGACCGGTGGCGAAGATCGTCGCGGTCATCATCATCATCGTTACGGGCCTGACGCTCGCGTTCGGTGATACGAGCGGCGGCTCCCGCAAGCTGATCCAGATCGTGTTCGGCTTGTCGATCGCGTTTGCGGCCAGCTCGTTCTTCCTCAGCTTCTTCAGCTTCGGCGGCGGGGCGCTGGTCTGATGTCGGACGGGGTCGAGCCCATCCCCGGCTATTTGGCGCCGGTCCACCGGGCGCTGACCGAGCCGATTCTGCTCGGCGGCGCCCCGCGCTCTCTTGCCATCGTCAATGGCACGCTGGCGGGCGCGATCGGTCTCGGCCTGCGGCTCTGGATCGCCGGCCTGGCCATCTGGGCCGTAGGCCATGCGCTGTCCGTTTGGGCCGCGCGCCGCGATCCGCAATTCGTGGACGTGGCGCGCCGCCATCTCCGTTATCCGACATGGATGCGGCCATGATGAGCTTGCGCGAGTATCGCAGCAAAGCTGCGCACCTGGCCGACTTCCTGCCTTGGGCCGCGCTGGTCGGCGAGGGAGTCGTTCTGAACAAGGACGGCAGCTTCCAGCGCACGGCGCGCTTTCGCGGTCCCGATCTCGACAGCGCCACCCCGGCCGAGCTGGTCGCCACGACGGCGCGACTGAACGGGGCGCTCCGGCGCCTAGGCTCGGGCTGGGCGATTTTCGTCGAGGCGCAGCGGACGCCAGCGCTTGACTATCCGACGTCCAGCTTCCCCGATGCCGTATCTGAACTGGTCGATTGGGAGCGGCGCGAGCAATTCAGCGAGGAAGGCGCGCATTTCGAGAGCCGCTATTTTCTCACGCTGCTGTGGATGCCGCCGGCCGAAGAAGCCGCGAGGGCCGAAGGCTGGCTCTACGAAGGCCGGGCCACGACCGGCGTCGATCCGTGGGAGTTGCTCAAAGGCTTCACCGATCGCAGCGACCGCGTGCTCAACCTGGTCGAGGGCTTCGTGCCCGAGGTCCGCTGGCTCGACGACGCCGAGACGCTGACCTTCCTGCACAGCACCATCTCGACCCACCGCCAGCGTGTCCGTGTGCCGGAGACCCCCATGCACCTCGACGCGCTGCTAGCCGACGAGCCGCTGACCGGCGGGCTCGAACCGAAGCTCGGCGACCAACATCTTCGCACGCTCACCATCGTCGGCTTCCCGAGCGTGACCTTCCCCGGTCTGCTCGACGAGCTGAACCGGCTCGCCTTCGAGTATCGCTGGTCGACCCGCGCCATCATGCTCGACAAGACCGATGCGACCAAGCTGCTGAGCCGCATCCGCCGCCAGTGGTTCGCCAAGCGCAAGAGCGTGGTCGCGATCTTGAAGGAGGTGATGACCAACGAGGCGTCGGTCCTCGTGGACAGCGACGCCTCCAACAAGGCCGCCGACGCCGACACCGCCCTGCAGGAGCTGGGCGCCGACTATGCCGGCATGGCCTATGTCACCGCGACGGTGACGGTGTGGGACCGCGACCCCGCCATTGCCGCCGAGAAGCTGCGGCTGGTCGAGAAGGTCATTCAAGGCCGCGACTTCACCGTCATCCCCGAGGGCATGAACGCGATCGAGGCATGGCTGGGGAGCCTGCCCGGCCACACCTACGCCAATGTCCGCCAACCTCCCATCTCCACCATCAATCTCGCCCACCTGATCCCCCTGTCAGCAGTATGGGCGGGGCCGGAACGGGACGAGCATTTCGGCGCTCCCCCCTTGCTCTATGGCAAGACCGAAGGCTCGACCCCGTTCCGGTTTTCCCTTCATGTCGGCGACGTTGGCCACACGCTGATCGTCGGGCCGACCGGCGCGGGCAAGTCGGTGCTGCTCGCCCTCATGGCGATGCAGTTCCGGCGCTACGAGAACGGCCAGGTCTTCGCCTTCGACTTCGGCGGCAGCATCCGCGCCGCCGCGATCGGCATGGGCGGCGATTGGCAGGACTTGGGCGGGATGCTTGCCGACGAGGCCGGTGACGGTGTCCAGCTCCAGCCGCTCGCCCGCATCGACGAGTCCGCAGAGCGCGCCTGGGCGGCCGAATGGCTGGCGGCGATCCTCGCGTCCGAAGGCGTCGCGGTCGATCCGCAGGCCAAGGAGCATATCTGGTCCGCGCTCGGCTCGCTCGCCAGTGCGCCCGTCACGGAACGCACGCTGACCGGCCTGGCCGTGCTGCTGCAGAGCCAGCAGCTCAAGCAGGCGATTGCCCCCTATTGCCTTGGCGGGCCATGGGGCCGGTTGCTCGACGCCGAGGCGGAACGGCTCGGCGAGGCATCGGTCCAAGCGTTCGAGACTGAGGGCTTGGTCGGCGCCGGCTCGGCCGCCGCGGTCCTGTCCTACCTGTTCCATCGGATCGAGGGACGGCTCAACGGCAGTCCCACGCTCATCATCATCGACGAGGGCTGGCTGGTTCTCGACAGCCCGGACTTCGCCGCACAACTCCGCGAGTGGCTGAAGACACTGCGCAAGAAGAACGCCAGCGTGGTCTTCGCCACGCAGAGCCTCGCCGACATCGAAACCTCGAACATCGCGCCGGCCATCATCGAAAGCTGCCCGACGCGCATCTTCCTGCCGAACGAGCGCGCCGCCGAGCCGCAGATCGCGGCGATCTACGAGCGGTTCGGCCTCAACGCCCGCCAGATCGAAATCCTCAGCCGGGCGACGCCCAAGCGTGACTACTACTGCCAATCGCGGCGCGGCAACCGGCTGTTCGAGTTGGGGCTGGGCGAGGTCGCGCTGGCCTTCGCCGCCGCGTCTTCCAAGACCGATCAGCTCCGCATCGCCGAGCTGGTCGAGACCCATGGCCGCGAGCGCTTCGCCGCCGAATGGCTGCGCCATCGCGGCCTGGCCTGGGCGGTCGATCTTCTTCCCGAACCCCAATCCGATCCGCTGGCCGGTGGCCGGGAAGATACCGGCCAGCTCCCCCTTGCCTTGAAGGACATGACCCCATGAAACCCAATATCCTGCGCCGTGCCATGCTGGCCGGCGCCATCGCCACGTCGAGCATGATCGGCATCACCGTCGCCACGCCGGCCCAGGCTCAGTTCGGCGGGATCGTCTATGACCCGACCAACTATGCGCAGAACGTGCTGACCGCCGCCCGGTCGCTCCAGCAGGTCAACAATCAGATTCAGCAAATCCAGCAGCAGGCGACCAGCCTCATCAACGAGGCGCGTAACCTGGCTTCGCTGCCGTTCAGCTCGCTCCAGCAGTTGCAGCAGCAGGTGCAGCGCACCCAGCAGCTTCTCGGTGAGGCGCAGCGGATCGCCTACGACGTGCAGAACGTCCAGCAGGTGTTCAACGGACGCTACAAGGGCGCGGCGCTGACCGGCACCCACGCGCAGATGGTCGCCAACGCCAACGCGCGCTGGGAGGATAGCGTCGGCGCGTTCGAGGACGCGCTTCGCGTTCAGGCCGGCGTCGTCGGCAACATCGACGGCGCGCGCACGACGATGGATGGCTTGGTTACGTCCAGCCAGTCGGCGACGGGCGCGCTCCAGGCGGCACAGGCGGGCAACCAGCTTCTCGCGCTGCAATCGCAGCAGCTCGCGGACCTGACGGCGCTGCTCGCCGCGCAGGGCCGGGCGCAGGCGCTGGATTCGGCGCGTGATGCGGCGGTCGAGGCCGAAAGCCGCGAACGGCGACGCCGCTTCCTGACGCGGTCCACCGGCTACCAGCCGGGCAACGCAAGCATGTTCCACGACTGATCCGATGGACACCAAGCTCCTCGCGCGCATCGGCGCCATCATCTTCGTCGCCATCGCCATCACGATGACGGCGATCGAGATGAGCCGCGCGCCTGAGCCTGCGCGCGAGGAGCCGGCGGCCGTCGCTGACAGCTCGGAGACAGTCGATCCGCTGCTGATCGAACTGCGCCGCTGCCAGTCGATCGGAGCGGCCGGGGCGAGCGACTCCGACTGCCTGCGCGCCTGGGCCGAGAACCGCCGCCGGTTCCTCGCGCCCGGCGCGCGGCCCGCCGCCCGCATCGCCGAAGACGCTTCGGCACAGGAGAACTGATATGGGCGGCACTGGCGTCGTCGATCGCTTTCTGGACGTCTTCACCCGCTACATCGACAGCGGGTTCGGCCTGCTCGGCGGCGAGGTGGCGTTCATCGCGACGACGCTGATCGTCATCGACGTGACCTTGGCCGCGCTCTTCTGGACCTGGGGCGAAGGCGACGACATCATCGCGCGCCTCGTCAAGAAGACCCTATTCGTCGGCGTCTTCGCCTACATCATCGGCAACTGGAACACCCTGGCGCGGATCGTCTTCGAGAGCTTCGCCGGCCTGGGCCTGAAAGCGTCGGGCACCGGCTTTACGGCCGCCGAACTGCTCCAGCCGGGCCGCGTCGCCCAAGTCGGGCTGGAGGCTGGTCAGCCGATCCTAGAATCCATTTCCGACCTGATGGGCTGGGTCGCTTTCTTCGAGAACTTCATCCAGATCGCGGTGCTGCTGTTCGCCTGGGTGATGGTCGTGCTGGCCTTCTTCATCCTGTCGATCCAGCTCTTCATCACGCTGATCGAGTTCAAGCTGGCGACGCTCTGCGGCTTCGTCCTCATCCCGTTCGGCCTGTTCGGCAAAACCGCCTTCATGGCCGAGCGCGTGCTGGGGCTGGTGATCTCGTCGGGCATCAAGGTGCTGGTGCTCGCCGTCATCGTCGGCATTGGCTCGACATTGTTCGACGAGTTCCGCGCCGGGTTCGGCGGCGCGCAGCCAAGCATCGAGGACGCGCTGGCAGTAGCGCTCGCCTCGCTCTGCCTGCTGGGCCTCGGCATCTTCGGCCCATCGATCGCCAACGGCATCGTGTCCGGCGGCCCGGCGCTGGGCGCGGGTGCGGCGGCGGGAACCGTGCTTGCGGCCGGCGGCGCACTGGCTGGCGGCGCTGCTGCCGCCCGGCTCGGTGTCGGCGCGGCGGCAGGCGCGGTCAGCGGTGCGGCCCGAGGGGCGGCCTTCACCTCCGGCGCGGCCAACAGCGCCTATGCGCTCGGCTCGGCCGGCAAGAGCGGTGCGGCGGCAGTCGCCGGCGGCGCTGGCGGCGTCGGTCAAGCCGCCGTGGGCGCAGCCATGTCGCCGCTTCGCAAGGCGGCCGCCTCGCTCAAGAACAGCTACCGCTCGGGCGGCCGCGCCGCCGTCACCGCCACCGGCGGGACCATTTCAGGCGGTAGTTCCACGCCGTCGCCGGACGCGCCGGCCGGCGCGCCCGCTTGGGCGTCCGCGATGAAGAACCGCCAGACCATGACCCACGGCGCGACCATCGCCGCCCACACGCTGCGCTCCGGCGATGGCGGCGGTGGCGGCGCGTCCGTCGACACCAGCCAGAAGGATTGATCCATGTTCAAGCGCCCCAGCATCCGCTACGGCCAGGCGCCCGAGCCAGCCACACCCTATCAGCGCGCGGCGCAGGCATGGGACGACCGCATCGGCTCCGCGCGCGTGCAGGCGAAGAACTGGCGGCTCGCCTTCTTCGGGACGCTCGCGCTTTCGAGCGGCTTGGCCGGCGGCCTCGTCTGGCAATCGACACGCGGCCACATCGTCCCCTGGGTCGTGCAGGTCGATCGGCTGGGCGAAGCTCAGGCGGTTGCGCCCGCCGAGGCCGGCTACCGTCCCACTGATCCGCAAGTAGCGTTTCATCTCGCCCGCTTCATCGAACAGGTGCGCAGCATCCCGGCCGATCCGGTCATCGTGCGGCAGAATTGGCTCCGGGCCTACGACTTCACGACCGACAAAGGCGCCCTGTTCCTCAACGACTATGCGCGCGCCAACGACCCGTTCGCCAATGTCGGGCGGGTGCAGGTCGCGGTGGAAGTGTCGAGCGTCATCCGCGCCTCACCCGACAGCTTCCGCGTCGCCTGGACCGAGCGCCGCTATCAGGACGGCAGCCTTGCCGCCACCGAACGCTGGTCCGCGATCCTCACCATAGTCGTCCAGCCGCCGCGCACCCCCGACGCTCTGCGCAAGAATCCGCTCGGCGTCTTCGTCAATGCCCTCAACTGGTCGAAGGAGCTGTCGCAATGACCGGCATACCCATCCGCCGCGCGGCCACGGCCGCGTTGCTCGTCTCCGCGTCCGCGCTCGCGGGCTGCGCCACTACGTCGGCCAGGCCGCCCGTGATCGCTTTGGATGATCCGCCTCGGGCGATCGTCGCGACGCGCGCGGCCGAGCCGCCCCGCGCGGTCGAGATCGTCACGATCCCCGAGCCGTTGCCGCTGCCCGGCCAGTTGAAGCCGGTGACGGAGAGCGCGCGATCGCCAGAGTCCGCCGATCCGCGCCGCCGTGTCGGCGATGCCAACAACGCCGCCCGTATTCAGCCGGTGCGCGATGGATTCCTTAACGCCATTCAGCAATATCCGTGGACCGAAGGCGCGCTCTATCAAGTCTATACCGCGCCGGGTCAGGTGACGGACATCGCCTTGCAGGAAGGCGAGCAGCTCGTGGGGCCAGGGCCGGTCGCAGCCGGAGACACGGTGCGGTGGATCATCGGGGACACGGTGAGCGGCAGCGGTGCGACCGCGCGCGCCCACATCCTCGTCAAGCCCACCCGGCCCGACCTCGCCACCAACCTTGTTATCAACACCGACCGGCGCACCTACCATCTGGAGCTGCGCGCCACGCCCGCGACCTACATGGCGTCCGTGTCCTGGACCTATCCGCAGGACCAGCTCATCGCCTTGCAAGGCCGCAACGCGGCTGCCGCCGCTGCCATACCGGCCGCAACCGGCGTGGACGTGACGGCGCTCAACTTTCGCTACCGGATCGAGGGCGACCGCGTGTCGTGGGCGCCGGCCCGTGCGTTCGACGACGGGCGGCAGGTGTTCATCGAGTTTCCGGCCGGGATCTCGCAGGGTGAGATGCCGCCGCTGTTCGTGACCGGCGCGCGCGGTGACGCCGAACTGGTCAACTACCGCGTGCAGGGCCGCTACATGGTGGTCGATCGCCTGTTCGCCGCCGCCGAGCTGCGCCTGGGCGACCGCCGCACCGAACAGCGCGTCCGCATCGTGCGCGACGATGGACGGAGGGGGCGGCCGTGACCGAAAGCCACGATGCGCCAGCCGAAGCGCGGCCGGAGCCGCAGGCCGCTCGCCCCGATCCCGCCGCGTTCCAGCTTCGCGGCGAGCCACCCCGCGTCATGCGGCTCTCGCGTAAAGCGCTTGCCGTCGTCGGCGTCGCCGCCGGCCTCGGCATAGGTGGTTCGCTGATTTATGCGCTGCGGCCGCCGGGCGAGAAGGCTGCGCAGGAACTCTACAACACCGACAGCCGCGCCACGGCCGAAACCATCACGTCCGGCCCGCGCGATTACGCACGGGCGCCACGGCTCGGCCCGCCGCTTCCGGGCGACCTCGGCCGTCCAATCGTGTCGGCGCAGCAGCGCGGCGAGGACGTTACCGTGCCGCCGATCGGCGTGCAGCCCGGCCCGCCCGATCCGCGCGCGCAGGCGGCGGAGGCAGCCCGGCAGCGCGCCGCTCAGGAGCGCGATGCGGCCCGCACCAGCTCGGTTTTTCTAGGCAGCGGCGGCGCGCGTGCGGGTGCGGAGCCGGCCTCAACGCCGGGTTTGCCGGCGCCTTCCGCGCAGGAACCGGCGCAGCAGGCGGCGCAAGGCGACCAGGCCGCCAAGCGCGCCTTCATGGCGCAGCCGTCCAACCAGCGCACAATCAGCGTTGAGCGGCTGACGGCGCCGGCATCGCCCAACATCGTGCAGGCCGGCAGCATCATCCCGGCTGCGCTCATCACCGGCGTCCGCTCTGACCTGCCCGGCCAGATCACCGCCCAGGTGACGGCCAACGTCTATGACAGCCCGACCGGGCGCATCCTGCTTATTCCGCAGGGCGCGCGGCTGATCGGCGAGTATGATAGCGAGATCGCCGCCGGGCAGACGCGCGTGTTGCTCGCCTGGGATCGGCTCATCATGCCGGACGGGCGCTCGATCGTTCTCGAGCGCCCGCCCGGCGCGGACGGAGCCGGATTCGCGGGGCTACAGGACCGCGTGAACCAGCATTGGGGCAATCTCCTCAAGGCGGCAGCCGTCTCGACACTGCTCGGCGTAGGCGCCGAGCTAGGTGCGGACAGCGAGGACGACCTGACCCGTGCCCTGCGGCGCGGCTCGCAGGACACCATCAATCAGACCGGCCAGCAGATCGTGAGACGGCAGCTCAACGTGCAGCCGACGCTCACCATCCGGCCAGGCCATCCGCTGCGCGTCGTTCTCACCCGCGACCTTGTGCTCGAACCGATCGGAGGGACCCGATGACGAAGTTGAAACTGGGGCCGCTCGCCGATGACCGGCCGGTGAAGCTGGCGGCGGAGGTCCCCGCCGCCGTCCACCGCGATCTTGTCGCCTACGCCGCTGCGCTTGCGGCCGAGACCGGCGGCGAACCCGTCGCGCCGGAAAAGCTGGTCGCGCCGATGCTGGAGCGATTCATGGCGAGCGATCGCGGATTCGCGCGCCGGCGAGGTGGCGCGAAAAACTGAGCGCCACCGTGCGATCAATTGTCCAGAAACCGCTTCCGGCGCTCCTGGGCGTCGACCTTGATTATCGCCTCATCGGCATTGGCGCATTCGCCGCCCCGAACCGAACCGTCACGGCACCCCGCGACGACCTGGCGTGCTTCGTCGATATGCGCGACGAAATACTGCGTGCCGCGCGCCTCGCTCGTCACCAACGCCGCAGGTGGGCCGGCAGCGATCGTGTCGGCCTGCTGCATTGGTGCGATCACCGGTCGCAAGATGAATCCACCGGCGAAGCCGACGACCAAGGTAACGAGCAGGAGGATGATTGTCTTGCCATGCCACATGGCGGCAACTCCAAGAATTTGGCTTCTAATCTACTCGGATCGCTGCGAGAAATCAAAAGACAGCGCATAGCGCGCCTTGATGAATCCAAGAAACCGTCGCAGGGCCGGATTGCCGTTGTCTTCGCGCCAGCAACCGGAATAGACCGTCAGCGCCGGCCCCTGTTCGCCGTGGATAGGCCGGTAGACGACATCCGGGTAGCGCACGCCTGTCGAACCTTCGCACACGATCGACATGCGCCGGCCGGCGCCGAGCAGGCTCAGCACGGTCTCTCGCGTGGTCTGGTCGATTCTGATGTCCGGGTGCGCGCCGGACATAGACAGTCGTCCTAGCAGCATGTCGCGGATATCGGAGCCGGGATCCGCTGCGGGCAGGACAAAGCGCTCTGATCGCAGATCGGTCCAATGCACAATTTCGTGGCCCGCTAACGGATGCTGGGCCGGCAGTGCGACCACGATGCGCTCGCTCCAGAAAGGCTCGCGCCGATAGCCTTCATGGCCGGCGTCGCCCATCAGGATTGCGATGTCGATCTCGCCGGTGTCCAATCCGGCGAGTAGCGCACCACGATCGGTTTCCACGCTCCCGAAATCGACATCCGGATTATCGCTCTGCCAAGCCAGTACCGTGGCGCGCAGATTGCCCGCGGAGACCGAGCTGTTGTGTCCCAACATCAAAGCGCCAGCACGGCCCTGGCCTGCGTCCCTGGTCGCCGCCACCATCCGATCCGCATTGGCGACCATCGGCCGGGCGCTGCGGATGAAGCGCGTGCCCGCGATCGTCGTCGTCACTCCCGCACGAGAGCGGTCGAACAGCTTGGCGCCGATCATCCGTTCCAATCGCAGAATATTGCGACAAAACGTCGATTGCTCGACATCAAGTGCGCGTGCGGCGCGATAAAAGCTCCCGTGGTCCGCTGCCGCTATCGCATAACGAAGCTGTCGCATATCGAAAGTCACCGAGCCGTTTTCCTGAATTTACGCTTGAGTGCGACGATTGAGCTGACCGTGCGACACGGAACACCGGTCGTCGCGATCCTCGGCACAGGCAAACTGCGCTTAAGGATGGAGAATTCCGCCTTCGCGACCTTTCGCTGACCTTCGCCGAACGAGTCGTCCTGCCTGAAAGCAGCTGCCGTCGGCGTTCTCGACAGCGCGCCCCAGAACGACGGTTTCGGCCGCGTGAGGCAATTGCATCGAGTCATCAACGACCTGTTTGCGAGGACCAGGGTGCTCCCCGCAAAATGAACTTCCGCTAGCATTCACTGGTCAAGGCGCTCCGAACAGCGTTCGGCCAATGTCGCGAAACCGCGTTGCTCGCAGGTCGTGCGCCATCAGGATCCATTCGCGAAAGGCGATCTTGAGCGGGTTGGCCGTGGCCTCGCGATGCGCAAGCCCATAGCGGATCGGCTCGCCCGGACGTTCGGCGACGAAGGTGCCGAACATGCGGTCGAAGATGATAAGCACGCCGCCATAATTCTTGTCGAGATAGGGCTCGTTGCATCCATGGTGCAGCCGGTGGTGCGCCGGCGTATTGAACAGCCATTCAACGGGCCCGAGGCGTCCGATCAGCTCGGTGTGGAGGAACAGCTGATAGCGCAGATTGAGCGCGAGCAGACCGAGGACGAGCCGTGGATCGAAGCCAAGCAAGACAAGCGGCGCATAGAAGACCCATCCTGCCGAGAACAGGTTGGTCCATCCAAGCCGAAACGACGAGAGGAGCGTGAGCTGCTCAGCCGAGTGATGCACCGAATGGGTCGCCCAGAGCCAGCGCACCCGATGGCTTGCGCGATGGAACCAGTAATAGGCGAATTCCACTAGCAGGAAGGCGACGAGCCAGTTCCACCAATCGTCAAGCGAATGGCGGACCGGCGCCAGCGACCATAGCCAGGCGAAGACCCCGCCGATCACGAAGGCGTTGAGCGCCGCGAACGGAAGGCCGCCCATTACTAGCCCCAGCGAGGTGAGCGCCGTGCGGCGGTCATAGCCATGCCCGGCGCCAAGGCGCGACAATGCCTCGGCCGCAACGATCGTCACGACGAAGCCGAGCCAGAGCGGCGATCGCCCGAGCGGATCCATGTCAGCTCTCCCGGCCGATGGCTTCGCGGAGTCGCTCAAGCTCCGCCTTGTCGACCAGCCCATTGCGGTTGACGTCAGCCCGGTCGAACAGCGGGGCCGGAGCCGAGCCAAATTCCGCCCGCGTGACGCGCCCGTCGCGGTTCGTATCCGCGCTCGCGATGAAGGCGTTGAGGCGCGCGCCGAGCTGCGGACGCATCTGCGCGATGCGCCCGAAGTCGGACTGGGCGACGGTGCCGTCACCGTTGCGGTCGAGCCGGCTGAACTGCTGCGCGCGCGCCGCCCTGAATTCGGCTTGGGACACCTGCCCGTCACCGTTAGTATCGGCGCTTTCGAAGACGTCGAGTTGGCCCATCTGGGCCATGGCGGGCGTCGAGCAGACTAGGATTGCGGGAATAATCAGAAGACGGGCTTTCATCAAATGTCCTTTTTCGAAAAGGAGGCCGCGCCGCGCGGGGGCTGAGCGGCGCGGCCTCACGCGGCCCAGGGAGGGGGGCTGCCGCGTCTGGGGAAATTAGCGCGGGACGGTGGTACCCTCGACGGTGGCGGTGTCGCCGCCAACGCCGGTCCGGGAGGACGAGTAGCTCACGCTCCCGTCGGCATTGCGCGTCGCCGTCGTCGAGTGGCCGAAGCTGGTGCCGTCGCCGAGCGTCGTCGTGCGACCGCCGGAATAGCTGCCGTCACCCCAGGTCCGCCCGGCGCTGGTCGATGCGCTGCGGCCATCAATGGTGGTGATCTGCCCGCTGGTCGAGGTGTTGCCGGCCTGGCGCGAAGCAGACCTGTTGGCATCATAGCCATGGCCGCCATTGGTCCGGACGCTGCGCGACGCGGCCACATTGCCGTCCCCGCGGCTAATCGAACGCTGCTTCACGAAGCCACCGCCGTTCGCGCCCTGGACGTTCACCGACCGGGACCGGGGCTGTGCCTCGGCTGCAACCGCCAGCCCCGAGGTTAGCAATGCGAAGCTGCTTGCGATCAAAATCTGCTTTCTCATATCACACTCCTTTGAAACGGCGATCATCCTGCGCCGGACCTCGAAGTAGCTGGGCTGCGTAAGCGGCGTGCTTCATCGGGAAGGCAAAGAGTAACGAAGCGTAACCGGCCACTATGGATGCGCCTGAACCGGTTGGGAGGGCTCGGAGAGGATGCGACCGTCGGAAAGCTCGATGACCCGGTCGAACAGATCCAGCGAGCGCGGATCGTGGGTGACGACCATGACGCAGGCGCTGCGCTCGACGGCGATGCGCCTGAATAATTCCATCACCTGCCGCCCCCGCACGCTGTCGAGCGCCGCAGTGGGCTCGTCGGCCAGAATGAGGGGCGGATCATTGGCGAGCGCACGCGCGACCGCGACGCGCTGCTGTTCGCCCCCCGACAGGCGCGAGGGACGATTGTCTATGCGATGGCCAAGATCGAGCGCCCCCAGCAGCTGGGTTGCATAGCCCCGCGCAGCCCTGGCCTCGACATCCGCGATCTCGAGCGCGATCGACACATTCTCCGTGGCCGTCAGGAACGGGATGAGATTCGCCTTCTGAAAGACGAAGCCAATATGATCGCGCCGAAAACCCCGCAGCTTGTCGAGATCGGCGCCCGGATAAGAGACGAGGCGATCACGAATGTATATCTCGCCGGCGCTCGGCGGCTCGAGCAACCCGCAGATGAGGAGAAGCGTGCTCTTGCCCGATCCGCTTGGTCCCATGATGCCGATCAGCTCGCCGGCATGGGCCTCCAAAGATGCGCCGTCCAGCGCGCGCACAACCGTTTCGCCGCTCTGGTAATGGCGCGCGGCGTTGCGGACGCTGAGCAACGGCGCTCCAGTCACGAGAGCACCTCTTGCGCCCGGACCTTCAAGGCCTGGGCGATGCCGAACCAGCTGGCGACCAGGCAGATCACGCACAGGATCGCGAAAAATATACCGAGATCCTGGGGCAGCATGACGATACGCCGCGGGAAGTTCGGGAAAGTGAGATGCGAAAGGAGCATCGCGAGCCCGAACCCGAACAGGCCGATCAACCCCGCCTGCTGGAGGATCATCGCGACGATCGCCGAGTTCCGCGCCCCCAGCAGCTTGAGCAAGGCGATCTGGTGCAGCTTCTCCATCGTCAGCATGTAGATGATCAGCGAGATGACGATCGCGGTAACCAGCAGGAGCACCGAGGCGAAGGCGAGGATTTGCAGGCGAAGCCGCCACAAGCGCTGATTGAGAAGGAGATCACGCTGCTCGGCGCTGCTCAGGACATTTGTGTCGCCCCAAGCGAGGATCGCCGCCTTGATGCGGGCCACATCGGCGCCGGGAGCGAGGCCGACCAGGACCGCCGCGATCTTGCTGTCCTGCGGCACTGAACTCGGGCTGGCGCCGTCCCCTTGGGGTGCGGCGTTGCCCGATGTCTCGCGGGCGAGCAGTACCTGCTCGCTCGGTCGGCGCGACGCGATTGCGGTGGCATCGTTGATCGATACGAACAGGAGCCCGTCGCCCGCCGAATCGACAAGGCCATGAGTGAGGCCGACGATCCGGTAATCGTCCTTGGCGAGGCGGATCGTGGCGCCGAGCGGAAGGCCGACGCTGTCATCGGCGATAGCCTCGAAATGACTCGCCTCAAGATGGCGGCCCGCTTTGAGTTCGAACCACGCGCCATCGTCCCTGGGATAATCGAGCCCCGTGATGGTGGCGCGGCGAACCTTCCCGGCAAAGGAGAATTGCTGGCTGAACTGAACGAAGCGCCTCACCGAGGCGATGCCCTCAACCCCCTCGACCCGGCGGTCCATCGTGGAGGAGATCGATGACCCCTCAGCAAAAGGGCCGACCCGTTCGCCTTGAACAACCCAGAGATCGGCGCCGATATGGTCGATCACCAGCAGTGCGTCGGCGACGATTCCGCGATAAAGGCCGATCGCGCCGATCGCGCCCATCAGCAGGAAGCCGATGCCGAGCGCCGTAAGCGCGAAGCGCGCCAGATTGAACCGGATGTCCTTGATTGCGAGGTTCATCGGTCGTCGTCACCCTGACGGGCCACGGGCATGAACGGATAGCTATCCTCGGGCGAAAGAAGGATGTCGCCCGGCGCGAGACCACGGCGCACCTCCAGCCTGCTTCCCCGCGTGCCCGTGAGTTCGATGCTCCTGCGGCGCGCCCGACCTCCCTCCAGGACCCAGACGTTCGGCTGAATCCCGTTCCACTCCACGAAGGCGGCGGGCACGACGAGGGCGCGCGGTTTGGCCGAAAGGACGATCTCCACATTGGCGCGCTGGTTGATCGCCCAGTTGGATGGGAGCCGATCGGCGACAATGTCGGCGGTGAATTCGCGTGTCTCGGGATCCACCGACCTGCCGAGACGCAGCACCTTGCCCGTAACCGCGCGGCGGGCATCGAAGGCGAAACGAATGCGGGCAGGCTGTCCCGGACGCACCGCGCCGATCGCGCTTTCATCGAAGCGGGCTGTGAGGACGATGCTTTCAGGATCGACGATCTCAAGAATGGATGCGCCGGCGCTCAGCACGTCGCCGACATTTCTGTTTCGTACCGATACGATCCCGCCGAACGGAGCCCTGACGCTCGCCAGCCCGAGTTGCGCTTCATCGACGCGAACGCTGGCCGCAGCTGCGTCGGTCTGCGCCCGCGCGCGCTGCGCCGCCTGCCGCAGCCCGGCGACGCGCGCCTCGCTTTCGCGCAACGTCGCCTCGGCCTGCTCGTAGCTCGCCCGCGACACCCAGCCCTTTTCCTTCAGCTCGGCTTGACGACCGAACGCGGAGCGGGCGTTGGTGAGCGTGGCCTGCGCGCTCTCGACATTGGCGTCCGCCTCCTGCTGCGCACCCTGCGCCCCCTGGAGATTGGCGCGCGAGGCGGACAGGATGTTTCGCAGATCTTCCTGTTCGATGGTGGCAATCAGCTGGCCGGGCACGACCCTATCGTTGCGATCGATCAGTATCTGCGTCAGCCGCCCGGCCACGCGCGAGCTCACATTGGCCTTGTTGATCGCATCGAGCGTCGCAGGGCCCGAGACGGAGACCTCTAGCGCCTCCCGTTTCACACGATAGCTGCTCACCTGCTGGGGCCAGGCATAGCGCCAGGCGAGCGCGACTAGGGCGAGCAGGATCATCCCTGCGGCGCACCAGAAAAGCACGGGACTGATGCGCCGCGTCCGGGGGGGTGGTCGCTGGAGTGTCAAGCGATTGGCGGACGGGTCGTCGGTCATTCGGGTCGCGCGGTCCATGATACGAAGGGCCGCGTCCATTCGGTCCGAGGCATTTTTCCGGAAATGGGCAATGACGCGACCGTGTAAGCGGCCGGCTACATATCCGTTGCGAAATGTATCGAAGAGTAACGGAGCGCCTCGCCTATTTCCCTGGCGGCTCACGCAAGGCAAAAAGGTGCCCATGGAGAATAGTCTCATTGCGGTCGTCGAGGACGATCGGGAAATACGCACGATGATCGTCGAGCTGCTGGCCCGTGAGGGCTTCACGCCCGCCGGATGCAAGTCGGCGGAAGAATTCGATAGGCTGCTCGAGCGGCAGCGGGTCGACCTCGCCATCCTCGACGTGATGATGCCGGGCGAGGACGGCCTTTCGCTCTGTCGCCGCTTGCACGCGCGCGGCGACGTACCGGTCCTGATGGTCACGGCGAAGAGCGAGGACGTTGATCGGATCGTCGGCCTCGAAATCGGCGCCGACGACTATCTGACCAAACCGTTCAACCCGCGCGAGCTGGTTGCGCGCGTTCGCGCGATTCTGCGCCGAACCCGCGACGTCAACCGCGTTAGTGCACCGCTTTCGGTCGAACGATACCGCTTTGGCGAATGGCTGTTCGACGCAGGCTGCCGGTCGCTCGTCGATCCGGACGGGGAGCCCGTCGATCTCACCGGCGGCGAGTTCGAGCTGCTGCTGAGCTTCGTCACCCATCCCCAGCGCGTGCTCAACCGCGATCAGCTGCTCGACTGGACCCGCGGACGCAACGCCATCCCCTATGACCGGTCGATCGACGTCCAGCTCAGCCGGTTACGCCGCAAGCTGGGACAGCACCCATCGGGCGACCTCCTCGTCAAGACCGTGCGCGGCGGCGGCTACATCTTCGCCGCACGCGTCGAGAAGGCCTGAGCGGGTGAGCGTCTCGGCCAACCTTTCCTTCCGGATCGCCGCGGTCCTCATCGGCGGCTTCGTGCTGTTGCAGCTGGTGGTGGGAACCGTGATGCTGCTGCCGAGCGAGGTCTACGAACGGCGAGCCTCGAACCTGCCGCCGCCCGACCAGGTGCGGGCGATGGCAGCCACGCTGGAGAACATCCAGCCCGAGCTGCGGCCCGCCGCGCTCGCAGCCTTCGACGATTCGCTGTTCCAGGTGCGGGTGGTTGCGGAACTTCCGAGCGTCGAGCGGGAGCAGTCCGGCAGGCTGTCGGAACAGCGGCGCGCCTATCTGGCCGCCTTGTCGGATCGGCCGGTGCTGCTCTGGCGCGACGAGGCCGTCATTCATCGGCCGCTGCGCGACCAACCTGGTCCACTAAACTATATCGATCCGACGCAATTGGCGGTCGGACTCAGCGACGGGCGATGGCTGCTGATCGACAGCCGTCCCTCCTTGCTCCTTCAGGCATTCCTACGGCGGCGCGCTTTCCTCTCGGTCGCGTTCGGAGCGGTCGTTCTGTTTGCGCTCTGGCTTGCAGTCCGGCAGACGACGCGCCCGCTCGTGCGGCTTTCGCGTCGCATCAGGACGTTCGCGGCGGAGCTCGACGCGCCCGATCTGCCGGTAACAGGCGCGCAGGAACTGCGCGAGCTTAGCGCCGCCTTCAACGACATGAAGGCACGAATTCGTGGGCTCATGGAGGAACGGACGAGGCTTCTCGCCGCCATTGCCCACGACATGCGCACCTATCTCACGCGACTGCGCCTTCGTACGGAATTCATCGATGATGAGAGCCATCGTGCCCGGGCAGCAAGCGATCTTGCCGAGATGCACGATCTTCTGGAGGACACGCTGCTGTTCGCGCAACAGGCCTCGTCGACGGAAACCAAACTCTCGATCATCGATCTGGGCGAGGAGCTGGCGCGCATCGTCGAGACCAGAGTGGAGATGGGCGAGAATGTGCGCCTCGATCCGAACGAGCAGGACTTGGTCGTTCGCGCCGCGCCGCTGGGCCTGCGCCGGATCCTGGCCAATCTGATCGACAATGGCCTGCGCTATGCGCACAACGTCCAACTGCGGGCTGAGCAAACGACGGTTGGAATCGTGCTGATCGTCGAGGATGATGGCCCGGGCGTCCCGCCAGAAGCGATCGCCACGCTGGGTGAGCCGTTCAATCGCATCGATCCATCGCGAGATCGCTCGACGGGTGGTGCTGGGCTGGGATTGGCGATCGTTCACGCGCTGGCCGAGCGCAGCCACATCGGCGTGCGCTTCGAGAACAAGGTGCCGACAGGCTTCCGGGTCACGCTCACATTCGGATTGCCCGATAGCCCCGAGGCGGGCTGAACGACCGGATCAAGCAAATCACAGCACGCTCCCGTTACCTTTCGATACGATCCCTTACCGAGCGAACATGCCGGCGTTGCGAATCTAGGCGATCAGGATCCTCAGCAGAAAGGATCTTGATCAATGCTTCCTCTCCTCTCGCTCCAGCGGTCAATGCCTGGAGGTCCACATGCCCGCGGTCGAATGAGCGCAATGGCAGCCGCATCGCTGTGCCTGATCGCTGTGCCGCCATCGGCGGTTCAGGCGCGCGGTCCGGCGATGCTCGTTCCCGTTCAGCTTGGAGCCGAGACCGCCCGCTATCATCAGGGTGTGCCGACCCTGCATCTCGAGACGCCGACCGGTGCGGTAGAGGTGCGACCGCTGCCTGTCCGCGATGGGCAGCTCTCCTTCGCCGTTGCCGTCTACAACAAGGGCGACGCGCCCGCGAACTTCGGGCCGGAGAATGTCTGGAGCTCGATCGGTCCCGTGCTCACCAAGGAGCAGCTGAAAGACGGTGTGCGCCGCCGGGCGAGGGGCGCCAAAATCGCGACGGTGATCATCGCGGGCACGCTGGCGGGGGTGGCGTCCACCGCCTCCAGCCACGGCACTTACTATGGTTGGGCTCGTACACCACGCGGGCCGGTTCCGACCGCGATCCGTTGGGAGGACCATAGTGTCGGCGTGCTCGGCGCAGCGGCCGCCGTCGGCGGAGGAGCGCTTGCCATCCACGCCATCGACCGCCGCCTCGGCCATACGCTCGACCAGTTCGAAAGCGAAATTCTCCAGACCAACACAGTCGATCCAGGCGCCAGCTTCGGCGGGATGGCGATCATTCCGATCGAACGGCGGCAGCCTCTTGCGCCGGATATCCGGCTCACGGTCCGCTGGAACGGTGCCGACTATCCGTTCGCTTTCCGGCCGACCGGGGCCGACGCGCCGGCCCCTCAGCCGTTCGAGTCCGCGACGCCGAGGGATTATCAGATAGAACCGCAGTCCGATCCGCGGTGAGGCAAGTTCGCGGTAGCAGGCCAGAGGGCACCCGCCCGTGTGATCATGATCGCTCGATGCCGCAATGTCAGCCGCCGAGCAGGGACGCCGCGGTCCTCCCGGGTTCTGCGGCTCGTCGGCAGGTCCACACTGCAGAAGCGGTGCCCCCCGACATGGTATCATCAACCTGCGCGCTATTTGGCGATGTCGGGGATTCAAGGGGGTATATTTTCGCGCCTGTCTCCATTTCCGATGATTCAGGCGCAGTCGCGGGATCGATGACAATCAAAACTTGGCGCGCGATGACGCGCGAGAGGTTCCGAACGTCGCCAGCTGTTCCTCCGCGTGCATCAGCGGCAATGCCGATGACCGAGCCGATGACCAGATGGAGCAGCTTTCCGGTCGCGGCAGTGGCGCCGGCCGGCAGGATCAAGCCTGGTTTGCTTCCGCTTGTCGCACGCGCGGCGAGGTCAAGGATGGCGCCGTCCCGCGATCACAAGCGAGCAACGACAACAAGCGTCGACTCGCCCGCGCCCAGGCCGACGATCACGCGCTTCGCTCCCGCGCCACGATTTTGTTCCACAATGCTCAAGTCGAGCCGCACGTCACCATAGGCGGCGTCTGGGAAAGTAGACGCGCTCCTCGCCTGTACGCCGCGCTTGCCCAGGTCTTCGACGACCTGGCGCTCGAGCGCCGAAGCGATACGTTGAAGCGACGGAGCGATCTGCTGCGCGAGCGCGGCATGGACGACGATCTCTACGGAACGCGGCGGCATCGGCGAGCGCGCAGACATATCGGTAATCTTCGCGCCGGCACAGGCCGCCAGCAGCAAGAGGGTTGCCGACGCAGCGCCGATACGCGCCCTCCCTGGCACGGAGCCCGTATCGACGCACCGGCCCGTACGATATGCAAACGGCATCTTGAACATAGCTGACTCCGCACGAAATCGATCGCGCCCACGGGTCCGGCCCTTTGAACCCCTTCTGTCAGCGCGACAGCTGTTTCACCGATGGTGGGAGCAGGAAGCATTCCTCTCTCATGGATCTGCAAGGCAGATCGGAGAGCGTTCCGCCGTCCACTAGAGCGGCCGCCCTGGCTTGTCCCTCCGGCCACAGGATCGTCGCGATCAATGTCCCATCGGATGCGGTCGCGAGCAGCGATGCGGCGGCGCCGCTCTGTTTCCGCATTGCCAGCATGGCAATGTTCCACGCCATCTTGAACTCGCCCTTCCGCGTTTCCTCGACATCCCAGAAGTAGAGCGCCGCGAACGGCAAGGGCGATTCAGGATCGATGACGGCAGGCCGCGGCGCTCCGTGATCGTCGAGCCCTTCAGCTTGCACGCTCACCAGAACACCGGGCCCAGGCGGACGATCACGCCGGTGCGTCCCGCCACCAGGGCAGTGCGGTTTCCGACGAAAATCCAGCTATGGCCGACCGGTGCGACCGGGAGCCCGTAGACCGCCGGCACCGGCACATAGTAGCGGCGTAAGGAAACTGGTACGATCGCGCCAATCGTCCATGGGCGCGCATAGTAAGGCGCGGTCACCGGAAAATAGCCATAGCCGGGCGCGAAATAGTATCCGCGCCGAGGTCCCCAATAGCCGGCTGGTGGCAGCGGTCTGTGCCACGCGTCGACGGTCGCCCTGCGTGTCACCGTGCCGCCGTTCGGGCCGGTCACGGTTCGGCTTCCGGAATAGTAGCCGCCGCCCCAGGCTGCGCTCCGCGACGCTTCAAAATGACGGCCATCATTGGTGTCGAGGCTACGCTCGACCGACGCGCCACCCGGACGACGCTCGACCGAGCGCTGAACGGTTCCGCCGCGCCCGTGCGGCCCCTGTACGCTCACCGATCTCTCCCTCGACTGCGCCAAGCTGGGCGAACTGGACAGCGCCAACGCGCTCACGGCCACAACGGGCACCAACCATCTGAACATGATGCTGACTCCTTGCGAAAACTGATCCCTGTCAGCCTCGTCTATGGAGTGGCGCGGTAATCCCAATAATACCGCACGGTAACAGCAGGTAACAAAGTGTATGAGAGCGGGCTGCTACGGTGCCGAGGCCAGCCAGATGCCGACGGCCGGGTTCGATCTCACAGCACGAATCTGTCCTAGGGTCCAAACCCAATCAGCCTCTTGAAAATCGGCGTGCGCATTGATTCAGGAGGTCTCCGCTGAGGCAGGAGGCTTTGAGAATGTCGCGTTCGTTGTTCTGGTTATCGGATGAAGCTTGGGCTGCCATCGAGCCGCACTTGCCGATGAACCAGCCCGGCGCGCGGCGGGTCGATGATCGCAGGGTGATCTCGGGCATCATTCACATGCTCAAGTGTGGCGGTCGCTGGGCCGACTGTCCTGCCGAATACGGCCCGTCGACGACCGTCTATAATCGCTGGAACCGGTGGAGCCGCCGGGGCATCTGGACCCGCATTCTGGCGGCGCTGACGGAGGAAGGCTGGATTGCCGAAACCGGTCAGATCGACAGCAGCTACATCAAGGCCCACCGCAGCGCCGGTGGGGCAAAGGGGGGGCGCGAGCCAATGCCATTGGGATCTCGCGTGGCGGCCGGACAACGAAGATCCACGCCCTTGTCGATGTTCTGGGAAGGCCGCTCCGCCTCGTCCTGACGCCTGGCAACACCTCGGATGTGAAAGGGGCCGACATTCTGATCGGCGAGACCACCGGCATGAAGCGGGTGATCGCCGACCGCGGTTACGATGCCAACCGTATCAGGGCCACCTTGCGCGAACAGGGCACGATCCCGGTCATCCCAGGGCGGCGCAACCGCAAGCGCCCGATCCAGTACGACGAACGCCGCTACAAAGATCGATGGCGGGTGGAGGCGATGTTCTGCCGCCTCAAGGACTTCCGCCGCATCGCTACACGCTACGACAAGCTCGCCAGAAACTTCCTCTCAGCCGTAAGCCTCGCAGCTGCCGTGGCCTTCTGGCTCTGAACGAGTCTGGACCCTAAGGACAATCTCAAAGCATGCTGAATACCCTTTGTTACACAACCTCATTCGGGCGAAATAGAAGGATTCAAATGTGCGTCTTCGAGTTCGGAGATGTCATATGCGACAAAGGATCATAGTGATTGCGCTTCTTGGCGGACTCTCAAGCTTGGGCAATCCCCAGGCGGCGAGCGCCAAAAATGCCTCTCAGGCCCAGGCAATGTTTGTCAGCCCGATGGGAGAGCCATTTCGCCCGTCACCCGACAGCACCGAGCGACCGTTCATGATGTGGTTCACGGCCGCCGACCTCGACCACAATGGCAGACTCGACTCGGCGGAATTCGGGGCTGACGCTCTCCGCTTCTACAAGGTCCTCAACGTGGATGGCGATGAAGAGATCGGACCCGCGGAAATCACGCGCTATGAAGAGGAGATCGTTCCGGAGATCCGCGATCCGTTGCGCGGTCGCTCTATCCCAAGGCCGGGCATGCCTGCCGGTAAGGGTAAGATGGGCGGCGGTGGCCTGGGCGGCATGGGCTCGATGGGCGGCGGTGGCGCGGGCGGCATGGGCTCGATGCGTGGTATGGGTGCTCGAGGCGATATTGCGGATAAGATAGCGAAGGCGCAGAAGATGGCAGCCAATAGGCCTCAGGGGCTAGAACTCTACGGACTGTTGCCCATTCCGCAACCCGTCGCATCGGCTGACACCAACTTCAATCGCGGCATCACCGAAGCTGAATTTCTGAAAGCTGCCCAGCAGCGGTTCCAATATCTCGATCAGGATCAGGACGGTGGCTTTGTCGCCGAAGAGGCTCTCCAGATCATTAAAGCGAGAAGGCGGCGGCGGTGATCTATTGCTGTCGGTTGGCGTGGGCAGGAGACTGCGCTGCAAGCAGTCGTGTTTGCGACCAGCTTGCGGCGGTGAACTGAGGCAGACGGCGCCTTGGCGGCATTGGAGCAGTAAGAGGGCCTGTCCGGCGCTGGGCGCGAAAACCGCGGAAGACCGCCATCGCCTATTCTAGCGTCGCCTTCGGCTATGGTCGACAACGCGCTGCGGTAATGCTTCCACGGTCACGGTTTGGATCGAACGAGCCGACAGCAGACCCTACCGTCGCTCATCGACGACGGACCGGCGTCGCTCCCGCTGATCGGGCGTGGCTCGGAGCCGCCTATGCACGGCTCGATCCCTTGCGCGCCGGCGGGAGCGGCGGCGCCGAGCTCGGCCTCGCGATCGTGCGTGCGCTGGCCGAGGCGATGGGCGGCACCGTCGCCTCCGGTCCGACCCGGCAGCCGACTACACGTCGAGGTCGCCTTGCTCACCGCCGAACGGAGAGCTGAGCCGATGGCGTGGCAGGCATCGGGCCCACAGGTCGGGCAGGCCGGCCTTCCCGGGCAATCGAGCAGCGCGCGGGTCGATTTTTTTCGATCGGCGCGACGGATGGCCGGCGCTGATCCGTTCAAGCCCTGTCGGTCGCGCAAGTGCCGGCGGGTAATTGCGTCATGGGAGACTTGGACATGAAGATGGTCATCGCGGCCCTGGCCGGGCTTGGCATCGTCGCGGCGGTGCCGGCGTCGGCGCAGGTCAATGGACGCCAGCACCACCAGCGCGACCGGATCGCGCAGGGCTGGAAATCGGGCGAACTCACTGGCCGCGAGGCGACGCGGCTCGGCCGCCAACAGTATCGGATCGGTCGCACCGAGGCACGGATGCGGGCTGATGGCGGCGGGCTTGGCCCACGCGAGCGCGCACGGCTGCACGCCCGTCAGGATCGGGCAAGCGCCAGCATCTACGCCAAGAAGCACAATCGCCGGGACCGTTGACATGATCGGGCTCAGAGTATCGCCGAGTGTCCTGATGGCTGCGGGCATGATCGCCGCGACGCCGGCCGAGGCACAAGATCGCGACAATAATCCTCCGGGGCCACGCGGCGGACCGGGCACCAACTGGGAAAATCCGCGGGGTCCGAGCGGGGGTCTTGGCGCGTCGCCCGACCGGCGGCGGTTCGTGATCCGCGGCCGGCCGGTGGTGTTTGTGCTTCGCCCGGGCGGCTATTATTATCACGCCGGTCATGGCTACTGGCATCCCCCGTTGGGGCTGGTGGAACCAGGCGCGCCGCTGCTGGCTCGACCGCGACGGCAACCCGCCTGGCCCCCGTGGCGGACCCGGGACGAACTGGGAGAATCCGCCCGGCTGGCGCGGCGGACCCGGAGCCTCGCCCGATCGCTATGGAAGGTGCCGCTGATGCGTATGAAGATACCTCTGATATTCTCGAGCGTGATGGCGCTCGCCACCCCCGCCGCCGCCGCGCCGCAAGGCGTCGACCTGGCGACATTCCAGGCGGCGGCGCGCACGCGGCTGCTCCAGGCCGACACCAACGGCGACGGACGGCTTGCCAAGGCCGAATGGACCGCGCGGCGGCAAGCCGCTGGGGCCGAAGTCAAAGGCGATCCGGCGAAGATGTTCGACCGGATCGACGCCAACCGCGAT
The DNA here is from genome assembly GCF_009856825.1 of Novosphingobium silvae. GTDB lineage: Bacteria > Pseudomonadota > Alphaproteobacteria > Sphingomonadales > Sphingomonadaceae > Novosphingobium > Novosphingobium silvae. The sequence continues at coordinate 42,172 of NZ_WVTD01000002.1, read as the reverse complement.
GGCGCGCTCGATACTGCCGAGCTCGACGCTCTGCTGGCCCGCCGCTTTGTGCGGATGGACGCTGACAAAGACGGCCTCCTCACTGCCGACGAACGCCGCGCGGTCCGGGGGAGAGTGGGCGATTGAGGTCGCCCGGAGTCCGGGTCCTTGACCGCTCCTCCCGGCGAGGATCCCGATGCGGCGCTGCTCACGCTTGTCGGGAAGGGCGACGGCGGTGCGGCGCGCGAGATGGTCGCGCGCAAGCTGCCGCGCCTGCTCGCGCTGGCGACGCGGATGCTGGGCGACGCTGCGGAGGCGGAAGATGTCGCGCAGGAGAGCTTCGTGCGCCTCTGGCGGCAAGCGCCACACTGGCGGCCGGGCGCGGCACGCTTCGACACCTGGCTGCACCGCGTCGCGCTCAACCTGTGCTACGACCGGCTGCGGCGGCGGCGCGAAGTGGCGACGGACAACGCGCTCGACCGGCTCGACCCGGGGCCGGCGCCCGACGCCGGTCTGGAGGAAGCGGGTATTTCGGCGGCGGTCGCGGCAGCGTTGCAGGCTCTTCCAAAACGCCAGCGCGAGGCGATCGTGCTGCAATATTATCAGGAACTGTCCAATGGCGAGGCCGCCGCGGCGATGGGCGTGAGCGTGGAAGCGCTCGAAAGCCTGCTGTCGCGCGCCCGGCGCGCGTTGCGTACCCTGCTCAAGGAGGACGCCGATGACCAATGATGCAGCGATGACGCCCGAGCGCTTCGCCGCATTGGCCGATGCCTATGGCGCGGATTTGCGCCGCTGGCCATCGCACGAGCAGGACGCGGCCCAGGCCATGCTTGCGACCGATCCCGCAAATGCCCGCGATGTTCTCGCGCGCGCCGCGACACTCGACGGACTGCTCGATCGGCACCGGGTCCCCGCGCCATCGTCGGCGCTGATCGGCCGCATCCTGTCATCCGCGCCACAGCCCGGCCTGCTTTGGTCGCGCGCGAAGCTGTGGTGGTCCGGGCTTGGTCTGGCGGGCATCGGGCTTGCCGGCGCCGTGACCGGCGCGCTCGCCTTGTCGCTGGCGACGCCGGCGCTGCTCGATCATCGCAGCACCGGACTGGCGGAGGAACAGACCATCTTCGGCGAAGTCGACCTTGACGGGACCGCCCCATGAGCAGCCGCACGTTGCGCATCGTGCTGATCGTCTCGCTGATCCTCAACGTCTTCGTGATCGGCGGCGTGGTTGGCGCGGCCATCATGTGGAAGCGGGTCGATGCGCAGCGCCCGCTCGCGGGGATCGGCCGCCCCGCGCGGCTGCGCCAGGCGGCCGAGGCGCTCGCGCCCGAGAACCGGCGGGCGCTGCGCCAGGCGGTTCGCGCCGCCGCCCAGTCGCTCAAGCCCGAAGTGGAGCGCGCACGGGGGGCGCGGCGCGAAGCCGGACGGCTGCTCGTCCAGCCCGAGCTCGACCGCGCCGCGCTCGATGCCACGCTGGGCCGCGCGCGCGCCGCCGATATCGCCATTCGCACGCGCCTGGAAACCGCGGTTGTCGACGTCGCGTCGCGACTTCCGGCCGACGAGCGAATCGCCCTTGCCGAAGGTCTCGACCGGTCGGGCACGCTGCGCCGCTCGAGGGAGGCGCGACCCCAGCCGAACCGGCCCTGAGGAAAATCGCTTTCGCCGCGACGGATTTACGCGTTGCCAACGTTGAAGGCGGGAAGGAGACCGGAGTGACCGCAGCTGCCATTGCCCTCAACCGCTTCGGCCTGGGCGCGCGTCCCGATCAGGCGGCGCTCGACCGCCCCCAAGCCTGGCTGCTCGCCCAGCTCGACCGCTACGAGCCGCGGCCGGCTGCGATCGCGGCGCTTCCGCCGACGTCCACGATCGCCGGAAACCTCAGCGACTATCTGGAAATGCAACGCCAGAACCGGTGCCAAAAAAGGGACGAAAATCCGGGGACGATGGCGGACCGGCCGCAAACGCCGCAGCGTCGCCGCGCGGCCGGCTATGCGCCGCCGCCGATGAGCGGCGAGCCGATGGCCGGTGAGGCCGGCCTGCAGGACAAGGGTGGAATCGGGGCAATGGCCGAGCGGGGCACGGCCGCGCCGCGCGATCCGGTCGCGCAGGCACGCCGCTTCGCGCGCGATCAGGCACGCAGCTATTATATGGGCGCGGTCGCGGCGCGCGCGCAGACGGCGCTGACCAGTCCTTCGCCCTTCGCCGAGCGGCTCGTGCATTTCTGGGCGAACCATTTCGCGGTTTCGGTCGACAAGCTCGTCGTTATCGGCTTGGCCGGTCAGCTCGAGTTCGAGGCGATCCGCCCGCATGTGATGGGCAAGTTCGGCGACATGCTGCAGGCAGTCGAGCGTCATCCCGCCATGCTGCTTTACCTCGATCAGGCAGCGTCGATCGGGCCCAATTCGACCGGCGGCCAGATCGCAGCGCGCCGCCAGAATGCCGGGCTGAATGAGAATCTCGCGCGCGAGATTCTCGAGCTGCACACGCTCGGTGTTCGTACCGGCTATGGCCAGGGCGACGTGACCGAGCTTGCCCGCGCGCTCACCGGCTGGACGGTCGCGGGGCTGGGGCGCGGCGCCGGCGCGCGGTTCGTCGGCATCGATGGAGAACCCGGCAGCTTTGTGTTTGCCGCGCGGCTGCACGAGCCGGGTTCGCGCACGGTGCTCGGCCGGCCCTTCGCTCAAGCGGGTGAAGATCAGGCGGCAGCCGTGCTGGACTTCCTTGGCACCCATCCGGCGACCGCCCGACATATCACCACCAAGCTGGCGCGGCATTTCGCCGGCGACGATCCGCCCGTCGCACTCGTCGCGCGGCTCGAAACCGCGTTCCTCAAGACCGGCGGCGATCTGCCGAGCCTCTACCGCGTGCTCGTCGACGCGCCCGAATGCTGGATCGCGCCGCCGGTCAAGTTCAAGAATCCCTGGGAATGGAGCATCGGCGCGATGCGTGCGCTTGGGCTCCGCGAGGTCCAGCCGCAGGCAGTGACCGGATTGCTCACGCAGCTCGGGCAGCCGGTGTGGCGCCCGGGTTCGCCGGCCGGCTGGGACGACGTTGCCGCTAGCTGGGCCGGCCCCGATGCGGTCATGCGCCGCGTCGAGGCGGCCGAGCGCATGGCTGGCCGGATCAGCGACACGCTTGATGCGCGTGCCCGGGCTAGCCAGCTCTTCCCCGCCGCGCTCAGCGACACCACCGCGCAGGCGATCGCGCGCGCCGAAAGCCCCAGCCAGGGCTTGGCGCTGCTGCTCGTCGCGCCCGAATCGATGCGGAGATAAGACCATGCTCAATCGGCGCAGCTTCGTTACCGCGCTCGGCTCGACAGCCATCCTCTTGCCTGGCCTGGGCGGGAGCATGGTCTTCGCCAAGGCGGCGACCGACCGGCGCTTCGTCTTTGTCATCCAGCGGGGTGCCGCCGACGGCCTGGCAACGCTGGCGCCGGTGGGCGACCCCGCCTTTGCCAGCCAGCGCGGCGTGCTGGCGGAAGATTTCGCGCAGGCGACCAAGCTCGACTCGATGTTCGCGCTGCACCCGGCGCTCAGCAATATCAGCGCGCTCTATGCCAGCAACGAGGCGCTTTTCGCGCATGCCGTGGCATCGCCCTATCGCGACCGTTCACACTTCGACGGGCAGAATGTGCTCGAGACCGGCGGCAGCGCCGCCTACAGCGTCAAAAACGGCTGGCTCAACCGGATGCTGGCGCTGCTGCCGCGCGACGAGGCCAAGGGCATCGCCATCGCCGCAACCGTGCCGATGGCGCTGCGCGGGCCGGTCGAGGTGGCGAGCTATGCGCCGTCGACGCTACCCGATGCTTCGGACGATCTGCTCACGCGCGTAGCGTTGCTCTACGCCAATGATCCGCAGCTCCATGCGGTGTGGGAACAGGCCACGGCGACACGGATGCTGACCAGCGACATGGCGGGCGGCGCCGGGCGCAACGCGGCCGCGACCGGCGCGCTCGCCGCCCGGCTGTTGAGCGCCCCTGGCGGGGCGCGGATTGCGATGATCGAATCCGGCGGCTGGGACACTCATGCCCAGCAGCGCGGGCGGCTTGCGGCGCAGCTGCGCGGACTGGACGGCATGGTAGCGGCGCTCAAGCAGGGCTTGGGGCCGCTCTGGGGGAATACAGCCGTGCTCGTTGCAACCGAATTTGGGCGCACAGTGAAGATCAACGGCACCCAGGGAACCGATCATGGCACCGGCTCGATGGCGATGCTGCTCGGTGGCGCGGTGCAGGGAGGGCGCGTCGTCGCCGACTGGCCGGGGCTCTCCGATGCGGCGCTCTACGAGGGGCGCGATCTCAGGCCAACGCTCGAACTCAATGCGTTGATCGGCAGCGCCGTCGCCGGGCATTTTGGGATCGAGGGACCGCGGGCGATGGCGGCATTGTTCCCCGAGAGCAGCCGCGCCCGCGTCATCGACGGACTTGTGCGTGCCTGAAGGCAGGCGATAGCGGCGCTTATGAGAGCCGCGTACGTTTGAATCAGATGAGCCGCTCAAGGCAGATCGAGGGCAAAAGCGCCACAAATCCGGACGTTGACCAAATCCTGCGTTCTTCTTCCTGAGGTGGCGGGTGGAGCACCGCATGAAGCTCGCACGTCCGCTTATGCGCCTCCTTCGCTCGTGACCCAACGCTCCGCGTACGGGCGTAAGCAGTAGCGCTCGCGGCCAGAGTTGGCGGTGAAGAGCGGAGAGCGGCGGCTTCGGGCGGTTCTAAGATAGTATGAGCGGCGATACATATTCGTTATGTTTGTCCTGCACGGGGCACCACTTTTTCCCTACCTTTCAGCATGTATCGAAACCTCTCGATGAGGTTCGCATTGACGTGTTTCAGGGCACAGGGAGGTGATGCTTGTCTTGGCGCAGGTATGGATGCCCAGTGCTGCGCTGGTGTCACGTTCAGCCGCGTGGCTGAACATTGCAAAGCGGCATAAAAAAAGCCCCGCCGAAGCGGGGCCCGTCTTTCACTGGTCCAGGAACGAGCGCATCTTGCGGCTGCGGCTCGGGTGCTTCAGCTTGCGAAGCGCCTTTGCCTCGATCTGGCGGATACGTTCACGCGTGACCGAGAACTGCTGGCCGACTTCTTCCAGCGTGTGGTCGGTGTTCATGCCGATGCCGAAACGCATGCGCAGAACGCGTTCCTCGCGCGGAGTGAGCGAGGCGAGAACGCGGGTGACCGTTTCCTTGAGGTTCGCCTGGATGGCTGCGTCCACCGGGATGATCGCATTCTTGTCCTCGATGAAATCGCCGAGGTGCGAGTCTTCCTCATCGCCGATCGGCGTCTCGAGCGAGATGGGCTCCTTGGCGATCTTCATCACCTTGCGCACCTTCTCGAGCGGCATCGACAGCCGCTCCGCCATTTCCTCAGGCGTGGGCTCGCGGCCCTGCTCGTGCAGGAACTGGCGGCTGGTGCGCACCAGCTTGTTGATCGTCTCGATCATGTGGACCGGAATACGGATCGTCCGGGCCTGATCCGCGATCGAGCGCGTGATCGCCTGCCTGATCCACCAGGTTGCATATGTCGAGAACTTGTAGCCGCGGCGGTACTCGAACTTGTCCACCGCCTTCATCAGGCCAATGTTACCTTCCTGGATGAGGTCCAGGAACTGCAAGCCACGGTTCGTATATTTCTTGGCAATGGAAATCACGAGGCGTAGGTTTGCCTCGACCATCTCCTTCTTGGCAATGCGCGCCTCGCGCTCCGCCTTTTGCACCATGTTGACGATACGCCGGAATTCCGGGAGTGCCATGCCGGTCGCCGCGGCGATGTCGGAGACTTCCGAGCGGATACGTTCAACCGCATCAGCCTCAGCCTCGGCGAAGGCGGCCCACTTCTTGTCACGGGTGGACATCTCGGAGAGCCAGGTGTCGTCAAGCTCCCGGCCCACATAGGTCTCGAGGAAGTCGGCGCGCTTCACCTTGTGCCGTTCGGCAAGGCGCAGCATCTGTCCGCCAAGCGTGGTTAGGCGACGGTTGAAGGCATAGAGATTGTCGACCAGATACTCGATCTTGGTCGCATGGAACTTCACAGATTCCACCTGCGCGGTAAGATCCTCACGCAGCTGCTGGTATTGCTCCTCCTTCGCCGCCGGGAAATCGACGCCGAGGGCAAGGGCATTGAGACGTTCGGACTGCAAGCGCTCGAAGGTCTGGAAGAGGTCGGTGATGAGCTGGAACTTCTCCAGCGCCTCCGGCTTGAGCGCCGCTTCCATCTGGGCGAGGCTGAGGGTGTTGTCCTCCTCCTCTTCCTCGGCTTCGCGCTTCGGGATGGGATTGCCGTCTTCGTCGACTTCTTCGGAGTTATCCTCGTCCGAATCGTCTTCGTCCTTGAACGAGGGACCGGCGGTCTTCTCGCTGATCTCCCCGTCGTCGTCGCCTTCGCCATCCTCGCTGAGGTTTTCGGGCGCCGGCTCCTTTGAAAGCATGGCGTCAAGATCAAGAATCTCGCGCAGCTGCATCTCGCCCGCGTTCAGTGCCTCGGACCACTGGATAATGGCATGGAAGGTGATCGGGCTCTCGCAAAGGCCCAGGATCATCATGTCGCGCCCGGCCTCGATGCGCTTGGCGATGGCGATCTCGCCTTCGCGGCTGAGCAGCTCCACCGCGCCCATCTCGCGCAGGTACATGCGGACGGGGTCATCGGTACGCTCGACCGTTTCCTTCTTCTTCGCGGCGTCCACCATGACGCGCGGCGATACTTCGTCACCATCCGCGTCGGAATCTTCGGCCTCCCGATCATCATCGGGCTGGGCATCGCCGTCCTCGTCGCTCTCGACGATGTTGACGCCCATTTCAGAGATGGCCGCCATGATGTCCTCGATCTGCTCGGAGGACATCTGATCCTGGGGAAGCGCTTCGTTGAGCTCGTCGTACGTGATCACGCCCCGGCGTTTCGCGCGCGCGATCAGCTTCTTGATCGACCCTTCGTTAAGGTCGATCAGCGGCGCATCGGTGCCGTCGTTGGTGTCGCCGGTGTTGTCGTTCTTGCTCATTCTTCCGCCGTTATCCCGTGTGCCTTCGTTCAATTATAATTCACGAAGGCACATGTCTGGTCGCCATTTGCCTGAGGCGACTGTCAAATTCCAGCTTTCTCTTGAGAAGGCGCTGTTGCTCGGCAAAGGCCTGCTCGGAAAGCTCGCTCTCGAACCGCGCCGTGGCCTGTGCCAGTGCCGCTTCCAGCATCGGACGTTCGACCAGCAGATCGATCGCCTGTCCCAACTCCGCCGCTGCTCGATCCTCGGGTGTGTCTGCGAGCAGGAAGCCGAAATGCAAGCCCGCATACTCGGCCACTGCCGGTACTTCCATGCCACTTTCCGCCAATATGGTGGCGAGAGCATCCGTTTCAAGCGCGTCGGCGGCGCCGCAGCAATCCACCAGCAGTCCGAATCGCGGATCCAGGCCAGTGGTACGCGCCAGCGCCTCGGCGTTCCGCGCGATCATTGCCGGCCAACGGATGAGTCCCGCGATCACGGCAGCTGAAAGAGCATCGCGTGTGCCGCCTGGCGAATAGCGCGTGTTGAGGCGCGTGAGCGATTCGGGTGAGGAGGGGGCTGGCGCAGGGCGACCGTTCCATCCGCCCCGTCCACCTCGTGCGTTCGGGGCCGGTTGCCTTCCGAATGCCCTGCCTGAATCAGGCTGCCAGCGGCTTTCACGTCGTGGAAAGGCAAACCCGGAATATCGATCCTGCAACTCGCGGCGATAGAGGCTGGCAATGTCGGGGTGCTGGATCGTCTCGACGTGGGCCATGAGGCGCATCTTGAGGCCCGCCTTGTCCTCCGGCGTATCGAGCGGCACTGCATCTCGCTCCACTTCCCACAATACGTCCAGAAGGGACCTCGGCTCGGACAGGAGCGCCTCCATGGCGCGGGAACCCTTGGCCTTGACAAGGTCGTCGGGATCCATTCCTTCGGGCAGGCGGACGATCCGCAGCGAATGCGCAGGCCGCAGGAGGGGCAGGGCACGGGTGATCGCGCGCATGGCCGCCCGCTGGCCGGCTGCGTCTCCGTCGAAGCAAAGAATAGGCATTTCGACGTGACGCCAGAGCATCTCGATCTGCTGCTCGGTCAAGGCGGTGCCAAGCGGCGCCACGCATTCCGCCACTCCCGCCGCGGCGAGAGCGATGACGTCCATGTAACCCTCGACCACCACGATCCTGCCGGACTGGCGGGCCGCCGGAGCTGCGCGGTGCAGGTTGTAGAGCGTACGCCCCTTGTCGAACAGGGGAGTGTCCGGCGAATTCAGGTACTTGGGTGCATCGGTCTTGCCCTTGGCGAGAATGCGGCCGCCGAACGCTATCACCCGCCCTCGTGCATCTTCGATCGGGAGCATGAGGCGGCCGCGAAAGCGGTCGTAAGGATCGCGCTCCTCGACGGCGATGCGCAGGCCCGCCTCTACCAGCATCTCCTCCGGAAACCGGGACAAGGCTTCCTTTAGGGACTGGCGGCCTTCCGGCGCATAGCCAAAGCCGAAACGCTGGATGGTATGCGTATCGAACCCTCGCGTACCAAGGTAAGCGCGTGCGGCTTCGCCCTCTGGAGCGGAAAGGCTGGCGCGGAACCACTCCTGCGCCGCTGCCATGACATCGTGCAGGGTGTCGCGCTTCTCGGCTGCCTTGGCAGCGCGCGAATCCGGAGCAGGCACGTCGAGGCCTGCCTCGGCTGCGAGTTCCTTGACCGCATCCATGAAGGCAAGGCCTTGATGGTCGGTCATCCACCGGATCGCGTCGCCGTGGGCCCCGCACCCGAAGCAATGATAGAAGCCCTTCTCGTCGTTGACGTAGAAGCTGGGCGAGTTCTCGTTATGGAAGGGACAGCAGGCCCGGTGTTCCCGGCCGGCCTTCTGCAGGCGCACCGAGCGGCCGACCAGAGCCGAGAGCGTGGTGCGGGACCTTAGCTGGTCGAGCCATTGGGGAGTGAGCACGAGGCCTGCCGCCTTCCTGGATCAGGCCAGCGCCGCCTTCACCCAGCCACTGGCCTTGCCCATGTCGAGCTGGGTGCCATGGCGGGCTTTCAGTTCCGCGATCACCTTGCCCATGTCCTTCATGCCTGCGGCGCCAGTCTCTGCCTTGATGGACTCGATTATCGCCTTTGTTTCCTCCTCGGAGAGCTGAGTGGGCAGGAACGTTTCGATCACCTCGAGCTCGGCCTGCTCTTCGGCTGCCTTTTCGGGACGGCCGCCCTGTTCGAACAGGGTGATCGATTCGCGGCGCTGCTTCACCATCTTCTGGAGGACGTCGATCACCAGCGCATCATCGTCGGCGGGCGCCTGTGAGGTCCGCAGTTCGATGTCGCGGTCCTTGATCTTTGCGAGGATCAGGCGGACAGTGGCGAGCCGCTGCTTCTCGCCGGCCTTCATGGCGGAGATCTGAGCGGCCTTGATCGTATCGCGAAGCATTGTCTTTTGGGTATCCTGACTGAGTGGGAGTGCCCGCCTGATAGCGGACGCGTTCGGCAAAAGTAGCAGGCGGCAGGGCTTTTTGCACCCTCCCGCCTTGACGCGATGGACAACCCTCTCTAGCGGCAGCGTCTTAGCACACAACGTCAGAAAACGCCTGCAACGGAGCGACCCACCATGGCCGACGCCGCATCTTCGCTTGCGCCCAAACCTGAAGGGGCGACCGGGGTTCTCGTCCTCAGCGACGGGCACGTAGTCTGGGGCCGTGGTTTCGGCCACGTCGGCGAAGCCGTCGGCGAAGTCTGCTTCAACACCTCGATGACCGGATATCAGGAAGTCATGACCGACCCGTCCTACGCGGGTCAGATCGTCACGTTCACCTTTCCGCATGTGGGCAACGTGGGCGTGAACGAGGAAGATCTGGAATCGATCGTCGACGGCGCCGTTGGCTGCATCGTTCGCGAAGACGTGACCCTGTCCTCCAGCTTCCGCTCCGCAGGCGAGTACGGGCAGTGGCTGGCGGACAAGGGCAAGGTTGGCCTGTCCGGCGTTGACACGCGCGCGCTGACCCGCCGCATCCGCATGGCCGGCGCTCCCAACGCGGTGATCGCCCATAATCCGGACGGCAACTTCGACATCCCCGCGCTGGTCGCACGGGCAAAGGAGTGGCCCGGCCTCGTCGGCATGGATCTCGCCAAGATCGTCAGTCGCGAGATACAGGAGGGCTGGGAAGGCTCGACCTGGACGCTTGGAACCGGTTACGGCGCGGGTGAGGGCTCTACTCGTCCACACGTGGTCGCGATCGACTATGGCGCCAAGGACAATATCTTCCGCAATCTCGTCAAGGCGGGCGCGCGCGTCACCGTGGTCCCCGCCGAGACGACGCTGGAAGACATCCTTTCGCTCGAGCCCGCAGGCGTGTTCCTTTCCAACGGGCCGGGCGACCCTGCTGCGACCGGTAAGTACGCCGTTCCGGTCATCCAAGCCTTGCTAGATCGAGACATCCCGATCTTCGGCATCTGCCTTGGCCATCAGATGCTCGGCCTTGCGGCAGGTGCAACGACCAGCAAGATGCATCAGGGCCATCGCGGCGCAAACCATCCCGTCAAGCGGCTCGGCGATGGTGTGGTCGAGATCACGTCGATGAACCATGGTTTCGCTGTCGATAACACGGCCCTGCCTGACAACGTGGAGGAGACGCACGTCTCGCTGTTCGACGGCAGCAACTGCGGTATCTCGATCCGGGGCAAGCGAGCCTTCGGGGTTCAGTACCATCCTGAGGCAAGCCCAGGTCCTCAGGACAGCTTCTACCTGTTCGAAAAGTTCGTGGGCATGCTGGGATAATGACGGCCGGGTCAGGCACTCTTCGGATGGTGCTTGCACCGCTACCCGCGTCGGCGATCATTGCCGCCGTGGACAAGGGAGCTTTCGACCCGGCACACCGGTTTGCCTATGCCATGCGACACCTGACAACGAGCAAGGTGTCCGAGCAATGACCGAACTGATCGACCACATGATTGCCTACTACGTCGATGGCCCGGCCAACGACCTTAGCATTGCGACCCGCTGGTACCCTTACGGCGAACTCGCCCTCATTATCGAGGACAAGTTTTCCATCGCCACCCGCAAGTTCGGGCTCAAGGTCCGCAGCCATTCCAAGGTTGCCGGCATGACCTTCCTCGACGCCATGATCGCGCAGGGAGCGTGGGAAACCAAGGATAACGACTATGGCGGGCAGATGCACCAGTTCCAGGCCGACCGGTTCAAGGCGGCGATCCGCCAGCGGCAGGACAGCGACCCCATAATTCTCAAAGCCAGGGCCGAAGGACCAGAGTACTGGGACAAGGCGTTTGGCGAACTGGTGGCGTAAGCCGCCGCATCGACCTACAACGATCACACAGGATACCCCAGGACAGCCAATGCCCAAGCGCACCGACATCTCCTCCATCCTCGTTATCGGCGCCGGCCCGATCATCATCGGCCAGGCCTGCGAATTCGACTATTCGGGGACGCAGGCGATCAAGGCGCTGAAGGAGGAGGGCTACCGGGTCATCCTGGTGAACTCCAACCCGGCCACCATCATGACCGACCCGGACATGGCCGATGCGACTTATGTGGAGCCGATTTCGCCCGAGATCGTGGCCCGCATCATCGAGAAGGAGCGTCCCGACGCGGTGCTTCCGACGATGGGCGGGCAGACGGCGCTGAACTGCGCGCTGGCGCTGTTCAACGATGGTACACTGGAGAAGTACGGCGTTCAGATGATCGGCGCCGACGCCGACGCCATCGACAAGGCCGAGGATCGTCAGCGTTTCCGCGAAGCGATGGACAAGATTGGTTTGTCCTCGGCGCGCTCCGGCGTTGCCCATACCCTCGAGGAGGCTTTCGCAGTCCTCGAGCGGACGGGCCTTCCCTCGATTATCCGCCCCAGCTTCACCATGGGCGGCACCGGCGGCGGCATCGCCTATAACAAAGCCGAATTCGAGGCGATCGTCCGGTCCGGGCTCGATGCATCGCCGACCACCGAGGTGCTGATCGAAGAATCGCTGCTCGGCTGGAAGGAGTACGAGATGGAGGTCGTGCGCGACAAGCACGACAACTGCATCATCATCTGCTCCATCGAGAACGTCGATCCCATGGGTGTCCACACGGGCGACTCGATCACGGTGGCGCCGGCGCTGACGCTCACCGACAAGGAATACCAGATCATGCGCACAGCCTCGATCGAGGTGTTGCGCGAGATCGGTGTTGAGACCGGCGGCTCGAACGTGCAATTCGCGGTGAACCCCAAGGATGGTCGCCTCATCGTCATCGAGATGAACCCGCGCGTGTCGCGCTCCTCGGCGCTCGCCTCGAAGGCGACCGGCTTCCCGATCGCGCGCGTGGCGGCGAAGCTCGCCGTCGGGTTCACGCTCGACGAGATCATGAACGAGATCACCGGCGCTACACCGGCCGCGTTCGAGCCGACCATCGATTACGTCGTCACCAAAATCCCGCGCTTTGCCTTCGAGAAGTTCAAGGGCGCCAAGGACGATCTCACCACCGCGATGAAGTCGGTGGGCGAAGTCATGGCGATCGGGCGCAACATCAAGGAATCGATGCAAAAGGCCCTGCGCGGCTTGGAAACCGGACTCGACGGCTTCAATCGCGTGATCGCTCTGGAGGGCGCGGGGCGCGACGTCATCACTGCGGCTCTTTCCCGCGCGACGCCGGACCGCCTGCTGAACGTCGCTCAGGCTTTCCGTGAGGGTTTCACGGTCGACGAGATCAACGCCATCACGCATTACGACAAGTGGTTCCTGAGGCACATCGAGGAGATCATCGCCGAGGAGACGAACATCCTTCAGCATGGCCTGCCGATCGATGCCGAGGGCATGCGCCGTCTGAAAGCGATGGGGTTCTCGGACAAGCGGCTCGCTACCCTGGCGGTGCGTTCGGTAGGCGTTGCAGGGGGCCTCGGCGAAACTCAGGCGACGCGATCCGGCCTGCTGCACGACGCTCTGCGCGCGATGGCAGGCGCCACCAGCGAGAAGGAAGTCCGGCAGCTGCGCCGCAAGCTCGGCGTGGTGCCGGTCTTCAAGCGCATCGATAGCTGCGCGGCGGAATTCGAAGCGATCACACCTTACATGTACTCGACCTATGAGGCGCCGTTCTTCGGTGAGCCCGAGGACGAAGCCGCACCTTCTGATCGCCGCAAGGTCGTGATCCTGGGTGGCGGCCCCAACCGCATCGGCCAAGGTATCGAGTTTGACTACTGCTGTGTCCACGCCTGCTTCGCGCTTGCCGAAGCCGGCTACGAAACCATCATGGTCAACTGCAATCCCGAAACGGTTTCGACCGACTATGACACCTCCGATCGCCTCTACTTCGAGCCGCTGACGGCGGAGGACGTGCTGGAAATCCTGCGTGTCGAACAGTCCAGGGGCGAACTCGTCGGGGTGATCGTGCAGTTTGGGGGCCAGACACCGCTCAAGCTTGCCCAGGCGCTGGAGGACGAGGGCATTCCGATCCTTGGAACCTCGCCCGATGCGATCGATCTTGCCGAGGATCGCGAGCGTTTCTCGGCACTGGTCGAGAAGCTCGGTCTGCGCCAGCCTGCCAACGGCATCGCGCGCAGCCGCGACGAAGCGGTCGCGGTGGCGAACCGTATCGGCTACCCCGTCCTGATGCGTCCCAGCTATGTGCTCGGCGGCCGCGCAATGGAGATCGTCGATAGCGAGCAGCAGCTTGACGACTACATCGCGACGGCCGTTCAGGTCTCTGGCGACAGCCCGGTTCTTATCGATCAGTACCTGCGCGATGCGATCGAGTGCGACGTCGATGCGCTGTGTGACGGTGAGCAGGTTGTTGTCGCGGGTGTCATGCAGCACATCGAGGAAGCAGGCATTCACTCGGGTGACAGCGCCTGCACGCTCCCTCCTTACAGCCTGCCGGCCGACATCATCGCAGAGATGGAGCGTCAGGCCGAAGCGCTGGCGTTCGGTCTGGGCGTGCGCGGGCTCATGAACATTCAGTTCGCGGTTAAAAACGGCGAGGTCTACCTCATCGAGGTCAATCCCCGTGCCTCGCGCACCGTGCCTTTCGTCGCCAAGGCGATCGGCCAGCCGGTCGCGAAAATCGCGAGCCGGGTCATGGCGGGTGAGAAGCTGGAGAGCTTCCCGCCGTTCAAGCGGGACCTTCCCTACATGGCCGTAAAGGAGGCGGTGTTCCCGTTCGCACGCTTCCCTGGGGTCGACCCGGTGTTGAGCCCAGAGATGAAGTCGACCGGCGAAGTCATGGGCATCGACGCCGACTTCCCGACGGCTTTCGCCAAGGCCCAGCTTGGCGCTGGCATGCGTCTTCCAACCGAAGGAACCGTGTTCGTCTCTGTCAAGAACAGCGACAAGCCGATGATCCTTCCCGCAATCCGCACGCTGATCGAGCAAGGCTTCCGCGTGATCGCAACCTCGGGAACCCAGAAGTACCTTGCGGACGCAGGACTTCCGGTGGAACTGGTGAACAAGGTAGCGGAAGGCCGGCCTCACATCGTCGACCGGATCGTGGATGGCGAAGTGTCGCTGATCTTCAATACGACGGAAGGGTGGCAAAGCCTGAAAGACTCCCAGTCCATCCGCGCATCGGCGCTCACGGCCAAGGTCTCGATCTTCACGACCGCGGCTGCCAGCGTGGCTGCAAGCGAGGCCATTGCGACGATTCGCGGGAGCCAGCTTGAAGTGCGTTCGTTGCAAGACTACTATAGCTGAAATCGATCTTGCCTCCCGACATCGCTGCGGATCGGCCCTGACCCGGAACGGCATCAAAGCCAGTGGGTCGGGACAGGAGAGTAGTCTCCGGCATGGTCGATCGAGGGCGGGGGGCAACAGAAGGAATCAAATCAGAATGGCAAGTATCGAAAAGCTGCCGATGCTCGCGGAAGGCTACGAAAGGCTCACCGCGGATCTCAAGGCGCTTCGTGAGGAGCGTCCGCGTATCGTCGACGCCATCGAGGAAGCGCGTGCTCACGGTGACCTTTCGGAGAACGCCGAGTATCATGCGGCCAAGGAACGCCAGGGTCAGGTCGAAGCGACGATCGCGGATCTCGAAGACAAGATCACTCGCGCACAGATCGTGGATCCGACGACGCTTTCAGGCGACAAGATCATCTTCGGTGCAACCGTCACTCTGCTCGACGAGGACGACAGGCCGGTGAAGTACCAGATCGTGGGACCGTACGAAGCCGACGCGAAGGTCGGCCGCATCAGCTACAATTCCCCGCTGGGCAAGGCGCTGATCGGGCGCCGTATCGACGATGAAGTCGAGGTTACGGTGCCGGCTGGAGACAAGTTCTATCTCGTACAGAAAATCGAGTTCATCTGAGTCGGTTTTCGTCGGGCAACAAAAAAGGCCGGCATTGCTGCCGGCCTTTTTTGTTGTTGTGACAAAAGGGTCAATCTTCAGAAAGGCCCGGTTCAAGCAGGCGATGAAGATGAACGATCACGTACTTCATCTCGGCATCGTCAACCGTGCGCTGCGCGTTTGATTTCCAGGCTTCCTGAGCGGAAGCGAAATCAGGGTACACACCGACGAGGTCGAGTTCCTTGAGGTCGGTAAATTCAAGGCTGCGCGGGTCCTTGACCCGGCCGCCCATGACGAGGTGAAGCTTCTGCATGAGGGAGGGCGCTTTCCTGTATGGGGGAGATGCGCCCCTATAATTTTAGCCGGGTTGCGGGGCAAGTGCAGATGACCCTTGCGGTCCCGACATTATCGCAATGTTGCGAAGCGTTATCGCCGCCGCAACCTAGCGGTGCGAACGGGCCCGCTTTTTAAGGTCGCCGGCCAGATGGATGACCTTGTTCGAGCCTTCATGCGCGGTTTCACTGAGCCGGTGAGCGCGAATAGCAGCCTCTTCGCTGATACGCTGCGCGGCATCGGCCGCCACATCGGCGAACCTGCTGGTACGCTTCGCAGTAGCCTTGCCGAAAGTTCCCGCTGAGGCAAGGGCGGCAAGTCCGTACTTCTCCAGGTTGTGGATCGCCGCATCGCCGGCTTTTTCCGCCTGACGCGCGAAGATCGAGACTTGTTTGCGCGCGTCTGCACCAACATCATGCGCCTTCTCACCGGCGCGCTTGCCGAACACTGCAGTTGCAGCGCCGGCGGCCTCGGCCAGATCCACTGCCTTGTTCACAAATCGGCGGCTCTTCCGACGCGGAATAAAGGCACTCACAGCAACGCCAATTGCGATCCCTCCAGCGACCGTCAGAACTGGATGGCGCTTTACGAAGGCAATGACCTTTTCCGAAGGTCGCTCCTGCGAAGGCTTCCCTGGAAGGACGACAACGTTTGTGCCCTTGAGGTCTGCCGAGGGGACGCTGGTCGACTGTTCGGATTTCGTCACGGGACGGTTCCTTTACTTCGAGCAGGTATCAAGAACTCTCTTGATACCTGCAATGATGGGGTTTCTCACCATCCAAAGCACCAGTGCAGCCAAGGTTCCGCCTACGGCGGCAGGGTGCTCTTCTACGACGGCGACTGCTTCATCGAAGATAAGCTTGGCCTGCTCGGTGGCTTCATCGGCAATGCGACCGCCAAGCCCCCGCTCAGCCATATCAGCCCGGAAGGCTTTGTAGTGTCCATCGAACTGCGCACGCGCTGCTTCTTTCGCAGTGCGATCCGCCATGACCTGGGCAGCAAGCCTGTTCATCCGCCCGGTTCCCCTCAATTCTTGTCTGAATTGCTCACGATCTTCATCATGCGCGAAAGCCGGCCCATAGCGGTGAAAGCACATAGACCAGCGGCGATCAGCAATACTACTGTTACCGCAGCCATTGCTCCCCAGAGACCAAGTATTGGCCCAAGAGCAATAACAACCCCCACGACCAAGGCCATCACAGCAAAGAACGCGATGACAAGCGCAATCACGAAAAGCAGCGTGATTGTCTTGGTTTCCGCGCCAACATAGGCCGCACGTGACTTCTGGAAAGCTAGTTCCGTCCGAGCGACAGCCTTAGCCTCGTCCGCAAGCTGCCGCAGGTCCTGTGCCAAGGAAAGATCCGAGAACTCTCCCTGGTCAGGCTCCAATCTGGTGTCCAGTTCGTGCATCGAAAGTGTCGCGTGAGGGCCGAGAGCCCTCACTTGCCCTTGAATATGCGAGCGAGAACGTAGCCTACGCCTACAGCGATGCCGACTGCCACGCCCGGGCTGTTCCGCACGAATTCACGTGCGTCGTCCCCGAGCTCCTCAAGCGACTTTTCATCGATCCGAGCGGCAGTTTCGCTCAGGGATTTTGAAGCGGAACGTGCGTAATCACCGTATTTCACGCCGACTTTTTCGTCGATCAGCGTGGCGTTGTCGTCGATCAGCTTGGAAACTCCGACGATAGCCTGGCTCGCCTTGGCCTTGCCCTCAACCGCATATTCACCCGCGCGTGTCCGGGCGTCGGCTGCGAAGGTGTTGGCCTTGTCCTTGGCCTCGCCGGACCGGACCTTCGCCTCGTTCGTCCATTCGCCCTTCGCCTGGTTCAGCTTGTCCTTGTATTCGTCCGCCAGCGCCTGCGCACCGGCCTTCGCCTCTTCGACAGCCTTCGCGAAGTGGTTCTTGGCGCTTTCCGTGCCGGTTTCGGCGGAGATGGTGGGATCGACCATGATGGTATTCCTTCCTTTTCTACCCTTGGCGCGGGCCTCTGTTCTATAGGTGATATGTAGACAGAGTAACACAATTTGCGCGTCGATATTGCTGCAACGCAACTTGCCACGCGAAGTTCCCCTGCTAAGACCGCCGCAAACGGCGCGGCCGTCGCGCCTTTGTGAGGAGAACCGCCACTATGACCGCGATCATCGACATTCACGGCCGGGAAATTCTCGATAGCCGCGGCAACCCCACGGTCGAGGTGGACGTGCTGCTCGAGGATGGCAGTTTCGGTCGTGCCGCAGTGCCCTCGGGCGCCTCGACCGGGGCTCATGAAGCAGTGGAATTGCGCGACGGCGACAAGAGCCGTTACCTTGGCAAGGGCGTGCTGAAAGCCGTGGACGCGGTGAACGGTGAAATCGCGGAGGCACTCGTCGGTCTCGATGCAGAGGACCAGCGCGACCTCGATCTTGCCATGATCGAACTGGACGGCACCGATAACAAGGCGCGTCTTGGCGCCAATGCCATCCTTGGCACCAGCCTCGCCGCCGCGAAGGCAGCCGCCAATGCCCGTGGTTTGCCGCTCTACTCCTACGTCGGCGGCGTTTCCGCTCACATTTTGCCGGTGCCGATGATGAACATCATCAACGGTGGTGAGCATGCGGACAATCCGATCGACTTCCAGGAATTCATGATCATGCCGGTTGGAGCGGACTCGCTGGCAGAGGCGGTCCGCTGGGGAGCGGAGATCTTCCATACCCTCAAGAAGGGTCTGCATGAGAAGGGCCTTGCCACCGCCGTCGGTGACGAGGGTGGGTTTGCGCCCAACCTCGCGAGCACGCGGGATGCGCTAGACTTCGTCATGGCCTCGATCGAAAAGGCGGGTTTCAAGCCGGGGACTGACATCAAGCTCGCGCTGGACTGCGCTTCGACCGAGTTCTTCAGGAACGGCAAGTACGAGATCAGCGGTGAGGGCCTGAGCCTTTCTCCAGTGGCGTTCGCCGACTACCTGGCTGATCTTTGCGATGCCTATCCGATCGTCTCGATCGAGGATGGAATGAGCGAAGATGACTTCGAGGGCTGGAAGGCTCTGACGGACAAGATCGGCGACAAGGTGCAACTTGTGGGTGACGATCTTTTCGTTACCAACCCCAAGCGACTGACGATGGGCATCGAGAAGGGACTGGCAAACTCGCTGCTGGTGAAGGTCAATCAGATCGGCACGCTGACCGAGACGCTTGAAGCGGTGTCGATCGCCAATCGCAACGGTTACACTGCGGTGATGTCGCATCGGTCCGGCGAAACCGAGGACGCCACCATTGCAGATCTGGCGGTTGCGACCAACTGCGGTCAGATCAAGACCGGTTCACTGGCGCGATCGGACCGGCTCGCCAAGTACAACCAGCTCATTCGTATCGAGGAAGAGCTTGGCAAGGCCGCGCGCTATGCAGGTTTGAGCGCATTCGGCCGCCTCGGCGTCTGATCATCTCGCATGTGACCGTGCCGGGGCAGGGCACGGTCACTCCCTTCGCAAACCCTCTCGCTTCCCCTGGAGAAAAACGCCGTTATCTCGGCGACCCATCCTTTTGGGTGTCGTCCAACCGCACGATGGAACGGGACGCAGAAGCGAAGTATTCCAGCATTGCGGCATAGCCGCGGGCGCTCAGCTTGACATAGACACGGCGAGCATCGCCGGGATCCGCCTCGCGCACGAGAAGGCCCTGCTTTTCAAGGATCGCGATCCATCGCAATGCGGTGGTGGAAGGGACGGCAGAACCGATGCATGCGCTTGTCACGGACACGCGCCGGCGTTCCTTCGCGGCGATGAAAAGGTCTAGCAGGATGTCCCAGGCGGGTTCGCCGAACAGGTCTTCCGAACGGAAGATCTTGTTCCGCCGCCGCCGGTCATCATAGTTCTGACGGGCTAGTTCCACCCAGATCGGGTGGTCCTGACCAGCGGTCGTGACCCTGCTGCCATCAGGTGCCGAGGAGCTTCGGCCGGGCATCGTGTCCAGCACGGTCGAGGTGCTTTCCCCGATCTCCAGTTCGCGGGCCATTGCCAGCAATTCGTTCGCGATTCCGATAAGCCGAATGGCTTTGGCGCGGTTTCGCATCAACTGGTCCGTGTTCTCCATCGAATCTCGTCACCAGTTTGAAATCGCGATGTCACCTTTTGTAAGTGCCAGTCGCGCTTTGATTGCCCCAATGTCGCGAGAAATCCTTACGTTCGCACTGCTCACTTCTGAAAGTACGCACATACTTGCTTCGTCCGCCACGGATGCAACATAGGCAGTCATCCGCAGCGGCGTCTTGCGTAGTCTAATCCGTTTCGGAGGCTTCACACGGAAGATCAAACTGCTGACGCAGGGCGTCGATGGCGGCCTGAACATGCGCCGCCGCAATCAAGGCGCCGATCTTTTCCAAATCGGCGATCCGTACCTGCAGGTCCGACGCAATATCCTGCGCCACTTGATTAGTGTTCACCCAAGTATTCTCCATCGGTGAGGGTTCTATCCCTCGCCGGCCCGGTGAAACCAGGCCATGTTTGGCGACCCCGCCGCTTCGCGGCGTTGACTTGTTTCAAAAGACGCCTCCATTTCAGATCAAAACCGAAGGCGTCAGGGGTCGAGTACACGATGGAAAGCAGTTGGGAACCAAAGATTCGCAGGGTGTCCCACTTGTGATCATCCCGCGACCAATCCTTTGCGTCGCTGCAAGTTAAAAATTGTGAATGATCAGGGGTACATGGCCTCTCATAGTACTTTGGGGGCGTATAAGTACTTATCTTATGATGCGGCTCATCGCGTTCGCGAGCGGGGCATGACAAGGTAATCCGGAGGGTATCGCGAGGCTCCTCCGGACGACTGTGGGCGTCGACGTGAGGAAAGGCTGCAGCGCGCTCAGCATTCGCCGAGAGTGCTGCTCGACCTTTTGTGGTGAGCACGGCTGCCACGTTGCTGGTGCGCGGACTAGGCGGGCGTGATCATGAAACCGCGCACGACTTAGAAAGCTTTGTTTGAGGAGCGCCCTGGCTGACCCGTCGCCTTCCAGACGAGGAAGGCTGACGGAGGCGGAGACCGACCTCGTCAGCCTCCAAACCTATCCTTCAGGTCATGAAGGGCGATGGCAGCTCTTGCTGCTTCTCCACCCTTGTCCTTCTGGGCGGGATCGGCGCGGACCAGCGCCTGATCGTCGTTCTCGACGGTGAGAATGCCATTGCCGATCGGAATGCCGTCCATTGTCAGCGCCATGATCCCGCGAGCGGATTCGCCGGCAACGATCTCGAAGTGATAAGTCTCCCCCCTGATCACCACCCCGATGGCGACGTAGCCGTCGTAGTCCCCGGTGGCATCGGCAAGGGAGATGGCGGCCGGGATCTCCAGCGCGCCGGGTACCGTGACGACTTCGGCCTTGTGGCCCGCTGCCTTCAGTGCGGCCTTGGCGCCGGCGATCAAATGGTCGTTCAGATGGTCGTAGAAGCGTGCTTCGACGATGAGAAAGCGGCCCATGTCAGTTCGATCCTTCGGAAATGCCGGCGATGGGTCGTTCGCCGACGATATTGAGCCCGTAGCCTTCGAGTGCGACGAGTGAATGATGCGTGTTGGTCAGCAGGACCATGTCATGGACGCCGAGTTCCGCTAGGATCTGCGCGCCAACGCCGTAGTCTCGCAGTTCCTCCAAATCCGGGTTGTCGCCATCGCGCACCTGCTGCTTTATGTCCATCAGGCGGGACATGGGCTTATCCATTGGTCTGTTGATGACCACGATGACCCCCGATCCTTCCTCCGCGATCATGCTCATTGAGCGTTGAAGAAGGTCGGTTCGCCCGCCCGTGTCTTCACCGAACACGTCGGCAAAGATGGATAGAGTGTGCATGCGCACCAGCGTCGGCTTGGCCGGATCAATCCGCCCTTTCACCAGCGCGACCGTCTCGTCGCCCGTTGCTTTGTTGAAATACGACCGGGCCACCCAATCCCCGCCGTTGCGTGAATGGAAGGCGAGTTCGTTGCGCTTTTCGATCAGGCGGTCGTGGCGACGGCGGTAAGCGATGAGATCGCGGATCGTCCCGATCTTGAGATCATGGAGCCGGGCGAAGCCGATAAGGTCGTCCATGCGTGCCATGGTGCCGTCATCGCGCATGATCTCGCAGATGACGCCCGATGGGTTAAGCCCGGCAAGGCGCGAGATGTCCACCGCCGCTTCGGTGTGACCCGCGCGTACGAGTACGCCGCCTTCCCGTGCACGGAGTGGAAAGACGTGGCCTGGCGTCACGATGTCGCCCTTGCCTTTCGTGCCGTCGATCGCGACCGAGATGGTGCGCGCGCGGTCGCCCGCGGAAATACCGGTCGTGACACCCTCACGCGCCTCAATCGAAACGGTGAAAGCGGTCTCGTGGCGAGTTCCATTGTGGCGGCTCATGAGGTCCAGGCCGAGTTCGTCGATCCGGCCGCTGGTCAGCGCCAGGCAAATGAGGCCGCGCCCGTGCGTCGCCATGAAGTTGACCACGCTTGGCGTTGCCATCTGCGCCGGAATGATGAGGTCGCCCTCATTCTCGCGGTCCTCATCATCGACAAGGATGAACATGCGGCCGTTGCGCGCCTCTTCGATGATCTCCTCGATAGGAACAAGGACTTCGCGGTCGTCATTCGCAAACAACACCCGTTCCAGCTTGCCCAGGGTCTCAGCGGTAGGATTCCAGTCCGTCTCGGTACAATCGCGAAGGGTATTGGCATGAAGGCCCGCGGCCCGGGCGAGGCCAGCCTTGCTCATCCCGCCCTCGGTTACGAGCCTGCGTACCTTTTCAATCAGATCACTTGCCACCAGGGCTCCAATCTCACATTTCAATGTGACGTTCGTATTAGTGGATCACATTGAAATCAAGGCTTGCTGAAACTGGGTGTGCGTTTTTCCAAGAACGCCGCGATGGCTTCCTGATGATCTTCCATCGCGTGCGCCGCTGCCTGCATGGCCGCCGCCATCTCCAGGAGGGTTGCAAGGTCTGCACGACGTCCCTCCCAGAGAAGTCGCTTTGTCATTCGAACCGCATGGGTGGGATTAGCCGCGATGCGACCGGCAAGGACTTGGGCCTGATCCAGTAGTTCACTGTCCGCTACGACCTTGCTCACCAGGCCGCAAGAAAGAGCATCGGCAGCATCAATCGGATCGCCGGTCAGCGCCATTTCTGCCGCCTTGGACCAGCCTACGACACGAGGTAGGAGCCAGGAGCCACCATCTCCCGCAATTAGCCCGAGCTTCACGAAACTCTCCGCGAATTTAGCAGTCTCGCTGGCAAGTCGAAGATCGCACATGCATGCCAGATCGCAGCCAGCACCAATCGCCGGACCATTGACGGCAGCAATTATGGGCACTTCAAGCGCAGCGAAGGCGAGGGGAAGGCGTTGGATACCGTGCTTGTATGCCAGTCGGGTGGTGACAGGGCTGCCGGTGTTGAGACTTCCCCCCGGCTTCATCTGATGGATGTTGCCGCCCGAGGAAAAGGTCTTTCCGGCGCCCGTCAGTATTCCCACCCGCGCTGTGGCATCGGACTCCAACCGGGCGAGGGCGGCGCAGA
This sequence comes from Novosphingobium silvae, assembly GCF_009856825.1. Lineage (GTDB taxonomy): Bacteria > Pseudomonadota > Alphaproteobacteria > Sphingomonadales > Sphingomonadaceae > Novosphingobium > Novosphingobium silvae. The sequence goes on along the minus strand of NZ_WVTD01000002.1, from coordinate 19,134 downwards.
GCGCGTCGACCATCTCGGGGTCCGAGATGGGATTGCGGACATCGGGACGGTTCAGTGTGAGAAGAACGATACCTTCATCGTCTGCCTCGTAGAGTACAGGTTCTTCCATGTCGTCGGCTCCCGTGGCTCGTTCCGGACAACAGATAGGTGTGCAGGCGAGGACAGCACAATCCGGTTCTGCTCCTGAGCGCGCCGGGAACGCGCTCCGCCGGATCGGATGTGCGTCCCGGCGGGATCGAGTTTACCGGCCGGACGGGCTCCGGTCAGCTTGCACCGGGCTTCAGTCAGGCTTGCTGTTTCGGCGCGCTCATCATGCGCGAGATGTCCACCTGACCCGTCGCGAGGCCGCCCATGAACCCGCCGTCCACGGGAAGAACCACGCCGTTGACCACCCCGGCCAGGTCGGAGTTGATCAGCACCAGCGGTCCAGCCTGCTCTTGGGCGGTGGTGTAGCGTCCGAGCGGCTCTGCCGCCGCGTCGACGACATCCTTGCCGGACGTCGCATGAAACGTTGCCATCATCGGCGTCTGCGTGGGAGAGGGTAGCGAGCAGTTGATGCGAATGCCTTCCTTGATGAGGCGAGCGCCCATGAACTGCGTCCAGACGATCACGGCCTCCTTCGAGAAGGCGTAACCCTCGGCGACGTGGTCCGGGTTTGCCTCGGCCCACTCCAGCCCCGCCTGGAAGCCTTGAGTCGCGAGTAGCTGCATGTGGATCGGGATCCGCCGGCTCCAACCAAGTCCGCCGGTGGAGGCGATCGACACGATGGCGCCCTTGCTGCCCATGAGCGGGATGATTTGCTCGGTCAGGTGGCGCGTGCCGAGGAAGTTCACCTTCATTGTATCCATGGGCAGAAACCCACCGCCTCCGGGAAGTCCTGCGCAGTTGAACAGTGCGTCGACTTTGCCACCGACGCCGGCCACCGCAGCCTCGATAGTGGCGGGATCACGCAGGTCGATCTGCGTGAAAGTGGACATCGGCACGGTGCTTTCCTTGGAATCAAAGCCGTGCACTTCCGCACCAAGCGACACCAAGAGCCGGGCTGTTGCCTCGCCCATGCCCGAGAAGCAGCCGCTGACGATAACCCGCTTGCCCTGGTAGCCGAGAACATCACTCATCTTGCTAATCCTCCTCCTCGCAGCCGCCATTGACGGCTCGGCCGATCTCAGGGTCAGTTGCTAGGCTCTCTGGGTGCGTCGTATCAATCGGGGGAAAGGCTGATCGCTGACACGATTTGAGGGCTCAACTCGCTGGAAGCGGCAGCCGCTTTCTTTCACTGCCCAGGGGTGAGCGTCCCGTCTGCCTTCTGACGCTCCTTTTCGGCGCGGCGGCGCTTGTGTTTATCCAGCTGGTCGACCGAGGGGATATGGTCGTCGATGACATCAGCCAGCACCGCGCCGCGCTGCCCCGCAGGGCGGGACGGACCAACGGTCGTGTCGCAGAAGGTCTGACGCTCGATCTCGGCGTTGACAAGAGCGCCCAGGAGTACGCCGTACGCCGACAGAAACAGCCACATGAGGAAAACCACGATGGCTGAGAGCGAGCCGTATGTGGCGCTGTAGTTGCTGATGTAAGCCACATAGAGAGAAAAGCCGAACGACACCGCCAGCCACAGGAGCGTCGCAAGGAGAGCCCCCGGCGCAAGCCAGCGCCACTTCGCGGGCCTGCGATCCGGGCCATACCGCATGATCAGCGCGAAACCGGCGCTGCCGAGTGCGATGGCGAAGGTCCACGTAAGCAGCTTGAACAGGAACTGCGTTGCGCCACCCAGGTAGACGGAAGTCTGCGTCTGCAGCCATGCGAAGACACCGCCCGACAGGACACCTGTCAGCACGAGCAGGATGGCTGCAAGGGTAAGCCCTCCGGTCCGAAGGGTCGTCGCCACCATGCTGCGTGTCTCGCGCTCCTCGTTTATGATGTTGAGCGCGCTCATCATCCCGCCGGCAGCGCGCATCGCGCCGTAGACCGCGAAGAAAAGCGCGATCACCAGCGCCACTCCGGTCACGCCGGCATTGGTGGAGATAATGTTGATCAACTGCTCTTCGAGAAGCCGTGCGACATCGGCCGGGACCACATCAACGACCGCGGCGATCTGCTTGCGCACCATCGCGACGTCCGCGACAAGGCCGTAGACCATCACGGTTGCCGCAATCAGCGGCGTTATGGCGAGAAAAGTATAGAAGGCCAGCCCCGCCGATAGCAGGCCAAGCTCGTGAAAGCCGATCATGACCCACACCCGCTTCAAGACCCGGGCCCAGGCAGCGCGCGGCATCTTCAGAGGACTGCTCGCATCCGAGCCGGGGGTTTTGGCCGGCTTCGGAGAAGAAGCACCATCCTGTTCATTCTCGGCTGAATTCACGTTAATGCTTTCCAGCTTGTGTGAACGAGGGAACTTTCACAGGACCGGTGCGATAGGCATTTTGAGGAGGGGCCGGGCTTGCCGGTCCGGCAAAGGGGTGATTCGTCGCGTTGTCCATGTCTAGGCTAATCGACCATCGTGCGCCTTGTTCCCTTGTGTTGCGCAGCAGCTGCGCCAGCAAGGCGATAGCTATCGCGCTTACCGTTTCTGCGATTTCTTCCACGGCCATGGCGCAGGACGCCGGGACCGCGACCACGACGAGCGCGGCTCCTGCAACCGTGGACGATGCCGAGGTTCGCGCCGGAAACGTTCCGGTTCCCACGCCGCCTGCCGCGCCTCCGCTGCCCGACGTAGCGCCGATCATCCCGGACGATGAGTTCAACGCTTCCGTGCCCGAACTCGACGCGTCCTCTGACCCGGCGCTTGATGCCCCATTGGAATCGATCGAGGCGTTCGAGCGTCGCATTGCCGAGGAGCAGGCGGGTGCAAAACCGAATGCGGGCACTGCGCCGCCCTTGGGAGATCCGGCCCTTGCCGATGCCGATGCAAACGAGGAGGTTGGCGACGCGCCGGTGCGTGACGCCGAGTTGGTGGCCCCGCTGCCGCCGCTCGACCAGTTCGAAGTGACGCCGGTTCGCTTCGCGGACGAGGCGCCTGACGACGACAAGGATGTAGAAGTCCGTTATCGCGTCGATCTTCGCGGCCTCGACCTTGCGGACAAGGAAACCGAAACCAACCTCAAGGATCAGTTCCAGTCTCTTTCGGCGCTGGAGAAGGGCGACGGGAAGGCGGCCAATACCGCGATGATCTCGGCTCGTCTGACGGAAGACGGCCAGCTGATGGAGACGGTGCTGGCGTCCGAGGGATGGTACAGCCCTACCGTACGCACTCGCATGGAAGCACCGGGCGATCAGGCCGACCCTACGGCCACGGCAGTGATCGATGTTCAGCCGGGCCAGCGGTATACTTTCTCGAACATAGTCATCAATGCGGACCCGACATCGCCGCCGAACCTGATTGCAGACAATTTCGCTCTGAAAGTGGGTGAACCGATCGTTGCGGAGCGCGTCCAAGGTGCCGAAGCCAAGATCGCCGTGGCTCTTCCTGAGAATGGCTATCCGTTTGCGGAAGTGGGTCAACGAGACATCCTCCTCGACCAGGCGACGGCAAAGGGTGAATATACCTTGCCTGTCACGATCGGCCCGCGCGGACGCTTCGGCGGTTTCACCACCGACGGTGACCTGGCTTTCGATGCCGATCACATCCAGGTTCTGGCCCGCTTCAAGCGAGGCGAGCTATATGATAGCCGCAAGGTCGACGACTTGCGCAAGGCGCTCGTCGCCACCAGCCTGTTCTCGACGGTCGCGGTGGAGCCGCGCAAGACCGGCGAGGCGGCAGGCGATGGCACCGAATACGTGCAGTTGCACGTGCAGCAGGATGCAGGACCGCCGCGGACGATCGCCGGATCCCTTGGCTACGCGGCGGGAGAGGGCATCACCGCGCAGGCGACCTGGACCCATCGCAACATGTTCCCTCCTGAAGGCGCCCTGATAGCGAATGCCATTCTTGGCACCCGGCAGCAGGGTGCGGGCGTGACGTTCCGCCGCTCGAACGCGGGGAAGCGAGACCGGACATTCGAACTGGTGGCCGAGGCCTTTCACAACGACTACGACGCCTATAGCGCCTACACCGGCCGCCTGGCTGCGCGCATCGCGCGCGATTCCACTCCGATCTGGCAGAAGCGGTACACCTACGCATTTGGCGTCGAGTTCCTGGCGACTGCCGAAACCGATTACGATGCGGCGACGCGCGGACGCAAGCGCAACACCTATTACGTCGCAGGCGTCAACGGACAGGTCGGGTTTGACACCTCCGATGACCTTTTGAACCCGACGAAGGGCTACCGCGCGACCATGCTGCTGCAACCAGAAGCCACGGTGCGCGGCGGTTTCGATCCCTATGTTCGCGGGCGGCTCGACGCCTCGACGTACTACTCGGTGACCGACAGCCTCGTGCTGGCCGCGCGCGTTCGCGTTGGTACGATACAGGGCGCGGGGCTCTTCGACATTGCCCCTTCGCGCCGTCTCTATGCGGGCGGTGGTGGCTCCGTCCGGGGATATGCGTATCAGGCGCTTGGCGAACAGGCGCCGGACGGCAATCCGGTCGGCGGCCGCAGCCTGAACGAGGGATCGTTCGAAGCTCGCTATCGGTTCGGCAACTATGGCGTCGTCGCCTTCGTCGATGCCGGTCAGGCCTACCGTGAAACGATGCCGCAGTTCTCTGATCTGCGCTACGGCGTGGGCATCGGCGGACGTTTCTACACGAACTTCGGGCCGGTCCGCCTCGATGTCGCAACTCCGCTGGGCCGCAAGCCGGGCGAGTCGCGTTTCAACATCTACGTCTCGATCGGGCAGGCATTCTGATGTCCGGACCCGACGATATCATCGCATCCAGCAACCAAGGCGCCGAGCAGCAGGTGGTTACCGTTTCGACCGAAGCAGAAGGCGCCACGCCTCGACATTCCCGGTGGCACAAGATCAGGGTAAGGGCGCTCAAGACAGTTGCCTTCGTGCTGCTCGGCCTCGTCGCATTTCTGCTTGCCGTTATCCTGGGCATCAACACGGGACCAGGCCGCCGCTTCGTCGCCGACCAGATTGCCGGCCTGGAGTTCCAGAACGGCATGCGGATCTCGGTCGCACGGATCGACGGTTCGCTTTACGGCAAGATGGTTCTTCGCGGGCTTTCGGTCCGCGATCTGCGCGGCGAATTCCTGTACTCGCCCGAGATTCGGGTTGACTGGCGTCCTTTCGCCTACCTGGATAACCATGTCGACGTTCGCAGCGCCACGGCCCAGCGGGTCGTCCTGCGCCGCTCTCCGCAATTTCGAGAGACGCCGCCCAGTGATGCTCCTCTGCTGCCCGACCTCGACATCGACATCGGCAACCTGCGCATAGACCGTTTCATCGCCGAACCCCCGGTGTCGGGACAGCGGCGGATCATGACAGTCGCGGGGCAGGCCCACATTGCCGATGGTCGTGCCCAGATCGACGCCAAGGGTGGCACCATAGCTGTCGCAGGCAAGGGCGGTGGCGATCGCTTCAAGGTTCTGCTTGATGCGGTGCCTGAGAATAATAGGCTTGATATCGATCTCGACATGGAGGCCCCTCGCGGCGGGCTCATCGCCACGCTCGCCGGGCTGAACGAACCCACCACGCTCAGGCTCGCCGGCAAGGGCGACTGGGCTGCATGGAACGGCAACCTTAACGCGGATCATGGCGGCGGCGAACTCACGCGCCTGGCGCTGACGGCCCGAAACGGCACGTTCGCGATCAAGGGGCCGACGCGCATTGCCCGGCTCTTCACCGGACCGATCGCCAACCTGCTGGGCCCGGTCATGAACCTCGACATCGTGGCTGCCTTCGAAAAGCGCCGCGCCAAGTTGACCGGCAGGATCTGGAGCGATGCGTTCAACCTCACGCCTGACGGTGTGGTCGATCTGTCGGAAAACAGTTTCGACGACCTAAAGCTTGCGCTCGTGCTTACCAAGCCGTCCGCGATCGCCGAGAACCTGAGCGGGGCAGGGCTGACCGCCAACCTGGCTTTGGATGGCGCATTCGCGACGCCGACCGTCAACTATCAACTCGCTGCGCGTCGGATCGTCATGAACGACATGGGGCTCGAGAACCTCTCGGCTCGAGGCGCGGCTACAGTCGATGCCGACCACATCATGATCCCCGTAGCAGCAAGGGTTGGCCGCATAACCGGTCTCGACACCGTCGCTGGCGGCAGCCTTGCAAACGTTTCGCTGAACGGCGACCTAGCAATCGAAGGCCCACGCATTCTTTCGGACAACATGCGGCTGCGTTCGGATCGGATCGACGCCAAGCTGATCCTGCTAGCCGACATGAGCAAGGGCCTCTACACGGGTGCAGTCGATGGAAGGATCGACAACTATCGTCTCGATAGTGTCGGTATCTTCGACATCAACACCGATATGGACCTCAAGACCGAAGGACAGGGCTTCGCCCTGCAAGGTACGGTCAGGGCACGCTCCACGCGACTTCTGAACGAGAGCCTCCAGACTTACCTCGGCGGCAACTTCTCGGCCTCCTCGAACGTGCGGTATGGTTCGGATGGCGTGGCGCGCTTCTCGGGCGTCCGGCTGAACGCGCCTTTGCTACAGGTCACGAACGGGCAGGGAAGCTGGTCGCCTAATGGACGAATATCCCTCGCCGCAAAGGGGACGTCCAAGCAGTATGGCGCGCTCGGCGTCCGTGTCATCGGCACCATTCAGAACCCCGATGCTCACATTACAGCCGAGCGCCCCGGGCTGGGCATCGGCCTTGCTAACCTTGATGCTCGTATCAAGGGCGCTCCGGGCGGTTACCACCTCGATGCAAAGGCTGACACGGATTACGGCCCGCTTACCGCGGATGTGAACCTCGGGCTGGGAGCGGCCACGTCGGTTCAGATCAACAAGGCCAATCTGTCGGGCGTGGAGTTCGCCGGTCGCATCGTCCAGACGCGGACCGGTCCTTTCTCCGGGCAGCTGACCGCAAACGGAAACGGCATTGGCGGGCTTGTTCGTCTGGATGCCGAAGGCAAGTATCAGGCCGTCGATTTCAATCTTAGGGCACGAAACGCCAACTTCCAGGGACCGGCCGAGCTTTCCATCGGATCCGCCATCATCGATGGCCGCGCGGTTCTATATGATAGCCCCTATGTCGTTGCCGACGCCCAGATCGCGGGAACCAGCGTCGGTGCGCTCGATCTGGCGGCGGCTCGCGTAATCGTCGATTACCGTGACGGTCGCGGCAAAGCCAAGGGTTTGATCGAGGGAGTGAGCGGCGTGCCATTCCGCCTGGGGCTGAACGCCGACCTTCAACCTGAGATCTGGCGCGTGGCGCTGCAAGGGCGGGTGCGCGGACTTGATCTCAAGACCAGCACGCCCGCGCGCATCATCCCGAAGGACAATGGCTATGAACTGCTGCCCACGCAGATCGCGTTCGGTGGGGGCAATGCAAAGATAGCCGGAACTTACGGTAACGGGATGAAAATCCAGAGCCGCCTCGAAGGGATCGACATGGCGATCGTCAATGCCTTCGTTCCTGGCTACGGGATCGGTGGCAAGGCCAGCGGCAGCCTCGACTTCGAGCAGGCAAACACATCTGCCTTCCCCCGCGCGGACGCGCGGCTGACGCTGGATGACTTCACGCGCACCAGTTCAAGTGCCGTTAGCCAGCCTGTCGACATCAATTTCGTCGGCAAGCTGCTGGACGACGGCGGAGAAGCTCGCATGGTCTTCCGTCGGCGCGGGAGCGTGATCGGCCGCATGGTGGCGAGCCTGCGTCCGCTGGGAGCAGGGGCCGGGTCTTGGACGACGCGTCTGCTGGAAGCCCCACTGGGTGGCGGCATTCGCTACAACGGGCCGGCTGATACTCTCTTCTCTTTCGCCGGCCTGTCGGGGCAAACTTTCTCAGGTCCGATCGGGCTCGCGGCAGACTTCTCGTGCCGTGTGTCGGACCCGTGCATCAACGGGGTCATCCAGGGGCGTGATCTCGTGTACGAGAACCAGGCTTACGGAACGCGGCTCAGCTCCATGGCCATCTCCGGCAAGTTCACGGGCAACACTCTCGAACTCACATCCTTGACTGCGCGGGCTGGCAGCGGAAGCGTCAGCGCCAACGGCCGGGTAAGCCTTGCGGCTGACGCGGGCTATCCCATGGATCTGCGGGTCAAGCTTGACGAGGCCCGCCTGGCCCGCAGCGACGCACTTTCCGCCACCGCTTCGGGAGATCTGCATCTGACAAAGGCGGCAGGACAGCCGGCACTCCTCGCAGGCGAGATCAGGCTTCCAGAAACCCGGTATGAAATCGTGCGCCAAGGCTCGGCACAAGTGCCCCGCCTGACCGGCGTCCGCTTCAAGCCGCCAGTGGGGCCGCAGCGCATCTCTGGTGACGAACCCGCAACCACCGGACCAAGTGCCTTTGCACTGGTACGGCTCGACCTGCGCCTGCGTGCTCCCGAAAAGCTCTATGTTTCGGGAATGGGACTGGAATCTGAATGGAGCGCCGACTTCCGCGTAACGGGAACCAGCGCTGCACCATCGGTGGCCGGCGAGGTGGAACTGGTTCGCGGCACTCTCGGCTTTGCCGGCCGCTCCTTCGAAATCACCAAGGGCCTGGTATCCTTCACCGGCGGGCAGACGATCGATCCGACGGTGGCAATCACCGCCACGGAGGACATCGAAGACATTGCTGTAAGCGTCAACGTGACGGGGCAGGCGTTCAATCCGCAGATCGATTTCTCGTCGACGCCAAGCCTTCCGGATGACGAAGTCCTGTCGCGCATCCTTTTTGGAAGCTCGATCGCCAATCTTTCGGCGATCCAGGCAGTGCAACTGGCATCCTCGCTCAACTCGCTGCGTGGAAGCGGAGGCGGGCTGAACCCCCTAGGAAAGCTGCGTTCGGCGACCGGTATCGATCGGCTTCGCATCCTGGGCGCCGATGAGGCCACAGGACGCGGAACCGCGGTGGCTGCGGGTCAGTACCTGACCGACGATATATATGTCGAACTGATCACCGACGCGCGCGGCTTTACCGCCACCCAGCTTGAAGTCAGCGTGACGAAGTGGCTTTCGGTGCTGAGCCAGGCAGGCGGTTCGGGCGTCAACAGCCTCAACGTGCGCATCAAGAAGGACTATTGATGCGTCGAGCCCTGAACATCGTCACGCTCGTTGCTGCAGTTGCCACCTTGGTGGCCTGCAGCCGCGAGCCCGACTTCGACGAGCGCTACCAGAACGTGAGCCGAACGATCGTCGAGAAGGCGAAATCGATCGATCACGCGATCGCGGTTACGGGGGGTCCTGAAGAGCAGCCTGAGAAAGTCGTTCCGGACTGAAACGAAACGTCCGATTTACTTCTCGAGGCTACGTACTAGTCCTGCGTTATCGGGGGAAGCACATGCAGGACAATGAACAGGGCGATCGGCTGGCTGCCAGGCACACGGTGCTGCTGCACGCACGATGTCGCAAGTCGAGCTGGCACGTCTTTCCGGTGGAGCTTGGCGATATCTCACAAGGTGGGTGCAGCATTGTCGGCAGCAGTAGCGCATTCGTTCCGGGGGAGCGCCTGCGCTTGAATGTCGCTCATCTCAAGCCGATCGAAGCACAGGTTCGCTGGCTCAGTGACGAGAAAGTTGGCCTGGAGTTTGTCGATGCGCTCAGCGGACGGTTGATCGAGGATCTGGGAAAGCTCTATGGTGTCACTATAGAGTGAACGCGCGAGCATCCGTGCCACGTCGCCAGCGAGCACTGCGCCGCCTTTTATCCGGGCGCCTTAGGGGCAAGTGAGAAGGGGATGGTGGACGCACTTGGGCTCGAACCAAGGACCCGCTGATTAAGAGTCAGCTGCTCTACCAACTGAGCTATGCGTCCGTTCCGACAGCGCCTTTAAGATCTTTCGATGATTTTGCAACAGCCTTCGTTCCACGGCGAAAACTTATCCACAGCCGTTTTCGCCTGTCACATCCATCTTTGGCATGGTGTCGCTGCAGACTCTATCGGCGCCGTCGGGCGCTCGAACGCCGGGCTTCGCGAGGGCTTGTTTCGGCTTCAATTATGCCCATGCATTGGACGAGGGCCCGCAGCGCCGCGATCTTCTGCCGATCAATCGGCTCTGAAAGCAGACGGACGTTAGCGCGAACGTTCCGAGCGTTGCCAGAGGAGAACAGAACCGGCCCTGCGTCGTTGTAGTCGAGCGCCTCCGCAAGGAAGAGCCTAGCGAGTTCAGATGTATCGAGCGCATCAATGCCCAGCGTGCTTCGCCACCGGGCCTGCAAGAGGTCATCTGCAGTCAGGCGCCTCACCAAACTGGCAAATCGCTCCCCCAACAAAGAGTGACTTCCGATGATGGTCGCGGCGCTACGGCTGATGGCAACTTCGTTCCGATCGCCCATTGCGTCCGGCACCTGCGCGTAGGAAAAGACCCCCGGATATCGTGCCATAATGTCCTTCGTGGCCTGTCTGCCGGTTGCCAACCCAAATTGACCGATGTCGCCTTGGTCCCTGCGGTCCTGAAGCAAGGTCAGGAGATCGTCGGTTATGTCCTGCGGCTTGGGTTCGTGGAGCAGGAGCATGTCGATCCGACTCTTGCCTAGCTGGCGAAGGCTGGTCTGCAAGCTTGCCGCCACCTGCACCGGCTTAAATTGACGGCTGGGCGGAACTGCAAAGGCTGGAGGGGATACACCCGCCGCCTGAGCGATCCTGCGTGCCGCCCGGGCCGGGAGCGAAGTGCTCGGCGGCAGCATGCCAGCTTTCGTGGCGATGAACATCTTGCCCCGCCGACGGCAGGCAACATGTCCAACCAAGCGTTCGGCGTGGCCACCACAATACATTGGCGCGGTATCGAAGTACCGTATTCCTTCGTCGAGCGCTGCATCCATAAGGCGTGCGGCTTCTACTTCACTTCGCCCATTCAAGATGTTTGCAGTTCCGAAGCATAATCGAAGATCACGAGGCCAGAGCGGTGTAACAACATCCATTATCGATCCTCCGTCTTTCGTTAACCATGACGTCTGGTTAACATGGTGGCAAGCCGAACAGGAGGTAAAATGGCGGTATCTGACTTGCGGACGGATCAGATCCCCGCCGGGCAACTGCAGTACGACGTCTGCCTGATCGGCGCGGGTGCTGCAGGGATTTCCATTGCGCAGGCTTTGGCGGGGAGCCGTTTCTCCATCTGCCTTCTCGAAAGCGGCAGCGGCAGTGCCGAGGCAGAGACGCAGCGCCTATATGAAGGAGAGGTGGCGGGTCATTCGATGACGATGGACACCGGTCGCTATCGTGTGCTCGGAGGGTCTACCTCTCGGTGGACCGGCCGATGCGGCAAGCTTGACGCCATAGACTTCCAGGCGCGCGCCTGGGTGCCACACTCGGGTTGGCCGATAGGGCTTGAAGATCTGGAGCCGTACTACGAAGCGGCTCGGGCGGTGTGTGGCTTTCGGCGTGCCTGGCAGGATGACAGCCTCGCTGCGAGCGCGCTCGGGCTGGAGCCGATCACTGATCCCAGACTAAGGAACTTCATCTGGCGCTACGCGCCTCTTGGTAGCCGTCTTTATCGCAACTGGGGCGTCGAGTACGATGCCGTGCTGAAGTCGGCGGAGAACATCGATGCGGTTCTGCATGCGAACGTGACCCGGTGGCATGCGCCTGCAGGAGGGAAGCGGGTAGAGGCGGTTACCGTATCGACGTTGGAAGGTAAGCAGGCCGTCATCAAGGCCAACCTGTTCGTCCTCTGCGCCGGAGGGCTCGAGTCGGCTCGCCTCCTGCTTTCAAGCGCGGAAGATGTGCCAGGCGGGCTGGGAGCGGCAATGCCCATGGTAGGCCGGTTCTTCATGCAACATCCACGTGGGTCCATTGGCCGCCTCCACACAAATGCCAGCGCGGCAAAGGTGCTGCAGGACCGGCTGGCCATCTTCGCTACGCGCATGGGCCTTCAGTATGAGAGCGGCTTTGCCCTTTCAGCAAAGGAGCAGCAGGAAAGCGAATTGCTGAACGCCAGTGTCATTCTGACATACGAAGCCGACCCCGATTGTGGGTGGGAAGCTTTCAAGGAGCTTGCCGGGATCGCTCCGGATGAGGGTGCACGTGGTTACGGACGAAGCGGGGCGGCCCTGCGTCTTGCCCGAGATCCCGGGTCGGCGGTCTCCAATCTTTGGCGCCGTGGATGGCAAAAGCGTCACGCTGCCTTTCCCGTACGAGGGATCGACCTCGTCATCGATCTTGAGCAGAAGCCGGATCCCGAAAGCCGCGTCACCTTGTGCGATGATCGCGATCGCCTGGGTATGCGACGGGCCCGCGTGGCGTGGCGGGTCAACGAAGAAGAGCGGCGTACATCGCTTCGCTTTGCCGAAATCCTTTCAGATCACTTCGAAGCGACCGGGATCGGACATGTTGAAAAGGCCGACTGGCTGTTCGATCAAGGATCTATCGGAGACGAACTGAGCGGAACATATCATCATATCGCGACGCTTCGCATGTCCGAAGGTCCAGAAAGCGGCGTCGTCGATGCCAACTGCCAGGTTCACGGAGTGGACAACCTGTTCGTAGCGAGTTGCGCGACCTTCTCGACCGGAGGTCACGTCAATCCCACCTTCACCATCGTAGCCCTTGCTCTGCGCCTTGCCGACCACATACGCGATCGGCTTGTCGGCGAGAGGGCTGGCCGACGCGATGAAAGGGGTCTTGAAGATAGGTGCGAGCAGTTCGCCGATGGCGAGCAGGCGCCCGGACAGGGCGCGCATCAGACAGCTTGGCAGAAGACGAACTTCTCACAATGATGGGAGCGTTCATCTAAAGAGGATGGTGGACGCACTTGGGCTCGAACCAAGGACCCGCTGATTAAGAGCCATGATCAGAGGGTCCTAGCGCATCCGCATGTGTCCAAAAATGGCGGAAATCCGGGATTCACAGTCCGCATTGTTCTTCAAATGTTCGCCAGTATCCACTACAAAAAGCTACCTAAGGTAGCAGGTACATATGGCGAACAAAGTAGGTTTGACGGACGCGAAGATCGCAGGACTCAAGGCGCCGGCGGCTGGTCAGATTGAGCTGGCCGATGGTATCGTCCCCGGCCTGAGGCTTCGCATGGGCGCCAGTGGTATCAAGACGTACATTCTGCGCAAGCGGGTTCAGGGCAAGTGGTTGAATGTGACCATCGGGCGCCATGGTCCGAGTTTTACCCTCGCCCATGCGCGTAAGAAGGCGCGCGATCTGCTTGTCGATGTCGAGCAGGGCAAGAGCATTGCCAGGAAGCCGGGTGCTAAGAGGCAGGGGTCAAAGGGCGTCGGTACGGTTGCCGAGCTCTACGAGACGTATCTGTCCCAGCAGATCGAGGGCAAAAAGCGCAGCGCGAGGGAGTTCGATCGGGTCTTCCGAAAGTACATTGAGCCTGAGCTGGGAGACCGCCTCGCGGACTCCATTACCCGAGGTGACGTGAGCCGCTTTGTTGAGAAGATCGCATTCGAGCGGGGCAAGGAAACCCTGACGATGGCGCGGATCGTCTATCGCCATCTTTCGACCTTCTACACGTGGGCACTCACCAGACTCGAGCATATGCCTGCTAATCCCTGCCGGGACGCGTGGCGTCCGAAGCGGAATGAACCTCGTGATCGCGTACTCAGCGACCGAGAACTCGCGGCGCTATGGCAATCTGCGGTCGAGGATGGCTATCCGTTCGGTCACCTTGTGCAGATGCTTGTCCTTACGGCTCCGAGGAGCTGCAGTCACTTGGGCAAGCGCTGGAGCAGCTGACCTATCTGGCGCTCGAACGTCATCATCCTGGCTGGGAGATCAACGACGGTGCCTGCGGCGAACTGGTGATCGATGTGGCTGAAGCGACCTTCGTGCTCGACTGCAGCCTGCGCTTCACCGCGACCGATGATCACTCGACCGAGCTCTAGGAGACCCGGCATGGCCCACTGCTACTACCACGCCCTCTCGTCGGTCCGGAAATGGGGCGGCACGGTCGATGACTATCTCCCGCTGCACCAGTGGTTCGACCAGTCCAAGGCAATCCTGGCAGACCCTCGGCACCGCGCGCTGCGGCACCATGCCGAGGGGATATTCATGCTGGAGGCGATCTTCGGCGAGACACTCGTCAATGCCGATGGCCGGGTCGTTCCGGTGCGCCTGGTCGGCGAGCAGCACGTGCGCGAAGACCTGGGCGCGATCCCCTCCTTTGCTGACTGGGCGCGCTTGATCACGCCGCAGGCCTGGATGCTTCGAGGCAACCCTCTGGACGGCGCTGAAGGGGTGACGATCGATATGCCTGTCCCCGGCGAAGCAGTTGCGTCCAGGATCAGGCCACCTGCTGAAGGAGCGGTCCGTACCGTGATCTAGGAAGGGGTTCTCCGGTGGAGGGCTGGCGGGGGAATGATCCGGCCAAAACCGGAGGGAAACGAGGCAGGGCAAACCTGTTCACGGCATCCAGCTCCACCCGGCTTCGATACAAACCTGTCCCTGAATCACCCCCCGTCGAGACGCGCAACCCGGATCAGGTCCGGCCGAGTTGCCGGGCCTTGCCCGGCTGCCCGCACCACCCGAACCAGTTCCGGGTTCCCCTCCGGTGCGCTTCGCCGCGGGGCGCTTCTGCTCGGGTTTGCAGCCGGGATGGACCCGGAATGCTCGATCAGGAGAAAGCCCATGACCAATCTCGTTATCCTCGTTGGCCGCATCGCTCGCGACCCCGAAACCCGCACCACCCAGGGTGGCACCAGCATCACCTCGATCTCGGTCGTCACCGACCGTCCCGCCCGCAAGGATGGCAAGACCTACAAGGACGAGAACGGCTACACCGCCAAGGACAGCGAATTCCATCGGATCACCTGCTTCAACGGCCTCGGCCAGAACGTCGCCAAGTACTGCACCAAGGGCCAGCTCGTGACGGTCGAAGGTCGCAATGTTCGCACCGCGGGCGGCGCGGCCAATTACTTTGCTGCCGACAACTACTACACGCGGGCCGATGCCGACCGCTCCGGCGAATGGCTCGGGAAGGGCGCTGCCGCGCTGGGGCTCAATGGGACCGTTGATGCGCGGCAGTTCGAGGCAATCCTCAAAGGCATGCTGCCCGATGGCAGCCGGGTTGGCAGCGACAATCGGGCGCATCGGGCAGGGACCGATCTCACTTTTTCTATGCCGAAAAGCTGGTCGGTCCTCGCGCTGGTGGGCGGCGACAAACGGATCCTCGACGCCTACGCCGCGGCCGTCCGGGAGACCCTGCGCTGGGCCGAGAAAAACCTCGCGGAGACCCGGATGGATGTCCGCGGCAGGGAGCGCGTCGTGCAGACCGGCAACCTTGCGATTGCGCTCTTCCAGCACGACACCAACCGCAACCAGGAGCCCAATGCGCATTTCCATGCCGTCATTGCCAATGTGACCCAGGGGCCGGACGGCAAATGGCGGGCGCTGCGCAACGACAAGCTTTGGCAGCACAATACCCTCCTCAATGCCATGACCATGGCCCGGTTTCGTCTGGACGTGGAGAAGCTCGGCTACGAGGTCGGGGAGTTTGGCAAGCACGGCAATTTCGAGGCCGTCGGGGTGCCCAAGGCCGTGCGCGATGCCTTCAGTTCCCGGCGTGCAGAGATCCTGGAAGCAGCTGCCCAAATGAACTTCTCAGGGCCGGGCGTCCTGGATGCCGCAACCTTGATGACCCGAGCCGAAAAGGGGCAGATCGAGGATCGCGAAGCGCTGACGCAGCAGTGGCGGGAGACCTCCGCGAGGCTCGGCTTTGACCCCGCCGTGGTCATTGCCAGAGCCAATGCACGCAGTGCGCAAGACCTCGGAAACGTGACCGGCTTTGGCCCTTCCGTGCGAGCGCTTGTCCACCAAGGGCAAGCCCTTGCAGCCGCCTTTGCCGAACGGCTGGGCCTGCGTGAAGGCGATCCGCTGATACCCGCACGTATGGGAAACCGCAGTGCGGAGCAGGTCGCCGCGATCCATGCGGTTGCCTCGGCTGTCCGGCATCTGGGCGAGCGGGAAGCAGCCTTCACCCGCTCGGAGATCTATCGCGCGGCGCTCGGCTTTGCGCTGCCGACCTCGCTTGCCGAGATCGAGCACCGGGTCGACCAGCTCGTGCGTCAGGGTCATCTGGAAAGGGGCAGGGGAGGCGGCCGGGACCTCCTGACAACGCGTGATGCGGTCAGCCTTGAGCAACGTATCATTGCGGCGGTCGAAAGTGGGCGCGGTGTGGCCCCGGCGATCATTGCACCGGACCTCGCAGGGACACGGCTGCAGGCCCTCTCCCAGATCAAATACGGCATTACCCTCAACCCCGGGCAGGAAGGGGCAGGGCGTTTGCTGCTTGGATCTCACAACCGCATCGTCGCGATCCAGGGCGTCGCCGGTGCGGGCAAGAGCACAGTCCTCAAGCCCGTGGCGGACATTTTGCGCGAGGAGGGCAGGGCCGTACTCGGGCTCGCTGTGCAGAACACGCTGGTCCAGATGCTCGAGCGCGAGACGGGCATCCCGTCGATGACCGTATCGCGGTTTTTGGGCCAGCACCGCGACCTGCTCGAAGGGGCTGACGCGGCTCGTCTTGGCGAGGCGCGCGCGGCTATGCGCGGTACGGTCGTGCTGCTCGACGAAGCCTCCATGGTCGGCAATGCCGACAAGGAAAAGCTGGTGCGGCTGGCAAACCTGCTCGAACTCGGCCGCTTCGCCAGCATTGGCGACCGCAAGCAGCTGGGCGCTGTCGATGCCGGCAAGCCGTTTGATGTGATGCAGCAGGCTGGGATAGAGACTGCAGTGATGGGCACCAACCTCAGGGCGCGGACCGAGATGCTGCGTGATGCCCAGCAGGCTGCCCAAGAGGGACGGATCGAGGACGCCATGCGTCATCTGGCGCCCCAGGTGATCGAGGTGGGAAACGTAGCTGCCGTCGAGGCTGCGGCGGCATGGCTGTCGCTCCCATCAGGGGAGCGCGAGGGAACCGCAATTTACGCTTCAGGCCGAGCCCTGCGCAGCGCCGTGAACGAAGCCGTACAGACGGGCCTGAAGGCAAACGGGGAATTGGGACCTGGGGCGATGCGCCTCAGTACCCTGTCGCGCGTCAACGTCACCCGCGAAGAGCTGCGTTATGCCAGCACCTATGCGCCCGGCATGGTGGTCGAGGTCGTGCGCCGCCAACGAGGGCAGGGCCTTTCACCCGGCGAGTATCGCGTGGCCTCGGCGGACACCGAGCGCGAGCGGGTTACACTGGAGAACGAACGGGGGCGCCAGTTCGAGCTTCGTCCGGGCAAGTTCCGGCCACAAGGTGAGCAGGATGCACTGCGGCTCTTCGAGGTGCGCGAAATCGACATCCACACCCATGACCGGATCCGATGGACCGAGACCGATCACACGCGGGGCCTGCTTAATGCCGACCAGGCTCGGATTGTTGTAGTCGACAGCGCCGGGGTCGTTGTGAAGACATCTCTCGGCGCAGAGCACAGGCTGGAGCAGGGCGATCCGATGCTCCGCCGTCTCGATCTTGCTTATGCGCTCAATGCCCATATGGCCCAGGGTCTCACGTCCGACCGCGGTATCGCGGTCATGGACAGCCGCGAACGCAATCTGGCCAATCAGCAAACGTTTCTCGTGACGATCACCCGGCTGCGCGATGGCTTCACCCTGTATGTCGATCATGCCGGCAAGCTCGAAGCGGCGGTCGAGCGCAACGCCGGCATGAAGCGCTCGGCCCTCGAAACGGTCGATCTGCTGCGCGATGCAGCCGCCAAAGGGCAGGCCAAGGATCGCTTGGCACCTGCGCCTAAACGCAAGCCCCCAGAGCTCGATCGGACGATCACCAAACCGTTCGAGATCGGCATATAGTGTTCCGCCTTTCGCACCTCTCCGATCGCCGTCGGTTGACTACATGTTCTTTATTTGTTCTCAAGGGCGCATGCGCCGAATCTCTGACGACCTTCTTCTGACCCACCTCGAAGTCGCCCTGGCCGTTGCGCCAGAGCACACCCTTGTTTGCCTCAATGCCGATGATCCGCGTGTACAGCGCAGTGCCCGTGTCGATCTTGCCCGCCATCTGGTGGAGCGCATGCGTGGTTTCAGGATCGAAGGCGATGCCAGTGGCCCATCCAGCGCGCAGGCATGTCTGTTTCCAGGCGATCTATCGCCGATCGGATGAACGAGGCGGCAGCGTCGAAGACGGCTACTGCAGCCGGGCGCCTTCACGGTTGGAGGTCAGCTGGACAATCCGCTCAGCAATGGCCTGCCACGCACGAATTCCAGCCTGGTCGTGCGCGAGAGCGAGAGCGAGAGCGCCAATCTGCTCGGCGACGTGCAACGGTGCCTTGTCGCCATGGGTTTGCAGAACATGGTTGGCACAGGCCCAGAGTTCCCAATCGCTGAGCATCAAGAAAGCTGTCCGGCAAGCCCGGCCAGGGGCGCCAGAAGTCCGTAAATCACGAAACCACCAACGAGCAGGCGTTCGATTGGAAGCTGCATTCGGCGAGGTTGGGCTGTCCCTGCCGGCCAGACTTGCTTGCAGATCAAGCCGTTGAAGCCTGCACGGTGGCCAGTGACCTCGACCTCGCGGCCGACAAGGCGTCGAGCCGACCTCGGCGCATCCAGTTCCCAGTGGCCGCCGCCTGCCTGGAGCACGAGGCCAAGCTGCCCTTCGACCAGCTCACCACGAAAGTGTAGGTCGGGGCTTACCGGCACGCTGGCCCTTTCCAGTACCGGTCCCATCGCAGCACCGTTCGCGTACGGATCATCGCGCAGGAGAGATCTGCGCCGGAGGGCAGGCGGCACCAGGCAGCCGTGCGGCTTCCGCCTGCGGAACCTTCGGAACGGCACGACAGCGGCGGACCTCGAACCACAACGTGACCGGTCGGGATCGTCCCGCGCGCGCCGCCCATCAGCTGGACGAGCGCATCGCGTGCCTCGATCGCCGTGGCATCGGGGCAGGGCTGATTGGTGCGGCAGCTGCCACCCATTTCCCGGGCAGCGATGCCAGCGATGCGAATGCGGGGCCCTTCCGCACACCAGACCGGGCCATCTCCATCCCAGACATGGGTTGGTGTGCAGGTGAAGGTCTGATTGGAGGCGACGATCGAGGCGGCAAGGAGGGCAAGCATCAGATAACCACCTTAGCAGCGCGTTGACGAAGTCGGTGTGATCTGATTCAGCCTGGATACGGAAAGAAGGCGGTCAGCGACGATGGCGATGCGACGTGATGGTGATGTGCAGGCGGATCTGATCGTGTCGTGGTCAGATATAC